>JAENXC010000055.1 GCA_016649715.1 Flavobacteriaceae bacterium | reverse complement strand
TTGAGGTAGTATTTATTTATCTGGATGGAAAAGTTTACAAGAAACCGGTTAAAACTGGTATCCAGGATAGTCAGAATATTGAAATTCTGGAAGGTGTGAACGCTGGCGACGAAGTTGTTTTTGCACCGTTCAATGCCATCAATAAATTACTGAACGATAGTTCAAAAGTGAAAAAGGTGGACGAGAAAGAATTGTTTAAGGTGAAAAAGTAGATTTAGCGACTATCCCGTAAAATAAAATGTTGAGCATTTCATCCACAGACTTCTGGATTTCTTCGTCTGTAAGGTTTTTAAGCATCAGCGGAACCTCAAATCCCTGAAGGATAGTAACGATGGTTTTGGCGGTAAGTTCGGGGTTTGCGATTGAAAATTCACCCTTTTCAATGCCATCAAGTAGCAAATTTTTTATCTGCATGATTTCATTTTCGAAAGGGTGTACGACAAAATTCCCATTTTCTTTAAATTATGCAACTTTTTGATTATGTGCTATTAGTTCATGCAGCTTTCTATTGTGTCCGCTCTTATAACAGACTCTTAAATTGAGCATTTGCTGCGCACCTGACAGTGTCCATCGTTGTCCCGATAATTTCATTCGCTTTTGAATGATGTCACGGTTTGCCGATTCTATTGCACCTGAGCCAAACAGTAGCCCTTGTTCTTTGTAAAGCCCATAGTTTATTCGTTTTTCATTGTTTTGCAAATAGGATAACAATTTTTGCTTTTCTTTTTCAAGTTGTTTTTGGCCACAAGAGAGTTCGGATATTGATGTAAATAATTCGCTTACCTTTTTGTCCATTAAAAGTTCGATGCAAGACTCTACCCATTTTCGTGATTGATGTGCATCTTTGGGATAGTAATTTTTTGCAAAGCCATAAAGATGCTGCTTACAATGATAGAAATCCAGTATTAGTGTGCTGTTGGGGTAATATTCTTCGATCCATTTCCATATCCATTTTGCCCCATCGCAGATAAACACCAGAGGGCTTTGTGTTGGGAGTAACTCTATTACCTTATCAAAGAAATCCAAATGGTTGCCCAAGTGCGCCACATAGTCCGAATGCCCGATAATGTTGCGGTCTTTGGAGACATCTTCGACCCTGTCACCTGATCGAAACGTCCTGCATAGTTTCACCTCTTTCCACGATTCATCCTTCTGCCTTGTCAGGATCATACTGCCGTCCATCATTGCGTAGGTAAGCTCGTCCTTTAATGGCAAACGCAATTGAGTGGCTTCATTGTAGGCTTGTCCCCAATCAACCTGCCCTAATAATTCTCCGTAGTGATGGCATAACCGTTCTATTTGTTTCGCATTTACGGCTACACCTTTCAATTCAGTTACTTGTTCACTTGCTTCTTCAAAGGTCAATCTTGTGCCTGCACGACACAATTGTTCCTGCATGTATGGACTGATCTTAAACCCACCGGGGGTAGTTGCAAGGCGATGGTTTTTGTGAAAACAAACATCGCCCACACTTGTAAGAATGGTAATCCGGTCATTTTTTGATTTTGGAATATTACCAACCACCGATTGAAAAACCGACTGACTGAAATTCCGGAGTAGATCAATAAATGAGGCTTCAAATTGGTAGCTCGAAGATTCTTTATCGATGTTGTTCGTTAAATCTTCCAGTGATTCTACTAAAACCGTAAATATTTCATTTAACTTTGGTGTCATACTCTTAGGAGTTAAAGGTTATACTTATTTGTATTTTTCGTTGATTTACAAATGTATAGCCTTTTTTCTATTAATTTGGAATTTTGTCGTACACCCAAAAATAACGGTTCATTCAATACTTCAGAAAAAAACTTTAAATTGCTGAAAAAAAAATAAGCTTATGAAACGAATTGGATTGATTTTATTCCTAAGCTTGTTTATTTCGCAAGCATTTGCACAGGATGCAATG
>JAENXC010000028.1 GCA_016649715.1 Flavobacteriaceae bacterium | reverse complement strand
TTCGCGGACTCTTAACGTTACGAATTTTGATATAAAAAGCGTGAAATTTCCCTCTGGTGCCACACATATGGCGCTTACGCTTGGGCTGTTGCATTTTGACTTTGACGCGCTAGCATACCGATTAAAGAACAGTGCCCCATTGTATATGGATAGGAACTACGGTGCTACTTCTTTTGAAATGACTACTGACTTGCCTGAGGTGGACGGTACAGCGATGGCGGTTTTGGGAATAAAGTTTTATCAGGAGGTGGACAGTACTTATTATTTGTTTAAAAGTGCTAATGCTGTGGGGGTTGAGGTGTTGGGGGTTGAGGTTTAGGTTGGTGGTGGCCTCGATACAAATTCCACTTCGCTTCGCTCTTTGGAATTCACTCGGTCACCGATTATGATTTAGGATTGGGGTGGCCTCGATACTAATTTTAGCTCGCTTCGCGCTCTAAAATTCACTCGGTCACCGGGGTGATTTGGGATTCACTTGGACACCGGGATGATTGTAACTGGGGTGGCCTCGATACTAATTTGAAATTGCTGGCGCATTTCAAATTCACTCGGTCACCGTCATGATTGGAATTCACTCGGTCACCGTTTTGCTGCGTTCTTTGGAATTCACTCGGTCACCTTGGGGGAAAATGCGTTTTTATTAGAAGTAATATTGAATAAAAATGAGTGTTGAACCCTCAATTTTGAGGGTTCAACACTCACACTTTCTGAATTTCTGAATTTATATTGCCAAAAAAATAGAATGCACTATAGGAATTATTTTTGAGAAAAATGTAAGGCTTAACCTTACTTATTGTAAGGTCAAATAGCCTTTAATTTAAAAATGGGTTCTCTAACTTTAAAATAGTTTTCAATTGTGGGATTGAATATGCCAGACGAGGCATAAGCGGGTAGTCCTCTGATAATTACGGAAAAGCCTTCGAAGAAACGCGGTGTTTTTGAATAGGTTTACAATATATAGGAATTATGTTTATGTGATTGAGAGATAGTTTACCAATGGTAAAAGAAAGAACATTACGGGTTTTGTTAGTTTCGGATAAGGTGTTTTATCTAAGAGACTATCGGACTGCTTTTGAAAAGATTGAAAGCTCCTCCCTAGACTATTCCTTTGCATTTACCGAACTGGAGGGCTATGATAAGGCTATTGATTTTATTAAGAAAATGGATGCCAGCGAACTGTTTGATGTTGTCTGTCTGCAGATCAGCAATCCCTTTGGCATCCATAGCCAAGACGAAGATGGAAGTACGGTGGGAATGATGCTGCGCCACCGCTTTCCGGATGCTATCATTATTCTGGGTGCTAACTTCTCCCGCACTTATAATTTTTGGAACCTTCTTAAACTGATAGATCCCCAGGCCGTGATTGCAGATGATTTTGACTTGGTTTCCGAACTTTCTATCCACCTAATCAAAGCGCTTAAAAGGCCAGTATATATTTGCCCTAGCATTCAGGTTGCTATTTTGAATCATTTAACGTGCAAAATTGATTTGGATGACTTTGAGCAAAAGCTATTATACGAACTCTCCAAAGGAACCCGTATGGCAGCCTTGCCAAGCATATTGAACATGTCCATAAGCACCATTGAGAAACGCAAAAAGCGGCTGAAGGAACGCTTTCAAGTGGAAGGGGAGGACGACAGAATGCTCATTCTTAAAGCTCGGGAGAGTGGTGCTTTGTAAAAACCCTTTATGGTGATTCCCTCAAAAATTTCCATTTGTTCCGTATTAAATACGAGGAAAAAATTTCTTTAAACCTTAGGCAACTATCTAATTTTATGAATGTTAAAAACAACATTTATAGATTATGGCCTTTGCAGTATTAAATAAAGAAAGCCTAAAACACAATGCAGTAGTTGCGGTTTCATATTTGTTTGTGCTGCTATTTTTATATGCTGCCTCCAGCAAGCTACTCGACTTTGAAACCTTTACCGTCCAATTGGCACAGTCGCCCTTACTTAGTGCGTACGCCGGAATTATTGCCTGGCTGGTACCTGGAATAGAGATAGGGATTGCACTCTTGTTGGTATTTGAAAGGTTTAGACTCTTGGCCCTTTACGCAGCCTTTACCTTAATGGTGATGTTTACTGCCTATATCTATATTATCCTTAATTATTCGGATTTTGTGCCTTGTTCATGCGGAGGGGTGCTTGAAAAATTGAGTTGGACGCAGCACCTTATTTTTAATGTTGTTTTCATAATTCTGGCGGGGGTGGCGGTCTTGCTTACTGGCTGGTATAGGTCAAAAAAGACCTTGTTTTTACTAGCCACCCTTGCCATTTTTGGTATTGGTACCGTTTCGCTGTTATTTGCCTTTTCTGAGAAGAAGATGCATCGGAACAATGCTTTTCAGCGGAGGTATTTACATAATCCAATTAGGAATAATGACACATTAGCGCTACGATATAATTCCTATTACTTCGCAGGCGAAGCTGGAGATTATCTATTTCTAGGAAACCTTACTGCTCCAAAACATATTATGTGCGTTTCGAAAAATCTAAAAGACACTAATTTTATTAAAATAAACCTACCAAAGAGCGAGATCCAATATAGGTACCCGCGGGTAAGAATAATAGATAGTATTTTCTTTTTATTTGATGGTACTGTGCCCATTATTCATACAGGAAATATAAATGATTGGGTTGTCGATAAAACCTTTTACCCGTTGGCATATTTCACTTTTGCTGAACCAACTTCGAGAAATTCACTTGCCATCAGAACAATTAGCAGTGAAACGGGCAATAATATTTTAGGCACCATTTTATTGGACACTGTACCTGTGGTTCAATTGAAACCTGATATTTTAGAAGGGGATTTGGATGGATATTTTGATAGGGATGGGCAGCTGTTCTTCAATAAACAACTTCGAAAAATGTTGTATGTGTATTATTATAAAAATGAGTTTTTAGTAATGGCGCCTGACCTCAAAGAGATTCAGGTTCAAAATACCATTGACACAATTAAAACACCCCAAATTGATGTTAAGGAACTAAGATCCACGCAAGAAATAAGATTAGGCGGTAAATCAGTACGGGTAAATGGTTTGTCCGCAACGTATGGCAATTATCTATTTGTACACTCCAATCGATTAGGACGATACGAATCGGATGAAATTTTGGGTTATGCCGCAATTATTGACATTTATTCAATTCAAGATAAGGCGTATGAGTTTAGTTTCTATTTGTATCATGATCCCAAAGAAAAATTGCTTTCGTTTTGGGTAAATGGCAGGAAAATATATGCATTAATTGGAACAAGTTTATATACATACGACATTAAAAAAAGTAATCTGGAATTTCCGGAGGACGACAATCCATTGCGCAATGGCAGGTAGAAGCCGAAAACCTAATTAAAGAGTAGGCACTAATTATTAATTTAAATTTTAAAACATGAAAAATTTAAGAAAAAAATGGCTCTTGCCCATAGCGGTATTTGCCATTGCCATTGCCGGCGCATTTGCCAGTAATGTAGAGAAACCAAAAGATGCAGTGTGGGTAGCTGGATTTATTGATCACCCCACACCTTGTAAGGTACAAGTAGATTGTTCCTTGACGAACGGTCCAGCTTGTACTAGTGGTGGGCTTACCGCCAAAAGGATGAATGCGGGAAACACTAGATGTGATTTGCCGGCATTTCAATATATTCCTTAATGCGGTTAGTAGCAAAGAAAAGGCTGGATTTCCAGCCTTTTTTTATTTTTTTATCATCCACTCCTTCTTGGCGTCTCCTTTCAAATAATGGCCATACCAGTCAAAAAGTTTGTTGTTATAGTCCTTTTGAACGGATGGATCAAAAAATTCATGTCCCTCATTTTCGTATATCAACATAATATGCTCCCTACCCAGTAAGCGCATGGCATTAAACATCTCTACCGATTGCTCCCAATTTACATTAGTGTCTTTGTCCCCTGTAATAGTAAGTAACGGGGTCTGAATATTTTCTGCAAAGTTAATTGGAGAATTCTTTTTATATATTTCTGGAATTTCAAAATATGTATTACCAAAAAACATGATGTCGTTAATAAATCTATGGGATTGGGGGACTTGCCACAGCCAGGCCATGGAGAAATAAAAACTGATTAGGTCATGGGTGCCTGCGCCCGAAACTGCAGTCGCAAATAAATCGGTCTGGCTTACAATGTAGGAGGTCTCGTAGCCTCCTAAAGAGTGCCCGAACAGCCCGATACTTTTTCTATCTATCATTCCCTTTTCGAGCACAGCCTCTACACCTGCAGTTACACACCGAAGTGCGGATGGTCCCGGATCATTAATTTTATAGGCAATGTCAGGACAGAAAACAAAATATCCATTGGTTGTAAAATTCGAAATATTTAGATCAAACCCTGTAAGTAATGTAGGGTTTTGATACCGATTTACCGTGCCACTCAATTTCTGGTAAATATTCACTATCATAGGGTAAGTGCGGGAATTATCAAAATCACTTGGATAGAAAAGAGCCCCTTTTAATTCGGTACCATCTTCCAACTGATACTTTACCAATTCAGATTTGCCCCATTTGAAATTGAAATGTTGTGGATTGCTTTGGTGGAGTATCGACGTTTTCTTAGTTTTCAAACTATATTTTTTTAGGACAGGTGGACGATGAAAGTCTTCCTCGGAATAAATAAAATTTCCCCAATTTTTATCTTCCATGAGATTGTTTAAATATCCCTTGCTTTCTATAATTGTAGTTGGTGGCCTATTTTTCAATACAAGTGCATAGCCCGTACTGTGGTCCAAATTATTATGTGCACGGAGCAACAAACCTTTAGACATGGTAAAACTTTTGGTGGTATATCCAGTTAATAGCGGGTTTCCTCTTTCATTGGATATGATTCTATAGGTTATGTTTTCTTTTTGGCCATGGGTAAGTCTTTGCTTTAATTGCCCATTGGGCGATATGGCCCAGATATCATATTTATCGTATAATAATATCCTCGATTCATTTTTGTCCCATCCTGGGTTCCCGAACGATGTAAGAATGCCTGAGGATTTCTTATCCTCATTAGCAAATACAGCGTCCATTCCAGAAGTAATATTTATATTCTTTTTGGTCAAGGCATCGAATATCGACCAATCCCTGCCATCAAAATAACTAAGATATCTACCCGAGGGTGATAGTTTTAACGGCATTTTATATTTTCGGTTCAATACGAATGACGAATCGTTTGTGTCGGTATTATACACATACACGGGGGTAGTTTTTCCATTGTCCGAGCCCGGGGCCCTATCATCGAACTGGCCGTACGTATAAACGTATTTATCGCTGTTGCCCCAAAGTGCGTTGGGACTTTCCTTTGTGCCAAGCGATCGAACGGTGTCGGGTTTTAATTTCCAGACCGCCAATACTTTGGGATTCTTGTAATAATTGCCGTAAGCGTTTCGGTATGGGTATATCAATTCATCCTGAGCATTCCAGACCTGTACTAAGGTATCTAAGGAGTTTGGTGGTGTTATCCCCTCAGCCTGCTGATAATGAAAAAATAATTTTTCGCCATTCCCCGAAAAATGAAGCGTGGTACCCACTGTATTTAAAATTCGGAAGTCCTTATCATTTATTTTATTATTGATGTTGTTGTAAGAATGTACCTGTTGTTCATTTATTACATCCACAATCCAATTAACTGTGTGGTTGTTGGAACCTATCGTTTCAAGAAAAGCAAGATTGTTATCTGCACCCCACACAAGTTTTGTGATTGGAAATTCACTTAGCTTTAATTGTATGGTGTGTTCCGTTCCTTCGCCGAGAACTATCACTCCCAATTTGTAACCCGAATTTTTTTTTTGAACAAAGGCAAGCACATCTCCTGCCTTGTTAAACCCATATTCCTCAACATTTTCAATAAAAGTTAAGGTTTTGTCTTCCAATTCACCCACTTCGAGTGTTTGCCTTATTTCACCATCAGTATTTACTTCTCTTTTTTGTAAAGCCCAATATTTTTGGTTGCTAGAGATTGTGTAATCCACAACCAATGGAAAATGTTGACGTTTATTGCCATTTAATTCTAGTTTGGTAAGGCCATTTGCATCCAAATAAACAAAGTACCTCTCCCCGCGCAAAATTTTTTCCTTATGTGCTTTTGGTATATAAGTTTTGGATAGATCTGCTGTATTTTGAAGTACTAAGGTATCCGTTTCATCATAGCTAAGATGAAACGAAGCCCATTTCCCTTCGTCGGATAAATTAATATTCCTCAACGAATGCCAAAGGCCGTAATCGGTGGGAGTAAGGACCATTTTTTTGGCAGCTTGTCCCCATAGAGGACAAGCCGCACAAAAACAAATGAAAAAAACCACCCAATGATTGCTAATCCAACTTAATTTATAAGTGTTTATTTCCATCTTTA
Organism: Flavobacteriaceae bacterium; assembly: GCA_016649715.1. Lineage (GTDB taxonomy): Bacteria > Bacteroidota > Bacteroidia > Flavobacteriales > Flavobacteriaceae > Aequorivita. The sequence goes on along the minus strand of JAENXC010000028.1, from coordinate 27,623 downwards.
ATAACCTGGGTTTTGGGGTTGCAGGTTAGGGTTAACCAAAAGCTCCTTTTCGGGGATGGGCAACAGCCGATCGGTGGTATTCCATCCGGGTTTAATGGAGCCTAACGCATCATCCAATTGGTTGGCGCGTTTGAGGTCAAAAAACCTATTTCCATGTTCGACAAAAAATTCTACTCTTCGTTCATGTAATATGGCTTTGAGCAAATCACTCTCAGAAGCGGCAGTGGTATTTGCCAATCCCGCACGGTTTCTTATTTTATTAAGATCGGCTTGCGCCCCCGCAATGTCACCCATTTTTGTACGGGCTTCTGCCCTTATTAAATATTGTTCTGCCAAACGCAGTACTTTGGAATACTCTGCATTTCCAGTTTCTCCAGGGAGCAATTTATATTTTGCGGAATAATAATAGGAATCCACACCATCGGAAACCTCACCGATCCATAATTCTCTCCTTAAATCCCCTTCCTCAAATGCCGAAATGAGATGGGCAGACAATGCCCTTGCTGGTGGCGGTGCGGTCTGGAATATAAATGTCTGTGCCTCGTACGTATTACTTTCTTCAAACTCGGGCATAAATTGCCAAATTGTTCCCGTACTTTCTTTTAAGAAAACCCGTTGTGGGTCTGCTTCCCATGCGGTGTTATTTATTACATCTTCGGCAAGGATTGCTGCCATTTCCCAATTTTCCATGTAGAGATATACTCTTGCCAACAATGCTTTTGCCACACGTTTATTGGGCCTTACGCGCTCCCCGCTACTATCTTCCTCAGGCAAATGGTTGATCGCTTCTTCCAGATCGGTTATTACACTTGCGTAAACCTCCGCTAGTGGTTGTCTCTTTGCAACCTGATTCTCCAAATAATTAGTGGTTTTTATATACGGCACTTCACCAAAAAGATTCACAAGATAAAAATGAAGCAGTGCGCGGATAAACTTTGCCTCTCCAGTAAAATGTGCTGTTTCCTCCGGAGTAAAATTGGAAGAGCCGGCCACGCCTTCAATAATTGCATTGGAGGTATATATTTGATTGTAGGAAGCACTCCAAAGTTCCGCCACAGTTTCGTCTGATGCCAATAAATTATTACGGTAGAAGCTTGCTTCCCTTATAGTGCTATTTCCATAATAATCCATTTCGTCTGTGTAAAGCGCCATCATATTACTGAGCCCTTGTGAGGTGCCGGTGAGTAAGAAGGAATTTCTCAATTGGGCATAAATGCCCACCATAGCGGCCTCAACTGTTTTTTTATCATTAAAAAGATTTTCCCCGCTCAAGAGATAATTGGGCGTATCAACTTCCACAAAATCCTCACAAGAGATAAAACTGAAGCATAGGAAGAGTAGAATAGGGAATAAATATTTAGTCGGTCTATTATATAAATGTGTAGTCATAACTTATATTTTTTAATTAAAATTGAATTTCGACTCCGGCACTTATTTGCCTGAGCGATGGGAGTTGCTGCGCACAGGTTTCAGGATCCAATCCTTTAAAATCAGTTATTGTGAGTAGATTTTGACCTTGTGCAAATAACCGGCACGCGAGACCAAACTCTGACTTCAATGGCAGTTGATAGGAGAGTGCAATATTCTTTAATCGGACATAGGAGGCATCGCCAACGGTGGCAGTACTTCCCAATAAACGGCCATAGGCGCTATAGGCATCGCTATTAAAACCAGCACTATATTGTTGTGTGGTAGCATTATCGCCCGGATTTTGCCAATGATCTAGGACTTCGGTGGCTTGGTTTACCATATCGCCCGGTAAGGCGGAGGTATATAAATAGTTATATCCTTTTTGCTTTACGAACTGAAACAGCACTGCAACCGTAAAATTTTTATAGCGCAGGTTATTACCCAACCCTCCAAAATAATCAACACCAATTCGCGTTACCTTCTTTTTGTCATCAGGGCTTGTTATCTCCCCATTATTATCATAATCCTGAAATGTATACAAGCCTGTTTCGCGATCTACCCCTAAATAATTATACTGCAGTATAATATCCAAAGGTTCGCCCACGACAAACTGATTGGCATAGGTGGAAGTTTCCAATCCCGGAAAGGAAATTAGCTCGTTTCGGGGGCGGCTAAAATTTATGGTCGTATTCCAGTGAACGTTATCGTTTTGAATATTGATGGTATTCAATTCCAATTCCAGACCCGTGTTCTGAACGGTGGCGTCCAAATTGCCCTGTAAGGAAGGGAAACCCGTGGTGGCCGGTAGCGGTATTCCGACCAATTGATTGGTTGAACGATTTCTATAGTAAGCTGCATTAATCAGTAATCGGTTTTCCACAAAACCAAGCTCCAGTGCTACTTCCAGTTTGCGATTTGTTTCCCAGCCAAAGGAAGGATTGAATAACCTAGTGGGTTGAAGGGTGGGAATCCCTTGGTAGGAAAAGCCGTTTCCCTGATAGGTATCGAGATACCCATAATTACCTATTTGGTCATTGCCGCTACTTCCATAGCTGCCGCGCAATTTTCCGAAACTAAGAAAGGGCAGGGTCTTTGCGATTCCCTTTTCCTCGGAAAAAATCCACGCTACACCCACCGCACCAAAATTCGCAAACCTTTTTCCCGGTCCGAACCTGCTTGAACCATCCCTTCTTCCGGTAAGGTTCAGCAAATATTTTTCAGCCCAATTCAGATTGACCCTACCATATACCGCATTGTATCGATATTCTTCTTTACTGCTTGCCAAAATATCAACGTAGGCAGCTGAACCAATATCATAAATTAGGTTATTACTTGTAAAGTCATAAGCATATTGATACAGATTTGTGATTGTCTCACTTTGAAATGTAGAACCTACCAAGGCGCTTATTTCCGCTTTACCAAAGTCGCGTTTGTATTCCAATTGAGGCTCTACAATCCACGACTTTCGTTCTCCATTATTTACACTTATGGACGAAAAACTGCTATCAAGTCCATACGCTGGGTCGTAGATTGTATTTGGGGAGGTGCTGCTCTCTTCGAGCGCAATATTGCTATAGCCAAAATTCGATTTGAGCGTGAAATTATTAAAAAGCCTATAACTTATGGAGCCACTTCCCAAAAGCGTGTTAGTTTGTGAAAGGTATTTTCCTTCCAATGCAGCCAAGGGATTTTGAAAGGTGCCATTTTCCCAGTTTAGTCCTCCTGTTTCATTATAAAGAGCTGGCGCATTTGGTGGGAGGCTGAGGGCAGCATATACCATAGAAGTTGTAGGCATGTTATTGTCATCCACCACATAATTTGCCGTAAACCGAACCTCAACCCGACCATCCCTGCTGGTATGGTTAATATTTGCCAATACCGAGTTTTTGTTATACTCAAAATCGCCTGGAAAGACGGTGGTTTCCTTACGATGATTGCCAGATAGTAAAAAAGAGGTATAGGCATCTCCTCCTTGTACGGAAGCATTTACATTGGTATAATTTGCCGCGCCACCCAACAAAACTTTTTGCCAATCGGTGTATCTTTGTTGATCCCATGTACCATTAATGTCATACGCATAGGCCGGATATTCGGCAATGCCATCATTGGCAAATGCTTCCCTGCGCATGGCCAGGTATTCTTCCGTATTTAGAAGGTTCATTCTTCGGGATAATACGCCCACACCAGTGGTGGAGCTTACATTAAACCTAGTTTTTCCTGCCTTACCTTTTTTAGTGGTTATCAGCACCACACCATTAGCACCACGCGAACCGTAGATTGCGGTTGCGTCGGCATCCTTTAGGACTTCAATACTCTCAATGTCATTCGGATTGATACCGTTTAAGGGACTTTGGGCATCGCCCATTACTGTAGAGACCTCAAAGTTTCCAAGCGACTGCGATGGATACGGCACCCCATCCACAATATAGAGGGGTTCGCTGCCATCGGCACGGATGCTATTGCGCCCACGGATGCGCACCGAAAACCCACCGCCCGGAACACCTGTGTTCTGCACAATATTCACCCCTGCCATCCTGCCCTGCATAGCGGCAAGTGGATTAGAGACGGGCTGGTTCTCAATTTCCTCAGCGGTAACCCGAGCAATACTCCCAGTCTTTTCCTTATCGGAAACTTTGTAGTAGCCCGCATTGATCACCACTTGGTCCAAGGCAGTGGCATCTACCTGCATAGTAACATTTAGTAAACTGCCACTGCCAACGGCAACTTCCCGCAATTTATAGCCCACATAAGTAAACACCAGCGTATCGTTAGGGGAGGCGGTAACCGAATATCTGCCTTCCAGATCGCTAATGCTACCGCGAGCGGTGTTTTTTACCAGTACGTTGACGCCACTAAGCGGGTCCGCACCATCGGTAATATTGCCACTAATATTTTTTTGTGGCAGGTTCTGTGAAAAAATTGGGGAGTTATAGGTTAGGAAAAAGGCAAAAATACCTGTAAGCGCAAGGCTGCGCCTGTAATTATTTTTCATAATTTTGCATCAGTTAAGTGTTATACATTAATTTAACTACTGGCCTGCTCCGTTGTCGTCGAAAACTGGGAGTGGGTCATTTTTGTTTAAAGCTGTAGGCTTTAGGCTGTAAGCTATAGGCTTAAAGCGGTAGGCTGTTAGCTTTATGCTAATGCGACGCTTCTTAAACGAAACTGATGCTTTGAAAGAAAGTTGAGGGAAGAAATAGCGACCAAGCCCCATACAAAAGGGCGCGGAACTCAACTTACCGACTTGGGGTACTGGTATACCTGACAACGATAAGAGAGGCCGCACCCCGGGTTACGAGCCAATCTGCTTATCATCTCGTTGTCTAAAAATTACCAGTTTTCAAGTCGAGATTCAAAGCGAAAGCTTCTAGTTTTTTTGCTCTTAGAAGAATCGCAAATTTAGTTTGCATTTAAAATCTAACAAAGACTTTTGGATTGCAAAATTCAAATATAAACAAAATTAGACATATTTACACATAAATGTACACTTTTTTACACAAATCATTTTAGAAATTTACATCCATGAGTAAGAAAAGTGTACATAGAGGGGATATTTTAAAAAATGCTATTAAAAATAGTGGAATTGCCGTTAAAGTGGCAGCACATAAAGCTGGTTATTCTAGATCTTCTTATTACAAGCATATTGAACAGGTAAATCTATCTCTTCATATACTAATTCAATATGGAAGAAATTTAGAAATTGACTTTTCGAAAGATATTCCTGAAATTAATAGTATTGACTATACGGAAACAGGAAAACCCACCACGCTTAAAGCTGCTCATAAACAAATTGATAAACTAAAAGAAAAATATTACTTATTACTAGAGAAGTATAATAAACTTTTAGAAATAAAGAATTAAGCTTTTAGTCATAATCTGTTTCTGTTGGGACTACGCTATTCAAAGCTGTATATAAAAAGGTAAAAAACCACTACTCCGAAAATCGGTAACTATATACAATTTTACACTAAGAAGTACAGAGAATTTTCACCTTTGGAATTAGGTATTTTTTTTGAAGAGATAAATCATTAACCCCGATAGGCGATAAGATATCTATGACATATTAACAACGGTTGACCGTTAGAAGTAGCATCAAAAGGGCTTACTACGTTACCGTTCTATCTTAATTCTTCCAAGTTGTCGATGCAAGTTTGTACGTCTGGAAAAGCCTTTATTAGCTATTTTCGTGCTTGTCCTGTAATAAATACCGTTACTAAAGCAACTAAATCAACAGCGCCAAGAATAGATGCTATTACAACTTCACCTCGCCTTCCTAAATCCCAAGCGATAACTCCAAATATTATCGCTATTATAAATCCGAATATTTGACCTCGCCCGCTCTGTTTGTATGTTTTTTGAAGACCTTCTTTTTCAATTTCTATTCTGTGCTCTAATTGTTTTTCAACAGTTGTCATTAATCTATCACCACCATTTGGGATCACTTCACTATAGATCTTAATAGTTTCACCGTCGGGTAAAGGCCCTGAGTGATTCCTTCTAAAGATTAAAGCCCGAACAACAGTTTTTCTCTGTTCCTCGGGTAACTCCTTTATAACCTCAGCAATTTCAGGGGTTATAACATCGTCGTTAAATTCTTCTCTTGGATAATTTTTAGACGTTGAGACTGGATAATCTTTTTGGGATTTTTTAGTTTTAGTTGTTTTCTTTTTAGGAGAAGACATGATTTATGTCAATTTAGATAATACATCTCTAAAATCTTGACCTATCATTTCCCAATCATTTTGAATAGCCTTGGTATCAGCTTCTCTACCAGACTTCGAAGTATTAAATTTTTTGTCTGCGCCAAAAATATCTAATATACTAGAAAATCCAGTCCAAAAATTTCTTTTAGGAAATAAGAAGTCGGTTCTTTTTCTTGTTTCAAACATTAGATAGGTATTGTGGTTAAATGATGTGTTATGTATAACGGTTCAAATATATATAAAAATTGTATGCAAAGATGTTAACAATATCTAACTACTTATTAATTGTTTAATTATATATCTATTATACTTAACTTATATATGCTCGTTAAGTCTGTTAATAACGTATTAACTTACAGTATATTTCTTTTATCTTGTATAAACTTGTATATGGTTACCCGAAAATCCACAAAAAGAAAACAACGATTTCCGCTATTATTGCCAAAAATATTGAGAATTTAATTTGTTCTCGTTAGAATTTTTCATAGTTATCCATGACACTCATTTAATTCTTTTCAGATTATTTTTCCCGTCCACAAAGGGGACGTACTAGCTTTTTGGCTTCGCTTAATGGTTACCGTGTAGGTATCTTTAGAACAACTTGACAGGCATCTACTGTCTTTTTTATGATGGTACTTTTTGCTCCGAAGTTCAAATAATATTTTTCTATCCTGATTTAAGCTTTTCTTCAGTCTCCTCATAGGCTATAAAAAAATAGTCAGTCTAAATTTTTGAACAATAACCTCTTATAGTTTTATAGTATATTTGAAAAATGTAAAAGCTACTTTATATTCCAATTGTATAATAACTTGATTTAAAATATTTTATCAAGATGAAATTGTTTCTTATTATGACCTTAAATACAAAATAGATGATTCAAGATACTCTTCAACATACGCAAAAAGCCTTTAATAATGAACTATTTTCAGAGGAAAATTATTCAATGATAATGGAACTATGTAAAATTCTCATTTGGCCATTAGTTACTATTATAATTGTTTTTATTCTACGTAAAACAATTATAAATCTTATAAATAGAATAAACAAGATAGGATTTGGCGGAATTGCCGCCGAAGCTTCTCGGCAGAAGGAAGAAATTGATAGAGTTCTACCAGAACAAGGTCAAAAAATTTCAGGTAAAAACGAATTAGTGGAAAAAGGTCTGGGTATTTATAGTGAGTATACACTTGAAAGAGCTTCGGTCGTAGTAGACGAAGAGTCAAAGGTGCAAACATTCGATAGGTCGGAAGATAAAATTAATATTTTATATAAATATTCCCAAGCATTATATTTATTACTCAATTTTGAAAGGACCTATAATACTATTTTTGGGAGCCAATTATATCTTTTAGAACGTGTAAATACTCATACAGAATCAAAAGAAAGTCTAAAAAACTTTTATGATATTGCCGTTAAGTCTTATCCTGAGTTCTATGCTAATTATCCATATGAACAGTATTTAAATTTTTTAATAAATAGAGATTTAATAATTTTTGATGAAAATGGTAATTGTTCAATTACTTGGTTAGGGCGAGATTTCTTGAAGTTTCTTGTAGAAACTGGGAGAACCATAAATAAACATCATTAATGAGTTCTTGCATCAACCCCTTCTAACCTAAATTACTTGTGTCAGAAGATTTGCTATTTTGATAGGCTTTAGATAAAACAAATGTATATTTAATATCTCACCCATTTAAAAATGCACCTTCTACGGTTTTCCGTAATGGGTGGGTTTGCGTTTGTTTTATATTTGAAAATCAAAACTTAGAAAATTTTTTAATAACTTGTGCTTAGCCAGCTTGATCGGTGAGATAAACCCAATAAATTTGGAAGTATAAATAAGTTAGCAAACAGTTAAAACAAACTTTATGAAAAATATTAAATATAGTGGAATAATTGTTTCGACAAGAACTAAAGATGGCGATGTTATAGAACAATCACATAGAAATGCCTTGCATATAGGAAATGAAAATTTAGCTGATTTTAATAACCGAATGAATACTCGAACAGTATTGGAATATGACCATAATGATAAGTCATTTAAAATAGATAGTTGTGCAAATAGTGACAGACTAAAATACCTTTCGAATGAATTTGTAAGGGAGCTAAATAGATTTTTAATTCTTGATAGAAACGCCAATTTTGACGAGAACTTTATCAAAATAGAATACGTTGAGGGAATTGAAAAGGACGTTAGTAAATTACAACAAGAAATTAGACGTACTCATCGCTTGAAAGAAGGTGGATTGTCTCAAAGAGAAAAAGAAGAATATTTACATTGGATTCAAGAATTAATAACACTTAGAGAGAATTCATTTCCCATAGGAGTTTTGACGAGTAAAGATAAAATTGAGGAATGTAAAAAAGAGGTCAATTTACTTTGCGAAGATTTATCTAAAGAATTAGTACGAAAATCAAACTGAGAAAACCGATTTGCTAACACTATATATAAGATATGGCTTGGTCTGTCCTCATAGGGTAAATACTGCAGATTTTCCAAGGCCAGTTTTTATCAGGAAAGGTCTGTGCCGGGACGCGCCACAGCTTATATAGATAAAGGTACGCAAGATAAAAAAACCCAGATGTTTAAAAATTTATTTACAAAAAAAGAGTATAACAGTAAGACAGGTTTCTTCAAAGTTGATAAGGAAGATTTAATTCCAATAGACGAACTGGAAAAAGGCTCTATTAATGACTGTATCGAAACTATTGGATTTCCAACAAATCATATATACAATTCATACATCTGACTCAAATAAAATATCTTGCTTAGGTTTTACTACTTTAACAAGAAAACTTCAATTCGTATTGTCTAAAAATCCTCAAACCAAAATTTCATATTCTGATGCTTTAAAAGCATCTAAAAATATTGATTGGGACTTTGAATACTCTGACTTAAATGTTGAGGATATTTTACAAGAAGGTATTGAATCGGAAAATTTCGATTTAGAATTTGTAAAGTCAATTCTCGATTTAAATAATGAAGATAAAAACTTATACAAATCAAATAGATTTGGACTTTACCTTCATTTTGAAAACGATATTTTAAAGGCATTTTCTTCATCAGAATGGGAAAATTCATCAACAAAATGGTTGAGAGACCTTAACCAGAAGATGATTGAGAATATGACTGAAGAAGCCAAACAATATCATAGAAATGAAATTGAAGCAATGGAAGAAGTTAATAGCCAAACCAAAGCATTTATGAATGTTCCAAATGCAATGAAAAATGAATATTTATCACTCCATAAGAATGGTAGAGGAAATATAAATTTCTTTAATTTGGTAATTGCTCATTACACCAAAGATTGTGGTCAAGACGAGTTTCTATTTATGAATAAGGGAAGATTTGAAAAAACGGACGATCAAACATTTCGAGTCGGAAATTATAATTACGAATTTGATAAGAATAAAGTTTTGATAGATGTTTATTAGGATTAAATACTGCATACAACAAAGAACTGAGGTAAAAAACAACCCTTTTCATCATTAATTTTTGACATTATTATTCTAGGCTTACATATTGAAAAAATGGAACTGTGAGCTATTTTTTTATTTTTAGTTCCAATTATTTCACCTCTAGTACTAACACATTCATTAACATGCAGCCCGCCCAATTTTGCGTCTTAAAGGCACTCCTGGAATTTAAACAGATAATTCGTTATATTTGATATTCTCCCCAATTTAAAAACTCACTCTTATGGTTTTCCGTAATGGGTGATTTGTCTCTCTTTTATGGTTTATAACTTATTGAATTTTAGGAGTTTGTTCTCAAATTAAATCTTTAAATTTGAGAATATTAAAATTTAATTTTAGAAATTATGCCACTTAAAACAGGACCAAAAAGAATAGCAAAATCTACTGGAGAGCCAGATAAGCGTCAACGCGATAATAAAGAAACACCAGGTAATACACCTTCCTTGAAACCGCCAGTACGGAAGAAGAAGTAAATAAATTACTTGTATATCCTGCAGTACTATATAATTCTATTGGCTTTCACGTGAGCTTTGTCCATTTGTAATTGTATTACAAAAAGATGAAGCAGTTACAATATGTACTCTTTTGGTATTCTCCCCATTTTAAAACCCAATCTGACATTATACCACAACCGGGGCTTTACTAAACCATGCGATGTAATGGCCCAGGAACGAAATTTCCAATTCTCTTGCCCCGGCTCTAAAGGGTGGGAATGGGGGATTTGTTGATTCGTTGAATTGTATAGAATAAAGAGGTCTCGACTGCGCTCGACCAGACATTTGATTTGTTGATTTAGGAAGGGATGTTTACTCCCCAAAAAATGTATCAATAAAACCTTTAAACTTTAGTAAGAGCGTTTCGCCCATTTTTTTTCGTTGTAGGACGGAGGGTTGTTGTTCGAGGGTTTCAATGACTTCCTGACGGGTAGGGGGGCGTTGGGAAAAGAGGTAATCGGAAATTAAGTCCTGCAGTTTTTCACTGTTTATCTTTTCCTCTGCCACAAATTTGTCAAATGCTTTTTTCTTTTCTTCGTCCATAAAAGCTTCAAAGCCTTCTTCTACTTCGCCTTCCGCTATGAGGGGGAGGTTTTCGGTGATGAACTTCTCTATAAGCTCGCGCTTGCTCCGTAGCCTTACTTCACCGGCCACCATATCGAGAATTTCCTTTTGGCGTTTTTCTTTTTCGGCAGGGGTTGCGTTTTTAAGCTTGGCCAAGAGGTTTAGGATGTAGGTAACGGTAATGTCATCACGGTGGATGAGTTCCAGTTCAAAATCCACTTCATCGAGGATGGAGGCTTTGTCCTTGGAGGTATCGGTTTTTACCTTGTCGTACAAATCGAGGTACTTGCTTTTATAATCCTCAAATTCCTGAGCGTCCATTTGGAGGTCGTCAAAGCTAAAGTCTGCATAGGTGGAGATGAGGTTTCGCAGCCTGATGATTTCCCGGAAGGCCTTGATGAATTCCAGTTCGTCTTCCTCGCTTTCCAGGGCATCCACCGAAGCTACCGTGGGGGCTGCCTGCAACAGCTTTTCATAAGCCTTGTTGAAGTCGGCTACATAATTCCCATAAGGCTTCATGATGATAACTTCCTTCGCGTCTTTATTGGAGAAGAGCGCAATGGCATCGTCGGTAGCTTTTTTTAGGTTGCGGAACACTACAATGTTGCCCTGCGATTTCTTCTGCCCGAAAATCCGGTTGGTGCGCGAATAGGCTTGTATAAGCCCGTGGTAGCGCAGGTTCTTGTCCACGAACAAGGTATTTAGGCTTTTGCTGTCGAAGCCCGTCAGGAACATATTCACCACAAACAATATGTCCACCCGCTTCTTTCTGACCTTGTCCGAAACATCTTTATAATAATTATAAAAGGAGGCGCTGTCCTTAGTGGTAAAGTTCATGCCATAGGCTTGGTTGTATTCCTGAATGTACAGTTCCAGCTTGTCGCGGGTGTGCATGGATTTGTACACGGGGGTAGGTTCGGCCACTTCATCGAAATCACGGTAATCCATTTCCGTAAAGTCCTTTTCGTCTTCATTGGCCCCATAGCTGAAGATGGTGGCCATATTGAGTTTGTGCTTGCCTTCGTGTTTCAGCCTCCTGAAAATGTCGTAATATTTGATGAGGGTGTCCACACTGTTGATGCAGAACATGGCCGTGAATTCCCCACGATGTGTTTTTATAGGGTGCTGTTCTATGATATAGTTGGCTATTTTCTCCAGCCGCTGGGGGCTTTCCATCAGTTCGGCGGTGTCAATGGCTTCCACTTCAATGTCCAGTTCATTGCGGGAACCTTCCTTCTCGCGGTACTTGCCCACATATTCCACCGAGAACCGCAATACGTTTTCGTCCTTGATGGCATCAGTGATCACGTACTGGTGCAGTTTTTCGTCGAAGAGCATGGCCGTGGTTTGGCGCAGCCCCGATTTTGAAACCGAATTCTCCGCAAAGATGGGCGTGCCGGTAAAGCCAAACATTTGGTAATTGGAGAAATAGGACTTTATCTTTTTGTGGGTATCGCCAAACTGGGAGCGGTGGCATTCATCAAAGATGAACACGATTTTTTTCTCCTTTAGCTTGTTCATCACCTTTAGGTGGTGTTCCTTGGTAACGGCCGTATAAAGCTTTTGGATGGTGGTCACTATCAATTTCGTATTGTCGTCCGCAAACTGGTTTACCAGCGACTTGGTGTTGTGGGTGCCATCCACGCTGCCGGGGGAGAATTCATTGAATTCCTTGGAGGTCTGGTAGTCGAGGTCGCGGCGGTCCACACAGAAAACCACCTTGTCCACCTTGGGTAGTTTCGAGAGTATCTGGCTGGCCTTAAAGGAGGTAAGGGTCTTGCCCGAACCGGTGGTATGCCAGATGTAGCCATTTTTGTTGCCCGTTTTTACGCGGTCGATGATCTTCTCCACCGCAAAATACTGGTAGGGGCGAAGGATCATTAGCGCCTTGTTGGTTTCGTGCAGGACGATGTATTTGGTGATCATCTTGCTGAGGTGGCATTTCTCCAGAAAGCTGTTCGTAAAATCCTGTAGTTGGGAGACTCGGATGTTGTTTTCGTCCGTCCAGTAGAAGGTTTGTTTGAAGTCCGGCTTTTGGCCCGTGAAATTGGAAAAGTATTTGGTGTTTACCCCATTGCTTATTACAAACAACTGTACAAAATTGAACAGCCCCAGCGAGGCACCGAAGGAGTGCTTGCTGTAACGGCTAATCTGGTTATAGGCCTCCTTCATCTCCAGCCCTCGGCGTTTCAGCTCAATCTGTACCAGCGGTAAGCCATTGATGAGCAGGGTAACGTCATAACGGTTTTTAAAAGTGCCGTCCATGGTGATCTGGTTGGTAACCTGATATTGGTTTTGACACCAGTGTTCCATATTTAGGAATTCCACATAAACCACCTCATTGGCATCATTGCGGAAGGAGAACTTGTCGCGCAGCAACTTGGCCTTTTCAAAAACATTGTTGGTACGGGTAAGGTGGTTTAGGACCTGCTGGAAATCATTATCCGAAAACACTTTGCCGTTATGCTTCTCCAACTGCGTCTTTAGGTTTTCCAACAAAGCCGCCTCATCGCGCAGCACCACTTTTTCATAGCCGTTGGCCGCCAATTGGGAGATGAGGTTTTGTTCGAGGATTTGTTCGGATTGGGAGGTCATTTATTAGCTGTGTTTGTCAAATGCATTACTCCATTTTTTGAAACTTTGTTCTTGCGGTCGCCCTAAAGGCAAAAGGGGTTTTATTCTTCCTGATTATCTTTTTAATATCCTCCCATTCGGATATTAGTTTTTTTACCATATCCCAATAGGCAAAACCTGAAGCGGAGGGAGGGTTAAGAAATAAAATTCCCACGCCGTTATCTATATACAGTTCGCGTTGATGCTTTTGAGTCTGAATTCTGAAATCTTGAGTAATAACAATACCTTTTTCTGCGCCCACCTTGGGGATCCAATCTTCGTCCGGATCTCCTTGCCCAAATACTTCTTTTATGGAAAGTACTTCTATTTCGATGCCGTCCCTGATATTTTGCGGTTGCTGTAATTCATGTAAGCCTTTTGCCAGCGAGCTTGGCAGATTCTCATCGATATAGATTTTGTAGTGTTTTTTCATCAAGCCGCACTTTGGTGGAATTCAATGGCGTGCTTTACTTTTTGGGGAGTAATTTCATAGAGGGAAGCTATGAAGGGAATGGGCTCCTTGGCGAGGTACATCCTGTAAATAGCTTCAGATTGTATGCCGGTGCCTTCTATTATGGGCTGCCCAAACTTTCGGTGGGGGTCGCAAACAATTTTCTTTTCCTTGCCCAAAGGCCAAAAACGGGAGGCCAGCATATCACTGTCAAACTCCAACTTCTTAAAGAAAATATTTACGAGGTGCAGGTTGAACTGTTGACTGCCGTCCAAGGTCAGGATATCGCCCTCCACATTCAGGAATATCTTGTTCCCATCGGTAGTGATATCGTCAATTACCTGTTTTAGGGCGAAGGGGAAATGGGTATTGTACTTTTTGGACAAGTATTTATGGGCGTTCAATACTTCCCTGATTTTTACGCCAGCTTCGGTAAACTGCATCATCACATAAAATTCAATCAAGGTGTGGAAGCCTACCGCTTTTGTATTGCCCACACTCCACGAGTAATGCTGTTTATAAGCCGTGCCCAATTCCCCATCCCAATAGGTGGTGATCCATTTATATACCTTGGGATAGGGCAAACGAAGAATCTGCGCGATCTCTGGTACCGTGTAAATCCCATTTCCTAATTGCAGGCTATTCTCGAACATTATAATGGTTTGTGTAAAAGTACTATGAATTTTTGATATGGGGTGTTTTCAAGGTATTGTCTAAATACGGCATCACGGTTGTTATAATAGGGATACAAATTTTCTCCCATCAGTCTTTATATAAAATGAGCAAATCAGAAATTGTTGAAAATATAGTTTATTAAAATTTTAGTTAAGCATTGGAACTTTTCTAACTACAGATTTTTTGAAATATACTTTTCTCCCTTCTCCCATGCTTCTGCGATTTCTTTATAGTTTGGAAAATCATTCGGTAAATCCATTGTCCAGTTCTCTATGAATTTTGGATTATTGCTATTGGGTCTTGGATTCGCTGTGTTCATTTTTGCTTGTACAGGAGTCCTTACACCGTCACCCATAATTACTACATGTTGTTGTGGTAAAATTGGTAATTGTTGAAGTATGTCTTCATTAGCTGCTGAAACCAATTGTCGTACATATTTTTGGTCTTCCGGGTTTTGAAGTCTGTGAATAATAAACGAATTACATTGCGATAATACCGTTTTTGATAATTCAGATGGCCGCTGACTTGAAACAAGTAGTGAAATTCCATATTTACGCCCTTCTCTAGCAATTCGTTCAAAAACTTTTTTCGCAATAGATTCTCTATCACCTCGATTTTTTTCTGGGATGTAATTTTGAGCTTCTTCAAGAGCAATAACCATTGGTAACTTACCTCGGTCACTTTCAGGGAAACGTGAAACAAACTCCAATATTAATCTTCCAATTAAACCCGTAATTGTCTCTAAAACCTCATAAGGCAATAAAGACATATCAATAATTGTTACTTGACTTGGCTTATCAGCTACTAGTTTTTCAATACCCTCTTTTGCCAATTGATCCTTAAAAAACTCGGTGAATAAGTCCGTATCTTCAGTTTTATAGACTTTACAAAAGTCACCCAAAATAAAAGAAATGAATTTAGCTAAAGCATTCGTAATTTCTTCTGTTTGATTAAGCAATAAAGGTTGAGCAATTCTCTCATCACCTAAATAAGATTGCAGTCTTAATCTCAATGTTGAAACAAATTCCCTTAATCTATTTCCCGAGTTTTCTTGTTCATTAATTGCTTCGTCAAAAAATCTTTCAATTAGTTCGCTGAAATTAAAATAGATTGGTAAATCAATATTCCTTTCTTCTACTACTTCAAGATTTCTGATCGAAACATTGTAAAGTGATATTTGCGATTTTAAAATTTCGCTACTTTGCGTAAGTACTTGTGTACTAACATTACCATTGACATATTGCCCAGGTTTTGTAAGGGTGCCCTTTTGAGCGAAAATATTATTTAGTGCTGTTAAAATGAGAGTCTTGTCAAAATCAGTTTCTAATGCTGTTATTTCAGTTACAAATAGTTCTAGTTCAGAAAATATTGTATTCTTTATTTTAAAATTGTTTTCATCACATTCGTTTATTATTGTTTCCAATCTGGAAATATATGCTTGAGGTATCAACCGTTTAACCGTAGCAACAGTTTGATTTTTCGCAAGTCCTAATGCTCTTTTAAATACTGGTGCTTGCGTACCTGAAGTTGGTTCAAATAAAAAGTCAAAATCAGCAAAGTTCATAAACCAAAATGGCACCTTCATTCCATTTTTGTCAATGTGAAAAGCATTTACTTCATTTAATCTCTTATATGGGTTTTCTTTAGTTCCTTGAAATGCTTGCTTATATTCTCCGTTCGTGTCAAATATTATAATGTGGGCATTTTGAAGTTTCTTGCCATTATATTCAAATTCAAACATACTTTGAATTATCGAAGCGAAGGTGCAGGATTTACCTGAACCAGTATTCCCTAATATTGCAGCATGTTTACCGAAAAATTTGTCGGGATTAATTTTGATTTTATAATCAGAAAATGAAGGCGACGTGCCAATAGGTAAATAATAATCTTCATCAAAATCTATTGTTGATTTCTCTTTTTGGTCGAAAATATTATCTAAATCTTGCCTTGTCACATACCAAACGGGGTTGTCGAGAATTGGATAATTGTAAACTCCTTGAATATACCTTCCGCTATTTTCAATTGTACCAATCATTGTTGCGACTAAATACCTTGCTGATTTGGTCAAGAATATTGCTTCTTTATTTTTCCCCAATTCAGTTTCGTCAATTGCTCTAACACTGGTGACCATTGCCACAATGCTATCAGCACCGATTGGAATAATTACATACGAATTTATTCTCGCAACTTCATAGATATCTTCGTAACCACTTTTATATAGACTTTTCAAGTCATCATCTAATCGGATGTATGCCCTGAAGCTGTCTACAGAAATGACTTTACCAATGTTTCTTTCACTCATTATTCAGGTTCTTTAGCAGGTTCTTGTTGACTAGCTTTTGGGCTAAATATCTCATTTAAAGTATTTGCCACCTTTTCGTTATTATCTATGCTATTAAAATTTGGCATCAATGTATCAGAAAAGGTTAAAAAGTCTCCAAAAAATTCTCCTTCGAGAATAATAATTCTGGGGTCGTTAAGTTCTTTAAGATTATTTATGTATTCGTTTCGTGTGCCTTGAAAATCAACAACGATAAGAGTGAATGTGGGATTTGATAATGCTTGATAAATAATGTCATTAAAATGGTCGTCGCCAAATGAGTATCCAACAGTTACAAGTACACACTGCGACTGGGTTATGGTTGAAGCAAATTGACGAAACAGTTCCGAGTATGGTAAGTCAAGCGTGTATGACTTTTTAACTGCTGAAGGATAAATTATTATTTCACCTTTTTTCTTTAATGATTCGATAAGTTCCAACGGCTTTTCTTCAATTCCGTAAAGGTTATTTGCATCCCTTGATTCAGAATTTACCCAAGATAAAGAACCATGTAATTTGAAATAACGTACAACTTTTTCAATTCGTTGAACTTTTCCAGAAGTTGTGGAACCTGGATAAAAAATGTCATATTCAAAAGTCTCAGGTTTAAAGAACCTTTTATGAAAACCAGAGAAACCATCAATGTAGTGTACACCGAGCTTATCAAAAGCATATTCGAATGCTAAATCGTAATTCGCAGTAAAAATATTCGCCCTTCTTAGATGGAGAGGCCTTTGAAGTAATGCCTTTATAAATTTTTCGTGAAATATATACTTGCTTCGGGTTTCTAAAAGAGCGCCTTGTTCTTTTTCCTTTCCAAATTGACTGGCTTTTTTTCTATCTATTATGGTTTGAGAAACTTTCCTGTTTTCTAGATTGCAAACGTTGAATAAACCTTCCTTAATTACGGTTATCAATTCTGCATATTTATCAGTTCTTTGTTTGCTTTTGTCTTCGCTGAAAACAAAATCTAACGCTATCAAATAGTTTAAAACCTTTTCAAATTCAATAACGATTTCCCTGGATTCAAAATCACGAACAATATCAGCTACAATTTCAAATTTCCACTTTCTTTCGTTTTCAAATGTTTGTGTTTCTACAATTAAGTTTGCTTTCCCGTATTTCAAGAAATCCCCTTGTAATTGTTTTATCACAAAAACAAAGTGGTCGTTTATTCCAGCAATTGTTGCGTCTTGTTCCTTGATATATGTTTCAACTTCCAAAGGAAAATTGCGAATTGCTACTGCTCCCAAATGAATTGATGACCCTGAACCAAACAGAAAACTAACATTATCCAATTCAAGGTAATTTTTAAGCATCAATTTTATTTTATCAATAACTTTAGCGTGGTCGATACTCTCAGCTATCCAATCAACTAATTTGTCTGTATTACCAAATAAGATCTTGTTCTTTGATGGGTCAAAATGTGTCATTTAGTTGTTTTTTATTGATTAATGTTACGCAAAATTATATCCGAACCATTTAGTCTTCACACCAACACCTCCCCCAAAACCCCCTTCTTCCAACCCTCCATCCCGTCTATTTGCTGCGCCACCAAAGTAATCTTTTTATCAATAGCACTGAGGAAGTTAGCGATTTTGATTTGTTCCGACAAGGATGGAATCCCCACAATTTCACTGGAATAGTTTTTAAAGTAAATATGCGGAATTGTACTGCCTGAGACATATTGTTTAAAATCAATGTTACTTAACAAACAATATACAAAATATGTATTAATTCCTTCGTTTGGTTTAATAATGTCCATAGTGCCCAAAACGGATGAGTAGCCTTCACAATAAAATAACCTGCCAACGCCAGCACCATCTTTAACAATACTGATATAATCATTTTCCTCTTTATAAAAATCAACCTTTTTCAGAATACCAGATGCCCCGTAAATAATATATTTTCCCTCATTTTCTTCAATTTTGTTTGCTGAAATATTTGAAGATTGTTTTGTGGCAATATCCCCTAATGTTTTTTCCTCCCACTCCCCAAACTCCTTCCCATCATAATCCTTAAACCGAAGCTCCCGATTAAAGATCTTTTGCATCATTCCCTTTTTATATTGCTCTAAAAGGGTTTTCTTTTTTTTGAGGTGGGTGAGTTTGGTGTCAATCGTCGATATAAAATCTGCAATCTTATCCTGCTCATCACCGAGGGGTAATCGAAGCATTAAGGTAGCCAACTGAGATGCATATAAATGAACCACTGAAATACCTTGGGCTAAGTTTGCAATATCTTGTTTCTTTGAATAGTTCAAATAGTATGAAAGAAAGACCCCATTATTATCAGTCCTGATAATATTTAAATCCCCACCCAAGGCAATCCCTGATCTCATTACGCAGGATGCCGTGGCAATATCTAGTTGTGTTTCCCCCGAAGCAGGAATTATAACATCATTAGCTTCGCTTAACACTAGGTTTTCGGCAGGAACATTGGTCTTTGATTTTACGTCTGAAATCGTTTCGCCGTAATGAGTATATAATTCTCCATACCTTACACATTCCAGTTTGCCTTCCGAATCTATTTCAGCTTTTGAAATGCCCTTTCCTTTGGAAAACTTTGCAATATCTCCTAATTTCTTTCTTTCCCATTCTCCCTCAAACCCCGGAAAGCGTAACCTTGGCACCAACTTTTCCATAACTAAAAAGGGGTTTTAATGCCCAGTTCCTTGCAAAAAGCAGCCAGGGCGTTATCGGTATCGGCAAGGGTTTTATCAAGCTCTTGCAGTTCCAGCGCCACGGCATTGATGTCGATGTTTTCGGCTTCCTCAAAGGTGTTCACATAGCGGGGGATGTTGAGGTTATAGTCGTTGGCCTTTATTTCTTCCAAGCTGGCCAGGGCGGAAAACTTGTCCAGTACCTCCCGATTGCGGTAGGTGTGGGCTATCTTTTCAATATGTTCGTCGCGCAGCACGTTTTGGTTCTTTACCTTTTCAAATTCCTTACTGGCTTCAATAAAGAGGATACCCTCGGGCTGTTCGCGGCATTTCTTGAGCACCAAGATACAGGTGGGGATGCTGGTGCCGTAAAACAAATTGGCGGGCAGGCCGATAATGGCGTCCACATAGTTGCGGTCCTCGATCAGGTATCTGCGGATATGGCCCTCGGCAGCGCCCCGGAACAAGACCCCGTGGGGCGCAATGCAGGCCATGATGCCGTTGTCGTCCAACTGGTGCACCATGTGCTGGATAAAGGCAAAGTCGGCCTTGGTCTTGGGGGCCAACCTGCCGTATTGCGCAAAACGCTCGTCGTTCATAAATAGCGGGTTGGCACTCCAATGGGCGGAGAAAGGGGGATTGGCAACGATGGCCTCAAACTTAAGGTCCAAGTGCTGGGGGCGTTCCAGCGTATCTTCGTGCTTAATGGTAAAGTCGTGGTAGGACACATTGTGGAGGATCATGTTCATCCGCGCCAGGTTATAGGTGGTACGGTTCTGTTCCTGCCCATAAAAATGCGCCACTTCATCCACTTCCTTGGACACCCGCAGCAACAGGGATCCGGACCCGCAGGTGGGGTCATAGACGCTTTTGAGCCTGCTCTTGCCGGTGGTCACTATCTTGGCGAGGATGGAGGACACCGCTTGGGGCGTATAGAACTCCCCTGCTTTTTGCCCGGCACCTTCGGCAAACTTGCCGATGAGGTATTCGTAGGCATCGCCCAGCACATCGCCCTCGGTATTGTCCAAGTCGAAATCAATGGCATTGAGGGCGGTGATGATCTTGACGATAACCCTGTTGCGGTCCGCTACGGAACGGCCGATCTTGGTGGAGTTCAGATCGATGTCATAGAAGAGGTTATCGAAATCTTCTTCGGACTCGGTGCCCATGGTGCTTTTCTCTATGTTCCTCAGGATGCGGTCCAGGTCTTCGAGGATGAAGTTTTCGGTGCTTTCATCGGCATCATCGTCTTGGGTTTGTTTGGAATTGCCCTTGGCGGCAAGGCTTTTGAACAGGTCCGAAGGTTTAAGAAAGAAGCCGAGGGAATTGATGGCATCGTCCTTTATATGTTCCAGATATTCCCCGCCGGTGGGGGAGGCTTCGTCTATATCGGTATATTTCAGGTTATCGGGGATCAGGATTTTGTCGGCATGCTTCTCCATTTTCTCCGAGAGGTATTTATAGAAAATAAAGCCAAGGACGTAATCCTGGAATTGGTTGGCGTTTATTTTGCCTCGGAGGATATTGGCAATGTTCCATAGCTGCGTTTCGAGCAAGCGTTTTTGTTCATCGGACATTCGGGAAAAGGGGTTTTTGGTTTTTTGAACGCTAAAAGTAAACAATTCCTTGCAGGGGATTCCATTGAAAATGTAATAAAGGCCTGCATGTGTGCAATAATAAGGAAAGATGGGGGCGGGGAGTTACGGGTTTCCGTAACGTCCTAAAAAATTAACCTCTCATCTCGGCTACCAATTGCTGAGTCGCATCTTTTATGAATATTTCCAATTCATCTTTTTCCACCCCTTCATAGCCTTGAGGACCGTTTTTTTCTCTTACCCGCCGTTCCTTGTTTAATTCCTTCATAGATTTTTTGATAGTGCAACCCTCTGTACAAGGGGTGTAATTGAATTTATAAACTCCTGCAAATTCATTTGACTTGATCAGCACTACCTTAAATTCTACCGAAGCTCCGAAGCGTTCGTGCACATATGATTGCTCAATTTTCTCATCATTGTTTTTATTGTAGTATTTATTGGTAGAATATTTGATCTTTGGGTCGAGCTTCGTGAGTTCAATAATTAAATCTGTATCTGACTTGTTTTTAAGGACTTCATAATCTATGTTATTGTCTTTGTTCCCTATTATTTGGTTAAACAGTTGCCTGTCCCTAACCACAAAACCACTTGCTAAAAGTTGGTTTTCAATTGCATTATAGAGGTAATCAATATTTTCATTCTCGGTAACGGTATAAGAGCCTTCATTCACCCTTAATACAACTTTTGGGTTTTTATTAATTGCAAGGAAATTTTTTAGGGATTCGGTTTTTACAATATCATCCGGTTTCTTCGAGAATCTAATGCTTTTTGAACTTGAGCAGGAGGTTGCTATAAGCAATACAGCAATTAAAATTAGAGTTAAGTGTTTCATTTCATTTTATTTTAATGGTTAGTATTAACAAACCTACATTGTCTTTTCTATTCTTTTTTACGGGATTCCGTAATGGGAGTGAAATTAATTTTTTCAGTAAATGAAAAAGCTATGATATTCTAAAAATAAGATAGTTAGCCTATCTATAGTTAAAATTTATTATATTTGGTATTCTCCCCTTTGGCCACCGAAGCTTTATGCGTAGGTGGGCCAGTTAAAAGCCCACTCTATTGGTTTTCCGTAATGGATGGGTTTGCGTTTGTTTTAAATTTGGTGAATAAACAGGTTGACATTCCTGATATCTGTAAAAACTTAATTAATTAAAACACTTTATTTATGAAATTTCTATCTTATGACTTAGGACATTTAAAAGAGGGCGAAATAGTTGAAGTAACTTTAACAGGAAATGCGGCCAATGTTAAGTTAATGAATAGCTCAGATTTCTCAAATTATAAAGCGGGAAGAAAGCACACATACTACGGAGGACATGTAGCAAGTTCACCATATAGAATAGCAGTGCCAAGTTCTGGCTTTTGGCATGTTACTGTTGATCTAGGGGGTTATTCAGGACGATTAGGCTCCTCTGTAAAAGTACTATAGTAGGGATTTTTAGTCAGTAATATTCTTTATTTGGTATTCTCCCCGGTTAAAATGCAGGCTGTTATGGTTTTCCGTAATGAGTGGGCTTGAGTTTGTTATATATTTGAATTATAAACTTGCATACATGTGCAATATATATACGACACTCATAAGAAGAACTGAGGTAAAAAACAACACTTTACTTCATTAATTTTTGAAATACAGATTCAAATTTATGGGTTTGACTACGTTGAATCTTCGATTGCCTTTTGCGTCGGAATGACAAAAGAAAGTCGAACTTGTCATTTCGACCAACGGGAGAAATCCCATAAGAGTAAGTTTTCGTCTGTTGTAATTTATAGTTGATGGTTCGGCGGTATGAGATTAACTACGTTGAATCTTCGATTTCCTCCTGCGTCGGAATGACAAAGTATGCGGCTTGGGTTAATGGGATTAAATACACTGAATCTTCAATTTCCCCCTGCATCGAAATGACAAAGCGGATTGCATCGGCATAAATCTTTGCTTCCTCCAATAAAAAAGTCCCACCGAGGCGGGACTAAAGATTTTCATCTACGGCATATAGCCTTATTGTGATAAGATTATAGATTAGGATAATTTTTCACATTTCAAATGTATTAAAAATTTATTTTACCTGCAATGCGGAAAACCGTAAAGCAGGTAAATTCTTTTTAGGTAATTTAGGAACATCATAAAAATTTTAGGTTATGGCAAGAATATTAGGATTGGATTTGGGGACTAACTCGATTGGGTGGGCAATCAGAGACAATAATGCAGGAAATGAAAACCAGATTTTGGATTCTGGTGTATTGATTTTTCCGCAGGGTGTAGGTGAAGTGAAAGGAGTAGAATTCTCTTTAGCTTCTGAACGCACCAAAAACAGGGCTGCGCGAAAACTCTATGCCAGACGAAGAAAACGCAAAGCTGATTTATTAAAGCTACTTATAATCAATGGTTACTGCCCTTTATCCATTGAGGAATTGAACGCGTGGACAGTTTACAAAAAAGGTAGTGACATGGCCTATCCAATTGAAAATTTAGAATTTCAAGAATGGCTTAAAATAGACCCATACCAAGTGCGAGCCAAAGCGCCTGCCGAAAGAGTTTCAAAATTCGAATTGGGGAGGGCTTTATATCATATCTGTCAAAGACGTGGCTTTAAGAGCGGGCGAAAAGATTCCGATGCCGGAAAGGATTTGGAAGTTTATAAAGTAGAAAAAGAGAAAAGAGGAAATAAGACACTTGGCGAATATTTGTTTGAGCAATTAGAGAAAGGAGAAAAGGTCAGAAAAACCAAATATAAGGCTGATGATAATGAAGTGAATTCATCACGGATAAGTTATATTGAAGAATTCAATGCTTTGATGAATAGTCAAAACATTCATAATGACTTGGCAGACCAATTCTTTGAAGCCATTTTCTTTCAAAGACCATTAAAATCTCAGAAAGGAAGTATTGGCAAATGTACATTGGAACCCAGCAAACCACGTTGTGCCGTTAGCCATCCTTTGTATGAAGAATATAGGATGTATCAATTCTTGAACTCCATAAAGGTTAAAGAAAGGAATAGCGAGAAGTTTCGTTTTCTTTCGGAATATCCAATTTATTTTAAGGTTGCTAAGAAGTTATTCTTCAGAAAAAGCAAACCCAATTTCAAGTTTGCAGATTTATCAAAGACGGTCAACAATTTGACGAAAAAGGAAAATTTGTATTTCGATTTTAATTACAAAGACAAATATCCTATTGTCGGAAATCCCACAATGAGTAGGTTTATCGCAGTTTTTGATGCTGAAGATTGGGAGGATTGCAAAACGAAAATACTTGGAACTTATAAAAATGACGATGATAAAAATCCTGACCAGCTTATAGATGAGCTATGGCACACCTTATATTTTGCAGGAGATTTTTTGAATGACATTACTTCAGAAAAAATTAAAAAATTCATTCGGGATCGTTTTGATATTTCTGAAGAGCAGGTTGAAACTTATGAAAAGATCAATCTTAAACAGGGTTTCGCTTCTTTGAGCAAAAAAGCAATTACCAAAATTTTACCATTTCTGAAGGAAAACATCATTTATTCCCACGCAGTTTTTTATGCAAATATTGAAGCAGTAGTAGGAAAGGAAAAATGGAAGGATAATCAACAATTTATTCAAGATACCATTTGTGATATTATTGATGGGTATAAAGAGAAAATATTAAAGGTTGACATTGTAAATGAACTTGTTGACAGTTTTATAAAAGAATATGACAATTCCCACAATGAGTATGTTTTGGACGAGACGGACAGGAAAAACGTGACTGAAAAAATCATTGCTTTTTATGGAAAGGAGCGATGGGAGAAATTGGATAATATCCAACAATCCGAAATTGATTTGGAAATTACTTCCCTATTTCAGAAACAGCTTCAAAAAAGAAGAATTGGGGGCTATTTCCTGCAAAAACCACGATTGGACGAAGAGATTAAACAATTCCTAATTGACGAATTCAAAGTTGGTAAAGAACAGGCGGATAAATTATATCATCCATCGGCAATTGATATTTATCCAGAAAGCGATAATGGTTTATTGGGAAGTCCGTTCACGGATTCCGTTAGAAACCCTATGGCGATGCGCACCCTTCATAATTTAAGGAAGTTGGTCAATTCGCTCATTGAAGAGAACAAAATTGAACCTGATACCACCGTCATTATTGAATTGGCAAGAGAACTTAACGACAAGAACAAACGTTTGGCGATAGAAAGATGGCAACGCGAACGGGAAAATGAAAATAATAAATACAGGGCATTTCTAGAAGAGTTTCAAAAGAATTATTCAAACTATATTGTTTCAGATTTGGATGTAATGAAATATAGATTTTGGAAGGAGCAGCGCGAAAAATGTATCTATACCGATAAAACCATTGACATTTCAGAGATGATTGGCCCCAATCCAAAATTTGATATCGAGCATACATTCCCAAGAAGCAAGTCTTTTGACAATTCATTGGCGAACAAAACGTTGACCGATAGGGATTTCAACCAAAAAATTAAGGGAAATAGAATTCCACAGGAATTGGATGAGCGATATGTCCAAACCGTATTGATAAATATTGCCCACTGGAAAACCACAATAGAAGATTTGAAAGAAAAGGTGGAGCAACAAAAGTATTTTTCCAAAATTGCTTCAACTGTTGAACAAAAAGACAGGGCAATCCAACAAAAGCATTACTTGATGCTAGAACTAAATTATTGGAGGGATAAATACAATAGGTTCACTGACAAAGAAATCAATCCGAAATTCAAAAACAGTCAGTTGGTAGATACAGGGGTTATTACAAAATATGCCACACTATTTTTAAAATCACTATTCGATAGTGTTTTTCCTTCAAAGGGAACTATGGTTGCCGATATTCGAAATTCTTGGGGGTTGCCTAAAAAAGACAGGAACTTGCATTATCATCATGCTGTAGATGCCATCGTTTTGACCTGCATGACTAAAGATATCCGGGATTCTTTGGCCAAGGCCTTCCGCCAAGCGGAAGAGATAGGACGAGTTGAAAAATTCAAGGTTGCAAAACCATGGACATCATTTACTGAAGATGTTCTGGAAGTGCAGCAATCAATCTTGGTGGTGCATAAGCATAAAGATAATTTGTTGAAGCAAACCAAACGTAAACTTCGCAAACGCGGCAAAATTCAATATGACAAATTTGGGAATGTTATTTTCGAAAAAGGTCAAGGTATCAGAAGCTCTTTGCATAAAGATACTTTTTATGGTGCCATTGAGCGCAAAAACGAAAAGGAAGAAAAGGAAATTTGGTATGTAATCAGAAAACCTGTGGACAGCTCATTTGCGGAAACTGATGTGTCCAATATTGTTGATGAAGGAATAAAAGAAAGAATAAATAAGCATGGACTAAAAAATGTGAGAACTGAAGAAGGTTTCATAGAGCTACCAGAAGAAGATGGCAAAAAGAGCATGTTGATAAAACGGATAAGGATAAAAACTAAATTCAAGGAATTGCCAACTATAAAGAAACAGAGCCATGTTTCACAGAAAAGCAAAAAGCCCTATAAAGAAAATTATTATGCTACTTTGGAAAATATTTTTGGTTTGGCCGTGTATGAGTCCATAAATGAAAATGGTAAAGTTGACAGAAGTTTTAAGACCATTTCAGCTTTGGAGGTTGCAAAATTTAATTGCGGTAATGAAAAAATGGAATTGCCCATTGATAACAATATGTTGAAAGATGAAGGGAAAAAATCTGAATCCCTAATTCCTCTTGTTTATGTTTTGAAAGTTAACCAAATGGTGCTTTTCTATGAAAACGATAAAGAAGAGTTAAGACAATTGTCAAATTTGGAATTGAGCAAACGGCTTTATAAAATTGCGCAATTTGAAAGCGATGGGCGCATCCAGTTGCGCCATCATGCACAAGGTGGGCCTGATAAGGATTTAAAGAAAGAATCAACATTGGATTTTGATAGTCCTGCCCAAAAGCTCAGGATAAGTTTGAGTAATTTTAAAGCGAGTTTTGAAGAAAAAGATTTTGATATTTTCCCTTCTGGACAAATAAAATTTAAGTAATGGAAATGTTCAGGCTTTATTTGTCATTCCGACGCAGGAGGAATCCCATAAGAGTAAGTGTATTATGATTGAATTTAACGAAGGCAGCCATACGTATTACGTTTACATCATTACCAATAAATACCGTTCCACTTATTATATTGGAGTGACCAATAATCTTGGAAGAAGATTACGGCAACATCAAGAAAATATTGAAAAAGGGATTAAAACCTTTGCTTCCAAATATCAATTACAGCATTTGGTTTATTATGAAGAGTTTTCTTGGGTTCAGCTGGCCATTGCGAGGGAAAAGGAACTTAAGGGTTGGCGTAGGGACAAGAAATTGGATTTGATACGTTCTTTCAATGCTACTTTTGAGTTTTTGGAAGATCGGTTTTTGTAAACTACAGTTGTCATTTCGACCAGAGGGAGAAATCCCATAAGAGTGGTTTTTCGGCTGTTAAATAAAGATTGGTAGTTCAGCGGTAGGGGATTAACTACATTGAATCTTCGGTTTCCTCTTTCATCGGAATGATAGAATGGAGGGACTTGGTGGATGGGGTTCCCTCCTTCGTCGGAATGACAAAATTGTGTGGGGGCTCAGGTGGATGAGATTCCTCCTGCGTCGGAATGACAAAGCGAGGTTAATGGCTTGGGGGCTCAGGTGGATGGGATTAACT
>JAENXC010000059.1 GCA_016649715.1 Flavobacteriaceae bacterium | reverse complement strand
GAAGAACTGAATCAAAAAATCGAAACTATCCTACTGAATATTTCGAAACAACAAACTGCAATATTGAACTCCACCATATTAAATTTAAAGACCTTGAATAATGAGAATCCATTTCAAACGTATGAATCTAAATTCGAGCAGAATATCAGATTAATTAATCTAACCAACCGAGAAATTGAAATAGCCAAACTGATTGTAAAGGGCAAAACATACAAAGAAATTGCAAGTGAATTATTTATTTCTGAGAAAACTGTGACAAAACATGCTCAAAATATGTATGAAAAAGCGGATGTGTCAAATAAGGTTGGATTTATCAATAAACTGATGCTTTAGCTTTTATGAACTCTTTAAATACTACGTTTTACGTACAAAAGTACTAGAAACTGCTTATAGTTTTTCGTTTTATTCAACCCGAAATTTGCATGTAACAATATTTTGTCATATTCAAAGGAGGGCTTATGAGCGAAGGATACACATTGGAATGGCTGGATACTTTGATTACCATGACACTTAATCCGGCAAAAAACAAGTTAAGTTCCATTCAAGATGAAGATATTTCAAATTTACGAACCCAAATTAAAACCGAAAGAGATAGAGTTATTGGTACTATCAAAAGTTTGGTGTTTAGCATGGAAAGTGAAGATAAAATTGTATTTGGAATAAAACAATTTCATTCCACCCTCATTGCTTTACTCGATCAGTCCATAAGAAACAAAAATTGCAATTCTAAATACCCGAAACTGAAACAGATAATAAATGAACTCATTCGCTGTATTAGTGAATTGCTCGCATTTATAGAAGGTCGATTTATAAATTTTTTAAATATAAATGGTAATGTTCCAACTGCTTATTTTAATATTATCAAAAAGGAGCTTATCAAAAGAATCGAGGCAATACGTGACAGATTAAACAGTAATTTTCAGTTACAGCCTGCCTTTGAAATAATGATTCAATCTCTGGTGAACTTTCTTAATTATTCTCCTGAAGAAAATTCGTTCACTTTTCAGGAAGTAAAGTACATTAAAGAACTATGTAAAGAGTTTGATCATATCGAAATTACTGAAAACACAAAGGTATTTTCCCAAATTGACGAACTGCTAATCTCATTGAATTTTAACGATGTGCGTTATATTGAAAATCTTACTGAAAGGTTATCTCACATAATTAGCAGTCAGGAAAAAACAGAGGATAGAATTGAAAGCCTACTATACTACTTTAAGTTATTTAAACAGTTACATAAGAAGCAATCGGTCGTTTTCAATTCGAAATACGCAAATCTGAATGATGAAATTTGCAACTGGTTCTTTCAAGAAATCTCTTACCTTAAAAAGAAGATGCGCCTCTCGGTAATTCCATTGCAAGATCATACTGAATTAACCAAGTCGAAAGCAAATCCGGAGAAACCTAAGCAAAAAATAATGTGTATGCTTTCCACCGATCAAACAGGGTTGATATTAAGAGCCACGGATGAACTACGCATACTGGTTTCCAAATCAATGAATGAAGTGTTCAAAACCATCGTACCGCATTTATCTACACCCTACAAAGAAGATTTATCCTATGACGGTATGCGCAGCAAATCCTATGTTGCAGAGGATAGAGACAAGCAAATCGCAATAGAAACGCTGGAACGAATCATTAAGAAGATTAAACAATATTAATCCATCAAAACAGATACCATGAAAAAGTTATTATTCACTTTAATTTTAGCAGGTGCCATCCTTTCTGGATGTAACCAAGCCCCAAAACTCAGCAAGGATGAAGCATTACAAATTATCAG
>JAENXC010000070.1 GCA_016649715.1 Flavobacteriaceae bacterium | reverse complement strand
ATCAAACCGGATGTTCTTCTGCTTTGAATGGCTTCCCGGTTCTCTTTAAAAAGTTGTATTGTTGTTATATTTTCTTTAGGTTTCGACAATTGGTTTAAAACAGCCACCTCTTCAAGTTTTTGCTTCGCAAAAGCAAGCCATTGTTTAATTTCAGGCAACAAGACTTCCTCATTAGTTTCCAATTCCAAATCACAGGGAACGTGCAGCAAAGAACAGGATGGCGCTATCATCACCCGCTCTTCTCCAATTTTTTCAACGGTTTTAGCAATAAGCTTTAAAGAATTCGTTAAATCATTTTTCCAGATATTTCGTCCATCCACTAGCCCAAGCGATAATTTTTTTTCGCCGGGAAGCAGTTTCATCATGATTTCAAGTTGTGCCGGATCTCTCACCAAATCAAGATGAATGGCATCCACTGGCAAGCCGGCAACCAACTCCGCATTATCAGACAATCCTCCAAAATATACGGATAGTAAAAGTTTGACGGAAGGGAAATTTTTCCTGATTCGCGAATACGCAATTTTGAAAGCTCCTTTTTGTTCCGGCGATAAATCCAACGCCAAAAAAGGTTCATCAAATTGAATCCATTTCACACCATTATCCACGAGCAGTGAAATCATTTCGAAATAGGCCTCTAGGAGATTCACCAGTAAATCAATCCGGTCGAACCCGTCCTCCTTTTCTTTACCAAGCAGTAAAAAGGAAACAGGTCCAAGAATAACAGGTTTTGTAATTATACCCAATTTCTTTGCTTCCTGAAATTCATCAATCAATTTAAAATTCGACAACCAGAACTTTTGATTCTTGTATAATTCGGGTACGATATAATGGTAGTTTGTATCAAACCATTTGGTCATTTCCATGGCTGTAATATCAGTTACCCCATCCTGGTAACCTCTTGCCATTGCAAAGTAAAGATCCAGTTTCGATTGATCCGAATTGCGGGGAAGTTGCGCATAACGATCAGGAATTGCGCTAATCGCAAACGATAAATCCAGAACATGGTCGTAAAGCGAGGAATCGTTGGATGGAATCAAATCAATGCCCAAATCCTTTTGTGTCAGCCAATTTTTCTTCTTAATTGTCGAACTAATCTGCATGAGCTGTTCATAACTGATCCTTCCGGCCCAATATCCCTCTACCGCTTTTTTAAGTTCTCGATTATTTCCAATCCGCGGATACCCTAAATTGTGTGTTATCATTTTTAATACGATTTTTTATTGTTTGACTTTGTAAAAGTAATAAAATAAAACTATAAAAAGACATCCGTATCTTTTTATAGAAAATATTTTATACCTTTGTAAATGGAAACTTTATAATTATTGCTATGAATATTACATCAAATACATTTATCATTCCAGCTCACCAAAACCATTCTCTTACTTTGAAAGCCAAATTCAAAGCGTTGGTAATCATGTCACAGGATTTAAATATTGAATTTGTACAATAAACTTCGGTTAAAAATCTAAAATGTAGCTGCTATGCTTGGAAAAACTACTGAATATGCAATAAGAGCTTTGGTTTATATTT
>JAENXC010000066.1 GCA_016649715.1 Flavobacteriaceae bacterium | reverse complement strand
TGGCGCTTAAAATGTTCACTGAACATTTTCTTAACGTTCCACCCTATTACATTTTTCAGCGATGGAAAAAAGTAAAGAAACAGTTGAGAGATGCTGAACCGAGTTCAGCATGACCTTGTGAAATTTACCAAATATTACAAACCCCCTGATGTAAATTCAGCACTAAGTATTATCTTGCGAAAGATTTAGCAAACATTAAGTAAATAAATATTGGCCCTGTTAATGAAAGGAGATTAGATGCCTATCAATTAATGAATGGTATTGGGAAATTTATGCAATACCTTAGAAATTTAAATAGAAAATAATAATTAACCGCACGACAGCAAGACTGCAAGACCGCACGACAAAAAAGAACGAAGCGAGACAAAAATAAAAACATGAACATAGCAGTAATAGGCACAGGATATGTGGGATTGGTTTCAGGAACTTGTTTTTCCGAAATGGGAAATAAAGTAACTTGTGTAGACATAGACGCCACTAAAATAGAAAATCTGAATAAAGGAATAATTCCTATTTATGAACCGGGCTTGGAGCCAATGGTTTTAAAAAATGTGGAAAGCGGAAATCTGTTTTTCAATACAAATCTGGGGGAAGCCTTAACGGATGCCGAAATGGTATTTATAGCAGTGGGAACTCCTATGGGAGATGATGGGTCGGCAGATCTTCAATATGTGCTGGCAGTTGCAAAATCGATAGGAGAAACCATGCAAAAACGATTGGTAGTTGTTGACAAATCTACCGTACCCATTGGAACGGCCGATAAGGTACAAGCAACCATTCAAAAGGAGTTGGATAAAAGAGGGGTTTCCATGGAGTTTGAAGTGGTTTCCAATCCTGAATTTTTAAAAGAAGGCGCTGCAATACAGGATTTTATGAAGCCGGATAGGGTGGTTATTGGAGCCGAAAGCACCTTTGCCATAGAAAAAATGAAACAATTATATGCCCCATTTTCCATGTCGCATGAACGTTTTATTGTGATGGACGTCCGTTCTGCGGAGATGACCAAATATGCGGCAAATGCCATGCTGGCCACAAAGATTTCTTTTATGAATGAAATTGCCAATATTTGCGAAAAAGTAGGAGCTGATGCAAATCAGGTACGAATTGGGATTGGTTCAGACTCAAGAATAGGGTACGGCTTTATTTATCCGGGTTGCGGTTATGGAGGTTCTTGTTTTCCTAAGGATGTAAAAGCATTAAAGAAAATAGCTTCTAAATACCATTATGATGCAAAATTAATCACTTCAGTAGAAGAAGTGAACGATGCCCAAAAATTGGTGATTGCCAACAAAGTGATCAAGCGTTTTGGAGAAAATTTAAAGGGACTTACCTTTGGGCTTTGGGGATTGGCTTTTAAACCCGGCACTGATGATATGCGTGAAGCACCTTCCTTATATGTAATTAAAGAACTGGTAAAAAAAGGGGCTAAAATACAGGCTTACGATCCAAAAGCCATAGAAGAAGCCAAAGATTTTTATTTAAAAGGGTTCGAAAATGTTTCTTATGTAAATTCAAAATATGAGGCATTGGAAAATGCCGATGCGATGATATTGCTGACTGAGTGGAAAGAATTCCGCTCACCGGATTTTGATGAAATTAAAAAACAATTGAAAACACCTGTCATTTTTGATGGTCGCAACCAATACAATATTTTTAACTTAGCCGAAAAAGGGTTTGAGTATTATCAGATTGGTAAATAAG
>JAENXC010000007.1 GCA_016649715.1 Flavobacteriaceae bacterium | reverse complement strand
TTGCCGTTTACGTCCGTAACTGTCAGGATTACATTGTTGTCGCCAACATTGGAACAGTCAAAAGTGTCATTATCTATTGAAATACCCGCCACACCACATTGGTCGGTGCTGCCACCGTCCACATCAGCTGCAACAATACTTGCGTTACCAAACTCATCCAATTGGATGGTTATATTTTGGCATACTGCAACTGGCGCCTCGTTGTCAGTCACTGTAATTGTGAAACTGCAAGTACTAACATTGCCATTCACATCAGTTGCGGTGAATTCAATGGTAGTTATTCCTACTGGAAACTGGCTACCGCTTGGGTCACCCATTGTTTGGACTACGGTATCGATACCGCAGTTATCAAACGCAATTGGCATCGCGAAGCTTACCGTTGCGAAACAATCTCCCAAATCTGTATTGGCGGTGATGTTTGCTGGGCAGACAATGGTTGGGACGATGCTGTCCTCAACAGTTACAATAGTGGTACAGGTTGAAGTGTTTCCGTTTACATCGGTTACCGTAAGGGTCACTGTGTTCGGCCCAACATCACTACAATCAAAATCCGTAATATCTATCGAAGTGCTCGCAATTCCGCAGGCATCGGTGCTGCCGTTTTCAATGTTGGCAACAGTGATGCTTGCCAGTCCGTTGGCATCCAATTGGATGGTGAACGGAGCGGCGCAATTTGCCACTGGGGCAACGTTGTCCTCAACCGTTACGATTGTGGTACAGGTTGAAGTGTTTCCGTTAACATCAGTTACTGTTAAGGTTACTGTGTTTGGGCCTACATCCGCACAGGTAAAGTCCGTAATATCTATTGAAGTGCTTGCTATTCCACAGGCATCGGTGCTGCCGTTTTCAATATCGGAAAGCGTGATGCTTGCCATTCCGTTTGCATCCAGTTGGATGGTGAACGGGGCGGCGCAATTTGCCACTGGGGCAACGTTGTCCTCAACCGTTACGATCGTGGTACAGGTTGAAGTGTTTCCGTTAACATCGGTTACTGTTAAGGTTACTGTGTTCGGTCCAACATCACTACAATCAAAATCCGTAATATCTATCGAAGTGCTCGCGATTCCACAGGCATCGGTACTGCCGTTTTCAATATCGGCAAGCGTGATGCTTGCCATTCCGTTTGCATCCAGTTGGATGGTGAACGGGGCGGCGCAGTTGGCTACTGGGGCAACGTTGTCCTCAACCGTTACGATTGTGGTACAGGTTGAAGTGTTTCCGTTTGCATCGGTAACTAATAAAGTAACATTATTATTCCCTATGTCTGAACAATTATAAGACAAACTGGCACTTTCAACTGAAGAGCTAACTGTAACATACAGCCTTTTAACCGTACCTCCACAAGGATCTCCAAAAACGGCGTTAGTTGCCGGAATAGAGAAAGAGTTATTACCAAGGGCATAACCTTCTACAATAGTTTGAGAATTAGAAGCGTGACAAGAGCCAATAGTATAAGTACCATTGCTTCCGTTAGGAGTACCATAGCTTGCAAAATCTACAGAAGTTACCACACGGCCAACTGGCAAGGTAATGGTAAGCGTTTGATTCTCACCTACTTCAGCAAAGGCAGTAATTTGATCTGTGAATTGAAGACTTGCAATTCCGCAATTGTCTGTACTACCGCCATCCACATCGGCTGGGGTAATAGTTGCGTTTCCATTTCCGTCAAGCTGAACTGTTATGTTTTGGCAAAAAGCAATTGGAGCCTCGGTATCGTTAACAGTTACATCAAAACTACAGGTTGAAGTATTTCCACTGGCGTCTGTTGCTTCATAAGTATTTGTGGTAGTACCGACAGGGAATGTGCTTCCGCTAGGTAATCCTGCTGTTTGGGTAATATTGATATTTTCAATAACAAAACTGACATCGTCCAGTGTTAAATTGAAATTCCCCATATCATCTTGTTCAGAAAAACGCAGGCTGACCACCTGTCCGCTTAAGGTCTGGAGCAAAGAGGTAAGATCAAATTGTCTATAATTAGGACCAATTTGAGTGCTGGGATCACCAGGGTTTGTTGAATAAACCTCTTGGATAACGTTCATAGAGGCATCAACCAAGTCTACTCTAAATTCTTGGTTCGGATCGGAAAAAATTCCTGCAGCATTTCGAATTCTATCATTCCAACTTACAATTGCACTTTGCACATCTGAAGGCACGGTAAATGGTTGTGACAATAAGTGTAGCCCTGGACCACCTTGATCCGTAACCACATCAAAACTACCTGATATTGGCGCCAAAGAACCAGCTCCACTTGAAGGCAAAAAAGTGCCGTCATTAATGTAATAAGACCCACTACCGGTATCTACAACGCTCCAGCCGGTGAAGTCGCCAGTTTCAAAACCACCGTTCTGAATAAATTCAGTAGTAGCTCCACCACTGCAATTGTCTGTTGCACTTATGCTATATGTAACAACCGCACCACAGATTCCTGGGTCATTATCCTGCGTAATATCGCCAGGGCAAGTAATTACAGGAGCTTCGGTATCTTCAGCAGTAATCGTTACTGTTGCCACACAGTCATTAGGATTTGTACTACTAGAAGTATATGTTGTAGTAGTTGAAGCAGTAAATGGAACACCATTAGTAATACCATTATCCCAGGTTATTACGCCTCCATTGCTAGAAACACCATTTATTGTCACCATTGTTCCGGGACATACATTTGTGCCAGGAGTAGTTGTAACTGTTAAAGTATCACATAATAATGTAATAATAACTCTCCCATTTCCAGTATTAATTGCTGGAGCATTCACTTGATTGGCACCTGTATTAATAGAGCCTCCACCGCCGCCATCGCGACCACAAGAAACTTGGTATCCAGCTCCGCCACCACCGGAATATCCGCCGCCGCCGCCGCCGTAGCCGCAATTGTTACCGCCGCCGCCGCCGCCGCCGAAACCGCCGAAACCGAAACCTCCTTCGTTGTTTCCACCTATTCCACCGTTTAAAAATGAAAAACCTCCTGTAGCAGAAGGACGCTCAATTGCATTTTCTCCATTTGTATTGAAACCACCGCCATTTCCTGCAGCGACGAAAGAACTGCCATTATTATACCCACCGTTACCTGGTGCGCCTCCAGTACCTCCGCCAGGACTGGAATTTGCCGTGCTATTTATTGTGCCGCCCGAAGCTGCAGTATCATTGTTCATTCCGCCGCCGCCGCCGCCGCTGGCAATAAGCAGGGGAGTATTTGTAGTGCTTACTACAAAAGAACCCCCGCCACCGCCAGATCCTTGCGAATCTTGGGTGGGTTGACCTTGTTGGCCTACTAAAATTTTTAAAGTTGTACCGGCAGTAAAATTGAAATCCCCTATCATTTGGGCACCAGGTCCACCAATAAAAAATGTCGATGCGCCTCCTTCGGCTCCTAATCCTTCAATCCTGTAGCTTCCAGTAACTGGCACAGTCCATTCTTGAATCCCTTGTGTATTTATAGTAACTTGGCCATCCAGTGGAGTGGCTATATAAGCTACATCTACCTGACCTTGTGTAGGGCCATAGCCTCCGAATGCTCCGGCATTTGTAAAAGTGTAAGTCTGTGCTTGCAAAGGAAGAACAGCCAATACAAGAATCACCACAGCGAGCGTGTGTAAAATTTGTTTCATCGATTTGGGTTTTTAGTTAAAAGATGGCTAAAGTATATCTTTATGTTAAAGAGGGCATACGTAGGAACACGTACACAACCATTATTTCCTCGTGGGGAATGCTGTAAAAAGCTAACTTCCAGTTTTATATTCCCCCAAAAAAATTGAATTAAAATTCTAATATTACGATAATAGCTAAAATCGTTTTTCGGGATCGCAATATTTAGATTGGATTATTTCCATTTTACAGGAAATATTCCAAATAATTTAAAATCTTTCCCTACATTTGTTTTCCCAGCAAAAAACAGATGCATTCACAAATTTTCGCAATTATAGACGTAGAGACCACTGGCGGTGGTATTTCAGGCAATCGTATAACAGAAATCTGCATTGCTCTTTTGAAAGATGGTGAAGTGGTTGACAAATACACTACGCTCGTAAACCCGGAGCGGGACATTCCGCAGTACATTACTGCCCTTACTGGGATTGATGACGAAATGGTTGCCAACGCACCACGTTTTTTTGAAGTTGCTGAAAAAATAGAGGAATTTACCAAAGACGCCATTTTTGTGGCACACAACGTTAGTTTTGACTACAACGTAATCCGCGGCGAATTTCGGCTTTTGGGGCAACACTACAACCGTAAAAAACTTTGTACGGTAAGGCTTTCGCGCAAGTTGATTCCCGGTCATTTGTCCTATAGTTTGGGGCGGCTTTGCGACACCATAAACATTCCCCATGGCAACCGCCACCGCGCGGAAGGTGATGTGGATGCTACCGTAATTCTCTTTCAAAGATTGCTTTCCTTGGATGAAGACTTCAGCGAAATAAATTCCTTTTTAAATCCGCGTTCCAAACAGGCCACCCTGCCCCCGCACCTTCCTGCGGAACAAATAAACGAACTGCCCGAGGCCCCTGGGATTTATCTTTTCAAAAACCAAAAGCACCAAGTGATCTATGCCGGAAAGGCGAAGAATATTAAGAAACGTGTGCTCTCCCATTTTTACGATAAAAAAACAAAAGAATATCAGCTTGGGCAGGAAACGCATTTTATAGATTATGAACTTACAGGGAATGAACTATTGGCGCTGTTAGTTGAATCGGAACACATAAGGAAGCACTATCCAAAATTCAATCGTGCGCAGAAATGGTCAGCCACTACCTATCAAATTATCAGTTATATAAATCAGCGCGGCATCATCCAACTCGCTTTTGGAAAGACGGCGGCTTTGTACGATTCTGTCAGCACGTTTTACAATAAAACAGAAGCTATTGAAAAACTGGAAGGATTATGCGAGACTTTTAAACTCTGTCCACGGTTTTGCACCCTTCAGAGCAATTCTGAAAAATGCTCCCACTACCGCATCAAAAACTGTGAAGGCATTTGCGAAGGCACCGAAACCGTTGAAGATTACAACTTAAAAGTTCAGGCAGCCTTTCAATCTTTAAAGGAAAACAATTTCAGCTTCGCCATTCAGGGAAAAGGAAGAACAGAAGGCGAAATAGCATTTGCATTAGTTGAGGAAGGACAATACAAAGGTTTTGGATTTTTTGACCGAAGCGAAGCCATCTGCAATATTGAAGATTACGAACCTTTTTTGAAATTGCAGCAGGGCAGTTATCATACGCACGCTATCATTCGCAGCCATCTTAAAAAGAACGGGGAACGGAATGTGGTTTATTTTGAAGAAAGCATTAAGAAGTGTACAAAACCTAACAGGTCTTTGAGACCTGTTAGGTTTGAGCTATGCTAAAAATCAGTAAAAATGAAACAGGATGTTATAGAACTTGGTACAGCCTATCATATTTTTAACAGAGGTAATAATCGCGAAAATATTTTTTTTGAAGACAAAAATTATCTTTACTTTCTACATTTACTAAAAACACATATCTTCCCTATAGCAGACATTTATGCCTATTGTTTATTAAAGAATCATTTTCATCTTTTGTTGAGAATTAAAGATGAAAATGAAGTTTTAGAACGTTTTAAGGATAAGCCATACCTCGCCTTTTCAAATATGTTTAATGCTTACACAAAAGCAATTAACAAAATGTATTCACGAAGTGGAAGTCTTTTTCAGGAACATTTAAAACGCAAGCGGATAAATGATGAAAAGCACCTTATTAAAGTACTGGCATATATACATCTGAATCCTGTTAAGCATGGTTTTACTGAAGATTACAAAGAATATCCCCATTCTTCATTTAAAGCTTTTGTATCCAATAAAGACTCAAATATTGATAAACGAACTATTTTCGATTTAATAGACAAGGATAGTTTTGAATATTGGCACCATCAAAGAGTAATGGGTTTGGAAGATATTATGGATCTATAAGATTGTAAAACCTAACAGGTCTTTGAGACCTGTTAGGTTTGAAGGTTTGAAAACAGTATCTCCTCAAAACTTGTAATCACCCTATCCGCTTTGCTGTAATCCTGATTGGCGGAATGCGGACTTTTGAAACCTACACAATAAATATTTGCGGCTTTTGCGGCGGCAATTCCGTTGGTGGAATCTTCAATCACCATGCAATGATCTGTGTGTTCTTCGGCAAGTTCAGCAGCTTTTAGGAAAATTTCGGGGTGCGGTTTTGATGCTCTTAAATCGGCGCCGCTTATTTTGGCCTTGAAGTATTTGTCGAGATCAAATCGCTCAAAAATACGGTTGATGTTCGGCATAGATGCAGACGATGCCAAAACTAAGGTAAGGCCATTGGAGTGGTAATCTTTTATCAGTTCGTGAACGCCGTTTAAAAGTGCCAGATCGTTATCGTTTTCAAAAATATATTTAAAGTGTTTTCTTTTTATTGAAACAAGATTTTCGGGAGTATCCGAGATACTGAAATACTCGCAAAGTGTTCTGCAAATAGGCAAGGTTGCCTGTCCGGTAAATGAATCGTACAATGTTTCACTTACATCGATATTTACATCATTAAACATTTTGAAATAGGCTTTACGGTGCAAAGGCTCAGTGTCCACAATCACTCCATCCATATCAAAAAGTACGGCTTTTAGCATTTTTCTATTTTTTTTACGAAGGTACTATAGATTGTTGGATTATTGGATTGTTCGATTGTTTCAAAGGGTCAAAATACGTTACGAAACAACGGAGTTTTGATGTTAAACTGGAAAAAAACAAAACCCCCCGTACAAATTGTACGGGGGGTTTATTACTATTAAAAAGAAAACTATTCCTTGATTAAACGTTTGGTTATCTGGCCTTCCTTTCCTTTGATGATCACTACATAGGTAGCGGCCGCAAGGTTGTCAACATTTAAGGTTTTGGCCGTGGCCATTCCCTTTAGGTTGAAGGTCTGAACCAGTCTGCCAGTAAGGTCGTAAATAGTGGCACTCTCAAGCGCTAAGCTCTGTGGGTTGCCGATGGTTACATTGCCCTTTGCCGGGTTTGGGTACATCGAGATGGTTCCAAGGCTCTGGTTATTGTTGCCAGTGCCAAGTATGCTCTCCACAACAAGTTCAAACTCGCAGGTACTTGTGTTGCCGTATTCATCTGTCGCCGTTAGCGTGATGGTATAAGTGCCATCTGAAAGTGGCGTTCCCACTGCTGGATCCTGGGTTGTAATTGTTACTGGATCGGTACAGTTGTCCACTGCCGTGGCCTCGCCTATAGCAAAGTAATCTGGCAGGATATAGAACAGGTTGCCCACTCCAGGATCTACGGTCTGGTCTGCAGGACAAGTAATCACTGGCGCAAGATTATCAACAACTGTGACAACTGCAGTACAGGTGGCAAGGTTTCCGTTGTTGTCCTGGCTGAAAACCTGAACGGTTACAGGGGTGCCGATATCCGCACAGCTGAACTGGGTGATGTCAACAGCCGTTGTGAAGATACCACAAGCATCATCGTTGCTCGCTATCACATCACTTGGGGAAAGGGTGGCGGTGCCATCTGCCCCAAGTTCCAAGGTGAAGTCCTGGCAAACGAGTACTGGACTTGTATTGTCCTCCACCGTTACGATGGCTGTACAGGTTTCAGTGTTTCCGTTTACGTCGGTTACCGTCAGTACAACGGTGTTATCGCCTATGTTTGAACAGTC
Organism: Flavobacteriaceae bacterium; assembly: GCA_016649715.1. Classification (GTDB taxonomy): domain Bacteria; phylum Bacteroidota; class Bacteroidia; order Flavobacteriales; family Flavobacteriaceae; genus Aequorivita. The sequence continues at coordinate 145,000 of JAENXC010000007.1, read as the reverse complement.
GAAGGTATTGATGTCAAGATCATAGCTGGCGATGCCACAGGCGTCTGTGCTGCCGTTGTCTATGTCTGTACCATCAATGGTAATCGTTCCCGTTATTGGGTCAAGTTCCACGGTAATGTTCTGGCAGGCTACCACTGGCGCGGTAACATCCTCTACCGTTACAATCGCTGTACACGTACTCACGTTTCCATTCACATCTGTAACTGTTAGAATCACATTGTTGTCGCCCACATTGCTACAATCAAAAGTGTCAATATCTATTGCTATACTTGCCACACCACATTGGTCGGTGCTGCCGCCGTCCACATCTGCAGCGGTGATGGTCGCGTTACCGCTGGCATCAAGCTGAATGGTGATGTTCTGGCATATGGCCACCGGCGCCTCGTTGTCCGTTACTGTAATTGTAAAGCTACATGTACTCACGTTTCCATTTACATCGGTCGCCGTGAACTCGATAGTGCTCACGCCCACCGGGAACTGGCTACCGCTTGGATCGCCCATGGTTTGTACAACCGTAGCGATGCCGCAGTTATCAATAGCGATCGGCATTGAAAAGCTTACCGTGGCGAAGCAATTGCCCGCATCGGTATTTGCAGTGATGTTTGCAGGGCATACGATTGTTGGGGCTATACTGTCCTCCACCGTAACTACGGTGGTGCAAGTGCTTGTATTGCCATTCACATCGGTTACCGTTAGGGTCACCGTGTTAGGGCCTACATCGCTGCAGTCAAAATCTGTTATGTCAATTGTAGTACTTGCTATTCCGCAGGCATCCGTACTTCCGTTGTCGATGTCCGCAACAGTAATCGAAGCATTCCCATTCGCATCCAATTGGATGGTGAAAGGGGCGGCACAATTGGCCACGGGGGCTTCGTTGTCTTCCACGGTAACAATAGTTGTACAGGTAGAAACATTTCCGTTCACATCGGTTACCGTAAGGGTTACCGTATTGTCCCCAACATCAGAACAATCAAAAGTATCGATGTCAATACTCGTGGAAGCAATTCCACAGGCATCGGTAGAACCGTTTTCTATATCAGCCACTGTAATTGAAGCGTTCCCATTGGCATCCAACTGGATGGTAAAAGGGGCGGCACAATTGGCGATTGGCGCCACATTATCCTCTACCGTTACCACTGCGGTACAGGTAGAAACATTGCCGTTGTTATCAGTTATCGTAAGGATCACATTGTTTGGACCTACATTAGAACAATCAAAAGTATCAATATCGATTGTTGTGCTCGCGATGCCACAGGCGTCAGACGAACCTCCGTCAACATCTGCAGCGGTGATGGTAGCGTTTCCATTTGCATCAAGCTGAACGGTAATGTTCTGGCATACCGCCGTTGGGGCTACGTTGTCTTCAACAATTACTGTTGAAGTACAAGTGGAACTGTTGCCGTTAACATCGGTTACAGTAAGTGTTACCGTGTTCGTACCTACATCGGCACAGGTGAAATTATTTGGACTTACCGATATACTGGCAATACCACAATTGTCGGTGCTTCCAGCATCAATAAGGGCAGGATCCAAAGTCGCTTGGCCATTTGCATCCAACTGCAAAACAACCGAAGTGGAAGTGGCCCAAACATAGTTTATTTTAGTAAAATCAACATGGTCAGATACCCAAGCGGAAACGGCGGTAGCAGACCCTCCGGGATCATTATATCCGGGATTTCCCACATCAAGACTGTAATTTTCTGGATTGATGGCAAAGCCATCTCCCCAGCCATCAGTCCAGCCTGTATTGGTAATGGTGTTCGGGTCCGAAGTATTGGAATTAACAGAAATGGCATAATCTGACGCATTCCCTCCAAAAATAAGGGCCGCAGCTTCCTGGGGACTATAAACAGGAGGATTGGTTGTCCAATTGGGACCATCACTTACCCTATAGGAACCTACATATACTGGAACAGATCCATTACATAAGGCAATTGGAGCTTCGTTGTCTTCCACAGTTACATCAAAGGAACAAGTAGCAGTATTACCACTGGCATCGGAGGTTACAAAAGTATTGGTAGTAGTTCCAACAGGAAAAACACTTCCACTAGGTAATCCTGCTGTTTGTGTAACTGTTTGTGTGTTATAGGTAACGGTTACTTGTGCATATATTCCGGCGCCATAGTTGCCATTAGAAAAAAGACCCCACGAATTCAATTGATCATAGAACAAAAGTTCATTTTGACCACCAGAAATATACCCGGAGGGGTTAAGTGAAAAAGAAACATTACTGCCTGCTCCGGCTTGACCATTACAATTACAATGAGTAGGTGTAGAAGGAAATAACGTATTAGCTACCCCATTCAATGTTGTGCTATAATTTCCTGAGGAACACTCAACACCAACGGCAAATTCCACTTGAATAGATACAGGAGTAACATTTTCAGTAGAATTCCATGAAAAACCAATTCCAACTCCTGGACTGTAATTATAATAAGAATTGGCGCCACAAGTATTATTCATATTGACAAGTTGAGCAAAAGGAACTTGATAGACAACAACATTTGAAGCGTCACAATTATCTGTAGCAACAACATCATAAGTAACTGTTGCACCACAAACACCGGCATCGGTGTCCACTATTATATCACCAGGGCAAGTAATTACGGGAGCTTCTGTATCATTTACAGTTACATCAAAAGAACAAGTAGTGGTGTTGCCATTGGCATCTGTTACATCAAAGGTATTGGTTGTAGTTCCTACCGGAAAAGCACTCCCGCTAGGTAAACCTGCGGTTTGTACAAATCCTCCGGTAATTTCTAATACATATCTTGCTGTAAAGGCATTCGATTGATCATTCCATAATCCATTAGAAATCAGTTCTGTATAGTCCTCAATTCCATTAAAATTGTTTGGTTCTCCCACTGCCCAGTTGGTATAGGTCGTTGGTGCTCCGCTTTGCCATACAAAAGTACCTTCAGTAGTCACATCATTAAACCCTATTAATACACTTGCGCCTAAGGCAACCGCATTTACTTGAGAATTTATAAAGGCATTTTTAGCGGCATCTTGAATGGTAGCGACAAAACCACCATTGGCAATAGCATCTGAATATCCAGCAGCTGGTGTAAATGTAGCATCTGAAAGGTAATAGGATTTTCCGTTGTTACTTCCTAAAGAGGTAAAACCTGCAATGGTTTCTGGTGGAAATGTTGCATTAAGTGCATAGGTTACTACAGCACTACATTGGCCGGCGTCATTGCTTGCAGTAATATTACCGGGACAAGGGCTAACCAAATCTTCCAAGTACACCAACAAGTTGGCTCTCCAGTTTGCAGAAGCGGGTAGAGGTGAATGAAAGTTGGTAGTGGTCATTCCGCCCATCATTACCGTGCCTGTTCCCCATGCTTTTTCACGGAGTGGCGTAATGGCTCCATTCGCATCATTCAATAAAAGATCCGTAAAACCGGTCCCTGTAATGTAGGCATGGGCATAATAGCCACCACTCATGTTTGCTGAAGTGGGTAGATTTGGTCCTAAAAAAGCGGGATGGTTAACATCCACCACCGTAACATTAGCTGAAGTTGAACCCGGGTAGGAATATACCAACGTACTCCCCCCGAACCCGAAATTGATATTGCCGCCTTCGTTGGGCGCTGCATTCAATAAAAGGCTGCGGCCTGCGGCCACCCAGTTTTCAATGGCCGGTAGGTTTGCAATTAAGAAAGCATTCAATTCGGATGCATTTGAATCACTTCCCTCCATAAAAACAAATCTTGTATTTGCCGAGAAAACGACTGCAGGATCAAGGGTTTCATAAAATGCTTCAGTCCAATTGCCGGCGCCGAAAGCCAGGTTCATGGCATCTTGGTTTGTGGTATTACCCCATGGATTCCCGGTATTCGAACGAATATAAAAGGTATTGCCGGCATTTGCGAAATTATAATTGATACTGAAAGGATCGGAAATGCTATAATCGCCCGAAAGCCCTTGAGTGGACTCGGTACAGTTTTCAACGTCAAAGTTTGCTGAGGAACATTGAGCTTGTGCCCAATGGCTAAAAAAGAGCAAACCGAAAAAGGTCAGTAATTTAAAGGTAGTTTGTTGTTTCATAATAAATGATGGTTAAATGGAGTTGGATAAAATAAGATTTGAAGGGAAAGTAATAAACAAATTGTGGCACCAAAAGGGGGAAAAGAAGTATAGGTTGCGAAGAATAGCGATGCGGCCATAATCCATGATAATTTTGGGTGTGAATTTGGGTTTTTAGTTTAAGACCACTAAAGTATAAAATTATGTTAACAAATTTGTACGTGCTAGTACGTAGAAAGGATAGACCACTTCTTAAGAATACTATAATGGATTACTATTCAGTTTAATAGCTGTTAAATAAAGTCACATTTGTAATCATAATCTTACAATAAACTTCGTGATGTATCATGAAATGAACATTGATATTATTTTTGTATAGCTGCATATGGATTATTTCCATTTAACAAGAATTGTTTTCAAATCGGCATCGTGGTGTTCAGATATCCAAAATCGTTTATAGTCCAATTTTTCAGCGTGATGTGCCAAAGCCAGACTGTTTTCAATTGCAACTTTGTGGGTGCTTCCCTGAATTACGGGAACCAAATCAAGTACAGAAAAAGGTATGTTCTGTAAGTTTTCTCCTTTACTCATGCCCATTAAATTTTAGCTCTTTCGTATTGCAGAGGCCAATCCACATCTTCATTTAATTCTTTTGCAGCATGTAAAGCAAAGTAGGGCTGCCGAAGACTTTCACGGGCATAAAGAATCAAGTCGGCCTTTCCTTCTTTTAAAATTTCTTCAGATTGTTTCGCGGTTGTAATTTGTCCAACGGCCCCCGTTAAAATATTCGCCTCTTTTTTAATCTGTGCCGCAAAGGGAACTTGATAGCCCGGCTCGCTCGGAATCGATGCTTTTGGAACATTTCCGCCGGAAGAAGTATCGATTAAATCGACACCCAATTCTTTTAACTTCATTGAAAGTTTTACCGAGTCTTCAATGGTCCAGCCACCTTCAGTCCAATCTGTAGCGGAGATTCGAACAAAAAGTGGTTTTTCCTCTGGCCATTCTTTGCGGACTACTTTAGTTACTTCCAACAAAAAACGAATTCTATTTTCAAAGCTGCCGCCGTATTCGTCACTCCGTTTATTGGCCAAAGGCGAATAAAACTGATGGAACAAATAGCCGTGGGCAGCGTGGATTTCCACTACGTCATAACCCGCTTTTTCCGCTCGAAGCGCGGCTTTAGCATAATCGTTTTTTACTTTTTCAATTCCGGCAGCATCCAAAGCCACTGGAATTGGTTCGCCTTCGCGAAAAGGCAATGCCGAAGCAGAAACCGTTTGCCAGCCGTTTTCAAGATTGGGCGCAATTTTTCTTGAGCCATCCTTTGGCAGATGGTGACTGGCTTTTCGGCCCGCATGGGCCAACTGTATCCCTATCAATGCATTTTGGGAATGGACAAAATCCACGATCTGTTTTGACTTTTCAATATGTTCATCTTTCCATATTCCCATATCGCCATGTGTAATCCGTCCCTCGGGCGAAACGGCGGTAGCTTCTTGAACAACCAATGAAAAACCACCAACGGCACGGCTTCCCAAATGTACCAAATGGAAATCGTTCGCGAAACCATCTTGGCTGCTGTACATACACATGGGCGAAACTACCATTCGGTTTTTGAAGGTCGTGTTTTTTATTTTTAATGGTGAAAAGAGGGTGTTCATATTATTATTTGTGAGTTGTCGGTTGTCGGTTGTCGGTTGTCGGTTGGTTATAAAAAATTCAAAAATCCGTAGAATTTTCTTTTTTTTAAATAATTGAAATTGGTTTCATTTTGATACGCTTCCCGTTCGAAGGAAATATTTCTGTATGCTTTATGACGATCTCTGTACTGAATTAACCTAAATAAAAATTCAAGTCCGTACCACAGGTAGAAAAAAACTACCAGCAATTCTGCTTGCTGGCGTAAATGAATTTGTTCGTGATTCAAAAAAACCGCGTCTTTCTTTAACGAATGATTCTTAACAACCACAAAGGGCCAAAGCGTCATTCCGTTAAAGTTTTTTCGGAAAAGTTTTGGGCGGACGAGTAAAATCATGTACTGGTAAAATTGGCACTTCGACTGCCCTTCGACTCCGCTCAGGACAGGCTGCTCAGTGTGACATATTAATTAATTGGGATTCGGGATTCGAATTGACGAATCCCGAATTAACCAATCACAAGTTTATTCTTTTAAAAATTGTCGCAACACATATTGCAGGATGCCTTCGTTTTGGTAATAGGCCACCTCAATAGGTGAATCCATACGAGCTATTGCCTTGAACTCGGTTACTTTTCCATTTTCGTCTTTTGCGGTTACGGTCACTTTTTTTGAAGGGGTTAAATCGTTTTCAATCCCTGTAATGCTGAAAAACTCTTTCCCAGTCAAGTTGTGCGATTTTGCACTTTCACCTTCCAAATACTGAAGTGGCAGAACGCCCATCATTATCAGGTTGCTTCGGTGGATACGCTCGTAACTTTCTGCCAAAACGGCTTTTATTCCCAAAAGAATAGTACCCTTTGCAGCCCAATCTCGGGAAGAGCCACTGCCGTATTCCTTGCCAGTAAGTACTATGAGCGGAGTTTCGTCCTTAATATACTTTTGCGCAGCTTCAAAAACCGACATTTCCTCGCCCGATGGAAGATAGGTGGTGTAGCCACCTTCTCTGCCCGCCAATTGGTTTTTGATGCGCACGTTGGCAAAAGTACCGCGCACCATCACTTCATCATTCCCACGGCGCGAACCGTAACTGTTGAAGTTTTTCTTTTCCACACCTCGTGATATCAAATATTTTCCGGCAGCAGAATTTTCGGAAAAAGCGCCTGCAGGCGAAATATGGTCTGTTGTAATGCTATCGCCCAAAACCAAAAGTGCACGAGCACCTTCAATGTTTTTCAGCGGTTTCGGATCATCGGAAAGATTGTGGAAAAACGGAACTTCTTTTATATAAGTGGAATCGTCTTCCCATTGGTAGAGCTTATCATCAGGCACTTCAAGGTTTCGCCATATTTCGTTGCCTTCAAAAATTTCGTCATAGTTTTTCTTGAAATCCTTTGGGGTCAGTACATTCTTCATTACTTCGTGGATTTCATCATCGGTAGGCCAAATATCTTTTAGATACACTGGTTTGCCATTGCGGTCGCAGCTCAACGGTTCGGTGGTGAGGTCTATATCTACCCTTCCGGCTATGGCAAAAGCCACCACCAACATAGGCGACATCAAAAAGTTCATTTTTACCTGTGGATGGATTCGCGCTTCAAAGTTCCGATTTCCAGAAAGTACGGAAGTCACTATTAAATCATGCTCGTCCACCGCTTTGGAAATCTCTGGTGGCAATGGGCCGGAGTTACCGATACAGGAAGTACAGCCATAGCCCACCAAATGGAAATCTAAAGCCTCCAAATCTTTCAACAGATCAGCCTTTTCAAGATAATCCGTAACCACTTTTGAACCTGGGGCGAGTGATGTTTTTACCCAAGGTTTTACGTCAATACCGTGTTCTCTTGCTTTTTTGGCAACCAGTCCCGCGCCTATCATCACGAATGGGTTGGAAGTGTTTGTACAGGAGGTTATGGCAGCAATGGCGACGGCTCCGTCTGAAAGCATATATTTTTCATTGCCGTGTGAAATCCAAACGGCTTTAAGACCATCTTTACATTTCGCTTCAATTTCTATATCGGGTGATGGATTGTGAGGCTGTTTTAGGGGCTGGCTTCCGCCCTCTTCCTTCCATCGGGTCATAATAAATTCTTCGCGGTCAGACGGTTCTATGTATTTTCGGCCGAAGGAAGCGTGTTCCAATTCAATGAATTTTTCTTTTAAATCTTGCAGAAGGATTTTATCCTGCGGACGTTTGGGACCTGCAACACTGGGCTGTACGGTGGAAATGTCCAGTTCCACAATATCGGTGTAGTTTATTTCGTCTTCGTCTTGTCGCCATAGCAGGTTCGCTTTGCAATAATCTTCAACCAACTGAATCTGCTCTTCACTGCGGTTACTGCCCCGCATATATTCCAAGGTTTTGTGGTCTATTGGGAAATAGGTAATAGTACAGCCAAACTCGGGCGACATATTACCAATAGTGGCTCTATCTGGCACGGAAAGATGGTCAACACCGGGGCCAAACACCTCTACAAATTTTCCAACAACACCATATTTGCGAAGCATGTTTGCGATGGTCAGCACCAAATCGGTGGCTGTGGAACCCACTTGAAGTTTTCCGGTAAGTTTTAAACCGATCACTTCAGGGCTGATAAAATAGATGGGCTGTCCAAGGATTGCGGCTTCGGCTTCAATTCCGCCGACGCCCCAAGCAACTACGCCAATTCCGTTTACCATTGGGGTATGGCTGTCTGTTCCAACTAATGTGTCTGGGAAAACCATGCCGTCTCGGGCAATGGCACCTTTTGAAAAATATTCCAGGTTCACTTGGTGGCAAATACCCATTCCGGGAGGCACAACGCTGAAATTATCAAAGGATTTCTGCGCCCATTTCAAAAAAGTATAACGCTCCCTGTTGCGTTTGTATTCCTCTTCCATGTTTTGTTGATAGGCGTATTGCGCGGCGAAATAGTCAACCTGCACGCTGTGGTCTATCACCAAATCCACGGGAATCAATGGGTTTATTTTTGAGGCATCCCCACCTTTTCTGGCCATTTCGGCCCGGAGCGAGGCAATATCAACAACCGCCGGAACGCCTGTAAAATCCTGCATCAAAACGCGGGCAGGTTTAAAGGCGATGTCTTTCTCACTTTGTTTTGGAGTCCAATTTAGTATGGTTTCCAAATGGTCTTTAGTAACAGAGAAATCGTCGTAGTTGCGAAGTGCATTTTCGAGAAGTATTCGAATGGAGAAAGGCATTTTCTTTATTTTATGCCCTTGCTTTTCAAGTTCGGGAAGGCTATAATAAGTGAGCTTTTCTTTGGAAGTGTTCAGTGTTTTTTTGAGGTTGTAGATATCTTGTTGCATAGTAGTGTGAATTTTGAACCTTAAAATTACTCAATAAAAACGGCGTCGGCATGCAAAGAGACTGGTTTAACAGGGCGTTAACAAATAGAGACGAAAACGTCAAAATGATATTTTTGAGAAATCCATCCGATGTGTTCCTAAATTTAAATACTGGCGTGCCCTCCCAATAATTTAGGGCAAAAATAAAAACTTCAATATTTTTAATTAATTTAGTCGCGTCAATAAAAAAAACCCAAAGCATTGAAAAATGCAACCGTCTTTTTTCTACTCTTGATTTTCGGCTTCAACCTTGGAGGTTCCTACTATATTTTTAGGATTCAACAGCACCAAATTAAACGAGAAATTGTCCATAAAATAAAGCAGGGAATTTCTGAAAAGGAATTGACCCGCATCACTATTTCTTCCGAAAACGAAAACCAACTTATTTGGAAGGATAAGGAAGAATTCAGCTATAAAGGAACAATGTATGATATTGTTCACGTTGAAACCATTAATAATAATACCAAAATCTACCATTGTATTTCGGACACGCAGGAAACCAACCTGATTGCAAAATACAACAAGGCGCTTCACAAAAATCAGAAGAACAAAAACACCAATACTAACTTGGTGAAAACGATAAAATTTCTCCAAAAAATAAATCCGCTTCCGCAGAAAGAGGAACTGGCATTTTCAAATAAGGTGATACGCCCCAATTTTGTGTATCACGACAACTACGCATCGCTTTCGCTCGAAATATTGAGTCCTCCGCCCAAACAGGTTTTATAATTTACTTTGAAGCGATTTCCGCTTCCCTAAAGAATGCTATTCGTCGCAATCAAAGCGCCGCACGGTATATTTCTCAATTATAAAACTTTTAAAAAATGACAAAACTATATCTGTCCCTGTTGGGACTCCTTATTACTGTATCTGTATTTGGGCAGGAAAAACTATCCGGAAAAATTTATGATGCAGCCACAAACGCCCCATTGGTCGGGGCCAAAATAGAAGTGAACGGCACCGAGGTTTCCAGCACAGATTCTGAAGGGAATTTTTCTGTGCCCTGTTCCGGAAACCAAACCCTCAGCATAAGTTATATTGGTTTCGAAACATCCGTTATTAAAGTTAAAAACTGTTCAGAACCCTTAAATATAAGCTTAAAAACAGCGGTCAGCACTTTGGATGAAGTGCAACTCAGCGCCACTTTGGACAACAACAAAAAGGTTCTTGAAAAACCCCTTTCCGTAAACCACCTTGAAAAAAAAGAGCTTGACCGTGGCACGGGACTTTATTTACAGGACGCCATAAATGCCAACGTTCCGGGGGTAACTATGAACCGAAGGGCGGTGTCTTCAGGGCAGCAATTTAACATCCGTGGGTATGGAAACGGCGTTGGCGTCAGGGGCATCACTGGCAATTTTGACGGCCAAGGCTACAAAGTGTATTACAACAATATTCCGCTTACCGATGCAGAGGGTGTTACCATGCTGGACGACATCGATTTCGGGTCTGTGGGCAGTGTGGATGTAATTAAAGGTCCCGCTGGTTCACTTTATGGCTTTGCAATCGCGGGAGTTGTAAACTTGACCACTGTTCGCCCTGAAAAAGGAGAAGCTTCCCTCAGCGAAAAAGTAACTGTAGGCAGCTATGGCTTGGCTCGTTTTACAACGCAATTGCAAATGGGGATGGAAAAACCGTCCGTTCTGTTGAATTACGGCCACCAAATTTCCGATGGTTTTCTGGACCATAATGCTTCGCAAAAAGATTTCTTGAACGCTGTTTTGGATTTTCACCCAAGTGAAAAACAAACCGTAAGCACCTATCTCGGTTTTAGCAATAGCTATGACGAACGCGGTGGCGAACTTACCATTGGGCAATACGACACTTTGGATTACAGCGGAAATGCACGTTACATAAAAAACAACGCACACAGCGAAGTGATTAGTTTCCGTGCAGGTTTAAGCCATAAATACAACTTCACTAATTGGCTTTCAAACACAACTACAGTTTACGGGTCCGGACTGAACACCAACGCAAGTTCTGCAGGCGGTTGGACAGATAAAGACCCTGTAAATTACGGAACCCGTGTAACTTTCGACCTCAATTTTAATTTAAGTGACGATTTTAATCTTTCGGGCGTTGCGGGGCTTGAATTTCAGGAGCAACGGGCGCAATCCATCAGTTACGGAATGATTGTAAACCCTAATGATCCCGAAGGTTATAATATCATTGGCGCCCAAAAAAGCAATCAATTTGTAAAATCGAAAACCAATTCACTATTTACAGAATGGGTCTTGAAAATGCCTTATGACATTTCATTTACCGCGGGCGTGGGGAAAAGCACTATGAACCTCAATCTTGAAGACCGAGCTTATGATCCTACAAGTGGAAAACCGCAAGTAGTTTCGGCAGATTATGAAGATCTGTTTTCACCACATTTCGCAGTGAATAAAATCTTTAATGATGCAATGTCGGTTTATGCTTCATACAGCAAAGGATACAAAGCGCCTGTTAGCGGCAATGTAATCATTGGCACTACTGGTGGATTGAACACTGGCCTTGAGCCAGAGGAAGGTGACCAATTTGAAATTGGTTCAAAAGGAAATTTAATGGACAGCAAATTGCATTACGAAGTGGCTTTGTTTCAGGCAAAATTTAAAAATAAATTTACATCGGTAGCAGTTCCAGCGGGCGATGGCACCACACTTTATTCATACATTGCGAACGGCGGCGAGCTGAACAACAAAGGGGTGGAGGTATTGGTTAAATACACCGCTTATGAATCGGCAACAGGTTTCTTCGGCAATGTGAGCCCTTATTTAAATTTGGCTTATTCAGATTTTAAATATGAAGACTTTGTGTATCAATCCATTTCAAAGGAGGGAGCTTTGGTAACCTCCGATTACAGCGGCAATGCCGTTGCGGGGGTGGCACCTTGGGTAGTAAATGCAGGGGTTGATTTCAACACTAACCTCGGTCTTTACGGAACCGTGAACTATGCCTATCACGACCCTGTTCCATTCACTTCAGACGGTGTGAACGTGGCAGATAGCTATAGTTTATTGAACGCAAAACTTGGTTACAGAATGAGTTTCGGTCACTTTGACCTTGATGCATACGCAGGAGCAGATAACATTACTGGCGAAAAGTATTACTTAATGCTATTCCTGAACCAGTTGGATGATGCCTATATTCCCGCACCATTGGATACCGTTTTCTATGGCGGACTTAATTTGAAGTATAATTTTTAATAAAAACTCTGCGCACTCTGCGCCTCTGCGGTGAAAATAATACCGCAAAGGCGCGGAGAACGCAAAGAGGAAACTAAGAAATACCATCTATAAAAAATCAATCTTTTTCATCAGCTACGCGCTTATTTTGATTTCCTGCGGAAGATTCGGCAATGAGGACAAAAAGAAAGACCACGAAGAGCGAATTGTCTGCATTTCAAAACAACACTGCTGGAAAACTGATAGATTGGGCAGGAGGCGAAATGGCCGTTGTGGGCGAACGCGGCATGACCCAATTTTCGCCGGAAGTAGTTGCAAAAAGCGACCCAGATATAATCCTGCTGACCGATTTTGGGTACGACCGTTTGGGCTCCACCGAAGAAGTGGGAACACTCCCGGGAATTTCAAGCACCCGAGCTTTCAAAGAAGGAAAAGTGTATCGCGTTGAAGAACACGACATGGTTTATTTGGGCCCGCGCACCGACGAGTACCCCCCACAAAACAAATAATACAAAAGCATAGCAGTATATTTTTGGCGTTTTCTTCAATGTTTATAAAGGGTTAGGCTATTTTTGGCTGATGACTTTGTAAAAAACAAATAGTACAAAGTTTGCTGTTTACTACTGCTTCACCACTACCCACACAAATAGTTATTCACTGTTTACTACTGTGTTTATAGCCAGATGACGAATAGTTTGTTGATTACCGTATTTGCAAGGCTTTAAAAGCGTTTTAATTTCATTTTAAAGGGGTGTTTTTCTCTATTGGAATGTGAATATGCCCACCAGCCGATCTTTCCTAAAAATTGGTTGCTTATTCAGTTGGTTCTTCAGTTGGTTCTTCAAACTCGTATGTTTTTTTATACGATAGAGGGGTAGTTATTACCATTTTTATACACTTAAAGCCCAAAAAATGACCGATAGGGGGGGGGTTAATACCCTTTTTTTTAGTGTTTTTTTGGTAGTTTTTCTAACAATCACGCGCTATTTGGCGGTTTTAACAAAAAAAACACTCGCGTTTTTAGGTATTTCAACGAGTTTTTTGTTCAATCTAATTTTTTCTTTCATTATATCATAAAAAAAAATACCTCAGAGTAATAACCAATCAACTGCCTGAAAGATCATTCTAACAGCCGGGAAGATGCTTATAAAATATTAATGGATTTTAAAAAGGAATATAAGGCCAGTTGTGGATATTCAATGGAAATATCTATAATGGAAATTTTTAGCGATCAATTTGAAAGCAACAAACCTGCAGACTTAACTTTTTGTTTTAACCTTCCTATAATTAATATCGTCGCGTAAAGCTTCCATCTCTTCTTTTAAACTAATTCGATTATGAACTTCCTGTATTTTTTCATCTTGATTTTTAAGTGTTGGGGCGATTGCCGCCATTACCATCTCAGCAAATAACTTAAATAAATCATCATTTTTATTTCCATAAGCCTGTGACGGTTCTGCCACTTGTGCAAACTTGTTTGTGTTATTTTGTTCAATTTCACCTTCACCGGTTATAAACCATCTTAAATCTAAGGTTTCAAATGCATTTCCAAAGTCATTAATCATATCAAATGAAGGCTTTGCAGACTCCGATCTATTTAACCGGTAAATCTTTTCGGGACTGCTATACCCCAACTTTTTAGCCAAGCCAGGAATACCTTCCAGACCATAATGATCTGCAACTACTATAATACGTTCAAATATATTTGATTTTTTATTCAAATTAGTTTGTATTTGTCAAACAAGTTTGTATATTTGTTTCACATTTGAAATTAAAAGTATGGAAAATAAATTTGATTTTTCTGAAGAACAGATAAAAAAAATAAACAAAACCGCATTGGCTGAAAAACACCAAGTGTCCTCACAGTATGTTGGTCAGGTACTTAGCGGTAAAAAGGTTAAATCAAAGACCTCAAAAAAAATTAAAGAGGACGCGCAGCGTATTTTAAATATCCTGGGCGACCCTATAATGAAAATTGAAGTGATTAACCCTGAAATAGTAACGGCCTAATGTACGAGATCTACCAAAACACAATGTGCGTCAACGGAGGGTTCTTATACAAAGCCGATAATCCAATTATGACTTTGTCCCAATACAAAAATTTAATCTACCGCTACGCAAAAACCCTCCGCCCAGGTGGCAACGGCCGCACCGCATTAATAGACTTCCAAAGCATCCCCGATCGCTGGCGCAAAGCCATCGTGAAACAATATGGCGATCCGTTCAAAAAGGACAACACCGCCTACATCACTTCCCAGTTAGAAGTAGACCTGAAAGCTTCTGAATATTTTGCGAGCTTCAAACTTCCTGACGGTCGCCACCTGCCCGAAACCACCCAGCGCGAATATTTCACCAATGCACAGATACTTAACCTGGTGGATAAACTGGTATGTCTTCAAAAAACACAGCAGCGCATTTTCGGGAAAACGAGACTAACCGCCCTCTGGCAAAAAATGGCCGAGGCAATCACACTACTGGACGCGGATCTATATCCCCACACCCTCCCCAACAATCCGCGTTCATTGGAGCGAAAACTAAAACAGTACAAAGCAAAAGGCTACGCCGCCCTGGTCCATAAAAACTTCGGCAATGGCCACGCCGCAAAAATTGAAGGCGATGTGGCCGATTGGATCCTGGCAACCTATTGCCTACCGGTTAAAATAAACATTGCCGTGCTTCACAATCAATACATGAGGCTTCATAAAGGCAACCAATGGCCATCACTTACTGAAAGTGCCATTTCCATGTACCTGGACAAACCGGAAGTAAAAAGAATCTGGACGCTGGCACGCCACGGCAAAGATGCCTTTGTTAATAAATTTCAGCACCACACCAAACGCGATCGCTCGCACTGGTTTCCAAACGTGCATTGGGCAATGGATGGTACCAAACTGGATTGGGTGCATTTGGAAGATACCGCACTCGGTATGGCAGCCAAGTTAAAGATCAATGTAATTATAGATGTTTATTCTGAAAAGATCCTCGGCTGGTCCTATTCTGAAACAGAAGATCACACAGACCATTTTACTGCCCTTAAAATGGCTTTCAAAAATGCCGAAACAAAACCTTACCTGCTAACGTATGACAACCAATCCGGCCACAAGAGCAGCCGTATGCAGGAGCTCTACACAAAAGCCGTTGCAAAAGATGGCGGCACCCATCACCCACACAAGGCTTACGCCAAAAACAACCCAATAGAGCAGGTTTTTAACCGCCTGCAGCAACAGTGTGTTAATATGTGGTGGTTTAATGATGGCCAGACTATAAAGGCCAGAAAAGAGGACAATCGCCCAAATATGGATTTCCTTTTGGAAAACAAAACCAAGCTGCTTACCAAAGATAAACTGGAACAAGCGTGGATCATTACCGTGGACCAATGGAACGCAGGAATACACCCACACTTTGAAAGCCTTACCCGAACCGATGTTTACAACCAACCAGCGCCAATGGCTGATGCCGTGAGCTTCTTGGATATGATAGATATGTTTTGGATCGCCACCCCAAAAACAATCACTTACAACCGCGGTGGTTTGTTAATGCGCTTAGCAAACAAGGAATACGAGTTTGAGGTGTATGATGAAAATAACCGCATCAATACCGCCTTCAGAACAAAATACACCGGTGCAAAATTCACTGTAAAGTATGATCCTGAGGAAATGGACAATTACGTCCGCCTTTACATAACCAAGCCAGACGGCAAAATGGAGTATGTGGCAAATGCACAACCCAAACGCGCCCACGAAACTATCCCGGCATTAATGCAGGAAGGCGATAAAGCTGCGTGGTATGATGATTATGAAGTGCGAGGTGAAGAGCTGGCAACAGTTGAAAAAGATTTACAGGCCCTACGCGCCCGCACAGGCATAACTCCTGAAAAATTGATTGCAGACCAGGACTTGCTTATTAAAATGGGTGGACGCCTACCCAAAGACCAACGCAACAAAGTGGAAGCGGATGACTTCCTAAGTAGATTATAAATTTTAACCCCCGCCCACCTATGACACTAATAGAACACCAAAAACACATCCTTTCCGAAGAAGTTGCCCGGCTTGCCGCAAAGACCTCACAGAACCGCGTGGCATACAATGCCGGAGTGAGCAACGCCACCATTTCAAAAATATGCCGAAAGGAATGGAAAGAAATATCTTCAGAAATGTGGCGCCGCGTCCAGACCAATCTTCGTATAGATTTTGATTGGAACCACGCAGAGACCACAAACTTTAAGATCCTGCACGGCCTCTGCAAAACTGCCCAGCAAAACAGCCTTTCCATAGCCATCAGCGAAGATGCCGGACGTGGCAAGAGCCAGACCTACACTTTTTATGAGCGCAGCTACAACAACGTGGTGTACATAGAGTGCAAGAACTACTGGAGCAAAAAACAGTATATAGAAACGTTGATCGCGGCGGTCGGCCTTAGCACTCACGGAACCACCAATGTGCTTATTGATCGGTTTATTAAACATATGAAAGGGCAGCACCGCCCACTGATCATTATAGACCAGTTTGACAAGTTGAAAGACAGCCAGACAGATCTGTTTATGGATTTCTACAACGAGCTTTCGCACAACTGCGGTTTTGTTCTGAGCGGCGTAAAAGCACTTGAAAAACGCATTTTAAATGGTGTGAACAAAAACAAAATTGGTTATAGCGAAATATACAGCCGCGTGGGCAGGAAGTTCATAGGCTTGGCGCCCATCAGCATTGAGGACGTAACCCTAATCTGCAATGCCAACGGTGTGCAGGATGAGGAAGCAATCTGGTACATCTTCAACAATTGCGAACAGGATCTGCGCCGGGTGCGCCGCGATGTGGAAAAATACCATCTACAAATCCTAAAAAACAAAGAAATTGAAATTGAAGAGGTAAAACCCCGCACAAAAAAAGAAGCAGTAACAGCATAAGCCGCCCCACTCTATGCCCAAGTTAAAAAGAGCTGTATCAGTAGATCAGCTAATCAAAAAAAAGTTCATTGACATTCCCCTACCTGAAGGGCCCTTAAAAGATTTACTCGGTACCCCGGAGCGTTCCGGCAGTTGGTTTGTCTATGGCGAAAGTGGCAACGGCAAAACCACTTTTTTGATGCAAATGGCAAAAATGTTGGCAAGTCTGCCAAAAACCAAAGTAGCGTATGACACGCTGGAGGAAGGCGCGCGCAAAAGTATGCAGGCAGCCGTTGAGGAAAACCACATGTGGCACGTGCGAAACAGTTTTTTTATTCTGGACCGCGAACCCATCCCGGAGCTTCGCAACCGCCTATCAAAACCCAAGAGTCCGAACATCACTATTATAGACTCTGTGCAGTACGCACACCTGGACAAACGAAGCTACAAAGCGCTGCTTTCAGATTTTGAAACAAAGCTTTTCATCTTCAACAGCCACGCCCAGGGAAAAAGACCGGTTGGAGCCATAGGACGCGACATCCTTTTTGATGCCGATGTAAAAATAAGGATTGAAGGCTTTGTAGCCTTTTCAATAAGCCGACTGAGCAGGGGAATTTCAACAAGGCCCTATATAATTTGGGAACGCGAAGCCCGAAAATATTGGAGCGATCATCAAATTGACAAATGGAAAAAATAAGCATTATGGATGCAATACAACAATTACTGAAAATAAACAAGGACAGCTATGAGCGCATTGTCTTTAAACAGTGGTTTCACTACTGTGAGCTATACGCCCTTAAAAACGTGAACCACGATCACCACGGCAACACAGAGACTGAAACCAATTTGGAAGATTTCCAAAAGCTTTTGGCAAACACGGCCTTGTTCAACTATTGGCGCGAAGCCTTTGAAAAATACGAAATGCGCTTTGTGGAGCTGGCAAAACCCTTTTACAACAAGTCAGACCCCGCAGACCTTAAAAAACTGTACGAGAGCACTGTCTGGGAAGTGAAATACCACTACAGTCGCCCATTGTTTACCAACGCCAGGAAACTGAACCTAAACCCCATACTCAACTAATATGCCCCAAGCAACCGCTACCCGATTTGACAATTTGACCGAAGTGCTGCGGTATGCAGCCACCAACCCCAGCAAGTTCACCGCCGGGGAGCGCATCCTGATAAACCAGGAACGCGCCCGGCTTTTGGCAAAACTGGCAGGAACCCAGGACGACCGCAAACCGTTCGTCGTAAACGCCAAAATTGAAAACAAAATCCGCGAAGCTTTGGCTTGGATTAATAGATAAAATGATGTCCGAAACAATTTCAGAAATATTGAAAGTGATTAAAGTTTGCCCAGATCCTGGATGCGAAGCGGTTTGGCATAATTGCCCTAAAAGCCACACTAAATGCAATGATTGCGGTGGCAGGGTAATGCGGATAAATGAAGAAACATATTTCAAAAAATTTTCTTCTAATTGGTTTCAATACGATTTTGAAACTGGGGAATATTTCAGACCAGCAAAAGAGAATAATACAATAATCAAAACCACTAAATAAAATGAAAACAGAAACAATTCAACAAAAAGCAAAAGACGGCATGTGGACTGATGAGTCCGGAGTGCAAATTCCTTACAACCGCATCACTAGTGTCGAAAGACTAATGGAGCGACACAGCTGGAAAATCCTTAAAGGAGCGCAGGACATCAATAAACGCCTGGCAGATTTTAAGGATATGATCCGCGAGCTGTGCCAGGAAGCGCACGATGCCTTTATGAAAGAACAAAAAATTGAGCGCGAAACCAAAGGCAATTTCAGCTGGTTCAACTTCAACCGCTCCATCAAAGTGGAGATAACCGTGAACGAGCCGATCCAGTTTGACGACATGACCATCACCGCTGCCAAGGCAAAGTTTGACGAATTCCTGAACGATAACATCACCAGTAAAAACGAATTCGTAAAAGCGATGATCATCGATGCTTTTGAAACCCAACGCAACGGACAACTGGACACCAAAGCAGTGATGAAGATCACTCGCTACGAAAAACGCATCAATGACACCAAGTTTTCTGAAGCTGTAGATCTAATCAACAGCTCCATCAGGCGACCAAAAAGTAAGAGTTACTTCCGTGTGTCCGTAAAAAACGAGGAAGGTGGATATGACAATATTGATCTTAATTTTTCAAGTATATAACCAATGTCACCCTGAGCGCAGTCGAAGGGCTCGAAAAAAACAATCCCCAAATTATAACCTACAATGAACACCGAACTAAAATTACAGCAAATGCTGGCAGACGCCTGCGCGAACATAAACTATCACAACATAAAGCTAACAATAAATGGCAGTAACAATTTCATCACCACAGACAGACCAAGTGCTGGTAAACGGAAAGTTGGTGTACCAAGACAGCAATAACAAATGGATTGCCAGCGAGGAGCTCACCATTTCAGAAAATAGCGCCTTCAGAAAGCACCTGCAATCCAAAAAGAGAGTAAACGGGTGAGCGCGGGGAATAAAGACCCAGAACAGGGACCTCAAAAGGCCATTCTGTAGCTTCCAAGCTGAGCCCGTGCCGTAAAAGGTTTTAAAAACAGCTTTAGGAAGTAGTAAACGGGCCGCGATCGGCAAGCATGACAACCCGTAAGATTGGCAAAAGCCGCGAAAGCTGCAAGCGTTACAGCAGCAAAACGACCGGAACGGTTAACGCAGGTTCAATTCCTGCTCCGGTCACTTAAAATCAAAGTTATGGCAGAATGTAAAAAACATAATTGGGTCTATTTCAAAACTATTGCGTTTTGGAAACACGAAGGTATGAACTCCAGAGCATATTATTCTGGGGACTATTTTCATTGTTCTCATTGCCTAGAAGAAAAGATTATTGAAAAAAGGCATTATTGTTTTACCCACCAATTATGGGAAGCACCAGAATGGGTAAAACCGATAACATTAGAAAGACACTAATAAACACCATTTATAAGCCAATTAACTAATAACAATTAACAATTAACCACAAACAATGACAAGCACAGCAGATCAACGTCGCCGCATCCACATTCTTACAGGCTATGACCCCGAGTTAAAGGCCGCCTATGTAGTGGACATCACCAAAGACCCAAAAAAGACCAGCACCAAAGACCTAACGCCCACGCAGGCGCAGAGCATCATCAATAAACTAGCGATGAACTGGGCAGCTTTTGACAAAGACAACCCAAAGCACCTGCTTATCCTTTCGCTATTAATGCAGATGGGCTGGACACGCCCCAGTGAACGCTTTGGCGAAGTGGCAGACTTAGGCAGATTTAATGCCTTTTTAAAATCACTTAAAAGCCCGGTGCGTAAACCCTTGCTGGATATGACCCCAGCGGAAGTTTCACAGAAGCTCATCCCTTGTTTGGAAAGTATGATAGGAAAGCAATATGCGAAGTAATTGTCCACATCCTGAAGAAGCACGCATAACCAAAGTAGTAGGCGGCGCCATAAACTGCGAGACCACCCGCACCCAATGCACCCTGTGCAAAGAATTTTTAACCGAACCTGAAACAGACTGCAGATAACCGCCCCAATGACAGTAAGACAAAAATACAAAGAAAACGAAAACCTGATAGCCGCCTATAAGGATTTTTACGAAGTGCGCAACTATCAGGAAGACCGCCACATCCCGATGTTAAAAAAGTGGATAGCCAGGACGAAGACGAGCTAATGCTGGAAATAGCCAGATTGCTCAACGAAAACAAACAAATACGCACAGACGCAATAGTAGAACCTGAAAGACTAAACAATGAATACTACGACCACACCATTCTCATATCTGCAAATTTTGAAAATAATACTTTAAAAAATGTACAATCCAATTAAACTTGAAATAAACTCCGACGTCCTTACAACGCTTTGTGCTTATATAGACTTTGATGTTCCTCAACGTCAAGAAAAAACAACGCGTTCTTACATAAGTTTATTACGTCATGTGGCACTAAAGCTTTCTAAAAAAGAAATCAGCAATCGTGGAAGCGAAAAGCCTATAAAGATTAAGCTCGAATACTTTGAAGCATTCTGCTTAGAAAAAACACTCTATGCTTTGCTTTACGTAAATAAAGACCGGGATATGCAAAATATATTTGACCAACTCAACCAAAAAACCGCATAGTTATGACCTTCGACGAAACCATTAAAAGAGTTGCTGCAGTAAACAAATCACTTTACGCAAAAGGGTTTACACACAAAGAGGTCCGCAAATTTTGGGACCAAATGATAAAAAACAGCGCAGCCATTGAGGCGGCTGGAATAGACAATATTAAAGTCTGCACAGGTTGTGGCCACTTGAATATTGAACCCATAGATCCGCCAGCAATGGCGTGCTGCCCAGACAGCAACTATATAAACATTCAGAAATAATGGCCGCGCTCGAAACCACATACACCGTCATCGGTTCCACCTTCACCGGCACCATGATTTTTAAATATGATCTGGATGGCTTTTTAACGCACTTTGAACTGGTGGACGCCCAATTGGATGAAAAACAGCGCAACTGGCTCTACACCCAAAAATTCCCCTATACAGTGGAACGTCTGAAACACTTTTATGCCATCAGCAATTTTACCGTAACCAAGGGAATGCCAGATCTAAGTTTTGAAGCTTTTTACAACCTGTTTGGCAACAAAGTAAAGCGCACCCGTTCCGAAAGTCTGTGGAACAAACTAACAGACACCGAAAAAACAAACGCCATTGCCAGCGTAAAACCTTATAAATATTGGTTAGGAAGGCAGCGAGGTATCGCCCAACAGCAACCGGACACGTATATAAGCCAAAAACGCTGGTTGGATGATTTTAGAAGTATGTAAATAACCCTTAAAACCCTATTAAAATGGCACTAAAGAAAAACAGACCGCGATGGTGATAAACCACAGATATAATGGCAACAATCTCTAAAAAGCAACTCGAAAAGGAAGCCAAAGCTGCAGGCATAAAACCGGAGCTTTGGATAGCTTGGTACCAATACAATAATTTCATTTTTATTAGAAATAAGGGGGACAAAGCTATAAACTATCAATGGGATGGGGCTTCACATTCTATTAAAGGAATTAAAATTGAAATTGATTTCGTTAATAATGATTATTTAGAGCTTCAAATTGATAAGGATGAAAACTTAGAGCTTCTTTCAATGCGTTTATTTCCTTTTAGCGAAAATAACGCATCATTGATGTTTGTTGTGATGGTTTCAGTAGTTGAAAATTACTTTAAAAACATATAAATGAAAATCTACATAACAGGAAAAGTAACCGGTGAGCCAATAGCTGAGTGCACCATGAAGTTTGGAATGGCCCAAAAGCAACTGGAAGCCTTGGGCCACCAAGCCATAAACCCGCTCGCGGTGGTAAACGATTTTCACACCACTTGGCCAGAAGCAATGAAGCTCTGCATAAAAGCCCTAATGGATGCAGACGCCATTTACGCACTTCCGTGCCACGAAACCAGCAAAGGCGCTTTTGTGGAACTGCAATTGGCAGCACATCTGGGCGTGCCAATCTACCATAACCTAAAACACATAACGCTATGATTTACCTACTCATATTTTTCGTATTTCTGGCCGTTATTGGCCTTGGCATCTTGGTGGGTGTGTACTATTTTAAATGCGACTACACTCCACCGCCCTTCCCGCCCGATCCCGAAATAGAAAATCTGCCACGCTGCACCTGTTTTGACGTAAACGACTGCGAGATCCATTGCCGCGCAAAGGCTTTATTTGCAAAATTCCCACCTGAAGATTAATAAACCATGAAACAAGCAATCGCACTTTTAGAAACCGAAATAGCCACCCGCAAAGCAGCTGTTCAAACCGAATGGCAGGCAATATCAGACCTGCAGGAAATAGTAAAGGATCTGCAGCGGATCAATAACACCTCGCCAGTTGTGTGTTGTGATGAACCAAACGCGGAAGTTGACGAAACCCCGACAACAACCGAGGTATATCCGGTAGTTGATGTTTTTAACGACTCCAGGCTCTCGCGTGACGGGAAAAACAAGATACCTTCAGACAAGGAAGTTTTGGAGGCAATGAAGATCATTGATGCCGAGGAAACCGCCGGAGCAATCACCAAACAACTGCTAAAAAGCAGCGACCTGCCCATACAGACCCACTCCGTTATTGTGGCCTTAGACCGCTTGGCTTTTAAAGGCTTGGCTTTTAAAGACGGCAGCGCCCGCCCGTTTACGTGGAGCTTAAAACCCATTGATGCACCACAGCCAAAGCCTCTTGAAAAGATACTTAAAAACCACAAACCCAAAAAAAACGAACCCCAAAAAGGCTACAGCGACAAGCTGAAATTTGCCGAGAGCAAAGGCTTTAAAAATGTGGCCGAAGCCATTGCCACTTTAGGCCCCAACACTTTTAAACATGAGTTTAAAAACTCTGATTTTTTGGGTAGGCTTTGATGTTTGCTAACGTTTCTGGGCGATTATAAAAAGCCAAAAGGAAAATATAAAAACCGATATAAATAAGAGATATTATGGATTTATCAAAATATGATATTACACAGTACGCGATAGATAATTTATCTAAAGGACTTCATAAAAAATTGGATGACTACCTTATAGAAGGATTGAAGCGTAAAGGATTCGAGTTTAAAAACAGAATGGAATTAGAAGCATTTATAAAGGAGCGTTGTAGATGTGAGGATTATCCCGATTTAGAAGAGCGCACATACTTTGTGGATGATATTCCTTTCTTTTTTCATCGGTATAAAACTGAAATAGCTTTGCCGAAAACGGAAGATAGAAAAATGACAATTACAGCGAGTGCGGGTTATTTTTCTTACTTGTGATTAATCTTCCTTATCTGACTGCTAACGTTAGCCGCTATGAGTAGTGGCGGCTTTAAAACTACTCAACTTTAATTTTAGATTAATGTCAATTGAAAATACAAATATGAAATTACAGGAAAACCCCGCCATTACTTATAGCGAGTGTTACACCCCGTCTATTCTCGATGCCTGTTGCGGGGGGAAAATGTTTTGGTTTGATAAAGCGGATCCGAACGTTTTATTTCAGGACCGTAGAGAGGTTGAGACAATTACAGTTGGTAAAGGCAGAAATGCAAGGGATTTTTCTTGTAAACCTGATTTAGTGGCCGACTTTAGGGATATGCCTTATGAAGATGAAACTTTTAAGTTAGTGGTTTTTGATCCACCACATTTTACATCTTTAGGCGAAAAATCTTATATGGGAATAAAATACGGTATTTTAAATAAAAAGACTTGGCGCGAGGATATTAAAAAAGGCTTTGAGGAATGCTTTAGGGTTCTTCAAAATGAGGGTATTTTAATCTTCAAATGGAACGAGCACGATATTAGATTAAGTGAGATTTTAAAACTTTGTCCTTATCGGCCGTTGTTTGGACATCCATCCGGAAAGGCGATGAAAACGCACTGGGTAACATTTATGAAACTTTCCTCTTATGGGGTGTAACGGTGGCGATTGGCGAAGTAAAAGCCTACCACTAATGTTGAAGTTTAGCACAATGCCCAATGGCTTTTATTTTGCCAATTGCGTGTTATGCGTTCGGGCTTTTTTAGTAACAAATTTAAAATAAAAATAATGACACAAGAAGAAATTGAAAATGACAAAGTAGTAAGATTATGCTACGACCACTTGGATAATTTCACAGATATTTATCCAAAAGACAAAAACGCTGATGGTTTGCGTTGGGAAAACAAGATGCCCGAAAATGTAAAATTAACAGTCTATTGTAAAGGCACAAATGATGAAGGCTTTTTGGTAAATATGACTTCTGATGAATTAGGATTAGAGGCTTCGCTTTAAAAAAACTTTCGATATGTCCAAAGAAAGCAAAAGCCAAGCTCAGGCTGAAAACGAGCAGTTTTCTGTGTTACAATATCACGGAAGCAATGTTGCCTTTGAAGAAATCAATGGCAGAATGATGGTTAATGCAACACAAATGGCAAAACCATTTGGAAAAACTCCGAAAGATTGGCTTAGAACGCAACAAGCTAAAGACTTACTAAATGTTGTTTCCAAGAGGCATATATGCCCCTTGGATGATTTACAGATAGTTAAGCATGGTGGTGTTAACCGTGGCACATTATTTCAAGAAGATGTAGCATTATTCTTTGCGCAATGGCTCAGTCCAGATTTTTACCTTGCTTGTAACACTAAATTAAAGCAACTACTTACAGAACAAGCTTTAATTTTGCCTCCAAAGCATAATGTGAGTCCAATTGTTCACGAAGGTAAAGCGCTTTATCCTTATGTTGAAGTAATGAAAGTTGTAGCGAATGCAAAAAGACCAAGCGCTTCACGAAGAAAGAAAAGACACCCAAACCACTTCTTTATGGTTTTTGGGCGTAATTTTATAACTGGTCATTACTTTGATTTACTGAAGGGTTTTTATGATTATAAAAAAGCCTCCACACAATTAAAACTTTCACTATGATAAAGCGAGACATCAAAAACAAGATAGTTATAGACCCGTGGGAAGAGCTTAACGGTATTGAAGCTTCTTGCCGTATGCACGCACTGGTAGCACTTGTGCGCAATCAGGAAGAAAGTAGCGTAGATTTTGCAGACATTCGTTATGCAATGGATATGCTACAGGATTTACTGCCAACTGTAGACCAGGCAGAGTTGTATTTGTTGCCCGAAGAAAAAATCAGGGTACTTACAGACTCAACAAAATAACCCAACAGGGGTGTAAAATCCCCTGTTTTTTTCTAACTTTGAATTACTAACCCTTTAAATTTTAAATTATGAAATTTGTTATGATACCTGTAATCTTAGCGGCTATAGTGCTTTTAGTGCTTATTATGCGCTTAGTTGGAGCTTGGATGTTACGAATTGATGTACTTATTAAAAACCAATACACTATTATTGGCGAATTGCGAAAATTGAACTCAAACAATCAAAAGAAAATTGAATGATTTTGAAGATTCCAGTCAGTTAAAAGCCATCTTGAAAAGGGTGGCTTTTTTTATGTTAACAACCTGTTAGCTTCCACCACTACTCAAAGGGTTGACAGGCGCGGGTTTTGGAGTTATATTTGTTTTAAACGTCCACGATGAGCCAACCTACAACTCCAAACACCTTACGGAAGCACAAAGATGCCGTGGCGCTCTACCACAAACTTTCCGCGAAGACAGAAAACTTCAATGGCCGCAAAGTGAAAATTTACAGTGAAACCTGGTGCATCGCCAAAGCCGCACACGCGCACTACCTTTCGCCTTCCACGCTGGAAAGTATTCTTTATAAAGTATCTGTTTAATCAAAAATAAATGTTAAAGTTTATCTTTTTATTTGCGTACACGCAAATAAAAATTATCTTTGGTAAACAAATTAATCATAAGAGCTGGCGGCAACAGCACAATACGGCAACAATTATTATGACAACTTCAATTATCATTTCAGGTCAAATTTCAGGAAATCACACACTTCACAATGCGATCTGCACTTATGAAAGTGAAACAAAAAAATTAAACTTCAACAATTACGAAATTATTTTCCCTACAAAAGGTAAGGCCGTTAAAGCATTAAGTGAAGCTTTTCAAACTTTGAAAAATGATGAAGTTGATTATTACAAACAAGGCGGCATTAGTTATGTAAGAGGTTCTTTTTTGTCTTATGACGCTTCAAACGCAAAAATAAATGAGTAATAAAACCCCACAGGGCGAACACTGGAAAGCGTTCGCCCTTTTCCTTGAAAAAGCTATGAACGCACAAGGGATGAACCGCACACAGCTTGCCGAAAAGGTAGGCGTTCACAGTTCCACCATCAAACGCTTCTTTGAACTTGAATTTTGTGTAAAGTTTGATGTAGTTTTGAAAATGGTCCACGCACTTCAGCTAAATATCTTCTTTGAAAGCCAAGACGAGAGCGCAGAGCTCAACAAGTGGTTTGAAGATGCGATGGATCAACTTGGAAGACGCCCCGACAAGCTCTCTAAAAATTAGTAAAACCATTTTGTTGGCTTCAACAAAATGGTTTTCTATTTACTGCCAACTGCGACTGAATACTGAAAACTCACCCCGGCAACACAAACCCACCCCCCGCCGGCGGAGTAAACACAGGATCTTCCCGCACAATAGTAATCTCGTTTGGTGTTACTTCCACATATTCCTTCATTGCGCTTAGATCTCTCAATTTGCAAACAAAGCTTTGGCGGTACAGGTTGCCCGCGCTTCCGGTATCTACTGGCGTAAAAGCCACGCGACGCATTTCGCTATACGTAGCGCCAGTAGTGCCGTGGAAAAGTTGGTGCGCTTTGTTGCAGTTTCGCAGAAAATCCAAGGCATCTTCTTGGTTGTAACTGCCGGAATAAGTATCATTAAAGGTTTCAAAAAAGTGATAAATATCCACTTGCACATCACAATCCTGCGCGTTTTCGCTGGCATCTTCGGTGTTTAAAATACGGATGGCATAAAACCACGCTGGCGTGGGAAAGGGGTGTTCCTCTTCCAAAAAATTAACTTGGTTGTGCCAAAGGTCCTGCCATAGCACTTCAGGAATTTTGGCGGCCACAGCTACGCATAGTTCCAAGTACAATCCTGTAAAATCTTGTTTATAGTTTTCTGTTACCATTGTTATATCGGGTTTAATTCAACTGTAGTATTTTTCAGATCGTGTGTGCAATCCCCTAAAAATTTAATTTTTCCATCGGTTACAAATGAATGACAGATTTTATGAATATCATATGGAAGTTCCTCTCTTGTTGGCAACCTGCCGTTTTTTTTCTTGAATTCAAATGATTTTTTTTGCCCTTCTTCGCTTAAATAATCATATCTTACTAAAATTGAAGGTGTAAATGTTGGCTTTTCAAGATTATTATTAAAACCCCAAACAGGAACTCCTTTGCCTTCTATATATGGGGCGTGTCCAGATCTGCAACCAGGACAAATAAAGTAGGCTTGTTTATTGCCAACTTTATCTTCTAAAATTTCAATTACTTTTTTGTTCATGTTATGGGTTTTTAAAGCGTTTTAAAATAGTATTTAATAGCCATTCGTCCAGATTGGCCATAAGAGTTTCTGAAGGTTGTATGAATGGTCTAGCAGGTATTTTAATGGTCATTACGTCCTTCTTTGTCAATGCCATCCATTTCCACATTTCTTTTTTAGTGCTTTTGTACATATACCAGAAATACTTCCGGCTTTTTTCAGTTATACGAACTTGAATGGTTCCGCCATTGTTATGGATGTCCGCATATTCCTCATTGCTGAAAAATGTAATCTTGGTACCATTAATTTCATATTCAACGGAATTTTCAAGAATGTCGCTTTTAGTTAAAATTCGTCTTCCTGGATCCACTTCACCTTTTCGCCCTTCCCATTTCTGAAAACTTTTATCGGTAAACCCCTCTTTTGTAAAACTGTCTTTAAAAAAGTTGACACCAGTTACTCCTGCATAACGCACAGCATCATTAACGAGCTGCGCACCCATCGCATTAAAGTCCGGTGTTTTTTCAAAACTACTCATCCTTCGGCTTTTGCTTTTTCAGTTTGTCCAGTTGCTTTTTATCCATCGCGAAATACGGGTGGCCATCTGGATTAAAGACCATTCCTGTTTTGCCTACGTTGTTTTCAAAACCACGCTCCACAGTTACTTTTGGTATTCCTTTGGTTGGTGTGGCATCGCTTTGCCTAACGGAGCAACGGCAGCGCCATCCGTTTGGCGGATAGTGGGTGTCCCAAAAAGTATCGTTGATTGGTTTTATTACACCTTCCAATTTTTGGTGCTCATCGCGCACGCGGTCATCGCCCACGGTTCTGTATTCTAAGTTTGGAAATAGATCTGCATCTTTTAGAAAACTCTGCCATTGTCTGGCGGCTTGGCTGCTCCTTTTGGCGGTTTGGTATTCTGCCTGCAGATAGTTTTGGTTGTAGGTTTCGTGAACCGTCATTACCTTTCTTCGGAAATCGGTAAAGTTTCTGATCTTGCCGTTTTCATCCACCAGCATCGCGTTAAAGTCCAACAGCTGTTGGTATGTTTTCGCTGCGCTGAAATAGTAAAGGTTGTTTTGGATTTCGGTAACAATGGCGTCGCCATCCTTTTGCAGTTTGTCCCAATCTTTGCCCCAACCTTGTTTTGCGCCTTTTTTTAATTCGCTGTAGGTTTTTTCCAAGAGCTCTTGATCCAACTCTTCGGGTTTCAGTTTTCCGGAGTGAAGCAGTTTTGCAATACGGACTATCATTTTAACCCACTTAGACAGATCTAAAGCCACCGGACTTTCATCGTGTGAATGTCCGCAGCCTTCCGCATTGTAAAAAGCTTGTATTGCTGCGCTATTTACTTTTTGGCTGGGCTTTTTTTTTTAGGATCTTCAAGCGAAGGATCTGCTGCAGTTCCAAACGGTGCCCGGTAACCTTTTACGGTAATACCGGAACGGTTGCTCAGCTCGTCCAGGTCAAGTTCATAACCCGCCTGAGTTAAGCGCACAGCACTTTCTACATAGTCTTTCTGCTCCATTTCGGAGCTCTCGTCCCAATCAAAGATAAGTCCCGTTAAAACACTGTAAAAGCTGTTGATTTTTGGCAATCTTGGAAGCAGCTCTTTGTTGATGACATTTTGCACAAAAAGCTTGTCGCTTTCGTGGCGATCGTCTGCCACACCTTGCATTATTTTTAGGCTGCCGTAAGTCCCGGCACCGTCCTTATTTTCTGTAGTTCCATCTTGGCCCAGTACTGCTTTTGATATTTCGGAGTTCATTAATTTAATGAAGTCGAAAAACAAGGTTGTACTTCCACCTGTGGGGACATCGCCCAAAGTAAAGGTTTCATTTCCTTGGATAACCATCACGTGGTTGTTGTGCATTTCCACACCCATAGCCAACAGCTCTGTTTGGCGTTCCTTATCGTAATTGGCCGTATTGATGATAATGGGCGGCACTCCGTATTTGTGAAGGTAGTCCAGGAAAGCGCCCATTGCTTTTTTCTTTGCAAGTATGTAAGTGGCAATCTGGCTGAGCAATCCAAGGTCTTCCATTTCGCCTACTTCAACGTAATAATTTGCTAATCCGCCCACATAGCTTGTTCCATTTTCACCACCCGCTTCCTTTGCAATTTCTTGGCGCAATGGCAACAAGTGGCCTTTTGGAATGTCTTTACAACGAATGAGCTCGCCAATTTCGTCCACGTCAAAAAGCTCCAATACTTTAATGCCTTCAAACTTGGTCATCACCACATCGCTCACAAAGCTTTCAAACCAGGGCGCGTTGAGTAGTTTCTTGGCATCTTCGTTTACTTCACCACCTTGGCTAATCAAATCGTATTTGGAGCGCAGTACACGTTTTACACGGGTTTCAATAACACTTTGAACGTGTGCATCCAGCTTTAGATTTTCGTAAAGCTCCTGCAGGAATTGAAAGTTAGGGCGTTCAGGATCTGTGGCAGATTGCACGGCATTGTTCCAATCCTTAATGGTTTTTGGAGTGAAAAATGTGGCGTTACCGGTAAGTCCAGCGGTTATGTTTTTGCCACTTCCGCGATTTCCTTTTTTGGCAGCCATTTCGATGCGCAAAATATCTTCCGGCATTTCCCGAAGCGTTTGTGCAGAAAGTTTGCGGTCTTTCAACACCTCATTTTTTGAAAAGTTCTGAAGCCAGCTTTTAAGTCCCATATTTTTTAAATGTAATTGTCGTCGTTAGTTGTATTTGCCCAAATAGGCTTTAAAATTTCGCCGCCATCACCATCCACATAACCGGGAAGGCCAGCGTATGAATAACCGCCCTGCAGCTTTTCAAGTTCTTTGATGGCCCAATTGTAGTCTTCGCGGTAATCGTCCGGCACTTTTCGCGCTGCGTTCCTTCGGATAAAATCATACAGGCACATGCGAAGTAGTATTTTTAAAATAACCTGGTTGCGGTCGTCGCCAACAGCTATAAAAACAGGATCCATATCATAACGCCCAGAAAGCTTGGAACGGATGAAAGCGATGTTTTGCTTTTCAATGGGTTCGATTATGGTTGCAATCGGATTCTCACTGTTCGCAGTTAGAAGCTTGCTTTGTATGTGCGGTTCAAAATCGTCCGCAGCTAAAAATATGTAGGCCATAATTAAAAGTGTGTTTCGCGTTTAATATTTCCGGTTAAGGTTGTTCCACGGCTTCCTGTATATAGCCAACTACTTAACCATTTTATAGCTTGTTGGTCCGCATCGGGCGCATCGTCGTGGGTTTTGTAACCTGGTTCAATACCCAAGAGCTGAGCAATGCCTTCTTGCGTGCTGTGGTGGCTCTTCTTTAGTTCGTTGTAATAGCAGCGGCCATTTTGATAATAAGGCTGCAGGCTCAAAATACGATCGTATTTGTGAGTTTTTGGCGTGTCCACTTTCACCAGGTTTAAATGTATCCTGTAAGCAGCTTCCACTTCGCGAATGGTCCTTTCTATTTCGTCATTCCAAAACTGCGCTTCAAACTTCCAATGCACAATCACCGTGTCCGGCAACGACATTTGAAATTGTGCCATCCAATCCAACGCAGCTCTAATTTTTGATTGCCTCACAAAGCTGTCTATGTACCAAAAATCCTTATCCTTTAACCCCCAAACCCGCACGGCGTTAAAATCGGCAGTTTGCGTGCCGGCATAAGCCACATCCCAAAAGCCTGTGATGACTTTAAAGTGATTTAAAGCAGGAAGTTTTCCCCACTGGATGTCTTCCTGTTTAAAGATGGTCCCTTCAATATGTGGCTCGTTGTTGTATTCTGCTTTTGCAGCCAGAATACCTATGTCTTCCTCAACTACTTTGTAGTATTCATCGTCATACTTTTGCAACCACGTAGGTTTATAGGTTACAGGATCGTAGGCGTTTATTTCAAACACACGCCAGTTTGGGTGGCGTTCCTGCAGTATGGTTTGGATCATTGTGGGCGCAAAGCGGTTGTTTGCATATTTGAAGCGACGAATAGGACCATCCATTGTTGGAATAAGGTCGCGCTCCACCCATTTTGCGAGTTTTAACTGGCGTTTTGGGTTTGCAATAAGTTCTTTGGTTTCCAAATCATCAATCACGATATAGTCCGGGCGTTGGTGCTTTACACGAAGACCACGCACGTTTTGGCCTGCGCCCAGGGCTTTGCCAATAAACCCGCTTTTGGTAATGAAAAAACTTTTTTCCCATTGCCCAGTTCCAGCCTGCTCTCCAAAATCTGCAATGATGCGCGGATTCCCTTCAAACTCTGCCCGGATATCTTCCAATAATTCACCTGCGCGGTCTTTACTGGTGGTAACGATTGCCATATAATTACATTCGCCATTCATCCACATCCAAAAGGGAGTGATCAGATCTGCCCACACCGATTTTGCAAGTCCACGGCCCCACTGATCGAAAGATCTGTCTAAACGGTTTTTAATGGTTGCCTTTGCACCTTTTATGTGAAAGTCTGCCGCTTCCGAAGTGGCGAAATGTGGAAAATAATACTCCGCACAAAACTTAGGATCCTTTTTTGCCCGTTCAATCCGAGCCTCCTTTTCGCTGGCGGTTTCATAGACGTTTACGGGTCCAGAGCTCCGGGCAAATTCAAGTTTTTTGCGGTATGCTAATAACGCTTTTTTATCTTCGGCCTTCATTCTTTTTGATTGTATGAGGTTTGTCCGTGTAACTGGCAGTTACTTTATTCAAACCGAAGTTGTAATACAGGTTTTTCACCCACATAGAACGAATGCCTTGCAAATCTTTACGCGGTCTATGTATCTGATCACCAATTTTTACACCCACGCCCGTACGCATAAACTGGCTGCCCAAATTCATGTAAACCTGTGCAGCTGGAATGTTTTTAAAGATCGATATCCAGCAGTGTAAAAGCACACCGCCGGGTACCAGCAGAAACAGCGTTAAAAAACGCCGTAGAAAGAGGTAAATTGAATTAATCCAGTATTTGATGCGGTTGTTCATTTTTAATATTTTAGTGATACGCCATTGATGTGCTCGTCCTGAAAGTCCACCAGTTGCATGTAAAGTTTTGGATAGCGTTTTTGTAGGTCGTGGAAAATTTGATCCATCACGTCCAGATAGACGGTAAGTGGTATTTTTTTGTCCTGGTCTAAGTTTTCCAAAGCCTTGGAATACATAGCCACTTCATTGGCTATTTGGTTGGCCCGTTTGGTGTATTCTGCAAGCAGCTCCTTGTCGGCTGCTTTTTCGGCAGCTTTAATTTTGTCCACCAGCTCCAGGCGTTCATCGGTGAAGACGCCGATCAGCTTTTTAAGATTGTCCACCCTTTCCCTGTTGCCGTTCAGTTTAGCATCAAGCTGCTGTTTCCAGCCGTGATTTTTGCACCATTGGTTTATGGTCTTTTCCTGAACCCCAACAATGCCGGCAATTTCTTTTTGATTTCTACCTTGCAGAAACAGTGCTTTTGCCGTCGCCCTTTCTTTGTCTTTTGCCATAGCACAAATTTGCGGCAATGGGTTGGGCTGCTAAAAACTACTGTTTATTTCACCAGAGATTTACTGGTAAAATACCAGTAAATCTCTGGTATTTTACAACGCTTTTTTTACAGACTTACAAAGGCATCGCATTTTTGTTACCTGAAATAGTAGTAAACCCATGCGAAAGACCTTACTTCAATTACCGGCCACAAAAGACAACGGCGCTTTGCTTATCACTGCTGAGGTGAAAAACAAGGTGGCCTATTTATCTATTGATGGCTACATAGGAAGATGGGGCGATGCTTCAACCACTAATTTAAAGAACAATGTAAAAACCTTAAAAGACGAAGGCGCAACGACCGCTGAAGTGTATCTAAACACCGAAGGCGGCGATTGCTTCCAGGCAAATGAAATGTGCAACATTCTGGACGATGCCTTTCAAAAAGAAAACGTGAGTTTAAAAGTTGGTGCATTAGCCGCTTCTGCAGGTACTAAAATATTAGTGCATTATCGCAAAAAGGCCAGCTGTAAGAAAAACAGTCGTTTTATGATCCACAAGCCATCGATGTACATTGGAGGCAATGAGGACAAAATTAAAGCACAATTAAAACTTCTTGAAAATATAACAGCTGAATATAAAGCTGAATATGCTGAGTCCTTTGGAATGACTGAAGACGAAGTTGAAAAACTTTGGGTGAATGACTACTGGATGGACGCCAAAGAAGCAAAAAAGAAAGGAATGGTTGCCACTATAGAAAATGATACACTGGCAATAGATACTGAGGCAAGAATGAAATTGGTTGCCGCTGGAGATCCTAACATTCCAGATCCAATTATTGAACCCGAAACAAATCCAAAAACCGAGAATATGAACAAAGAAGTATTGGCAGCCAGCTTAGGATTGCCATCCACAGCAACTGAGGCGGAAATTACCGCCAAAATTGCAGAAAACAAGGCCAAAGCGGAACAATCTGTTCAACTTCAGGCCAAAATGGACCAACAGGAAAAAGACGGAAAGGCCGCCAAAATTACAGCACTGCTGAATAAAGGTGAAGCCGACAAGAAATTTACTGGGGACCAACGCGCCAACCTTCAGGCAATGGCAGAAGCCAGCTTTGAAGCTACCGAAAAATTTATTGATGCTCTGCTTCCGCTGGAGAAAATTGACATCAACGCAGCTGGCAAAACACATGGAGCGACTGGAGCAAATCCTGATACTAAAGGCTGGAAGTACGAAAACTATGCAAACGCAGGCGCAAAAGGTGCTGAGCTTCTTGCAATATTGGAAACAGAAGATCCAGTGGCGTATGCTACAATTTTGGATGAGGCTATGCCTGAACTCAACCCATCCTAAAACAAGTTTAAAACACCTTTAAAACCACAAAAAGAAGATGAAAAATTTCAATTTCAACAAACTGTTCGGCTTCCTGTTTATCATAGCGGCAGTACTCACCTTTAATGCGGTGAGCGGAAATATATTGGGAAGCTCTGGCGATGTTGCTGGACCTACCACAATGATGGCAGCGGTCGCGAAAACCGAATTGATTGAGCGCGAGCTGATCAATAAATTTCGCCACGATGGCACTTGGCTTACGGTTGTTCCTTCAAAAAACCAATGGGTGAACAACGATGTTATTAAGCTAAACGAA
Organism: Flavobacteriaceae bacterium; assembly: GCA_016649715.1. Taxonomy (GTDB): domain Bacteria; phylum Bacteroidota; class Bacteroidia; order Flavobacteriales; family Flavobacteriaceae; genus Aequorivita. Next base: position 109,913 of record JAENXC010000007.1, on the reverse strand, counting down.
ATCGGAGCAGATCCAACTGTGCTTATAAACAACACTTCTTATCCTATTGCAATAAATGCACGTACAGACACAAGTACACCTATTTCATTGTTTAAATACGATACTGAAAACACCAAAATCACTGATGACGAACTTTATGCTTTGCCTTATGATAAAATTGGCAGCGTTCAACGCCAGCACCGTGAAACTTTGGAGGAAACCACACTATGGCACGCGCTGTGGAACTTGGCGCCAGATAGTGATACTGCCACCACGCCAATTGTAACCACAACCGGCGCGGGAGTTAGCGCGACACCAGGCGACAGATTGCGATTGACCTATAAAGATTTACTAACAATGAAATCTAAATTAGACACTTTGCTTATTCCAACAGTTGGAAGAGTCTTGGTGTTAAATAGCGATCACGTTATTGATTTGTTGTTAGACGACAAAGGTTTGACTAATCAATACCAAAACCACACCAACGGATTGATAGCTAAAAACTACGCAGGTTTTGAACTTTACGAACACCAAAACGAAGTGAAATACACTGGCGGTGCCAAAATAGCTTTTAAAGCTGCTACTGCAGGAAGTAATGCTTCCGTAGTATTCCACAAGAAAACCACTGCGAAAGCGCGTGGATCTGTGGCGGCTTACAGCGCACTTTCAAAAGACGATCCAGCAAACAGACAAACTGTGTTGGGTATGCGTTTATGGTTCATTTGTGTGCCAACCCAAACCAAAGGACAGGGAGCCATCATTGATGGAGTTGTTCCAGCCTAATAACAATCTCACCGGTTTAGGTCTCACGGATTAGCCAGTGGAGACTACCGGTACAAGAGCCGGCTTACTTAATGCAAGTAGCCGGCACCCTTACGGGGGTTTTGCCCCCTGGCCCCCTAAAGCGGGAATATCTAAAAACACACACTTTGGAAGCAACAATAAAAAGACGGTTTTTTGAAGACAGGCAGACGCTGGGCGACTTTCGTCTGGAAGCAAACTGCAAGGTTCTTTTTGAATGCAAAACGCTGGAGCTTCCCTGGTTAAATAACGAAAAGCAAAAGAGCTGCATCCCTGCAGGAAAGTATCAGGTGGTGTCGCGCTTTTCGCCAAAATTTAAAAATCACTTTCACGTGCTGGATGTTCCGGGACGCTCTTACATCCTCATTCATCCTGGCAATTATTACACCGACATTCTCGGCTGTATTTTGGTTGGCGATAAACTGAGCGATGTAAACGGCGACGGACGAAGAGACGTAACCAACTCAAAAAACACACTTGCAAAGCTTTTAAAACTGGCCCCTGAAGGCTTTGAATTAACAATTATATGAAGCGTATCATCCTCATAACGATTGCGATTGTTTGTTTAACCTTGGGCAGCTGCGGGACGGGTAGATTGTCCAAGGAAACAATCCACACCGTGAAGGATAGCACGGTTACGGAAGTAACCTACCACAAGCACGACACTGTTATTGTTATTCCAGGCGACACCACACGGATCACCGTTCCAATTTCTGAAATAACAAAAGAACCGATAAAAAGGAAAAACGGACGCACCACAGCTATTATCACCCGCGATGGCGATAATGTAAATGTGGAGTGCATTACGGAAGAGCTTCAGCAACGGTTGGAACTTTTTGACAAAGTGATCCAGCAACTGCGGACCATTCAGGAAAGTGAAAAGACCACTATTGAAGTGCCGGTTAAGTTCGTGCCCTGGACAACAAAAATATTAGCCTGGATTGGCGGCATTGCCTTAATTGGTTTGGTTGCCCTGGTAGGCTTCAAATTTCTAAAACCCTGAACGATGAATAAATCAGATATTAAAAAGAATGCGGAGCAACTAATGAAGGACAACCCTTCAGTAGATACTGTTTACGCAACCAGTGACGGCCAACTGTTTTTTGGAAAGAATTCAGCTGAATTGCACCGAGACACCAATGCTGCAGGCGACAAGCTTACGGTATTTGTTTTTGGAGCTGCAGCAGCTTTTGATATGGAAGCAGAAATTGTACCGGCACTAGCACCCAACCAACACAACGTGAACGAGGTTAGCATTCCTGAGTTTGAAGGTTTGAGCACCGAAGCACTGATTGGCGAAATTGCCAAAGTAGAAGATCTTTCTGTATTGACTGTTTTGCAGGCGATGGAAGACAATGGCGAAAAACGCGCTAGCATTCTTGCAGCTATTGGCCAGCGAAATGCACAGTTAGTAGCTGCGCTTCCTTTAAACAAGTCCAACACCAATGCTGAAGTAATTACTGCGAAAGGCATCCAGGACAAACTGGATGAACAAAACGGCAAAGCTTCAGAAAAAGTGCTGAACGCAAAAGACAGCATTACGAAAGTAAATGCAGTTATGGATGTAAAAGTTCTGGACGAAATGGAGAAAGCCGAAGTAGAAGGACAAAACAGAAAAACGGTAATCGAAGCAATCGGCAACCGTAACGCGCAGCTTTTTGATGCGGCGAAAAACGATACTAAACGTAAAGAAGACGATAACTAATGGGACAGTTTGACGGAGTAACAGTAAACCAATTGAACGGTGGCCTTGGTCGCCGAAATCCTTCCAGCGATGGGGTGATGCTTTTGGTAGTTCACGCAGCAGTAGCAGCTACCGGATTGGCGGTAAACACTGCCACCAAATTGCTGAGCCTGCAAAATGCAGTGGACAAAGGCATTGATGCCAGCTATGATGACACCAACAACATCTTGGCGCATTACCACATCGATGAGTTTTTTAGATTGAACCCTGATGGCACGCTTCACGTGGTCCTTGCGGATGTAAGTTTCACAGATGTGATGCTCAAAACCATCATTCGCGAAAACAGCGACATCCGTGGAATAGGTGTAGCCCGTAACTCCATTGTTGCCGTGATTGACTTTTCGGCCTACATTGGCGGATACCAAAACCTTGTGGACGAGCTGAAACTTGAACACGTTTTTGTAGATGCCGTTTTGGTGGAAGGCAATGAGTTTTCTGCATTAACGGCAGTTGGCGACTATGATGATCTTCGTTTGGAAGATGCCAGGAATGTGAGCGTAATTGGCGTTCAGGATCCAGCCATTCGCGCAATAAAAGCGGCGTATGCCGGACACGCTGCCATTGGTAGCGCCCTTGGAATGTTGAGCGTTCGCTCAGTAAATGAGCAATTGGGATCCATCAACATAAATAACAAACCAAACTACGCCAAGGGCGACAGCACTTACCCTCTTACAAACAATGGCCGTGGCCGTTGGTTGAGCGCGGTGCTTCAAAATGGCGTTGCTGTTTCCGGACTTTCGGGAACTGAAAAAACTTCACTGACCGCAAAAGGCTATGTTTTTGCCGGAAGCTATGCCGGACTTGCCGGGGTTTACTTCAGCAGCTCCCCAACAGCAACTTTGTTGAGTGATGATTTTGCGTACATCGAAAACAACCGTGTGTGGAACAAAGCAGCCCGTGCACTTCGCCTGGCATTATTGCCACGTGTGAAAGGCAACATTTTGAAAGACGCCACCACTGGTTTTTTGCGAAACACCGAGGTTAAGGATTTGGAGCAATTGGGGAAGGACGCTCTTACCGCTATGGAAGCGAGTGGCGAAATTAGTGGCAGCGCCGTTTACGTTGACCCCGAACAAAATCCAGCGGAAGACACTCCACTAATCGTGAAAGCGCAGGTGGTTGCAAATGGAATAATCTACGACATTGTTGTGGATCTTGGTCTAACAAATTCAATAGTATAAGATGGCAACAGTAATAAACAGTTTAGGAAAATTGAAAGGATGGAACTCCGTAACCCTTCGCCTTTTTGCGCGCGATGTGGTTGGAGTTGCCAAGATAGCTTACGGTGATGAGCAAAGCCACGCAAACGCTTACGGCGCAGGCAAGGAGCCTGTGGGCCTGGAGGAAGGCAATTACACCGCCACGGCAAGCATTGATCTGTTTGACGAGGAAGTGAGAGCCTTGCAATCTGTAATTCCACCCGGACTGCGGATGCAGGACATTGTTCCGTTCCCGATCATCGTGAGTTTTGAAATTCCGGGAGGAGGCACATCTACAGATGTGATCCACAACTGCCGCTTTATGAACAACGGCATTGAAATTAAACAAGGTGACGGAAAAATAGTGAGGTCTTTCAACCTTGCTGTTACCCACATCACAAATATCTAAAAAATGGCAAAACAACCGCAAAACGTGCCTGCCGTAATTGGCCAGCACACACAACCAGACATTGAAAAGTGGAAAGCAAAACACGGCGACGTGCGCAGCTTCACACAAAAAGACGAGGAAGGCAACACCCACGTTACCTACTTCCGGCCACCCAATTTTGATGACATTGACTACGCCCGCGAAGTGGGCGATGGTGACGGAACCAAAATAGGTGTTGCAATGGCAAACAATGTGCGCCTTGGGGGAAGTGACCAAGTGATGGAGAATTTCCGATTGAAACACGGGTTTATGAAAGCCGTGCTAAAGTTGGCAACCGCCATTGAAGGCGACGTGGAAAAGCTGTAAACGGAGTCTGTGACGATGCGGCAGACTTCGGACTGATAAAAAAAGGAAACGCACTCATCAGGGGTGCGTTTTTTATTGATGCCGAGCAACTTCGGCAGGAAGACGAAGCAGAATGGCTTTCCACTGTAAAGCAAGCATCCTGGCTGGAAACCCACCGAGCCAAATTACTTAGTATTGAAATTGCAAAGTTACTAACTCTTAAATAGAGATTCCCGCCTTCGCGGGAATGACAGATGGCAGACAAAACAACAAAATGGATCTTAGAACTGGTGGACCAGATAACCGCGCCCTTAAAAGCAATTGAGAGCGAGGCAAAACTGGTTACTGATATCGGCATTGATTTAGGTCAGAGTTTTGATAAAGCAGGGAAAGATATTGAACATTCTGTTGCCGCCGTGAAACAATCACTGGCAGGGATGGATGATGAGACGAAAGCCTCTGCTGAACAGGCACTAAAAAGTTATGAAGATTTAACGGAGGGCATCAAAAAGGAATCCACGGCACTTCAAGATCTGGAAAAAAGATTAAGTGGCGCTGCCAATGCTGCAGATCCTTTGGAAAAAGGTGTTATTGCTTTTCAAACTGAACTAGCCGAAAACAAGTTGCGGCGGTATAAAGAACAGCTTACCGAAGTTGGTTTTGAATTGGATGATGTCGCAAAAGTAGCTACAGCAACATCCACAGACGTTCGTAAGCTTGGCGAGGAAGTAGACCTTTCAGAAAAACAAGTAAAAGATTTTACAAGCAGTTTCAAAGATTTGTTTGAAGGCTTACAATCTGGCAATTTAGTGCAGATCAGTGATGGTTTTAAAGGCATAGCCAATAACATTGGCACAATGACCCGCAGCGCCCTTGCGTTTATAGCCACTCCGCTGGGAGCAACACTCGCGGCGCTCGCCGTGGTTGGATTGATTGCAACGGACTTTGTGCGCTATAATGAAGCTGCTCGGGAAACAAACACCATCATTTCGCAAATGACGCAACTGGAAGGCGAAGCCGTGAGCCAGATGCGTGTCCGCGCGAAAGTGATGGAGGAGGTTTTTGGGCAGGACCTTAAAGACACCTTAGAAATAGCAAAAAACAACGTTCAGGCTTTCGGCATTAGCTATGAAGAGGCAATGGACAATATTGGCGATGCTTTGGTTCACGGCGCGTCTGCCAATGATGAATACATTGATAGTATGCGCGAATATCCACGGATGTTTGCGAATGCCGGTTTCAACATGGAGGAATTCCAGAAGATTGTGGATGCTGGCTTTGATTTGGGAATGTACTCCGATAAACTGCCCGATGCCATCAAAGAACTAGACCTTTCATTAAAGGAACAAACTAAGAGCTCCAGAGCTGCCTTGGAAAATGCGTTTGGCAAGAAGTTTACCGACGAGCTATTTCAAAACATTAAAAACGGTAGCATCACCACCAAAGAGGCACTTCAGCAAATTTCAACAGAAACAGACCGCGTTGGGGTGAACAGCCAACAGGCCTCGCAACTTACCGCAGACCTTTTTAGGGGTGCGGGTGAAGATGCTGGCGGCTACTTTGAAATTTTGAATGCCGTAAACGGCGTGTTGGGCGATCAGGAAGTGGCATTAACAAGTGTAGAGATAGCTGTTAAAAAGGTTTTTGACACCACTAAAGAATATGCGGCAGCTCAAAAAGCAGCTTTAGATAGTAACACCTATGTAACTTTTGCCCAAGAAATGGAAATATTCTGGCTCAAAATAAAGACCTGGTATTACGAAGCCATTGTTTGGGCACAGGATTGGTTCAACGCCACCACTCGATTTTTTGTGCAGATGATAGCAGCTGCTCTTGAAATTCCAACGCAGTTGAAAAACGTATTTACAAACATTGGGGAAGACGTAGGCCTATTGATTCTCACATTTGTGTCTGCCGGTGATATTATAAAAAACGCACTTTCAGGAAATTGGGACGCAGCACGTGAAGGGTTTGCTAATTTCAAAAAAGATTTAAAAGACGACGTTGCAAATTTAGGCCGCGACATTGTGATGGCTCCTGCTGACATTGCAAAAGGTGTGGTGGATGCATATAAAAAAGCTGGCTTTGGCGTAGATCAATACCGTGAGACCGTTTCGCTTTATGCAAAATCAAAGCCAAAGGAAGGCGATATCAAAAATATAAACGGAAAGAAATATATTTTCAAAGATGGGGAATGGGTTTTAGTTCCTGAAATGGCTGCAGGAGGTGGTGAAAATGGATTAGGAAAAGCAGGAACAGGTGGCAGCGGTGGCAGCGGTTCCGGTTCCGGCAAAAGCATAACAATGACCCTAAACATAGTGCAGAATTTTGCCGTTGCCAAGGGGCAGGACATTGAGGCCGTTGCGCTTGAAACCGTGCGCCTAATAAACGACAAGCTGCGCGATGCAGTGTTAACAATGGGATAGACCCCTGCCCCCTGAAGGGGTTTAATAACGGAATATGAGCAAATTTGATGTTGCACAATTTTTAAAAGACGCTTTTGGCATCAATGGCCCAATTTCGGGCATTGACGGTTACAAAGGGGTTGTGGCTATTCCGGATATCACGGGTTTTGGCAGGACGAGCTGGTTGGGAACTCCGGTTATTTATCCAATCATCTTCCAAGGGCAGACTTACAGAGCTTACAATGACAAAGGCGAAGTTACAACCGTAACACTTGCACCGTTTGAGTTGCCAACTGTAACGCTTTCAAGCTTTAGCCGCAGGAAAAATGTAGCTGAAACCGAACTGACGGCAGGTTATGGCACCGTGAAGGAAATGTACGGCTTTGGCGATTGGCAGATAGACATCCGTGGCATTTGTTTGTTTGACCCCGTTAAGGGCAGAAATATGACCCCACAGGCACAGGTGAAAAGATTAAAGGATTTTGAAAGCGTGGCAGAAAGCATACCAGTGCTTTCAGCGCTGTACAACGATAAAGGCATTGATGCCATCGTTATAAAAGAAATATATTTTGAACAATTGGAAGGAAGGCCAAACACCATTCCTTTTGTAATTAGAGCAGTAAGCGACAGCCCTGCAGAATTGAACTTATAATGAAAGCACTCTGCGCAAAAATAACGTTTGAAGCTTCACGAGGTCGTGAGGCTATTGTGTTGCGCAAACCCACCAGCGTGATCGTGGAAAAGAGCTGGAAGATGCTAACTGATACCGCTATTATCACCATCGCCCGCAACGTGCGCGATTTTGACAAACAGAAAGTCCGGGACGTTTTTCGCCCTGGCGATCCAGTGAAGATTGAGCTTGGGTATGATGGCGAATATTACGAGGAGTTTGTGGGCTTTATCAGCCGTGTTTCAGCAGATATACCAATAAAGATTTGGTGCGAAGATGCTATGTGGAAGTTAAAGCAACAACCCGTAAACATCAGCAAGCCTTCCACCACCTTAAAAGCTTTGATGGATGAAGTTGTGACGGATTACACCATCGATGCCGCGGAGTATGAAATAGGCCCCGCGCGTTACCCACAAAAAACGGTGGCTTTAGTATTGGACGATTTAAAAAAGCGCTTTGGTTTTTTCAGTTATATGAAAGGCGAAAAGTTGGTGGTGGGTAAAATTTACGCGGACGATACCGGAACACCACCGGTGGATCTGCATTTGGAAAAGCAAGTGTACAGCAACAATTTGGAGTACCAATTTGCCGATGATGTTATAGTAAAGGTGTTTGTTGAGAGCACTTTGAGTAATGGTAAAAAACTGAAAGCGGAAGTTGGGGAAGATGGTGGTGATGTCATTCGTGTTCCTCATTTCGGAATAAAAGATGAAGAAACTTTAAAAAAATTGGCGAAGGTAGATTATGACAAATATAAAGTGAACCGTTACAAAGGCGGCATAACCACCTTTGGAATACCCGCCATAGAACACGGCTGGAAAGTAAACCTGAGCAGCGATCTGTACCCAGACCGTGAGGGCTTGTATTATGTGGACAGTATTAAAGTGAGTTTTGGCGAAGGGTACCGCTACGCCAGAACCGCAACCCTTGGAGACGTAGCACAATGAGTTTTGCAGACGAAATATTAGAGTTTAAAAAACTGCAACGTGAAGATGCAAAAACCTTGCTTACTCCCGGCTGCGTTTGGGCAACGGTGAAAGATGTGGATTGGGATAAAAAGACAATGACCGCCACAGGAGTTGAGGACGAGCTGGACTACTTTAATGTACAATTGGGCCTTGGCGCATATTACCGCAAACCCGAAGTGGGAAAGTTGGTGATGTTAGGCGTTCCAGGCTTACAAGGAAGTGATACATTTTTAATTGAATGTGAAGCTTTTGAGGAAGCAATATTTGTGAGTGGCGAAAGCACCTTTGTAATAAAAGAGGAAGGTTTTATTGTGAAGCAAGGTGCGGAAAATTTACGCACAATTCTGGATGATTATGACAAACAATTTGGAAAGCTCTGTGATGAAGTGAACAAAATAGTGGTAAGCATTGGAGTAACGCCAAATGTGGCAGCAATCACATTAATAAAAACCGAAGTAACCCAAACCATTAACAGCCGAATGAAAACGGTTTTAAAAGAGAATTAAAATGCCATTTAACTGGAATAAACTAGAACTTGACTGGAAAGAAGCAATGAGCAATCCTGCAACTGCCAATAATAAAGATGTTGTTGTTGCAAAAATGGTGGCCGCACTGAAGCTTCAAATGGATCAGGCAGGATTAATTGGAACAACCAGCGACGGTGCCACTTTGGTTACAGTTACAACAAAAATAGTATGACCGATATATTACTTGACGAAAATGATGATCTGCTCTTTGATGCAAACGGCGAGCTGGTGCTTGGCGATTGTGATCTGCAGGAGGTGGGCATTATTGCCCGGATAAACAAAGGCGAAGTGAAGAGCGATCCGTTGCTTGGTCCAAACCTTATTGAGTTGATAAACGCCAACGGCGGCGAAGCGGAAGTAAAACAACGGATGAAAATTGCCCTGGCACGGGATGGAAAGAATTATGACGAATACCGGGATATGATAAACCTCAAAACGACAGAATGACACTTTACGTAGCCTCAAACCAAGATTTTATAACTGCCCTGGCACTTGCCACCGGCAGTATAGAAACATTGTTTGCTAGCGCATTATTGAATGGAATTGGTATTACTGAATATTTGGATCCACAATCAACTTTTGAGGCTGTTGCACCGGCTTCAAAATTGAATGTTCGCGAAACAGCTTTACCCCAATTGAAACCAACACCAAAGACGGTGGCCATCGAAAACCAAAACCTGCAGGATCTAACCATACAGACTTCAGGAAGCCTGGAACACATTTTTGAAATGGCAATGCTGAATGGAATTTCAATTACTGAAACGCCAACGCCTGGACAAAAATACAGAAGCGTTGAAAATGATATTAACAGCGATATAGTAAACTACTATGTGGCAAAAAGCATAAAACCCGCAACCGGATTACAAATACTGCCTCAGCAATTATTTGAGACAGGACTGTTTGAGTACGGATTATTTGAATAACTATGATACAGAAAAACATTCGGCCCTACAATGGGCAACAGTACACAAAAGAGGAAGGTTCTGAGATTATTGAGGAATTAGATAATAGAACCAAGAGTGAAAACACTCAGTTAAATTCTATGACACTAATAGGCGAATCTATTGCCAATGGTTTTGATCGTAAGTCTAATATAACTCAGCGTGGCGAAATATACATATCCTCTAGCTTTAACTGGGCTTCGATACCAGCATCTTACGCAAATTCAAAATTTATAATTAGATATTTTAGAAATTTAGGGGGTATTACAATTACACTTCCAGAAAATGTAGAATTAGATTTTCAAGGCGGAAGGTTGTCTAATTGCACAATAGTTGGAAATAAGACGATTATTAACGAAACTTCGCAACAAATATTAGATAAAGATGTGATTTTTTCAGGCGATTTTAGCAATTATAAAGTTAATGTTGAATGGTTTGGAGTGGAAAAATCAAAATCAGACGCATCTACAAAGCAAAGAAATAGCGAAATACTTAATCACATTGTTAATAGCATATCAAACATAAGAGTAATTAAGTTCGATAAAGGAAGCTATTATTTTTCTGAAAAAGTATTAATGGATGGTAAGCAATATGTTTTATCGGGCGAGGGAAAATTAAGTACAAAATTGTATTTCCATCCTGTAGATGCAGTTATTAATAATGTTTTTCTTGAATATAAATATACAGCTAATCCGGGCTCTTATTTGTCATACAACACGATAAAAGGCTTGTTTATAGGTGGAAATAATTTAGATACTACGCTCGTAGATTTTTCTAATCAAGTATCTGGAATTGTTGATGATTGTTATTTTAGAGATTCAAAAATAGCGTTCAAATTGGGGTTTAGTTATGGGTGTAAATTCACAAACACATATTTTAATTCAAGCACAGAAAACGGCACGTGTTTAGTAATGAATCCATTGCCAGTAATATCTACAACCACTATAACGACTATTGATAATTGCAGATTTGAGTCTTCTGGCACAAATCAGATAGGCATTAAATTACACCGAACGACTGTTAATATTAAAAACTCTTTATTTCAATCTTTAAGCGGTGGTTCTATTTTAGAAGAATCATTTGGCTCTTTAAACGCGTCTGCCGTATTTGTAGGAAACACTCATTTTGAAGATTGTAAATATATCTATAAGACAGATAAAATATTTTTAGCGGGAGCGGCTAAGAGTAGATTTTCAATTGTTGACAGTGAATTATTAACAGGTGGGTTAAGCGGCACAACTTCCATTTATGGAGGGTATACAGATATTTATTATAGAAATAATAATAATGGCTACAGTGAAATATTTGAAAGTATTCTAAATGTAGAAAGAAAAGAAGTTACACAAGAATGGATTTTTTCTTCTCAAAATGTTTCTACCCAAACCTACAATTTACTTAAAAATCCCTTGGCTAATACAATAGGTAGTTTTTCACCATCACCCGACGCATCTGCTATTAATGTGTTTAACTCAATTGGGAGAAAAATCACTAAGGTTTCTGGTTTGTCAATTACAGATTATGTGCCAAATCTAAGTAATTTTACTTGTTATGAAATAAACGAAGGAGGACCTACCACAAAAAAAATAAAAAGACCTATAAATGATGTAGTAGGTTCTGAAATAGAATTTATTTTTAAAAGTGATTATAGGGGGGCGTCTGTTGTTAATTTTTCATCCGATTATTTAATTGGAAACGACAGAAACGAAGTTGTGTTTTACCCAAGAAGCCTTGTTAAATATACGTTTAGAAAGTCAACAGATATTTTAGCGTTTAAAATAGCTAGTGGTGAATCTGGTGTTTATTCTAATATATCCAGTCTAGGCACAATAGTAGGACAGACTTCGGGCGCAATTGCAGATTTTATAATCGGTCAAAATACTGCGGCTTACGGAACTTATAGGTCTGGTACATTTGTAACAGGCGAGGTGGTGATAGCGAACGGCAAGACATTTACTTTAGAAGGTCTGCCAGTAGCCGCTTATGTAGGCTCTAGAACCGATTTAAACGGACGTTCATCTTCTTATGAAGTTGATTATGTTGCTGAATGTTTTGTTTCGCCGCAGTGTTCAAAAACAATGTATATAGTGGGAAGGGATACAGTGGCATATTCGTTTCTTGACGAACCTATATATAAAAGCTATACAGTTAATATTGTAAATAATCATCCTTCCCTTCCTTTAGATATTAGAAGATTCGATAAAACAACTTCAATAAAGCAGATTTTAGCCAAAGAAACAATAACTCTAAGGTGGGATCACAAATTGTCAAGCTGGTCTTATACAATTAATTCGGCAAATATGCCAATACAGGCAAATTCAGCAGCTACAACCGTTTCTGAGATTGTAACGGATTTTAACGCCTTGCTAACAAAATTGAGAACCGCAAAGTTGCTAAATAGTTAAAATTATGACACCAACAATAAACGAAATCCAAATCCAAATACTCAACACAGCTGCAGGCGCAGACGCCCTACCGGCAACTGCAGTATTGACCGAAAATGAGCAATCAATACTCACCAACCTAACCACCACCAGCAAAGTAAGCGTGTTCCGGTTAATTGTGTTCGTGGTGGCCACTATTGCTTGGAGTCTCTATAAATTGTGGGATATCCTGAGTGCAGATATAGATGAACGCATTGCCGTTTCCCGCCCCTTTAGCCGGGGTTGGTACACCCAAACGGCACTCAACTACCAACACGGGCAGGAACTGCCAGAAAGTGGTATTTATGACAATACAGGCTTAACCATTGCCGAGATTGCGGCCAAAAAGATAGTGGCCAAGGCTGCTGTTGTGGAAGGAACTATTAACGGCCACGGCATTTTGCGTATAAAAGTAGCCAAGAGCATCGGCGGTATTTTGGAACCGTTGAGCAGTCCAGAACTTATTGGTTTTTCCGAGTATATGATCTTAATGGGCGCTGCAGGAATAAGCACAGCCACAAGCAGTGCGCAGGCAGACAGACTAAAGGTTGCTTACAAATTGTATTACGATCCAACCATATTAAACAACCTTGGCAAACGGCTGGACGGCACGGACGATACTCCTGTTATTTCGGCTTTAAAAACCTATTTAAAGGACAAAAACGCACGCGATTTTAATGGCGAACTTTCCCTGGACCAATTGAACGATGTTTTGGAAAATGTGCCGGGCATTACCGATGTTTTTTTGCAAAGCGCATCGAGTGCGTACTTGACCTATGGCTATGGCGACACCAACAGCCAAGGCAACATTGGTCCATTTCCTGAATTTAGGCAACCCCAATCCGGTTATTTTAAATTGGATGAGCTTTTAAGCAGCTTTCAATACATAGCACGTTGATAAACAAAAAAATATACATAGTAAGTTATCAGGATTTTAAGGAGCAGCTGCTCCCAATCATCCTGCGCCGTCCAAAATGGTTGGCTATGCTGCAGGCGTTGATAAGTCCGCTGGTTTCGCTTTATGATTTGTTTTTCGCATTTAAAACCGAAGCGATTTACAAAACAGAACACAACGCGGCCATCACCTTACTGCAGCAAGTGTTAAACGATCACTTTGATGACGTGGAACGCCGCATTTACATTAACAATGCCGAAATAACCGCCACCCAGCATTATTACGACACAGGGCTCGGTGATCCGTTGGTTTTTTATGACGAAGGCAGCGGCGATCCGCAATGGTTTTTTGATTTGGAGGTTTTCAACGTTTATCAAAGTGATTTTACGGTGTTTATTCCGGAAGCAATTAAGCCGCTAGACCCTGAAGATGAAGAAAGATTGTTAACCTTGGTGCGGGCAGATTTAGATTATTATAAAATATTTGGAACAAAATACACGATAGTATGGTACAGTTAATTATAAATGAAAGCGGCTTTCCGAAGAATCGGGAAACCCTACACGAAATGCAGGAAAGCTTTAAAGTTCCTATTGATGAACTTTTGGCGCGACTTCCGGGCAACAGGATTTTAAGTGGGTTTGTGTTCACTGCCGGAGGCGGTGGCGCAACCAGTTCAACCGAAGGCATTTTGCTTTACAGGGGAAAGCTGTGGACCGTTGCACCCTTTTCAGGAAGCATTGGCGACACTACTTTTATTTCCTTTTTTGAAACCACCGTGGCGGCGGAATTTAATATTGGGACACAGGGAAGTCCTATTTACGAAAACAGGCCGTGGAAGATTGTGCGCACCGCGCAGGTTGGTAATATAGTTGATTATACCTATATAGCCAACACAGCATTCTTCATTCGTGGCAGGAAGCAGCTGGAATATCTGAAAGCTGGAAGCATCTTTGTTGGGCCTGTGGTTCTTGACATTGAAACGGCCATTTATCACGTTGCGTTTGGTGAAAATATAGGAACGAAAGACTTTCAGGTGCTCGGCAATTTTAGAGCAGCGGATCCTTCGCTTAATTTTTCGCGTGCATTTGTCTGGGACATCAACAACAGAAATTACACAGGTTTTGATGTGTTGATTAATCAAGCTACGGCGAGCAGTGTGCCGTTGATTTTTGACTATACTGTGATTCCAATTAATAGAACCTCACCGATTACCGGTGGATAAAATTTAAAAAAATGAAATATTATAAAGCATACGAAACCGACGACCGTCCATTTTTACTTTTCGACCTTGTGGCGGACACTTTGGAAGAGCTGCAAGAGTTGGGAATGGACACAGATCCATTGGTGGTAACAAAGGATCAATTGTTGTTGCCAGCAGATCCCAATTACATTAGCTATGAATACGGGATTTGCCACAAACGCATTTTTGGCGGCGTGATAGCAGACCGTTTGGCGGGTGAAATTACGGACCAACAGGCGGCTTTAGCAAAAGCTACGGAGGTTGCACGTTCCAAAAGCCTGACAGGCATTTTTGAGACCGAGACCTTTACGTATGACAGTCACGACTTCCCGTTGACAGAAGCAGCGCGAAGTGTTTACAATGCCGTTTTTGATGCTCCTGCAGCAGACTGTGGCCTTGTTTCCACGACTGGGAATTACACCTTGCTTTCAGCGAATATTGGTGCTTTTCAAACAGCTTATTTAAACAAAATATTGGCGGTTCAATATATCCTTTCACCAGCGTAAGTTATGACGTATATATTAGAAAATTGGGAAGCAATTACAGGGATCGTTCTTTTTCTATTTGGAGGAGGGTTTTTTGCTTGGCGCCTTAAGCGAATTGAACTAAAGGAAGCCACCTCCACCGCTGAGCAGAAAGATGCGGAAGCGGTGAAAGCCATTCGCGAACTTTACGGATCGTTCGTTGAAGACTACAAGCGGCAATACGAAGAACTGAAGGCACAGATTGTCGTGATTAGAAAAGAGCTCAACGCTGTAAAAAATGAGAATATCGAGCAGCGAAAAGACCTGAGATTATTGCATATGGAAAACAAAGAGTTGCGTGCGGAAATAGGCAATTGGCGGGAAAAGTACAATGCGCTGAAGCTTGCATTTGACCTGTACCGTGCCAAAGATGAACAATTAAAGAAAATATCGAGCGATGGGAACTAAGGTAGTAAGCAATTTTTGGACTGCGGTAATTGCCTCAGTCATTTTAACGGCCACAGCGCTGTTATTGAACGGCCATGAACATTGTGGACTGGTATTGACATTTGAAGGATTGTTGTTTGGCGTTCGTGTGGCAGATAAAGGCATACAAGCATACCAAAAAGGGAAAGAAAATCCGGAACAGTTGCGGGTATAAAAAGCCCCCAGTGCATTAAAAGATTCCAGTCAATTAAATACAAATTCCACATCGGGAAAACTGGGGGCCAAAGCCTTCAGAATCGATGTGGAATTTTTAATTGACTGGAATGACAAATATATGAAAACCCCGACAAGTTACTACGGTGGCAAGCAAAATCTTGTGAGTACCATTCTGCCATTGATACCGGAGCACACAACTTATGTAGAACCGTTTGTTGGTGGTGGTGCCATATTTTGGGCGAAACAAAAGAGCGAAACCGAAATCATTAACGACTACAATCGAGAGCTGATCAACTTCTATGAATGCGTTCAGAATGAATTTGTAGAGCTTGAAAAGATGGTACGCATAAGCCTCCACAGCCGCTCACTGCACGGCGATGCTACCGTTATTTATAACAACCCCCACATGTTTGATAGATTGAAGCGTGCGTGGGCTGTGTGGGTACTTGCGGCCCAAAGCTTCAGTAGTATGTTGGATGGAACTTTTGGTTATGACCGACTAAAAGGCACCACGAGCAAAAAGATAACCAACAAGCGTGATGAGTTTACGTTAGATCTAGCTATACGTATGCAGAACGTACAGGTAGAATGTACAGATGCACTGCGGGTGATAAACAGCCGGGATCACAAAGGTGCCTTCCACTATTGCGATCCACCATATTTCAATAGTGATTGTGGCCACTATGACGGCTATAGCCAAGACGATTTTGAGAATCTATTGAAGACACTACAGCGCATCGAGGGAAAGTTTTTAATGAGTAGCTATCCAAGCGAGATACTGAGTCAATACACCGAAGCCAATGGCTGGTACACTATACAGTTGGAGCAAAGCGTAAGTGTGGCCAACGGCACTGGTAAGCCTGGCAAAAAGAAAATTGAAGTACTCACAGCAAACTATGACCTAAGCAACTTTGCTGAGTGATGATTTAAAACTGGTTTAAAGCACCTTTAAATTTATTTTTTTGTACTATTTGAATTGTGTTTATGTACTTTTTGATTTTGTGATTATACGAGAATATTATTGAATTGCAGAAGTTGATTCATGGAAATAAGTAGCAGTAGGGATTAGGGATTAGGCCCTTCAACCTCGCTCAGGATGACAGATTCGGGATTTTTTGAATTTTTAAACACAACGATATTTTCTTAACATTCCAAAGCATTAATATTCTCTATTTTTGCAAAAAAAAATATTCCCATGAAATTAAAGCTTTCCCTCCTCACAATCCTTCTGTCCTTTGCAATAATCTCAACTTCCTGTATTTCCGTTCAGGTTAGGGACAATACAGTTTCAAGCTTTTCTTCGGAAGTAAAAAAACCAAAAAACATCATCCTTTTAATTGGCGATGGAATGGGTCTGAGCCAGGTTTCATCAGCCATTTACTATAAAAATGGCAAACCGAATTTTGAGCGTTTTCATACCATCGGTTTGAGCAAAACCTCTTCCGCCAGCGATCTGGTTACCGATTCCGCCGCAGGGGCGACCGTTTTTTCCACAGGAGAAAAAACCTATAATGGGGCCATAGCAGTTAGCATGGACACCATTCCGCTGCCAACCATTGTTGAGCAATTGTCCAAACGTGGCTTGGCTACTGGCATTATTGCCACATCGTCCATCCAGCATGCAACGCCTGCAAGCTTTTATGCGCACGTAAAATCCCGTAGTCTTTATGAAGATATTACTGAATTTGCCCCCAACAGCGGTGTGAACTTTTTTGCTGGAGGTGGACTTAAATTTTTTAACCAAAGAAAGGACGGAAAAGATTTATTGTCTGAAATGAGAAACAAAGGCTATGAAGTAATTACCGACCAACTTCCAAATTTGCCCAGCGAAAAAAATGAATTGATTTTACTCGCCGAAAACGAAATGCCCAAAATGAGCGAAGGCCGTGGCGATTTCCTGCCTAATGCAACAAAATTGGCTTTGGAAAAACTCTCCAAAAACGAAAAAGGTTTTTTCCTAATGGTGGAGGGAAGCCAAATAGATTGGGGCGGCCATGACAATGATGCCGATTACCTAATTCAGGAATTGCTGGATTTTGACAAAACCTTGGGCGTGGCTCTGGACTTTGCAAAACAAAACGGCGAAACGCTCGTGATTGTTACCGCGGACCATGAAACGGGAGGTTTCACACTGGCATCGGACGGGAAGGATTACAACAAAATAAAACCTACTTTTTCCACAACCGGCCATTCGGGAACAATGGTTCCCGTTTTTGCAGAAGGCCCCGGCGCTTCCCTTTTCAACGGAATTTATGAAAGCAACGAGATCTATCATAAAATGATGCGCCTTTTAGCTCAATAGTTAATTCGGCCCTTCAACTTCGCTAAGGATGACACATTTGGGATTTATAAAATTTTCTATATACTGACCACTGAATACTTAACCCACTTTTATAAAATACAGTGATGTAATTTTAGTACTTTAGCCCAAGCTATCTGTTTTATGAAGTATTTACAAGATATTGGTTCCTATTTTTTGATGCTTAAAAAGGTGTTTGGCAGTTTTACCAAAACATCTGTTTTAAAACATCTCATTTTTAAGGAAATCAACGACCTTATTATTAGCTCAATGGGTATTGTTGCCTTTATATCCTTCTTTGTTGGGGGTGTTGTGGCAATACAAACTGCGCTGAATATGACCAATCCGTTGATTCCGAAAAGCCTTATCGGGTTCGCAACCCGCCAATCGGTAATTTTGGAGTTTGCGCCCACGTTCATTTCAATCATCATGGCGGGAAAGGTTGGTTCTTTTATAACTTCAAGTATAGGTTCTATGCGGGTTACCGAACAAATTGACGCTTTGGAGGTAATGGGTATAAATTCACTAAATTATTTGGTATTCCCAAAAATAGTGGCCTTGATGTTCTATCCTTTCGTGATTGTCTTTTCAATGTTTCTCGGCATTATGGGCGGTTGGGTGGCAGGTGTCTATGGAGGTTTTTCAAGCTCATCAGATTTTATAGCTGGGGTACAGCAAGATTTTATTCCCTACCAACTGTTTTACGCCTTTTTCAAGACCTTTATTTTTGCATTCATACTTGCAACCGTGCCGTCTTGGCAAGGTTTTTACATGAAAGGCGGCGCCCTGGAAGTGGGCAAGGCAAGCACAAACTCCTTCGTATGGACCAGTGTGCTTATTATTGCGTCCAACTATATTATAACCCAACTAATGTTAAGCTGATGATAAGAGTGGAAGACGTACATAAAGGTTTTGGGGACGAAGAAATCCTGAAAGGGATAACCACCGAATTTGACAAGGGAAAAACAAACCTTATCATTGGCCAAAGTGGCAGTGGAAAAACCGTTTTGCTGAAATGTCTTCTCGGACTATTCAAACCTGATCAGGGAAGGATATATTACGAAGACAAAGCTATCCAGAATATGGATGACGAGCAACAGCGCAAGCTTCGCGAAGAAATAGGGATGCTTTTTCAAGGCGGCGCCCTGTTCGATTCCATGAATATTGAAGAAAACGTTATGTTCCCACTGCGAATGTTCACCAAACAGAAAAAAGCCGATATGGTGGCACGGGTAAACGAAGTACTGAAACGCGTAGACCTCGAAAACGTGAACAAAAAATTTCCCGCCGAAATCTCCGGTGGGATGCAAAAAAGGGTTTCCATAGCTCGGGCAATCGTAAACAAACCCAAATATCTTTTCTGCGATGAACCAAACTCCGGCCTGGACCCAAAAACGGCTACTTTGATAGACACCTTAATTCAGGCCATTACCCACGAAAACAACATTACGACCATTGTGGTAACCCACGATATGAATTCCGTAATGGAAATTGGAGAAAAAGTGGTATTGCTCAAAAATGGGAAACTGGTATGGCAGGGCAACAATCAGGAAATCTTCAAAACCGACAATGAAGATGTTACCAATTTTGTATATTCTTCAGATCTTTTCAAAAAAATAAGGGAGGTCCAATTAAAGGAAGGATAATTTTTCTAATCTTATTGCCTTATTAATCAAACAATTTACTTTATTTTTAGTCCCCAAACTATACTATCATGATAAAAAAACTACTTCTTTTCAACGCACTAATGTTCAGCGCTGCCTTGATGGCCCAAGTTACATTTACCAACCAAAGCGACCTGATTGGGAACTATCCAGACTATTCTGAGGTAGCTGTTGATATGAATGGCGACTACCTTGACGATTACGTCCGGGTTTCAGATACCGGGATTGGTATAGATTACCAGCTTCCAGACCACACTTTCTATTCCGTATTTATTTCCACACCCATACAGAATGTTCCAGACTGGAGCGTAGCGGCTGGCGATATTGACGGCAATGGCTACAACGATTTGTTTCTTGGCAACAATTCACGCGTATCTTTTCTATTCGCTAATGAAGACGGGACTGCATATACTGAAATAACAAAACCCGAATATATTTTTTCACAGCGTTCCACACTTGCAGACATAGACAACGACGGTATGTTAGATGCCTTCATTTGCCACGACGTGGACCAAAGCCATCCATACCGCAACGAGGGCGGCCAAAACATGGTTCTTGACCAAACTTTAATAGAAACCCTAGATAGGCCTGGCAACTACGCTGCAATTTGGGTAGATTATGACAATGATGGAGACACAGATATGTATTTAACCAAATGCAAAGGGGGCGCCCAGCCTGGCGACCCAAATCGTGACAACGCAATGTACACCAACAACGGCGATGGCACTTTTACCGAAAATGCATTGGAAATCGGGATGCGCGACAATGCGCAATCTTGGTCTACTGTTTTTGAGGATTTTGACAATGATGGCGATTTTGATGCCTTTATTGTGAACCACGATTTTCAAAACCGATTGATGCAAAACGACGGCACCGGAATGTTCACAGACGTTATTGATGCTTCGGGAATAAACCCAACAGATCTGGGTGCCTGGGAAAACCAATCAGGCGATTTCAACAACGACGGTTTTGTGGATATTTTTTCTGAAATGTCTAAAGAGCTTTATTTAAACAATGGCGATATGACCTTTATAGGCCAGGACCTCAGCTTCGACGAAGGCGGTATTGGCGATTTTAACAATGATGGGTTTTTGGATGTTGTGAATGATGGCAATCTATACATAAACGATGGCAATGCAAACAACTGGATAAAAGTTGGCTTGGAAGGCATTGAAAGCAACAAAAATGGAATTGGGGCAAGAGTAAAAATAGTGGGCGATTGGGGCACACAGATGCGCGAAGTGCGCTCTGGCCAAGGCTTTAGCCATATGAATTCACTATTGGCACATTTTGGTATTGGCACCAGCACAACTATTGAAACATTGATTATTGAATGGCCTTCGGGGACGGTAGATATAATCCAAAACCCGAACATCAATGAAACAATTATTGTTGAAGAAGGAAGCACTACTATAAATGTGGATGATTTTGAATACGAAACAATAAACCTATATCCAAACCCAACATCGGCACTGCTGAATTTTTCGATGAAAGGGTTGGAAAATATTCCTGTAAAGATTATAGATGTAAACGGCAAAATAGTCTTGAACTGCAAAGTTTCAAATGAAGGAAACATAAACGTATCTTCATTGAAAACGGGAACCTATTTTGCAATGCTACAAGTGGAGAAGAAAACCACGAGCTATAAATTTATTAAGAATTAAAATAAGCCACGAATTCACGAATGATTATCTAAAAAATATATCTTGAATTCCTACTGAATCAAAGACCTGTCAAGTTTTGAATACTTGACAGGTCTTTTTCATTTCAATTCTTTAAATTTATAGAATGAACAAACAATTATTTTCACTTGCACTTTGGATGTTTTTTGGGTTTGTTTTGATAAAAGCAATTGATTCTATTCTGAGTTTCATAATCCACGCGTATTTCTATTTTGGGCTGTGGATGGAATTTTCCTTAGATTTTTTAAATTATTCAATACCTATTTTAAGCGTTCTTGCATATGCTTTGACAATTGTTTTGGTTTTAAAATATGTCAACCAAAAAGCTATTCATTTTGAAATACAAAAAACTGAGTTTCCTAAAGTTGAATATATTATTGCCATAATTATTGTGGTATTTTTAAATCCGCTAGGAAATAAATTAATGGGATTAATGGCTGAGAAAATTTCATTAGAATTGAGTTTTGATGATATAGAATTTTTAAACTTATTTGGTTTAACCGAAGCTTCAATTGCAATATGTCGTTGGATCACCATAATTATTTTATCCCTTTATTTATATGGAATTTATAAGAAAAAGGAACTAGAAATAGAGAAATAAAAAAAGCCAGCAAACGCCAGCTTTTTCATTTCGATAGATAATTTGTCTAAAACTACAATTCGAGCAAATTGTTAACACTGCGAACACCTTCCGCACTTTCTTTCATATGTGCTATTTCGGCATCGGTCAATACCAATTCCACAATTTTCTCAATACCGTTTCGGCCCAAAATAACTGGAGCACCAATGCAAATATCTTTTAATCCGTATTCGCCGTCAAGCATTACGGAACAAGGGAACATTTTCTTTTGGTCGCAAGCTATTGCTTGAACCAAGGCTGAAACTGCCGCTCCCGGTGCGTACCAAGCTGAAGTTCCCAACAATTTTGTAAGGGTTGCTCCACCCACTTTGGTGTCTTCCATTACTTGATTCAATCTTTCTTTGGAAATAAACTCACTTACAGGAACGCTGTTTCTCGTTGCCAAACGGGTCAATGGCACCATTCCGGTATCGCTGTGGCCACCGATTACCATTCCGTCAACATCGCTGATGGGCGCACCCAAAGCTTCTGCCAAACGATATTTAAAACGTGCGCTGTCTAAAGCGCCACCCATTCCTATAATTCTGTTTTTCGGCAAACTGGATGTTTTATGAACCAAATAGGCCATCGTGTCCATCGGGTTGCTTACCACGATTATAATGGTTTTAGGTGAATTTTTTACAAGATTGGAAGAAACGTCCTTCACAATTCCGGCGTTTATACCTATCAGCTCTTCGCGGGTCATTCCCGGTTTTCTTGGAATTCCACTTGTGATTACGCAGATATCGCTACCCGCAGTTTTTGAATAATCATTTGTTATTCCTGTAATTTTGGTGTCGAAACCATTTAATGAAGCGGTCTGCATCAGGTCCATCGCCTTTCCTTCGGCAAAACCTTCTTTGATGTCCAACAAAACTACTTCGCTTGCAAAATTCTTGATGGCAATGTACTCGGCACAACTTGCGCCAACGGCTCCTGCGCCTACAACTGTTACTTTCATTTAATTATTTTTTATTGATTATTATTATTTTTTATTGAATAGTAAACCCATTTTAATGTTTAAATTATTGTGGGCTGAAAAGTTGCACAAAAGTACCAATATCTGCTTAAAATAATGATAATAAAGGGTTAAAAACTAAAAAGCCCATTTCAGAAATATTCAGAAATGGGCTTTTTAAAATTATTTACATTTGGTTATACATCAATGTTCGCATAAACCGCATTCTTCTCAATAAATTCGCGCCTTGGTGGAACTTCATCGCCCATCAGCATAGAGAAAATCCTATCGGCTTCGGTGCCGTTGTCTATAGTTACTTGGCGAAGGGTTCTGAATTCCGGGTTCATTGTAGTGTCCCAAAGCTGTTCAGCGTTCATTTCACCCAAACCTTTGTAGCGTTGAATTGCTGCGCTACCGCCAAACTGTTCGTTCAGTGCATCGCGCTCTTTATCGCTCCAAGCGTATTCTTTTTTAGCTCCTTTTTTTACCAAATAAAGAGGTGGCGTGGCAATGTAAACACAACCAGCCTCAACCAATTCGCGCATATAACGGAAAAAGAAAGTAAGAATCAATGTGGCAATGTGGCTACCATCGACATCCGCATCACACATAATCACCACTTTATGGTAGCGCAATTTTTCAAGGTTCAGGGCTTTGCTGTCTTCCTCGGTACCGATGGTTACGCCCAAAGCGGTATATATATTTCGAATTTCCTCATTTTCAAAGACCTTGTGATGCATGGCTTTTTCAACGTTCAGAATTTTTCCCCTTAAAGGAAGAATTGCTTGAAAATTACGATCCCTTCCTTGTTTTGCCGTTCCACCTGCGGAATCTCCCTCCACGAGGAATACTTCACATTTTGTAGGATCCTGTTCGGAGCAATCGGAAAGCTTTCCGGGCAAGCCGCCACCGCTCATCACGGTTTTGCGTTGCACCAATTCACGGGCTTTTCGTGCTGCGTGACGCGCCTGTGCAGCAAGGATTACTTTTTGCACAATGGTTCTGGCATCATTTGGATGTTCCTCCAAATAGTTTTCAAGCATTTCGGAAACCGCTTGGCTCACCGCTGCCGTAACTTCGCGGTTACCCAATTTAGTTTTCGTTTGCCCTTCAAATTGCGGTTCCTGTACTTTTACCGAAATAATGGCGGTCAATCCTTCACGGAAATCATCCCCAGAAATCTCGAATTTTAATTTATCAAGCATTCCGGAAGAATCCGCATATTTCTTTAAAGTACGGGTCAATCCGGCGCGGAAACCAGCAAGGTGCGTTCCACCTTCGTGAGTGTTGATATTGTTTACGTAGGAATGAAGGTTTTCGTTGAAAGAAGTGTTGTAAACCATTGCAACTTCAACAGGAATGTCGTTTTTCTCGCCTTCCATCGAAATTACTTGGGCAATAATCGGTTCACGGTTTCCGTCCAAAAAGCGGATGAATTCCTTTAAACCTTCTGTACTGTGAAATTTTTCAGTAACAAATTCCCCATTTTCATCCTTTTCCCTTTTATCGGTAAAGTAAAGGGTAATTCCTTTATTCAAAAAAGAAAGCTCACGCATTCTACTTGCAAGAGTATCATAATTGTACTCCAACGTTTGCTGAAATATTTGCGGATCTGGCTTGAAAGTAACAACAGTTCCGCGGTAATCTGTTTCGCCAATAGGCTTTGTAGGGTATAACGGTTTGCCGCGTTCGTATTCCTGTTGCCATATTTTGCCATCGCGGTAAACGGTAGCTGTTAAATGTTCTGAAAGTGCGTTTACGACGGAAACCCCAACCCCGTGGAGCCCTCCGGAAACTTTATAGGAATCCTTGTCGAATTTTCCGCCAGCCCCAATCATGGTCATTACAACCTGAAGTGCCGAAACGCCTTCTTTTTTATGAATATCTACCGGAATCCCACGGCCGTTGTCCTTAACGGTAACCGAGTTGTCCTCGTTTATCCAGACTTCAATAGTATCGCAAAAGCCACCCATGGCCTCGTCGATGGAGTTGTCCACCACTTCATAAACCAAATGGTGCAAACCGCGTACCCCCGTATCGCCGATGTACATGGAGGGGCGTTTGCGCACATGCTCCATTCCTTCCAACGCTTGAATCTGGTCGGCACCGTAGCTGCCTTTTTTCTGTTCTTCGCTCATATAATAATTTGAATGATTTTCAGTTTTTTTCGTAACGAACAAATATAACCAAATCCCCACTAAAATTGAGGGTTTACGTAATTTATAAGCTGTAAGTTATTAACAAATCTCTGTGAAAAAACACACCTTTTGATAGGCTTGGGAAGAGATTTGGATTTTAGCGTAATAGTTGGGTACTATTTTCGACTTATTAAACGTTTTACAGTACTATTTATTTCGAATTTTTTAATTTTGGTTGAAACTTTTCGTTGAAATAGTTGTCATAATTATTTAGAATTATCAACAAATCTTTAAAAATATCTTTTATGAAAAAAGCACTTCTCCTGTTTTTCATTGTTTCAACCGGTTTTGCATTTCAAAGTTTGCAGGCACAAAGCTTTCCAGAGATGGATGCCTCACCAATGGATCTTGCAATGGCACGGCCCGACAAAAAAAGCCCACCCTTGGCAAGAGTTATTTACAGTCGCCCACAGAAAAAAGGCCGCGATATATTTGGAGGCTTAGTGCCTTATGGCGAAGTGTGGCGAACTGGCGCAAACGAAGCGACAGAACTCGATATTTATACTCCATTAAAATTAGGAAAAACACTTTTAAAGCCCGGAACCTATACACTTTATACAATTCCTGACAAAGAGAATTGGACTGTCATCATAAACAGCGATACCAATGTTTGGGGAGCTTTTAGTTATAAAAAAGAAAAAGATGTTGCACGGATAACTGTACCCTGTTTGCAAGCCGCGGCGCCTATTGAATCGCTCTCTATGATTTTTAAAACAGACAGTAAGGGAACAACATTGATGATAGGCTGGGACGACCATTATGTGGAAATCCCGTTCAAAAAGCCGTAAAGCACAGCCGTGCGTCTCTACGGTATATTCAAATATTTATGGGTTTGCAACGAAACCTTCCACTGTGGGTTCTGCATCACGTAATCCACAATAAGCGGGCTCATCTTTTCGCGTTTGCTCCATTCGGGCTGTAAATAGAGTATGCAGTTTTCGTTGACTTTCGCGGCCTGTTCTTCCGCAAAACGGAAATCATCCTTGTTGAAAACTATCACTTTCAGCTCGTTAGCCACTTTATAGATTTCATCGGTAGGCAATTTCATTTTTTTAGGAGAAAGACAAATCCAGTCCCAAATTCCAGTTAGCCTGTAGGCTCCGGAAGTTTCAATATGCGTTTGCATGCCTCTTTCTTTCAGCATTTCAGTTAATGGTCCCATATCCCAAGTTAGCGGTTCGCCTCCTGTTATAACAATGGTTTTTGAGTGTTTTGCAGCGTTTTCGACTATTGCTTCAATGGCTGTTGGCGGATGCAGTTCAGCGTTCCAACTTTCTTTGACGTCGCACCAATGGCAGCCCACATCACACCCACCAACGCGTATAAAATATGCGGCAGTGCCTTTGTGGAAACCTTCGCCCTGAATGGTATAAAACTCTTCCATCAACGGGAGCATCACTCCTTTATCCACTAAAATTTGTACTTCCTTTTTCATCGGTGCAAAAGTACTTTAAAAATAAATTCCAAATCACAAATTCCAAATTCCAAATAAATCTCAAAAAACGAATAAATTTCAAACTAAAAATGAATCTGATTTTGAATATTGAATATTGAATATTGAATATTGAAAGTTGTTTTTTATTTGGAATTTGATGCTTTAAAATATTTGGAATTTATATTTCCTTACATTTGAACAAAAATTAGTTAGATGGCAGACAAACAAGCTTTTTTCGATTATATAAACGCCGGATATACTACCAAGGGCGATTACATAACCCTCGGTGCGGCTATGCTGGATGGCGAAACCGTTAAGGATGCTTACGTTAAAATTCCGTTGAAAACCTTGAACCGCCACGGGCTTATTGCCGGTGCAACCGGAACGGGAAAAACAAAAACGCTACAGATAATTGCCGAAAATCTTTCCGAGAAGGGAATCCCAGTACTTTTGATGGACATAAAAGGCGATTTAAGTGGCATTGCCGAACCCGGAGCCACCAATGCCAAAATTGAGGAACGCCATGCAGCCATTGGCTTTCCGTATGAAGCGAAAAAGTTTCCATGCGAAATACTTTCGCTTTCAGACCAGGAAGGCGTTCGCCTTCGCGCTACTGTAAGCGAATTTGGACCCGTCTTACTTTCCCGGATTTTAGATTTGAGCGATGTGCAAGCTGGCATTGTTTCCGTAATTTTTAAATATTGCGACGACAACAAAATGCCCTTGCTCGATTTAAAGGATTTCAAAAAAATGCTGCAGTATGCAACAGAAGAAGAAAAAGATGAATTTGCAAGCGAATACGGAAGAATTTCAACCTCATCAACAGGTTCCATTCTTCAGAATGTAGTAGAACTGGAGCAACAGGATGCCGATTTGTTTTTTGGCGAAAAATCGTTTGACACGCAGGATCTGCTTCGTATTGACGAAAACGGAATGGGTTATATAAACATTCTCCGTTTGACTGATATTCAGGACCGCCCGAAGCTTTTTTCCACTTTTATGCTTAGTCTTTTGGCTGAAATTTACGCAACCTTTCCCGAACAGGGCGACAGCGGCAGACCCGAGTTGGTGATATTTGTTGATGAAGCACATTTAATTTTCAATGAAGCCAGCAGCGCGCTGCTAAACCAAATTGAAAGTATTGTAAAATTGATACGCTCCAAAGGGGTTGGCCTTTATTTCTGCACCCAAAACCCAACCGATGTTCCAGACGCTGTTTTGAGCCAGTTAGGATTGAAAATCCAGCATGCGCTTCGGGCATTTACTGCGAAAGATAGAAAAGCAATAAAACTGACCGCCGAGAATTATCCACTTTCTGATTATTACAGAACAGACGAAGTTTTAACAGCTTTGGGAATTGGCGAAGCATTAGTAAGCGCACTGAACGAAAAAGGAATTCCAACTCCACTGGCTCGCACAATGCTGCGCGCACCCATGAGCCGCATGGACATTTTGACGGATAGCGAATTGAAGGATTTATTAAGAACTTCAAAACTGATTCCGAAATACAACGAAGTTATTGATCGAGAAAGCGCTTACGAAATGTTGACGGAAAAAATTGAAATTGCCAATAAAGAGGAAGCCAAGGAAAAAGCACAAAATGAAAAGGAAGCTGCAAGAAAAACTACTTCGAGCCGCAGTTCATCAAGCCGAAGAAGTACTGCAAACCCTTGGTTAAAAACACTTACCAGCCCAACTGTAATACGCAGTGTTTTGGGGATTTTAGGGAAGATGATGCGGTGATTCAGTGGTCAGTGGTCAGTAGTCAGTAGTCAGTAGTCAGTGGTCAGTAAAAAACTAAACTTTTTAAATGGGAGTGTTCATTAAAGTGTGTCATCGGTTAAAAATCTGTTTTCAAAATAAAAATTTCTAAACTCATCGACTTAATAACTTAGTAACTTTATAACATAATAACATAAATGAAAAAAACACTTTTAATAATAGGAATAGTTTCACTTGCTTTTGTTCAATGCGGAAAGGACAGCGATCCTTTTTTGATTAAAAATGGCTCCATCGGCAATTTGACCAACGAAATGAAGATTAAGCAGATAGATTCCATTTTCGCAACAGATTCTATTGTAAAAATAAACTCATCACCAAACGCTTTGGAAACACAGGGAGAGGTTGAAATTTATGAGAAAGGCGGGAAACAACTTTTGCTGCTTTCACCCGATGATGAAACCGATCCAAATTCAACTATAAAAAACATACAAGTTTTTGATTCCAGATATAAAACCGAAAAGGGATTAACTCCAGCAAGTACTTGGAAAGATGTCAAGGCCAATTACACCATAGATAATATTCAAACGACCATCAACGCAGTTGTAATATTTCTGAAAGACACAGATGTGTATTTAACCATTGACAAAAAAAGCCTTCCGGAAGAGCTCCGCTACAACATGGATTTAAAAGTTGAAGCCAGCCAAATACCGGATGATGCGCCTTTTAAATATTTTATGATAGGCTGGGATCCTGCTGCCAAATAATTTGAGCTGCAAAGATTTTGTTAACATTCATTCCCAAGTGAATGCTTTCCTCTAATTTTAATCCAATAAACCATCAAAAAAATTAAATTATGATTAAGATTTTAGGTTTCATTTTAACCATTGTTGGAGGAATTGGCCTCATAATGGGCGTACTTAGTGCGTTTGGAAGTATGAATGTAGGGATGAGCCCTTGGGCACTTATAATTCTGGGAGTTGTATTCTTCATTGCCGGCATTGGCCTTCTTAAAAACAGAAAAGATACAGATCAAACATAAATTAAAATTTTTAAAACCCTTTGTTTCTCAAAGGGTTTTATGCTTAAAAAGCATTTTTATGCCAGACCCACCTATCAAAAAATGAAGAAAAAGGAACTTATACACGCTTTAAGAAATAACTAATGAGCAGCCAACTAACCCCCTTTCATCTTGCCATTCCTGTAGACAATTTAGAAAATTGCAGAAAATTTTACAGAGACGTACTTGAGCTTCCCGAAGGAAGAAGCAGCGACCATTGGGTGGATTTTGATTTTTTTGGGCACCAGCTTGTTATTCATCTAAAAGAGAATAATCCCCGGAAAAAAGAAACTGTAAATCCCGTAGATGGCAAAGCTGTGCCAATTCCACATTTTGGTGTTGTGTTGGATATGGAAACCTTCCGCATGTTTTCAGAAAAACTAAAAAAGAAAAACATTACCTTCATCATTGAACCTTATATCCGTTTTGAAGGACAGGTGGGCGAACAGGCAACGATGTTTTTTAAAGATCCTGCCGGAAATGCATTGGAATTTAAAGCATTTAATGATTTAACACAATTATTCGCAAAATGATTAAGCAAATACCGCCTCAAATAATCCGACAAATATTTGTCATCTTGCTCATTTTATTAATGGGAAGCCTTATTTTTAGGGAACTACTTCCCTACCTAACGGGGGTTTTGGGCGCAATAACCATTTATGTATTAATGCGCAAATGGATGGCAAAATTGGTCACCGAGAAAAAATGGAACCCTTCGTTGGCCGCCGCATTCTTAATGTTCCTTTCTTTTGTGGGCATCCTTATTCCCATCGCAGGAATAATTTTAATGCTCACCAACAAAATTGGTGATGCCGTCCAAAATTCCGCAGCGGTTATTAGGGCACTGAAAGAACAACTTGGAAGAATAGAAGCCAAAGTTGGTTACGATCTCAATTCACAAATTGATCAGTCTGCTATTACCGGCTGGCTTTCAGAAAACCTTCAGAGTTTGGCGGGTGGCACTTTCAATGCTATTATCGCTATTGGGTTAATGTACTTTATTTTATTTTACATGTTTACAAACCGTAGAGATTTAAGAGAATCCCTAAAAGAATATATCCCTATGGATCGGGGAAACTTAAAGGAGATTGGTGTTGAAGTTCAGGCAATGGTGCGCTCCAATGCGCTGGGTATCCCCTTGGTAGCGGTTGCACAGGGAATTGTGGCACTTATTGGTTTCCTTATTTTTGGAATTAAAGACCCTTTCTTTTGGTTTGTTATTGTTACCATTGGCAGTATGATTCCTTTCGTCGGAACTTTGGTGGGAATCCTGCCCGTCTTTGTGCTAACACTCTCTACGGGCCATAGTTTTCAGGCTTGGGGAATACTCATTTACGGCTTTGTAGTTGTGGGTTCAACCGATAATATTATTCGCCTTTATGTGCTTAAGAAATTGGATAATGTTCATCCATTAATTACCTTGATAGGAGTTATTGTGGGAGTACCATTATTTGGTTTCATCGGGCTTATTTTTGGTCCATTGTTAATCAGTCTCTTTATGGTAATCGTCCGTATTTACAGGGCGGAATACGGAAAACTGGACGCTAACGACCAAAAAGAAAGACTCTAACTATATTTCCTGAAAACTCTACATTTTTAAAATTTGTTCTCTTCTAAAGTATTTATAACAAAATTTTAAAAGTATTCGCGTTTCCATTTCATACTTTTAGAGGACAAAAAAAGAAACTATGTTTTTCAAAAAAAAGAAGAATAAAAAACCTTCCACCATCGCCGTGATGGACTCCAGAATCAACGAGGATTATGTAGAGGAGAAAGTGACTAAAATAAAAGATGAAGATGTGGAAATAGTCATGGACAATGAAGAGGCTATTTCAGAAAAACTGAGCAACGCCAGCCCTTTGCGCAAATATGCCGAACTTGGAAAAATTATGTTCGCTATGTTGAAAGATGTAAAAAAAGGGAATTATCCAAACGTGCCGTGGTTTACAATTGCCTCTATTGTAGTTGCTTTATTATACGTTTTCAACCCCTTTGACTTGGTTCCAGATTTTATTCCCGGGATTGGTTATATAGACGATTTGGCGGTACTCTCCATCAGTATGGGCTGGATAGAAACCGATCTTCACAAATATTTGGACTGGCGATTGGCGGAAAACGAAAAAGCTTAGCCTTTTCGCTGCTCTCTCGCCAAAAGTGTATTTTTTAAAAGCATTGCAATGGTCATAGGTCCAACACCACCGGGAACGGGAGTGATGAATGACGCTTTTTTGCTTACATTTTCAAAATCCACATCACCAGTAATCACGTAGCCTTTCGGATTGCTTGGATCCTCAACCCGGGTTATGCCCACGTCAATGATCACTACATCATCCTTTACCATTTCGGCTTTCAAAAATTTTGGAACTCCCAATGCCGAGATAATAATATCAGCTTGCTTGGTTATTTGTGCAATGTTTTTTGTGTTACTGTGCGTAAGGGTTACAGTGCTATTTCCTGGCCAACCTTTACGACTCATCAAAATACTCATCGGGCGGCCAACAATATGGCTTCTTCCAATAACTACGGTATGTTTCCCTTTTGTTTCAACGTTATACCGTTGAAGCAATTCGAGAATTCCGAAAGGTGTAGCTGGGATAAAAGTACTCATATCCAATGCCATTTTTCCGAAGTTTTCAGGGTGGAAACCATCTACATCTTTTGAAGGATCTACGGTAAGTAGTACTTTCTGAGTATCAATCTGCGGAGGCAACGGAAGCTGCACGATGAAACCGTCAATATTGTCGTCTTCGTTAAGTTCTTTAATTTTATTAAGCAATTCCAGTTCACTGGTGGTGTGCGGCATTTGCACCAAAGTAGATTCAAAACCAACACGTTCGCAAGCTTTTACTTTACTTCCAACGTAAGTAAGACTTGCGCCGTCATCACCGACGATTATTGCGGCGAGATGCGGTACTTTTTCGCCATTGGCCTTCATCTTATCAACTTGGGCTGCGATTTCGTTTTTGATGTCGTTTGAGACTTTCTTTCCGTCTAGTATTGTCATTTGTTGCATGTTAATTGTTAGTTGTTAATTGTTAATTGCACTGCTTAGGATCAACAATTAACTTTTAACATTTTCACGTTTACCTCATTTTGCCCATTGCCTGCATCATCTTCCTTCCGCCGCCACCTTGCATCATCTTCATCATTTTGCTCATTTGGTCAAATTGTTTCAAGAGTTGATTTACTTGCTGCACGCTTGTTCCGCTTCCGGAGGCAATTCGTTTTTTTCGGCTTCCGTTAATTACTGAAGGCTGCGTTCTTTCAGTTGGAGTCATTGAATGGATAATGGCTTCAATTCCTTTGAAAGCATCATCGTCAATGTCAACATCTTTCAACGCTTTTCCGGCGCCGGGAATCATTCCAACCAAATCTTTCATGCTTCCCATTTTCTTAACCTGTTGAATTTGGTTAAGAAAATCGTCAAACCCGAATTGGTTTTTCGCAATTTTCTTCTGAATTTTTCTAGCTTCCTCTTCGTCAAACTGTTCCTGCGCCCTTTCAACCAAAGAAACAACGTCACCCATCCCCAAAATACGGTCGGCCATACGGGCTGGGTGGAACACATCAATGGCGTCCATCTTTTCACCGGTACCGATAAATTTGATGGGTTTATCAACTACACTTTTAATGGAAATTGCAGCACCACCGCGGGTATCACCGTCTAATTTGGTAAGTACAACGCCATCAAAATTCAATATTTCGTTAAAGGTTTTTGCAGTGTTCACAGCATCCTGCCCCGTCATTGCATCAACCACAAAAAGTGTTTCCTGTGGGTTGATAGCTTTGTGGACGTTTGCAATTTCAGTCATCATCACTTCATCTATCGCAAGACGACCAGCAGTATCCACAATCACGACGTTAAAGCCATTTTGCTTGGCGTATGCGATTGCGTTTTGTGCAATTTGAACTGGATTTTTATTTTCGGGTTCGCTGTAAACCTCAACTCCTATTTGTTCCCCAACCACCTGCAATTGGTTAATCGCGGCAGGACGATAAATATCACATGCAACCAAAAGCGGTTTTTTGGATTTTTTTGTTTTTAAGTAATTGGCAAGCTTCCCGGAGAACGTAGTTTTACCACTACCCTGCAGACCGGACATTAAAATAACCGTTGGTGTGCCGCTCAAATTGATGCCAGCAGTTTCGCCGCCCATCAATTCGGTAAGTTCGTCTTTCACCAATTTCACCATCAATTGGCCTGGCTGAAGCGTAGTGAGTACGTTTTGGCCCAGAGCTTTTTCCTTTACGGTATTGGTGAATTCCTTGGCAGTCTTGAAGTTGACGTCGGCATCCAAAAGGGCGCGACGCACTTCTTTTAAAGTCTCGGCTACGTTTACTTCGGTTATGCTGCCGTGGCCTTTCAGTACGTGCAGTGCTTTGTCCAGCTTATCGCTTAAATTATCGAACATATTCTCGCTTTCTTAAATAGGAATGCAAAGATAACATTCTGAAAGGGAGTATCAAAAAAAGTATTCAGTATTCAGGATTCAGTGGTCAGTGGTCAGTTTGCAGTAATCAGTTTGCAGTAGGCTTGCGATTTATCTCTTGCCAGACTTTGAAAATTTTATGTTAGGAAGCGTTCCTGTTTTCGGTTATCGGTCATCGGTCATCGGTCATCGGTCATCAATCTATCTTTAGTTCTTTCGAATATTTTTCCGCCAATCACAAATTTTTCATAAAACAGATTTGTAGCCAGTTGGCAATAAATGGTTTTATTGCTGGTTTTGGTATATTGCCAGTTCGAAAAAAATATATGTTAAAAGAAAAAGTACTCTCTCCTTTTCAAAAATTCGTCAACCTTCAAAGTTCTACCGGAATTCTGCTGCTGGCAACCACCATTATTGCTTTGGTTTGGGCCAATTCAATGTTTGCGGAAAGTTATCAATCTTTTTGGCAGTATGAGTTTGGTATTGTTACCGACAGTTTTGAGCTAAAAAAACCATTATTGCTTTGGGTGAACGATGGTCTGATGTCTATTTTTTTCTTTCTAATTGGCCTTGAAATCAAACGGGAATTCTTGATTGGCGAACTCAATTCCACCAAAAAAATTATGTTTCCCCTATTTGGAGCAATCGGAGGAATTGCGCTACCGGTACTTATGTACGTTATCCTAAACCAAAATCCCGAAACGCTGAAAGGTTGGGGAATCCCAATGGCGACAGACATTGCGTTTTCATTGGCTATCTTAAAAGTATTGGGAAATCGGGTGCCTTTAAGTTTGAAAATATTTCTCACTGCCTTTGCCATTGTGGACGATTTGGGAGCGGTGCTGGTAATTGCCATATTTTACAGCAGCAGTTTAAATTTTGTATTGTTGGGCTCTGCTTTGGGACTGTTGGCTGTAATTTATTTCTTAAGCTACAGAGGTTTGTATTCCGAATATTTAACAATGGCATCGGGATTCGTTGTTTGGTTGTTGTTTTTGAAAGCTGGTCTCCATCCTACTTTAGCTGGAATTCTGATGGCTTTTGCCGTTCCCGTGAGGCAAAAAATAAGTACCCACGAATTTACCGACCAACTGGAAAGCATTGTGAGTGAAATAAAAGAAAGCACCATTCTTCAAAAGCCAGTACTTTCTGCGGAACAACTGGAATTGATAGACGATTTGGAAGATTGGGCAGATGATTATCGATCGCCTTTGCAACATTTAGAGCACAAACTCCACAATTGGGTGGCCTATTTGGTAATCCCCATTTTCGCACTTGCAAATGCGGGCGTGGCCATAAACGGCAACGGTGGCCTGGAGACGGCATTGATAGTGAACATTATGATCTGTTTGATCTTGGGTAAAAGTATTGGCATTTCAACGGTTATCTTTTTAGCAAAAAAATTCAAGATGATTGACGTGCCGGAAGATATCACTAACAAACAGATAATTGGTGTTTCCTTCTTGGCGGGAATCGGATTTACGATGGCCATTTTCATTGCAGGCCTAGCGTTTAACAATAGCCCGGAATACATAGATTCGGCAAAAATCGGGATTTTGATTGGCTCCTTTATTTCGGCTATTATTGGGTTTGGAATTCTTCGCTATGACACCGTGAAGGGGAAGTTTGACCATTCACCTTTGGAGGAGAAAGAATGATACTAATGGATATAAGGTTGAGAAGTTGAAAAGTTTAGAAGGTGAATTCACTGATTACTGAATTACTGCGTACTGATTACTGAATACTATTTATTATTCTCAATCACATAGTTAAGCACCTTCGTCATTAAATGCACGCGGTCCTTGCCGCGAACGTTGTGCTCGTGCATTGGGTAAACAAAGAAATCCATTTGCTTTTCATTGTCCACAAAAGATTTAATCAATGACAAATCGTGCTGCATAACAACCACGGGATCTATCGATCCGTGGATTGTCAATAATTTTCCTGTCAAGTTTTGGGTTTTGTTCAGCAGGCTCGAGGTTTCGTAGCCTTCGGGGTTTTGTTGCGGAGTGTCCATATAGCGCTCGCCATACATTACTTCGTAATATTTCCAATCGGTAACTGGTCCTCCGGCAACTCCAGTGGTGAAAACCCCAGGATCGCGGAGCATCATTGAAACGGTCATAAAACCACCAAAACTCCAACCGTGGATTGCCAATCGGCCTGCATCAACATAAGAAAGTGATTTAAGATATTCCACACCAACCAATTGGTCTTTTAATTCCTCGGTGCCCACTTGTCTGTGAATAACACTTTCAAAAGCGAAACCTCTGTTTGCGGAACCTCTACCATCCAAGGTAAAAACGAGATAACCTTGTTCGGCCATCCACTTCATCCATAAAGAAGCACCGTCATTCCACGAATTCGTTATCAATTGTGCGTGCGGACCGCCATAAACATATACCAAAACCGGGTACTTTTTATTTGGGTCGAAATTGGATGGTTTTATTAATCGAGTATAAAGATCAAAGCCGTCGTGCGACTTCAATTTTCCAATCTCTGTGGTTCCAATTCTATAATCGGCCATTGGGTTATCGACTTTCACAAAAGTTTGGATCGTTTTTCCTTTGTTGTCCAATAACTGTGCAACGTTGGGCGTTTCGTGATTTGAATATTGATCAAAAATATATTTTCCATCGGAAGAAATGCTGGCATTGTGGGTACCGCTTGTTTCCGTTATGCAGATTTGTTTTCCGTTGGAAATGTTTACGGAATACAACTTTGTGTCCAAAGGTGATTCGCCAGTTCCAGTGAAATAAACTTCCGTTCCTTTAGCGTTGTTGCCAACTATTTCCTCGGCGACCCATTTATTGACAGTAAGCTGTTTTGCGAAACCTTTTGAAGTATTGCACAGATAAAGATTCATAAAACCATCTTTTTCACTCATCCAAATAAAGTCTTCGGAAGAATCTGAATAGAAATAGGCAGGATGCTCCGGCTCGGTCCATTTATCATTTTTCTCTTCAAGAATGGTGCGGACCAACTTTCCTGTTGAAGCATCAAAAAGCTGCAGTTTCATATGGTTTTGGTCGCGGTTCAGCTCAGCGATAACAACATTTTTTTCATTGGGAGTCCAAGATAGATTAGTCAAATAGTCATCCACATTTCCAGTAGGAGAAATAAAAACCGATTGCCCAGTGGCCAAATTATAAATTCCCACTTTTGGGCGCTCACTCTTCTGCCCCGCCATTGGGTATTTTATGGAATTTAATTCTCCGGGAGTTGGAATGATGTTCAGAAGCGGATAATCTGCGACATCGGTTTCATCTTTTTGGTAAAAAGCGAGCAGATTTCCATTGGACGACCAAAAAATACCGTTGGTAATTCCGAATTCACTTCGCGCAATGGCTTGCCCCGAAACAATATTTTTATCGAAATTATTAGTGACTGCAACGGTTGTACCATCGGATTTTTGAATATAGAGATTGTTGTCTATTGTGTAGGCAACGTTTCCAGTTTCATTTTGCAGGGTGCTGTTTTCTGCAGCATCGTTTATTTTAGAAACCAATGCTCCTTTTTTTTCATTGTAATTATATAGGTAATAGGAATTATTATCAACCAGATAGAAAGCTTCGCTGTTTTTCCAAGTCATCCCTGAAAACCGTTTTAAAACGGTGCCCAAGGTTTGGTTTACTTCAGCAATTGAAAGCTGTTCTATTTCTTTTTTGCTTTCGGCGAAAGATTTTTTCAGCGTGGTGCCATCATCAAGGTATGTATAAGAAGTTGTCCCCGGAACCCACTGAAAGCCTTGTATTTGTTCGGGGTAAAATTTACCGTATTGTTCAATTACAGCGTCTTTTAGGGTTAGTTCTTTCTGCTGTGCATCGACGGTGAAAAAAAACAATAAAGAAAAAATAAGGACGAAAGAATATTTCATAAAAGTAATTTTTTGGATGAAAAGAGTAACAGCTAAATTTAAATGGCTAAGATAAAAAACCTTTATTATCTTTAGATTCCCAACCAAGAATAATTAACTATTCACGATTTGAACAAACCAAAAAAAATATAAATGATTGATATACAACGCATCAATTCACAAAGTGAAGACTTCAAATTGCTGGTAAAACAATTGGATGAAGAGCTCACAATTCGCGATGGCGACGACCATCCATTTTACGACCAATTCAATAAATTAGACTCCATAAAACACACTGTGGTTGCTTATGATGATGAGAATACGGCCGTTGGTTGTGGTGCCATTAAACAATTTGAAGCAGGGGTAATGGAAGTGAAACGCATGTTTGTCCCTTTGGAGCAACGCGGGAAAGGGATTGCAGGGAAAATTCTGAAAGAGCTCGAGATTTGGGCATTGGAACTGGGCAACACAAAATGTATTTTGGAAACGGGAATCAAACAACCGGAAGCTATTTCGCTTTATAAAAAAAGCGGTTACAGATTTATAGATAACTACGGGCAATATGCGGGGGTGGAAAACAGTGTTTGTTTTAAGAAATTATTGCAAAAAACATAAACTGATGAAAATAAAATCGAATGCAGCATCTGCCGAACTCACATCTCCCTTCTATAAAATAAACGAAGATTTCTGCAGAGAATTTGAAAACTACGTTGCTAGCAAAAATGGAAAGGTGAAGGGCAATTACAATGCCTGGTCCTATTTTATTCAAGCTGAAATTATAGCGTCGAAAACGTGGCATTTAAAGTATAAAAAAGCCACTTATACTTCCACTGGAAACTTAATCCTTTCTTCTAAAAAACAAAACCTTCTCACGTTAGCGGAATGGTCAACCCCGATGGCAGGTTCTTTCAATTCTGAATTTTCTATCTATAAAAAAGAAAGTTTCGGATTTATAAAAAAGTTGTTCAATAATTCAAAATCCTTTCGTGGACTAAAAGATTATGTTATCAGTGGTTCAGATAACAACTCAGCACTTATAGAAAAGCTCTACCAAACACTCGAACCTCTTTTTAAGTCGGGTGAAATCTATTCAATTATACTCAAAAAAGATATTTTGATTATTTCTTTGAGAACCGAAGCTCATCATTTTAAAACTCTTGAAAATCTTTTAAAGAATTAACCAAAATATATATTTTTAAAAAACCTTTCAATTTTTATAATAAATCAAATATTCATCGTAATATTGCAATAAATACATATAACTATTATGGGAATTACCAAAACAGAAATATTTACCGACCAACAAAACCAGATTGCAACCTTTGCCAAAGCTTTTGGGCATCCTGCGAGAGTGGCCATTCTTCAGCATTTGTTCAAAATAAACGCTTGCATCTGCGGCGATTTGGTGGAAGAAATTGGACTGGCCCAACCCACAATTTCACAACATTTAAAGGAGTTGAAAAACCTCGGTTTGATTAAGGGAAACATTGAAGGTACGAGCGTTTGCTATTGCATTCATAAAGAGAATTGGACCAAAATGAAAGCAGTGATGCTACAGTTTTTGGACCAAGACATTTCAGAAGAAAAATGTTGCTAAGAAAATTATATAAATATTTTGATTTCAACCTATTTTTTTACCCCAGCCCTAAAGGGAAATAGGTTGAAATCAAAATGAGTCACGATTCTACGTCAACAAGAACAATATTTACAATCGATTATCTCAACTATAAAAAATGAAAAATATGAAAAACGAACAAGAATTAAAAGACATCGTAAAAGAACGTTACGCTAAAATAGCCGAACAGGGGAAAGTGGAAAACGCTTCGTCTTGCTGCGGCGCCACCACCCCTTCTAACAAAGTCTATAACATAATGATGGACGACTATTCCGAAACTGGCGGTTATGTTGAAGACGCCGATTTAGGATTGGGCTGTGGCCTACCCACACAATTCGCCAAAATAGAAAAAGGAAATACAGTAATTGATCTGGGCTCCGGTGCTGGCAATGATTGTTTCGTAGCCAGACACGAAACAGGAAGTGAAGGAAAAGTAATAGGAGTAGATTTTACACCGATTATGATCCAAAAAGCGCGTATTAATGCAGAGAAACTGGGTTATAACAATGTAGAATTCAGAGAAGGAGATATTGACGCAATGCCCGTGAGCAATGACGTTGCCGATGTAATAGTGAGCAACTGTGTTTTAAACCTCGTGCCAAATAAACAGAAAGTAATTGCTGAAATTTTTAGGGTTTTAAAACCGGGAGGACATTTCAGTATTTCCGATATCGTTTTGGTCGGAAACCTTCCCGATGCCTTGAAAGAAGACGCCGAAATGTACGCGGGATGCGTTGCTGGTGCAGTCCAAAAAACGGAATACCTTCAATTCATAAAAGATGCCGGTTTCAGCAACATTCAAATTCAAAAAGAAAAACCAATTGTAATACCAGATGATATTCTTGAAAAATATCTTTCTTCAGAAGAAGTGAAAACTTTCAACAATTCAGATACTGGAATTTTCAGTATCACGGTTTATGCAGAAAAGCCTGGAACCAAACAGGCAAAACCAAAGGTGAAAATGGCTGATTTACAGGAAGACTCCTCTTGCTGTGAACCAAGTTCAGGTTGCTGTTAGTAAAAAACAGACCCGTTTTGTTCAACGAGCTAAATAATTATATAGAAAAGCTGGACACGGCACCACTATCCGAAACTCGGAAAGCGGTGCTTAAACCTTTGATAGCTTATTTAAAAAATAAAACAGCGGAAAAGCAGTTCATTCTGCTCAATTTCATCTGCACCCACAATTCCCGAAGAAGCCATCTGGCGCAAGTTTGGGCGCAGACAATGGCAGCTTATTTCAACATTAACAACATAAAGTGTTATTCCGGCGGAACGGAGGCAACGGCTCTTTTTCCGATGGTGGTAATTACATTGGAAAACGTTGGCTTTAAAATTCGCAAAGAAACCGAAGGATATAATCCTGTTTACAAAATCAGTTATTCTGAAACTGTGCCACCTATCCTTGGATTTTCAAAGAAGTATGATGACGACGCCAACCCAAAAAGCGGGTTTGCAGCAGTGATGACCTGTTCACAGGCCGATGCGGGCTGCCCTTTTGTGGCAGGTTCGGAAAAACGAATTTCCATTGTGTATGAAGATCCAAAAGTTTCAGATGGCACTCCTCAACAACAACAAATTTACAAGGAACGCAACGGGCAGATTGCCACGGAAATGAAATATGTGTTCTCAAAAATCAGTTTATAAAATGGCTGCTCCCAAAAAATTAAGTTTTCTTGACAGTTACCTCACCCTTTGGATTTTTATTGCGATGGCCATTGGCGTGGGTATCGGCTATTTTACCCCTAGCTTTCCGGAGTTGTTGAATTCCTTCAATAGCGGCACTACAAATATACCTATAGCCATAGGATTGATTTTAATGATGTACCCGCCACTGGCCAAGGTAAATTATGCCCTTTTACCAAAGGTATTTCAGGATGTGAAGGTGCTTTCCATTTCTTTGGTTTTAAATTGGATAATTGGTCCCGTTTTGATGTTTGTTTTAGCAATTACATTTTTACGCGATTATCCCGAATATATGGTAGGCCTTATTTTAATTGGTCTTGCGCGATGTATTGCCATGGTTTTGGTATGGAACGATCTTGCAGAAGGAAGTAGTGAATACGGTGCGGGATTGGTAGCGCTCAACAGTATCTTTCAAGTGTTTGCATATAGTTTTTACGCTTGGCTTTTTATTACCGTACTGCCTCCCTATTTTGGGTTTGAAGGTGCTATTGTTGACATTTCCATAGCCACCATAGCCGAAAGTGTGGCTTTTTATTTAGGCATTCCATTCGTTCTTGGCATTTTGAGCAGGTTGATTTTGGTGCCTTGGAAAGGTGAAGAATGGTACACAACCAAGTTTATTCCCACCATCTCGCCCATTACGCTTATTGCTTTGTTATTTACTATTGTAGTGATGTTTTCCTTAAAAGGAGAATTGATTGTGGAAATACCAATGGATGTGCTGCTCATTGCGGTGCCGTTGCTTATTTATTTCAGTTTAATGTTCTTCATTGGGTTCTTCTTTTCAAAAGCAATGGGTACAACCTATGACAAAACCGCTTCGATAGCCTTTACCGCGGCTGGCAATAATTTTGAATTGGCCATTGCCGTAGCCATCGCTGTTTTTGGACTGAATTCTGGGCAAGCTTTTACTGGAGTGATTGGTCCTTTGGTGGAAGTTCCGGCTTTGATTATATTAGTTCGGGTTTCTTTTTGGTTAAAGAAAAAATATTATGCTTAAAACTATAGAAATATAACTTTTGCCAAATCTACTGAATGAAAAACAACGTCTATGTTCCAACCAAAATTAAGTTAGCATAAACCAAAAACATCTACCTCCTACCCCTATTATTATTCCCACCTTTAGCGTGGTTATTCACCTTAGTTCCCACATTTCGCTCACGCTGTGGCGTCACGCTTTTTGGCGTTTTTTTCTTCATTAGCTACATTTTTAAGTATAATGTTGTATCCATTGAATTCCCTAAATTTTACAACGTATTTTTTTTAAATATACCGCCAATACGGTATCCCTTAAAGATGTTAAAAAAATTATAAATATATTTGGGATTGTAAAGGTTGATCTGTGTGTGTGAAAATTAAAATGAAGGATTGAACAAATATAGACGTGTTTAAGTAAATGACACGACTGAACGCTAAAAGCAAAAAATGGAGATTGCCATAATTCCACAATTTTTGATTAAAAACATAACCTCTGATTATTATAGACAAAATGACTATAATATCTTGATGAGCAATTTAATACTGATTTTAACTTTTGCTTTTTTTGGAAATTCAATAATATCAATTCTGAACTATGTGCCCCATTTTTGTCTAATTGACAAATTAACAGGAATTGAATGTCCTGTGTGTGGAACAACGAGAGCTTTTTGCGAATTATCCAATGGAAATCTGAATAATGCCTATTTTTTAAATAAAACAAGTATATTAGTTGCCACATTTTTTATTTTTCAAATTCCGTTAAGAATAATCTCAATATTAAAAATTACTAATTGTAGCAGGATAAACATTATTTCAAAATATTTTAGTCGAGCAATCCTGATTGTAATTCTATTAACCTGGATTATAAAAATATTTACTAACCATCAATAAAAACAATTAAAATTATGGCAAATTTATCGTGCCCCAAATGTGGCGAATTAACCAAAAAAGGAGGATACAAAACTTGGCAAATTGTTGTTGCAATTTGTTTTTTCCCTTTAGGACTTTTAGCACTTTTAGCTGACAGAAACCCTACAACATGTCAAAAATGTAGCCATACTTGGCAAGGTTAAAAACAAGAATAGCATTCAGAAGTATTAATATTTCTGAATGCTTCCCTTTTTAACATATGATAATCATTAAGTCTCTGCCTGTATAGGGTTTACTCTCTTACCTTCTAATTTAAAAATAGGCAAGAACACAATTATCTTCTTCCCCTACTTCTATTATTTCCACTTTTAGCGTGGTTATTCACCTTGGTTCCCGCATTTCGTCCACGGCTGTGGCGCTGGGCCTTTTCGCGTTTCTTCTCTTCTTCCGCGGCTTTTACATCGGCCATGGTTTCAGTGAGTTGAAAATCTGGAAGGGTTTTAGGTTGAAGACGTTCCCCAATCAGTTTCTCAATATCCTTTAAATAACCAACCTCATCAAGGCTTACCAATGAAAGTGCTTCGCCACTGGCGCCAGCTCTACCAGTTCTTCCTATGCGGTGAATGTAATCTTCGGAAATGTTTGGCAATTCAAAATTGATAACGTGTGGTAAAAGCGGAATATCGAGCCCACGGGCTGCAATATCTGTCGCAACCAATACGCGTACTTTTCCTTCCTTAAATCCAGAAAGTGCTCTTGTTCGCGCGCCTTGACTTTTGTTGCCGTGAATGGCTGCGGAAGTGATTCTTGCCTTTT
The DNA here is from genome assembly GCA_016649715.1 of Flavobacteriaceae bacterium. Classification (GTDB taxonomy): domain Bacteria; phylum Bacteroidota; class Bacteroidia; order Flavobacteriales; family Flavobacteriaceae; genus Aequorivita. The sequence goes on along the minus strand of JAENXC010000007.1, from coordinate 66,379 downwards.
CAAGTTTTTCGCTCAAACGGTTGGCGCCGTGCTTAGTCCTCGTAAAAACCAAAACCTGTTGCCATCCGCCTTCAGCAATAAGTTTGATAATTAAATCTGTTTTTTGGGCTTTATCTACCCTATAAACGGTTTGTTCAATTTTTTCAACCGTAGTATTTTCTGGAGTAGCTTCCACCAAAACGGGATGGTGCAGAAACTCATTGGCCAGTTTTTTTATTTCTTTTGAAAAAGTTGCGGAGAACAAAAGATTCTGCCTTTTGGAAGGCAGCAATGCAAGTATCTTTTTGATGTCGCGGAGAAAGCCCATATCGAGCATTCGGTCTGCTTCGTCTAAAACTAGAATCTCCACTTTTGAAAGTGAAAGCGCATTTTGGTTTTCCAAATCCAATAACCTTCCGGGAGTTGCCACCAAAATATCAACGCCATTTCGCAACGCTTTAATTTGTGGGTTTGCCCCAACACCACCAAAAATAACGGTGGAACGGAGGTCTGTATATTCGCTGTATTCCCTAAACTCGTCCTGCACTTGTGCAGCGAGCTCACGGGTTGGGGTAAGTATCAAAGCGCGAACGGGACGTTGGCGCAATGTAGGTTGGTTGCTGAGTATTTCAAGCATAGGAAGTGCAAAACCAGCGGTTTTTCCGCTTCCGGTCTGGGCCGAGGCCAGTACATCTTTTCGTTCTAAAATTAAAGGGATTGCTTTTTGTTGAATTGCCGAAGGCGTATCATATCCTTTTTTGGTGATTGCTTTCAACAGGGCATCGGACAGCCCAAGTGATTTAAATGTCATATAATGTGTTTCAGGTTTCAGGTTCCAGGTTGCAAGATTGTTGGCTTCGATCAACATCGAAGAAACATAACTTTTCCAATTTGGACCCTGTATTTATTTTTGTTTAGACCGCTGCGCTTGGAGATAGTATATCGCGGCGCTTTTAGAATTCGGTCTTTTTAAAAACCATTAAAACTAAGAAGACGGTTTTAATAAGCGGCGAAGGTACGACGAATTTTCTGCGTGGATGTTTTAAATGTTAAATTCGTTCCAAAACATTTTTCACCATCGCATCGCACTTATGGTTTCCAAACTCAAAGATGGAGGTGTCGTGTGTGGTTTTGAAGAGCTCTTCTTTCAATAGGCCTTTGGCACGGTGCAACCGCACCTTCACATTGCTATCGGTCAATTTTAGGCAATCGGCAATCTCTGGATTCGTTAGACCTTCCACCTGTTGGAGCACGAACACCACACGGTATTTTTCGGGCAGATGATCTACTGCGTTTTCCAACAAGGTGCGGGTTTCAGTAGTTATGGCTTGTTTTTCTGGATTCATTTGATTTGTATCTGGCAATTGAAAAACGTTTTCTAAACTTTCCGTTTTTCCGTAATTCATCAATCGTCTTTTGTTCTTTCGTATATGTTGTAACGCTTCGTTGATGGCAATCCTGATAAGCCAAGTGGAAAAAGAGGCCTGGTTGTTAAACTGGCCCAACTTGGTATAGGCCTTCACATAAGCGTCTTGCATAATGTCTTGTACGTCATCTTCGGAATGGATATAACTTCTAATTACCCGAAAAAGACGTTGGTTATATCTTCTCAACAAAATCTCGAACAATTCTTTTTCTCCTTCCAATACACGCTGCACGACATTGGAATCGGATAATTTGGTTAAGGTAAATCGGTCTGGTTGGATTGCATTCATCATGTCCTTTTCTTTTTAGATGCCATAATTTTCCTAAAGTTACAAATTTTGTAACCGTCACCTTCAAAAATCATCTAACCAATATAACATAAAATCGAAAAAACTATGGCAACAATAGCAAACAGTACTGAAATCAGCAAACTACAGACCCTTATGAAATACGTCTTTGTGATTGTGCCCATCGTGGCGGGGCTAGACAAATTTTTCAACATTTTGGTGCAATGGGACACTTATCTCGCGCCTTCCACCTTGGATGTACTTCCCTTTAGCGGAGCAACATTCATGATGATTGTTGGCGTAATCGAGATTATTGCGGGAATCATAGTGCTTTTAAATACCCGCGTTGGGGCGTACATTGTTTCCATTTGGCTTTTACTGATTGCCCTGAGCCTACTATTCACTTGGCATCACCCAGACGTGGCCGTGCGAGACATAGTAATGGCAATCTCCGCCTATGTTTTGGCTAAGTTGAGTGCTCCTGAAATTAAAACTTCTTAATTCCACAATTCTATTTTTCCTTGTGTTTGAAAATCTTCTCTACCATTTTAAATTGTGGTAGGGGAGATTTTTTTTTGAAGAATTCCATGTTGGTTTCAATGCCAAGTAAAACGGATTTGGACCTTTTCATAAAAGAGGATAAATCTAAATAATCGCCCAGTTTTGGTCGTACAAAAAAAATAATCGTAAATTTAGAATCAACAAACAACCAATCATCATAAAATGAAACGACTATTACTCACTGCAGTATTAGCTTGCGTTTCGTGGAGCAGTCTTCCCCAAACTCCTTCCCAAGCACAAGAAGACACGCTTAAAAATTCGTATTTAGATTCGGAAAAAACCATTCCGAAGAACATAGACACTCTTTCAGAATACAACAATTTCAAAAAAAACATTCAGCTTTCTATAAATAATAAGGATTTTAAAACCCTTGGAAATGCCTATATCGGTTTGGCTAATTGGCATGAAAATCACACCGTGCTAGACTCTTCAATAGTTTATCTTCAAAAAGCGATAGCCGTTTATAAGGAACAGCAAATGTCCAAATATTTGGCAGACACCTACCTTTTATTGGCAACCAATTACAGCGGCACTGCGGAATATGACAAAGGCTCCGAAACAGTTTATAAAGCATTGGCGCTTTATGAAGAAATTGGCGACCAACGTGGCATTGCACAATGCTACACAAAAATTAGTGATTTGCTATATTATTCCGACAGTTATGCCGAAGGTGCCGAATACTGCAAAAAAGCTATTGCCATCCAAGAAAAAAAACGGTTATGAAGAAGACTTGGCCCTTTCCTATCGACGGCTCGCCGAAAACCAACTGTTTTTGGGAAATCTTGATGAAAGTCTCGAAAGTATGAACCACGCAATCCGTTTATACAAAAAATTGGGCATCACGGATGCTCCACTTTTGGCCTGTTACAACGGCCGCGGAAACATTTACAAATATATGGAACGCTATGACGAAGCCATTGCCGACTACAACACTTGCTATGAGGGCGCGAAAAAGATAGGGCTGGAACGTTACATGATGCCCCCAACGGCAAACATAGGCCACGTATATATTTTACAAGGAAAATATGCCGAAGCCCTGCCCTACAACCTAAAGGCCATAGAAATCATGAAACGCATCGGAAACACCAAAAACCTTTGGGAAAACTATATGCATGTGTCCAATATTTACAGTGAGTTGGGCGATTATAAAAAAGCCCTTGAATATCACCAACTCTACGAACAAGGCCACACCGAATACCTCAACACTATCATTGCGCGCCAGGATAGCGAACTGCAAGTAAAATATGAAACCGCGCAAAAGGATATGGAAATTTTGGACCAAGAGACAGAGATTTCCCGACAGCGAAAAACCCAGTGGCTATATATTGGCATAGCAGGATTGCTGACCATTATTCTCTTCGGAATGTATTTTACACTGAAGAACATTCGCAAAAAACGAAAAGCTTTAGCTGCCATAAATATTGAATTGGATACCAAAAACAAACAGAACGAACTGTTGCTGAAAGAAATACACCACCGCGTAAAAAACAATTTGGAAATGGTGAAAAGTCTCATCGCCCTACAATCCGCAAAACTGGAAGACGGCGCCAGCAAAGAAGCCATGTTAGCCAGCCAAAACCGCGTGCAGAGTATGGGTATTATTCACCAAAAATTGTATCAGGGCGAAAACTTGGGCAGTATTGAAATGAAGGATTATTTTATGAATTTAGGCGAAGGGGTGCTGGACACTTTCAATGCCGAAGACAAAGTGAAGATAGTATGCGCGATGGACGACCTAAACTTGGACGTGGACACAGCCGTTCCCATCGGACTTATAGTGAACGAACTTTTAACTAATGCTCTGAAATATGCCTTTCCCGAAGGAACACAGGGTAAAATAAACATTAGCCTCAGCAAGGAAAACGACGAACTCTTATTAAAAGTTTCAGATAACGGCATCGGCAAAACAAAAGGTGCAAAACCAAAAGGAACAGGTTTTGGAACACAATTGATTCAATTGCTCACGCAACAATTGAACGGCACCATTTCCGAAGATCACAAAAATGGAACCGCTGTAGCTTTCAACTTTAAAAACTTCAAAATAGCTTAATGGAAAGAGCCGTGAAAATATTGATCGTGGAGGATGAAATGGTCATTGCGGCAAACATTTCATTACAACTCAGCGAATTGGGTTATGAAGTAACAGGGATTTTGCCCCGAGGCGAGGAAGCCCTTTCACAAATAAAAATAGAAAACCCGGACATTATTTTATTGGACATTCGGTTAAAAGGGGAACTGGACGGAATAGAAACCGCACGCGTAATCCAACAGCACTATAAAATCCCGATCATCTATTTAACAGGCAATGCGGATGAGGCCCACTTTAACCGCGCCAAGGAAACCCATCCGTACGCTTTTATCTCCAAACCCTTCAAAAGACTGGATCTTCAAAGAGCCATAGAACTGACTGTGGAAAGGATTGCTGTGGAAAAATCTTCAAATAATGAAGAAAACGGCAATGGCGACGAAGCCTCAACCAAGGGAAATGCAACAGATATTATTCTGAACGACCGCATCTTTGTTCGTCACAACGAAAAGATGTTGAAAATAGACATCAAGGACATCTATTATATTGAAGCGGACCGCAACTACTGCCGCATTTTTTCGCAGGGCCGCGAGTATCTTTTGGTGATGACTTTGAAGGATATTGATGAAAAACTTCCGCAGAAACATTTCCTCAGAATTCACCGTAGCTACATTATCAACCTTTCCCAAATAGACGAAGTGGCCGGCACGCACGTGGTCATTTCAAAAAAAGCCATCCCGATGAGCAAAGCAATGCGCACCGAATTGCTGAAGCGGTTGCAAACAATTTAAATTTTTGACTTTTTGAATCACGACGATTTGAGCCACGACTTTTAGGTATTATTATATTTTGAAAAAAACAGTAATCAATATAGATAATCCGTCGTGAGTCCAAATGTCGTGGTTCCAATCTTCCAATTTCATTAAGATTCTCTTCGGCGACTAAAAGCCTTCCTTCGGACAGTTTTAAAGGCTCTTCGTCCTAAATCACTTTCATCTTTTATTGATTGTCAGTTACTTAGATGCTCCCCACGACATTTATCTTAACTAACCCTTAATCATTCAATTATGAAAAGAGTATTCTTTTTAGGGCTTGCAATAGTCCTTTCATTAGCTGCTTGCCAAAAACAAGAAAAACGCTACACCCAACAATCGCCAGAAATAGACACTTATAAAAGTGTGATTGCTGCCTACGAAAAACACGATTGGGAAGCCTTGGCGAGCCATTATGCAGATACCGCAAAAATCTTGAACAATGTAACCATGAAAGATGCCCAAACCATTGACCAATTGGTGGCAACGGACAAAGATGACGCCACTCATTTTTCCTCGTGGAAATACGATCCAGAAAGCGTGGAATATGAAATGGTGGTTACCGATAAAGGCCAAACCTGGGTAAACTTTTGGGGACATTGGGAAGCCACTTTATTGGTCAATTCTAAAACATACGTAATTCCAGCGCACATAACTGCCCGCTTTATTGACGGGAAAATTGTTCGGGAAGATGGCTATTGGGACCTTTCCAAACTTATGTTGGATTTGCAAGCTTTGCAAGAGACTGATAAAAGTACTGCCGAAGAAAGTAAAATGGACGGAGGTACAAATCCCGAAGAACAATAAACATAATCGCCAGACCTAACAGGAACTTGAAACCTGTTAGGCCCTTCAAACCCGAAATCATGAAAACAGTAGGCATCATAGGTGGATCGGGCTTTATAGGAAGCCACACTACCAAAAAATTTTTAGAGGAAGGATACAACGTGAAAGTATCGGTTACCGATATTAAAAAAAGCGAAAAGTACCAGCATCTTTTCAATTTTGAAAATTCGGACAACCTCAATATAATTGCGCTGAAAGTGGAGGATCTGGAAACGTTGAAGGATTTCATCGGCGATTGCGAAATTGTGGTCCACGGCGGCACACCGTTTCAATTGGACGTAAAAGACCCACAGAAAGAGCTGTTTGACCCGACCATTAAAGGAACCGAAAATTTTCTCAATGCCATACAGGAATCTTCTTTAATTGAAAAGGTTGTTTTTATAGCCTCCGTTGGAGCTTGGAACACAAACTTCCCACTTCCGGCAGGGCACAAAACCCCTACAGCGGTTTTTGATGAAAACGACGCAAAATTCACGAGTCCCAAAAGCCATCCGTATGCACAGGCCAAGTTTATTGCCAATCAGATGGTAGAAAAGTTCATTGCGGAAAACCCCAAACTTTTCTTTGAAATAAGTTCGGTATCGCCGGTAATGGTCATGGGGAAATCCTTGAGCACCCGTGAGGACTCAACCGCAACAGGAATGCAGTTTTTGTTCAAGCACAAAATAGCGCCAAACCCCTTCATCCAAATGTTTTATGACGAGGATGTGCCCTTGGCCATCGTGGATGTTACAGATGTGGCAGAAGCTATATTCAGGACCGCAACCAAAAAAGGACTTCACGGGAAAAATTATTTGTTGAGCAGCCAAACCTACCCAGTTTCCGATGTGAGCTTGATGCTGAACAACCAAACGCCGAAAAACAACGCCTCCATTATTTATAAGAATGGGCTGGCCCAAAAAGATTTGGAAATGAAATTCAGGCCAGTTCAAAAGACTTTAAACAATTATTCAAAGTAAAATCAAACAGAATATTAACTAAATAAATACATAAACAATGAAAACAACAATTCTATCGGTAATGATGCTAATTGCTTGCATTACCTATTCGCAAAAAAAGAACGGAACTATTTACATAGACCATCCGTCCATTACTACAGTAGAGGCTATGACCCAGGCCTTTGTTAGTGGAGATTCAGACAAAGTAGCCAGTTATCTGGCCGATGATTTTAAGGCATACAATGGCACGAGTACCGACCCAAATGACAAGGGACAGGACAAAGCAAGCTTTTCAAGTTCTGCAAAAGGATGGAATGACGCCCTTGATTACTTTTCAATAAGCCGCTCCCCGGGTGCCTATCCTGATGCACTGGAATACAAAGACGACAACCAAAAAGATGTGATGTGGGTACAGACTTGGGAAGACATGAAAGGTGTTCACAAAAAAACAGGTGTTAAGGTAAACCAACCTATGCACCGATTATTCATAGTGAATAAAAACAATAAGATACAAACCATTATAATCTATAGCAACGCCAATATTGGTTCAGAAATTCGCCAAAGTTATAGCGACAGAAAGAACGGCACCATCTACAACCATCACGAAAACATCAATACCGTTCGGAAAATGATTTATGCCATGGAGTTCAATGATTGGGACAAAGTATATAGTTTTTATGATAAAGATGTACAGTTCGTGAATTCCAGCTCTCCAACTTTAGAAAGCATTTCTTTAACGGAACAAAAAGCCATAGACAAGAAGATTTTGGAAAAATATGACATTGCTAGTATAGATATGGTAGGCTATCCAGATTATTTGGAATATGAAATGGGAAATCAGGGATTAGTACAATCTTGGTGGAATATCAATTTAATTCGCAAAGCGGACAAAAAAGCAATCGCACTGCCCATTTTTTATACTGACACTTTCAATGATGAAGGAAAAATAATTTCAGAAACTGCCTATTACAATGCAAAATTATTGGATTAGACCCCCCAAGTTTTTCACTATAAACTCCCTAATTAATATAGTAAAACAATTTAATACTAACCCGTCATCCGCCTAAGGCGGAGACACAAATTAAAAATCATGAAAAAATTAATTTTTGCAATGCTTTTATTGCCGCTAATGGCAATATCACAAAACAGTACCGAATACGGCGTATTCGAAAATGCACTGTTAACGCCTAACCCAACTCAAATAAATCAGTTTGAAAAAGGTATTACGGCACACAACAAGAAGTTTCATGGCGACGGCCCTTACGGGGCACGTGTGTATACAATTTCCAACGGACCAAATACTGGGAACTACGTATGGGTTATGGGACCATTTCCTTGGAGCTCTTTGGATAACCGACCTGCCCAAAAGGATGGCCATGATACAGATTGGGACAGCAATGTAGCTGCATACAGTATGCCCGGAAGCGGCCAACAGAGTTATTGGAAATTCAACTCGGAACTGTCCAACTTTCCAAAAGATTTTACGCTAAAAAACCTTTTGGTAGATTACTATGACGTAACGCGCGGCAAAATGAAGGATGCGATGAAGCTTATTGAAAAAATAAAAAAAGTTTACACCGAAAAACTGCCGAACCAAACTTTCGGGATCTACACCAACGAATTTTCCAGCACTAAAGAAGGACGGGATTTGGCGGTAATCTCATTTTTTGACAAATCGGCGTGGTTGGGAATCGACAATGGGCTGGACAAAAAATTTGACGAAGTGTACGGTGCAGGAAGTTGGAGCCAGTTTTTAAAAGACTGGTACGCCGTAACCGATGGAGGGGAAAGTGAACTGTGGGCTTATCGCCCAGATTTAAGTGGCATTAGTGGCGACGTGAAAGTTTCCGAAAGAAAATAAGACAGGCATGAGGAGTGTATGGTTCGGCTGTGCTGTGCCATACACTTTTTCTTTATAAAGTTTCAAACCATACTTCACACTAAAAAAAATATAAAGTGATGAAAACAGAACAAACACAATGGAGCAAGGAAGAACTGAAAACCTATATTCTGTTACTCTGCGCAAAAGCAGATCAAGTGGAAGCCGAAGAGGAACTCAACTTGATCAAGACGAAAACCCCAGCAGCTATTTTCGAAAAGATGTATAAGGAATTTTGCAATGATGACGAAGATGAAAGCTTGGAAAAGATACAATATGCACTGGAAATGCACGAATATTCAAACAAGGAACTCGCTTCGCTAAAAAAAGAAATTCAGCAAGTCTTTTCTTCAGATAACAAAATCAATATGAAAGAGCGCAACTTGGGTTGGGTGTTAGACAACATACTTTATTGAGAGAAAAGAAAAGAGAGCAAAGAGTAAAGACTCAAAGCTCATTGCTCACAGCCGATTAAAAATAAAAAAACATGAAAATAAAAACACAGCTCCTGATTTTCTTTCTGTTGGGGATTATTTCGGTGAAGGCACAGAACAGTGATCCGCACAGCAACCGCGAATCGGCTGTAACTGGCATGCCTTCGGAAAAAATATTAATGGTTTTGGACATTACCGTCCACGATTCACTTCAATACCAACAGTATCGGTTAAAAGTGGAACCGCTTATTGAAAAATTTGGGGGAATTTATTTGGTGCGTTCAGGTGGGATGGCGTTTGACCCAGATCCAGACCGAAAAGTGACACCCGTAGAAGGAAACTGGAACCCTAACCGGTTCATTATAATTCGGTGGGACTCGATGGAGCAACTTCAAAATTTTGCAACTTCCGAGGAATACAAAACAGTGGCGAAATTGCGAGAAAATTCGGCTTCCACAAAATCGATTATTGTGAAGGAATATCATTGAAAGAGATGAGAGAACCGAGATTCAAGAACCATGACCAAAACTATAAATTTTTTGAATGCTTAAATCTCTATCAAAATGACAACAACCTTTAAATATTATTTTTTGATAGGCCTTGCCTTCAGCTTGGTGAAGGTAAATCACGCAGTTGGTCAAAATTCCGATGTAATGAAAAATTCACAAACGACAAAGACAACAATGAAAGTTTGGACCCAAGACGAAGCGAACGTAAAAGCAACCATTGAACATTTTCTAAAAGTTGCGGGAAACTATGATCTCGATGCGATGGAAAAAATGATGGCGAGCAATGCCAATGTAGGGATTGCAAGATTGCAGGATGGCAAATGGATTTCCGAAACAATGCTTTTTACAGATTATGTGGAGGCAGCAAAAGGAAAAACCAACCGTCCGTATTACGAACCTGTAAGAAATTACACAATCCACGTAAGCGATGGACATTTGGCATTTGTAAAAGCCGATGCTGTTTTACATGCTTTTGGAGTTCCACTTTTGCACAACATCGATTATTTCACATTGATAAAGGAAAACGAGGTTTGGAAGTTTATCAATATTTCGTTCACCTCAACCCGTATTCCAGAAGCTGAAAGAATTTACGACCCAATCGTCTTCTCCAAAAGTTATGCACAGGCTTGGTGCAGTCAAAACCCAGATTTTGTGGCTTTATTTTATATCGAAAATGGCTCTCTTAATATAAACAATGGCAATGCTTCAGTTGGTAGAACTGCAATTGCGAAAGATGCCAAAGCCTTTATGGATGCCTTTCCAGATGATATGATTGTCGCTTTTGACAGCTTAGTTAAAACCTCAAAGGGTACTGAATTTCATTGGACGTTGACCGGAACCACCACAGGTCTCAACGGCACTGGAAAAAAAGTAAACATCAGCGGTTTTGAGCTTTGGCAATTGGATGACAAGGGTTTGATAAAAGAATCAAAAGGGACTTTTGATGCTGAAGAATATAGTAGGCAGATTAAATATGGTAGTGACAATTAAAATTGAACTATAAATCTAAAATATAAATGGAAACCACAAACACACAACCAACACCAGCAGCAATCCTTCAAATGGGAACAGGATTTTGGGCATCAAAAACATTGCTTACAGCTGTAAATATGAATTTATTCACACTTTTGACAAAAGGAGAAAAATCTGGACTAGACATTCAAACCAAATTGGGCCTGCACAACAGAAGCCTTTATGACTTTCTGGACGCATTGGTCGCTTTAGGGTTTTTAAACCGAACCGGAATCAAAGAAACAGCTATTTACAAGAATACCGTAGAGACAGATCTGTTTCTCGACAAAAACAAACCTTCTTATATTGGCGGTATTTTGGAAATGGCCAATAACCGTTTGTTTTCTTTTTGGAACGATTTGGAAGTTGGTCTAAAAACTGGCTTGCCTCAAAACGAAGCCAAAAATAATGGCCAATCGCTATTTGATCTCATCTATGCCGATCCTGCCAAACTTAGCGAATTTATTCATGCCATGGCCAGTGTGCAAACTGGAAATTTTATAACCTTTTCAAAAAAATTCGATTTTTCAAAATACAAAACCCTTTGTGATATTGGTGGTTGTGGCGGCCATTTTTCGGCACATATTGTTAGGAACAATCCTCATATGCAGTGCACCTCTTTTGATTTGCCACAGGTAGCGCCTATTGCCAAAGACATTATAAATGCTATGAATTTGAGTGATAACATTACGCTTACATCTGGCGATTTTTTTAAAGTTGATTTCCCAAAAGCCGATATCATCACCATGGGTAATGTTTTGCATGATTGGGGAGAACAAGAGAAACTCACACTTATTGAAAAAGCGTACAAGGCCTTGCCAGATGGTGGTGCCTTGGTAGTAATAGAAAACATTATCGATGATGCCCGAAGTGAAAATGCTTTTGGATTGTTAATGTCATTAAATATGTTGATTGAAACCGAAAACGGTTTTGATTTCACCTTTGAAGATTTCAACAGGTGGACAAAAAAAGCGGGCTTTACTTCCACCACATTAATGCCATTGGTTGGACCGGCGAGCGCTGCAATCGCTTATAAATAATAAAATTTCATTCCCATTAAATAAACATTGAAATGAAAACAACAAAATTTACAACCTTGGCAATCGTTTTAGTCGCGGCAATGTCATTCTCAAGCTGCAACGAAAAAGCCAAAGCAGAAACAACTGTAGAAAAATCTGAACACACTGAAACAGTTGCGGTAAATGAAACTCCAGACTATTTTCTGCTACGCCCCGAAGTAGAAAAAGCCTATGGCTATACGCATGCGGTAAAAATTGGCAACGACATCAAAATATCTGGTGCGGTGAGTATGGACGACGATGGCAATCCAACCGCTGTTGGCGATTTTGAACAGCAAATGAAAAACTGTTATGCCGATTTGGAAAAAGTCCTGAAACATTACGGTTGCACCTTTGACGATGTGGTTGTAGAAAATGTCTTCACTACAAACATGCCTAAATTTTTAGAAGTGGCTGGCTATAGAGCCGAAATCTATAAAAAACAATTTCCAACTGGATCATGGCTTGGAGTAAAGGAATTAGCGCTCCCCGAATTTATGATTGAAATAGAATTGGAAGTTCATAAAGCGGAATAACATTTAAAAATGAAAATTTAAAACATATAAAATGAAAACTATTAAAAATTACCTGTTACTTATCGCTGTCATTTTAATTACGATGGCTTCATTTGGTCAAGAAAAATTAGATGCAAAAACATTTGCCTATAAAACCGGTAATCCTGCCGATTGGCCCCCAGAACTTGATGCAGTTGTGGCCGCTCCCAAAAACCATAAAATTCTGTTGGAAAACGATAAGGTTAGGGTGCTGGAAGTAACACTACTACCGGGCGAAAAAGAACCACTTCACCATCATCAATGGCCAAGTACGCTTTATATAATGAGTGCAAGCGATTTTATAGATTATGACGGCAAAGGCAATGTAATTCTCGATTCCCGAAAGTTCCCGGAACCGCCATCGTATCCGTTAACCATATTCAAAAATCCTGAAGCACCGCATCAAGCTGAAAATTTGAGTAAAACAGAAACTGTAAAGCTTATTCGGGTTGAGATGAAAGATGGAAATACAGATCAAAATGTGGCTGTTGTTGATGGACTTTACAAAGCATTTGCAGTTGGTGATATTCCTTCAGTACTTGGTGCAATGGATGCCAAAATAGTTTGGAACGAAGCCGAAAGTAATTCATTAGCAAATGGCAATCCCTACATTGGTCCAGATGCAGTTCTTAATGGTGTCTTTGTTCCTCTTGGCGCAATGTATGACGGTTTCAAATTGAAGAATATTAAACTTCACGAAATGAGCAACAACCAAGTTCTTGCCACATTGCGATATGAAGCAAAAGTTAAAGCTACAGGTAAAAATATTGATGCACAAGTAGCGCATCTTTGGACGCTAAAAGATGGGAAAATAATAGCATTTCAGCAATATGTGGATACAAAAAAACTGGCTGACGTGGAGAAGAAATAAAATAAACAAAAGCCAGCTCTATAAATGAAGTTGGCTTTTTGATTAAACTAAACACAAACAATATGAAAACAGTACTCATCACAGGAACAAGCAAAGGCATTGGCCTTGAAACAGCATTGGCATTTGGTCGCGAAGGCTATAAAGTGTTTGCTACTATGCGAAATCCCGACGGAGCTTCCGATTTTAAACAAAAAATTAAAGACGAATCTTTGGACATCACGATATCTAAAATGGATGTCGATTCTGATGCTTCCGTAAAGAAATGTATGGATGATATCATTCAAAAAAATAGTTCGGTAGATGTACTTGTCAACAATGCAGGCATCGAACGTCATGGTTCTATTGAAGAAATGTCGATGGACGATTTTCAATCCGTTATGAACACCAATTATTTGGGAGTACTTAGGTGTACCAAAGCTTTGTTGCCTCAAATGCGAAAAAACAAAAAAGGTTGCATTATTAATGTCGCTTCGGTATCTGGCCATATTGCCAATAGTCCTTTGGGTGCATATGCCGCAAGCAAATTTGCGCTTGAAGCTATTAGCGAAGCACTTGCCCAGGAAATGAAACCTTTTAATGTTAAGGTTGCCATCGTAGAACCTGGTATCATCAATACGCAAATGGCAAATGATATTTCAGTAGATGAAAAATCAATTTATCCAAATTCCAAACGTTTGGCAGGCCTTTTTTCAGCATCGCTCCAAACACCAACACCACCAACACTTGTGGCTGACAAAATTTTGGAAATTGCAGAAAACAACACTTGGAAATTAAGACATCCTGTTGGCCCAGATGCAGAACCATTTATTGCATGGAGAGCTTCTATGACTGATGAACAATGGGTGGATTGGAATGCTACAAACGATGACGATTGGTACGAAGCCGTGCAAAATACATTTGGGTTGAATGCGAGGTAGATACTAAGAAAATGGCAGTAATTGATGGAACATTAAATTATCAATAAAAAACGGAGCAGCCGAAAACCGCATAGAGTAGGCATTAATAAAATAAATCACAATACAATGAAAACAGCAATTGTTCAACATGAAGTGAAAAACTTCGCCGAATGGAAAAAAATTTTTGACGCAGATCAGCCCAATCTTGCAAAAGTCGGAGTTCATCTTAAAGGACTTTACAAATCGGCTACAAACACAAATGATGTAACCATGATTTTTGAGATACCTGATGAACCGGGGTTATTTGACAAAGTAATGAGCGACCCGCAAAGACAAGCGGCTATGAAGAATGGCGGGGTAGTAAGTACTCCTGCTATATCAATATTAAACAAAGTTTAGTATCACAATATACACAAAACGGAGCAAGCCGAAAACCGTGTAGAGTAGGCAATAATAATTTAAATCACAATACTATGACAACAATAGTAGCAAGCCACAAAGTAGGCGATTTCAGCACGTTTGCAGGACGCCGCAAAAGCTGACCAAATAATCATTAGTGAAAGTTGCTATAACAATGTGAAAGAAGCCTTTAAATGCAAAAAATTGGGAAGTATTATGATAAAAAATAAGTCCGAACCTTTAATGGTTTATGAAGTACTGGAATAAAACTGAGTACAAATTATTAAAAAGACAGCATTATGGAAGAACAAGAAAAACAACCTACACCAATTATAAAAAACAAGCATACCGATGATTTGATAGATCATTATTGGGGCAGCATTAATTACATTGCTGGTTTAATAAAGGCTTCCGAACTGAAAGCTGGACTTATTCTTTCCTTTTATGGAATTTTACTGAATTTTATCTATCAAGGTGTGACAATGGCAGTAAAGAATGTGCCAAATGAAATAATATTGTACATTCTTTTGGGGCTTTGGTTTTGCTGTACTGTAGCTTCCATTTATTTCAGTATTCGTTGTTTTATTCCTCGAATTGAAGCCAAATATGATAAGAACATCTTTTTTTTCAGAGATGTCATTTCAAAGTTTGGGACCATTAATGAATTCTCCAAAACCTTTCACCAAATAAGTAAAGATGAAGATCAACTTTTTGACCATTTGGGTCAACAAGTGTTTATCATTTCAAAAATTGCGACAATAAAGTTTAAAAATGTACAACGATCGCTTAAATTTTTGGCATTGGGTTTAGTGTTCGTACTGCTTACTATTATTTATTATGTGATTACTACCCTATAAAAGTCTCAATTAAATAACTTAAGCGACCGATAGGCATATCATAAATGGTTCAAATTTAAATTAAGCAGAAATTGTTACCTTTAGAACGTTCTATAAAATATTTATTATGAGGCTTTTAACTTCTTTTTTTATATTGTTTTTTATCGTTTCGTGTAAACAACAGAAATCTACAAACAATTCTTTGGGCGTTGTTAACATTACAATCACTGGAAAGGAAAGTGCCCAACCTCACTTTGAAAAGGGATTATTGCTTTTACATTCCTTTGAGTATGAAGATGCTCGAGACGCTTTTCAAAAAGCACAAAAGGAAGACCCAAAAATGCCCATGGCCTACTGGGGCGAGGCAATGACCTATAACCACAGCTTATGGCACCAACAAGATTATAAAGCTGCAACAGCTGTTTTAGTAAAACTTGACAGCCTTAATTTAGAAAAGAATACAACCGAAATTGAACAGAACTTAATTGAATCTGTACACATACTCTATCAGCCAAAAATAGAAAAAAAGCAAAGAGACCTTGCTTATGCAAATTTTATGGAGGGCTTGTATAAAAAATATCCTTCCAATCAGGAAGTAGCCGCTTTTTATGCCTTGTCATTATTGGGTTCAGTGCCCGAAGGAAGGGATGATATTATCTACGGCAAGGGAGCAAAAATTGCTCAAGGTATTTTAAAGGAAAACCCAAACCACCCTGGTGCGTTACATTATCTTATACATTCTTATGACGATCCAAATCATGCGTCACTTGCCTTGAATGCTGCTAAAGCATATTCAAAAGTAGCTCCAGATGCTAGCCATGCACTGCATATGCCTTCCCATATCTATGTTGCACTGGGTATGTGGGATAATGTAATTTCTTCGAATATTGCTTCATACCAAGCAAGTATTAATAGAATGGAAAAGAAAAAGCTAGACAACGATGCCCGTGGATATCACGCTTTTCATTGGTTGGAATACGGCTATCTTCAAAAAGGAAATTACGAAGAAGCAAAAAAAATGTTTTTTGATATGAAAAGGTATGCAACCGAAACCCCATCAAAAAGTGCACGGGTATATTTGGTATTTTTAAAAGGAACCTATTTAACCGAGACCGACAAATGGGACGATGAAGTCGCTAATATTCCTGTAAACATAACCGATTTAAATATTTCCGTTCGCTCCAAATATCACTTTCTAGAAGGGATGAGAGCATTTAAAACAGGCAACACGCAAAAACTGGACAGCATACTCAATATTATGGACCAAGACCATAAAAGAGAATCATTTGTTGTTTCGGAAGGTAGTTCCAAACTCTGTTCAGGAGTTAGCCGTGATGAAGCTACAGAAATGGATTTAAAGGAAGCTGAAATTAGGCAAAACCAATTATTGGCACTACGATCAGAATTTGATAATGATACAAAACAAGTGGAAGCATATTTCATAAAGTCCATCGATATTGAAAACAGTATAAGCTACAGTTATGGACCACCGTCCATTCAAAAGCCCACCCATGAACTTTATGCAGATTGGTTGCTCGCCCAAGCCAGAAACGAAGAGGCTGCAAAACAATACGAGCTTGCCCTAAAAAATGGACCTGGTAGGTTGCGTGTTTTGAAAGGAATAGAAAACACAAAACAAGCAATGTAAGTTTACAAACTTTAAAAAGTATTGGACTTAAATTATCAATTTCCATTTTGTGGGCATAAATGCTTTTACCTATCTTTAAATTCTGAAAAAAAACTTCAGAAAAAACCATGAATATCGATCAAATCTTCAAAAACAACCAAGCTTGGGTAAACGAAAAGCTAGGCAACGATCCCGACTATTTTAAAAATCTATCCAATGGTCAAAACCCCGAAATTCTTTACATTGGCTGTAGCGACAGCCGGGTTACCGCAGAAGAAATTATGGGTGTAAAACCAGGAGAAGTCTTTGTGATGCGCAATATTTCCAATATGGTGTCTAATTTAGATTTGAGTGCTATGAGCGTTATTGACTATGCCGTTAGTATTCTGAAAGTGAACCATATTGTAATTTGCGGTCATTATGGTTGTGGCGGCGTTAAGGCTGCAATGCAATCTAAGGATTTGGGAATTCTGAATCCTTGGCTGCGAAATATCCGGGATGTATATCGCTTGCATCGCGAGGAACTCAACACCATTGATGACGAGGAAAACAAATACAGAAGACTGGTGGAACTCAACGTTCAAGAACAGTGCGTGAACGTTATAAAGACCGCAGATGTGCAGATTGCGATGCGCCAAGGAAGATTAGACGTTCACGGTTGGGTAATGGATATGGCCTCTGGAAAACTTATAGACTTAAAGATTGATTTTGAAAAAGTGCTGGAAGGAATAATGGAGATATATCATTTGGATAAAGACGAAATTGATTTAAAATAAAAAGTGCCGCTTCCCTAATGAGAAAGTGACATTTTTTTCCTGTAAAGCTTATCTATACACCAAATAAAAAACAACTCCGAAGAAGGTTCAAAAAAAATAAAGAGAGGCTGTCAACTTTAACAGCCTCTCTTTAAAGATATAGGATTCCTATTGCTTCATAACTTTAAAAGTTGATTGTAGTTCTCCAGAAATTGCATTAATAAAATACATTCCGCTCTGAAGGTTAGACATATCAATTTCCGTGATGTTGCCATTAGCGACTCCTTGTGCCACCAGTTTACCCAAAATGTTGTGAATTTTGTAACTATCCAGTTTATAAAGTGAAACTAGCGTTAACTTATTACTCACAGGATTAGGGTAAAGAGAAATATTCTTGCGGAATTTTTCGTCGATAGAAACCGTTTGCTCCACAGTAATAGTCCCTTGCATATTCGAGTGGACTTCACATTTATAGGGATTCACACCCACTTGGGTAAATGTATAGGAAAACTGTGTGCCATTGCCAGTAAGAATTCCACTGTCAAAATTCTCTTGGCTCCCAGAATCGCTTGTAACGGAATGAGGAAGAGCGTCTGTCCATGTCCACCTCACGGTATCTCCCGTTCCTATAGTTATACTCGCATTCGCATTAGAAACTCCCATAAACCAGTCAAGGTCAAAAGTTGTTTGCGCTGTTGCCATTAAGGATGTTAGCGCTGCCAAAAAAAATAGTTTGGTTTTTTTCATTTTGTTTAATTTTAGGTTAATAAATAATTTTTTGGTACTGCTTTTTTATATCTTCAAATTTTTGGTCGCATCTTGCATATAACTTTTTAAAAAACCCGACTTATATTAAAGCCGAAAAAGAAATCACCATCGGCCCAATCACCCTGCCCCTGTACAATGAAGCCCTCTTCAAACATGGCTTGTGCGTTTGTAAAGTGCATTTGGAAAACATGGCCACCGGTTTCAATATCTACCCCCACTGATAATGGATTTCTAAAATTTGAATTTTTGTTTCGGTTTAAATGAACGCCATAGTCTGCATTAATACTTACTCGTTTTGAAATTTTGTAACGCCCTCCCAGTCCAACCGCAAATTGATTGGGTTCTTCATCGTAGTTCAAGGTGGTACCATCCTCTAAAACATCGCGGCTGCGGGTTGCCAAGTTTTCATGAATAAAAGTTGGGGCGAGCAATACGGAAAGTGATTCGTTGAATTTTTTCGAAATGAGGAGTTGGGATGTGTAGGTAAGTTTATCTACAAACTCCAGATTTGGATATTGGTCCTTCTCCAAAGAAGTATTTATTGTAACCAAATTATACCCTACTAATGTTACTGGGAAACCGTCCTTCACTTGTGGCATTAAACGGTATTTTGCATGCATCCCGTATTTTTTTTGAAAAGAGCTTCTTGCAACCCCTATATTCAACCAATCGGTAAATCCATAAATGAATTTCAGTTGGGTTACGGCATTGTCAAGCCCGAAGAAATCATCGAAACCATTTTTTACCGAACCAAAACGGTGGGCCACCACAAAATAGAAATCATTTTTATCGGCAAGTTTGGTAGACTCAAAGTTTACCACTTTCAGGCCCTTGAATGCAGCGATCACTGTTTTGTCTTCAACCGTTTCTTTTTCAAGATCGTTCAGTAAATCTTCTTGGGAAAATAATCCCAGAGGAAGAAAGAACAATAACAAGGTGATTTTTCTAATCATTGGACTTATTTTAGAAGTGAACATTGATCCAGTTTTACAATTTCAAACAACTCGTCATACCCAATACATCTACCTTTTATTTGTAATTTTTCATTGACTTTCAACTCAGACTTTTTCTCGATAAAACTTGCGTAAACACTTTCATCGAGGGTAACAGCTCCTTCTTCCAAACTGGTTATTACTCCTGTTACCGTTATGGTTTTGTTAAGCAGGGCAGCACCATCATTTGTTTTAAATCGTTCTAGTAAATAGGGTGCGGTAATTTCAAGTTGCGGGGTTTCCGACTTTATATCTCTATGATCTTGGTAGATATAGTTATAGCCTAAATAGCCGCCAACTAGCAGGATCAAAATCAGGATTAGGAACTTTCTTTGCTTGCTCATCGGGTTTTTTTATTATTGTTTTTGTAAACTGAATACAACAGAAACATTGACGTCCTCGGCTATTTTATTACTTACTATGGATGGAATTTTGATATTGAATTCTTCCGGTTTAAGTACAAATTTTGCAGTAAGCATCAGCATCTCTTCCTTGATGGAAATAACTGCTGGCACCTCATAATTTTTGTCAACACCGTGAAGGTTGAAAGTTCCCTTAATTATATATTCGCGTTTTCCAGAAACTTCTGAAAGTTTAAAATTCTGAATGGTGCCTTTAAATGTGGCCTTGGGATATTTGGATGATTCTATATAGTTTTCATTAAAGTGCTCTTCCATTAAAGCCACTTTGAACCGAAAACCCTTCATAAGGGCAAGTGCCGCAAAATTTCCCGTAGTTGCATCTAAAACAGCACTCACATTGGAGTTGACTGCCTTTACTTCCTCAAAAGAAGGAACCGATGCTTCGAAAGTAATTTCCCCTGTTTTAGTGGTGAATTTTTCCTGTCCCATTGCCGTGGTAATTAACGCGAGACAAATAATTGATAAAGCGATTGCGTTTTTCATATATTTAATTTTCCAGCAGCCCATCAAGGTTCCACTGTGTTATTAGATCAATTTGTTGTTGAGGCAACCTTGGCCCGCCCAAAGGCATTAAACCATCTTCACCTTCATTCCTACTTATTCTATCCAGAAGTCCTCTTGTTTCAACGGCATTCTTTACTTCCGCATAATTAGTTAATGGCATTGGAGCCCCGTTTTGTGGTGGGTTGCTGTGACAGGCGGTACAGATGTTTTCAAAAACAAAAGCCACATCCTGAAAGGTTACCAACTCTCCCTGATTTTCTATTTGAATTTCTTCAATATCATCATAGGTACTGGTGGTACAGCTTACCATTATAAAAGAAAATAAGATGAAGGCAACTGTTTTCATAAAGTGTTGTGTTTTTCAATTTCTATTTGTTGAACTTAGATTTCAAAAAGGAATAAACCCCAGTAATTGGATGAAAAAAATCATTACTGGTTACATAAAATAAATATTCAGCCAGGCAAAGGAAAAATTGGAAGTGTGCTATTGCTTTTCCAAGATCAAATAGTCAGTTCCGCCGTTGCCACCACTCACATCTGATAGTTCTACGCGGGTGTTGGTATAAGTATCAACATCCCAATCATCGTTAAATTCATCAAATGGCATAGCGGTTCCAAAATCTAATATTACATCAAGACCGTTGCTGCTGCTTACGACACTCCAAATTCCGCTTATTGTGTTGTTACTACTTACTGCTAACACGCTTCCATCTGCATTAAAATTTAGGACATAACCGTTATAATCGTTGGTTTCGTCATCACCATCATCTATATAACTTTGCACAAACCACAGTCCATCGATAAAAATATTGGTTAGTTCTGTTGTATTTCCGCCGCCACTACAACCATCGTAAGGATTTCTTCCGAAATTAAGATAATCAGTACCACCGTTACCGCCACTAACATCAATCAACTTAATGATTTGGGTGTCAAAACTGGTTACGTCCCAATCGTCATTTAAATCGTCAAATGGATCGTCGCTACCAGTAATTTCAAAATTTAAAACAAGATCTATTCCACTACTACTATTGGTTACTAACCAAGTTCCATTAACCGTATTGTTGGTGCTTGTGGCCGTTACAGTTTCATTAGTGTTGAATGCAAATACATATGCCACATAATCACAGGTTTCATTATTTCCATCGTTTTCCAAAAGGTTTACATACCAGACACTATTTGTTAGATTATCGATAAATTCAGAAGGGTTCCCATTTCCTCCACCGCCGTTTGGTGTGCGTTCATAAGTTAAAAAGTCAACGCTGCCATCGCTACCACTAATGTGCTTTAATTTAATGATATCTTGTGTTGCCTCTATAATGTCCCATTCTTCGTCAAGTTCATCAAAAGGATCATTGTTGCCGAAAAATAGATTTAGATCGGGAGTATTACTATTTGTCAAACTCCATGTTCCATCCACAGTATTTGTAGTACTTACGGCTTGTGCGGAATTGTTTGTTGCGAATGTAAATTCATAGCCCGCAAAATCACTGGTTTCATCTTGATCGTCGAAAAAATAAGTGACAAACCAAGAGCCAGAGGTTAATATGGTTTCAAAATTTGAAGGAAAACCGCCGCCATTGGATGAACAGTTGGAAATTAATGTCACCAATTCTGCATTGCTATTAACTTGGACAATCGTGCCATCCTGCAATACAACGCTAATAGGAAACTGCAAGGCAATATAAGTTCCAGGTTCTAAGGAAAGCAATAAGGCAAGGAGTTCACCATCGTTACCTACGGTTTGGTTTCCGGTTTGTTGTTGATTGGAATTGTAGATAAAAAAAGTAAGTGGATAAACAAGATCTATACAATCTATAGAAGTTGTATTGTTACTATCTGTAGTACGAAGCAATAAATTTCCCAGTTCGGAATCTACCGCTACAATGTTTGAATTTGAATCTTCAAAAGGTTGTGAATCTTCTTTTGTACATGAACTTACCAAAAAAATTAGCAAGCAAACTAAAACTGATAAGCTGATGAATTTATTCATGGTTGTTTCTTTTTAGGTTTTATATGAATAAGACAGTTAGTCTAAAGAAAACCCTACCATAAAATTTATTATTTTTAAGAGGAGCAGAGAAATTCACTGAAAAATGTGCCAAAAAAAAACCATCCGTAAATAGGATGGTTTTTTTGAGAAGATGTGAAGGCGTTTTAGATTTTTTGGAATGTTAAAAAGTCCGTACCTCCATTGCCGCCGCTAACATCGGTTAATTCAATTTTTGAATTGCTCACCGAGACAATATCCCAATCATCGGAAAGGTCTTCAAAATCTGGTGGCGACGCAAAGAAAATATTGAAATCAACATCGCTTGAACCTCCGTCATCACCACTGGAATTACTGTCCGTTACAGACCAGGTTCCGGTAATTGTTGTACTTCCATTTACCGCTACTAAAGAGCCGTTTTCATTGAACGTAAACGTATAGCCAGTAAAATGTCCTGTTTCATCGTGATCGGAATCAAAGAAATAGGTGATTTTCCAAGTTCCACTTTGTACAGTATCTATGGTTTGTGCAACAGTTGATTCTTGCTGTTGGTTGTTGTCATCATCTTTATCGCACGACATAGCTAAGCCTGTGTAAACAAAAATTACAAGTATTGCTTTTAAAAGGATTTTCATAGTTAAATATTTATTTTGCGATTAGTAATTGATTAAAAAATTGTCGTGTAATATTCAGTTTAATTCTTTTTAAAAACCAAAGTATCTTCAATTTCCCCTTGACTGTTCCGGGTAATAAAGGTTACCAAGGTTGGTGTATACTGCAGGGCTTTATAGTTTTGGTCATCAGCTCCGTTAATTGGGCTGTCCATATCAAATTCAAAATTGAGCTCTTGGCCAGTTACGGTAACTATCCATATTCCATATACATATTCAATTCCATTGGTGGCATAAACGGTCTGGTTGGTATAGAAATTGAAATCATATCCATAGTAATCTGAAGTCTCATCACCTCCATCGTCCAAATACTTTTCAATATACCAAGTGCCCGATTCAAGGATATCACGCAATTCCTGTGGATCGGGGCCACCTCCACCTCCTCCGTTTGGTTCACGGCCAAAGGTAAGATAGTCCGTTCCGCCGCCACTTACATCAGATAGCCTGATAATGATCTGAGTGGCCTCCAGCACATCCCAGTCATCGTTCAATTCACCGAAATTACTATTGGTACCCGTTTCAAAATTCAGGATGAGGTCCAAATTGCCACTATCAACTTGAGCGGTCCAAAAACCGTTGATGGTATTGCTGCTGCTCACCGCTGTTGCAGAACCATTTCCGAAGAAAGTAAACTCGTATTCGTCGAAGTTTGCGGTATGGTCAATTCCTTCCTCTTCTAGCAAGTTTACGTACCAGCTTCCCGTTATCAAATTTTCAATAAAAAGGTTCAGTTCCGTATTATTTCCACCTGTATTAGGATTGCGTCCAAATGTCAAGTAATCCGTGCTACCATCACTCCCACTTATATGCTTCAATTTAATGAAATCGGTGCTGGCCTCAAGTATTTCCCAGTCTTCATCAAGTTTATCCAGTGGTGTATACGTTCCGAAGAAAAGAACGAACTTAAAATCGCTCACCAGTGCCCAAGTTCCCGCTGTAACCGTGCTTCCTTTTACTGTCTGTGCGGTTCCGTCCAAAGCGAAGGTAAATTCATAACCAGCATAATTGTCGGTTTCGTCATAGTCATCAAAAAAGTATTCAACGTACCATGGGCCGGTTGTTAAATCTTCTTCAAACTGTGAAACATCTATCGGGTCGTTATTGGAATTTGCAACACAATCTGCAATTAATGTTTGAAGTTGCTGGTTGCTGTTAACTTCCATCCTTGAGCCATTGGCAAGAATTACCGTAATTGGGAAGTCTAAACTGATAAAATCATCAGGACCCAAATTTTGCAGAAAGTCGAAAAGCTCCGAATCACTATTAACAGTAACCGTTCCTGTTTGCTGCTGATCTGCATTATAAGTGAAAAAAGAAATAGGATAAACAAAATCCAAACAGCCAATTTCAACGTCGTTTGCGCCGCAGGTGGCAGCAAGGGCATCCAATTCGCCCTGATTATTTACAGTTACTTGGGTATAATCAAACAGCTCCAAAGTTATTGGAAACATAATTTCCAAAGTATCCGTATCGTTCGGGAACAAGTTAAAAATTTCTTGGATTATGGATATATCTTCGGGTGAATTTATAGTTACTTGTTGTCCGTTGGCAATTACGGTCACGGGAAGCACCACCGAAGCGCAGCCATTTCCGTCAATTATATCATCATAAGTGCCCGGATTTTGGGACAATCGCAACAACAATCCAGTCAATGGTGAAGTGGCAGTAATGGTTTCATCTTTGGGTACATCGATATATTCCTTTTCTTCCTTTTGACAAGAAAAAAGTGATAGGCTTAAAAAAAACAAAACAAAAAGACGGAAGAAGTGTATTTTTTTCAAATTTTAGACCTTTACTTTACATTAATAACAAATTAATTAAAATTTACCCTACCCTGCAAGTTGAATAACTTTTAAATATATTTGAAATCCATCAATCTCTTTTATGAAAGAACCCGAAAACGTCTGTAACGAAAATACATTCAACCTTTTGTATGAAGCCCACGGAAAACCAGTTTGGCGGTTTATCTATTTTAAATGTGGCGACACAGCGCAGGCGGACGATTTGGTACAGGAAGCTTTCTTAAAACTATGGCAAAACTGCGCAAAAGTTACCAAAGAAAAGGCAAAATCGTTTTTATTTACCGTTTGCAACAATGCTTTTTTAAACGAAGTAGCACACACAAAAGTAGTATTGAAACACTCCAAAATTCAAACCGACCGCACAAATTTTCATTCACCCGAATTTTTGATGGAAGAAACAGAATTTAACGAAAAGCTCAAGAATTCCATCGAAAATCTAACCGAAGCACAACGTACCGCTTTTCTTTTGAACCGCATTGAAGGAAAAAAATATACAGAAATAGCTGAAATGCTCAATATTTCAGTAAAAGCTGTGGAGAAAAGAATGAGCCAAGCTTTGGCAACCCTTCGGAAGGAAATTGGGAATGTTTAAAACTTTAAGGTAGGGTAACAGATTGTTGAACTGTTTCACCTATGAACACAATAAAAATGGAAAAAGACCACTTATTGCACAAATGGCTCAATAATGAAACCACTCCGGAAGAACTGGAACAGTTAAAGGCTGATCCAGAATATGCTTCCTATGTTCAGATTGCCGATGCCAGCTCAGGCTTTGAGGTTTCCGAAATGAATTCAGAGTCAAATTTTGAGGCTATTTCGAATAAAATAAAACCAGTCCGTCAATTACGAAAATCAAATGTTTTTTCAATTGTTTGGAAAGTAGCCGCTGTATTCGCATTTCTTCTTTCGGGTTATTATTATACCACAACTCTCGATACTTCTGTAAAAACTGAAATTGCACAAACCGAAACCTTTTCGTTACCCGATGGGTCTGAAGTGGTCTTGAATTCTGGTTCAGAAATTACGTATAATAAAAAAAAATGGGACCATTCCCGCGAACTTTCCTTGGAGGGCGAAGCGTATTTCAAAGTAACCAAAGGAAGTAAATTTAGCGTAAAAACTGCCGAAGGGACCGTAAGCGTGTTGGGCACACAGTTCAACGTTTCTGCCAGAGATGAGATTTTTGAAGTTGCCTGCTATGAAGGTTTGGTGAGCGTTGCCTTCAATGATACACTTTTAAAAGTGCCCGCCGGAAACAAGATACAGATTGAAAACGGAAAATTGGTTATTAATAAACCTTCTGAAAACCTCTCTCCTGTATGGCTTGCCGACGAAAGCAGTTTTGAAAATGCCCCTTTGCTAATGGTTGTAAAAGAACTGGAAAGACAATACCCAATAAATGTTTCTTTAGAAAATGTAGATTCTACCAAAAGATTCACTGGCACCTTTTCCCACCAAAATCTTGAACTAGCCTTAAAATCAATTTGTGAACCCCTTCAATTGAATTATAAAATAAATAATAACGGAGCAGTAACCATTGAAACCAAAAATAGCAAGTAGCTACAGAGTCTTAGTTTTTCTTTTGGTGTTCTGTGTCTATGGAGCAAAAACCATAGCGCAGGAGACCGAAGTAATTACTCTTTTGGCCTATTTGGAAACTTTGGAAAAAGAACACAATGTGCGCTTTTCCTACGTTCGGGAAGAAGTTGAAGGAATAACACTGAAACTTCCGTCAAAAAATGGTGCTTCCATAGAGAACGTCCTTTTGTACCTTCAGGAAAATACGCAATTTCTGTACAACCGTATCAATGAACGTTATATCACCATTACTTCCAAAGAAAATACGGGCAGTATTTGCGGAAGGATAATCGACTTTGAAACCCAGTTGCCGTTGGAAGGGGCAACCGTTATTTCAGAAGTTAATTCATTTAAAACAATATCGAACGCCGAAGGGTTTTTTTATATTCCACCTCAAAACAAAAACACAATCTTCACGGTTTCGTTTGTGGGTTATACTAAAATCACGAAAAATACTTCAGATTTATCAACAAACTGCCCTGCTTTACTTATGTTTCCTTCGGTTTCTGTGCTTGAGCCCGTAATGATCCAAAACATTTTTACTAAGGGAATTGACAAAAACCTAGACGGATCCATTTTGCTTTCAACCCAATATTTCGGTTTATTACCAGGACAAGTGGAAAACGATGTGTTGCAGATTGCACAAGCGCTTCCAGGCGTGGAAAGTGTGGATGAAAGCATCTCTAACATCAACATTCGCGGGGGAATGCACGATGAAAACCTGCTGCTTTGGGACGACATAAAGATGTATCAAAGCGGACATTTTTTTGGACTTATTTCCGCATTAAATCCAGATATCACAAAAAAAGTAACTCTTTATAAAAACGGCACCAATATTCGCTATGGTGAAGGAGTTTCTGGCGTGTTGGATATGCGTTCAAAAAACACTGTTTCATCAAAAACAGAAGCAGGAATCGGTTTCAATTTAATAAACGGAAACGGGTTTTTGGACCTTCCCATTTCAGAAAGATTTAGCATTCAGATTGCTGCCCGAAAATCAATCAACCATCTTTGGGAATCACCCATTTATAAAAATTATACAAAACGGATTTTTCAGGATAGCGAAATCACCAATATTGAAAACAACCAAAACAACATCGCGATAAATACGAACGAAAATTTCAGTTTTTATGATTTCGGAACCAAATTGCTTTGGGATTTTTCAAAAAAAGATAAGCTGCGCATCAACTTTTTGAACATTGACAATTCACTTGATTTTAATGAATCCCTGGAAACCACTTCCCAATCTAAAACCAGCGAGTTGGACCAACGCAGTTTGCTTGGCGGTGTTTCGTGGAACCATAAGTGGAATGATAAAATAGAGACTACCGCTTTAATTTATGGCACATATTATTCATTGGATGCCATCAACCGCGACATTTTCACTACCCAGGAACAAGTCCAAAAAAATGAGGTGTTGGAAACTGGTTTAAAATTGGATGCAAGCGTAGTTTTGTCAGAAAATCTAAAACTTCAAACAGGCTATCATTTTTCAGAAATTGGCATTGCAAATACACAGGATATCAACCTGCCGCGCTTTCGTGATTATGAAAAAGATGTGCTCCGAACACATGCACTTTTCGCCGGATTGAATTATTTATCTAAGAATCAAAAAACCTTTGTCGCCGCGGGTTTGCGGGGAAATTATTTCGGAAAGTTTGAAGAATTTTTAATTGAACCACGATTGAGCCTGCATCAAAAATTTGGCAACGGTTTCGCTGTTGAGGTTTTGGGAGAATTCAAAAGCCAAAGCGCCACTCAAAGAATCGATTTTGAAAGTGACTTTCTCGGTATAGAAAAAAGACGATGGGTTTTGGCTGACGGAGAAAACACATCAATTATTAAAAGCAAACAAGCTTCTGCGGGTTTTGTGTACAGCAAGAATGGACTTTTTATGAATGTGGAAGGATTTTATAAAATCGTGGAGGATATAAATAGTGCTAACCAAGGGCTTCAAAACCAGTTCCGGTTTTCAAGAGCCATAGGAAATTATACTGTGAAAGGTGCCGAGATTGTGATCAATAAAAAAACAGAATCCTTCAGCGCCTGGGCCAGTTATTTGTACAGCAAAAATGATTATGAATTTGGAACTCTTTCCCCTACAACATTTCCGAACAATTTAGATATGCAACACGCTGCAACGCTTGCAGGGAGCTATTCTTGGAATGCGCTGAAAATTGCTTTGGGGCTTAATTGGCACAGCGGAAAACCTTATACTATTCCTATAAAAAATTACGAAACCACAATGGAAGTTGGCGTAACCACCATTCGGTTTGACGTGCCGAATAGCGAAAGATTGCCAGACTATTTCCGAACGGATTTCTCTGCGGAATATCTGTGGAAACTCTCTCCAACCATCGACGCCAGAATAAACATAGCCCTTTTAAATCTTATGAATACCGAAAACACCTTAAATATCAGATATGTTCCGATAAGGAACGAAAACAATGAAGTTTCGGTAAATAAAATTGAAGAAGTTTCTTTGGGAATTACACCAAATTTTTCGTTTCAGATTTTGTTTTAAAAACTACATCCGCTCCGGAACCTCAATTCCCAAAAGCGAAAATGCACTTTTTATAACCTCAGCCACGGCTTTTGAAATTTTCACGCGGAAGGCTTTTTCAGCTTCATTTTTCGTTGCCAAAATAGGCACGTTTTGATAAAAACTGTTGAATTCCTTCACCAAATCATAGGTATAATTTGCAACCAAGGCCGGACTGTAATTTGCTGCAGCCAACTGAATGGTTTCGGGATATTGCTGAATAATTTTTATAAGTTCCTTTTCTTTGGGATGCATTGCGATTTCGTCGTCAAAAGAGGTTTCGACTGCGCTCAACCTGACATCTGCGGCCTTTCTCAAAATAGATTGAATCCGCGCATAAGTGTATTGAATAAACGGCCCCGTGTTCCCTTGAAAATCTACACTTTCTTCGGGGTTGAAAAGTATTCTCTTTTTAGGATCCACTTTTAGGATGTAATACTTCAAAGCCCCCAAACCGATCATTCGGTAAAGTGCTTCTTTTTCTTCTTTTAAAAAATCGTCAATCTTTCCGAGTTCTTCAGAAATAGTTCGGGCCGTATCGGTCATTTGCGCAATCAGATCATCGGCATCAACCACTGTTCCCTCGCGACTTTTCATTTTTCCCGAAGGAAGATCCACCATTCCGTAACTTAAATGAAATAGGTTTTTAGCCCAACTGTAGCCCAGTTTTTTCAGGATTAAAAACAAAACTTTAAAGTGATAATCCTGCTCGTTGCCCACCGTGTAAATCATTCCGCCAACGTCTGGGTGGTCTTTTACGCGCTGTACGGCGGTGCCAAGGTCCTGCGTCATATAAACTGCGGTGCCATCGCTTCGCAAAACCAGTTTTTCATCGAGGCCGTCTTCGGTTAAATCGCACCAAACAGAGCCGTCGTCTTTCATAAAGAAAACATCGTTCTTTATGCCTTCTTCTATAATATCCTTTCCTAATAAATAGGTATCGCTTTCGTAATAATAAAAGTCGAAATCAACGCCTATGGCTTTATACGTTTCCTCAAAACCTTTGTAAACCCAACCGTTCATTTTGTTCCAAAGCGCTACGGTTTCTTCATCGCCAGCCTCCCATTTTCTGAGCATTTCTTGGGCTTCATTAATAATCGGAGCTTGCACTTTTGCTTCCTCTTCTGTTTTACCCTCAGCTTTTAAAACTTCAATTTGTTTTTTGTATTCCTGGTCGAATTTTACGTAATAATTTCCAACGAGCTTATCGCCTTTCAAATCAGTTGAATCTGGCGTTTCCCCTTTTCCGAATCTTTCCCAGGCAAGCATACTTTTACAAATATGAATTCCACGGTCATTGATAATTTGTGTTTTATAGACTTTTTTTCCAGCGACTTTTTCAATTTCCGCAACTGAATAACCTAACAAAACATTCCGAACGTGGCCCAAATGTAGCGGTTTGTTTGTGTTTGGCGAAGAGTATTCAACCATCATAGCTTCCTTTCCCTGCGGAACTTTTCCGAAGGAAGAGAAATCTTCAACCGAATTAAAGAAATCCAAATAATACGAATCACTCAAAACAATATTCAAAAAACCCTGCACTACGTTGAATTTTTCAACTTCCGAAATAGTTGAGACCAAATAGTTGCCAATCGCTTCTCCAATCTGTACCGGATTTCCTTTCACCACGCGCAACATCGGAAAAATAACGGCGGTAATATCGCCCTCAAAATCTTTGCGGGTGGGCTGTAATTCCACAGATTCGAGTTTGGCGCCGTACAGTTTTTCAACTGCGGATTTAATTTGGGTTTCCAGGTTTTGTTGAAATGTCATAATAAAATTTTAAAAGAAAATATACTCCTTGTCCAAAGCTTCGGAGTTTGAGGGCAAAGATACTTTTTTGAAGTGAGCCTGTAAAAAAATAGAGGACTGTAATGTGAGAAAAGAACAGTTTTCAACAACGCTCAAACGGACATTGATAACCTTCATTTAAAGTTTTGGTAAACTTTAAAACCCAAAACCAAACGTCCTTTGCCAAAAAAACCATGGATATATTTTTATATGTTTTTGCGGCACTATTTTCAGTGATAAACCCTTTGGGGACCGTACCGGTATTTGTAGGCTTAACGAGGGATGAGAGCCCGCAAGAGCGAAACAAGACTTCACTTTTAACCACGATAAACGTAATTACCATTTTAATTATTTCCTTCTTCGCCGGCACCTATTTATTGGATTTTTTCGGAATAAGCTTGAACGCATTGCGCATTGCGGGCGGGATGATAATTGTTACTTCGGGCTTTGCGTTGCTTACGGGAACTTTTTCCAAACACAAAGGAATGAAGAACAAGCGGGTTCAAAAAGATTTGGACAAACGCGAAAAATTCTCGTTAACCCCGCTGGCGATTCCGATGTTGGCTGGACCGGGATCTATTTCATTGTTGATCACCTTCAATCAGAAATATCGCGCACCGAATGATATAATATTAGTTGTTTTGGCAGTATTCGCCGTGGGTCTGACCACTTTTATTATTTTGCGAAGCTCTCATTACATCAGTAAATTTTTGGGAGCTTCCGGGATTAACGCTATTTCGCGCATCGTTGGATTTATTGTAATATCAATTGGTGTAGAATATATTAGCGCAGCCGTTATTTCTATTCTTAAGACGATAGGTGTTTAAAATTTAGCGGCGGTTTTTAAGCAGCGCGCCAGCTATCAGGGCTAAAACACCAATGCCTATCATCCCTAAAGTTTGGTTTGTCAAACCTTCTTTGGCATTGACCTCCAAGGGGCCAATATCCAAAACTTCCTGGGGCACGAATGCGTTGTAAAGACCAAAAACAATTAGGATTACCCCCACAATTAGCAATACAATTTTTAAGATTTTCATTTTTTTTTAATTTGATTGGTTGAAGTTTTAAAGATACCATTTTGAAAAATAAAGAGAGCCATAACTTAACGGGTTTTTACCTCTCGTCTAATAATTTTGGATTATCTTTAAACAAAGTATAAAATATTGAAAATCCTTCTTACAGGTGCTAATGGGTACATTGGCATGAGGTTGCTTCCAGAACTTCTTGAAAACGGACATGAAGTAATCTGTGCGGTGCGCGATAAAAACAGATTGCCGCTGGATCCCCAAACCACTAAAAAAGTAACGGTCATTGAAGTTGATTTTGCGGAAAAAGTAAACACCGAATCATTTCCAAAAGATATTGATGTTGCGTACTATCTGATACATTCCATGAGCAGCTCCACCAAAATTTTTGATGAAATTGAAGCACGTGCCGCGGAAAATTTCAATAAATATATGGCAAAAACTTCCGTGAAGCAGGTTATTTATCTCAGTGGGATCGTAAACCACGACCTGCTTTCCAAACACCTTTCTTCACGAAAAAACGTGGAAGATATTTTGTATCAGGGAAATTTCCATTTAACTGTCCTGCGGGCGGGAATAGTGGTGGGCAGCGGCAGTTCCTCATTTGAAATAATCAGGGACCTGTGCGAAAAACTTCCCATTATTATTGCGCCAAAATGGTTGAAAACGAAAATCCAACCCATTGCCATCCGCGATGTAATTGCGTTTCTTTACGGGGTTTTGGACAATGAAAAATGTTTCGACCAATCGTTTGATATCGGAGGACCAGATGTTTTGACCTATAAAGAAATGCTCCAGATATATTCCAAAATCAGAGGACTGAAGCTTTACGTTATCTCGGCTCCAGCCATAGCCCCAAGGCCCTATGCCTATTGGCTCTATTTTGTAACCTCAACTTCGTACAAACTTGCGGCAAACCTCGTGGACAGCATGAAAATGGAAGTAGTTGCCAAGGACAATAAACTGCAACAAATTTTAAATATTCAGACCATTACCTACGAAGAGGCGATCAAAAGAGCATTCAAGAAAATTGAACAGAATCTCGTCATTTCAAGTTGGAAGGATTCACTGGTGGCGGGAAGGATCACCAACTTGAAAGAATACAACCAAGTGCCAAAATTTGGATGTCTAAAAGATAGAAAAGTGAGGAAAATAGACGATCCGGAAAAGGTTTTGGACAATATTTGGGCAATAGGTGGCGAGCGGGGTTGGTATTATGGAAATTACCTATGGAAGATCCGGGGGTTCATCGATAGGTTAATTGGCGGGGTTGGCCTTAGGCGGGGCCGCACCAACCCAACACATATCTACACCGGTGATGCGCTGGATTTTTGGCGAGTGCTGTATGCAAACAGGGAAAACAAACGCCTCCTTCTTTTTGCCGAAATGAAAGTGCCCGGCGAAGCTTGGCTGGAATTCTGGATCAACGATAAAAATGAATTGATACAGACCGCAACTTTTCGCCCAAAAGGTTTATGGGGAAGGCTGTACTGGTATTTAATGCTGCCCTTCCACTACTTCATCTTTGGCGGGATGATCAAGAATATTATTAAGAAAGAGGTTTTGGCCTAAATTATTCCTTCGGAAGAAAAACCTCGGCCATCATACAGCGGGCGCTTCCGCCACCACAGGTTTCAATAGTAGCAATATCACTACTGAGGATTTCACAATGTTTTTCGATGGCAGCAATTTGTTCTTTATTTAAAACTTTGTGGGCAGCGGTACTCATCACCAAATATTTTTTGTCCTTGCCTTGCACTTGGAGCATATTGCCTGCGAAATGGTGCATTTGTGCTTCGGAAATTTTAATGATTTCCTTTCCGTCTTTTTTTAAATGTTGCACCACATTTTTCTTTTCGGCAGCATCATCTATTGAATCAAGGCAGATTACACAGAATTCCTCTGCAAGACACATCATTACATTAGTGTGATAGATCGGCAAACGCTTGCCGTCCACGGTTTGGTTGGCGGTAAAAATGACTGGGAGGTATTCAAAATCTTCACAAAATTCAATCAACAGTTCTTCATCGGCTCTTGCTGAAAGTGCGCAATAAGCTTTGTGATTAACACGGTCTAATAACAGACTTCCAGTTCCTTCCAAAAATATTCCCTCATCTTCGGTTTCCGTATAATCGTATACATTATTAATTAAAAACCCTTCGCTTTCCAAACGGATTAAAACCTCCTCACGCCTTTCACGACGGCGGTTTTCAGCAAACATCGGGTAGAGGCCTATATCGCCATTTTCGTGAAAACTGATCCAATTGTTCGGAAAGATAGAATCTGGGGTATCCATTCGCAAATCATCGTTTTCAACTATCACATTAACGCCCACTGCACGAAGTTTCTGCACAAAAGCATCAAATTCGGCCTGCGCCTTGGTATTGATTTCGGTATTTTTAATAGCAATGTCTTCCTGAAAAAAATTGTTCACCGCTGTTTGCTCGTTCATTCGGAAAGCTACGGGACGAATCATTACGATGGTATCTGTGATCTGTTTTGCCAATTGAAAGGAATTTAGACTACAAATTTAACGGTTTTTTATATTGAAAAAGCGGTTTTAATTGGGTAAATTGGTTTTAGAAAACAGACTTGAATCCTCAATAAAAATTTTGAATTTTAGATGCGAATCAAATAAATTAGAATTGAATAGATAACTAAAAATTAAAACTATGGATACTTTAAAACAATTAAAGGACGAACTCACCGAAGAGTACAACACCACCAAAAAATTCCTAAATAATTTTCCCAAGGGGAAAAACGATTATGCCCCGCACCAAAAAAGCATGAAATTAATGAATTTGACAAACCATATTGTGGATATTTTTGGCTGGCCAGAATTAATATTAAATACAGATTGTTTGGATCTTTCTGCTGGCTATAACCCAGAAAAAATGAACGGCAAGAAAGATTTGGAAGCGTATTTAGAAAAACAATATAAAGCTGGAATAAAAGCTTTGGAAGCGGCAAATGAGGATGATCTAAAACCAAACTGGAGCATACAAATGAACGGTCAGAAACTAATGGAGTGGACAAAATATGGCGCAATCCGTCACGGGCTTAACCAAATAACGCATCACCGGGCGCAGTTGGGCGTTTATTATAGGTTAATGGATATTCTGGTGCCAGGCAGTTATGGGCCTTCGGCGGATACACCGAATGGGTAACGTTTAAAATTGTAGCTAATATTTTTTTCTAAAAACGCGTATAGTGATTAGTATATCGACACTAAAAATAAAACTTGAGCGTTTTAGTCAATATTAAATCCTCCGATGAAAAAAATAGTTTCATTATTTGCTGCAATTGTATTCTCAATAACCCTCTCCGCACAAGAATGGCAAACCGATTTTGAAACCGCAAAACAAATTTCTTCCGAAGAAAATCGCCCCATAATACTAGTTTTTCAGGGAAGTGATTGGTGCGCACCGTGCATAAAACTGGATCGGGAAATCTGGAGCACGTATGAATTCAAAAATTACTCAAAAGACCATTTTGTGATGCTGCAGGCAGATTTTCCGAGGAAAAAGAAAAATGCCCTTCCCGATGTTCAACAGCAAAAAAACAATCAACTTGCCGAAAAATACAACAAACAAGGCTATTTTCCATTTGTGGTAGTCCTTGACAAAGAAGGCAACGTTTTGGGAGAAGCGGGATATGAAAAAACTTCGCCCGAAGCTTATATAGAAAAACTTGAATCGTTTGCAAAATAGTCTGAAAAAAATAGCCCTATTATGTATTGCACTACTTTGTGTGAACTCCATTTTCGCACAGGAAATTTTTAAACGCACCCTAAAATTAATGGGCAGTCGTTTTGAAATTACAGTTGTTGCAATAGATTCAACCGAAGCAAACAATTATATTGATTTGGCTGTTGGTGAAATAACTCGCATTGAAAAACTAATCTCCTCCTGGGACCCAGCTTCGCAAACTTCAGAAATAAATAGAAATGCAGGTATAAAACCCGTAAAGGTTGATGAGGAACTCTATAATTTAATTGGGCGTTGCGTTGAGATTTCCAAGTTGACCGATGGCGCTTTCGACATCAGTTTTGCGTCGATGGATAAAATCTGGAAGTTTGACGGCAGCATGACCGAAATGCCTTCCGAGGAAGCAATAAAACAATCCGTTGCAAAGATTGGTTATCAAAACATTATTCTCGATCCTGAAAATTTTACCGTTTTTCTAAAATTGGAAGGAATGAAAATAGGTTTTGGCGGCATCGGCAAAGGATATGCGGCTGATAAAGCCAAAAAGCTTTTAATGGAAAAAGGTGTTAGCGCAGGAATTATAAACGCTTCTGGCGATATGAATACGTGGGGAAGACAACCCGACGGCGAGTTTTGGAAAGTGGCCATCACTAACCCGATGGATAAAAACAAAGCTTTTGCATTGCTTCCGCTAAAAGATAATGCCGTGGTTACCTCTGGCAATTATGAGAAATACGTTACTTTTAATGGTATTCGATACACACATATAATTGATCCGCGCACAGGGTATCCCGCAACTGGGATTATTAGCGCAACAGTATTTGCTCCAAAAGCCGAAATAGCCGATGCTTTGGCAACTTCAATTTTCGTGATGGGAAAGGATGTTGGGATTGATTTTATAAACCAATTACCAAAAATAGAATGCATCGTTATTGATGAAAAAGGTGAAATTTTTACTTCAAAAAATATAGAAATTGAAAAAATTAAAAAGTAAGCAGTCACAGTTTGCAACGACACTATAAAAACATGAAAAAAATAATAATTCTTTTGAGCATTGTCTTTATGGGTTCGTTAAGTTCTTGTACGGTCGTTAAAGAATACGAAAAAGTAAACCTCAACGATCCCGATATGGTTTTGGGAGACAAACCCGTTGACAGGTTCGAGATTAACGCGCAGGCCTATCGTGAAGCTGCCTCGGGTGCTAACGGAGGTAAAACGGGCGGTGGTTGTGGCTGTAATTAATTTGTTTTATGAAATACATAATTAGTCTATTTATCATCCTGTTTTCAGCAACAGTCTTTGCCCAGGATTCCACTTCCACCTACAAAAAACGAGTACTTGAAACAGCAGAAGTAGATTTTCTTGCAAGCTATTACAGTCAAGATGGCGACAATGCTGCAGTAAGTGGCGGTATTGGAACAGAAAAACTTACTGACATTACTCCCACAATAGTAGTTGCTATTCCTCTTAATGCAGATGATGTTTTATCTGTTGATGCAGGCGTTTCTGCTTATACATCAGCATCTTCCAGCAATATTGATCCATTTGATGGCAGTAGCCCAGCCGATCCTTATGTGGCGTCTTCCGGAGCTTCTTCAAGCGATGTATGGTTTGGAGGAAATGTAAATTATTCTCACAGTAGTGATAGCCGAAATGATATAGTGAGCGCAAAGGTTTCCGTTTCGTCAGAGTTTGATTATTTTTCATTAGGTTTTGGCGGAAATTACACCAAGCTTTTCAATGAAAAGAATACAGAGTTAAGCGTGCACGCAAATGTTTATTTAGACACCTGGAAACTACTATACCCAATAGAACTGCGCCAGTCTTCGACTTTTAATGGTTTAGACAAGAAAAACAGAAATTCCTATTCTGTAGGTTTTGGCTTTTCACAGATACTTTCAAAAAGTTTACAGGGATCTCTTTCACTAGATTTAGTGCAACAGCAAGGTTTGCTCTCCACGCCTTTCCAAAGGGTTTATTTTAGTGATCTTCCAGATCGTTTTCGCGAAAATTTTCAGCTGGCGGATGACATTGAACGATTGCCCGACACACGTTTTAAAACGGCGATTGGCGGAAGGTTGAATTTTTATATTAATGAAATGTTTGTGCTGCGGACCTATTATCGCTACTATTTTGACGATTGGGGAATAAACTCGCATACCGCAAGTATTGAAGTACCCATAAAAATTACAGATAAATTCACGCTTTACCCCAGCTATCGTTTTTACAACCAGACCGCAGCTGATTATTTTTATCCCTACAACGCAGCGCTGTCCACAGATGAATTTTACACTTCAGATTATGATCTTTCTGAATTTTCTGCAAACCAGTACGGTTTTGGAATTAACTATACCGATATTTTTACAAAGCTAAAATTGGCAAATTTTGGGCTGAAAAGTGTAGATTTAAAATACGATTATTACAAACGCGATAGCGGTTTGCACTACAGTCTTATTTCGGCAGGATTTAAATTTGTGGGAAATTGATTTAAGAACTTTAAATGTTCCCTTTCATTATTTAGAATAGAGTCTTAGTTTTTATTCTGAAACCCTTCCGTTTCCCAGTGAAGATAACCGCCCTGCATATCGTTGATTTCCTTAAAACCAACGTCTTTTAAAATTAAAGCAGCCTTTGCACTTCTTTTTCCGCTTCGGCAGTAAATATATATTGGTTTTTCCAGATCCAATTTTTCGGCTTGGGTTATAAAATCCGTTTCCAAAACATTGATGTTCAATGCATTTTCAAGATGGCCTTCCGAAAACTCTTCCGGGGTGCGCACATCTACCAATTGTACCGTTTTGTTTGCCGTGGCATCATGGAATTCCGTTGGTGTTAAAACATGAATTTCCTGTGCAACGCTCTTGTCTTTGCAAGCCGTGAAAAATAACACCACGGTAAGCCCCAAAAGAATAGATATTTTTTTCATAATAAATGTTTTTTTTAATTAGTTGTTTCACCTTGCCATTCCATAATACCACCTTTTAAGTTGTACGCATTTTTTATGCCAACGGAATTGAGCAACATACAAGCCTGCCCACTTCTGCCGCCGGAACGGCAATATACAAAATAGCTTTTTTCCGGATCGAGTTCCTTGGCTTTTTTGAGGAATTCCGAACCATTACAAATATCAATCTGAAGCGCACCGGGAATGAAACCTTCCTCAAATTCGGCATCGGTCCGAACGTCCAGAATCACGGCATTGTCATCGTTTTCACATTGTTCACACCACTGCTGTTTGGTCAAATCTGCCATTTTTTAAAATTTTCGGTAAAATTAAACAATATGAACGAAGCGAAACAAAATTTCAAAAAAAATTATCAGAATGTAAATTTTTTAAAAAGCTTTCTTTATTTGAGCCTCAAACAATGAACACAATTACAACAAATACTTGATGGCGGAAAAACTTGCGGAAAACGTCGTGAGCGATACACCTATGGTATAAACATATACGAAAAGGCTTGTCAATCACGACAAGACTTTTTTTATTTGTGTTCTAGCCGAATGGCGGGACCGTTTGATTAAATTTGAGAAAAGAAAAAATGAAAAGAAAAAAAATAAATAAACGCACTGAACAATTTCCCATCCTCTTGGGGGAAGAGCTGGGGCTTAAGATTCTCGTAATAGACAACTACGACAGTTTTGTGTACAATCTGGTTCAC
The DNA here is from genome assembly GCA_016649715.1 of Flavobacteriaceae bacterium. Lineage (GTDB taxonomy): Bacteria > Bacteroidota > Bacteroidia > Flavobacteriales > Flavobacteriaceae > Aequorivita. The sequence continues at coordinate 27,228 of JAENXC010000007.1, read as the reverse complement.
TATTTAGAGGAATTGGATTGTGAGGTAACCGTAAAACGAAACAATAAATTTCAATTGGAAGAAGCTGAAGATTACGATAAAATTCTTCTTTCTCCAGGTCCAGGAATCCCCGACGAAGCAGGTTTGTTGAAGGCCGTAATTCAGCGATACGCAACTTCAAAACCAATTTTTGGAGTGTGTTTGGGGCAACAAGCCATCGGTGAAGTTTTTGGTGGAAAGCTGGAAAACTTGAGTAAAGTTTTTCATGGAGTTTCAACAAAAGCGACAATAATTTCAGAGAAAGAACCGCTTTTTAAAGGCCTTGAAAAAGAAATTGAAATAGGCCGTTACCACAGTTGGGTGGTTTCAAAAGAAGATTTTCCAGAGGTTTTGGAAATCACTTCCATAGACGAAAATGGGCAAATTATGTCCCTTCGCCACAAATTTTATGATGTTTGCGCCGTACAATTTCATCCTGAAAGTGTGCTGACGCCAATGGGGAAGCAGATTATTAAAAATTGGATTGAAAGTTAAATAAAGTATCAGTATTCAGTAGCAGTGGACAGTTATTACAGCTAAACTCCTAAACATCTAAACTCATCGACTTAAAAAATGAAACAAATTTTAAACAGATTGATAAACCACGAACAACTTTCAAAAATTGAAGCGCGAACGGCTTTGGTCAACATTTCCGAAGGAAAATATAACCAAAGCCAGATAGCCGTATTTTTTACAGTTTATATGAAGCGGAACGTCAGCTTGGAAAAACCGGAAGGTTTCCGAGATTCTTTACCGGACCTTTGTTTGGCGATTGATTTCAGTGAATATAACTTTCGGGCAGGCCTCAAAACACTCAAATGGCGCAATCATTGGCAGCGCCTTTATAAAAATGCTTTCGGAAAAAGGTTCGGAAGGAATTTCATCTTTTTTAAAATCAATCAGACAGCTTTAACCTTCATTTAATTGTGCTTTAGTAGAATTTATAATTTTGATTGGTTAACTTACCGATTCATTTCAAAAATACTACAATGGGAAAAGGTGATAAAAAAACAAAACGCGGTAAAATAAGTATTGGTTCTCACGGAAAGTTAAGGCCGAAACGCAAAAAATTCAACGTCCGCCCAAAACCCGTTAAAGGTGCTTAAAGAAAAGAAGCTTAAAATAGATTGATTTTCGTTTTAAGTTGAAAGAAAAAGGTATTTAAGAACAGATTTTAGTTCTTGAATACCTTTTTCAATTTTAGTAATTTCATTCAATTTCAATTTTTTAAGGAATTCCCCTTTGGGGGTTAGGGGCTTCACTATCTTTGCAACCAAATGATATTTACATAAATGAACAAACCTGTTTCTGGATTTTCAAAAAAATCAAAGGAAGAAAAAATTGAATGGCTTGCAGAAAATTATCTGCAAACCAACCCCAATTCCGTTCAAATTCTTAAAAAGTACTGGAATGAAGATCCGTCACTGCAGCAGCTTCACGATGATTTTATAGAAAATACGCTCTCCAATTATTATTTACCTTTTGGCATTGCGCCCAACTTTTTGATCAATGGAGAACTTTACGCTTTGCCGATGGTTACCGAGGAAAGTTCGGTGGTGGCTGCCGCCAGCAATGCCGCCAAGTTTTGGTTGGAGCGCGGTGGGTTTAAGGCCGAAGTGATTTCCACAGAAAAAAATGGTCAGATTCATTTTAATTTCTACGGAAGTGAAAAAGATATTGAAGCTTTTTTTGAGGAAGTAAAACTGAAACTTCGCAACAGCATCCAATACATCGAAAAAAATATGAAAGCCCGCGGCGGCGGGCTTTCGGAACTTTCATTGGTGGACAGATCGCACATTTTGGACGGCTATTTTTACATTCACGCAACTTTTGAAACCTTGGATGCGATGGGCGCCAATTTCATCAACAGTTGTTTGGAGCAGATGGCTCACACTTTTGAGGACGAAGCTAGAAATTTTGAAACATTCCAAAAAAAAGAAACCTATCCGGAAGTAGTGTTGAGCATCCTTTCCAACTACGTTCCCGAGTGTTTGGTCCGTGCCGAAGTGAGTTGTAAAATGGAAGAACTTACCACAAAACATTACGAGGGAAAGCATTTTGCAGAAAAATTTGTGCGCGCCATTGCAATCGCGAAAACCGAATCGCGTCGCGCCGTTACGCACAACAAAGGCATTATGAACGGGGTTGATGCAGTTGTTTTGGCAACGGGAAATGATTTTAGAGCTGTGGAAGCAGGAGTTCACGCTTATGCTGCCCGAAACAGTTATTACGGAAGTTTAACACACGCTAAAATTGAAGACGGCGTTTTCACTTTTTGGATTGAATTACCTTTGGCCGTTGGGACTGTTGGCGGTTTAACGTCGCTTCACCCGTTGACCAAACTTGCTTTTGAAATTCTTCAAAAACCCAATGCGAAAGAATTGATGCAGATTCTGGCTGTGGCTGGACTTGCCCAAAACTTTGCGGCAGTGCGATCACTGGTTACAACTGGAATTCAGAAGGGACATATGAAAATGCACTTGATGAACATTTTGAACCAACTGCACGCTTCAAAAGAAGAAAAAGAAAAGGCGATGGAATATTTTATTACAAATCCGATTTCGCATAGTTCTGCGGAAAATTTTTTGAAAAAGTTGAGAGGTTGAAAAAGGTTTTTTACAGCAACGGAAAATTATTGCTCACGGGGGAATACGTGGTTCTTGACGGTGCAACGGCTTTGGCTATTCCCACTAATTATGGGCAATCTTTGGAAATTTCCGCTTCAGAAAAAGAAGGAATTCAATGGAAAAGTTTTGATGAAAAAAACGCGGTTTGGTTTGAGGAAATATTTAATCAGAATAGTTTAAAAGATTCAAATTTAGAAAACACCTTTTCCAAGACCTTATCAAAAATACTTCAGGAAGCAAAAAAATTGAACATTTCTTTTCTTTCCGAAAACGGAGGAATTCAAGTAACCACAAAACTAGGTTTTCCCCGTAACTGGGGCTTAGGGACTTCTTCCACCTTAATAAACAACATCGCACAATGGGCAAATGCGGATGCCTTCGAACTTTTGAAAAACAGTTTTGGAGGTAGTGGTTACGATATTGCAGCCGCGCAAAATGACTCTCCCATTTTGTACAAACTGAAAAACGCAAAACCAGAATTTAGAAAAGTACAGCTTCCATGGGAGTTCACCAATTCGTTATTTTTTGTGCATTTGAATAAAAAACAGGACAGCAAAGAAGGGATCGCACGGTACAAATCTTCTTCAATAAATAAAAAAGAGATTCAAAGAATTTCGGAAATCAGTACTGATCTTTTGCTCTGCCATTCACTTTCAGATTTTGAAAAATTGATGGATGCGCACGAGAAAATTATTTCACAAATTATAAAACTGCCCACAATTAAAGAACAACTGTTTAGCGATTATCCCAACACTATTAAAAGTTTGGGCGCTTGGGGCGGCGATTTTGTTTTGGCAACCGGGGTTGAAAGAGATTTAGATTATTTCAGAGATAAAGGGTTTGATACTATTGTTCCTTTTGCCAAAATGGTTAAATATCATAACCAATGAAGTATTCGCTCCCAATCCTATTTTTTCTTTTTTGTAATCTATCTGTATCTCAAATTAAACAAATAGAATATGAGTTCGATCAAGGTAATTATTCAAATGTTATAAAAATAAGCAATGAATTAATGAACAATTCTAATTCATTGGAAGAAAAATTAATTCTGAATAAATATATCAATCAAGCCCATATCAATTTAAGTCAACCGGAAGAATTTTTAACAGGAATAAAAAGAACAAGGAATCTCGACACAAATAAGATTAGGAGAGATATTTATTACTACAACGAATTATCCAACTATTATCAAAATCAACTGAGGATAGACTCAGCAATATTTTTTTCAAATAAATCAATGAAAATTTTAAGCGAGAATTTCAAAAAAATAGATTCTAACTTGAAATGCGATGTATATTCCAGATTTGGTAGTTCCCACAGAAATAGAGGAGTTAAAAGTTTCAATAAAATTACTCCATTATCTATGGAATGGGATGAAAGAAATACTATTCTAAACAAATACCTAGACACAGCATCACAATACACAAAATCAAATTATATAAAAAGTGACATTTATTTAAAAAAAGGACTCGTTTATTTAGATGCTCTTGCGAATAATTATAGTAGCGATGGCGGAAATGTAAATGCTGTGGGGCATAAGTCTTTTTTACTTTCTAATAAAAACTTTCAAGAAGTAGCTGACAACTCCAAAAATAACTTTCAAATTTCGAAAGCATATTTATTTATTGGATTGAACCATTTTTATTTGAAAAAATATAATGAAGCAGATGCTTATTACCAAAAAGCTACAGAAAAGATTCTATTGAACGGCACAATAACCCATTATCCGATCTACATTAATATTTTAAATTGGAGAGGATGGAACTACGATATTTGGTTCAATGAGACAAAGGATTTAAAACTATTAGATTTATCCATTAAATATTACAAACAGAATGTAAAACAATGGGCATTATTAAATCCAAGAGATAAAAACAATAAATTGGGTAAAAATGATGGGTATCGAGAAAATGCTACGAGCAAATTAACTGCTAGTTTAGGAAAAAAATACCTATTAACCAACAACTCAATTTTTTTAAAGGAAAGTTTTCAATATTCAGATTATAGTAAATATCCCAATTTTCCTGAAAGGGAATTTAGTATAGAAAAAATTCAATTACAGCTTAAGGAGAATGAAGCTTTCATTCAAAATATTACAACTGGTCATCCATACCAAGAAATTATTTTTTTAATACTGAAAGGCGAAGCTCATTTTATTCTAAACGATAAATCAATTACAAACTTTTCATATTATAGAGTTAATGAACTTCACCAATTCAATGATTTAAAAACATTCAAAAAATGGAGTTATATTTTATATAATTCCAAGTTTAAAAAGGTTGATTCTATTCTAAAAACAAAAGACATAACTGATGTTATTATTAGTAACTCAGATTACAACCCTACTATTAATTATGATATAATAATAAGTGATACGCTATCCAAAACGTGGAAGACACAACCCTATTTATTTCATAAATACAATTTCAGTTATTCATTATGTGTGAGAAGCTTTTTGGAAAGTAGAGAAAATCACAAATCAGTAAAACCAGTTTTAGGCTTGACGATTGGAGATTTTGAAAATGATGTTGATCTCCGATTTTCAAAAAAATTAATAACTGAATTTAGTAAAAAGTATAAGAGTGAGAAATTAGATATAACAACGAATTTAAAGAATAGTAATATCGCCCTTATCTTATCTCATGGAAATAGTAAATATGAGAATGAGATTGGTGAAATTAGAACTTCTGCCGCTACTACCTTTTCAGTGGATGATGTATTTAATATGAATTTGGAGAATGATTTTATTATTGTTACATCTTGTAGTAGTAATGCATCCCAGACTAATTATAGTGAAGGTTCATCCGGTAATTTCAGCAAAGCATTCCGATATTCTGGAGTGAAAAGCACATTAACTACAAGTTGGGATATTGATGACAAAGCCAACTCATTTATAATGTCTCAATTTTTTAAATATCTTTCGAAAGGTGAAGCAAAAAACAGGGCCTTATGGAAGGCTAAAAAGGATTATTGGAATCAATCTGTAGATGAGGAAGAGTTCAAACCACTATATTGGGCACCATATATTCTGACAGGGAATGTAGATTCAGTTGAAATAACAAAAAACTCAAAAATTAATTGGAACTGGTCATGGTTGTTATTAATCTTACCGATAGGTTATTTCATCTATTATAAAAGAAGATAGCGATTTACTTAAAAACAGACTCCTCCAACATTTTTTTTGAAACAGAGTAGTATGTATTCTTTTTATTCTGTTGAATCAAAGAAAGTATTTTTTTAGATTTTTCATAATCGTTTTTCTTAAGATATACTAATGCCAATCTGAATTCAGATTTTTCTTTGAATACACTATTATCATCTACTTTTTGAAAACTTAAAATTGACTTTTCCAATTCATTTATTTCCAAATAGGAACAACCCAAATAATAATTTAACGTGTCATTCTTAGGATTGTTTTGGAGCAATTTTTCAAAACCATTTAAAGAACTTTTGAAGTCATCATCCTTATATGCGTTCATTGATTCATTAAATAATACTCTGGAATTACTACTCATAAAAACAGGTAGTCCCACATCTTCTTGATAGTATTTCGAGTATAATTTAGATGAAGAATTTAAATTATTAAAAACCAATAAGGAACCTAAACCAATTAAAATTATAAAAGTTGCGACATACTTTAGTAGATTATTTCCTGACTTTGAGTGCTTAGTAGTATGAATTAGATTCTCAAATTTCGGCTTTGACAAAAAACCTTCTAAAAGGTTACGATCATAATTGTTGTTTTCCAAAAACAATTTTACTCCTTTTACTTCATCATCAATAGGATCTCTGTTTTTCAAAATATTAAAAACTCTTTCTCTTTCCCCATCATTTGACAGGGAGTATAAAATATCTTGAAGTTTTATGTTGGTTGTGGGTTTCATTCTAAATCATGAAATGTTTCCAAAGATTTTTTATTTTCTTTTTCGAAGTTGACAATGTATTCTTAGTTGTGTTATAGGTAATTCCAAGCTGGGAGCTGATTTCGTGATTGTCAAATCCCGCTATATGTAATGAAAGAACCTCTTTTTGTCTATTAGGGAGTAAGTCTATTATTTTTTCAAAATCTTTCTGTAGGAAGCTGTCTTTATTAATAGAACGACTGGAAAGGTTATATATACCATTCAAAATTCCTTTTCTATTTTTTTCGACTTTTAAATTGTCAAAACACTTGTTCTTAACAACCACTTTGAGGAAGGTCTCAATTTTCTCACTTACATCTGCAAGATTATCCTTTCGCTTTTGTAAGGAATAATTTAGAAGTTTCACAAAAACATCAGACACGACCTCTTTAGATTTTTCCTCGTCCTTTATATAATAATATGCTGTAAGTATTAAAGTAGCATAATAAGTTTCGTAGATACTCGACAAACTCTGGTTATCACCCTTAACAAATAAATTCCAATCTTTTTGAAGTGTTGTAGTCAAAGAATAATTGTTCTATTTAAAGTGATATTTTTTTTACCTCATTAGTATGCTGCACAAAGTTAGTCGTTCTATTTTAAATGACAATAAAGATTAAGTTGGTATAACTAAACTGTGATTGAAGGTTTAAAATCATTAGTACAATTTTTTCACTTACTTGTTTTATAAGAAATAACAATGCAGGTTCTAAAAAAAGCGATTAACCATAACAGTCAAAACAAGCCGAACAAGACTAAAAAAGAAGTAGGCATAAATTTAAAAAATATTATTATGCCAAAATTCATAATAGCAAAAGTAACTGTACGATGGGGCGGTGGTCGCTCGGAGGAAATTAAAGATGTAGAACTTATTACACCATTTACTCCAGCTAATGACAATAGAACTAAAGAGTTATTACTCCAAAAATTTGGTTGTCAAAGTATTGGAGGAGTATACACTCCTGTTAAGAAAATCGGCTAACAACTATTTAGGGGCGGAGTTTATTCCGCCTCTTTAAATTTAAGCATTATGGCATATAAAATAAATAGAACGATGATAGATTCAAATAAAAAGATGGAAAATACTAAAATCAAATTAACAATAATTTTTTTAGCACTTATACTGATATGTGGTTGTGTTGGTAAAACGGAATCTAAAACAGCGATTCCTGAAGTATTATCAAGTAATGAACCTACCAAGGAATACTTTGAAACACTTGAAGAAGTTGTTGACCAGTATGTAACAATGAGTGAAAAAATTATTGAAACTGGTAAGAAAGTTGAAAAAACCAATGATGAACCCAGCTTTTCAGATGCTATGAATATGTTTAATGTTGTAACTACATCTACAATGGAGATGTTACCACTACTTGAAAAAATGGAGAAATTGGAGAAGGAAGCGAATATCCTAAAGGAAGATCTGTCACCTGAGGAAATTCAAGCTTTTTCTGAGACTTATGCGAACATTATGGCACGCTTTTATGAAATGAGCACTAACTAACTATCAACTTAAACCATAAGAATCATGTACTACATCATCTCTATTTTATTAATAGTAACCGCAATTGGGTTAGCCATTTATGGTTACAAAAAATATAATATCTCGCTAGCGTTGGCCTATGTAATCCCTAATTTGGCCTTTCTTTACTACATTGACGAGGCATTTAATGGAGTGCCCTATATTAAATATGGATATTACACTGTACTCGTTTTCGGATTGTTAGTTTTATTATTCGCAAAAATATTTACGTACATATATGCATATTTTACATTACTGTTTCTCATTGTATTAATATGGGCTTCTCTCTATTCAATATTTGACCTTAATCCAGAAAATCTTAGTACAATTGAATCTTGGTCTATTATACTCATAGCAATAGTAGTTTTAGTATTGGTTAGAAAATCCATAAAAAGATTAGTAATTGGAATGGGGAGTGGCTATATGCTTGGGATAGGTATAGCAGCTCTTGGTTTTAAAAGTATTCTAAATATGGGATGGGGTTACATTATGGATGCAATTTATATTCCAGGACTAACCATATTGCTATTTACTTTTGCTGGAATCTCATACCAATATTACCTTAATAAATCTAATGAAGAAAACCCAACCCTTTCTAAGAAACAGGTGAATTTATATTTTGGAGCAGGCTCTGGGATAATAGCAGTACTTCTAATAATACTTCCTTTGTTATTAACAACAACGCCAGAAAAAAGCGCTAAAAAGTTAGCTAAAGCATATTGTGGTTGTATAGAGGAAATTTCGAATTATGATAATGAATCAAACATTGAGGAGCTTTGTAAAGATAAAATTGGATATGATTCTGCCTTAAATTCCATCTCAAGTTTTGATGATATTACAATATTTTCAACTGTATTTGCTAAAGAAATTTCAAACTGTCTTGAAGATATTGCACAAAAAGAAAATAATACAATAGTAACAAAGCAACAAAACATTAAGCAAACTAATCAGAATAACAACAACAGCACCAGCACCGACAGTAAAAACGAGAATAATAATTCATCCCAAAATGAAAACTACAATAGACTCCTAGGTAGATATATAGGTGATTTCGGAATGGATTCCGCAATTCTGGTTATCGAAAATATTGATGTTCAAAATGGAATAGCAACAGGATATATCAAAACCTTGGGTGAGTATGAAGATACTCAAACTTTAAAAGGACCTTTTATGGTTGTAAATGGTATTACCGGTCTCCGAATAGCATTGTCCGATAATTACACAACTTATGACTTTTATATAGAAGGAAAAACATTGGTTGGAAATGCAAAGGATCAAAATGGAGAAATCCAATACTCATTTTTGTTATCAAAGACCGATAATACAAGTCCAAATAGATTACCTGAAAAGACTTATTACGTAATTCAAGATCTAGACGGATATTCAAATTTAAGAAATAAACCGAATGGTGAAATTGTTAAAACGGTTTATGATTCTGAAAAATTTGAAGTAATTGGCTCAGAAGGAAAATACAAAAAAGTAAAACTAAAAGATGGAACCATAGGCTATATTCACGCATCAAGAGTTGTAAAAGTCACTATTAATTCCAAGAATATTGAAGATTTCCCAAATGAAAACATTGAGACTAAAATAGTTCAAATTAGAGAAAGGTTTAAAACGATAAACTCAAATATAAGTGACTATAAAAAAGTTGAAAAGGATATTGTTGGTCAAAGTTCCGAGGGTGGAACAATTGTTGGGTTCTCTCTGAAAGGTAATTGGATGAAGATTGTAAAAACGGACTATGGAGAAATGGGCAAGACCATTGGGGAGTATTACTATTGGAACAATAGTTTGTTCTTTCTCTTTAACAGAGTGTTTCATTACGATAGTCCAATATCTAACATGAATTCTAAAACAAAACGAGTTGATGAGAACAGATATTATATCAACAACAATAGAATAATAAAGTGGTTAAATCCTGAAAAAGTCGTAGTCGATAATAGTCTCTTCTCAAATAAACAAGTTGAAATTTTCAATATCTCTCGTTATATTAAGAATGAATTGACTAATGAAAACAGCCAGACTATTCTCTTACAGACAAGTAAATACAAAATAAAAATCGATGATCTAGGAAATGACAATTATACATACACAGCTTGGCCAGCTTCAAGTTCAATGAACGATACTCCAAATTTAGTTATTAAGGGAGGTGAGCGAATTAAAGATGGACGTGGCGGCAATCATTACTATTTATTTACGAATGGCAAATATAAATATGAGTGTTGGATAAATATTATAGGGACAGATGAAACCCCTCCGGCTAATTTATTAGTGTATAAAAATAATGATTTAATTTTGTCGGAAGATGCAATAATAAAATAACCAAAGATGTAAAAATGAAAAATCTGCTACTAATACTTATTACTTCATTCTCAGTAACAGTTTCTACGTCACAAGTAAAAGCATATTCGGGAAATTCAAATTATAGCAGTGATGTTATCTGTAATATCAAGAATGGTAAGGTTTATAAGAAGAATTCTAACTATTCAAGCGATATACTCTGCAAGATTTCAGGGAACAAAATTTATGAGAAAAACTCAAACTACTCAAGTGATATTCTTTTCAACATAAAAGATGGAAAGGTTTACAAAGGCAATTCAAATTACACGAGCGACATCTTAATGAACATTAAAGATGGCAAGGTTTACAAAGAAAATTCAAATTACTCCAGCGATATAATACTTAATATAAAGGACGGAAAAGTATACGATGGCAATTCAAACTATAGTAGCGACGTATTATTTACAATAGACACTATGGTTTCTATTGAAGAGTTTGTGACTATTTATTATGTTTTCAATTATGTCTATTAATAAAATTGAATTAATTAAAAAGGTTCAATTTCTTCTATTAGCCAGACATTTATAAAAAAATTACATTTATTTTCACTCCAAAAACAAAAAACCCTGTAAATCAAAAGACTTACAGGGAGTTTAAGTGGTGCCTCCAACCCCGAAGCGTCGGGGGAACTAGGGACTACATCTTCTTCAATAAATCTGTGAGTATTTCAGGATTTTCTATTACTTTTTTAATAAAAACCCTACTCTTCATTTTTTTTATAAATTTTTCCAGAAAAACAGCTTCTTCCTTGTTTCGACAAAGATATTTTAGAGAAAGTTTCCAATCATTTGATGCTTTTGTGAAATTTGATTTAAAATAATGAATGTTGTGTTGTTTCAGCCGCTCATCAGCATCGTGGCTTTCACCAATGTAATACCTATTAATAGTTTCGGAATAAATAATATATAAATAGTGCATATTGTAAAAACAAAAAATCCCCAAGCAAAATGCTTAGGGATTGTATGTGGTGCCTCCAAGAATCGAACTAGGGACACATGGATTTTCAGTCCATTGCTCTACCAACTGAGCTAAGGCACCATTATTGAGACGGCAAATATAAAGCTATTTTCGTTTTTGCAAAACATTAATCAAAAAATAACCGCAGAAAAATCACCCGTTTTAATACCTTCTTAACAATAAGTTAAATAACCAAGTTGTATTTTTAACGCCTTAAATAAAAAAATGAACCTCGCAATTGATGTTGGGAACACGCTAATAAAGCTTGGAGTGTTCGATTCTGGAAAACTTAGGCTTAAAAAAACGTGCATCAAAAAAAAATTTTTGAATACGCTTGCCGAAACTTTCGAAGCTTTTCCTAAAATTTCCAATTGTATTGTTTCTTCGGTTGCCAATCTTTCTGAACATCAATTGTCCAAATTAAAGTTACAGTGCGAGGTTTTGGTTTTGGACCACGAAACCAAGGTTCCTTTCACAAATAAATACACAACCCCGCACACTTTGGGAATAGACCGCATTGCCTTGGTTAGTGCAGCGGCGGCCCAATATGCAAACAAAAATGTACTGGTTATTGACGCCGGAACCTGCATTACGTTTGATTTTTTAAATTCCGAAAACGAATATTTGGGCGGTGCCATTTCGCCGGGCATTTCAATGCGCTATAAATCCTTGCATACCTTTACCGAAAATTTACCGTTACTTGAAGCAAACCATCCAAAACACTTTGTTGGAAACAGTACAGAAACCTCCATCCATTCAGGCGTTTTAAATGGGATTTTATATGAAATTGACGGGTTTATTGCAGCGTATAATAAAAATTACGACAATTTAACAGTTATTTTAACAGGAGGAGACATACATTTTTTGCGAGATAGCATAAAAAATGACATCTTTGCCAACTCAAATTTTTTGTTGGAGGGATTGAACCATATTTTAGCATATAACAATCATTCATGTTTAGAAAAATAATAATTGGTTTATTTTTACTTTTAGCGGCCACAGCCTTGGCTCAGGAAGGAACCACATCACCCTATTCATTTTATGGAATTGGGTCGCTTAAATTTCGCGGTACCGCCGAAAATAGGTCTATGGCAGGCCTGGGAGTATTCACGGACAGCATTCATATAAATTTTCAGAATCCCGCGGGGTATGCAGGATTGCGGTTGGTTAACTTTTCTGTGGGTGCAAGCCATAGCACTTCAACACAAAAAACAGACTTGGGAAGCCAAAAAACTTCTACCTCTACCTTGGATTATTTGGGAATGGGAATTCCAATGGGAAAATTCGGGATGGGTTTCGGCTTGATACCTTATACTTCCGTTGGTTATGATTTTTATTCGGAACTCTCGGATGGCATCACACAATATACCGGAACTGGTGGCTTGAACAAAGCTTTCCTTTCCCTTGGCTATCAAGTTACCCCAGAATTGAGCGTGGGCGTAGATGCCAATTACAACTTTGGAAAAATAGAGAACACCGCCGTAACCCAAAAAAATTACCTTCAGTATGGAACGCGTGTAATTAATAGATCTGACCTATCAGGGTTCAGTTTTAATGTTGGGGCAATTTACAAAAGAATGATTTCCGAAAATCTTGAACTTACAGGAGCATTAACATTTAGCCCCGGAACAAATTTCACCTCGGTAAACTACCGAAAAACAGGCAGTGTTTCTATACTGCCATCTGGTATATATACTGTTGATGAAAGGGAAATAGATGTGCCGAACACAGAATTTACCTTTCCATCGCAACTTACACTGGGTTCTGCAATTAGCAAACCGAAAAACTGGGGGATTGGCTTGGAGTACGTAAAACAGCAAACAAGTAATTTCACAAACCGCTCCTTCACCATTGAGAATGTAACTTACAAAAATGCTTCCAAATTTAGGATGGGAGGTTATTATATACCCAATTACAATTCCTTCGGAAACTATTTTAAAAGAATGGTTTACAGAGCTGGGGCAAGGTTTGAACAAACAGGCATGGAGTTCAGCGGACAGGACATAAACGAGTTTGGCATATCTTTTGGAGTTGGGTTACCTGTTGGTCGGCTATTCTCTAATATGAATTTAGGGTTTGAACTCGGCAGGCGTGGAACCACCGATTTTGGTTTAATACAGGAAAACTTTTTCAATACCTATTTAAGCTTCTCATTAAACGACCGTTGGTTCGAAAAAAGATTATACGATTAATACTATTAATAGCAATACCATGAAAACAAAATTCATTTTATTATTTACAATTGCACTACTTTCTGTCTCTGGAAAATCTTTTGCCCAAGCACCGGATGACTGCGCAATTTCAATGTCTTACTTCACGGAGCCAGCCAAGGTTAAAAATTATGAAGCCGCACTTCCCTATTACGAAAAATTGATTAAGGAATGTCCTAATTACAACCTCGCCATATACCAATATGGGGTAAAAATGTTCGAATATTTTATTGAAGAAAAAGGCGACAAAAGTAAAGTGAAGGACCTTATACAAGCTTGGGAATTAAGACTGCAGAATTTTCCTGAACAAACCAAGGAAGGTGATGTGCTTTCAACCATTGCCCAAATAAAATTTGATAACAACATTGGTTCAAAAGCAGAACAATTTAAAGCCTATGATGAAGCTTTCAAAAAATATCCTGAAGATTTCACCAGCGGAAAAAGTTTGTATGCTTACTTCTCACTTGCTGTAGATTTATACAATAACAAACAAAAAGATCTTCAAGATATCTTTAATCTTTATGACGTTGTAACTTCAAAAATAGATACGGAAAAAAACAGTCTTGCCGCCAAATTAACTCCTTTATTGGATGCAGAAGAAGCAGGAATAGCACTTACCGATAAAGAACAACGCGCTAAAGAAGTATATGAAAACAATTTGGGGGTTTATGCAACCGTTGAAGAAAGCGTGAACGGAAAACTGGGCCAGTTAGCAGATTGCCCAAACCTTATCCCACTTTATGAAAAAGACTACGAGCAGAAAAAGAACGATATAGATTGGATTAAAGCCGCAAGTAACAGGCTGGATGTCAAAGATTGTGACAGCCCACTATCAAACAAATTGGCCGTACGCCTTCACGAATTGGAACCAAGTTCCACATCTGCCTATTATTTAGGTAAACAAGCGGAAGCCGAAGGCAAAGCCTCAAAGGCATTGGAATATTTTAACCAAGCAGCAGACTTGGAAAAAAATAGCGCGCAAAAATACAGAATCTACTATAGCATAGCCGAAAACTACCGCAAAAAAGGAAGTTTTGGCACTGCAAGAAATTATTACAACAAAATGCTGGAAGTAAAACCATCTGCCGGAATCGCATATTATAAAATTGGCGCAATGTATGCAGACAGCGCAAACAACTGTGGAACCACCGTTTTTGAAAAAAGAGCAATGTACTGGCTTGCAGCAGACATGATGGACAAAGCCGCCCGTGTGGACGGTACCGTTGCTGCAAACGCAAGGGCTGCCGCCAGTAGTTACAGACAACGTGCCCCTCAGCCAAGCGATATCTTTGCTGAAGATATGGCTGGAAAAACCATTACCTTCAACTGTTGGGTTGGCGGAAGCGTACGGGTACCTAACTTATAAGAATGTACACCACTTTAAATATGTTTAAAAGCGTGATGGTCTTGCTATTGACCATCACGCTTTTTGCATGTGAAAGCAATTACCAAAACGTAAAAAAACTCAGTCTGTCCGATGGCGCACCCGTTGCCGAAGGAAAAGGCATCAACTTTAAATACACAGATTCCGGAAAACTCGTGACCAATCTGCTGGCCGAGAAATTGCTCGATTATTCAAATTTGGAGTTTCCGTACAAAGAATTTCCCAAAGGGATTGAAGTGCGTTTTTGGGATAAAGAAGGCAAAAAAAGCACTGTGAATTCAGATTATGCCATTCAGTATGAAAAAACAGGATTGGTAGATTTGCGCAAAAATGTAGTGTTGGTAACTGGCGATAGTGTGGTCCTAAAAGCCAATCAACTCTACTGGGACCAGAAAAATGAGTGGGTCTTTACCGACCAACCCTACCAAATAAAATTTAAGGATGGCTCCTATAATGATGGGGCAAGGTTTGATGGCAACCAAGATTTCACTATCTTTTTGTCCAGAAAAAACCAAGGTGTCCAACTAATAGACAAAACCAAAACCGAAGATGTTAAGTAAAGTGTACCGTTTTTTTGAATATGCATACCTTGTAATAGCGATATTTTTCGCTTTCGAAGCAGTAAATAATTGGAGCGCTGAACGAAACAGAGCCTATCTTTTCATCTTCTTTGTAGTTGTTGCTATCTTTATGTTTTTCTTCAAAAGAAATTTCAGAAAGAAGATGGAAGAGAAAAAAAAATAGTTTCAGGTTTCAAGTTTCAGGTTGGCGAAAACTCACAATTTTTAAACTGTCACCCTGAGCGCAGTCGAAGGGTTGAATTTTGAATCTTGAATATTAAATATTGAAATGGATTACAGTATAATAATCATATTGACAATGCTCGTCCTCTCCGCCTTTTTCTCGGGGATGGAGATTGCGTACGTTTCTTCCAACAAAATACACATCGAGATTGAAAAGAAGCAAAACAACTTCTTGTCAGGGATTCTTAAAAAGATAACCAAACGCCCTTCAAAATTCATTGCTACAATGCTCGTGGGCAATAATATTGCGCTGGTTATCTATAGTTTCTTTATGGGCGATCTTTTGATGGAATACATTCCGTTGGCAGGTTTCGTCGGTTTATTGGTACAAACTATAATTTCTACATTAATAATATTGCTCACGGCTGAGTTTCTTCCAAAGGTTTTCTTTCAAATTTATGCGAACAGCTTGGTCAAAGTCTTTGCAGTTCCGGCATATTTCTTCTACGTCCTTTTCTCTTTGATTTCTGAATTCATAATATGGATTTCAGATTTGGTCCTCAAATTGATCTTTAAGTCCGAAGGCGATACCGTTCAATTAACTTTCAGCAAACTGGAACTTGGCAATTACATTTCCGAACAAATGGACATTGCCGAAACCAAACAAGAAATGGATTCGGAAATACAGATATTCCAAAACGCACTGGATTTTTCCGAAGTAAAATCGCGCGAAGCCATGATTCCCCGAACTGAGGTTGTAGCGGTAGATATTGACACATCGCCAAAGGAACTTGCCAAAATCTTCACCGAAACCGGCCTTTCAAAAATATTGATCTACAATGAAAATATAGACGACATTTTGGGCTATGTTCACTCCTTTGAACTTTTTAAAAAACCGGAAACCCTCAAAAAAGTATTGATGCCTGTGGTTTTCGTGCCCGAAACCATGCTCGTGAAGGATGTGCTCGGTATCCTCAGCAAAAAACGGAAAAGCTTAGCCGTGGTTATTGACGAATACGGCGGAACCAGTGGCATTATTACCGTTGAAGATATTATAGAAGAACTTTTTGGCGACATTGAAGACGAACACGACAGCATTGCACTTATTGAGGAAGAACTGGGCGAAGGCCATTATAAATTTTCCGCCCGCTTGGAGGTAGATCACCTAAACGAAATTTACAAACTTAATTTGGAGGAAAGCGAAAACTACGAAACCCTCGGTGGACTAATCGTGAACCACACCGAGGAAATTCCCGGAAAAGGTGAAACCGTTGAAATAGATGATTATATCTTCACAATTTTGGAAGTCTCCAATACAAAAATTGAACTGGTGGAACTTAAAATTGTCCACGAGGATTAGATTTTAAACATTTCCTCAATTTTTTCGATTTACTTTTTTATTAATGGGATGAAAACGCTATTTTCGCCACCTATAAATTTGAACATCAAATGGCAATCTTAAACAGTATTAGAAAAAGAGGGATATTCCTTATCCTTATTATAGCATTGGCGCTTTTCGCCTTCATTTTAAGTGATGTGCTCACCAAGGGCAGCAGAGGTCCAAAAGGGCAGGACACCATCGCAACCATCAACGGCACTGACATTTCAAGACAATCTTTTATGGAAGAAGTGGAAGCCACACAGCGCAATATGGGTCAAAACAGCAACACATCGCAAGCCATGAACTCGGTTTGGGACCGTGAACTGCGCAAGGTAATTATGGACGAGCAGATTGAAAAAGCTGGAATTACCGTTGAAAAGGCACAAATAGACAATGCATTAAAAACCTCATTGGCCAACAACCAAACCTTTTTGAACGAAGCCGGACAAGTGGATGAGGGAAAAATTCAGGAATACATTGCCAGCATAAAGGCCTCTTCGCCCGAAATGTACAAGCAATGGCTCAAGTTTGAAGAGAGCACTGCCGATGGTGTGCTTCAAAACACCTATTACAATATGATAAAAGGCGGCCTACGCACCACAGTTGCAGAAGGCGAGCAGGAATATCATTTTCAGAACGACAACCTAAACTTTCAATATATACAGATTCCTTACAGCAAGATTGCAGATGAGGACGTAAAAGTTACTGACGACGAAATTAAAAAATACGTTTCGGCACACCCCAGTGATTTCCAAGTGGAGGCCCAAGCAGATATTCAATATGTACTTTTCTCTGAAGCACCATCCGAAGCTGATTTGGAAGCTGCAAAATCAGCTACTGCCGCGCTGTTGAATGATAAACTTGAATTCAATCAAGACACCAAAGCAAACGACACTATTGCAGGTTTTAGAAATACAAATGATTACGAAGAATACGTAAATTCAAATTCCGATGTTCCGTATTTTGACCGTTGGATGTTTAAAAAAGACCTCCCGCCAACCGTTGCGGACACCCTTATCAATTTAAACAAAGGAGACATTTACGGCCCTTACAAAGTGGATAACGCCTTGTATATTTCCAAAGTTTTGGACACCAAGAAAATGCCCGATTCCGCAGAATCAAAACATATATTGATTCGTTTCGTAGGCACAATGCGCGCTCCTGAAACGGTAACTAGAACCAAGGAAGAAGCCCAAAAATTGGCCGATAGCATCTTGGGTGTTGTGAAAAAAGACAAATCTAAATTTGCCGAGCTTGCCAAAAAATTCTCTGACGATGGCTCTGCCGACAACGGCGGCGACCTTGGAAATTCTACTCCCGGAAGAATGGTACCTCCTTTTGATAAATTTATTTTTAACAACCCGACAGGAACCATAGGCCTTGTGGAAACAGATTTCGGTTTTCACATTGTTGAAGTTGGCAAACAATCTGGAGCCAAGCAATCCATTAACCTTGCCACTGTTGTAAAAAACATAGAGCCCTCAGAAAAAACGGTAAACGAAGTATTTTCAAATGCCTCAAAATTTGAAGTTGCCGTAAAGGATGGCGATTTTGCCGAATTGGCCAAAGCACAAAGCCTCGAAGTAAAACCCGTGAATAAACTCGGAAAAATGGATGCCAATATTCCCGGAATAGGAAGCAACCGTACAATTGTTAATTGGGCGTTCAAAGAAGACACCAAGGTGGGCGACACCAAACGTTTCAGTGTGCCAAATGGTTATGTTATTGGGCAACTTACCCGTAAAAATGACAAAGGTTTAATGTCTGCCACAGATGCTTCGGCAACCGTTACCCCTATTTTGCGCAACGAGAAAAAAGCAAAGAAAATTCGCGAATCCATTTCTGGGAACTCGCTTCAAGAAATTGCTGCTAGCCAAAATGTTGTTGTACAAAGCGCCACTGGCGTTAGTATGGCTTCTCCAACCATTGGGGAAAGTAGTGAACCAAAAGCAGTGGGTATGGCCTTTGGCACCAAACCAGGAGAAGAAACACAATTAATTGATGGGAAAACTGGTGTTTACAAAATAAAAGTGCTGGCGTTCAACCCTGCACCAAAATTAGAATCATACGTAAATTTTGCAAATCAGTTGAGCTCCAAAGAAGCTCCTGCCGCCCCAAGTGCAGTTTTCAACGCCCTTAAAAAGAAAGCTGATATTGAAGATAATCGCGCTAATTTTTATTAGTAGTCCTTAAAAATATTCCTTTTGAAAAGCCTTGTCGCAAAATTGCAACAAGGCTTTTTCTTTAAAACTCACTTCTATTTATTCCTAAAGATAAAAAAATCCGTTATTTTTAAGGTCGTTTTGGTAACTTCACATAATTGGTGCTTATCAGAACCTATTCACCCAAAAAAATGTACTAATGAATAATGAGCTTATTAAATCAATAGAAGAAAAATACATTAATCTTGGCGAAAACCCCGAAAACTACCTCAACGGGCTTTTGCAGGCCAAACCCATAACCTATTGGGATTACATTCAAGTGGACACTTTGCTTTCCCTTCAAAAAACGCGAACCGATTTTAAGGATGAAGAAATTTTCGTAATGTACCACCAAGTTACGGAACTCACTTTAAAGATGATGATTCACGAAATAAAACAGCTTTCTGAAGGTGAAAACCTTTCAGAAGAAATCTGGATTACAAAACTGGAAAGACTCAAAAGATACACCCGAATGCTCATCACTTCTTTTGATATAATGAAGGACGGCATGAGTTATGAGGATTACAATATTTTTCGGGCCACGCTTACACCCGCCAGCGGTTTTCAATGCGCATCATTCCGTTATTTAGAGCTTTACTGCACCAAGCTTGAAAACCTCGTAAATAGCCAAGGTAAACAACGATTACCCGCGAATCCAAATATGGATGATTACTTTGAAAACATCTATTGGAAAGATGCTGGATATAATAGAAAGACGGGCAAAATGACGCTGACCCTGCGTCAATTCATTGAAAAATATGAAGATGATTTTAAACACTTGGCCGAAAAAACAAAAGGCAAAACCCTTGAAGAACGAGTGGCCCAAATGAAAAACCCTTCCGCAGCACTGAAGGAAAAACTAAAACAATTTGACCATTTCTACAACGTATCCTGGCCATTGGTACACTTAGACACCGCCAACCATTATCTAAACAGCAAAGGCGTAACCAAAGCCGCAACGGGCGGTTCCGAATGGCAAAAATATCTTCACCCCAAATATCAGCAACGAAAATTTTTCCCAAAACTTTGGTCTGCAGATGAAATAGCGAATTGGGGGGAATGATTTTCAGTAATCAGTGTTCAGTGTTCAGTGTTCAGTGTTCAGTGTTCAGTAAAATTAATTATGAAATGATGGATATTCAAATTAAAAGGATTTATGAAGACGCCTCGAAAAATGATGGTTTCAGGATTTTGGTGGACAGAATTTGGCCGCGGGGCGTGAGCAAAGAAGACGCAAAACTGGACGAATGGATGAAAGAGATTGCGCCATCTACGGAGCTTCGCAAATGGTTCGACCATAAAGAGGAGCGCTTTGATGAATTTTCAAACAAATATAAAACCGAGCTCAAAGCCCATCCAGATTTGGTTGAAAGACTGCTTGAAAAAGCAAAAGTAAAACGGCTCACGCTCCTTTATAGCGCCAAAAATGAAACCAACAATCAAGCTGTAGCGCTTAAAAATTTTCTGGAAAACCAGTAAATACTTCTCCCTAAAATCTTTTGATTATTTTTAATGTGCTAACCAATCATTGTAAAATAAAATGAAGTTTATATTCGCGGTCCTTATTTTTGGTTTTTCATTCACAGCAAAATGTCAAATCCTCAATGCCGAATCGCTTCGGAGAGTAACGGATACTTCAGGATTTTCAGGCTCGGCAAGCATTGATTTTTCATTGAAAAGAGATGTGAATGAGTATCTCGGTTTTAGCAGCAGAATCCATATTCAATACAAAATGAAGAAACATTTGGTATTGCTAAAAAACGACGTCGATTTACAAAATATTGAAGGCAATAAATTTGAAAACAGCGGCATTACCCATCTTCGCTACAACTACCGTTTCCACCCCCGCATTGCTTGGGAAGTGTTTGCACAGGCACAGTACAACAAGGTTTCAAAAATTGAATTCCGCGGGCTTTTAGGTACTGGCCCACGATTTAAATTGACCACTTCCGAAAAATATAAATTTTATCTCGGCACCCATATAATGTACGAACAAGATGAATTGAGCGATGGCATCACTCCAATTCAAAGAGATTTCAGGAGCACTTCTTATCTTTCCTTCAGTTTGTACCCCACAAAAACAGTGAGTTTTAGCAGTACTACCTATTACCAACCCAAATTAAAGGATTTTGGCAACTATCGAATTTCCAACCAAAGCTCCCTGATGGTCGAGCTTTTTAAAAACTTCGCTTTCAAGACTACCTATACTTTTATTTACGATGAAACCCCTGCCGTGGGAATTCCAAATTCCCAGTACAATTTGGAGAGCGGATTTGTTTATTCCTTTGATTGAAAGTTTAAAAACTTTCGTAAGCATTTCTACTTTTAAAAGACTACTTGCCTATATTTACTTTCATTGAAAACCAAAATTCAATAAATTCCGTAACTATAAATAAAACCAACCATGGCCTCCAATACTTATTATGACCCCGCAGATCTTCGCAAATTTGGAAACATAACCGAATGGAGCAAAGAACTCGGCGAAAAATTTTTCGATTACTATGCAAAAGTTTTTGAAGAAGGTGCTCTCAGTGCCCGTGAAAAATCATTAATTGCCTTGGCTGTGGCACACACCGAAATGTGTCCGTACTGCATTGATGCATACACCAAAGATGGCCTGCAACGCGGCATTACAAAGGAAGAAATGATGGAAGCCGTTCATGTGGGCGCCGCCATAAAAAGTGGCGCTACTCTGGTCCACGGAGTAATGATGATGAACAAGGTGAATAAATTGGAAATGTGAGCAGATTCCTCTGTTTTTCTTTTTTAAAGAAAAACTTAGAAGTCGCTCATCCCGTCTTTTTCTGTCGGGATCTTTTGAATATTTTTAAAATAGAATTCAGAAAAAATTTATGCTAAAAGAAAAAAAGGAAAAACAACAATCCCTTCATAAACGCCACAGTGATCTCGCTTTGGCTAACAAACAACTTGAAAAACTTTCCAACGGCATCTTTGCTAGCGGGGAGCTTCCGCTGTTTTCTGAAAAAATTAAGGAAACGGACCAATTTCCCCTTCGCCCCAATAAACTGGAAATCCTCCAAATAAACGTAGGTTATATGTGCAACCAAGTTTGCGAGCACTGCCACGTAGATGCCGGCCCAGACCGAAAGGAAATAATGACGCGGGAAACGATGGAGCAATGTTTGGAAGTAATCCGAAATACCAGTGCCCACACTTTAGATCTTACTGGTGGCGCTCCTGAAATGAACCCCAATTTCCGTTGGTTTGTTGATGAAGCAAGCAAAGCCGGGATAAAAGATTTTATTGTTCGGAGCAATTTGACCATCATTCGGGCAAACAAAAAATATCACGATTTGCCGGAATTCTTTAAAAATCACAACATTCACGTGGTGAGCAGCATGCCGCACTGGACGCGTGGTAAAACCGACAAACAAAGGGGCGAAGGTGTTTTTGACCAATCCATAAAAGCATTGCAGGAACTCAATGCTGTCGGTTACGGAATGCCGAACAGCGACCTGCGACTGGATTTGGTCTATAACCCAAGCGGTGCCTTTTTACCGGGCGACCAAGCTAGTTTGGAAAAGGAATTCAAACACGCTTTGTCGGATGATTTCGGAATACAATTCCACAATCTTTTCGCCATTACGAACCTTCCCATTTCCCGCTTTTTGGACTATTTGATTGCTTCGGAAAACTATGAGGATTATATGCACCAATTGGTGGAAGCATACAATCCCGCTGCCGTTAAAAACGTGATGTGCCGCAACACAATTTCGATTAGCTGGGACGGTTATTTATACGATTGTGATTTCAATCAAATGTTGGAATTGAAGGTGGCCAGCAAAATTCAGCACATTTCAGAATACAACGAAGAAATTCTGAACAACCGAAAAATAATAATTTCGCAGCACTGTTATGGCTGTACCGCAGGTGCTGGAAGTAGTTGCCAAGGTGCCGTTACAGAGTAGCGCGTTCAGACCTCACAGGTCTTGAAGAGCTGTGAGATCCATA
The DNA here is from genome assembly GCA_016649715.1 of Flavobacteriaceae bacterium. Classification (GTDB taxonomy): domain Bacteria; phylum Bacteroidota; class Bacteroidia; order Flavobacteriales; family Flavobacteriaceae; genus Aequorivita. The sequence goes on along the minus strand of JAENXC010000007.1, from coordinate 3,971 downwards.
TCATTCTATGAAAACAAATCTGTCTTTTTTATTACTTGTACTTCTTTCCAATTTTGCAGTGGCCCAAAAGCCATTGAATAAACTTTTGGAGCAACACAATACCCACAGTATTCCCTATATTTCAGTGGAAGAATTGCAGATGTTTCAAATGAACGACAATGTGATAATACTAGATGCCCGAGAACCCGCGGAATATAAAGTAAGTCATTTGAAATCTGCCATAAACATTGGCTTCAACGATTTTTCTTCCGAAGCAAAACAGCTTCAAAAGCTGAATAAAAACATTCCAATAATTGTTTATTGCTCGTTGGGAATCCGCTCCGAGGGGATTGGTGAAAAATTAAAAAAAGCTGGTTTTACCAATATAAAAAATCTTTATGGTGGTATCTTTGAATGGAAAAACACTGGATATCCGGTGATAGATTCCACAGGAACTGAAACCGAAAACGTGCACACTTTTTCAAAAATGTGGAGTAAATATTTACAAGCCGGGAATCCTATTTATTAAACTAGACCACTGACCGCTAAAAAATGGGACTATTATCTTCAAAAGACACCGACGGGGAGAACGAAATGGCGTTTGACTTTTATTTTCCAACTTCAAAAAAAGTATTGATTATTTTCACGCGAAATCCCGAATTGGGAAAAGTAAAAACCCGTTTGGCAAAAACGGTTGGCGATGAAAGTGCGCTGAAAATCTACAAATTTCTGCTGAGGCATACAGTGGAAATCACGGAAAAACTGAACGTGGACAAATATATTTTTTATTCCGAAAACATTCACAAAGACGATATTTGGAATCCGGATATTTTCAGAAAAAAATTGCAAACTGGCAATGAATTAGGAGAAAGGATGGAAAACGCATTTTCGGAGCTCTTCGCTATGGGTTATGAAAAAGTGATGATTGTGGGAACCGATATTTATGAACTTGCGCAAAAAGATATTGAAGCCGCTTTTGATATGTTGCAAACCAACAATTTTGTAATTGGCCCAGCAACCGATGGCGGCTATTATTTACTTGGAATGAAAGAATTAAAACCGGAAATTTTTAAAAATAAAAATTGGGGTACCAGTTCTGTTTTGGATGCTACTTTGAAAGATTTAAAAAACGAAAGATTCGTGCTCCTCGAAGAAAAGAACGACGTGGATTATTATGAAGACATAAAAAATGTGGACGCTTTTCAGCAATTTCTTCCACCCTCTTTGGACAAAAACTTTTTATAAAATTATGAGCATTACAAAATATATTGAAGAAGCCACAGAATACCTACAACAACGCGGATTTGAAAAACCTGAAGTGGGAATCATCTTGGGCACAGGCCTTGGAAAAATAATTGAAAACGTAATAATTGAAGCTGAAGTAAGCTACAACCATATCCCAAATTTCCCAACGACAACCGTTGAATTTCACAAAGGAAAATTGATTTATGGCACTTTTGAAGGAAAAAAAGTAGTGCTTATGCAGGGCCGTCTTCATTTCTACGAAGGCTATTCGTTGCGCGATGTTACCTTCCCTGTGCGAGTGATGCACCTTTTAGGTATTAAAAAACTATTGGTCAGCAATGCTTCTGGAGCCATCAACACCAACTTCAAAAAAGGAGAACTGATGCTCATTGATGACCACATAAATCTGCAAGGCGATTCGCCCCTCGCCTTTCGTGGCGTTGAAAAAATGGGAGAACGTTTTGTAGATATGAGCGCTCCTTACAATGCCGAAATGAACAACAAACTGGAAAAGATTGCTTCCGAAAAAAACATAAAACTTCACAAAGGTGTTTACGCAAGCGTTGTTGGTCCACAGCTTGAAACACGTGCCGAATACAGGTATTTAAAAATTATTGGAGCCGATGCCGTTGGGATGAGCACCGTGCCAGAAGTTATTGTTGCCAATCACTTGGGCATACCCGTTTCGGCCGTATCAGTATTGACCGATGAATGTGACCCAGAAAATTTGAGACCTGTGAATATTGCAGATATTATCGCTTCCGCAGAAAAAGCGGAACCGGATATGAATGTTTTGTTTACGGACTTGATTAAGCAATTGTAAATATCTAATGTATGTTACGACTGAGCTAAAACTTCACAGGTCTTGAAGACCTGTGAGGTTTGCAAACAACTTCAATGGAAAAATATATAACCATTTTCAAAAATTCCTACCACGGTTATTTCAATTATCTGTGGAAAGAAATCACCCACTTTCACTGGGAAAACTATTTCTATGGATTGATTGTAGTTTCACTTTTGGTTTGGGGTTTGGAGCTTTTATTCCCGTGGCGAAAGCACCAAAAAGTTTTTAGAAAAGATTTCTGGTTAGACACGTTTTATATGTTCTTCAACTTTTTTCTGTTGAATTTAATCGTGCTCATTTTCCTCTCAGATGCAACCGCAGAACTGTTCAATGATATACTGGGATTTGCAAGTTTGAAAATTTCAGATTTTCAGCTTATAGAATTAGATGCGCTTCCCTTCGGCATCGGACTATTAATTTTCTTTTTAGTGACTGATTTTGTGCAATGGAACACACACAGACTACTCCACTACTCCCCTTTTCTTTGGAACTTTCACAAACTGCACCATTCTGTGAAAGAGATGGGTTTTGCCGCACACCTCCGTTATCACTGGATGGAACCCATTGTTTATAAATCATTGCTTTACATTCCGCTTGCCATCATTGGCGGTTTTAATATTGAATCTGTTGCAATTGTTCATTTTTCTGCCCTCGCTATCGGGCATTTAAATCACGCTAATCTGGGTTGGGACTATGGTTTTTTTAAATATATCTTCAACAACCCAAAAATGCACATTTGGCACCACGCTAAAATCTTGCCAAAGCACGCACAATACGGCGTTAATTTCGGAATTAGTTTAAGTGTTTGGGACTACCTTTTTAAAACCAATCACATTCCGTCTGACGGTAGAGACATTGAGCTGGGCTTTGATGGCGATGAAAATTTTCCAACAGATTTTGTAAGCCAAACACTTTATCCCGTCAAAACCAAAGAGCGAAAAGTTTCGTGACTATTTCGAAATATAAAACCATACAAAAATGAAGACCGTGTTCAATCTTGCCGCCATCCTTTTTATTGTTTTTTCTTTACAAAGCTGTAATCTCATTTCCGCGGCAGGCTTTAGTAGCCAAGGACAGCCAATAAAAGAGGTGAAAGCTGAACTCACTTCTACAACTGCAAATTCCGCTGTAAATGTGGATCATTCCCAATGGAATATATTGCTGAAAAAATATGTAGACAGTGAAGGTCTTGTAGATTATAAAAGGTTTAAAACTGATCAAGCCAAACTGGATGGCTATCTAAAAATGCTTTCAGAAAAAGAACCCACAAATGACTGGAGTATGCAGGAGTTGCTTGCGTATTATATAAATCTTTACAATGCCGCCACGGTGAAATTGATTGTAGAAAACTATCCCACAAAAAGCATAAAAGATATTGACGGTCCTTGGACAAAAAGTCGCGTTTCCATTGGTGACAAAGAACTTTCACTTGGCGGAATTGAAAACGGAATCCTTCGGAAGATGAACGAACCGCGTATTCATTTCACCATAAATTGTGCTTCCATTTCCTGCCCGAAATTGATGAATGAAGCTTATACTGCTGCTAAAATCAATGAGCAATTAGACCGAGCCGCAAAGGAATTCATCAACAGCGATAAAAACGATATTACGGCCGCAAATCCAAAACTTTCTTCCATTTTTGATTGGTACCGAAAAGATTTTAAAGTGAACGGAAAGCAGGATGTTATTGGCTACATCAACCAATATTCCAACACGAAAATAAATCTGGGGGCGACCATAACTTATAAAGATTACAACTGGAACCTAAACGAACAGAAGTAAGTGGTCAGTAGTCAGTAGTCAGTAGTCAGTAGTCAGTAGTCAGTAGTCAGTAGTCAGTAGTCAGTAGTCAGTAGTCAGTAGTCAGTAGTCAGTAGTCAGTAGTCAGTAGTCAGTAGTCAGT
>JAENXC010000012.1 GCA_016649715.1 Flavobacteriaceae bacterium | reverse complement strand
CTTAAAATAAAAAAACCTCCAACTTTACGTTAAAGGTTTCAGAGGCATCGAGCGCCCCGAGGCTTCGGGGGAACCGCTGCTTTTTCCCTTAAAATAAAAAAACCTCCAACTTTACGTTAAAGGTTTCAGAGGCATCGAGCGGATTCGAACCGCTGTAGCAGCTTTTGCAGAGCTGTGCCTAGCCACTCGGCCACGATGCCTTATTAGGCTTGCAAATGTAAAAAAATTAAACTTAAAATTCCTACTTACTTATAAAACAAATTACCGTTTTATCGCCATCGTCACGCTCACTTCCGCCACATCGCCTCCAATGGGTGGATTTTTTTTTGCAACGGTAACTTTCACTTCTGTCACCATTTCAACCTTAAGCAAGACAGCTTCCATAATTCGTTTCGCTACATGTTCCAATAGCTTGGCGCGCATCGCCATTTCTTCCCGAACAATTTGCTGAAGCAATACGTAATCAATGGTATCAGAAAGGGCATCGGTGTTGGAAGCTTGCTTTAAATTAGCTTTTACAGAAAGGTTCACTAAATAGTCGGACCCTATTTGTCCTTCCTCAATCAAACACCCGTGAAAGGCGTAAATCTTTATGTTTTTTAAACGAATGGTTCCCATGGAATTAGTTTTCGCAAAGATACTTTTTTATGTTATTTGGTTACCTTTGTGCCTCTTAAATCCAATGCATTATTTACAGGACGCAATGCGTCTTTAACCTAAAGAATATGACAAACGAAGCCGTGCCGCTTAATTTTATTGAACACATTATTGAAGAAGATCTCACCAAAGGTTATACAAAGGAACAACTCTGTTTTCGTTTTCCGCCAGAGCCCAACGGCTATCTTCACATTGGCCACGCCTCTTCAATATGTTTGAATTTTGGTTTGGGCGAAAGATACAACGCCCCTGTAAACCTTCGTTTTGACGATACCAATCCTGCAAAGGAAGAACAGGAATTTGTAGATGCTATAAAAAAGGATATTTCTTGGCTGGGCTATAAATGGGCCACGGAATGTTATGCTTCCGATTATTTTCCGCAGTTGTATGATTGGGCAGTTCAAATGGTAAAAGACGGAAAAGCGTATGTAGATTCTCAAACTTCTGAAATAATAGCTGAACAAAAAGGAACCCCGAACACGCCTGGAAAGCCAAGTCCTTATAGAGATCGTTCTGTAGAAGAAAACTTGGATTTGTTAGAAAAAATGAAAAATGGCGAAACCAAAGAAGGCGAACACGTTTTACGTGCCAAAATAAATATGGAATCGCCCAATATGTTGATGCGCGACCCAGTTATGTACCGCACTATCAATAAGCATCACCATCGCACGGGGACCGAATGGAAAATCTTCCCAATGTACGATTGGACCCACGGCGAAAGTGATTATATAGAACAAGTATCACATTCCTTCTGTACACTTGAATTCCTACCTCACAGAGAACTTTACGATTGGTTTTTGGACCAAGTGTACGACCCTAAAAAATTACGGCCAAAACAACGCGAATTCGCCCGTAGAAATTTAAGTCATACCGTTGTCAGTAAGCGGAAACTTGCACAATTGGTGAGTAGCGGCGCGGTTACCGGTTGGGACGACCCACGAATGCCCACTATTTCTGGTCTTCGCCGAAGAGGTTACACCCCAGATTCAATTAAGAACTTTGCAGAAAGCATCGGTGTTGGAAAACGTGAAAACTTAATTGATGTTTCACATTTGGAATTCAACGTTCGCGAAGATCTCAACAAAATAGCACCGCGAATAATGGTGGTTTTGGATCCTGTGAAACTGATAATAGATAATTATCCCGAAGCCGTGCCTGCCGGCAGGCAGGGAGAAACCGAATGGCTTGAAGCTGAAAACAATCAGGAAGACGAAAGCGCTGGATTTCGTGAAGTACCTTTTTCAAATGAATTGTTGATTGAAAGGGAAGATTTTATGGAAGAAGCGAACCGCAAATTTTTCCGATTGACACTTGGAAAAGAAGTTCGCTTGAAGAATGCGTACATCATAAAAGGCGAAAGCGTAGTAAAAGATTCCGAAGGAAATATCACCGAAATACATTGTAGCTACGACCCTGAAAGCAAAAGTGGCAGTGGCTCGGAAGCATCGCTGCGTAAAGTAAAAGGCACGTTGCATTGGGTTTCCGCGGAACACGCACTTCCTGTTGAAGTTCGACTTTACGACCGTCTTTTCACCGAAGCCTCGCCCGATACCAACAAGGAGAAAGATTTTATGGAATTCGTAAATCCCGATTCTTTGCAGGTTATTACTGGATACGCAGAACCAAGTGTGAAAGATTCTAAAGCCGAAGATAAATTCCAATTTCAACGCTTGGGTTATTTTGTGGTTGATAAGGATTCTACTTCAGAAAAATTGGTTTTTAACCGCACCGTTCCCCTACGTGACTCTTGGACCAAATTGGCCGAATAATTAACATATATGAGTAGATATATTTCTCTTTTTAACAGAAATTGGCTAAATTTTCTTCTTTTTAAGATAAATTTATAGATTGAAAACTAACTATTAACCGGTTGTTAACAGCAAAGCGAAAGCCGGTTGCCTATCTTTGATATTATTAACTAATAAAACACAAGAACATGGCATCAAATACAGGGCAAACACTTATCGCATTATTAACCGGAGCAGCAATTGGAGCTGGATTGGGAATACTTTATGCGCCAGACAAAGGTTCAAATACTAGAGAAAAACTTAGCAAAGAAGCTAAGAAAGCTCAGAAAAAATTGAACAAACAAATTCGAGAAACTAGCCATACGCTAAGTGAAAAAGCACAGCAAGCTAAGTATAGTTTTGAGCAAAAATTGAACGATACATTATCTTCTGCAAGTTATAAAGCAGACGATATTTTGTTGGCAATGGAGGATAAATTGGAAGCATTGCGAAGACAAAACGCAAAACTTCAGATAGATTCAAAAGGAGACAAAGCAAAAGCAATGGCCAAAAAAGTAACTGCATAATATGGCATTCAAAGGCCTAACGGACAGCCTGCACAAGGTTACGGATAGAATTGAAGATTATAGTTTGAGCATGGCGGAGTATTACAAACTTCGCCTGTTTAAAACTACAATGAAAGGAGCTGTTTCCCTTGTACATTTATTGGTTTATGGCAGTCTGTCCCTGTTTGTACTGCTTTTTCTTTCTATTGGCGCCGCATTTTGGCTTGCCACTTTTTTTGAAAATGTTTATGTTGGATTTTTGTTGATAGGTGCTTTCTATGGAATCATTTTAATCTTCATGTTCATATTTGGAAGAAAAATTATAGAACGGAAAATACTCTATAAATTCTCTGGCTTGTTATACGATGAAGATGATTTGAATCCAAGGGCTCAAGCAGAAAAAGAGATAGAGGAATACAAACAAACACTTCAGAATGAAGCGGTTCGGAAAGCGAATATTTCAAATTAAGATTTATGAAGCGATACACTACTTTTGAAGAAATAGACCGCGATTTGAAGTTCCTTCGTTTGAAATCGCAGATTGACTTGGAAGAGGTGAAACTAGGCATTCGCGAAAGCAAGGAAACTATTAGCGAAACTTTTTCCCCTATAAATGTGATTGCAAACACAGTAGGCTCTATTTTAAAAAAGGCATTCGTATTAAAGGTGGTGGACAAACTGATAGGCATAAAACCAGTGAAGAAAAAAGACTACGAAGATGATGAGCACTCATAAAGATTGCTTAAGCTTCGATTGATTGATAAACAAAGCCCTCCTAAATTTAGGAGGGCTTTGTTATTATATTTATTCTAATTTAATAATTCAAATCATCCCCTTCTTCAGCCCTTGGCGGAGCTTGACGTTTCATCTTCTTTTTGGGGACAATCCCTTTTTCAATATTTCGCTTTTTCATCTCTTCACCAATTTGGTTACTGGCCACAAAAGAAGCAATCATATTGTTCAGCATATCGCTACCGGCTTGGGGTGAATTTGGCAACAGGATAAGGTTTGTATTTGTAGCTTCCCCAATGCTCTGCAAAGTGTCATAATGTTGTGTTACCACAATAAGTGCTGATGCTTCCTGTGAATTGATCCCCACATTGTTCAAAACATCTACGCTTTCTTCCAATCCGCGAGCTATTTCACGGCGCTGATCGGCAATACCTTGTCCCTGCAAACGCTTACTTTCTGCTTCTGCACGGGCTTTGGCAACGATTTTTATACGCTCTGCTTCGGCTTCAAATTCAGCAGCTACTTTTTCGCGTTCGGCTGCGTTTATTCTGTTCATCGCAGCTTTTACCTGTATATCCGGATCAATATCTGTAACTAATGTTTTGATAATATCGTAACCATAAGTGCTCATCGCTTCGTTCAATTCTGCTTTTACGGCTATTGCTACGTCGTCCTTTCTTTCAAAAACATCATCGAGTTTCATTTTTGGTACTTCTGCGCGCACTACGTCAAAAACATACGAAGTTATCTGATCGTGCGGATTTTCCAACTTGTAAAAGGCGTCGTAAACCTTTTGTTCCAATACCTGAAACTGTACTGAAATTTTCAGACGTACAAAAACATCATCTTTCGTTTTTGTTTCAACAATTACATCTAACTGTTGAATTTTCAGGTTTATACGTCCCGCAATTCTATCGACTAATGGTATTTTTAACTGCAATCCTGAATGTCTTATACTTAGGAACTTTCCGAAGCGTTCAACAACTGCAGCGGTTTGTTGCTTCACGGTAAAAAAGCCTGCCAATAAAATAAAAAAGCCAACAATCAGCAGTGGTACTAAAATATATCCACCCATAATTTTTAAATATTAATTATTAAACGTTGTGGAAGATACAAAAAATAAAACCTATTTTCACGCCCTCAAAATATCCCCATCTATGAATTTTAAACGAATAATTTTTGTTTCTTTTTGTCTTTTCTTTTTTCAACAAACCTTTGCCCAGCGAAACTATGAAGGCTATAATTTTTTGGGCATCCAAGGCGGAATAACTTTTTTCGACATAAAAACTGATGATTTGGTAACTAAGCAAAAAGAAGGTTTCACGGCGGGTTTTACAACACGTGGTGCTTTCAGAAATGATTTTGATTTGGTTTACGGAATCAGTTTTCAAAGCTCATCCATTGGGGTGGAAGGCAGAAGTCAATTGGGAAATACACAAGATATTGGCTATTCCATTCAAGGGGCACAGATTAATTTTTTGGGAAGTTATAATATTATCGTAAAGCATTTGAGCCTTGAGTTCGGTCCTATTTTTGACATAAATGGGAAGATGAAACTGGATAATGATAAATTTGAAAGCTATGTTTTAACGGGTTACGACACACTTGCAGCAAAGGATATACAAGATATTTCCAGGTTCAATGTTCGGCTTGCTGGCGGACTTACCGCGGGATTGGAGCATTTTCGTATTAGTGCACAATACCAATACGGCGTGACCAATATATTGGGCGGGTTGAATGGTAAAGACCTAGAAAATAACAATTTTAAAGGGCACAGTTCCACTATTGTTGTAGCGGGGGTAATTTATTTTTAGCCTATAAAATTGATTGCCTTTTCAATGCGGGAAATGCTTTCTTCTTTTCCCAAAATTGAAAGAATATCAAACACATCGGGCCCTTTCATTTCACCAACCAAAGCCAATCGAAGTGGCATCATTACTTTTCCAAACCCGATATTTTCTGAAGTAATCCAACCTTTCACTTTTTCTGAAAGGTTTTCTACTGAAAAGTCTTCCGCCTCGGCGGACAGGTCGGAAGCATTTAAGATAGATACTACTTTTTGTAAAAGTTCCGGTGTTTCAGGTTTGAAAGCCTTTTCCGAAGCTTTTACATCGTAAGTTTTGGGTGCTTCAAAAAAGAAACTTCCTTGTTCCCAAAGGTCGATCACGAAGGTTGCACGTTCTTTTAATAATGAAACGACCAATGTCAGGTTGAGTCCTTCGGCTCCGCTCAGGACAGGCTCCGTCGAGATATTTTTCATTTTCAGAAATTTTGAAAACTGAGAAGCTAATTCAGCATCATCAACCATTTGAAGATACTGATGCTGAAACCATTTTGTTTTTTCAGGATCGAATTTCGCACCGGCTTTATGGACGCGTTCAAGTTCAAAAGCTTCAACCAATTCATTCAAACTAAAAATTTCCTGTTCCGTTCCTGGGTTCCAGCCTAAAAAAGCAAGCATATTCACTACAGCTTCGGGTAAATAATTATCTTCACGATAGCCTGAAAATAGATCTCCTTCGGCTGTTTTCCATTCTAAAGGAAATACGGGGAAACCCATTTTATCGCCATCGCGTTTGCTGAGTTTTCCGTTACCTGTTGGTTTCAAAATTAACGGTAAATGTGCGAATTGCGGCGCTTCCCATCCAAAAGCACGGTACAACAAAACATGGAGCGCCAGTGAAGGAAGCCATTCCTCGCCACGGATAACGTGGGTTATTTTCATTAAATGATCGTCCACAATATTTGCCAAATGGTAGGTTGGCATACCGTCGCTTTTAAACAAAACTTTATCATCAAGAACATTGGTTTCCACATGCATTCCGCCACGGATAATATCATTTAAATAGAGCGTTTCATCTTCGGGAGATTTAAAACGGATAACGTATTCTTCTCCGTTATTGATTTTCTGTTGTGTTTCTTTCGCAGAAAAAACCAACGAATTTTTCAGCTTTAAACGGTTGTGCCAGTTATAGATAAAGGTTTTTCCTTTTGTTTCATGGTCTTGTCGGTGTGCATCGAGTTCTTCGGAAGTATCAAAAGCGTAGTAAGCATTTTCGGATTCTATAAGTGCATCTGCGTATTGTTTGTAAAGACTTTTACGTTCGCTTTGGCGATATGGACCGCAGTCGGCTTCTTTTCCAGGACCTTCATCGTATGGAATATTTAACCAATTCAAAGCTTCAATGATGTATGCCTCAGCGCCTTCCACATAACGGTTTTGGTCGGTATCTTCTATTCGCAATAGAAAATCGCCGCCGTGTTTTTTGGCGAATAAATAATTGAACAGAGCGGTGCGAACACCACCAATATGTAAAGGCCCTGTTGGACTTGGGGCAAAACGCACCCGAACTTTTTGAGACATAATATGCATTCTTTTTATGAAGAGCAAAGGTACAATTATGCTGCGGCATTTTAAAGTTATTCCGCTTTGTGGTTTTTTGTTTTTTTGGAGCAATCTTTGCGGCGTGGCAAGAACAAAATATTATTGTATTTTAGAAGTTTTCTACAAAGAGAAATAGAATTATGAGCACTTTCAACATCATCCAGCAAAAACTGGAGGAGTTTATTAAAAAATACTACACCAATGAGCTTATAAAGGGAACCATCCTTTTTTTCGCAATTGGGTTGCTGTATTTGCTGATAACATTGCTCGTTGAGTATTTTCTATGGCTCAGTCCTATGGGAAGACGAATCCTATTTTGGGCGTTTGTAATTGTGGAAGTGAGCTTGTTTGTTCGTTTTATAGCCTTTCCACTTGCGAAACTTTTCAAACTTCAAAAAGGGATAGATTACGAAGAGGCTTCAAAAATAATTGGGAATCATTTTCCGCAAGTAAGCGATAAATTGTTGAATGTAATTCAGCTAAATCAGAACCAACGCGAAAGCGAATTGCTTGCTGCGAGCATTGATCAAAAAGCGACAGAACTGCAACCGGTTCCCTTCAAAAGTGCCGTAAATTTTAAAAAGAACGCTAAATATTTAAAATACGCTGCCATTCCCGTTTTGGTGTTTTTGCTGTTCAGTGTTTTGGGCGGAATGGATATTTTTTCAAGTAGCTACAAGCGTGTTGTCCATTATGACACAGCTTTTGAACCGCCCGCTCCATTTTCTTTTATTGTGATGAACGACGATTTGAACGCTATTGAAAACAAACCCTTCAACTTAAAAATACGTACCGAAGGCACTGCAATTCCCGAAAATGCGAGTATCAATTATAACGGCGAAACCTATTATATGCAGCAGACCGCGCCTGGCTTTTTTGAATATACTTTTCAGCAACCTGTGGAATCTATTGATTTCAGTCTAAAGGCGAATAAAGTTGCCTCTCGTGAATATACTTTGGATGTTGTAAAAACTCCTTCACTACTTAGTTTTGAAATGGTTTTGGACTATCCTTCCTATACGGGAAAGAGAGATGAAACTTTGAAAAGTACTGGAAATGCTACCATTCCCGAAGGAACGAGCGTGAAATGGAATGTTGCAACAAAAAACACCAAAACAGTTAATTTAAAAACTTCGGATACTTCTTTTTCATTTACTTCAAAAGGCGAAGACTTTAATTTTAAGAAGGGTATTTATAGCAAGCTGGATTACGCTATTACCACTTCCAACGAAAAACTGAAGGATTATGAAAACCTTGCATTTACGCTGAATGTGGTTAAGGACCAATTCCCAGAAATTAAGGTGCAATCAAAACAAGACAGCACGGACAAGCAGCGCATTTTCTTTTTGGGCCAAATTTCAGACGATTACGGACTTACAAAATTAAGGCTGGTCTATTTTCCCGAAGGCGATGAAAAGCAAGCTAAAATGCAGGCTTTGCCGCTAAACAAAACCAATTTTGACCAATTCACATATACATTCCCCGGAAACCTTTCTTTGGATGAAGGCGTTTCCTATGAATACTATTTTGAGGTTTTTGACAATGACGCAATTCACAATTTCAAATCTTCAAAATCTGGAATTTATTCTTTCAGAAAGCTCACAAAAAATGAATTAGAGGACGAACAACTACAAAATCAGCAAAATGCAATCAAGGGACTTGACAAATCTTTGGAAGATTTAAAAGATAGAAAGCAAACGCTGGAAGAACTTTCGCGTACACAAAAGGAAAAGAACGAGCTTAACTACAACGACAAAAAGAAACTTGAAAACTTCATTCAACGCCAGCAAAAGCAGGAGGAAATGATGAAGAATTTTTCGAAGGAAATGAAAGACGAGCTTAAAAAATTTCAGCCGGAAAACACAGAGAAAGATCCTTTTAAAGAAGAGCTTCAAAAGCGTTTGGACGAAAACGAAGAACGTTTAAAGGAGAATGAAAAACTGCTCGACGAACTTGAAAAACTTCAAAATAAGATCCAAAAGGAAGAGTTGACCGATAAACTCGAAAAGCTGTCAAAGCAAAATAAAAACCAAGAGAAAAATCTGGAGCAATTGCTGGAGCTCACTAAAAGATATTACGTAGAAAAGAAGGCTGAAAAGCTCGCGGAAGAACTTTACGAGTTAGGGGAAGAGCAGGAAAAACTTGCTGACAAATCCAAAGAAGAAAACACAAAAGAAGCCCAAGAAGAACTCAACGAGAAGTTTGAGGAGTTCAAAAAGCAGATGGAGGAACTGCAAAAGGAAAACGAGGAATTAAAAAAACCGATGGACATCCCCAAAGACAAACCAACGGAGCAACAGATTGATCAGGAACAACAGAAGGCAACGGACAAACTGGAAGAACAAAAACCCAGCGAGGCAGGAAAAAATCAGAAAAAGGCAGGTCAAAAGATGAAAGAAATGAGCCAACAGATGCAACAACAGATGCAAGGCGGCCAGATGGAAACAATGGATGAAGACGCTAAAATGCTTCGACAGATAGTTAAGAACTTGGTTGTTTTCTCATTTCAACAAGAAGATTTAATGGAGGTTTTCAAAAAGATTGAATACGGAAACCCAATTTTTGGAAAGAAATTGAACATTCAAAACGACCTTAAAACAAATTTTGAACACATAGACGACAGTATATTTGCACTTTCACTTCGCCAACCATTGATTGGGTCAGCAATAAATACTTCCCTTACCGAGATTCAGTATAATATTGATAAATCTTTGGAAAGATTGGCCCAAAATGAAACAAGGCAAGGTATTGGTAATCAACAATATACAATAACAGGCGCAAATGATTTAGCAGTTTTATTAAGTGATATATTGAGCAACATGCAAATGCAGATGGCCATGGCGGCAGGTTCGGGTTCTGGTAAGGGTATGCCCAGCCCTGGCAAAGGCAATGGCGGGGGTTTTCAACTTCCCGATATTATTGAGAAGCAAGAGAGCCTGAGCGAAAAAATGAAAGAAGGCATGCAGAAAGGAAAGAAAGGTGAAAAAGGTGAAGGCGAGGGTGAAGGAAAGGGCGAAGGCGAAGGTGAAGGTGATGGAAAGGGACAGAATGGGAAAAATGGAAAGGACGGTCAGAAAGGAAATAAAGAAGGTGGTGAGAATGGCGGCAATAGCGAAAGTGAACAAATGAATGGTGAGATTTTCGAAATTTACAAACAGCAACAGGAATTGCGAAACCAACTTCAGGATAGGTTGAGCAAAGAGGGTTTAAATGGGAATGGCGGTAATTTATTGAAAAAGATAGAAGGTATTGAGCAACAATTGCTGGATAAAGGTTTCAATCAAAATACGCTTCAGCAAATGCTCAATTTAAAATATGAACTTTTAAAACTTGATAAAGCCGATCTGGAGCAAGGGCAAGAAAGTAGAAGGGAATCTCGCACCAATAAAAAGGAATTTCAAAATAATGTGCATCTTTCGCCAGAGGATATAAAAAAATACTTTAATACCACCGAAATTTTGAACCGTGAGGCCTTACCTTTGCGACAGGATTACAAAAACAAGGTACAAGAATATTTTAAGGAAAATAATGATTGAGTTTAATTTTGAAACAGAATTTGAGTTAAAAAATCAGTCAGAACTGAAGAAATGGATTTCTGAAATTATTGTGTCTGAAGGGTTTGAGTTTGGTGAAATCATTTACGTTTTTTGCGATGATGACTTTTTGCATAAATTGAATGTAGAATTCTTAAATCACGATACCTTAACTGATATTATTAGTTTCGACTATAAACTCGGCAAACAATTAAATGGAGAAATCTATATTTCCGTAGAACGTGTTGCTGAAAACGCACAAGATTTCCAAACAAATTTTGAAGATGAATTGCACCGGGTTATGATTCATGGCATCCTTCACTTTTGCGGATATAATGATAAAAGTGATTTGGAGGAAAGTACGATGCGAAGAAAAGAAGAGAAATCACTCGAAATATTCTCCAAACTTTAACTAATATATTTCTACAACTTAATTACCTTAAGATTAGTAATTTATTGTAATTTTGCACCCCATTTTTAGAAAGATTAAAACAAAATGTTCCACGTGGAACAATGATAAAAATATATGTTTCCAAACGAGTATGATGTAATTGTTGTTGGGGCCGGTCACGCAGGTTCTGAAGCCGCCGCCGCCGCCGCCAATATGGGGTCAAAAACGCTATTGGTCACAATGAATTTGCAGACCATTGCCCAAATGAGTTGCAATCCCGCAATGGGTGGTATTGCGAAAGGACAGATTGTACGGGAGATTGATGCAATGGGCGGATATAGTGGAATAGTTTCAGATAAAACCGCCATTCAGTTCAAAATGCTCAACAAATCAAAAGGCCCTGCAATGTGGAGCCCAAGAGTTCAAAGCGACCGTATGCGTTTTGCTGAAACTTGGCGGTTGATGCTTGAGCAAACCCCTAACCTCGATTTTTATCAGGAAATGATTTCTGGGATTATTGTTGAAAATGGTAAGATAAGGGGCGTAAGAACTTCTCTCGGTTTGGAGATAAAAGGGAAAAGCGTTGTGCTTACCAATGGCACTTTTTTAAATGGGTTGATCCATATTGGTGATAAGCAGTTTGGAGGTGGTCGTGCTGGTGAAAAAGCTTCCACTGGGATAACTCAAGATTTAATTGATTTGGGCTTTGAGTCCGGAAGGATGAAAACTGGAACACCGCCAAGAGTGGATGGTCGTTCTTTGGATTTTTCAAAAATGATTGAACAACCTGGAGATGAAGTACCAGAAAAATTCTCATATTCTGACGTAACCAAACCTTTAACACAACAACGGTCTTGCCATATGAGCTATACCAGCTTGGAGGTTCACAATATTTTGCGAGAAGGTTTTGACAGATCGCCAATGTTCAATGGTTCTATTAAAAGTATTGGCCCAAGATATTGCCCTTCAATTGAAGACAAAATAAACCGTTTTGCAGATAAGGATAGGCATCAACTTTTTGTTGAACCAGAAGGTTGGGATACAGTAGAATATTATATAAATGGATTTTCAACTTCTTTACCTGAAGATATTCAGTTTAAAGCCTTGCGTCAAGTTGCTGGTTTCGAAAATGTGAAATTTTTCCGTCCAGGTTATGCTATAGAATACGATTATTTTCCACCAACCCAATTGAAGCGCACTTTGGAAACCAAGTTGGTTTCAGGTCTTTATTTTGCGGGACAGATAAACGGAACAACCGGTTATGAAGAAGCTGCTTCACAAGGATTGATGGCAGGTATTAATGCACATTTAAAAGTTCAGGAGGGGGAACCATTTATTCTTCAAAGAAATGAGGCCTATATTGGGGTTTTGATAGACGACCTAATTACAAAGGGAACTGAGGAGCCCTACCGAATGTTTACTTCACGTGCGGAATTTAGAACTTTGTTACGTCAAGATAATGCTGATTTTAGGCTCACGCCAAAGTCATTTGAAATTGGTTTGGCCAATGAAAAACGGATGCGAAAGATGGAAGAAAAGAAAGAGAAGTCTGATGCATTTGTCCAATTCTTTAAGCAAACCAGTGTGGCACCCGAGGAAATCAATCCTATTTTTGAAGCAAGGGAATCTGCCTTGGTAGAACAAAGCGACAAGATGTTCAAATTCTTTTCACGTCCGGAAGTTACGATGGAAGATATGAAGGAGATAAATTCAGTGAAAAACTATATTGAAGAAAATAAATTGGATTCTGAAATGATTGAGCAAGCGGAAATCCAAGTGAAATATTCCGGATATATTGAAAAAGAAAAAAATAACGCTGATAAATTAAATAGATTGGAAGGATTAATAATCCCTGCTACATTTGATTATTCAAAGTTGAAATCTCTCTCTTTTGAAGCTCGTGAAAAACTTACAAAAATTAAACCCGCAACCATTTCTCAAGCTTCTCGAATAAGTGGTGTTTCGCCAAATGATATTTCCGTTCTTTTAGTGTATATGGGGCGGTAGCATCATTGTTTCACGTGGAACATTTCGGCTTTGCTCAGTACAGGCAATCATTAAAACCTTCTTAATAAATTAAACTTTCTTTCTTGCAAAATCACGAAAAAAAATATTTATCAGTTAAGGATTACTTGGTTTCTGGTGAATCGTTTGATCTGGTCTATGACCCCAATTTAGATTTCCTGAAAACCTTTCCACAACCAAAAGTTGAGGAACTTCCAAAATATTACGAAAGCCAAGATTACATTTCACACACAGATGAAAGGCGTGATTTGTTTTCCAAGTTGTATCAATTGATAAAAAAATGGTCACTTCAGAAAAAAACCAAATTAATTTCTGACCAAAATAATGGAATTGGTTCTTTGCTCGACGTTGGTGCCGGAACAGGCGATTTTTTAAAAGTCGCAAAAGAAAAGGGATGGGCTGTCTGCGGAATGGAACCAAACAAAACCGCTGAAAAATTGGCTTCGAAAAAAGGTATTGAATTAAAATCTACTCTTGATGATTTTGAAGGAAAACTATTTGACGTTGTAACACTTTGGCACGTTCTGGAGCACATACCAAACTTGGAAGAAACAATTTTGAAATTATCAAACTTGGTAAAGCCAAGCGGCACATTGATTATAGCGGTTCCGAATTTTAAAAGCTACGATGCTAAATATTACGGGAAATTTTGGGCAGCGTTTGATGTGCCGAGGCATCTTTGGCATTTTTCAAAAAAATCTATGGAAAAACTTTTTTCTGAAAATTTCACACTTCAAAAAATCGAACCGATGATTTTTGATTCGTTTTATGTAAGCTTGCTTTCTGAAAAATATAAAACAGGAAGAAAATTTTCTTTGAAAGCAATTTGTATTGGTCTTAAATCAAATTTAAAGGCGAGGAGCTCAAAAGAATACTCTTCTCACATTTATTGCTTCAGAAAAGTCAAATAGGGCTATTTCAGCGTGTTTAAGCTGTTTTTTTATCAAAACATAGGAAAGCCTCCTTAGGAATAAAATTCTTTCAGAAAAAGCAGTAAATGATGAAGAAAATAATAGAGAAAACCTATTTGAATTAGATTTGAATAAACAAAAATTATACTAATTCGGGCTTATGGATGAGACGCGTTAATTTTATAGAAAGGTCCGTAAAGATAATTTTGGCATTGCCATTTCGCTCAATATGGTAAGAGGCATCTTCCAATGCCGAATTGATTTCAAAAATATTGTTTTGATGCACAAAGGGCGCAAATTTTAGAAGTGAAAAAGTATTGTCCTTTGCTTCAAAAAACAGGAGTGCATCTGCATTATAATTTTTTAAAAGTGCTTGTCTAAAAGCCTCAATACAATACGCTAAAAATTTCTTTTGGGTTTCTCGGCCTTGGATGGATAGTTCGTCGCTCCAATCCAATAAATTATTGATGGCGCCTTTGTTTCCTTTCGCCCTAAAAGCTGTGCGGATCCAACTGATGAACCATTTCTCAAAAACTTCGTCTTCGCCTGTTTCTTCAAGCAACTGCAATGCTTTGTTGAAATCGCCACGCGATCTTCGGGCAGTTTTAAGGGCCAAGTTTTCATTTATTTTTCGCCTTTTTATCAGGGCTTCCGCAATATCTGTTTCAGAAAGTAGCGGAAACGCAAGCTTTTGGCACCTCGACCGAATTGTTGTGATTATTTGCTCTTCTTTTTCAGTAAGCAACAACAGCACCGTTTTGTCCGATGGTTCCTCCACCAATTTAAGGATTTTGTTGGCACATTCGCCGTTCATATTGTCGGCCATCCAAATGATCATCACTTTGTAACCGCCTTCATAAGCTTTAAGCGACAATTTTTTTGAAATATTCTCAGCTTCAAACTTGCTGATGTTCCCCTGCTTTTTTTCGATGCCAATGCTTTGAAGCCACTCAAAAAGAGAAGCGTAGGGATTGTTCAAGACAAAATTGCGCCAGCCTTCGGCATAATTATCCGAAACCGCGTTTTTCTTAACATCATCACTTGTGTTTACGGGATAAACGAAATGCAAATCGGGATGGATCAACTTGGAAACTTTGTTTTTGCAGGAAAGATATTCGGGGCTTCCATTTTCGTATTGGCTGCACAACAAAACCGAAGCATAAGCGATGGCCATTGGCAAAAGCCCGCTTCCGTTTACCCCTGAAAATAGCTGGGCATGAGGAATGCGACCGTTTTCAAGAGTTTTTGAAAGGTGTGAATTTATATGTTTCTGGCCAATTACTTCTGAAAAATCCATTCGCAAATCTAAACAATTTTAAGTTTTCTTTTTTGGGAGAAATTTTTCAAAAAGTATTGCTGATTTTCTGTAATTAAATACTTTTCACTTAAATAATCATAAAAGTATTTAAACATCAAAAGCGTTATATTTACACGAAAATTTTTTTGAACATGAAAACGGTAAACGACATAAATTTTAAAGGTAAAAAAGCACTCATCCGCGTAGATTTCAACGTGCCGCTGGATGCTGATTTTAATGTAACAGACGATAGCCGCATTCGTGCTGCCAAACCCACAATTCTGAAAATTTTAGAGGACGGTGGAAGCTGCGTTTTGATGTCGCACCTCGGAAGGCCGAAGAACAGGGAAGCTGAGTTTTCGCTACAGCATATCCTGAAATCGTTGTCCAATGTCCTTGGAATACAAGTGAAATTTGTAGACGATTGTATAGGTCCGAAGGTTGAAACGGCTGTTTCAAATCTAAAATCGGGCGAAATTCTTTTACTGGAAAATCTTCGCTATTATGAAGAAGAAACAAAGGGTGACCGCGCTTTTGCCGAAAAGCTTTCAAAATTTGGAGATGTTTATGTTAACGATGCCTTCGGAACAGCGCACCGCGCGCATGCTTCCACAACAATTATTACTGAGTTTTTCCCAGAAAACAAATACTTTGGTTTGCTGCTTGCTTCTGAAATTGAAAATGTAAAAAAAGTTTTGGAAACTGAAAAAAAACCCATTACAGCAATCATTGGCGGCGCAAAAGTTTCTTCAAAAATTACGATAATCGAGAATATTCTCGATAAAATCGACCATTTGATAATTGGCGGCGGAATGGCCTTCACATTTATAAAGGCGGAAGGTGGAAAAGTGGGAAGTTCGCTAGTTGAAGACGACAAACAACAACTTGCTCTTGATATATTGGAGAAAGCAAAACGAAAAGGTGTAACGGTACATTTGCCTGTGGATGCCGTGATAGCTGATAGTTTTTCTGAAACAGCACAAACTAAAACGGAAGCAGTGGGTAACATCCCCCAAGGTTGGATGGGGCTTGACGTGGGGCCAGAAACAAACGAGCTTTTCGCAAAAGTGATCGCAGGTTCTAAAACCATCCTTTGGAACGGACCTGTGGGCGTTTTTGAAATGCCACCCTTTGCGGAGGGGACTAAAATATTGGGCCAAAATATTGC
Organism: Flavobacteriaceae bacterium; assembly: GCA_016649715.1. Taxonomy (GTDB): domain Bacteria; phylum Bacteroidota; class Bacteroidia; order Flavobacteriales; family Flavobacteriaceae; genus Aequorivita. The sequence goes on along the minus strand of JAENXC010000012.1, from coordinate 87,318 downwards.
GAAAGCTACTCAAAATGGTGCATTTTCACTGGTGGGCGGTGGCGATTCCGTAGCAGCTGTGCACAAGTTCAATCTCGCTGATAAGGTTAGTTACGTATCTACGGGAGGTGGCGCAATGTTGGAAATGCTTGAGGGGAAAACACTTCCAGGAATCAAAGCACTGTTGTAGAAACGTTAAATATCAGTAAAGCAGTTATTTAGATTAAAGAATTTGTATAATTTCGCAAAATTGTTATTTTTGAGATAATTTTTTATTTATTAAGGCGTTACAAGTTCTAAGAAATTGACCTAATAATTCCTTTTAAAGACATTTATCAGGCGAATTTGCCAATAATCCCCAACCCCGATTAAAAGCTAATGAAACTAAACAAAATCCTCACCCTAATGCTGTTGCTGGTTTTCAGTATGGGTTTTGCCCAACAGGGTAAAAAGCAAAGCAAAAAGCTGAACACAAAGAAAGTTCAAGTTGTTGAATCCATCAAAGTTTCAAAAATTGCTGACGAATTGCCTTCAACAGTGGTGGCTACATCCTTAAAAGACAGTACTGTTTTTGACTTAAAAGATATGGCCTTGGCCCGAAAAAAGGACAGTCTATGGCTAAAGGAACTCTACAAATCAGACCTTTTTGATGATATATACAATAGCGTTGTAAACCAAGAATATGACGCAGTAGATTATGACGAACTTCCAACAGCCGTTTTAAAACAACGTCTTAAGGAACTCGATGCCCGCACTCCTTTTAAAGTGGAATACAGCCCTTCTTTGGAAAGTATTATCAAACAATATCTTAAAAATAGAAGGGGAAGTTTAGAGCGTTTGATGGGCTTGAGCGAATACTACTTCCCAATGTTTGAACAGGAACTTGACAAAAACAACCTTCCATTAGAGTTAAAATATTTAGCAGTCATTGAGTCGGCTCTTAACCCCAGTGCCCAATCAAGAGTTGGTGCAACAGGTCTTTGGCAATTTATGTATCCCACCGGTAAAATGTTCGGTTTGGATGTGAGCTCATATGTAGATGAACGCTCAGACCCTATTATGTCCACAGAAGCAGCTTGTAAATATCTGAAAAGCCTTAACACCAGTTTCAACGATTGGGATCTGGCACTCGCAGCCTATAATTCGGGTCCAGGAAACGTTTCTAAAGCAATCCGCCGTTCGGGCGGAAAGACCAATTATTGGAGCCTCCGCGATTTTCTTCCACGTGAAACTGCGGGCTATGTACCAGCATTTTTGGCCACTATGTATATTTTTGAATATGCACAAGAGCACGGTTTTAAGAAGAAAAGCACACGAATTCCCTACGTTGCGACCGATACTATTAAAGTGAAACAACAGATTACATTGGACCAAGTGGCTAAACTTACCAATCTGGACAAAGAAGAACTTGCCTTTTTGAACCCTTCCTATAAACTTGGGATTATTCCCGTAATAAAGGATGAAAACTATATGTTGCGGCTTCCACTTACGGCTGTGGGCGCTTTTGTAAATAACGAAGAGGCTATTTATGCCTTTGCACAAGAAGAGCAGCAGGAAGCAGAAAAGCCACTGCCAGAATTGTACGAGCAGCCCGAAAAAATTCGCTATCGTGTAAAAAGTGGAGATTATTTGGGAAGGATTGCAGATCGATACGGCGTGGGCATTAGCCAGATAAAAAGCTGGAACGGTATGCGAAGCAATTCTGTAAAAGTTGGCCAAAACTTGATTATTTACCCTAAAAAAGGCACACAGGACATTGCGAGCAATGCACCCTTAAAAACGAATACTACTTCCGAAAAAACATATACAGTGCGCAATGGGGATTCATTATGGAGCATTTCACAAAGATTTCCTGGTGTTTCGGTACAGAATATCAAAAAATGGAACGATATTAGTGGCTCTAACTTAAAGCCCGGAACTAAACTAAAAATTTATAAAGGATAGTTCCCACAAATATCCTTTAAATGAAGCCATTTTATATTGTATTGTTTTCGCTGTTCGTTGCATTTACTTCTTGCAATGAAAGCGGCAAGAAGGACAAAACCTTACTTCCAGATTCCGTAGGGAACATTAACGCATTACAGATTATCACACCCAATGATCTATGGAACGGCGTGGTTGGCGAAGCAATCAGAAATAATTTTGCCGCTCCCGCAGATGGCCTTCCGCAGGACGAGCCAATCTATTCAATGAACCAAATGCCGCCAGAGGCATTTACAGGCTTTGCACGAAGCAACCGCCTGTTTTTATATGTGGTGCTCAGCGATGAGGACAAAGTGACCATAGCCAAAGACGAATATGCCAAACCACAGGCTGGAGCTCTCATAAAAGCTACTTCCGAAGAAAAATTGGTGGAACTTATCAATAAAAACGCTGCCCAAATCATTGCTTCTTTTCACGCTTCCGAAATAAAGGAAAGACAACGCAGAACAGCCATTTCATTGATGAGAACAGATTCTTTGCGGAAAGTTATGGGCGTAAGTATGCAAATTCCCAGCGCTTACAGAATTGCAAAAGCCACAGACAGTTTTTTCTGGATGCGAAAGGATTTAAAAGATGGAACCACCAATATTCTTGTATATGAGGTTCCCTTATCGATGATTAAAAACGATAGCACCGCAGTTGGTGATATTATAAAAATCCGGGATTCCATAGGAAGCAAATTACTGCCGGTGGAAGATGAAGGCCTGTTTATTACCGAAGATGCCTATGCGCCCTATCTTTTCAAAACTAAAATTGACGGAAAATTTGCCTACGAGACCAAAGGGACTTGGGAAGTGAAGGATGCCTGGATGGGCGGCCCGTTTATAAATTTTGCAGTTAGGGACGAAAAAAACAACCGTTATTTAATATTGGAAGGATTTACGTACGCTCCTTCCGCAGCTAAAAGAGACCTTCAGTTTGAACTGGAATCCATATTGAATACTGCCAAGATAGAATAAAAGATATAACTCTTCAACCCATCCAATATTTATAACTTTGAATGGGTTCAGTTCAAAAAATGACCCTTTCAGCATAAAAACTGAAAGGGTCATTTCGTAAATATTTAAACGGAAACTATTTGTTCTCGTCTATTTTTTTATCGGTTGTATCGTCTTTGGAAGCATCCTTGAATTCTTTAAGGCCACTGCCCAAACCACGCATAAGTTCCGGGATTTTCTTTCCACCGAACAATAAAAGCACGATTACTACTATCAATATAATCTGCCAAGGGCCAACTACGCCTAAAGGGATAAACAATGCGCTCATGATTTTTAAAATTTAATTACACAAAGGTAACAAGAAATGTTTAGATACAACGTTTTGAAGCTAACTTTAGCGTGTGTGGCTATAGTTTATTTTATATTTGTAAAAAGTAATTGCGCACTATGACAAAAAAAGAAAAAGGGACTAAGCGGTTCAAAAGGAAGTTGTTGCACAAATACCGATTGGTAATTCTTAACGAAGAAACCTTCGAGGAACGCCTTTCATTTAAGCTGAATAGATTAAATGTGTTTGTTTTCAGTACGCTTTTTGCGCTGTTTCTTATTTTGACAACCACGTTTATCATTGCTTTTACGCCCCTGCGGGAGTATATTCCCGGCTATTCATCCACCACTTTAAAAAAGAAAGCTACACAATTGGCTTACCAAACTGACTCGCTACAGCAGATACTTGACGTAAATGAACAATACCTCACTTCCATCAAAAAAGTGCTTACAGGCGATGTAAAAACGGTCAATTTCAACAAAGATTCCTTAATTGAAGTAGCCAAAACAGATCCGTCGGTTTTAATCCGGACCTCCAGAAAAGATTCCCTGCTGCGCCAAGAAGTGGCAAAAGAAGACAAATACAACCCGCTTATTGCACCGCAAGTTCAGGAATATGCACTGTTTGCGCCCGTAAAGGGGACTATTTCCGAACCTTATAATTCCAAAACAAAACACTACGCCGTTGATATTGTAACCGCTAAAGATTCGCCCGTAAAAGCTATTGCAGATGGCACCGTTATTTTTGCTGAATGGACAGCGCAGACAGGTTATGTAATTATTCTGAAACACAGCAACAGCCTTATTTCGGTCTATAAACACAACGCAATGCTCACAAAAGAGCAGGGCGAAATTGTAAAAGCGGGCGAGGTGATCGCAACCGTTGGAAACACAGGCGAACTCACCACTGGCCCGCACCTTCATTTTGAACTGTGGCGCGACGGCTTTCCTGTAAACCCAACCAGTTTCATAGATTTTGATTGATAGCCTATGTCCTTAAAATCTGTTTCTGCTAAAATTTTCTCTAAAATCGTTGTGCTGCGAATACAAAAATGGGCTACAAATCCTGTTGAAACACAGAAAAAAGTTTTTGAAAAGCTTATTTCTGAAGCAAAAAATACTGTTTTCGGAAAAGATCACGATTTTGAAAATATCAATTCCTTTGAAAAATTTGCAAAGCACGTTCCTGTGCGCGATTACGAAGAATTGAAGCCATATGTTGAAAGAGTAGTTTTAGGGAAAGAAAACGTACTGTGGCCCGGAAAACCCCTTTATTTCGCAAAAACATCGGGGACCACTTCGGGCGCTAAATACATTCCGTTAACAAAGGAATCCATGCCACATCACATTGAAGCAGCGCGCAATGCAATTCTATGCTATATTAATGAAACTGGAAATGCTGATTTTGTTGATGGTAAAATGATATTTCTACAGGGAAGCCCCGAAATGCAAGAAAAGAACGGCATCAAAACGGGCCGTCTTTCGGGAATTGTGGCGCATTACGTTCCCGCATATCTTCAGAAAAACCGTTTGCCTAGCTGGGAAACCAACTGCATTGAAGATTGGGAAACCAAGGTGGATGCCATTGTGGAAGAAACCAAAAATGAGGACATGACCGTTATTAGCGGCATTCCGTCGTGGGTGCAGATGTATTTTGAAAAACTTCAGAAAAGTACAGGACAAAAGGTTGGTGATCTTTTCAAAAACTTCAACCTCTTCATTTATGGCGGTGTAAATTTTGAGCCCTACCGCGCCAAGTTTGAAAATCTAATTGGCAGAAAGATTGACAGTATCGAACTTTTTCCCGCAAGTGAAGGGTTTTTTGCTTTTCAAGACAGTCAAAAAGAAAAGGGAATGTTGCTGCTTTTGAATTCGGGAATTTTTTATGAATTTATTGAAGCCAGCACTTTTTTTGACGAAAACCCAAAACGATTGACCATTGGCGAAGTGAAAATCGGAGTCAATTATGTAATGATAATTTCAACAAACGCTGGGCTTTGGGCGTATAATTTAGGAGATACGGTTCAGTTTACTTCCACAAAGCCGTATCGTGTAATTGTTTCGGGAAGAATAAAACATTTTATTTCTGCTTTTGGTGAACACGTTATCGGCAAAGAGGTGGAAGAAGCTATGCACAAAGCAAATTCAAAATTCAATTTTTCAATTACCGAATTTACCGTCGCACCGCAGATCACAACAGCTAACGTAGAATTGCCTTATCACGAATGGCTCGTAGAATTTGACCGAGTTCCCGAAAACCTTCAAAAAGTGGCCGAATTTCTCGATGCCGAAATGCAAAACCAAAATTCGTATTACTTCGATTTAATTACAGGAAAAGTACTTCAACCGTTAAAAATTACACCGCTTCAAAAAGAAAGTTTTCAAAATTATATGAAATCTGAAGGCAAACTTGGCGGCCAAAACAAAGTGCCACGGCTTTCCAACGACCGTAAAATTGCCGATGCCTTGCTAAAAATTCAGCCCCAAAATTAGTGTTATCTTTGCATTCAATGAACAAGCTGAAACCACACACAAGAACACGAGCGCAGGAAAGCACGGGAGCCATTGAAAAACTCTATATCACGATGCGCCATCTCTTTAACCGCGGGTTTTACAAACCCATGGGAGTTTCTGGCGAATCGCTTCGGGAGTCGTTGCTAACGTTGCGCCCTGAGATTTATGGTTCCATAACGGATGACAAAATTGAATTGCAGGGTTTGCTGTACGTGATGGACCGTTTGCCCTACGGAATTGAGGAATGTAGGTTCATCAATTTAACCAGTGATGAAGGCTACAAAAACTCACATTTTGAACCAATTATTCCACTGAAACGTCGCCGGAATTGTTACAGAATTGATTCCGAACAGATAAATATTGAAATAACCCGCGGCCGGTCGGAAATCTATGATATTTTAACGCATTTGACTTTTCTTTTTATTGAGTCGCACAAAATTATGAAGCAAGTGCTCATCAACGAGAATGGTGAGGTAATCCGCGATTGGAAAAAGTTGGAGCATGCCGTACTAAAAAAGGACAAACTTACCCAAGAAGAAAAGGAAGTAGCCCTTACGCATACTGCGAATTTCCTCGGAAGAACTTTTGAAGAAGTAAAAAACGTATTTCCCTATTTCGCGAATGAAAAAGACGAAAACCGTTTTTTCAATATTATCTATTTTTTGGGAAAACTTGCCATAGATGAAGTTATTGCAGACAACAAACGCATCATCACTTTCAGTCCCGTGCTTCGCGAACGTTTGGGCCATCATATTCACGGAGAGCAGTGGGCATACCGCATAAAACATACGTTACAGGAAAAAAACTTGTTGGAGCGTCCGTTGCACATTATCAGTGCCAATATGCACAGTGTAATGAACAGTCTTTATGCGCCGAAAGCATTGCCTGCTGAATTTTTAAATAAAAAACAAATGGAGGTTTTTGAGGCCTTGAGCAGCCCTGTAAATTTGAAATTACGTGAAAAAGTAACTAAAACAGCACTGGCCGAAGGAATGACTTTCATCGAAGACGTTAGCGGGACCAATATAGATGTTCAAATTATAGATACCGCCAAAATAAAGAAAAGCCCCTATACCGAAGGATTGAAGAATGTTGAAGATTCCCAAAAACCTGTAATCGTTGTGATGGACTATGCCTTTGGCGAACAGGCTTACGAAACCATGGACGAGCTTTTAAAACCATTGATAGACGCCGATAAGAAAAGACATTTCCTAAATGTGGCTTCAGTTTCTATTATGGGAAAAGCAGGTATATTGGAAGGTGGGAAAGGAGATATTATGATTCCTTCAGCCCACGTCTTTGAAGGAACGGCAGACAATTATCCCTTCAAAAACCAGATGGGGAAATCGCTGTTTAAGGACGATAACGTAAAAGTTTTTACAGGAACGATGATTTCAGTTTTGGGAACTTCACTCCAAAATCGTGAGGTGCTGAAATTCTTCCACAATTCCACGTGGAATGTTATTGGACTTGAAATGGAGGGCGCCCATTATCAAAAAGCAATTCAAGCGGCGTCTAAAATTCGCCGAAGTATCAGTCCAAAAGTGAAGGTTCGATATGCGTATTACGCTTCGGATAATCCGTTGGAAACTGGAAGCACTTTGGCTTCGGGTGGTTTGGGTACAACAGGTGTAAAACCGACCTATTTGATTACCGAAAAGATGTTAAAACAAATTTTAGACAATTCTAAAAATTAATTTTGAAAAACGATAAAGTGCTGATTACCGGAGGTGCAGGATTCATTGGTTCCAATTATGTGGAATACGTCCTAAAAAATTCAGAAGATGAAATATTCGTGCTGGACAAGCTGACCTATGCCGGAAATTTGAAAAATCTAGAAGCTTTTTCGGATAAAATTACTTTTATTAAAGGAGATATTTGTGATATTGAATTGATTCAGAATTTATTTGAAAAACAACAATTCCATAAAGTTGTTCACTTTGCCGCGGAAAGCCATGTGGACAACTCCATTTCGGGTCCTTCGGAATTTATACAGACAAACATTGTGGGCACTTTCAATTTGCTGCAAAGCGCTTATAAAACATGGATGAACGGGCCGAATGATTTAAAGGATAAATTCAAAAATGCACGTTTTCTGCATATTTCAACCGATGAGGTTTATGGAACTTTGGGTGAAACAGGACTATTTACAGAAGAGACTTCGTATGCGCCAAACAGTCCGTACAGTGCTTCAAAAGCATCGTCAGATTTTATTGTGCGCAGTTATTTTCACACCTTTGGTTTGCCTGTTGTAACAACCAACTGCTCCAACAATTACGGCCCCAATCAGCATAAGGAAAAATTGATTCCAACAATAATCCGCAAAGCAATTTCAGGAGAACCCATCCCCATTTATGGCAATGGAAAAAACATTCGTGATTGGCTTTATGTTATGGACCATTGCAGCGGAATCTATTTGGCTTTAGAAAAAGGAAAGCTGGGCGAAACTTACAACATTGGCGGTCGCAATGAACGTGAAAACCTTTATATTGCGAATGTGATCTGTGAATTGTTGGATGAAATGCTTCCCGCCACGGCGGGCGGGCCGAAAAAAGATTCGTATAAACAACAGATAGCGTTTGTAAAAGATCGTCCCGGTCATGATTTTAGGTATGCCATTGACGCTTCAAAAATAGAAAGTGAATTGGGCTGGAAAGCAGATGAAAATTTTGAAACAGGCATCCAGAAAACCATTTCTTGGTATTTAGAAAATAGAGATAGATTATAGTTTAAAGCCACGAATTCACGAGTATTTTTTTAATTATTCGTGAATTCGTGGTGGAATAAAAGCTTGTTTTGAAATAACATTTGTATAACAACTTGTTATTGTTTACATTTGGCGAAATAAAGCAACCAAACCTCAAAGGTCTCAAAGATCTTTGAAGCTTATTAAAACCGCATATAAATGAAAGTACAAACCGCATTCAGACTTGACAAGGATTTGCTGGAAATGGCAAAAGAGGAAGCAAAGGCTCAAAAAAGGAGCTTAAACAATTATATTGAATATCTGTTATACAGGGAAGTAGGCAATGTGCCCAATGAAGAAACGCAAAAGGCACTATATGAGGTACATAATGATATTAACCTTACACCCGTTGACGACTTAGACCAATTTATGGATGATATAATGAATGGGAAGGACTGATGTACTTATTAGTCAGAAGCTCCAAATTTAAACAAGATTTAAAAAGAGTATTCAAAAGAAGTGCGACTGATTTTGAGGAAACCCGTAAGGTTTTGCATCTATTAAAAGATAAAGGCGTAAAGGGAATTCCAAAGTTTATGAAACCCCATAAATTAAAGGGTAAATACAAAGGCGATTGGGAGTGCCATATAAAACCTGACCTTTTAATTATTTGGTTTCAAATAGAATCTCCGAAAATTATAAAACTAACAAGAATTGGTTCGCATTCCGATCTATTTTAAATCCGAAATCAACCTGCAAGGTTTTCCCGACGAAAGAGGCTTCTTTGTAGGTTTTAAAAAAATGCCAAGAATTCACGAATAATTAATATACTGTCATTCGTAGATTCGTGGCAAAATAACAACTGATGAAAGGAATAATTTTAGCAGGAGGCTCCGGCACCCGTTTGCACCCAATAACCCTTGCGGTTAGCAAGCAGTTGATGCCAGTTTATGACAAACCAATGATTTATTATCCGCTGTCAACATTGATGATTGCAGGTATTAGGGATATTTTGATTATTTCCACGCCGCAGGATCTGCCGCTTTTCAAACAACTTTTGGGCGATGGTAAAAAACTGGGTTGCAGCTTTCAGTATGCTGAACAGGCAAATCCCAATGGGCTTGCGGAAGCTTTTATTATTGGAAAGAAATTCATCGGGAAAGATAAAGTTGCCTTAATTCTGGGCGATAATATTTTTTATGGTTCCGGCCTAAAAGAACTTTTGCAATCCAACAACAATCCTGATGGCGGCGTAATCTATGCGTATCACGTGTTAGACCCCGAAAGATATGGTGTTGTAGAATTTGACAAAGACGGGAAAGCCCTTTCCATTGAGGAAAAACCTAAAAATCCAAAATCAAATTATGCCGTTCCGGGGATTTATTTTTACGACAACAGCGTGGTTGAAATTGCCGCCAACATAAACCCCAGCGATCGCGGTGAATTGGAAATAACCGATGTGAACAACGTTTATTTGAAAAAAGGGAAACTAAACGTCAGCATTCTGGACAAAGGAACGGCGTGGTTAGACACGGGAACTTTTGCTTCGCTTATGCAGGCTGCCCAATTTGTTGAGGTTATCGAGGAACGACAAGGCTTAAAAATTGGCGCAATTGAAGAAGCAGCTTACGAAATGGGCTATATTTCAAAAGAACAATTAATAGCTTTGGCTGAACCTTTATTGAAAAGCGGTTACGGAAAACATTTACTTCAACTAGATTAAATTTGGAACTACAAAAAACCCCTTTAAAAGATTGTTTTATTTTGAAACCGAAGGTGTTTCGGGACGAACGCGGACTTTTTTATGAAACCTACAATCGAAACGTATTTGAAAAAACTTCGGGTTTAAAAGTTGATTTTGTGCAGGACAATCAATCTGTTTCCTCAAAAGGGGTTTTGCGCGGACTTCATTTTCAACACGGTGAAATGGCGCAGGCCAAGCTGGTTCGGGTTGTTAAAGGAAAAGTTTTGGACATTGTGGTAGATATTCGGAAAGATTCTAAAACCTTTGGAAAATCGTTTTCTATTGTTTTAGACGATGTGGAACACCTGCAACTTTTTGTTCCCAAAGGGTTTGCACATGGTTTTATAACGCTTTCGGAACAGTCTATTTTTTCCTATAAATGTGATAACTATTACGATAAAGCTTCAGAGAGCGGAATCATCTATAATGACGCAACCTTAGCGTTGGATTGGTATCTTCCAAAGGAAGAATTTATTATTTCAGAAAAAGATTTGGAACTTCCCAGTTTTGAGGAAGCTATGAGTCCCATCCCCAGCCCTTCCCAAAGGGAAGGGAGCAATAATTGAGTTTAAAATATTAGAAGTTGCTTACTTTATGGGAAAGGTAATATTATAATGATAGAGCAAAAGTCCCCTTCGGGGATTTAGGGGATATGAAAAAAATATTGGTAACAGGAGCAAACGGACAATTGGGCAGGTGCATAAAATATGCTGCTTCCAGTTTTCCCGACCTTGAATTTGTCTTCGTTTCAAAAGAAGAACTCGATATTGAAAATGTGGAATTGCTGACTGATTTTTTCAGAAAAAACAACTTTTCACATTGCATAAATGCAGCTGCATACACCAATGTTGAAAAAGCAGAAAGCGAACCTGAAAAAGCGTTTGCAATCAATGCCGAAGCTGTAAAAAATTTGGCTGGAGTCTGCAAAGAAAAGAATGTTGTCCTGCTCCATATTTCCACCGACTATGTTTTTGACGGTAAAAAGAAAATCCCCTACACGGAAACCGATGCCACCAACCCCATCAATGTTTACGGAGCTTCAAAGCTGAAAGGTGAAAAATATATCGAAGAAAACTGTGATAGATATTTCATTTTCCGCACTTCGTGGCTCTATTCGCAATACGGGCACAATTTCTTAAAAACTATTTTGAAATATGCCGAAGAAGGAAAACCTCTAACAATTACCACCGAGCAGACAGGAACTCCCACAAACGCCAATGATTTGGCGGACTTGCTGCTTCAAGTAATCGCACAAGATTATGCCGAATACAGCGTTTATCATTACAGTAATAGTGGCCAAACCACATGGTTTGGTTTTGCCGAAGCGATACTGCTGCAAACCGAAAAATTAAAAGATGCAAATCTTGCTAAAACAAACCATTACCGTACTTTTGCCGCGCGGCCGGAGTATAGTGTAATGGATAATTCAAAAGTTCAAAAAGCATTTTCAATTCCTGCCGTTGATTGGAAAAAAAGTTTAAAAACGGTAATTAAAAACCTATCAGTTAATTAATAGCATTTATTATGGCACAGAACAATCAAGATGAAATAGATTTAGGGTATCTTTTTGGGAAGATTTCAAGTCTTTTCAGGTCCTTTGTGAAGCTACTTTTTTTAGTTATTTCGTTTTTTATAAAGTACATTATTGTTGTAGTTGTTTTAATAATTATTGGGGTTGGTCTCGGATATTATTTCGACAAAAACAAAACCGAGGTTTTTGATAACGAATTGATAGTAATTCCAAATTTTGAGAGCACCCAATATCTGTATGACAAAGTGGATGCACTTACTTCCAAACTAAGGGATAACGATAAAGATTTCCTTCAAAAAGCATTTGGAGAAAATTATGGTGATTTAAGAGGCTTGAAAGCCGAGCCTATTGTAGATATATTCAATTTTGCCTCAGCAACCCGCGAACGCGTGGATCTGTTTAAAGCCTTAACGGACAAACAGGATATTCCAGATTATATAAAAGATCCACAAAATTTTCAGTATTACAAATACCAGCACATAACCGTTAAAATTAAGGGGAAAGAGCATTCAAAGGAAATTATTGACTCCATTGAAAACTACTTTAACGACAACCAACATTTCAGTGAGTACAAGGAAGTTGGCCAAAAAAATACTCAATTCAGGATTGAGACTTCTGAAAAAATGATTTCCCAGATAGATACTATACTCAAGGCTACTTCTTTACTTGAAAAAAATAAAAGCAATTCGCCTTCTGTGATGGTCAATGATAATAGCCAACTTAACGATTTGTTTGAATCCAAGGAACGTTTTTTGTACAATCTTCTAAAACTGAATATGCAAAAAGTGGATGAACAGAAAATCATAAAAGTGGCCGCAGTCAATTATAACGTTTCAGATTTTTCTGGATTTCATATTAGCAATAAAGTAAAATATCCACTACTTCTGGTGTTGCTCTTTTCGGGCTTTTTCTTTGTGAAATATCTTTATAAAAAGATGAAGCATATTGCTCAAAACGATGCGAGATAGCCATTATGAAGAAAAAAAATCTCATTGTCTTTGGAACAAGACCTGAAGCTATAAAAATGGCGCCTTTGGTGTGTGAATTTTTAAGAAATGACAATTTTGACACTAAAGTATGCGTAACCGCCCAGCATCGTGAAATGCTGGATCAAGTTTTAGATTTTTTCGAAATCGTACCCGATTACGACTTAAATCTAATGCGCCCCAATCAAAACTTGTATAGCCTTACCGCTACAATCATCGAAAACATGAAACCTGTTTTAGATGAAGTAAAACCCGATTTCGTTTACGTACACGGCGATACAACCACTTCAATGGCAGTGGGAATTGCTGCGTTTTACAGCGGTGCGAAAATTTGTCACGTGGAAGCTGGACTTCGCACTTTTGATCGTCAATATCCGTTTCCAGAGGAATTTAACAGACAACTAACAGGCAAAATTGCAGATTACCATTTTGCTCCAACCAGTCTTTCCAATAATAATCTTTTGGCTGAAAATATTTCTCAAGAAAACATTTTAGTAACGGGAAATACGGTTATTGATGCGCTCCTTTATGGAATTGACAAAGTGAATTCCGAAAGTTTCAAAGATGCCGAAATTGAAAAGTTAAAGACTCTTTTAGATTATAAGAAGAAAATAATTTTAGTAACCGGCCATCGCAGGGAAAACCACGGCGAAGGCTTGATAAAAATCTGTTCAGCATTAAAAACCATAGCGGAGAAAAATCCAGATGTACAGATTATTTATCCGGTTCATTTAAATCCAAATGTTCTAAAACCCGTGCATAAGCTGCTTTCGGGAATTGAAAACATATTTTTAACGGATCCACTTGCCTATCCCGCTTTTATATGGCTGATGGAAAAATCTTTCCTAATTATAACAGATAGCGGCGGAATCCAAGAGGAAGCACCCAGTTTAGGGAAACCGGTTTTGGTAACCCGCGAAACTACTGAAAGACCCGAAGCTGTTGAAGAAGGAACCGTTTTGTTGGTTGGTACAGACACGGAGAAAATAATTTCTGAGACCCAAAAGCTTTTAGAAGATATAGCGTATTATAACAACATGAGTCAGTTGCACAATCCCTATGGCGATGGTAAAGCAACAGCCCGAATTGTAAATTTCATCAAGAATTTGAACCATGGAGCATAAACCCACAGTAGTGATGATGGGGCTTGGCTACATAGGCTTGCCCACCGCAGCCTTGATAGCCAGCAAAGGAGTTAATGTAACAGGAGTTGATATTTCCCAAAAAGTGGTAAACACTATAAACGAAGGGAAAATCCACATTGTAGAACCAGATTTGGATGGCTTGGTACATCACGTGGTTAAAGGAGGCCTTTTAAAGGCTGCCACAAGACCCGTGCAAGCCGACGTTTACTTAATTGCCGTTCCCACTCCATTTAAGGAAAACCACGTACCAGACCTCTCGTATGTGGAAAGCGCCGTGAACAATTTAATCCCGACACTGAAAAAAGGTGCTTTGGTCATTTTGGAATCTACCAGCCCCGTTGGAACGACATATAAAGTACAAGAAATTATTTTTCAGAAACGCCCAGAATTGAAAGGCGAAATTTTTATTGCCTATTGCCCAGAAAGAGTTTTACCAGGGAATGTAATTTATGAATTGGAGCAAAACGATCGCGCCATTGGCGGTATTGATGAAGCTTCAACCGAACGTGCAGTTTGGTTCTACAAACATTTTGTGAAAGGCGAATTGCACAAAACAAATTCACAAACTGCGGAAATGTGCAAATTGGTTGAAAACTCATCCCGCGATGTGCAGATTGCTTTCGCCAATGAACTTTCCATGATTTGTGATAAAGCCAATATCAACGTTTGGGAATTGATCCGTTTGGCAAACAAACACCCGCGCGTAAATATTCTGCAACCTGGCACTGGCGTTGGCGGGCACTGTATTGCGGTTGACCCGTGGTTTATTGTTTCCGAATTTCCTGAGGAAGCAAAAATAATTCGTTCCGCTCGCGAAATAAACAACTATAAAACCGAATGGGCCATTGAAAAAGTAAAGAATGAAGCTCTCCGCTTCAAAATTGATAAGGGTCGCGATGCAATTATTGCTTGTTTGGGCCTTGCTTTCAAACCCAATATTGACGATTTACGCGAATCTCCTGCATTACACGTTTCTGAAGCTTTGAAAAACGAAGGTTTTAAAACCCTAAACGTTGAACCCAACCTTAAAAAAGAAACCGAAAGGAAACTGACCCCAACAAATGAAGCGATAGAAAAGGCTGATATCTTGGTATTTTTGGTAGCGCACAACGAATTCAAAAACATCACTTTACCTGAAAACAAAAAAATCCTGGATTTCTGCGGGGTACTAAACTAATCTTACCGTGGAAAGGCTCACACTACTTTTATTAAAATTAAAAGAAAGAGGTTTTTTCCATCTCATAATCTCCAATTATTCTGTTCAGTTTATCGTTTTTGGCTCCAGTTTGTTGGTGGCAAAAATCATGTCGCCAACCGATGTTGGAATCATAAAAACCATTGAGACTTTCGCCAATATGGCCGTAGTTTTGGGTGGTGGCGGAGTTATTTTTGCGATTCTAAAAGTTATTCCCGAACACAAAGACAGCGCAATCCGGCGGCTTTCCTTGATTTTTTCTTTGAAATACGCCACCTTCTTTTCATTGGCGGTTTTCGTGTTTTTTAATCTGCTCGCCTATTCAGGCTTTGTTTCGGAAGACGAAAAGCTTGTTTATTGGTTTCAGCAATATTCTTTCCTTATAGTCCCCTCCGTACTAACCATGTTGTTGATACGCTATTACCAAGCAATTGATAGGTTTAAGCGAATCAGCACCGTTGTTTTTTATCTGAAATTACTCTCCGCAGTATTCGTCCTTTCGTTTACCTACTTCTTTTTTATTCGCGGTTATGTGCTTTCAATGGTTATTTCGACCGTTTTGGCAACGCTTATCTTGCTTTATGATCTTCGGAAAGAACTCGTTGACAAAACCATAAGCGAACGACATTTAGAAATTCGTCAAAAAATTATCAACCTTTCCAAAACCGCTTTTACCGCACAAGTCATCGATCAGCTTAAACTGCAATCGGGCTTTCTGATTGCGAATTATGTTATTTTGGACCGGGAAATATTCGGTTTTTATGCTTTCGCATTAATTCTAACACAGGGCATCAACATTGTAGCTTCCAGCGTGCAGCAATTCATAATCCCTAAAATGTCTGAAACTTCGGGAAATCTCACTTTATTTTTTCAGAAATATAGAATGTTTGAAAAGCGTTTCAATATAATTGCTGTTGCTATTTTTATTGGGGCGCAACTGTTTTTGCCCCTGGCGGTAAGCTTGGTTTTTGGAGATAAATACGACGGGGCGATACTGATTTTAAGAATCATGCTCGTGGGCTGGCTTATTGAGGCGCTATATGCGTTGAAAGGAGTCATTTTCCTCAGTTTAGGAAAAATGAAATACATAAGCTATGCTTCGCTCACCATCTTTTTGATTTCCGTTCCAGTAATTTATTATTTGGACGTAAAATACGCCGCTATTGGTGCCGCCTGTGCCTATGTTTTCCAAAATTTGGTAAGCTTGGGTGTACTGAATTATTTTGCACATAAGGTTTCAAAACATTCTTGATACCTTTATAAAATTTGAATGTAGAATATGAAAATCTTAAACTTAAGAACTCCGGTAAAAGATATTTTTTCAAATATCCTCATCCTGTTGCCTTTTGTTACCATTTTAATTTCTGAAATTCTGCTTCCCATTATTCCGCCACTTTCTTCAGTTTTAAAGGTTGTGGCGGTACTTTATATGTTTATGTACGCTTTTATGGGGTTGAAATTCCACGGAAGTTTTTTAATACTTCTTGGACTGTTCCTTCCGTTTTTCGTTTACGGAATTTTGCATTCATTCAGCATAAATGCAGCGCTTTCCGAAGGTTTCCGTTATCTTTTTCCTTTTGCGGTATTAATGTACGGATACACCGTTCGACGGCACTTTAGATTTCTGCTTTCGGCATTTATTATTTTTGTGCTGATAAACGATTTTTGGCAGATCGTGAATTATATAAATTGGCTTCGCGGTGTAACCCAATGGTTTTACAGTACCGATTTATACGGAAACAGATATTTTAATGCTTCTTCCGGAATTATCAGGGCTTCTGGAATTGTCGGGTTTTTTGGGCTTCACGGTTTTGTAAACCTTATTGCCTTTTTCCTCGCCCGAAAATATTACCACGGCAAACGGAAAAAACTGCTGCTCTCCATTTTCCTTGTTTCGCTATTTTTAAGTTTTTCTTATAAAACCATCGGTACTTTGTTGGTCTTGCTATTTATTCAATATAAAAACAAGTTGAAGTTTTTCCAAATCGTGGGTGGGTTGTTCATTATTGCACTAATCGCTATTCCAAAAGTGTTGGCGAGTATGGGCGAAAGCATTGTGCTGCGCGTGGAGCAATATGTAACCGAAGGCGATTCCGCACGGGCAGAATCATACCGGGTTATGTTTGAGGAAACTGCAAATTTCAATCTTTTTGGCCGTGGGGTGGGCTCTTTTGGAGGGCCAGCTTCGGTAACTTACCATTCCCCAGTTTATAGCGAATATCGCTTCAATTGGTTTGATTTTCCCGATTTGCCAACCACCGATACTTATTTTCCGCATCTATTTGTTGAAATGGGTATTATTGGCGGTTTGCTCTATTTGCTCGTCATTATGGCTCCCTTCGCGCTTTCGTGGAAACGTGAGAAATTTGAACTGGTTTTCGCTTTCTATTTTGCATTGTTTTTTGATGCACTTTTTTCATATTCGTTGAATAACATCGCTTTCTTGATATTTTCTTTGGGCTTTATATATCCTTTATATTTTTATAAAGAAGAAGAAATTCCTCAGGAAGAAGTTGTTCCGAAACTCAAGTAATCATTATGAACAAAATGCCTCCAAATATTGCCATTGTTATTATTTGGGGCGTGCTTTTGGGTTATCTCACCTTTGATTTTATAGGGAAAGCAAACGTAAATTTTGTGCAATTCAATTATGATTGGAACAGTGTTACCGTTTTGGAAACAGTAAATAATGTATCAATAGATTCAATTTCACACGATTATATTTCCTTCAAAAATAATTTTAGACTTCCCGAAACTGTCAATAATAACAATACTTTTCTGCTAAAGAACAATCGGGAAAGTTATTTCAGGGCTTCGGAAATTCTTACAGACAGCAGTGAAATTGTTTTTTTAGGTGTGAAATGGATCAATCAAATTCCCAATAAAAAAAGCAAACAAGGAACGCTTGAAGTTATAGATTTGCCGCTAATTCAACCCAAAGGAAAAACAACTTTGACACTTGGAGATTCCCAAATAATATGGCGCGAAGCACGGGAACTTCGAAAAAACTTGCTACAGAAAAAGAAACTTTTCTTTGTGGGAAGTCAGACCGATGCATACGGCTATCCCTACGAAGGCGGTACGTTTGATACTTCAACTGATATCCTTAAAAAAATACCGAATACACCGGCTGCGGACTATTGTATTCTGTTTTTTGGGGCGCAGGACAAAGGAGTGGAAAAGGAATTGTTGAATGAAAATATATGTGAAATTTTGCGATTGCTTCAAAATAAAAAGGAAACAGAAACCATTTTCGCCATAACCCTTCCTCCTTCCACCAACCAATTTTACAATGAGTACAATAATAATTTCAACACACGATTGAAACAATGCGCAGCTCAATTTAAAAAGGTACAGATTGTGGATTTCAATTCTTTTTTAAAGGATAAAAAGGATTATTTATCCGAAGACGAAGTGCATTTAAACAAAACGGGTTATTTGTATCTGAACAAACTTTTAACGCAAGAAATTCAGTGAGCAAATTCATAAACATACGGGAACAATTTTTCTTTGGGTCGCTTATTTTGGTGGTCATCACCCTGTCGTTGTCAAAATACAGCCTCAATTCGCAAAGCATTATTGCTTGTGCGATTTGTTGGTTGTTTTACAGCTCTTTTCGGGAAAAATACAATAATCTAAAAAGGAATTTTCTGCCTTTCCTGTTGTTCAGTTCCTTGTTTTGGATTTCGCTAATAGGTTTCCTTTATACAGAAAACTTGAAAGAAGGCATCAGGAATTTTGAAATGCAGCTTCCTTTTTTAGTGTTCCCATTAATTTTCTTTTCAGTGGAAATAACTGAAAAAACGAAATTGACCTTGCTAAAATATTTTAGTTATGGGGTTGTTGTTTCAGCGTGTTTCGCACTTTTGAAAGCAGGCTATTTTAAACTGAACAATTTTGGCGACTATTTTTATTACGACAAATTGGGGCAGTTGTTGAACATCCACACTACCTATTTTGCAATGTATGTGCTGTTTGCACTGCTTTATTTCGCGAATTTCATTTCCCGGAAAACCTTTAAAAAACGCCTTATTTATGGACTGTGTATCGTTTTCCTACTGTGGTTTTTATACCTTTTGAGCGTTCGGGTTAGCGTCGTTGCTTTGATAGTGAGCGGGTTGATATTGATTTATGGCAACAGAAAATCCATAACACCCAAAACTATTTTTTTGCTTTTTGGCGGTGTTTTGTTGATAGTGCTGTTTTATTTTACACCCAATTTTCAAAAACGTTTTAACGCCAAAACTCCCGAAGGCATCGCCATTTCTGATGTGGATACCCGAACGGTGCATTGGAAATCGGCCATAGAGGTTATTGGTAACAATAATTTATTTTTTGGTGCAGGCACAGGCGATGGGCATTCCAAATTGTACGACCAATACTTGAAAAATGGTTTTGAAACGGGCTATATTTATCAGTACAATGCCCACAACCAGTTTTTGGAAACTGCGCTTTTTTATGGTTTGCTCGGTCTGATGTTATTGTTGGCAATGCTATTTTTTGTTTTGAAAAAATGTTACGCTGAAAAGAATTTCCTCGGCATTGCAATTATTGCCGTCCAAATGGTTGTAATGATTACCGAAAGTACACTGGAAAGCCAAAGCGGAATAGTGCCATTCGCGTTTACGGCAGCGATACTTTCAGTTGTTTCCATTTCAGGAAAAGCCCAAAAAATAAGCTAATGTGAAGTCCGTAACTTCAACGTTTAAATAATATATCACAAATAAAATTTAATTAAAATCTTGAAAAGAAAAAGTGTACTTTTTATTGGTCCCTACAGTGCAGTCGGCGGCGTTAGCGTACATATAAAGCGTCTTTCCACGCTATTGACCCAAAAGTATAATGTGTCTTTTGTGGATGAATCGCCGTTGGAATATTCAACGGGCGAAGTCTTCAATATTCGCAGCAAGAATATCTTTCATTATTTAAAATTGGTTGGAAAAGCAGACATCGTTCATATTCACAGTGGCGTGAGTGCGTTGCGGATTTTTCATATTTTGACGGCTTTTTTCTTCGGAAAAAGAAGAATTGTAAGCTATCACACTATTTATAATCTTCCTTCAAAAACTGCAATTTTTATAAATCGATTGTTTTTGCCTTTTACCAATAAAGTAATCTGTGTAACCGAAGAAATCTGTAAAATTCTAAAACCGAAAGGCGGTATTGTTCTTCCTGCTTTCGTCCCACCATTGCTGGAGAAAGAACCCCAATTGCCCGAAATTGTTAGAAAGGCTATTGAAGTAAACAAAGAGAAAAAATTAATTGTGAGTAACGCCTTTAGGCTCGATTTGCATCAAGGAATTGACCTTTATGGAATGGATTTATTGCTGGATGTGGCACGAAAAATAAAGAGCGAAAACCGAAATTATAAAATTATCTTTATAGTTGCAGACAGTAATGACGAAGCGGGTTTGTTTAAAAAATATGTTGAAATAATTAAAACCGAGAATCTCGAAAAGGAAATTTCACTGCTCCCAAAGCCAATTTCGTTTGTGCGATTGATGCAGCAAAGTGATTTAGTAATTCGCCCAACGGCAAGCGACGGCGACGCACTGACGGTTCGGGAAGCATTGTTTCTCAAAAAGCCAATTATCGCTTCGGACGTAACCGTTAGACCGGAAGGAACAATTCTTTTTGAAAATAGAAACAGTGATGATCTTTTCAAAAAGATTAATGGAACGCTGGAAAACGGTATAAATCATACATTTGCTTCGGAAGAAATCTCGAAAAATGACAATTCGTTTTATATAAAAACATACAGCGAAATTTACGAATCAAAATAGATAATGGCAGAAATAGTAAGGTTCAATAATTTACAATTCGACAAATTGATTTCTGTGGAACAGCAGCTCGTGGACTCCAAAGAACGCCCCGAAGTAACTGATAAATTGAGAAAACTTGTTTTTTTTGCACAGCGGGAAGGGTTGGTGCGCACTTCAAAAAAGATACTTTCAAAAGGAGATGCTTTTCAATTGAAAAAGTTTCAAACGCTGATAACCGTTGAATTGAACGGAAAGTTATTTGTCAATTTCAGCACTCAAACTTCTGAAAATCCAGATCATTTTGTGGTGCGGAATGAATTTTTTGAAACCACTTCTGCCGTTACATTTCAGAACATTTCCGAGGATAAAAATTTCAACCAATTCATTGAATCCACAACCGAAAAGAGTTTAAAACTTCCCGTTTCCGAATACGCAATCCAAGAAATAAGTTATGCTGAAAAGGGAGTCTTTTTATACGGTTTGGGCGATTATGCCCGCGTTTTCATTGCACCAAACATTAAAGCCGAAAACAAAACTTTTTGTGTGGATTACAACCATTCTTTAGCGACACATTATAAGGAAAATTATAAATATCAGCAGTTTGGCTTGGTGCCGGAAGAGAGTTATTCAGCTTTGGAAAAGACCAAAAAACCACTCGCCATCATAGCAACTTATCATTCAGACCATACTCGCATTGCAAGGGAAATTTTTGAAAGAAATCCTTCCGCCTTCATTTTTGTAGAAAAGCCACCTTGTGTAACATTGGAGGATATTCAAACCTTGACTTCACTTTATGATCAAGGTGCAAATCTTGAAATAGGATACAACCGCCGTTTCATTCCCCTGAACCAAAAAATTAAGGATACTTTTTACAACCAACAAAAAGTGATAACCATAAGTGTAAAGGAAATTTTAATCACCGAGAATCACTGGTATTTCTGGCCCAACCAAGGCACGCGAATTACTGGTAACTTGACCCATTGGTTAGATTTGGCGGTATTTTGGATAAACGGTGATCCTGTTGAAATTAACCTGTTGGCAAGCCCAAGCAAAGACGAAACCATGGCGGTTTCAGTACTTTTTTCTGAAGGATCTCTTGTAAATATTACGGTTTCAGATAAAGGGAATTCCCTTCGTGGCGTGCAGGAAAATATTGAAGTGCGCACCAAAGATGAAACAGTAAACATTCAAGATTACACACGTTATTCTTGGACGTCAAACAACGGCAGAAAAAACACAATCAACAAATCAATTAGGAACAAAGGCCATGATGCAATGTATAAGCATTTGGTGAAAGCGTATCACGATAAAGCTGAAGTAAAATACACAAAGGAAGATTTGCTGAAATCTGCATTGACCACTTTCTATGTTTCTCAAATGTATAAAGAAGGAATCAGGAATTTGAATCTCTATGATAAATCAAAGGATTTTCACTCCAAATGATACTTTAAGAAACGGTTTTTTATAATCAAACCTTCCCCTCGTTTCAAAAAAACCTACTTTTGCACCAAAATTCACGATAATGAAGCAAGTAATCCAAAACTTTAAAACTGGAGAATTATATGTAGATGAAGTGCCAAACCCTTCCATTTCGGAAAATATGGTGCTAGTAGAAAACAAGTTTTCCCTGATAAGTGCAGGAACTGAAAGAGGAACCGTGAAAGTCGGGAAAGCCAGTCTTATTGGCAAAGCCAAACAACGTCCCGATCTTGTGGCGCAAGTGCTTCAAAACATAAAAAAAGAGGGCCTAAAAGCCACCATCGATAAAGTAAAAACCAAACTCGATTCCTTAAAGGCACTTGGTTATAGCACTTCCGGAGTTGTTGCAGCTTCAATGGACAGCAACAGTAAGTTTAAGCCAGGCGATCGTGTTGCTTGTGCGGGTCAGGATTACGCCTCGCACGCTGAGGTGGTTGCTATTCCACAGAACTTGGTGGTTAAAATTCCGGACAATGTTTCTTTTGAAGAAGCTAGCTTTACAACTTTGGGAGCAATTGCTTTGCAGGGCGTTCGTCAAGCAGAACCCAGATTGGGCGATAAAGTTTGCGTCATTGGACTTGGACTTTTGGGCCAGCTTACCGTGCAATTGCTAAAGGCAAACGGTTGCCGCGTTTTTGGGGTAGACCTTTCAAAAAATTTAATTGACCTCGCCATTAAAAGTGGCGCGGACAGTGCATTGCTCCGTAGCGATTCAAATTTGAATACAGCCATAGACAATTTTACCGAAGGCCATGGTTTTGACAGCGTGATTATCACTGCTGCCGCCCCAAGTAACGACCCTATTGAGCTTTCCGCAGTTATAAGTCGTAAAAAAGGAAAAGTGATTGTAGTGGGTGCCGTAAAAATGGATATTCCCCGCGATCCGGATTTTTACAGAAAGGAACTGGAACTTAAAATGTCTTGCTCGTACGGCCCTGGAAGATATGACAATACCTACGAAGAAGATGGCCACGATTATCCTTTTGCCTACGTTCGCTACACCGAGCAGCGCAATATGGAAACCTTTTTGGACCTAATTTCCCAAGGCACCGTAAAACTTGATAATCTTATTACTCACACATTTGACATTTCCGAAGCTGAAAAAGCGTACGATATCGTCCTCGGAAAAGTAGAAGAACCGCACATCGGAATTCTACTGAAATATCCCGAAAGCGATACGAAAAAAACATCACTCGTTTCGGTACAATCCAATGCGGTTTCAACCGTAAATATTGGCTTTATCGGTGCAGGAAGTTTCGCGCAGAGCTATTTGATTCCTTATGCCAAAAAAGAAGGTGCTTCACTTGATACAGTTGTAACTACCAAAGGAATTACCGCAAAAAATGTGGCGCAGAAATTCGGTTTTAACAATGCTTCTTCCGAAGCGCGGGATATTTTGGACAATGCTGAAATCAACACTGTTTTCATCGCAACTCCGCACAACAGCCACGCTCCTTATGTAATGGAAGCCCTTAGAGCTGGAAAAAATGTTTTCGTTGAAAAACCCTTGGCGATGAATTATGACGAATTGGAGTCAGTTAAAAAGGTTTATTTGGAAAGTAACCGAAAATTGATGGTCGGTTTCAACCGAAGATTTTCCCCAATTGCTGAAAAGATTAAGGCTGAATTTGTAAACAACGGCGAGCCAAAAGTAATCAACATTCGCGTAAATGCAGGCTTCATCCCAAAGGATCATTGGACGCAAAACAAAAACATTGGCGGCGGAAGGATTATTGGTGAAATGTGCCATTTCATAGATTTGATGCAGTATTTCACAGATGCGAAACCAGTGAAAGTATATGCCGCTTCCATCAAAACCGATAACCAAAACCTTACTTCGGAAGATAATATTTCAATAACTGTTTCCTTTAGCGACGGCTCGATTGGAAATCTTTTATATCTGGGAAATGGCGACAAATCACTTCCGAAGGAATTGATTGAAGTTTTTTCCGGTGGAAAAGTAGGCAGAATCCACGATTTCAGAAAAGGCGATTTCCACAAAGGGAACAAACAAATAAAACTGAAATTGGACGGCAAAGGCCACAAACAGGAAGTGGAAGCGTTTTTGAAATCTTTAAAACAAAATACCGAGGCACCGATCCCTTTTGAATCTATTTATCTTACAACGCTTACTACATTTAAAGTTTTGGATTCTTTGGCAACGGGAATGACACAGGATATTTAGTATATAATTACTTGTGATTCTAGACCTAACAGGTTTTGCACCTTCGCTAAAGCTTGTGCCTCCGCTAAAGCTTTGGCGACACGCGGACGGAGGATTAAGAAAAATCTTTGAGGCCTATCATCCAAAATTTGTATTATTTTTACAGAACTGAATTTTCGGAATCATGAACACATTCAATAATTATAAAGAGCAAATCATAACCTTATGCAAAACCTATAGGGTAAAAAACCTATATGTATTTGGTTCTGTGCTCACGCCCAACTTCAACCCAAAAAGCGATATAGATTTAATTGTGGAATTCAATGATTTTCCGTTGGAGGAATATGCGGATAATTATTTTGATTTTAAATTTTCCTTACAAGATATTTTAAACAGACCGATTGATTTATTGGAAGAAAAAGCCATAAAAAACCCTTATTTCAGAAAAAATATAGAGCATAAAAAACAGCTGGTTTATGGACAATAACATAAAGGCTTGGCTGTTTGACATCTTAAAATCTATTTCTGAAATTGAAAGTTTCTTTGAAGATAGACCAAAACTATTTGTTGATTATCAAAATGATATTCGCACCAAGAGAGCTGTAGAACGGAATATTGAAATTATTGGTGAAGCGCTTAGCAGAATCTTAAAGACTGATGAAACGATTGAAATTTCCAATTCTAGAAAAATAGTAGATGCGAGAAATAGGATTATCCACGGTTATGACTCGGTATCTGATGATGTGATTTGGGGGATTGTTATCAATCATCTCCCACTTCTAAAAACTGAAATTGACACACTCATAGAAAATACAGACCCCAAAGGTTTTTAAAACCTTTGGGTCTTTCTGTTATATTCCCTTACTTTTGCACCGTCAAAAAACAATTGCGAAGGACCAAATGGCCGATTTTCAAAACAGTTTTCAAAAACTAAAATCCTATTGCGAAAAAGAAAACTTTAAAGGTTGGGATCCGTATGATGGACTTAACAGCAAGGTTTTCAATGCGGTTCCCGTAATTTCAAAAACTCGTTTTTTTAGGCTTTCTTGGATTCAGATTTTTAAAAGAAGTCCGATAAATCTTCGTAAAATCACTTCCGTAGAAAAAGGCTACAACGCCAAAGGGCTCGGTCTTTTTATTACGGGCTATTGCAATCTATATAAAAAGGATCCACAGCCTGCATATCTTGAAAAAATAAACCAACTTTCTGAGCAAGTACTGAAAATGAAATCCGAAGGATATTCCGAAGCTTGTTGGGGCTATAATTTTGATTGGCAAGCCCGTGCTTTCTTTCAACCCAAAGGAATGCCAACGGTTGTTGCAACTACATTTATTACTGAAGCGTTGCTGGAAGCTTATAAAATCACAAAAAACGAAGAATATTTAGAAGTTGCAAAAAGCGCTACACAATTCGTTTTAAAAGATTTAAACAGAACTTATGATGAAAAAGGCAATTTCTCCTTTTCCTATTCACCATCAGATAAAACGCAGGTTTTTAACGCTTCGCTGCTCGGTGCGAAACTTTTGAGTTTGGTTTACGAATTCACCAAAGAAGAAAATTTACTGACCGAAGCCCGAAAAGCAGTTCAATATGTAGCCGATTTTCAACAGGAAAATGGCGCTTGGGCTTACGGTACTTTGCCCTACCATCAATGGGTAGATAACTTTCACACGGGTTATAACTTGGAGTGTATTTACACCTATCAAAAAATATCGGGCGATACTTCTTTCGCAAAACATATTGAAAAAGGGCTTAATTATTATTTAAAAACCTTTTTTACCGAAGAAGGAATTTCAAAATATTACAACAATTCCGTTTTTCCCATTGATATTCACGCCCCTGCGCAATTGGTCGTAACGTTGAGCAAACTGGAAGTTTTTAAGGAAAATAAAGAGTTAATCGATAGCGTTTTGAATTGGACTATTGAAAATATGCAGTCTGACAAAGGATTTTTTCAATACCAAAAGAATAAATATTTTAATAGTGACATTCCATATATGCGCTGGGCGCAGGCGTGGATGTTTTATGCCTTTTCGTATTATTTTTTAAAAGAAGCGCAACAATAAATGTATATTTGCCGCCCCATTAAAAACACATTTTGACACAACAAAGGATAAAAATCCTCAACACCACGATAGACAACCTCTCTATGCAGGAAACCCTTGCATTGGTAGAGGAAAAAATAAAAACTGGCGAACAGTTGCACCACGTAGTGGTAAATGCTGGAAAAATTGTGGCGATGCAAAAGGATTTGGAACTGCGCCGCAGCGTGGAGCAATCGCACATCATAAATGCCGACGGGCAAGCAGTGGTTTGGGCTTCGCGGTTTTTAAACAAACCGTTGAAGGAACGCGTTGCAGGAATAGACTTTATGGCCAATCTCGTGGAATTGGCACATAAGAAAAAGTATAAGATTTTCCTTTTCGGCGCGAAAGAGGAAGTGGTGAAAACGGTTGTTGAAAAATATTCTGAAATTTACAGTCCCGAAATTATTGCAGGTTACCGCAATGGCTATTTCAGCCCTTCCGAAGAAGAAGCAATTGCACAACAGATTGCCAATAGCGGCACGCAAATGCTTTTTGTGGCAATTACTTCACCCATAAAAGAGAACTTTCTGTATCGTCACCGTGAGATCCTAAAAAACGTAAACCTAATAATGGGCGTTGGGGGAAGTTTCGACGTTGTTGCAGGTAAAACCAAACGTGCCCCCGCTTGGATGCAAACCGCAGGACTGGAATGGTTTTACCGCTTTGTCCAAGAGCCAAGACGAATGTGGAAACGTTATTTGGTGGGAAATTCAAAATTCATCTTTTTAGTTCTCAAGGAGCGTTTTTCATAATAAAAATCCTTATAAGTCGTGGTTTAAGAAGCGATATTTCACAGTTTCTTCAATGACTATAGTTCTTTTAGGATTATCAGTTACATTTGTATAACTATATCAGGATTTATTCTTTAACCTGTATAGTTATTTTAGGTGTCTT
Organism: Flavobacteriaceae bacterium; assembly: GCA_016649715.1. Taxonomy (GTDB): domain Bacteria; phylum Bacteroidota; class Bacteroidia; order Flavobacteriales; family Flavobacteriaceae; genus Aequorivita. The sequence goes on along the minus strand of JAENXC010000012.1, from coordinate 59,903 downwards.
GTATAACTATATCTGGATTTATTCTTTAACCTGTATAGTTATTTTAGGACGGGTCAAGGACGGGTCAATAGTCATTTTAGGACGGGTCAAAGCCTAGGTTCACCCGTATATAAGCCATACATAAGCCATAGATACTCCATAGATAAACCGTAAATGGTTCATTAAAATGTAAGAAAGCAATCATTTTTTACTGCAAAAAAATATTGACTCAAATCATCCACGATTTATAGAGAATTGTAGCAGTATCTCCTAAGTTAAATTAAAAAGATCAAACAAGGTTTTTAGCCGAGAGTTTTCTATCTTCCCCTAAAATTTAAAAAAGTCACTGAACAACTATGAGGATACTGCTCTCCGCCATATACCCTTATGCCTTTTTGCTGCTTTACCTTATTATCCCTTTTGACAATTACATCAGGGCATTGCCCAATATTCTTTTGGCAATTTTGGTGGTCGCTTTCCCTTTTATTGTGAAAAAAGAAGATTTCAAAAAACTGAAGTCACTTCCCATTGCTATATTTTTTGGACTTTTTGCGTATCTCTGCCTCAACTCCTTTTTTGCAGGGCGTTTACCCGAAGATTTTAATATCATCAAAAAAGTGATGATTGCCGTGGGGCTTGCCATTCTTTACATTCCTGTTGCAGATGTTAACCCACCAAACGGGCGGGCAGGGAAAATAAATACTGCCATCATTTTTTCAGCTTTGGCAGCAATTGTTTTTTCAATTTATAATTTTGTTTTGATTACCGACGCAACGGGCAGTTTCGCCCTGGGCGAGTCGCCACAAGTTGTGGAATCGTTGCTTATAGACAGGCTGTATTTAGGACTTCTCAGCACTTTTAGTCTTCTCATTTCCTTTCAGGCAATTTCAAAAAAATACCATCCCAACAACAATTATCATTTGGCAAATATCTTCATAAATGCCCTATTCATCATTTTAATAGCCTCAAAAATTGCTATCATTTCATTATTTGTAATATTGCTTATCAGTCAGTTTTATGGCCAACGCAAACTTTGGAAAGCCATAATCGCAGTATTCGCAGTTGTTGCGGTGGCAGGACTATTTATTCTTCTGAAAAACGAAAAAGGCAACCAACTTTACCAAGCCGAATCTTCCGATAATCGTACCGCCCCAGCGTTTATTGAAAATTCTATGACTTACGAACTTAGAGCTGTTGTTTGGAAATGTGCTTCAGAAATTATAAATGATGAAGGTTTTAGTTTTATCGGCTTCGGGTTTGAACAAACGAGTGATAAATTGGTGTCGTTTTACGAGACCAAAATAACCGACCCGCAGAAAAGAAATGAATTTGTGACTGCGGAATACAACACCCACAACCAGTTTTTGGATTTCTATCTCAGTGCTGGGTTTATCGCATTGTTGCTGTTTTTACTGTTTATTTGTGTTGCTTTCTTAAAAATAAGGAAGCAGTTTTTTGCAACGGCCATGCTCGCCATTTTAATTATGTATTGTTCGGTCGAAAATGTTTTCCATAGACAGATTGGAGCCTATTACATTGGTTTCATTTTGATCGTGCTGATGACAAGCGTCCAAAACAGCAAAGGCCCTGAAAACACCCAAATAAAAAAGGAATAAAAAGAATTGCAAATTGTACTTTTGCGGTCGTTTAATTAAAAGAGATAACCCGTTATGGCGGGATCATAAATATGAAAATTTCAGTAATAGGAACTGGCTACGTAGGCCTTGTAACGGGAACTTGCTTGGCAGAAACAGGTAACGAAGTGGTCTGTGTGGACATAGATGAAGCAAAGATTGAAAAAATGCGCAATGGGCAAGTGCCCATTTACGAACCCCATTTGGATGTGCTTTTTGAACGAAACATTCAAGCAGATCGCTTAAAATTCACAACCTCGTTGGAAGAAGGTTTGGACCACGGCGACATCATTTTTCTGGCCCTCCCAACCCCAGAAGATGAGGATGGATCTGCAGATCTTTCCTATGTTTTGAACGTTTCCGAAGAAATTGGAAAGAAAATAAAGGAATACAAAGTTATTGTGGACAAAAGCACGGTGCCAGTGGGAACTTCCGAAAAAGTACACACTATAATTGCCAAAAATGCTCCCTGCGAATTTGATGTGGTTTCCAACCCGGAATTCCTTCGCGAAGGTTTCGCCGTTGATGATTTTTTAAAACCTGAACGCATCGTGATCGGCTCTAGCAGCGAAAGAGCAACGGCACTGATGAGAAAACTGTACAGCCCCTTTGTACGCTCCGGAAACCCAATAATCGTAATGGACGAAAAATCTGCCGAACTCACAAAATATGCGGCAAATTCCTTTCTCGCCACCAAGATTACTTTTATGAACGAAATAGCCAACTACTGCGAAAAAGTGGGAGCCGATGTAGATATGGTCCGTGCCGGAATAGGCTCCGACAGCCGTATTGGCAAACGTTTTCTTTTCCCCGGAATTGGATACGGCGGTTCGTGCTTCCCAAAAGATGTGAAAGCACTCAAAAAAGCTGGGGAGGATGAAAATTATGATTTCAAAATATTGAATTCAGTTATAGAAGTCAATGCTGCTCAAAAAACAATCCTGCTGCCAAAGATTGAAACCTATTTCAACAACAATTTAAAAGGTAAAACCATCGCAGTTTGGGGCTTGGCCTTTAAACCTGAAACTGACGATATTCGTGAAGCACCATCTATTGATATGATGGAAGCTTTGTTGAAAAAAGACGTAAAACTTCAAGTTTTTGACCCCGAAGCTATGCCAAATATTAAAAAACTTTTCGGCGAGAAACTGAAATATTCAGAATCCATGTACGCGGCACTTGAAGGAGCAGATGCGTTGTTGATCTGTACCGAATGGAGCATTTTCCGCACACCGAATTATGAAAAACTGAAACAACTGCTGAAAAATCCAGTAATTTTTGACGGAAGAAATCTATACAATATAAACGATATGGAAACAGAAGGGTTTACCTACGTTTCAGTGGGGAGAAAAGAGATTAATGCAAAAAAATAATACAATTACGGAATTCAATTCCTAAATAGTACCAATTGAGAATTTGAATCTGGGAATTTTAAAAAATAGGATAATTTGAAAAGAGTATTGATTACAGGCGCCGCCGGATTTTTAGGATCACACCTTTGCGATAAATTTATTGCCGAAGGCTTCCACGTTATCGGGATGGACAACCTCATTACGGGCGACCTTAAAAACATAGCCCATCTCTTTAAATTGGAAGCTTTTGAATTTTACCACTACGACGTTACCAAGTTTGTGCACGTGCCCGGAAAGGTGGACTATATTCTACATTTCGCTTCACCTGCAAGCCCGATAGATTACTTAAAAATACCCATCCAAACCTTAAAAGTAAGTTCTTTGGGGACGCACAATCTTTTGGGATTGGCAATGGAGAAAAATGCCCGTATTTTGATTGCCTCCACTTCCGAAGTTTACGGAGATCCTTTGGTGCACCCGCAGACCGAGGAATATTTTGGAAATGTAAATACCATTGGTCCCCGCGGAGTTTATGACGAAGCAAAACGTTTTCAGGAATCCATCACGATGGCGTATCACCGCTTTCACGGTTTGGAAACCCGCATTGCCCGTATTTTCAATACTTACGGTCCACGGATGCGCTTGAACGATGGGCGCGTAATACCAGCTTTTATTGGCCAAGCTTTGCGCGGAGAAGATTTAACGGTGTTTGGCGATGGCATGCAAACGCGCTCTTTCTGCTATGTGGATGATGAAGTGGAAGGATTGTACCGATTGTTGCTCAGCGATTATCCCCTGCCCGTAAACATTGGTAATCCCGAGGAAATAACCATTCTCGATTTTGCGAAGGAGATAATAAAATTGACAGGCACCGTGCAAAAAATAATATTTAAGCCCTTGCCACAGGATGACCCAATGCAGCGCGAACCGGATATTTCAAAAGCAAAAAAACTTTTGGGTTGGGAACCAAAGATTTCACGCGAAGAAGGAATGAAGAAAACGTTTGGGTATTTTAAAAACCTTTCAAAAGAGGAGCTTTTTAAAAGCGAACACAAGGATTTTTCAAAGCACATTAGATAAAGAATGCATGTTTAAAAGTGGAAGATATTCGGGATTTTTAAGGCCTATTTCTTACGGAATAGACCTCTTCTTTATCTATGCTTTTGCTATTGAATTTTTTGAAAAACCATTCCCATATTTCAACTTTCTTTTTTTCTTGACCCTTGCTTGGCTCTTGCTTTCGTTGCGCTCTGGGTTTTACGAAATATATCGGTTTACGCATCTTGCCAAAATTATGTCCTTGATTGGTAAACAGGGTGTGGTTTTCGTTTTGATTGTTTTTTCTTTTTTCGGTTTTTACAACCAATTGGAAACTTCCGCTTCTACGATTTTTGAATATATTCTTGTAGTATTGCTGTGTATTACCGTTGTGAAATTTGGAATCTATTTTCTGCTGAAAAAATACCGATTGCATCTCGGCGGGAACGTGAGAAAGGTTGTTATCATTGGACTAAACCAAAAGACAGATCAACTCCGCAAGTTTTTTACAACCAATCCCGTGTACGGTTATAAGCTCTATAAAACCTTTGATCTAAAAGGATCGGACAAAGCTACCATAGAGGATTGCATGGATTTTATATTGAAGGAAAAAATAGATGAAGTCTATGCTTCCATAGCGGAAATTGGCAATAAGGATTTGATGAAACTCATCGATTTTGTGGACAACAATCTCAAGATTTTAAAATTCCTTCCAGACAACAAAGAGATTTATAGCAAAAAGCTGGATTTTACATACTACGGTGTTCTTCCTATTTTGACAATGCGCAAAATACCAATGGACGAACCCTTCAACAAGTTTTTGAAACGAAGTTTTGACATTGCTCTTTCTTTAACAATCATTCTTGGGTTATTGTCCTGGCTAACGCCTTTGCTCGGAATATTGATAAAATTGGAATCAAAAGGCCCGGTATTTTTTAAGCAGAAACGCAACGGACTGGATTACCAAGAGTTTTATTGTTATAAATTCCGCTCTATGAAGCCAAATCCAATGGCGCATCTTCATCAAATTTCAAAAGGAGATGATCGGGTGACGCGTGTGGGAAGAATTATTCGTAAAACAAGCATTGACGAGCTTCCACAGTTCATTAATGTTTTAAAGGGAGAAATGTCAGTTGTGGGCCCTAGACCCCATATGGTCAGCCACACCCACATGTATGCGGAGCGGATAGATAAATTTATGGTACGCCATTTCATTAAACCTGGAATCACGGGATTGGCACAGGTAAGTGGTTATCGTGGGGAGGTAGAAGACGACAATCATATTATAAACAGGGTTAAATACGATATTTTTTATCTTGAAAACTGGAGTTTGTTTCTCGATATAAAAATTGTGTTCCAAACAATCTACAATGCCCTTCGCGGCGAAGAAAAAGCTTATTGAACGGCTTCAATGGAAGCGGTAAAAGCTTCAAACTGTCTGTTGAAATCAAATGCCAAAACTGAATTTTTCTGAACTGTTTCTTTTGGAAAACGCTTCAATTCTTTTTCTGAAAGCGTATCGATAAAACGCTGCAAAGCTTCAAAATCGTTTACTGAAATGACCCAACCCAAAGACTCATTCGCTACAATTTCCCCACCTTCTCCGCCGGCAAAGTAAAGCACGGGCAATCCCAAACGGGTGTATTCAAATATTTTTGAGGGAACGGAACCGTAAATTCTTTTTAGCAACGGAACAAAGGCAATATCAAAGTTCTGCAATTCGCTGTGTAATTCTTCACGGCCCAATTCGCCATAAAAGAAAACGTTTTGTTTTTGCAGCGCTTTTATTTTTTCAGCTTCTGGGCCAGCGCCGTAAATGTGGAAACTTACATTTTTCGGAAAAGATAGCTGCTGGCAAATTTGTAAAAGTCCCTGCGCTATTCCCAACAATCCTGCGTAAACAATTTTTATTTCTTGCGAAGAAGACCTTTCTGAAATTAAGGGAATGGAGAAATCGGGAATGTTTCGGTATAAAAAAGAAGGTTTTACTTTTTCAAAATTTGAAATATGTTGAAGAATTTCTTCGGATTGCCCAACTATTAAATCAGCATTTCTGTAGCAGAAACGTTCCATTTTCAGCAAAAGGGAATAATACCATCCTTTTTTCAAAATGCCCATTTCCACTCCCGCCAAAGGCCATAAGTCTGAAACGTTCAGAATTGTTTTTCCTGCCTTGCCGGCAGGCAGGTTTGAAAACAAACGCCCCAAACAAACTGCCGTAAACCCAACAAAAACAGGAGAATATTGAATAAAAATCTTTTTAGGAATTTTATTAAAAATGAAGTATAAAACCAAACTGAACGAAAACGAAACCATAGACAGCAAACGCACCAATTTGTTGATGGAATTGCTGGGCCACACCCACAAACGGATTATTTTTCCAAAAGAAACATTTTCTGTGACAACGAACTTTCCGCTGTAATCCTCAAAGATTTTTCCGCTGGGATAATTGGGCAATGGGCACACCACTTTCACCGTGTAGCCCGATTTTCCCAAACCTTCCGCAATACTTTGCATGCGGTTTGCAGCAGCCCCCTTTTCGGGTGGAAAATAATTGGTTATTAAGAGGATTTCTTTTGACAATTTTTTCAAATTATGTGTTAAGCAAAGAAACAAATTGTGATAGCTTTCCACTTTTGCTTCTTTTTAGTACAGCAGTTCGGTCAAAAATAATCGTCAAATCCTTTTCCAAATACTCAAAAAGTGATTTTTCAATTTGCTGTTTTTCACGCTCAGAGAGTTCTTTTCTTGAAACATATTTAATTTTAAAAGTATCCAACTCCGTTTGTTCAATTACAAATTCTTTCACATTGCCGTCCTTTGAAATCACACTTTTTGTAACGTAATAAAACGTAAGGCCAGGCACTGTTTTGCCGCTTGGCAGCTTTGCCATGTCGTTAGTTCGACCAATAAGTTTTTCTAAAATGGGCTTTTTATAAGTGCTTGCAGCCGATAAAATACCAATATCTCCAATGTCGTAACGAATCATAGGATGAGCTTTGTTGTATAATGAGGTTATTACAATACGTCCAGAACTGCCCAAGGGAACTGTGGAGTCATTTTCATCAAGGATTTCAACAAAAAGGGTTTCGCTATTAACTACAAATTCGTTTTGGTTGTTGGTAAAAGCAATCAAATCGAGTTCTGAAGCGCCATACTCATTAATTACAGGCACTCCGAAAACTTCTTCCATCAATTTTTTGTCATCCTCAAAAAGCATTTCGCTGGTAACGATACAATATTTTAAAGTAGGGCAAATTTCATTGAGCACAAGGTTTTTTTCGCTGAGAAATTTTGCAAAAAACACGATAGAACTTGTATATCCATTTATAAAATCGAATTTTTTTCTTTTGAAAGCATTCAAAATGGCTTCCAGTTTTTTTTCTGAAAGATCAAAAACCGGAAACCTATAGCGATGACTGAAAAAATCTTTAATCCTTTCTGTGTAATAGCCTTTAAAATCTAAAGGAATTCCATAAAATCGCGCCTGTAAAGATGAATTGAAATCAATGCCCAACGTTCCAAACCGATCAATAATTTCTGCCCAGGTAAGTGCGTGGCAAAATTTATCTTTAGCAAAAATAAAGGGCGTGCCGCTAGATCCCGAGGTTTTATTAATATAAACGGAACCTTTTTTAAAATGCTTTGAGATCCTTTCTTCCAACGGACATTGCAGGTTGCTTTTGGTCATTACAGGAATATTTTCCCAAATGGAAACGTCGCTATTCCCGATGATTTTTTTATAAAAAGGATTATTTCCTATGTGATAGGCAACAATCTCGTTCCGAGTTTCAAAAATGTATTTTCCAAAATTTTCATCTGAAATATGCTGAATTTTACCCAATTTACTTTTCGCTTCGGCAATGGGAAAACCATTAAGTTTCAACGTTTTTTCAAATAAATTCATTTTGGAATATATTAGGGTGTCAATTTACAAACAATTATTTTTGACACCGAAACAAAATCGTTCAAACATGAATATTCTCATACTTGGTTCCGGTGGTCGCGAACATACTTTTGCTTACAAATTTTCACAGAGCAATCGTTGCAAAAAACTCTTTGTAGCTCCCGGAAATGCAGGCACAGTTTCAATGGCCACAAATGTAAATATTAATCCTACCGATTTTGAGGCAGTAAAAAAATGTGTTCTTGAAAACAATATTGAAATGGTGATGGTTGGGCCCGAAGACCCTTTGGTGCTCGGGATTGCCGATTATTTTGCGGAATCCCCGGAACTGGAAAACGTGATGCTCATAGGCCCATCAAAACGGGGGGCATTGCTGGAAGGCAGCAAAGAGCGTGCAAAGGAGTTTATGGTGCAGCACAAAATTCCCACGGCGGCCTACGAAAGTTTTACCGCGGAATCTTTGGAAGCGGGAAAAACTTTTTTGGAAAAATTAAAGCCACCCTACGTTTTGAAGGCAGACGGACTGGCAGCCGGAAAAGGTGTTTTGATTTTGAAGGATTTAAACGAAGCAAAGCAGGAACTTGAAAATATGCTTGCGCACAGCAAATTTGGCGAAGCGAGTTCCAAAGTGGTTATTGAGGAATTTTTGGACGGAATAGAACTCAGCGTTTTTGTGCTAACTGACGGTAAAAATTATAAAATTCTTCCCACAGCGAAAGATTACAAGCGCATTGGCGAAGGCGAGACCGGTTTAAATACAGGCGGAATGGGCGCCGTTTCCCCAGTTCCTTTTGCAGATGAAGTTTTGATGAAAAAAATTGAGGACCGAATCGTAAAACCAACGGTGAAGGGCCTTTCCGAAGAAAAGATAGATTACAAAGGTTTTGTTTTCATCGGCTTGATAAAAGTGAACAACGAGCCTTTTGTTATAGAATACAACGTGCGCATGGGCGATCCTGAAACCGAAGTGGTACTGCCAAGGATAAAAACCGATTTGGTTGATTTATTGGAAGCAACCTATCGTCAAAATCTTGACAAAATAGATATCGAAATAGACGAAAGGGCCGCCGCAACGGTAATGTTGGTTTCGGGCGGATATCCCGAAGCTTACGAAAAGGGAAAGGAAATTTCAGGTGTGGAAAACGTAGAAGGTTCCATCGTTTTTCACGCAGGAACAAAGATTGAAAACGGAAAAATATTAACTAACGGCGGTCGAGTTTTGGCTGTAACTTCAATGGACACTGATTTCAGAAAGGCACTAAAAAAATCCTATCAAAACATAGAAAAACTATCTTTTAATAGGATGCAGTATCGCAATGATATAGGTTTCGACCTTTAACCCCCAGCCCCTAAAGGGGAGAAGGCAAACCCTGAATATTTTTATGCCGTTGGGACAAACACCCTTTAGGGTTGGGGTAATAACAATTTAAGGATTTTCGTCGAAAGTGTAAGTGCTCTCTTCGCTTTCGTTGAAACTTTTCAGTTTGAGCATCCAATAAATAAATGTAATTGCGCCTGCGAGTAAAAGTATCCACGAAATAACATTTGCTCCCAACCAAGTTGTCAATTCCAAATCGCGAAGTGCATCAAAAGGAATAAAAAGAACATTTTCAAAAAGAGAAGCAATTCCTTCCCAAAAACCTATCCAAGTCATATCTTTAATCTTTAGAGTACAAAAATATAAAAATTACCCCGTATGCTGACAAGCTTTTTTGGAAAATCCATCCCATTGAATTATTTAATTCTCGGTGTTTTCATTGTGGTGGGTTATTTATTGGGTGCCATTTCGGGGTCTGGGGTGGTCATTTCTCCTTATTTATTGCTTGTTCATGGCTTTTTTATAATCCTGAGCGTGATGAGTATGTTGCTGTTGGATTTCATTATCCGAAAAAACCATTTAACCAAAAATAATACCTTTGTAATTCTGTTTTTCACTTGTTTTATGGTGATGCTGCCCGTTATTTTTCTTCAACCTAAAATACTATTGGCCAATGCTTTTTTAATACTAGCACTGCGGAGAATAATGAGCTTGCATAGCGATAAAAATTCCTCGAAGAAAATTCTGGATGCGGGTTTTTGGATTACTGTGGCTTCCCTTTTTTATTTTTGGAGCCTTTTGTTGTTTGTTCCGCTGTGGATCGCCATACTTCAAAAGCCGAATTCAAATTACAAACAAATGTTGGTGCCCATCACGGGTTTTTTGGCTGTTTTGCTCATAAACACTGCGTATCAATTGCTCGTATATGATTCTTTCGCGTGGTTTTTTAATTGGAAAGACCCAATAAGTTTTGATTTTTCAAAATACAACTCCCCCTCTGTTTTAGTACCTGTAACTGTGATTCTCGGGTTTTATATTTGGACGGGAATGTACCGAATTTTAAGACTTTCAGCGGTTTCATTAAAAGAGAAATCCAATTATCTTCTGTTGCTTTATGTGAGTATTACTTGTTTTTTTATTGCGTTGGCGGGACCAGAGAAAACGGGAGCAGAACTCCTTTTCATCTTGGCACCAGTCTCCATTATTGCGGCCAATTATATCGAAAATTTTGATGCCGATCGCTACCGTAAAAAGGATATAACCGAAGTTTGGTTTAAGGAAATCCTGCTTTGGCTGGTTGTGATTTTACCTTTTGTATTTCTGTTTTTATGAGTGCGCTGGATCTTCAAAATATTGAAAAAGAACTTAAGAAACGCCACCAATATCCCTATAAATGGTTTCAAAAGCAAAATAATGCCTGGGACAATTACACAAATTTTATTTACCAAACCTCCAGTTGGGACACACTTATTCGGAAAATTGCTATTTTGGAGGAAACGCACGGTTTTGACAAGCAACACATTTTTCAATACGCCGCCAACCGTTGGTACAATTTCTGGAGCGCACAGGCTGTGGAGCACATTTTTTCTGAAATGGAAAACATTGAACCCGTAGCTGAAACAAAAGATTCTGAAAAGGACTTTTATATTTTCGGAATCCCCTTTGACCATAAAACATCTGTCTTTCCGAAGCAATTCAACAAAACATTTGAATATGCACAAAACCACAAAGTGGAACTTATTGAATGGTTTTATAAAAATCAAAGCTCCCAAAAAAGGCACCATTTCAAAAATCGTCTTTTTATTGTTGTTTATGCTAAAAACGGAGAGCATTGGAAGCTGAAAGCTGAAATAGCAATGCTTAAAAAAGCGATTCAAAAATATGTGGCCTCGTTCAAGCCCGAGCGACTTCATTCCTTTACTTTTGCTGACGGACAACAAACAATGAGCGATATTATCTGGGTTTCCAAATGAACTACATAGGCAGCAAACATAAACTCTCCAGCTTCATTTTTGAAACGGTTTCAGAAATCTGTGGTAAAGATCTTTCACAAAAAACGTTTTGCGACCTTTTTGCGGGAACCGGAATCGTGGGCCGAACTTTTAAAACTTTCGTAAAACAAGTCATTTCCAATGATGTGGAATATTACAGTTATGTGTTGAACCGAAACTATATCGGCAATCATACTACTTTCAATTCCGAAGATTTTTTAAATGAATTGAATGCCTTAAAAGGCGAAAAAGGTTTCGTTTTTCAAAATTATTCCGAAGGCGGGAAAACTGGAAGAAACTATTTTACTTCAACAAATGGTCAGAAAATTGACGCGATTCGTATTCAAATAGAGAAATGGAAAGAATCTTCAGAAATTACAGAAGATCAATTCTTTTTTCTGCTTGCTTCATTATTAGAAAGTGCCGATAAAGTGGCGAACACGGCTTCGGTGTATGGTGCGTATTTAAAACACATTAAAAAATCGGCGGCAAAAACGATGGTAATTCAACCCGCAATGACAAAAAAGGATTTGTTTTCCGAAGAGTTGCCATCTCAAAAAAACCAAATTTTCCAGAAGGATGCCAATCAACTTATCAAGGAAATAAAGGGCGACATTCTTTATTTGGACCCGCCCTACAATGCCCGCCAATACGGCGCCAACTATCATTTGCTGAATACTATTGCAAAATATGATACCTTTGTGCCCAAGGGGAAAACGGGTTTGCGAGATTACTACAAAAGTGATTGGTGCAGAACCGGAGAAGTCATTAAAAGTTTTGAGGAATTGATTGAAAATGCACAATTTCCATACATTTTCCTAAGTTATAACAACGAAGGATTGATGGGCCAAAAAGAAGTGCAAACGGTGATGGAACGCTTCGGAAAATACAGTCTTGAAACTAAAAAATACCAACGTTTCAAAGCAGACAAAACCGAAAACCGAAACCACAAATCCTCAGAAACTTTTGAATATTTACACATTTTAGAAAAAGCCCACTAACCCGCCGCGGCGGGGAACTGAAACCGATGTCTTTTAATAAATAATAACAATAAACAATAGCTAATGTTTTCAGACAAAGCCAACAAAATCTTCGCAGAAGTTATAGACAAATACCACGAAGTGAATACTGTGGACCAGCCCTTCAGCAATCCATATAGCAAAGTCAGCAATTTGATAGAACATTTACTTTACAGGAAATGTTGGATAGACACGGTGCAGTGGCATTATGAAGACATAATCCGCGACCCGAATATTGACCCAGTTGACGCCTTAAAATTAAAACGTCAAATAGATGCCTCCAATCAGGATCGAACAGATATGGTGGAGTATATTGACAGTTATTTCCTCGAAAAATTCAAGGATGTAAAAGTGAAAGATGACGCTACCATCAACACCGAAAGTCCTGCTTGGGGAATTGATCGTCTTTCAATTTTAGCTTTGAAAGTGTATCATATGAATGAAGAAGCAACCCGAACCGATGCTTCCCAAGACCATCTTAAAGCCTGCAAAGTGAAGTTGAACGTACTGTTGGAACAGCGTATAGATTTAAGCACCGCTATTGACCAATTATTGGACGATATTGCCCACGGCAGAAAGTACATGAAAGTCTACAAACAGATGAAAATGTACAATGACGATGAGTTAAACCCAGTACTTCGCGGAAAAAAATAAAACTATTTTTAAACCTAACAGGTTTTCAAAACCTGTTAGGTTTTTATAATTCCAATGGCCAAACCCAAACACATATTGGTAATCCGCCTCTCCGCAATGGGCGACGTGGCAATGACCATTCCTGTACTTAGGGTTTTGGCGCAAACCTATCCAGAGTTAAAAATCACTGTGCTTTCCCGACCTTTTTTCAAAGCTTTTTTTGAAGGAATTTCCAATCTCGATTTTTTGGAAGCCGATGTTCACGGAAAACACAAACGTTTCGGACTTATTACATTGGCGAAAGAAGCAAAGGAACTTGGTATTGATGCCGTTGCGGACCTTCACAACGTGATTCGTTCAAAAGTAATTGCAAAATATTTAAAATTGAAAGGGCTGAAAACTGCTACAATTGACAAAGGCCGAGCAGAGAAAAAAGGGTTAACTTCTTCGACAGGGAAGAAAATTTCACAATTAAAAACCACCCATCAGCGCTATGCGGATGTTTTTGAAATGCTTGGTTTTCCAATTGATTTGGAGAAACATATTGCGCCACCAAAGAAAAAATTATCCCCAAAACTCAATGGACTTCTGGGAATAGAACCGAAGAAACTCATTGGCATAGCTCTTTTTGCAGCTTATAAAAGCAAAATGTATCCATTGAGTTTAATGGCTGAAGTTATTCGTGAGCTCGATGAAACTGAAAAATACCGAATTTTCCTTTTCGGCGGTGGAAAGAAGGAAATTGAACAACTCAAAAAACTTGAAAATCCGTTTGCGAACGTAACCAGTGTTGCCGGAAAACTAACTTTTGAAGAAGAACTCACCCTGATTTCAAACTTAGATTTAATGGTTTCCATGGATAGCGCCAATGGCCATTTAGCTGCAATGTATGGCGTGCCGGTGGTTACGCTGTGGGGCGTTACGCATCCATATGCGGGCTTTGTCCCGTTTAATCAGCCAGAAAGCAACCAACTTCTTGCAGACCGAGAAAAATATCCGTTGATTCCCACTTCTGTTTATGGAAATAAATTTCCGAGCGGCTATGACGAAGCAATGAAAACAATTGCTCCCGAAACGGTGGTTTCAAAAATTAAAGAAATTTTAAAGTAACTGATTTTTAAATTTCTCTCAGACCTAACAGGGTTTTACTTATCCATCGAAGCTATTTCAGCGATGGTGGAAAACCTGTTAGGCCTTTTAACTTTATTGAAATATTTTCAAGTAATTTCATTAACTTGCAGTAAAATAAATAATTATGCCAACGTTGTTTATTGTTTTTGGATTGCGTTTTTTCTTTTATTCGAACGAACACCTTCCAATTCATATACACGTTAGAAATGCTGCTGGAGAAGCAAGGTTTGAGGTTGAAGAAATTAAATTAATATCAAACAAAGGTTTAAAAAATAGAGATATTAAATTAGCAGAAGCTTTAATTGAGGAAAACAGAGAAATTATAATTCAAAAACCTGCCTGCCGGCAGGCAGGTGGAATGAACACTTTAGAGGATAATATTAAAGTTGAAAGAATATGGTTCACCGAATCTGAAATCTTTATTGAGACAGATGACGGTCAGAAATTGAGCCATCCGTTATCTTGGTTTCCGAAGTTACAAAACGCAACTGAAGAACAAAGGAATAGCTATGAACTTTCTCCTTTCGGTATACATTGGCCAAAGCTCGATGAGGATTTAAGCTTCAGCGGTTTTTTTGATTTTAAAAAATAACATAGCATTCCAAAATCCAGACCCCAAAGGTTTTTAAAACCTTTGGGGTCTATTTTCATCTGAGTAATAGTTCCCCGCCCGACTGGTTAGGGGGATTTTTAAACATCATCATAATCCACAACTACTTTAGCCGTTGTGGGATGCGCTTGGCAGGTAAGTATTAAACCGTCCGCTATTTCAGCTTCGGTGAGGATTTGGTTTTTGCGCATTTCAGCCTTTCCTTCTTTTAGGCGCGCAATGCAGGTGCTGCAAATTCCGCCTTGGCAGGAATACGGCGGGTCCAAACCTTCGTCCAAGGCTGCTTCCAAAATACTTTTGGACTGCGGCATTTCAAAAGTTTCTTCCTCATCGTCCAAGATTACCGTGATGCTGGTGTTGCCATCATGTTTTTCAACCAAAAGTCCTTTTTCGGCAGTGGAAAACAGTTCGTGGTGAATTTGTTTCGTATTGATACCATTGTGCTTCAACGTTGCGGAAACCTCGTCAATCATTTCCTCGGGACCACACAGATAGAATGCTTCGTAAGTGGTTTCGGCATATTTATTCTTCAGAAAAAAGTTGACGATAGAGCGATCAATTCTTCCAAATTTAGCGTTCTCCTCTTCTTTTCTGCTGAAAATAAATTCCGCAGAAAACCTATCTGGAAATTGATTTTGAAGTTCTAAAATTTCGTTGTAAAACATCGTTTCTTCGATGTTTTTATTGCCGTAAACCAATAGGAAAGTGCTTTTGGGCTTTTCTTCCAAAGTGCATTTCAGCAATGAAAGTACTGGAGTTATTCCGCTTCCAGCCGCAAATGCCGCATAGTTTTTTAGGTTTGGCTCCAAAATAAATTTCCCAGTGGGCAGCATCACTTGCAGGATGTCTCCAACTTTCAATTCTTTATTTGCATATTCGGAAAAGGCTCCTTTTTCCACTTTCTTTACGGCTACTTTCAGCACATCACTTTTTGGGGAGGAACAAATAGAATAGGCGCGGCGCAGCTCTTTTCCACCGTCTTGATGCTTAATAGTGATATATTGGCCTGCTTGAAAAGCAAATAAATTTTTTAAATTCTCAGGAACTTGAAAACTTATGGAAACTGAATTCGAGGTCTCTTTTTTTACTTCGGAAACGCTAAGCGCATGAAATTCGCTCATAATCTTGAAATTTTTGTACAAAAGTACGAAGGAAATCAGGGAATAAAGGTTTCAAAAGCTTTAAAGTGAAGCATTTTTTGGACGTTTCATTAAGCAGATATTAAAAAGAAATGTATTTTTACCGCTCTTTAGTGATTCTACATACTAAAAGCGAACCTTTTAAGTTAGAATATCATATAAATTAAACGCATTTTGAAGGGCACACATAAAATTATCTTATTTATTCTCGCTGTTGTTTTTTTGGCAGCGTGTTCGCGCAAAAAGAATACATTTTTAAATCGCAATGTTCACGCGGTCACTACAGAATTCAACACCCTGTATAACGGCGATGTGTCGTATACCGCCGGAAAGACCCAATTGGCATCTGGCTTCCAAGATAATTTTTGGGAAATACTTCCCGTGGAAAGAATAACTGTGGAAGAAGCGGAAACAAAAGCCCCAGGCGCCAATTTCAAAGGCGGCGACTTTAACCGTGCAGAGGAAAAAGCCGCAAAGGCAATCCAGAAACATTCCATGTATATTGACGGCAAGGAATACAATCCGCAGATTGACGAAGCATACATGTTGCTTGGGAAAGCGCGCTACTACGACGGCCGTTTTATCCCTGCTTTAGACGCTTTCAATTTTATTTTGGACCGCTACCCAACCAGCAACAACATTAACGTTGCAAAAGTGTGGAAGGCAAAAACCAATATCCGTTTGAAGAACGAGGAATACGCTATTGAAAGCCTCAAAAAGATGTTTGAAACGGCGAATTTAAAAGAAGAAGAAGTTGCTGATGGTGCCGCAATGATGGCGCAGGCTTTCATCAATCTTGATTCCTTGCAACCTGCGCTAGACTACATAAAAATAGCCGGCGAAAACGTAAAAGACAAAGAACTGAAAGGGAGATACACTTTCATAAAAGGCCAGCTTTACAACCGTTTGAACCAAAAGGACAGCGCAAATATCACTTTTGATGAGATTATAGCGATGAACCGAAAAATTCCGCGCTCCTATCTTATCAATGCCTATCTGGAAAAAGGAAAAAATTTCGATTACGAAAAAGGTGATCGCGTCGCATTTTTGGAACTTTTGAAAGACCTAGAGAAGAACCGCGAAAATCGCCCGTTTTTGGATAAAATCTACAACCAATTTGGAGATTATTACTACAACAGCGATAGCATAGCTAAGGCGGTTAAGTATTACAATAAATCTATCAAAGCCTTTAAACAGGACCGAATCCTTCAATCTGTAAATTATCAAACACTTGCGGAAATTAATTTTGACGCCGCCAAATATAAAACTGCAGGAGCTTATTATGACAGTACCTTGACGTATCTTGAAGAAAAGAGCCGTCAGTGGCGCCGCGTTACAAAGAAGCGAGAAAATCTTGCCGATGTCATAAAATACGAAGATATTGCCACCCAAAATGACAGTATCCTGAAATTGACCAAAATGAGCGAGGCCGAACAGCTAGCGTTCTTCATAGATTACACTTCAAAATTGAAGGAACAGGCCGTAAAGGATTCGTTGGAAGCCATTAAGACGGAGCAAAAAATAGCCAACAAAGAATTTTACGAAAAGGGCAAAACTGCTTCGGGACCCAACAAAGGAAACAGCACATTCTATTTTTATAATACTTCCACTGTTGCCTACGGGAAAAACGAATTCCGAAAAATATGGGGCGAACGAAAACTGGAGGACAATTGGAGACTTTCCAGCAAGCAGACATCTTTGATAAATAATGACGTTGAAGTTGCGGCCGTTGCGCCCATAGAAGAAAGCGAAATTTATAAACCACAAACCTATATTGCCAGAATTCCCACTGGCGAAAAAGCGATAGACAGTTTGACGAAAGACCGAAACTTTGCCTATTATCAATTGGGATTGATTTACAAAGAAAAGTTCAAAGAGTACAATCTTGCCGTAAACAGACTTGAAAAACTACTTACCTACAATCCTGAAGAACGGCTAGTAGTTCCCGCAGAATATAATTTGGTGAAGATTTATGAAATTTTGGAAAACCCTTCCAAAGCCGATGAATACAGAAATGATATTTTAACTAACCACGCCGATACGCGGTATGCGGAAATACTTCGCAATCCAAATTCGCAATTGCCAACGGACGAATCCAGTCCGGAGTTTAAATACAAACAACTGTACAAAGAGTTTGAAGCCGCCAAATATGCCGAAGTTATCCAAAAATGTGATGATTATATGATGGTTTACAACGGCAATGATATTATTCCAAAATTTGAATTGTTGAAAGCTACCGCCATCGGTCGTCAACAAGGTTTTGAGGCTTATAAAAAGGCTTTGAATTTCGTGGCGCTCAACTATCCCAGCACGGACGAAGGCAAACAAGCACAGCAGATATACAGCAATGTACTTCCGCTACTTGAAGGGAAGGATTTTGTAGCAGACGAAGAAACCAAGAGTTGGAAGCTGGTTTACTCATTCAGCAATGAAGAAGGCGAAGCTGCGCAAAAACTAAAAACACAGCTGGACAAAGCCATTGCGGATTACCACTACACAAATATGGTAACCTCCATTGATTATTACGACCCGCAGACCCGTTTTGTAATTGTCCACGGTTGGAATACCAAGTTGGGTGCGCATGGGTTTGGCGAAATTTTGAAAGAGAACAAAGAATTCAAAATTAAACGTCCGTTTTTTGAAATTTCAACCCCGAATTATAAGATTATCCAAATCCATAAAAACCTAAACGATTATCTAAAGCGAGATATAGCCGAATAATCGTCAATTTTTAGACCGAAAAATGGAATAGAAACCTTTAAACTCCCTCATTATGTTTTCAGACAAAAAAGAAAAGAAAATTGCTTTGGAGCCCAGTTCCGCTCAAAACAGGATTAACGAAGGCACCAAGTTAAAAGGTGATATTTCATCCACAGGATTTTTTAGGATAGATGGTATTATAGAAGGCAACGTAAAAACCCCATCCAAAGTTGTTTTGGGGAAAACAGGTGTTATAATAGGAACACTAACCTGTGAAAACGCCGACATAGAAGGCAAGTTTGAAGGCAATCTGCAAGTTTCTGACACATTATCTTTACGGTCCTCTGCTATTGTTGAAGGCGATGTTACAGTTGGAAAATTAGCTGTTGAACCGGGAGCCACAATGAACGCCTCTTGCGTGATGCAGGGCAGTAAGCCAAAAAATACCACTACAAGCCAAACTCCCTCGGAACCTTCCAAAGTGCATCCTTTTGACCGCCAGCAGCGGATTAAGAAAGCAGCTGTTGAGAACGATCTCGATGATTAAATTTCACTATAATGCCCGAAAAAAATGATAACGGATTGAAACGATGGGCCATCCTCTCCGGCATAGGAATACAGATGGGCGTTATCATTTATCTCTTCGTGATTTTGGGAAAATGGCTGGACGGAAAATATTCCGATGGCGGAAAGGCCTTTCTTATCATTTGCACACTTGTGGGTGTGGGCGCTTCCTTGTTTTTGGTAATAAAACAAACCAATAAATTGAATTCTTAATTTTTTCGATGAACAAAACTACTTTCAAATTTTTGACGGTACTTCTATTGGTGCTGGCCGTGGTTTTTTCGGCACACCTATTTATTCTTCAAAATAAAGAAATTCCAATTTTTGCTGATAGAATTGTGCTTTCCTATTTGCTGAATTACGCGATGGCGGCAGCCATATTAATCTTCATCCAATCAAAATTCAACAAGAAATCATCGCACACTGGATTTATATTTTTGGCGGGCAGCGGTCTTAAATTCCTGGTTTTCTTTCTGGTTTTCTATCCTTTTTATCGTGAGGACGGAACTATGTCAACATTAGAGTTCGCTGCTTTTTTTGTGCCCTACGCATGCTGTTTGATTTTGGAAGTAACATATCTTTCAAAACAGCTTAATAATCAGGATTTTTAGCAGATTTCTTCCGAAGCCGTGCCTGTCGGCAGGCAGGAAAAAAACACAAAAAATAGTTTTTTGTTTCTCAGAAAGAAATGTATTTTTGCACCGATTTTACGGACACCATTATTTGTTCAAAGATGCAAAGAAAAACATTGGTTAGATTACTTTCAGTTTTGTTGTTTATCGTTTCGTTTTCGGCAGTAGCCCAACACGGAATGGATGTTAAAGAAATTGCTCCCGGACCTGAGGGCAATAAAACGAAAAAAGAGGAGATAAAGGAATTTATAAACCATCACTTGCTGGATTCGCACGATTTTAATCTTTTTGGATCCACTGATGAACTAACTGGCGAGACAAAACATTACGGTTTTCCGTTGCCTGTCATTCTTTGGGATGGCGGTCTTCATACCTTTATGTCTTCAGAATTTCACCATAACAATGGTGTTGTTGTATCTAATGGTAACCAATACACGCTTTACCACGAAAAAATATATAGAACAGATGCTGAAGGAACCATCAACTATGATGAAAAGCATCACCCCACAAATGTTCGTCCATTAGATTTTTCTATTACCAAGAGTGTGGTAATGATGTTGTTGACAAGTCTTCTTTTGCTTTGGTTGTTTCATAGCCTTTCAAAAAGCTACGCCAAAAACGGAAGACTTCCAAGAGGTATCGGTCGTTTCTTTGAGCCTATCGTGCTTTATATTCGCGATGATATTGCTATCGCAAACATCGGCGAGAAAAAATACAAAAAATATTTGCCGTTCCTTTTAACCACATTCTTCTTTATTTGGTTTTTGAATATGTTCGGCCTTACTCCACTAGGTGTAAACGTTACTGGAAACATCGCTGTAACAACCGCTTTGGCAGTCATCGTTTTTTTGATAACCACTTTCACCGGAACAAAAGATTACTGGAAACACATTTTTGACCCACTTGGCGACGGAATGCCTTGGGTTGGAAAAATATTAATTTACATAATTCTCGTTCCTATTGAAATTTTGGGATTGTTCATTAAGCCTTTCGCGCTGCTTATTCGTTTGTACGCAAATATGACAGCGGGTCACGTGGTATTGATGAGTTTGATCGGGTTGATATTTATTTTCAAAAGCTGGATTGGCGGACCGTTGTCCTTCGGACTTTCATTTGCAATTTCACTTATTGAATTATTGGTAGCATTGCTACAAGCATATATTTTCACAATGTTGGCAGCGTTGTATTTCGGTTTTGCAAGCGAAACGCACGCAGAGCACGAAGCTCACGAAGGCGAAGTCCAACATTTATAGTAATGAGTGTTTAATTTTTAAATATATATATTATGACAATTCCAACTATTGTAGGAGCAGGTTTAGCAGTAATCGGTGCCGGTATCGGTATCGGTATGATCGGTGGGAAAGCTATGGAAGCTATCGCACGTCAGCCTGAGGCTTACGGAAAAATTCAAACAGCAATGCTTATTGCAGCGGCGCTTATTGAAGGTATTGGTTTCGCAGCGATTTTCGCTGGGTAATCAAAAAAAACTAACAAACGGCTGTGACGGTTGGTTACAGCTGTTTGTTAAAAATTAAATAGAATTCCCAAGCAATTTTGAGGCCTTCTTGCAAGGTTTTGAAAACCTTGTAGGTATAATAAAAAATTTAGGTTGAACTAATAAGATACCGCCGCAGTCTATCCTGAGCGATAGTCGAAGGGCGGGCACTAGTATGGAAAAATTAATTAACGACTTTTCATTCGGACTTTTCTTTTGGCAAATAATCATATTTGTGTTGTTGCTTTTGTTGCTTCGCAAATTTGCTTGGAAACCAATCCTTAACGCTGTTAATGAGCGTGAAGAAGGAATAAAAACCGCATTAGATTCTGCTGAAAAAGCAAAACTTGAAATGCAAAACCTTCAAGCAGATAACGAAAAATTGTTGCAGGAAGCTCGTGCAGAGCGTGAAGCAATGATGAAGGAAGCGCGCGAGATTAAAACCAAAATGATTGCAGACGCCAAAGAAGAAGCAAAAGCGGAAGGGGACAAAATGGTTGCCAGTGCACAAGCTGCTATTGAAAGCGAAAAAAAATCGGCTATCGCAGAATTGAAACAACAAGTAGCAAGCCTTTCATTGGAAATTGCCGAGAAAGTTGTGAAACACGAACTTTCTGACAGCGATAAACAAATGAAGCTTGTAAATGAAATGTTGGGCGACGCCAAACTAAACTAATTTTCGATGAGCAGAGCAGCGATACGATACGCGAAAGCAATTTTGCAAAAAGCGAACGAAAACAACATTGAAGCTGTTTTGTTTAGCGATATGCAATCTGTTTACAAAACCATTGAAGACAGCCGCGAATTACAAGCCGTGCTTCAAAGCCCAGTGATTAAAGCCAATGATAAAAAAGAGGCTTTGTTGAAAATTTTCAGCGGACAATCAGAAATCACGCATTCGCTTATCCATATTTTGGTAGCTAACAAACGTACAGCATTATTGGGCAATGTAGCCAAAAGCTATATCGACCTTTACAATGACGAACAAGGCGTAAAAGTAGCAACTGTAATTACAGCCGTTCCACTTTCTTCAGAATTGGAAAACAAAGTAATGGCCAAAGTAAAAGAATTGACCGAAAGCGAAAAAGTAACGCTTACAAACGAAGTTGACCCAGCAATCATTGGCGGCTTCATCCTTCGCGTTGGCGATATTCAGTACAACGCAAGCATCGCAAACCAATTAGGAAATTTAAAAAGAGAATTCAGTAAATCATTATAAGTATGATGTCACCCTGAGCGCAAGCTTGTGCTGAGTGCAGTTGAAGCAAAGGGTAAAATCTAATATCTAAATAAAAATGGCAGAAGTAAAACCAGCTGAAGTATCAGCAATATTAAAGCAACAACTTTCAGGCTTTGAAGCAAACGCTTCCCTGGACGAAGTAGGAACTGTTTTAACCGTAGGTGATGGTATTGTTCGTGCATACGGACTTTCAAACGCCCAATACGGCGAATTGGTAGCCTTCGATAGTGGTCTTGAAGGTATTGTATTGAACCTTGAGGAAGACAACGTAGGTATCGTACTTTTAGGCCCTTCAAAAGGTGTTAAGGAAGGTTCAACCGTAAAACGTACACAACGTATAGCTTCGCTTCTAGTAGGTGAAGGCATCGTTGGCCGTGTGGTAAACACATTGGGTCTGGCTATTGATGGTAAAGGTCCAATCACTGGCGAAACTTACGAAATGCCATTGGAGCGTAAAGCACCTGGAGTTATTTACCGTCAGCCGGTAACCGAGCCACTTCAAACTGGTATTAAGTCTATTGATGCAATGATTCCCGTAGGCCGTGGCCAGCGTGAGCTTGTTATTGGTGACCGTCAGACAGGGAAATCTACCGTTTGTATCGATACCATTTTGAACCAAAAAGAATTTTACGATGCAGGAAAGCCTGTCTATTGTATATATGTAGCGATTGGGCAAAAAGCTTCAACAGTGGCAAACATTGCACAAGTATTGGAAGAAAAAGGTGCTTTGGCCTACACAACTATTGTTGCTGCTAACGCGTCAGATCCTGCACCAATGCAGGTATATGCTCCTTTTGCAGGTGCTGCAATTGGTGAGTACTTCCGTGATACCGGTCGTCCGGCATTGATTGTTTTCGATGATCTTTCAAAACAGGCGGTAGCATATCGTGAAATTTCGCTTCTCTTGCGTCGTCCGCCAGGGCGTGAGGCATATCCTGGAGATGTGTTTTATCTTCACTCCCGTTTATTGGAACGTTCAGCAAAAATAATTGACGATGATGATATTGCAAAAGAAATGAACGACCTTCCAGAATCATTGAAAGGTCTGGTAAAAGGTGGTGGTTCATTAACGGCACTTCCAATTATTGAAACACAGGCGGGCGACGTTTCGGCGTATATTCCAACAAACGTAATTTCCATTACCGATGGCCAGATTTTCTTGGATGGAGATTTGTTTAACGCAGGTGTTCGTCCAGCTATTAACGTAGGTATTTCGGTATCGCGTGTGGGTGGTAACGCTCAGATTAAATCGATGAAAAAAGTTGCAGGTACCTTAAAACTGGATCAAGCAGCTTTCCGTGAACTGGAAGCATTTGCAAAATTCGGTTCAGATTTGGATGCTGTAACTTTGAATGTAATTGAAAAAGGAAGACGTAACGTAGAGATATTAAAGCAAGCTGAAAATGACCCGTATACGGTTGAAGATCAAATTGCGGTTATCTATGCAGGTTCCAAAAACTTGATGCGTAACGTTCCAGTTGCAAATATTAAAGAATTCGAAAGAGATTACCTTGAAATGTTGAACGTAAAGCACAGAAACACGCTAGACGATTTGAAAGCAGGGAAACTTACTGACGATGCAATTGATGTAATGACAACTGTTGCTAGTGATCTTTCAGCAAAATACAAGAAGTAAAAATCTCCGTGACCTCTGTGCCTCTGTGGTGATATAATTTACCACAGAGGCACAGAGAACACAGAGTTACAATAAATAGAAATGGCGAATTTAAAGGAAATTAGAAACAGAATATCATCCGTCAGCTCAACTATGCAGATTACCAGTGCCATGAAAATGGTTTCTGCTGCAAAGTTGAAAAAGGCGCAGGATGCCATTACCGCAATGCGTCCCTATTCTGAAAAACTTACCGAACTTTTGCAAAACCTAAGCGCCACACTTGATGCCGATACCGGAAGCAAGTATTCGGACCAGCGCGAAGCCAACAAGATTTTGGTGGTAGCCATTACCAGTAATCGTGGTTTGGCGGGGGCTTTCAACACAAACATTATAAAAGAAGCGCGTAACTTGGCAGCAAATATATTCGCTGGCAAGCAAGTAGATTTTATGACCCTTGGTAAAAAAGGGAATGATATTCTGAAAAAAACCGAAACTATTCTGGAAAACAACAACGCTATTTTTGATGATCTTTCTTTCGATAATTCTGCTAAAATCGCTGAAAAATTGATGCTTCTTTTTTCCGAAGGGAAATATGACAAGATTATTGTTGTATATAACAATTTCAGAAATGCCGCTACGCAAATTGTGATGACTGAACAGTTTTTGCCAATTTTGCCTCCAAAATCAATTGAAGGCCAAGAAGCAAAAACCAACGAAACTTTCTACATTTTTGAACCTTCACAAGAAGAAATCGTTGAGGCATTAATTCCAAAGAGTTTAAAAACGCAGTTGTTCAAAGGTCTTCGCGATAGCGTTGCCAGCGAGCACGGTGCTCGTATGACTGCAATGCACAAAGCAACCGATAACGCAACAGAGCTTCGCGATGCTTTAAAACTTCAATACAACAAAGCACGTCAAGCTGCCATTACCAATGAAATCCTTGAGATTGTTGGTGGTGCAGAAGCATTGGCTGGTTAATATTTTACTGAACCTTTCCCAGAGTTTAAAACTCTGGAAGCATTAATAGCAATTAAACCTCACAGGTCTTTAAGACCTGTGAGGTTTTTTATTGCAAATTTTTTAAGTATCTTGATTTTAAATTCAAACAATGAAAAAGCTTGCTTTAATTCTCTTTTTTATAATTCCATTTTTGGCAACTTCCCAAAACCAAAAAGGAGAAATGATTCTTTCGGTAGCGGTTTCTCCCTATCCAACAACAACGAATAATGAAGATGATTTTGGCGCAATCGGTTTGGCCAGTTTTGAATTTTTCGTTTCAAATAAAGTTTCCCTTTTGGGAAGTTTTTTCACTTCAAACAACACTTTAATAAAGAACAATAGCGATGTTACAATCCATTCCTATGGTTTTGTTCCGTCCATACAATACTATTTCGTGAACAAGGAAAAATGGAACGTTTTTGCCCAAGCTGGCTACGGTTTCGGGTTTGAGGACCAAACGCAGGGTTATATACAAAACAGTGCGTTAACAGTATACAATATTGGCCCCGGAGCACATTATAAGATTGGGGAAAAGTTATATTTGAAATTGCTGCTGCCCTATTTTAATGCACGAAACATCACTTTGAATGTAAATGCCGCCAGTGGCATTGCTGTATTTTTGGGTTTTGGGTTTAAACTTTGAAAATATCCAAATAGGACAGTATTTT
The DNA here is from genome assembly GCA_016649715.1 of Flavobacteriaceae bacterium. Classification (GTDB taxonomy): domain Bacteria; phylum Bacteroidota; class Bacteroidia; order Flavobacteriales; family Flavobacteriaceae; genus Aequorivita. Next base: position 34,239 of record JAENXC010000012.1, on the reverse strand, counting down.
AAACCCGAAAGCAAGTTATAAATCGTGTGCCTACTATAAACTGCGTACTGATTACTGAATACTGATTCACTGAATACTGATTCACTGAATAATATCCTTCAATCGCAACTGCAAACTCACATTGCCCTGCCATTCGTTTTCAACAATACAATAGGCCGCTTTGAAGGGTTTTCCGTTACAGGCGATGTCTTGCTTTTCGGCCAAGCCGAAACCTATTCCTGTAAATTGATTGGAATTTTCCTGTTTTACCACTACTCGAAGATGCGTTTTATCTTCGCCCACACATTTTCCCCAGCCGGTGTCTTTTAGGTTTTGGGTCATAAAAACGGGCGTCATATTTCCGGGGCCGAAGGGTGCAAATTGTTTTAGAATTCTGTAAAATTTTGGGGTGATGCCCTGCAAATCAATCTCTGCATCTATCCTTATTTCAGGGATTAATAATTGTGGATTGATGGTTTCCGAAACTACACGTTCAAATTCATTTTTGAAATTTTCATAATCTTTTTCAAAAAGCGTCAAACCCGCTGCGTACATATGGCCGCCAAACTGCTCAATATATTCCGAACAGCTTTCCAATGCATTGTAAACATCAAAACCTTTTACCGAGCGCGCGGAAGCGGCAAGTTTTTCACCGCTTTTGGTAAAAACCAAAGTTGGGCGATAATAGGTTTCCGTTAACCGTGAAGCCACAATACCGATTACGCCCTTGTGCCAGTTTTCTTGATAGACCACGGTGGTCATCCGTTCTTCTTCTTTATTTTGAACAATTTGCTGAAGAGCTTCCTCAGTTATCAATTTATCGGCATCCCTTCGGTCTGTGTTAAATTGTTCGATTTCGGCAGCGTATATTTCTGCTTTTTCAAGCTCAGGCTCGGTTAACAAAGTCACGGCGTGGTTACCGTGCTTCATTCTTCCAGCAGCATTGATGCGTGGGGCGATAATAAAAACCACATCGGTAATTGTGAGGGTATCTTTTTTCACTTGCTTCAAAATTGCCTGGATTCCTGTTCGCGGATTGCTGTTTATCACTTTCAGCCCATAATGTGCGAGTATTCTGTTTTCGCCTGTTATGGGGACAATATCGGCCGCAATCGCCGTGGCCACTAAGTCTAAATAAAGCAGCAAATCGTCAATCTGCAATCCTCTTTTTTCGGCCAAAGCTTGAATCAATTTAAAACCAACACCGCAACCGCAGAGTTCTTTATACGGATATTCACAATCTACGCGTTTTGGATCGAGCACAGCAATGGCTTTGGGAATTTCCTTCCCCGGACGGTGGTGGTCGCAGATTATGAAATCGATATTTTTTTTGGAAGCGTAGGCCACTTTTTCTATGGCTTTTATGCCGCAGTCCAAAGCAATTATGAGCGAGAAATCATTGTCCTCAGCGTAGTCAATTCCTTTGAACGAAATTCCGTAACCTTCGTCATATCTGTCTGGAATGTAGGTAGAAATGTTTGGGTAATAGGTTTTTAAATAGGAAGAAAGCAGTGCTACGCTCGTAGTTCCGTCAACATCATAATCACCGTAGATTAGAATGTTTTCGTCGTTTTCGATTGCTTTTTCAATGCGAAGGACGGCTTTGTCCATATCCTTCATTAAAAAGGGATTGTGCAGATCGTCCAGGCTGGGACGGAAAAACTTTTCGGCTTCCTCAAAAGTTTCCATCCCGCGCTGAATTAAAAGCGAAGCAATAATCGGTTCCACTTTCAAGGCTTTTGAAAGTGAATTCACTTTTTCAAGTTCGGGTTTTGGTTTTAGGGTCCAGCGCATATTCTTCGAAAATTCCAAAGTTTAAAATTACAAATTCCAAACAGTGGATGGGTTGTGATTATTTATTTTAAAAAGGGGAGAGCTGTAAAATTACAAAATTAAGTTAATTGTTTAAGAGCTTTTCGTATTAGATAATTTAGTACATTGTAGGAATAATTCTCCCCATAACCTTTAAATTTTAAAATTATGAAAACACTATTACTTTTTTTTATAGGAATAATATCAGCAGTCACTTATTCGCAGGATGGAAGTTTGGATACTTCTTTTGGAGATGCGGGAGTTGTGGTGACAGATATAGGTAATAGTCAAGACTTTGCATATACAGTTGTCCAACAAACCGATGGAAAATTAATTGTATCGGGATCTAAAAGAATAAATAATGAGAATGACTCAATACTTGTTAGGTATCTGGAAGATGGTTCTATTGACTCTTCTTTCGGAACGGACGGCGTAGTTTCAGCAGATTTTGGGAGCGGTTTTTACGGGTATGAATTTTTATTTGTTGATAATCAAAATAAAATTGTAGCTGCAGGGAACCAAGATCAAGGTTCAAATACATTTTTTATTGTTGCAAGATATTTGGATAGTGGTCAATTGGACAATAGTTTTGGTACCAATGGGATTGCGTCAATTCCTGGTGGTTATAGTATGATGCTTTTGGCGGATGGCTCATTCTTATTAATGCGATTTTCTGCTAGCGATGAAGTGTCTATCTCACATTATTTAAATGATGGCACATTGGACACTTTATTTGGCATAAACGGTATTGCTGTTTCAAATTATTCTGGAGAAAGTTTTGCGATTCGGGAAACAAAAATTGATGGCCAAGGGAATATTTTTGTTTTGGGCGCGCGCGATAATAATGCAAACTCAGATATTATTTTAATGAAGTTTCAGCCGGACGGTTATTTGGATACTAATTTTGGCACTAATGGCATAGTTTCCAAAAATATTGACGCTTTAAATACATTTAATTTTAGCAGTGCGAGTCTTGATTTTACTAATGATAATAACATAGTGATTGCGGGAAGTTGTGGGGCGTGTGTAGATCTTTTCGAGCCAGTTATGCAGCCTTTCTTTTTAAAATATTTAAATGATGGTACACCGGACCCTAACTTTGGAGATAATGGAACCATTTTACATCCCATTTCCGGATTCTATATTTCTGAGTTGATAATACAGCAAAATCAAAGAATGCTCGTTGGTGGCAGGGTGCCCGATTGTTTTGAAGGAGGCGGGATTTATGTGCTTTCACGATATTTTTCGGGAGGAACAACGGACAATTCTTTTAATGGTGCATCACCACCCCTCGAATTTTATAACACAAAAAGTATTTCGCAAGAAGACGGAAAAATTGTGACTATTGGATATACATTGTGGTATAATGGCGAAGAAGATATTGTATTGCTTCGTCATAACAATAATCCATTATCTGTTACCGATTTCGAAAACCAAAAAACAACCATTTACCCAAACCCATCAAACGGAGTTTTTACAATTGAAAGCAATTTCTATTCTGAAAAAGAGGCGTACCAAATCACAGATATTACTGGAAAAACTATTGCTTCGGGGGAATTGGGTGACAAGCAAACCCAGGTTGATCTTTCCTCGGCCCAAAGCGGAGTTTATTTTCTGAAAACAACCAATGGCGTGTTTCGATTACTGAAAAATTGAGTTGAAAAGAGTTACATTATAGTTTCTTCGGAAGCACTAAAACTTGAAAATTATGAAAACACTTTTACTTTTTTTTATAGGAATTATAACTGCAGTCACCTATGCGCAGGATGGCACACTAGATACTTCTTTTGGGAATAATGGTTATGCAATTACCGATTTTTTTGGAGGTACCGATCGTGGTTCTGCAATCGCAGTGCAGGAAGATGGCAAAATCGTTGTTTTTGGTTTCGTTGATGTGGGAAGCACATTTTCTTATGGATTGCTACGACATCTTCCAAATGGACAATTAGACACTTCTTTTGGAACGGATGGTTTTGTAATTACTCCTGCTGGCGATAACTTTCGCGAATATTTTAGTTCCCTCCATATCCAAAATGATCAAAAAATTATTGCTTCCACAACATTTATTGATAACGGCAACCTAGATTATATGTTGATGCGCTATATGCCAGATGGTGACGTAGACCCTTCTTTTGGGGTTAATGGTATTGTGAAGACCCATTTGGGAAGCGATTATCTTGCTTCCACAAACCTTCTTTCCAATGGTAAAATTATGGCTGGCGGAAGCGCAACAATAAATGGAACCGACAATCATATCTTTTTGGCCCGATATCTCTCCAATGGAGAATTAGATCCTTCTTTCGGCAATGGAGGTACTATAGCCGAATTTATAAATAATGAAACATTAAAAGTCTTCGGAATAGCAAGCCAAGATGATGGCAAAATTTTGGTTCCCTATTTTACTATCGAAAATTTTGAGGAAAAATTTAAATTGAAGCAATATCTCTCCAACGGAGACCCAGATAATTCTTTTGGTAGCGGAGGAATAGTTGAAACAAATATTGATGGAGAAATTTTTACTGCTTCCATGACCTTGCAACAAGACGGTAAAATTTTACAATCTTATAGAGCTCGTGGCCAGCAGCCCATAAATATAAGAGGATTACTTAGTGACGGAATATTGGATACTTCTTTTGCAACTGATGGTATACTGGAAATTTATAATGATAGAATGACAGTCTTAAAGATTTTAGTAGACGATGATAGTAACCTTTTAGTTTTTGGACCTACCTTAACCTTTTTTGAAATAGATGACAATCTTACCTATCGTTTTAAACCCGACGGAACGCTTGATAATAGTTTCGGTAACAATGGAAGAGTTTATCTTCCTTTTGAAGGCGGGGATATTGCCTTTCAAGAAAATGGAAAAATACTAATTGCGGGCAACACATTTTTTTACAGCGGTTCGGGTGAAAACTTTGCCGTAGCAAGGCTTAATAATGGACCACTAAGTGTTCCTGAGTTTGAACAAATTAAAACAACCATTTACCCAAACCCGTCAAACGGAGTTTTTACAATTGAAAGCAATTTCCATTCTGAAAAAGAGGCGTACCAAATCACAGATATTACTGGAAAAACTATTGCTTCGGGGGAATTGGGTGACAAGCAAACCCAGATTGATCTTTCCTCGGCCCAAAGCGGAACCTATTTTTTGAAAACTTCATACGGTTTGTTTAGATTGCTGAAAAATTAAAATAAGTCTTATTTTCTCCTTGGAATTTATTTTTTCCCCGAAACCACAACCACAATTTCCCCCTTCGGCGGCTTGGTTTCAAAATGTTTTAAAACTTCCTCTACGGTACCACGGACAGTTTCTTCGTGAAGTTTGGTAAGTTCCCGCGAAACTGAAATTGGTCTTTCCGCACCGAAATATTCCACAAATTGGACAAGTGTTTTGAGAAGCTTGTGCGGTGATTCATAAAAAATGATGGTTCGGGTTTCTTCGGCTAAAAGTTCGAGCCGTGTTTGTCGGCCTTTTTTCACGGGAAGAAATCCTTCAAAGACAAATTTATCATTCGGAAAACCACTGTTTACCAATGCGGGAACGAAAGCTGTGGCGCCAGGAAGGCAGTCCACTTCAATTCCTGCTTCCACACAGGCGCGAGTCAATAAAAATCCAGGGTCGCTGATGGCGGGAGTTCCGGCATCGCTTATCAATGCAATGTTTTCGCCGTTTTGGATGCGTTTTACAATGCCTTCCACCGTTTTGTGCTCGTTGTGCATGTGGTGGGAGTGCATTTGGGTACCGATTTCAAAATGTTTCAGCAGTTTTCCGCTGTTTCGGGTATCTTCGGCGAGGATTAAATCTACTTCTTTCAACACTTCCACAGCGCGGAAGGTCATATCTTTTAAATTGCCGATTGGCGTGGGCACCAAATAGAGTTTCGCCATAACCAAGTAGGGAATTTAGTTAAAACTCTTTTCAATAATATTCATAAACCTTTCGGAATATTCGTCCTTGTCGAGCCAATAGTTGTAGTCTGGCTTCACCTTTCCTTTTATAAAACTTTGTGCTTCATCATAATTTTCCATGGTGTTTATTTGCGAAAGCACGCGGGTATAATCTTCAACCTGTCCCTCAAAAAGATGTTTTATGAAAGCCAATCTATCGTTCAGCCCAATGTTCAACCCTTTGTTTACAGTGTCGTTCAAAGATTTTGCACGCGATTCGGTCATTGTTTTGCTGGCTTCTTTCCCTTCAGTAGATTTTGGAAACAATTCCGTTTGCTTTCTTTCAAACTCGGGCATTTGCTGATAGTTTGAAGCGAATTCCTCCAAATCGTTTTTTGTGTATTTTACTGTTGACTTTTCTTGAATTTCAGCAGTTTCAGCCTCGTGGTTTTTCGGAAGCATTTCATCAAGTAATTCATCAATGCGTTCGCTTTCTTCTGGCATTTGTGCTACTATGTCCTTTATTTTTTCCATCAAAGGTTCAATGAGATCTTCTTTGTGATCGGGCTGTGGCACGGGCACGGGCTCGGTAAACCAATTTTCCTCCCTAAAACTTTTGGAATCCAAGGACGCAGCAATGGGCCCTTCGGAAGTATCTTCCAGTTGATTTTCAAGAAATTCAAGCACGGCCAATTTTTCGTGAATTTCCCTCACCAATTCCTTTATAGAAGCGGTTTTAAAAGTATTTTCTTCTTCAATCAATTGCTTTGCGAGCGCTGTTACCTGCGCGCGGAGTTTCTTCTTCATATCTTTTTAAATTAAACTGGATTTCTATTTTGTTTTTATAAATTTACGCATCCTTTATGTAAACGTCAACTATTTTTGTTTTCTTGTCTAAATCCATCAAAATATGATGGTTTCAAGCAATCTTCAAGTTGGAAATTCGTTTGGAAAGTGAATTAATGCCTAATGTTTCGCGTAAAATTAAACTATGTTTCTTGAAAATACCGTAAATCAGAAAGAACAATTTGGCTGGATAGAAGTTATCTGCGGTTCTATGTTTTCAGGAAAGACCGAAGAACTAATCCGAAGGCTGAAACGCGCCCAATTTGCCCGTCAAAAAGTGGAGATTTTTACCCCGTCAATAGATACTCGTTACAGCGAAGATTCCGTGACGAGCCACGACAGTAATAAAATTCGTTCAACGCCCGTTCCAGCTGCTGCAAACATTCCAATCTTGGCAGATAACTGTGATGTGGTTGGCATTGACGAAGCTCAGTTTTTTGATGACGAAATAGTAAAAGTGTGCAACGACCTCGCCAATCGCGGTGTTCGGGTTATTGTTGCGGGGCTCGACATGGATTATAAAGGAAACCCCTTTGGCCCTATGCCCGCTTTGATGGCGACTGCAGAATACGTTACCAAAGTGCACGCCATCTGCACCCGCACAGGAAATCTTGCCAATTACAGCTACCGAAAGGCGAAAAGTGAAGCTTTGGTTTTGTTAGGCGAAACAGAAGAATACGAACCCTTGAGCCGTGCTGCGTTTTTTAAAGCGCAACTTCGCGATAAAGTGGTAAAACTGGAAGTGAAAGACGCCGAAGCCATTAGTGAAAACAAGGCTTCTCGCCACGGCGGACAGGTCGAAAAAAACGGAAAACAAGCATAATATGCCCAAAGCCACCGAAACCTTATTGGAGATAGACCTGAACGCGCTCGACAATAACTACCGCTACCTCACTTCAAAACTAAAATCCGAAACCAAAGTTTTGGCCGTTGTGAAAGCTTTTGGCTACGGAAGCGATTCAGTGGTTGTTGCAAAGGAGCTTGTGGAGTTGGGCGTTGCATACTTCGCCGTTGCTTATACCGGCGAGGGTGAAACGCTTAGAAATGCTTCCATTGAAACCCCAATTTTGGTGCTGCACCCGCTTCCCGTAAATTTTGATACAATTTTAAATCGATGTTTGGAACCGAGCATCTATTCACGCAAAATGTTGCTGGAATTTATCGCTTTCGCGGAAGTAAACAAGCAAACAGATTACCCAATTCATTTAAAATTCAACACGGGCTTAAACCGTTTGGGATTTGATGAAAACGATATTCCATTTATTGCCGAAACACTTTCAAAAACCAAAAGTGTAAAGGTGAAATCGGCTTTTTCGCATCTTGCAGCGAGTGAAGATTTAAAGTTGAAGGATTTCACACTTGGGCAGATTGAAAATTTCAGAAAAATTTCAGAAAAGCTTACATTGAAGCTTGGTTACAGACCGTTGTTGCACTGTGCAAACACTTCTGGAATCATCAATTATCCCGAAGCACATTTTGATATGGTGCGAACTGGCATTGGGCTTTACGGCTTCGGAAATGATCCACAAGAAAACAAACATTTAAAACCGATTGGCACTTTAAAAACCGTTATTTCTCAAATCCATACAATTGAAAAAGGCGAAAGTGTAGGTTATAACCGAGGGTTTATTGCAGAAAAAACCACACGTTCCGCAACCCTTCCCATTGGTCATGCCGATGGAATTCCCCGTTCCTACGGAAAGGGCAAAGGCTGGGTAATCATTGATGGCAAAAAGGCCCACATATTGGGAAACGTTTGTATGGATATGATAATGGTGGATGTTACCGATATTGATTGCGAAGAAGGAGATGAAGTCATCATTTTTGGCCCTTCCGCAACTGCAGAAGAATTATCGGCCGCCATCAATTCCATTTCTTATGAATTGATAACCGCCGTTTCACAAAGAGTGAAACGGGTTGTTTGTAGGAATTGATTCCTATTGATAAAAATATTAAAAAAAATAAATTCTTTTTAACTAAATTAGTAGCTGTTAACTACTAAAACCAATCAACATGTTAAAAGAATTCAGAGATTTTATTATGACTGGCAATGTGGTCGATCTGGCCGTTGCGGTAATTCTTGCAGGAGCCGTAGGGCTTGTTGTTGCCGGATTTACAAATGATATGATTATGCCACTCGTTGGGCATTTTACCGGGGGTGTGGATTTTTCCCATTTTAAATATGTTCTTGACCCAGCGGTAGTGGGTGCAGACGGAACAGTTACAACCCCAGAAAACGCTATACGTTATGGTAGTTGGGTAAATACCTTAATTAACTTGTTAATTGTTGGTTTTGTATTGTTTATGATAGTGAAGGCTTATGGAAAAGTTAGAGCGAAGAAAGAAGAAGCTCCCGCGCCACCTCCAGGACCATCAGAAGTAGATTTGTTGATGGAAATTCGTGACGAACTTAGAAAAAAATAAATTTCAGGCACCGCTGCATTACATATTCTAACCTTAAACCCTCCGAAGCTTACGCGAAGGAGGGTTCTTTTTTTCACTTCATTGTGAAATACTCACTTCGCAAGTATAATTTTACCGCGAACACTTTGTGCCCTTTGTGAAAAACTTTGCGACCTTTGTGGTTAATTACACGAAAATCCAAAATATGAAATTAGCCCTTGTCGGAGCCACCGGAATGGTTGGCGAAGTAATGTTGAAAGTGTTAACGGAACGCAATTTTCCTATTGATGAGCTGCTTTTGGTAGCATCGGAAAAATCTGTGGGAAAAGAGATTCTCTTTAAAGGAAAAATTCATAAAGTGATCGGTTTAAAAGAAGCCGTTGCGGCAAAACCGAATATCGCCATTTTCTCCGCTGGCGGAAGCACTTCGCTTGAATGGGCACCGAAATTTGCTGAGGTTGGAACTACTGTAATAGACAATTCTTCAGCGTGGCGCATGGAGCCCGATAAAAAACTTATCGTTCCCGAAATAAATGCACATTTATTGACGAAGGAAGATAAAATTATAGCCAATCCCAACTGCTCCACCATTCAATTGGTGATGGCTTTGGCTCCGCTTCACAAAAAATATAAAATGAAAAGGGTTGTGGTTTCCACCTATCAATCCGTTTCGGGAACAGGTGTAAAAGCTGTGCAGCAAATGGAGAACGAAATAGCTGGTATAAAAGGCGAAATGGCCTATCCATACCCAATCCACAAAAACGCATTGCCGCATTGTGATGTTTTTGAGCCCAACGGTTATACTAAAGAAGAAATGAAACTTGCCCGAGAGCCCCAAAAAATATTGGACGACCGCACCTTTTCAATTACTGCAACTGCAGTGAGAATACCCACTACGGGCGGCCATAGTGAAGCTGTGAATGTGCAATTTGAAAATGATTTTGAATTGGGCGATATTCGAAAAATACTTCACCAAACCCCCGGAATTACCGTTCAGGACAATCCCGATACGAACACCTATCCCATGCCTATTTACGCCCACGGAAAAGACGAGGTTTTTGTTGGCCGTATTCGTCGTGATGAAACGCAACCCAACACACTGAATATGTGGATTGTGAGCGATAATCTTCGGAAAGGAGCCGCAACCAATGCCATTCAAATTGCCGAATATTTGGTAAACAACAAACTTGTTTAGATTTTAAGACAATAAGCAAGAATTATTTTAAATGTTTGTTAAAAAAACGCACTTTTTATCGAGCTGCGTTTTTTATTTTTCAGTATCTTTAGGGATTAACCTTAAACTTAGGCTTATGAATTCAACATTTACTAAAATTCTAAGGATCATTTTGGGCTTGGGATTACTCTTTTTCGGCGTGAGCGAACTGATTAATTTCAATTATTTGCCCACGCATATCTATGCTGGGGATGCCGCTATTGTTATTGACTCACTAAGCAAGATAGGCTACATTCTTAAAGTTGTTGGAAGTTTTGAAGTCCTCATTGGACTGCTTTTGATCTTTAACAAATGGGTTCCATTTGCTCTGATTTTATTGGCTCCCATTACGTTAAATATTTTACTATTCCATCTGTTTATGGATACGCCAGGTCTCTTTCTGGCTTTGATAGTCTTGGTATTGAACGCTATATTGATCTACAAAAACTGGAAAGTTTACAAACCATTATTCCATTAAAACTTCAAGTTTCATTTACATAAAAGGCTTCCCTATGGGTAGCCTTTTTATATTTCACCTTATTTTCCTTTTGTATAAAAATGGTACATTTACATTTCCTAAAAATCAGACTGTATGAAATTTTCAATCGTTCCTGTAATTGTTTTGCTGGCCTTTATAAGCTGTAATGAAAAACCCAAAAAAGAAGTGATATCAGTAACCTATCCGCAGACAAAAAAAGTTGATACCGTGGACACCTATTTTGGTGTTGAAGTGAAAGACCCATACCGCTGGTTGGAAAACGACCGAAGCGAAGAAACGGCTGAATGGGTAAAAGCCGAAAATGAAGTTGCCTATGCTTATTTGGAGAAAATACCCTTCCGCGAAGCACTGAAAAAACGTCTTTCCGACCTTTGGAATTATGAAAAAGTGGGCGCGCCATTTCACGAGGGAAAGTATACCTATTTCTACAAAAACAACGGTCTGCAAAATCAATACGTGTTGTACCGCTACAAAACTGAAGATGACCCATCAACGGCGGAAGTATTTTTAGATCCTAATACTTTTAAAAAAGACGGAACCATTTCTTTGGGCGAAACCAGTTTCTCCAAAGACGGCAGCAAACTGGCCTACAGTATTTCTGAAGGCGGTAGCGACTGGCGCAAAGTGTTGTTGATGAACACAGAAACCAAAGAATTGATGGGCGACACACTGAAAGACATTAAATTCAGTGGACTTTCGTGGAAGGGGGAAGATGGATTCTATTACTCCAGTTATGACAAACCAAAAGGTAGCGAGCTTTCGGCAAAAACCGATCAGCACAAAGTCTATTACCATAAAATGGGAACGCCACAAAGCGAAGACAAAGTGATTTTTGGGGCAACCCCCGAACAGAAACACCGCTATATAGGTGCATCCGTAACCGAGGACAATAATTATTTGATAATCAGCGCCAGTACTTCCACCACGGGAAACAAACTTTTTATAAAAGATCTGACCAAACCCAACGCTAAGTTCATCACTATTTTAGACAATACTGATTCCGATACTTCCATCCTTGAAAATGTAGGCTCCAAACTTTACATTGTTACCAACAGAAACGCACCGAATCAAAAAATTGTTACTGTAGATGCTTCAAACCCAACCCCCGACAACTGGAAGGATTTTCTTCCGGAAACCGAAAATGTACTTTCGGCAAGCACTGGCGGAGGAAATATTTTTGCAAATTATATGGTAGATGCCGTTTCTAAGGTTATGCAATATGATTACGATGGAAAATTTATCCGCGAAATAAAACTTCCCGGTATTGGTTCCGCAGGCGGTTTTGGAACAAAAAAGGAAGAAAAGGAACTGTATTATTCCTTTACAAATTATGTAACTCCCGGCAGTATTTACAAATACGATATTGCAAGCGGCACTTCAGAATTGTACATAAAACCCAAAATAGATTTTAACCCGGAAAATTACGAAAGCCACCAAGTTTTTTACAATTCAAAGGATGGAACAAAAATCCCGATGATCATTACCTACAAAAAAGGATTGAAAATGGACGGGAAAAACCCAACAATTCTCTACGGTTATGGGGGGTTTAATATTAGTTTGATGCCAAGTTTTAGTATTGCCAATGCAGTTTGGATGGAACAAGGCGGAATCTATGCAGTGCCAAACCTTCGCGGTGGCGGTGAATACGGTGAAAAATGGCACAACGCCGGAACGAAAATGAAGAAACAAAATGTGTTTGATGATTTCATAGCTGTTGCTGAATATTTAATCAAAAACAACTATACTTCCCACGATTATCTCGCCATCCGTGGAGGTTCCAACGGAGGTTTGTTGGTGGGTGCAACAATGACCCAACGGCCAGATTTGATGAAGGTGGCACTTCCCGCAGTTGGCGTTTTAGATATGCTCCGTTACCACACGTTTACCGCTGGAGCGGGCTGGGCTTATGATTACGGCACTGCCGAAGACAGTAAGGAAATGTTTGAGTATTTAAAAGGTTATTCGCCTTTGCACAATGTTAAAGAAGGCGTTGAATATCCCGCAACATTAATCACAACGGGCGATCACGATGATAGAGTTGTGCCGGCTCACAGTTTTAAATTTGCCGCTGAACTTCAAGCGAAGCAAACAGGAAGCAACCCAATTTTAATACGGATTGAAACCGATGCGGGTCACGGGGCAGGAACTCCCGTAAGCAAAACCATTGAGCAGTATGCCGATATATTTGGGTTTACACTGTTCAATATGGGTTATGAAGAATTGCCGGAAAATATAAATAAGGAGATTAAAAAGTAAGGTTTTAAAGGGATGGAAATTACTTTTCGCACAAAAGAAGAAAGCAATAAAATACAAGAGGTAGCTTTTTTGAAGTTGCCCACTGCGGAACGTTTTTTTGAATTTTTAAGGCTGTGCCACGAATTGAAAAACTTCCCTTCCAGAGAAAAGGATTCAGTTGAAAAAAATAATTTTGAAATCGTGATACAGGACAGAAAAAATGTGGACTGATTGGGATGAAAATATCAGTTCTTTTATTCAATTGGCCGACAAACACCATGTAAGGATGCTTATGGTTGGGGGAGGTGCGGTAAGTTTTCATGGCTATAAAAGACATTCTGCCGATGTGGATTTTTGGATTGAAACGACCCCTGAAAATTTTAAAAAATTAATGCTTGTTTTTATGGAAATGGGCTATGAAATAACAGATTTTCCAACTGAGGTAAAAGAACAGCGCCAAAACATTTCTGTAAAATTTTTCCCTTCAAGTTTGAATCTTGAATTGATTACAAATTTTTCCGTGAATAAACCTTTTTCTTCGGCATACAAAGATAGTATTGAGGCATCTTTGGTGCAAAACCCTTTGGTAAAATGGAGAGTGCTTTCGTATGAAGATTTGATAGTTTCAAAAATAAAATCAAGTCGCCCAAAAGATTTACTGGATATTCAAGAATTAAAAAGAATCAACGAAAAGTAGCGTTGAAAAATCAATCCAATTTCTCAGTCAATTTTTTAAAAGTCTTTTTGGGGTCTTTATTTTCATAAAGCACTTCATAAACCGCGTCTATTATTGGGGTTTTAGCTTTTTTCTTTCCCTTTTGTTGATTGAGATGGTAGGCACTTTTGGTAGCGTAATAGCCTTCGGCAATCATACTCATTTCCAGTTGGGCACTTTTTACGGTGTAACCTTTTCCAATCATTGTTCCGAACAAACGGTTTCGGCTAAAAACTGAATAACCCGTAACTAACAAATCTCCCAAATAAGCGGAATCATTGATGTCGCGCTTCATTTTGTGGACCTTTTTCACATACTTTTTCATCTCGCGGATAGCGTTGCTCATCAACACGCTTTGAAAATTGTCGCCATAACCAAGACCGTGTGCAATGCCAGCGGCAACGGCGTAAATGTTTTTAAGCATTGCGGCATATTCAGTCCCTAAAACGTCATCGCTAATGTTGCATTTTATATAATCACTGCGCAACACTTCTGCAAGCTGTTTTGCTTTTTCTGCGTCTGCACTTGCAATGGTTAAATAGGAGAGTCTTTCCAGCGCAACTTCTTCTGCGTGGCAGGGACCGGAAATAACGCCGATGTTATTGAAAGGCACTTTGTAATGCCTATTGAAATGGTCGCCAACAATCAAACTGGTTTCGGGAACAATCCCTTTAATGGCTGAAAAAACTATTTTGTCTTCCAAAGAAACCGTTAGTTTTTCAAGCTCTTGCTGAAGAAATGCCGAAGGGATCACAAATATCAGATAATCAGCGTTGGAAACAGTTTCATTTATATTGTTGCTGAGCTTTAATTGTTTCAGGTTAAACTCTACCGAACTCAGATAGTTTGGGTTATGGCCGTATTTTTTTATGAAGTCTAAGGAAGATTTGCTGCGCATATACCAACCTACTTCATCCAGGTTTTCGCAGAGCATTTTTACAATGGCCGTGGCCCAGCTTCCGCCGCCAAAGACCGCAAATTTTGGTTTTTCTGACATTTAATTGAATTGTTAATTCAAAAGTAAGCAATTCCTATTGAAAACATTTAACAGTAGCTTAAGAATGGCTGGGCAATGATTCAATATTTCAGTGCGTTATTGCTTTGATTGTTGAAATGGATTTTCGCTTCATAAAAGGAAGTTTCAATAATTTTGGTTGGTTATTTAGTTGAGGCCGCTTCCCAATGTTAATTTGGTGGGGCGGTTTTTTTATCTATAAAAATTCATCTCATCCAAATATTTCCATACCTCGGCCAAAAGCATAGGCCGAATGTTTTTTCCAGATTTTATAGCGTTGCGAATAAAAGTTGAAGATAGCTCAATAATTGGGGCATCTACCTTTTTTATTTTTTTGTGATTGTCAAATTGCGTTTCCACGATTCCTTCGGAAATTCTGGGGTAAACGTAGATAAAATAACGATCTAAAATAACCTCATAGTTTTTCCACTTCTGAAAACTTTTCAAATTGTCCTCGCCCACAATCAAACAGAAATTCTTTTCGGGATATTTTTCTTCCAAATAAGCCAATGTATTTACCGTATAATTGGGCTGCGGAAGATCAAATTCCACACTGCTGGCTTTCAGTTTTGGGTAGTTTTCCACGGCAATCCGGACCAAAGCAAGCCGATGGTGGTCTTCCAAAAGTGTTTTCTTCTTTTTAAGCGGATTGTGTGGTGTAACAACAAACCAGACTTCATCCAAATCGCTGAACTCCACCATGTGGTTGGCAATAATTAAATGCCCCACGTGTATGGGGTTGAAGGTGCCGAAATAGAGTCCTATTTTTTTGGTTGGTGAATCGATGTGTTTATGAGTTTAAAAGTTTAGAGGTCGATGAGTTTAGAAGTTTAGGAGTTGGGCTCAATTATCTCTTTAAGTCCTGTCTCCCTTCAGTCTTGTTTCTTTTTTATAAAATCTTCAACCAAATCATGAGCCTCCTTCAAAGCCGTTTCCAAGTCGTTGTTTTTTATGATGTAATCAAACTGTGGTGCTGTTGCCAATTCCACCGAAGCTTTGGCAATGCGCATATTGATGCGTTCATCACTTTCGGTTTTACGCTTTTTAAGTCGGATTTTGAGTTCGTCAATGCTCGGAGGTTTTACGAAAACAGCGAGGGTTTTTTCGGGATATTTCTTTTTTATTCGAAGTCCGCCAACCACGTCAATATCAAAAATCACATTTTTTTCGTGGCTCCAAATACGCTCGACTTCGGTTTTTAAAGTGCCGTAAAAATTGTCGCGGTACACTTCTTCCCACTCCAAGAAATCGCCGTTTTTTATGTGTTGTTTGAAATCGTGCAATGAAATGAAATAGTAATTTTCACCGTGTTTTTCATCGCCTCGCGGTTCGCGACTTGTGCAGGAAACCGAAAACTCCAAGTTGAGTTCTTTCTGCTTCAACAAATGCTGCACGATAGTGGTTTTGCCACTGCCGGAAGGTGCTGAGAACACTATTAATTTACCGCCTTTTTTCGAATCCATGTTATTAAATATTTGACTTAGGACTGATTGACGTAAGACGTAGGACGGCTAATTTATAATTGAAATTCTCCTACCACCACCTACCACCTACTACCCACTACCTACTACCCCACTAAAGCACGTTTAAGGCTTGTTCCTTAATTTTTTCAAGCTCGTCCTTCATTTGCACTACCACTTGTTGCATAGGCGCATAATTGGCTTTGCTGCCAATTGTATTGATTTCTCTACCGATTTCCTGAGTAATAAAACCTAATTTTTTTCCGTTGGAATCGTGTGAATTCAGCGATTGTTCAAAATAATCCAAATGATTTTTCAAACGCACTTTTTCTTCGGTAATGTCGTATTTTTCGAGATAATAAATCAATTCTTGCTCAAAACGGTTTTCGTCCACTTTTTCCTTTAAATCTGAAACCGCTTTGCGAAGCCGTTCTTTAACGCCGTCAATCCGTTCGGGATCTAAAGCAATCACGTCATCCAGCAATTTTGAAATGGTTTTTGTACGGTCCAAAAAGTCGTTTTCCAATACCAACCCTTCATCAGTTCTATATTTATTGATAGCCTCCAGCGCTTTATCAATTCCCTTTAAAATAGTTTCATATTCCTTTTCATCAATTTCTTCGCGCTCGGTTTTCAAAGCATCTGGCATGCGAACGGCCATTTTTAAAAGTTCCACTGGATCACCATTTACTACATTTGCCAATTGTTTTATGTATTGTTTTACAACACTTTCGTTGAGTTGGGTCGAAACTTCTTCGCCGGTAACTTCAATGTAAAGTGAAAAATCCACTTTACCTCGTTGCAATGATTTCGCAAGCAAATCGCGGATTTCAAGTTCCTTTTCACGATAGGCCGAAGGCACGCGCGTGTTAAGGTCGAGCCCTTTACTGTTGAGCGATTTAATTTCAATGGTGATGGTTTTGGATGGCAGTTGAAGTACTTCTTTGCCGTAGCCCGTCATGGATTGGATCATATTCCTGTTTTATTGAAGGGCAAAGGTAGTAAAATTGTCTTTAGCGAGTAGTGGGTAGAGGTTCGCGGGAATGGTGTTTTTATTCTTTTAAGAATTCCATCGTTCGCTTTTCGCTGTAATATAATTTATTGGTCTGGTGAAAACCCACGTGGCCACCCGATTTTGGAATTTCGAGATGCAGGTTTTTCATTTTTGAAACCAATTCTGTGGGATAACATTCCGAAGAAAGGAAACTGTCATTTTCGGCATTTAAAATGTAAACAGGAATTTTAATATTCGGAAGAAATTGCAGGCTACTGTTCTTTTCATAATAATCAAAAGCATCTTTAAAGCCGTGTGCAGGAGCGGTATATAGATTGTCAAATTCCAAAAGAGACTTGATTTTTTTATAATCTGAAGCTGTCATTTTTTCGGGGAAATCCTTCATTTTTATTTTGTATTTTTTCCGAAGATTTATCAAAAACGAATTTCGATAGACCCAATTTGAAAATTCATTTAAAGACTCCAAAGAACCTTTCAAACTTAGCGGTGTGGAAATGGCGACCGCTTTTTTAATTTCCTTTGGAAACGTTTCGCGCTCGCCCAAATATTTCAAAAGCAAGTTTCCGCCAAGGCTAAACCCTATGAGCCCAATCTCGCTGTATTTGTCCTTTTTTAGAATAAAATTTACTACTGCTTCCAAATCGTCCGTCTTGCCAGCGTTGTAGGATTGATACGAAAGATTTGTCTCGCCACTACAACCGCGAAAGTTTACTGCGGCAACATCCCATCCATTTTCGTTCAAAATGCGGGCTTGCCCTTTCATATAGGTGCGCTGCGCATTTCCTTCCAGACCGTGGAGCAGGATTGCAATTTTTTGGGAAGGGTTTTCGGCAAAGGACCAATCAATATCTATGAAATCGGCATCGGGCAGCTGCAATCGTTCGCGTTGTTGTATCAAAGGTGGCGACGGCCTGAGCTTCGCGGAATAAATGGTTGAGAAATGTCCGTTTTTGAATGGAAAGAGCGGTTTGTATTTGCTTTTGATGAGCGGCATTTTTCAAATAGAATTTTAACAGAAACAAAACACATTTACTATGCTTGCATAACAAAAGTACCTTAAATTTGTATAAAAATTTGAAGATGTACACAAAACAATTTGAAATTCGCTGGAGCGATGTGGATGCAAACCGCCATTTGCGAAACAGCGCCTATATAGATTATATGAGCCATACCCGTATGAGTTTTTTTATGGAAAGCGGACTGGACTTGACGAACTTGACAAAGCATAATCTTGGTGCGGTGGCATTTTATGAGCATATGTACTATTTCCGGGAAGTTTTTCCTGGGAAACCAATAACTGTTTCACTTCAGTTGAAAGGTATTTCCGAAGACGGGATGTATTTTGAATTTCTCCATAATTTTTACGACGAAAAAGGAAAGAATATTGCGCGTTGTGAAATGATGGGCGCATGGATAGATTTGGAAAAACGAAAATTGGTGGGCCTTCCAGAACTTTTTTTAAAGAAAATGAACGCAGTGGAAAAGACGGACGATTTCAAAATAATCACCAAAGAAAGCACCCGAAAATACAGCGAGCGGCCAAAGGATTTAAAGCTACAATAACCTTAGGTGGAAAAACTGGTTTTTCTCGGTTTTCGGGTTGAAAGGAAAACCCCCATAAAAATCAAGCACGCCGCCCCAATTCGGATTGCGTTTAAGGTATCTGCCCCGGCCAAAATGGCGAAGATGGTTGCCACCACGGGCTGTAAATAAATGAAAACCCCAACGGTGGATGGGCTCAATTGTTTCAAAGCGAAAATATTGAACAGATAAGTTAAAAATGTTGTGGCTACTACTACAAAAATTATTTGGCCAACTTCCGAAAAAGTGAGTTGTGCCCATTCTACCTGGATGACTTCTGAATAACCAATGGGCAGATTGATACAGAAAGCGATAAGAAAGAAAAACTTCAACAACGTAATGGCTTTGTATTTGGCAACTAGTGGTTTCACTAAAATCAAATAGAAGGAATACGAAATGGCGTTGGCACAAACAGCAAATTTCCAAAGGGAATATTCGGAGCGTTGGTTTGTGTTTTTTCCTGAAAGAGAATGAGCACCAAGGCGCCCGAGAGCCCAAAAATAATCCCTGAGGTTTTGATCCAAGTAATGCGTTCGCGTAAGATAAGCGCCGTGAGGAGCAATAACAAAACTGGAGTAATAGTCATAGAAACCGCACTATTTATGGGGGTTGAAAGGCTTAGTCCTTTAAAAAACATTAGCATATTGAGCACCATCCCGAAAATAGCGCAGGCAAAAATACGCCACCAATCTTTTGTTTCGATTTTCTCTGATTTTGTAAATAAACTTAAAAGCCAAAAAAGGATGGCTGCACCACCCACACGCAAAACGATAAATCCAAAAGGTTGAATTACGTGTGGCATCAATCCTTTAGCCACGGTGTGGTTTATGCCGTAAATGGTTTCGGTTGCAGTGGCGGCAAGTATGGCAACCAAACGCCGATCCATCAATTGGAATGGATAGATTTTTTGGCTGCGGCAACCGTTTTCGGACTACTGCCGATAAAAATTTTATCGTTGTTTACAATTATAGGGCGTTTCAAAAAAGTGTAGTGCTTTAAAATAAGCCTTTTGTAATCTTCTTCCAAAAGGGTTTCTTCCTTTAAATCGCGCTCTTGGAAAAGCTTCGCCCTGCGGCTGAAAAGTTCTTCGTAACTATCGGTAAGGTTGAAAAGTTCGTCCAGTTCATTCTCTGTAATGCGCTGTATTTTGGTGTCCTGCTTTATAAAAGACGAAGGAATCCCGATTTCATCCATCACCCTTTTGCAGGTGTCGCAGGTTGATAAATAATATACTTTTTGCATGGTTCAAAATTTGTCAATACTGAGGAATGGCTCGGCTTCTTTCATCGCTATTTTTAATTCTATAGCGCCATCGGCATAGCTAGCAATATCGTATTGGTTGTAAACAAAAATAAGGCTGTCCTGAGTGAAACCGACGCTTTCGGGCAAGTGGAATTCATCACCTTCAAACCAAAACCCCAACTCATTTATGGCTTGGTCAGTGGGTATTTTTTGCTGTGCGCGAAATTTCTTTTCGGCGAAAGCTGTAAAATCTTTATAATTCTTGAAAAGTTCTTTTGCAGTGAGTTCTTCTCCAGTATTTGGGTCAATGTTTAAAAATGAAGTAGTGCCATAACCATGGGCACCACCGGTGTAGAGGTATTGTCCCATTTCAAAACACAGATGCTTTTTGGAAGTGTAAATTTCATTCACCGAAATTTCAGCAAAATACTCTCCAGCCATATCGGGAAACTCCGCATTGTCCGCATTGTAGGCTTCAACAAAACCAGTTGCGGCTTCTTGGATTGTTTTGGCGGCTGGGCCTGTGTTTTCACCTATTTGCAGAGAACTATAAATAAAGTTTTTGATTTTTTGATTTATTTTTTCAGAAACTTCGTCATCGCCAAAAACCTCTACGTAATTGATGGTTATTTCGGGACATTTGCTGTTTTTGCAGATGGAGAGTTCTTTTTCGGTAAAACTTTCGGAAGAAAATTCGATGTTTTTTTCCCGGTCACAACCCACGGATATAAAGGCAACTAAAACCAGTGCCGCAATTTTGTTATTCATCTGTATATAATATTTGAGAAATAGGAAGATGGGATGCCCCGATTTACACCCTTCGTTGGTTTGCAATTTGTTAATGGGCATTTCATACGTTAAAAGTAATGGATGGTTAGCTATCACAAACGAAACTATTACATTTGCGTTTTCAAAAGTAAGGACTTTAAAATCAGCTATTGCAAAAGTTATAATAAATCATACAATATAGTTTTAATATTGCTGATTGTCACTTTAGAATTTATGAGAAGTCTATGAAATTCAACACAAAAACAATACACGGCGGGCAGCACAATGTAGATCCAGCATATGGGGCCGTAATGCCGCCTATTTATCAAACTTCAACCTATTCGCAAACCACGCCCGGCGGGCATAAAGGGTTTGAATATTCGCGCAGCGGAAATCCAACTCGTGCTGCTTTGGAGCGCGCTTTTGCCAGCATTGAAAATGGCGAATTCGGACTTGCCTTTGGCAGTGGGCTCGCGGCGATCGATGCTGTGATGAAACTTTTGAAACCCGGCGATGAGGTAATCTCCACCAATGACCTTTACGGAGGAACCTACCGTTTGTTCACAAAGATTTTTGAAGGGTTTGGTATCAAGTTCCATTTCATAGGGATGGAAAATGCTGAAAGAATCGAAGATTATGTGAATGATAAAACCAAACTGATTTGGGTAGAAACGCCAACCAATCCGATGATGAACATCATTGATATTAAAAAAGCAGCTTCTATAGCCAAAAAACATAAAGTCCTGCTTGCAGTCGACAACACTTTTGCAACGCCCTATTTGCAGCAACCGTTAGAAATGGGCGCCGATATTGTGATGCACAGCGCCACAAAATATCTTGGCGGGCACAGCGATGTAGTTATGGGAGCTCTGATTGTAAAAGACAAAGAACTCGCAGAAAGACTGTATTTCATCCAAAATGCCAGTGGTGCTGTTTGCGGCCCGCAGGACAGTTTCCTTGTATTGCGTGGGTTAAAAACGCTTCACATCCGTATGCAACGCCATTGCGAAAACGGGAAAGCCGTTGCGGAATATTTAGCCAATCATCCAAAGATTGAAAAAGTGTATTGGCCCGGTTTTGAAAGCCATCCAAACCATGCAATTGCGAAAGAACAAATGAAGGATTTTGGCGGGATGATTTCCTTCGTTACTAAAGGAAACAATTATAAAGAAGCCATCAAAATAGTTGAGAATTTAAAAATATTCACCTTGGCAGAAAGTCTTGGCGGAGTGGAAAGCCTTGCTGGCCATCCAGCGAGTATGACGCACGCCAGCATTCCAAAAGAGGAACGCGAAAAAACAGGGGTTGTGGATTCGTTGATCCGTCTTTCCGTGGGGATTGAAGATGCAGAAGATTTGATTGCAGATTTGAAACAGGCAATCGGATAATTCAATCGTTTACTAGAAATAAAAAAGGGGGTCGGATTTTATTAAATCCGACCCCCTTTTTTATTTAGTTTAATTCTTTTATTCTATATAATAGATATATCCAATATTCAGCCAATAAATCCATTCATTGGCTTTGTTTTCGGGCACATCAGGGTTCAGTCCATCTACCCAGTTACTGAAGTAATGCTCCCAGCGGCTATCAAGCATCAAATCACTCAAAGGAGTCAATTTGTAGCGTATTCCAACACTTCCAACAACAGCCCAAGTTGAACCGGGATCGTTATTTCTGGCATTTTCATATTTTAAAGGAACATTCGGATATACAAAACTACCATTACCAAATGAAGTGGTTACTTCCGGGTCATAGCTCACATAATGCGCACCAAAGCTTATGAATGGTGCAATTTTATATGCACCCGCCGCAAAATCGCGAATGCTCAATGGAAAATATTCAAGTTGTGAACCAATTTCAAAGACACTAACAGTACCGCTCATTGCACGAAGTTGATCTGCAAAAAGTGATGTTTGATCAGGGGCTACCCAACGGCCATAATGTGCCAAATGGGTTTTGTGGTAATCAATCTCGTTACGGATTTTAAAGTGGTCGTTAAAATACTTATCCCGCGTGTAGCAGTTACAATCTGCGCGGTAAGAAAAGTTGAGATAATGGATAAGGCCAATCCCAAAACCAGTGTTCTTACCATTGGTTTCAAAGTTGTTCCGCTGACCGAAATCTGAATAGAAAACTACAGGCCCGGTAATTATACCCACCTCGTGAGAAAAGCCAAATTGACTGTAAACTTCTTGCTTTGCAAAAACCAACAAGAAAAATACCAATAACAAAAATCTGGTATTCATTATAAATATGGGATTAGATTGAGACATAGCAAATATATAAAAACATGTGCAACAGTGAAATTAATAATACTATTTAGCTAATATGTAAAAAATTGGCGCACAGTTTTTATCATAACGCTTATATTTGTGCCTTCCTTATGTGAACGGTTTGTTTAAGGTGTCTTTTTCAACAAAAATTGGACAAAACACATTGTGATAGCCCACTATACGGAATTCGCTAAAAGTAAAATAAAATTTTAAACAATGAAGCAAAGCATCAAAGATTTCATCTCTGAAGTCGAAAAACTCAATCCCAATGAACCTGAATTCCTTCAGGCGGTAACCGAGGTTGCCGAAACCGTAATCCCTTTTATTGAGGTCAATGAAAAATACGCCAACAAGAAATTGCTGGAACGTATGGTAGAGCCAGAGCGCACCATCCTTTTCCGTGTGCCTTGGACTGACGATAAGGGCGAAATACAAGTAAACAAAGGGTACAGAATTCAGTTCAATTCCGCTATTGGACCATACAAAGGGGGCTTGCGTTTTCACCCATCGGTAAACCTTAGTATATTGAAATTTTTAGGGTTTGAACAAACTTTTAAAAATAGTCTCACCACGCTTCCAATGGGCGGCGGGAAAGGAGGCTCCAACTTTGACCCAAAAGGGAAAAGCGACAATGAAGTCATGCGTTTCTGCCAAAGTTTTATGACTGAACTTAGCAAGTATATTGGTGCGGATACTGACGTTCCCGCTGGGGATATTGGCGTTGGCGGCCGTGAAATTGGCTTTTTGTTTGGCCAGTACAAACGCATCCGTAACGAGTTTACTGGCGTACTTACCGGCAAAGGCCGTTCGTATGGCGGGTCGCTAATCCGTCCCGAAGCAACTGGATATGGAAATGTATATTTCGCAAAAAACATGCTCGAAACCAAAGGCGAAAGCTTCAAAGGAAAAACAGTGGTTATTTCTGGTTCAGGAAACGTTGCCCAATATGCTGCTGAAAAAGCGATTGAATTTGGAGGAAAAGTAGTTACATTTTCAGATTCTGCTGGATATATTTATGACCCGGAAGGCATCAATGAAGAAAAGCTCGCTTTCGTAATGGATCTGAAAAACGAAAGACGTGGCCGTATTTCTGAATACACTGAGAAATATACTGGCTCAAAATATGTTGAAGGAAAACGCCCGTGGGAAGTGAAATGTGATATTGCCCTTCCTTGCGCAACCCAAAACGAATTGAACGGCGAAGAGGCAGCCCTGCTTTTAAAGAACGGCTGTACTTGCGTGGGCGAAGGAGCCAACATGCCCTGCACCCCAGAAGCAATTGAAGCATTTCAAAAAGCGAGGATTTTGTTCTCTCCCGGAAAAGCATCAAATGCAGGAGGTGTTGCGACCTCTGGTTTGGAAATGTCGCAAAACTCGCTTCGTTTAAGTTGGACCGCAGCGGAAGTTGACGAAAAACTTCACAGTATTATGAACAACATACACGCCGCTTGCGTACAATACGGAAATGATGGCGATGGTTATGTAGATTACGTAAAAGGAGCAAATATTGCGGGCTTTGTTAAAGTGGCCGATGCCATGTTGGCCCAAGGAGTGGTATAGCGCTTTCAACTAAAAATTGACGTAAGACATAAGACAAAAAAAATCTGTTTGTTTAAAGAATCATATAGATTTTTTAAAAAAGGCAGAAAGTAATAGTCCTATGTCTTACGTCCTTTTATCTTATGTCCTTTTTTTTCTTACAAATAACGATAGGAATTAAAAGATAGGGAAAGGCTTTTTCGTTCACATCCCGCAATAAATAGTATTTTAGCGTGTTAATAAACAAAACTAGTTTTTCTATGAAGCGGTGGGCCATTGCTATCCTATTACTATTTCCCTTTCTGGCAAGTGCCCAGAATTTCGAAGACCGCTGGACGGGTCATTTTTCATATGTTTCGATAAAAGATATTTCGCAGGGCGACAACAAGATTTTTGTGGGTGCCGAAAATGCGATTTTCACCTATGACCTTACCACAAAGGAAATCAAAACGCTTTCCACCGTAAATGGGCTTTCGGGGGAATTCATAACTACAGTCCATTATAGTGAAGCTTTCAATTTATTGGTCATTGGCTACGAAAACGGGCTGATTGAAATCGTGAAAGAGGGCGAAGAAAAAATCTTGAAAGTGGTTGATATTTTGGAAAAACAGACCATCCCGCCAAACCGAAAGCGAATCAACAATTTCAACGAATACAATGGCAACCTTTATATTGCTACCCAATATGGCATTTCAGTCTATAATCTGGAAAGACTTGAATTTGGGGATACTTATTTCATTGGCGATGGCGGCGGCCAGATAAACATCGTGCAGACCACTGTGCAGGAACCCTATATTTTTGCAGCCAGTTCTTTAGATGGTATGCGCCGGGCGTTGGTGGCCGATGATAATTTAATCGATTACCATAACTGGACAACTATTATGGGCGGCGGTTTCACTGCTGTGGAAAAATTGGGAAGTGAGCTGTATGCGGCTGATTGGGTAAACACCATTCTGCGTTTCACACCCGATGGAACCAGGACCAATGTACAAACTTTTACAGACAATGTTCTCAAATTTAGGGGGGCCGATGATTTATTGACCATTACCACCGAGAATTCCATTCATTCCTATTCCGAAGGTTTTGTGCAGGAAGCAGCCGTAACCAACGTGCAAGGTTTTGACCTTAACTTGCTTTCAGGCTATGCCTTTGGTTCCAATTTCTATCTCGGAACCAAGGAAGATGGGTTGTTGATTGTTCCTTTCGGAAGCAACCAGCCCACACAAATACTCCCCAATGGTCCGCTCCGAAACCGACCATTTGCCATTGATGCTTCCCCGGGCCAATTATGGGTAAGCTTTGGGGAAGTGGATATTGATTACAATCCGTATTATCCCGATGGCGTTTTAAGCAGAAGGGGAATCAGTCAGCTTAAAGACACCTTGTGGACAAATACTTCCTATAAAGATTTGAGTTTGGCCGTTAATGCCGAACCGACAGATTTGGTTAAAGTTACCATCAACCCACAAAATCCTGACGAAGTATTTATGAGTTCTTTTGAAAGAGGATTGCTCAAAATTGTGGAAGGAACCCCAAAAATCCTTTACGACCAAACCAATAGCCCTTTGAAAAGAGTAATAGTTAATGGTAAAGATACGGGAATACGTATCTTGGGTTCCCAGTTTGACGCGCAGGGCAATCTGTGGTTTGTGCAAAGCAAGGAAAAGGAAGGGCTGATAAAACTTACTCCGAGCGGTCAGTTTCAAAAAGTTGATATTTCCAGCATCATAGCAAACGAAAATGAAATAGCCCTTACCAAACTTGCCATTAGCCGTGAAGGATCTATCTTTTTTGGGTCTTATGAAAACGGGGTAATGGGGTACAACCCCACTACCAACAAATTCAATAAAATGACAGACAGTCAGGGAGCCGGTAACCTTCCCACAAACAATATTCGCGCACTTACTTTCGATAAACAAAATAAATTATGGATTGGAACCTTAAAAGGACTCAGGGTACTTTATAGCCCCGGCAGTTTTTTTGAAGATGGCTCAACCCCAGAATCGCAGGCAATTATCATCCTCGAAAACGGAGTGGCGCAGGAACTACTCTACGAGCAATCCATCACAGATATTGAAGTGGACGGCTCCAACAACAAATGGATAGCCACGGCCACTTCCGGAGTGTTTTATCTATCGCCAAACGGGCAGGAAACCTTGCTCCGTTTTACGAAGGACAATTCGCCATTGCCCACCAACAATGTGCAGGATATTTCAATAGACCCTTTTACCGGAGTGGTATATTTTGCCACCACCCAAGGCCTTGTGGCTTATAAAGGAACTGCCACTGCCCCGAGTGATAACTTGGATAACGTGCACGCCTTCCCCAACCCAGTGCGTCCCGGATTTTATGGAAACGTAACTATAGATGGTCTTACCGCAAAGGCCAATGTAAAAATTACCGACATTAACGGAAGCCTTGTTTTTGAAGAAACTTCGGAAGGAGGAAGCGTTCTTTGGGACACCACAGCTTTTGGAAAGTACAAAGTGCGGTCCGGAGTTTACTTTGTGTTGGTTACCACAAACGATAATCTGGAAACCAAAGTTTCAAAAATAATGATTATTCGCTGATGGTCGTCGCTTCCAAAGCCATTGTGTTTTCAGCTGTAAAATATTCCGAAGCAGACCTTATTGTGAACTGTTATACGGAGGTTGCCGGAATAAAAAGCTATTTACTTCGGAACGTACTCAAAGCCAAAAAAGCCAAATTAAAAGCTTCCTATTTTCAGCCGCTTACCCAACTGGAACTCATTGCAGAGCACAAAAACAAAGGCACGCTGGAATATATAAAGGAAGCAAAGGTTTTCTATCCCTACCAAACGCTGCATACAGACATTTTAAAGACTGGGTTGGTTATGTTTTTGGCAGAAATACTGAAAAACTGCATCCGCGAGGAAGAGCCCAATAAAGAACTTTACGGTTTTTTGGAACATTCTTTTCAATGGCTGGACGCGAATGATGCCATTGCTAATTTCCACATTTTCTTTTTGATGCAACTGAGCGTGTATTTAGGTTTTTATCCCGATACTTCCTGTATTGAAGCGAAATATTTCAATATTATGGATGGGAATTTTCAACAAAAAAATACCACTAACTATTGTTTGGAAGGTTCGCAAATAGAAAACCTAAAACAGTTCTTCGGATTAAATTTTGAAACCATACATTCCGTGAAGCTAACAAAAGTCGAACGCCAGCATTTGTTGGAATTGGTTTTAGTGTTTTACAGTTTTCACGTGCAAGGCTATCAAAAGCCGAAATCGCTCGCGGTGCTGAACCAATTGTTTTCTTAAAAAATCATTCTTCACATAAAAAATTGCACTAACGTAATGTTAAGGCAACAAGCAGTGTGCGTAACATTGAGTAATTTAGGGCTAAAACTTAGATTATGGATACCAACAGACTTTCAAAACCAATTGAGGACATTTTAAATAAACAAGTAAAAAAAGAAGCTGATGCTGCTCAGATATATCTTTCGTACGCCATTTGGGCAGACAGCGAAGGCTATGCGGGCGTTGCAAATTTACTCTTTAGACATTCCGGCGAAGAGCGAAACCACATGATGAAAGTGATAGAATACATTCAACAGCGCGGCGGAAAGGCAAAAATTACGGCTCTGGCAGCTCCGCCAAAAGATCCGAAAAACCTACAGGAATGTTTCGAAAAAATCTTTCAGCACGAAGTGGACAATTCCGAAGCTATCTATGAAATTGTTTACCTTTCACAAAAGGAAAAAGATTGGGCCACATGGAACTTTGGACAATGGTTCGTGAAAGAACAAATTGAGGAAGAAACACTCGTGATGAATCTTCTTGACAAACTGAAAGTTGCTGGCGGTCCAAATGCAACCAGCGAATCCTTGCTTTATTTGGACGAAAAAATTGGCCAACAAGAAGACGACGCCGATTTTGCCCGCGATGCAAGCGTTGCCAATCCTTAAAATGTAGTTACAGCTTGAGTTGCAAATGTTCGTAAACACTGTTGCCGAGTTGTTTTCTGCCCACGCTTTCAAACCCCAATGCCGAATACAGTTTTTTGGCGCTGGGGTTTTTATAAGCTACCAAAAGCCCAATCTTTTTTTGTCTTCCCAGCTTTGCATGGCTTATTGCCGCAGCCAATAACTTTTTGCCAATTCCTTTTCCTTGATGCTTCACGGAAACGCTTACCGTGTCTATATATACTTCATTCGGCACGGTTTCATCTTCAATTATTAAATCTGTAACCTTGTATTTTTCGGCTATATATTCCAGAAATGGTTTCCGGTATTGAGGCAACAATGCGCCATCATAAAACGTAATGGAGCCCATAACCTCACCCAACTCTTCATAAACCAAAGTATGCTGAAAGCTGTACTGATTGGCTTTTTGCTGAAAAAAATATTCAAACAGCGGAATGGCTTTATGTGGATCTTCCGTATTGGCAAAGGTACAGGCCAAGTCTTCCATTGCCTGGATTATCAATGGAACTACCTGTTTATAATCTTCAGGAAGGGCGGGGCGGATGTTTGGGTTCGGGATAGGATTCATTTAAATGAAAACAGAAAAAAGATGAAAGACTTTATGAAATTGTTTCCAATTCCAATGGTTTTGTTTCATTTTCAAAGAGTGGATAAAAATCCATAACGTTCCGAACCCCATCGAGGGAACATAAAAATGCAACCGCGGCACAAAGCCCTTTAAAAAGTGTTTCCTTGGAAGTTGGATTTTTTGGCTTCGCATTTCTGTAATCCAATGGAAGGGTATAGCCACAACCTTTTAAAAATTCGGCTTCAATTTTTAGGAGCTCCAAAGGTGAATAGCCTTGAAATTTTCGGCCCAAATTTTCGTGAACAAGGCCAACATAGTTCAATTGGAGCGAACCGTGATCGTCGCTGAGGTGCTTCCAGCTATCGGTATTATTGCAAATATTTCCCACCGCGCAATGATTACAGCACTCAGCATTTAGAGTGTTGTTGTGGAAAGCGGTGTACAATTTTTCCAGTGCGGCGTCAAGTCTTTTTGTGGTTTTCATAATCATCATCTTAGCTAACTATGAAATGCCCATCACCGAATTTCAAATCAAATGAAGAGATTAGCACGGGCATTACATCTTCTTATTTATCAAATATTTTATACAGATGAAATTAATGAATAATGATTAGAAGATATATTGTTTTTTGTTTTTTTTGTCATCAATGGGAAAAAGGGAGCCATGAATACATGAATGTTTTTCTATTCAATCTTTTCCGAAAGTAATACGCAGAAATACAACCGCGAATTCACGAATGTTTATTAATATATTTTTTGAAAGAAGTGTTTTCAGAAATATTTCAGAATAACGCATAATCATTCATGAATTCGCGATAAAAATAAATTCCAACAAAACGTAATGGTATTATTCCATTCTCCTAAACTCCAAATCCTGAAAATCATAACTAAAATCCGTCAACGGAGAAATGGGGCTCATCGTAAAACCATTAGCTTTTCCTTCCGTATTTAAACTGAAAGTAACAAAAGCATCAGCTTTTAATGAAGTGTCGTTCCAGCGCACCACATAGGTGGTGCCTTTGTAAAAAGTCATTGTTCCAGTTAAATCTAGAGATTTTTCAGCCTTAAAATGAAGGTTTCCTTCTATTTCGCTGATAATAACTTTGCCAAACCATACATCTTTATAAGTGCCTATATAATCTGCCGGATTGGGTTTGAATGCTTTGGTTTTCAGTTGTACCACAATATTTTTTTCCACGGATGAAATGATACTGTCTTCCATCTTTTCACCAGCCAAACGTCGCTCGTTGTATTGTTTAATCCTGTCTTCGTCTTTTATGCCGAAATAGGCATCTTTAATGGAATTCGTTATAGCGTTGAAAGCCGCACCACTTTGTTGGTTGGTAAGTACGATAATGCCCAAATTCATTTCTGGAATTAGCGTTACTTGGCTCACGATTCCATTTAATCCGCCAGTATGTGTAACTTGAAAATAACCATTCACATCACTTAAAAACCAGCCCAATCCATAAGCTGAAAAGTGGGTGTTGTACGGGCCTTTTCCACTTCTTATAATAGTTTGCGGCGTCCACATTTCGTTATGCACTTTTTCACTGAAAAGACTGTTCTTTAAATTTTCACCGTATTTTCCATCGTTTAATTGCGCCTGAACCCACGTGCTCATATCATTGATGGAAGTAAAAATTCCACCTGCAGGTGTAGCGATTTGGGTGAAAGTGTCTGCCGTCAATTCCAGTTTTCCATTTACTGGGGCGTGACCGTCAATTCTGTTTGCATCTGCTTTAATTTCAGGAATGGTAAGAAAGGAACGGGTCATTCCCAATGGTTTAAAAAAGTTTTCTGAAATATAATCGTCATAGTCTTTTCCCGAAACCCGCGCGATTACTTCGCCTGCAACAATGTAGAGCAAATTGTCATAATCAAACTTGCTTCGGAAAGAGGAAACGGGTTTCAAATACCGAAGGTTGTGGATCATCTCGGCTTTGGTAGTTGTGTTTGAAGCGGGAAAAACCATCAAGTCGCCAGCGCCGAGGCCCAAGCCACTTCGGTGTGTAATAAGATCGCGCACGGTGAATTCACGCGTTACATAAGAATCGGAAAGTTCAAATTCGGGAATAATGTCTGTTACTTTGGTGTCCCAAGTAAGTTTTCCTTGGTCAATAAGTTGTCCCAAAGCTGCGGTAGTAAAAGCTTTGGTGTTTGAAGCCACGCCAAAAAGGGTGTTTTCGTTTACCGGAGCATTTGTTTTTAATGAACGCACGCCGTAGGTATTTTTATGATAAATCTTGCCATCCTTTAAAACAGCGACCGCCATTCCGGGAACGTCAAAGGTTTTCATTGTTTTTTGGACGATGCTGTCAATCTGCGAATCGCTTAAAGCTGGTGCAATGACTGAAAAATTGAAGGATAGAAATAGAAAGGAGAGGATTGCAATTTTGGCAGAAAAAGTCTTCATAAATAGAATTTATATTTAGAGCTTAAAGGTATTAAATCTTTTGCTTAAATTTAGGATAGCTAATCATTCACCTGCATAGATTGCGGCCCTAAAAATTGTTTCTTATGACAGCAAAGGAATTTTGGGAAGAGTTCAAAGATTTAGAGGAAGGACTTCGCCACGAGTTAAAATTTGTAAAGAGGGAAAAAAGATTGGAAACATTTTCATATCTATGTGCTCAGCTGGACGATTATTGTAGTGGGCTTACCCTAAATATTATATATCCAGAAAAAAAGACAAACAAAAACTATGTTCTAACCATATCGTGTGCCGGACATAGAGATTTGTTAATATATGTGAATCGTTTGGTAGATCTAGCGCCCGAAATAAAGCACTGGATTATTAAGGCTTTGGTGGTGGGCAAAAAGGAAACAGTTTCAAAAATGATGTTGGAGCCATTTATGTGTGATGGATTTTCCATAACTCCAAAAGACATTCGCTTTACGGTTTATTCGTGGGATCCGGAAAAAGATATTTTTGATCTTTTGCTGCTACTCCCTTTGAACCTTGCAGGAATTGAAGACGGCGAATTGGAAAATGCCTTTATAACTATTTTTGAGGAACTATGGGGCGAACGCTTTGTAGGCGAAAAAATTAACTGTCTTTTCTTTACCCATAACGCCAATTTTGAATATGATTTCTTTGATTTGGAAATGCTTGAAGTTTGTCTAAACAGCTTTGAATAAATTTTCAATATTAATATTGTATACTCTCTTTTTTAAGATCGCACCAATTGTGCATTAAGCCCGGGATCAGTGCCCACAACATATTGTGTTTTGGCTCCGGTTACGGTTTGATCGTGATTTAAATCTGCTAAAAACAACGGTACAGTGAGACCACTTTCGTCAATATTTAAGGAAATGTTTTTGAAAACGGTTATTTCGGTAGAAATAGCGATAAGGTCGTGATTGTTGAGCTGTTTTCTGGAAAAGTGCGTTTCCTTTTCAGGAAATTGAAAACCTTCTTTTTTAAAGTCAGAACTATTCTGGAGTACTTCTACTTTATTGAGCGTGAAGACAGCTTCGGAATTTTCATAATAATCTCTTTTAGCTTCGTTGTTTTCAATAGATAGATATTCATTTTTTTCATCCATATCAACAAGCGCCAAATGCAGTGAGACTTCTTCGGGAATCAAAATAGCTTCTTTTTTCATTTGTGGAAGCAGGTTATAAGTAATACCCACTTGTGGTTCGCGAAGCAATGCGTGCTGCATACATTCCACTAAAAGGATGTCTGCTTCAAACTCTGAAGGCACTGTAAAATTTGCGGCATCGCAATGATAGATGGCCTTAATGTATTCATAAGCATCAAAACCTTTAATGATTTTTTTTAAGCTTTCAATGCTAATAGTGTTTACCTCAAGCAAAATAAGTTGTAATTCGGAAGGCTTATAACGAGATAGCAACGGTAGGATTAATGTTGCGAAGGGTCCTGTACCTGCATAGAGTATTGTGACAGGGTTTTTTGGATTTTTTTCAAGAATCTTTTGTACTGCGTAATTTATGCCTTTTATAAATTTATGGGTGCGCGGAATGTCTTCAAGGCACATTCCTGCCCATTTTGGACCAATAGCCTTACCAGTGGGTAACAATATGTTTTCGGAATTTACAGGCGCTTCTTGGTTTAAGCCCGAAACTTTTTCCAGAAGTAACTTTAGATCTTCTATGGAATTTTTCAAAACATCAGAAATAACATCTTCAGAAATTAAATTTTGAGTGATTTCAAACAGTTTTTTCTTGACATTTTCGGTAGACATACACTAATTTTAAAGACTGCAAATATACATTTAAACACAACAATTCAATATACGTATTACTACGTATAGATTTTTTAAGAATATCTTTTAACTTGCAAAAACTAATGTTTAAGAATTAATTTTTTATTAAAACGCATCTTAAAACGTGTATTTTAATATATTGATTATTAAATACTAACTAACCTAATTATGAAAAACACTACTTCGCGAAGACTCTTTATGCGCAATTCTGCCTTTGCCATAACTGGTTTAGCCGTATTGACACCAACAATTACAGGTGCTTTTACTACTTCTGAAAGCCCGTATTTAGGCTATAATCCGTATGCAGAGACCAAAGCTGATTTAAGAAATGGAATTTTCAGCACCAATTCAGTTACCGTTAAAGGAACCATTTATGAAAAAGATGGTGCTACTCCCTTAAAAAATGCAACTGTGGAAGTTTGGCATCTTTCTCCGAATTCTACTAAATACAGGCATCGATCAAAACTTAAAACCGACGAACAAGGTAAATATGAGTTTATAACCGATTTTCCAAACAAAGAAGAAGGTAAAAGTGCACGAATTTATTTTAAAGCTTCAAATTCGGAAAGCACTTCTTTCACAGAATTAGCTTTAACAGAACAAGGCGCTCATATTACTGGAGAGCATTGGGCCAAAAACAGGAATCTTGGCGAAAAATTATTTCCGAAGAAAGAAACTTTTTTGGGTGAAACAGCAATAACCTTTAATCTTTCAGTCTAGTCTATATTACTAATTTAAAAGATACATCATGTCAATATCAGATCCAACTATTGCAGAAATCTCCATGTTTGGAGGAAATTTTGCACCACAACAATGGGCTAATTGTGACGGTCAATTAATGTCAATTGCACAAAACACAGCATTGTTTTCTTTATTAGGCACTACCTATGGAGGTGACGGCAGAACTACTTTTGGGCTTCCAGAACTAAGAGGCCGGGTAGCGGTACATACAGGCAATGGTCCTGGACTTTCCTCTCGTCAACAAGGAGAAAGATCAGG
>JAENXC010000069.1 GCA_016649715.1 Flavobacteriaceae bacterium | reverse complement strand
TTTTTTTAATGAAACGCAAATCCTGTGGGAAGCAAAAACAAACTCAGAAGATTTCGTGAAAACGAAACATTTTCCAATGTCATTCAACCAACACGAAAAGAAGTTATTGACGGTTTTTCCCTAAAAGGAAATTGGCACACACTTTTTAACAACAGCAACTCAATTGTTCTTGAATTAGGCTGTGGAAAAGGCGAATACACCATTGCGCTTGCCCGTAAAAACCCGAATATAAATTATATTGGCGTTGACATCAAAGGAGCACGTTTTTGGCGCGGGGCAAAAATAGCTTTGGAAGAAAATTTGACCAATGTGGCTTTTTTAAGATCTCAAATTGAGTTGATAGATTTGCTTTTTGTTGAAAACGAAGTCGATGAAATTTGGATCACTTTTCCCGATCCCCAAATTAAATATACCCGCACCAAGCACCGGCTCACCAATACCGAGTTTTTAAAAAAATACAGCCATATTTTAAAACCTGAAGGGTTTGTCCATTTAAAAACGGACAGTGAATTTATGCACGGTTATACTTTGGGTTTGCTTCACGGCGAAGGCCACGAAATTGTGTATGCGCATCACGATATTTACAAAAATGATCACGCACCCGAAGAAGTGACTTCAACCCAAACCTTTTATGAAAGCCAGTATTTGGAAAAAGACAAGCCTATTACGTACATTAAATTTAGGCTTCGGCATTAACTTATTTATATAGCTGAAAGTTTGAAAGTTATACAGAATTTAAAATTATGGGTACGAGCGGGACGCTCGCACCAGCGAAAGAATTAAAAAAATGTTATACGTTATTTGTTAAATGTTAAAAAATCAATCAAATAACAAAAAACATTTAACTTTTAACTTTTTTACCTATGGAAACCGGTAATTTTTTTGAAAAAGTATATGAAATTGCCAAGCAAATTCCTTTTGGCCGGGTTACCAGTTATGGCGCAATCGCTAAATATCTCGGAGCAGCCAAATCGGCCCGTATGGTGGGTTGGGCAATGAATGCTTCGCACAACAATGCCGATATTCCTGCGCACAGGGTGGTCAACAGAAACGGATTGCTAACCGGAAAATTTCATTTTGACGGCACCAACTTAATGCAACAGCTCCTTGAAAATGAAGGAATTATTGTGAAAGAAAATCAAATTCAGAATTTCAGCAGTGTGTTCTGGGATCCGTTTAAGGAATTATTGTAGTTGCTGGCTCAAGTATCTGGAATTTTTTTCATTCCACAGAATAACACTTCGCTATCCCAAAATTTGTCAACCTTGAGCCTTTAGTTTTTTTGATTCCCCCCTTGGGGTTAGTAATGGTGCTAACTTTACGTATTTATTTATACTTTTTGTATCTTCCTTGTTTGGTTTTCCTTTCATATTTTCTGTTTGGTATTCGTTTTTGGAGCATCTCCTTTCTTATCAGCCGCTCGAG
Organism: Flavobacteriaceae bacterium; assembly: GCA_016649715.1. Lineage (GTDB taxonomy): Bacteria > Bacteroidota > Bacteroidia > Flavobacteriales > Flavobacteriaceae > Aequorivita. Next base: position 148 of record JAENXC010000069.1, on the reverse strand, counting down.
TTCCTCGACGACCCGTTGACCATCTATTATATACTCTTCCCTTTTTGTCAATAAGAAGATCCTTATTAGTCGTATAGAATTTGTAAATGAAATCTTCTTCGGGGGAAAAAGGCAAGTCTTTTATGCTTGCGTAGATAATCTTTCTGAT
>JAENXC010000051.1 GCA_016649715.1 Flavobacteriaceae bacterium | reverse complement strand
TGGTCCGGGCTATATGAGCACCTGTACTGGAGAAAATCTATAAAATTAGAAAAAGCCCACAATTAAATAAATACTATAAAAAAATGAAAAATATAGCAGTTATAGGTTACGGAGTCATCGGAAAAAGAGTGGCTAATGCCATTCAATTACAAGATGATATGAACCTCGTCGGAGTTTGCGATGTCATAAGTGATTGGCGCATCCAAAATGCCGTAAGAAAAGAATATGATATCTACGCAGCTACTCAAGAAGCAGCTGATAAAATGAAGTCCGAAGGGATTTCAGTAAAAGGCAATATGCAGCAGCTTTTGGAAAAATCGGATCTCGTCGTGGATTGTACGCCTAAAAAAATTGCGGCTCAAAATGTGGCTATTTACAAAGAACAAAATATTAAATTTATTCTACAAGGAGGCGAAAAACACGAAACCACAGGCCATTCTTTCAGTGCCGAAAACAATTATAAATCGGCTATAAATTTGGATGCCACAAGGGTTGTTTCTTGCAACACCACCTCTATCTTAAGAACATTGACAGCTTTAAAAAGAGCCGATTTATTAGATTATGCAAGGGGAACACTATTGAGAAGAGCTACAGATCCTTGGGAAAGTCATCTTGGTGGTATTATGAACACAATGGTTCCCGAAAAAGACATTCCAAGCCATCAAGGCCCTGACGCTCAAAGTGTCGATCCTGATTTGGATGTCATCACTTCGGCAGTCAAAGTACCCGAAACACTCAGCCATATGCACTACTGGAACGTGAAACTAAAGAAAAAAGCTACCAAAGAGGAAGTGCTGGATGCTTTTAAAACCTCAAGTCGGATTAAACTGATCCGCTACGACCAAGGGCTGGTTTCCAACAATACCATAAAAGAAATGTTCTTGGATATGGGAAGGCCCTGGGGCGATATGTACGAAGTGGCTCTTTGGGAAGATATGCTGAAAGTGGTGGGAGACGAACTTTTTTATGCCTACGTGGTAGATAACCAAGCCATTGTTATTCCTGAAACTATAGATGCCATACGAGCACTTACAGGAATTGAGGAAAGTCCAGAGAAATCCATACGCAAAACCAATGAAAGTTTGGGAATAATCTGAAAATAAAACATGAGAAGGCTGATACTATACTGGTTTAAAATACAAGCAGCGAAAGCAGCAAAGAATATACTTGTGCCACATTTCAATAATAATGAAGTGCAGGACATTCTATATGGGTATTGGCAACGATATTTACTACTTAAACCCAGAGTGCCCAAAATGCCCACAATTGGTGGTTCGCTTATGCTGCATTTATCAGCAATGTCAACCGGTTTCTATCAAGAATTAACAACAAGAGGAAAAGACGAAGAAACAACCACTCGACTATTTTATGACGTTGCCTGGAAGGTCTATCAGAAAATGGGCAAATTCTCCTGGTGGCTGGCAGGAAGGGGTAATAAAACCAGTTATAACAAACTACTGAAAGCCACAAAACTTTTCAGGGCATTTCCGTTCAACAGCCCCTCATACCAATGGAAAGATGCAAATACAGATAAAAATGTAGTGGGTTTTGATTGCTTGAAGTGTCCGGTTGCCAAATACTTTGAAACGAAAGGTTTGTCAAAATTTTGTGCAACTACATGGTGTGCATTGGATTACCCTTTAGCAGAAATGTGGAATGCCAAGTTAGAAAGAACTGGAAGTATCGCAGGTGGAGCAAAAGTGTGTGATTTCAGGTGGTATGTAAAACCAACGAAAACATAAGTATCAATTAAACAAAAGATAGCATGAAAACATATGAAGGTATTGTGAAGCGATTAGGGAAAAAAGCATCCTTTTATTTGGATCACGTTTGTGAAAAAATAACAAAGGATGAATTGCATACCCCCGGCAAAAATAGTCTTGACAAGGTATTTGGAAATAGCAACAGAAATCCACAAGTACTGCGAAGCCTTTCCCAGTTGTACAATCACGGGAATTTGGGAAGCACTGGCTACTTAAGTATTCTGCCTGTCGATCAAGGCATTGAGCACAGCGCAATCTTTTCATTCTATAAAAACCCGGACTATTTTGACCCGGAGAAT
>JAENXC010000027.1 GCA_016649715.1 Flavobacteriaceae bacterium | reverse complement strand
TTAGTTAGTTAAAACGAAATCGAAACTCAAATCGAAATCGAGGGGTTTAGTTAGTTAAAACGAAATCGAAACTCAAATCGAAATCGAGGGGTTTAGTTAGTTAAAACGAAATCGAAACTCAAATCGAAATCGAGGGGTTTAACTATATTTTTTTATTAGTGTAACAACGATTCTTATAAGTTCGTCATTCTCATTTCGTATTGCCGTTACATTATTGACGTCTATCAAACCTGCTTTAACTTGAATATTAAAATTTCTAAGTGACTCACGTAGTTCTTTCAATGTAATCCTTAATTTATTTGCTCTATCCTTATCTGAACCTGCTCCTTCAAATTCACCGAAATTTAATGCAGAAGAACAAGCAGATCTTATAAGTTGCTTCGCCAAATAATCTGCAGCAAAAGATATTGGTGGCATCTTAAATAGTACAACAACTGAAGCTGCGAAATCTTCAAAACGACTATCTAAATTATAATTCTTCATTTTTTGATTTCAGTTTCGATTTCAGTTTCGATTTCGATTTCACATATGCTTCACCTCATCCGGCAGATGGTAAAACGTTGGATGACGATACACTTTATCCTGCGCGGGTTCAAACATTTCGCCATTCTCTGCGGGATTCGAGGCAGTAATATTCTTGCTTTCTACTACCCAAATGCTCACGCCTTCATTTCTACGGGTGTAAACATCGCGGGCGTTTTCCATAGCCATTTCAGCATCCGCGGCATGCAGGCTTCCGAAGTGACGGTGCTCCAGTCCGTTTTTGCTACGGACAAATATTTCCCAAAGGGGCCAGTTCTTTTTCTTTACAGACATGATATGTTAGATTTTAGTATTGAGACTTAAGACCGCTTCGCTATAGGACTTAGGGCGTAAGACTATGAATTATTTGTCCTACGTCTTAAATCCTACTGTCTTACATCATTTTTCAACTTGCTTTTGCTACTTTTTTATTTGCATTCTTTTCAGCGTGGGCCATTGCGGCATCGCGCACCCATTCGCCATTGTTCCAGGCATTTATTCGTGCGGTCATTCGTTCTTTGTTGCAGGGGCCGTGGCCTTTTACTACTTGCCAGAATTCTTCCCAATCAATTTCGCCAAAATCATAATGTCCGGTTTTTTCGTTCCATTTCAAATCTGGATCTGGCATTGTGATTCCCAAAATATCAGCTTGAGGGACTGTTTGGTCTATAAACTGTTGGCGCAATTCGTCATTACTTTTGCGCTTCAGTTTCCATTTCATGGATTGTTCGGTATGGACCGATTCGGCATCGGTGGGTCCCAACATCATTAAACTTGGCCACCACCAACGGTTTAGCGCATCTTGCGCCATTGCTTTTTGTTCTTCGGAACCACGGCAAAGGGTAAGCATAATTTCATACCCTTGGCGCTGATGGAAACTTTCCTCTTTACATACACGAACCATTGCCCTTGCATAAGGCCCGAAAGAAGTATTACAAAGCGGTACTTGATTTATAATTGCCGCTCCATCCACCAACCAACCAATGGCGCCCATATCGGCCCAAGTGATTGTTGGGTAGTTGAAAATGGAGGAATATTTCGCCTTTCCGGAATGTAGTTGTTCATAAAGCTCATCGCGGGAAATGCCTAATGTTTCACAAGCCGAATACAGATACAATCCGTGTCCAGCTTCATCTTGAATTTTTGCCAAAAGGGCGGCTTTTCTGCGTAATGAAGGTGCTCGTGTTATCCAGTTTCCTTCGGGAAGCATTCCCACCACCTCACTATGTGCATGCTGACTTATCTGCCTGATGTGGGTTTGCCTGTACTTTTCCGGCATCCAATCTTTTGGCTCTATCTTTTCGTCGCGTGCTATTCGGGCTTCGAAAATTTCCTCTAGGCTTCGACTGCGCTCAGCCCAAGTGTTTTTTACTTCTTTTTCACTCATAACTCATTCTTTTATTATTACGGATGAAGTAGATTTAGATACTTCAATCATAAATTTTTTATTTTCTCGATTTACATTGTAAATCATTGGTAGAAGGTTCGTTATAATCTTTAAAAAATCTTCATTTGATATATTTCCCAGATCAATCTTTATCAATTTGTTTGGTGTCGAATTCAATAAAAATGAATTGCGAAAATCTTGGTCTTTTGTTATCAAGATGAGATTATTTTTACCTACATAATTTATAATTTCTTCATCAGTAGTATTCCATTTTTTCAATATTCTATTTACGTGTTCACATTTATAGCCTAAATCTTCAATTGATTTAGCTATTTTTATAGAAATATGTACATCACACAAAAACTCCATTTAGCTTGCTGCTAAAATTGATTTTCCTGAAACTGAAAGTTTTGCGTATTGCAGACAAGCTTGTATATCCTGCAATTCAAGCTCAGGATGGTCAAAGAGTATTTCTTTATTAGTCATCCCAGAGCCCAACATATCCAAAATAACTTCCACAGGCCAGCGCATAGAACGAACTACTGGTTTTCCGTGACATATTTCAGGATTTATTGTTATTCTACTTAATACTTCTTTTTCACTCATAACAAAGATTATTACTTCAAACCTCAAAGGTTTTTAAAACCATTGAGGTTTATTTAATTAAACATCAAAATTCACTTTTACTTTATCGGAAGTTGGAACAGATTGGCAACTCAATATAAAGTTCTGTGCCACTTCCTTTTCTTCCAAAGCGTAATTTACTTTCATCTCTACGCTGCCTTCCAAAATCTGGCATTTGCAAGTGCTGCAAACCCCTCCTTTACAAGCAAAGGGCAAATCGGCCCCAGCAGCGAGGGCGGCATCGAGGATGTTGTCAAAATCTTTGGTCATTGTGAACTGGAATTCCTTTCCAGCATCCACGATGGTCACTTCAACCCCTTCCACATTTTGCTGCGCCAAGCGTTCGGCACGTTTTTTATCTTCTTCGGTTAAACCTGTTACGAACAATTCAAAATGAATCAGTTCCTTCGGCAAACCTGCTCCAATTAAATAGCTGCTCACATAATTCACCATTTCTTCGGGGCCGCACAAAAACACTTCACTTGTATCGGGAATGTCGATGAAGTTTTTTGTCAAAATTCGCATCTTTTCATCGTCAAAACGGCCGTTGAAAAGTTCAATATCGCGGCGTTCTTTTGTAAGGAAATAATAGATTTCCAGCCTCCCGAAGTATTGGTTTCGCAACTGCTCCAAAGCTTCTTTAAAGATAATTGATTTCGCGGTCCTATTCACATAAAACAGCTTGCAAGTTGCGTTGGGTTCCAATGCCAAATGTGTTTTAATCATTGAAAGCACGGGCGTAATTCCGCTTCCGGCAGCAAAAAAAAGGTAGTTCTTAGCTCTATCTGCTTGAATATCCACGCCAAACATTCCGCTGGGCTCCATTATTTCAAGCGTATCCCCAGTTTTCAATTTTGAATTCACAAATGTTGAAAAAGCACCGGTGGGAATCACTTTTACGGCAACTTTCCATTCATTGTCTATTGGACTGGAGCACAAACTGTAGGAACGGCGGATGTCTTCGCCATTTATATCGGCTTTCAGCGTTAAATGTTGGCCCTGCCGAAAGTGGAATTCCTCCGCCAAATTCTCAGGGACATCAAAGCTTATTACCGAGCAGTCGTCGGTTTCTTTGTATATGTACTTTACTTTTATTTTATGAAATTTCGCCACTTGTTTTTTATCGAATTAGATTAACAAAACTAACGGTTGTTAGTTAGAATTGCAAGGTTGCATTTTGACAATATTATTTCTACTAAATTCTTTGCAGCTCCATTTTCCATAATCATTAAAATTAAACAATTTCCTTTACCAAAACCGAAACCCTATCCTTTTTTAAAATACTCACTTCTACCTTTCCTCTTTTTTAATATCACAAATAAAGGGGTCGCAAAGTGAAGAGGAAAAGTGGGGTTTACACTTTACTGGTTTCTCTCTTTCGGGAAAGTGTTTCTTCGATTACAATATAACGAATAATTAAGGAGTATTTATAAGTGAATATTGTAATTTTGCCGTCTCTAAAAACTACAACAAATGGGCCTCTTAGACTTTTTATTCGAAAACAAATCAAAGAAAATTCAAGATTTTAAAAGCCGCGGAGCCATCATCGTTGATGTTCGCAGCAAAGGCGAATATGACGGAGGAGCAATTCCTGGCTCAAGATGTATTCCGCTACAGAATATTTCTTCGAAAATGAATGAAATAAAAAAGTGGAACAAACCCGTAATTTGCTGTTGCGCCAGTGGAATGCGAAGTGCAAGTGCCGCCGGAATTTTAAAAAGCAACGGCGTGGAAGCGATGAATGGCGGGGGTTGGTTCAGTTTGAGCAGAAAATTATAATTTTAACTTTTGAAGATCTTGTTCTTCTTCAATGGGGTTTCCATCATATTTCAATGTCCACCCCAAGGAATTCGTCAAAATATAGATTTTTTGGAGTTCTGAAATCAATCTATTTCCAGCATTTGTGCGCAACTCGGAAGCTTCAATTTTCTTGCGAAGCGATTTTTCAATCCGTTGTTTTATTTTGTTATAATCCTCAGCTGTAAATTGGTTCAAATAATCTTGGGTAACATCGTAATATTGAATATTTGGATTGATGGAAAGTTCGGGTTCCGGGATGTTTGTAATGGTAACGGTTTTTGTGGTTTCGTCAACTTCAGTCTTCACTTTGCTTAAATCATAAGCAATACTCGCCTTTGCGTTCACTACAACCAATGCTTTTTTTCGGGCATCAAAAAGACCGTACATTAAATCTTTGCTGTCGTTATAGGTGTAAACCTGCGCGTAACTGCCTTCGGTAACAATCAGTTTGCCCACGTTTTTCAATTCTTTTTGAATTAAAGCTGTATTGGCTTCCAACTGTTCGCGGGTATCCTTTCGGTTTTCGCAATAGCGCAGGCCGAAAACGATAACAAAGGCAATTACAATTCCAAGGAAGATGTTTCGCATGTGATAGACTTAAGACCGCTTCGCTATATGACGTAAGACATAAGACTCTTAAGATTGCGAAGATGGTGTTCAAAAATAATCATAATTCAACTGGAATGAATATACCATTAATTATACTTTAAGAAAATTTATTGAGATTGCTTCGCTTCGGCTGCAATGACGGTTACAAATCATATTTTATCACAAACATCACAATCCTCGGCATCACAAAATATTGCGAAGTTGTGTTGAACTGGTCGTTAAAACTGTCGTTGTTTATTGATTTAGTATCCAAAATATTCGTGGCCTGCACCGAGAATTCCCAAGGGCTTTCGCCGTGTTTGTAGTACAGATTGGCGTTGAAAAAGGAATAACTGTTCTCAACCGTTTTGGCATCGTTGGTGTATTTGTAATAATCCCATTCGGCAAAAAGGTTGAAATCCTTCAAAAATCGAAGGTTTACATTTGCATACGGGCGGTTCGTAAAAAAAGTCTGTTTCACGCCGCCGTTGTCGTAATCATTTTTCATAAAACGATAGCCCACTTCAAAATTTGGAAAGCTTTTGAAATTACTCTGAAAGCTGGCGTTATAGTTCTGAGTAAGACTTTGGCTCTCTCGAATTTCATTATTTATGGTGTTGTTCGTTTTGCTCAAAAACACCGCTGCATCAACTTTGAACTGAACTTTTTTTATCGTTTTACTAAATCTTCCCACTGCCGAAAATGTTTCATCGGGGAAATTGCTGTCAAAATTAACTGGACTACTCACTTGATTAATGCCCACCAATTCGGTGTTAGTTTTAATCGCATCAATTCTTCGGGTGTAACTTAAATTTCCTCCAATATTTGTATAGTTGAAAAGATTAAAACTGAAATACGTTAAATTATAACTGTGCGAAAGTGAATTTTCCAGCTCTCGGTTTCCTCGGAAAAGACGGTTGTAATTGTTGAAAACGTAGGCTTGGGCATAATTGTTTACATCGCTATATTCTGAAGTGATGGAATAATTGAAACGCAGATTCTCACTTTTCTTCAGTTCCAAAACCACGTTAATATCTGGCAAAACCATCCAATCATTTTGGGTTGCAGTTGTTCCCAACTGTTCATTTCTCAAATTGTAATTGTGAAGCGTAACGCCCGGCGTGAAAATGAATTTCCCAGATTTCAGTTTATAGTGAAGCCCAAAAAAAGCATCTGTAAAAGTGTAGGACACGTCGTTATTGAAATCATCTTCGGTGAAAGAATTCTGAATGCCGTTATCCAAAATCTGAAAAATACTGGAGTTGAATTTTTGGTTGCTATAAGTAGTTCCCACGGTAAAATTAAGATTGCTCAAATTGTTGAGAACGTAGTAATAATCAACCTTTGCGTCCAGCTTATTGCTTTTTACGGTTTTGTTTTGATTGATGTTGTAGCGGTCCGATTGTTCCAAAGGATCAAAGGTGTCGGCATCGCTATTGAACGGATCCAGCGGATTTATAACCGTAAAGACTCCCCGAAACGGAATGGAATCCTGCACCGCATTGTAAAAAGGGTCTTCGTTTTGGTACAAATGCTGAACTTCGGCGGCAAAAATGTTTTTGTCGTTTAAGGTATAATAAGCGTTCGCCGTCTGATTGATGGAAAACGGCTTGTTTTCTTTTACTTCGGATATATCGTTTTGATTACCTCCAACTATTGAAATTGTGGCATCATCCTCTGTTTGTTTTGAAGTTTTCAGCAAAGCGTCATAATCCAACTCAAAATTGTGGTTGGGTTTATAGGTGCTGCTCAGTTTCAGCATTGCCAACTGGTTGCGTTGGTCGTTTTCGGCATTGGTATTTTCGGTAATTCCCGTTAAAATATATTGGCGAATGCTGTTGTTTACAATGTTTGTTTTGTTATCGCTCAAAATTCCAAAACCGCTGATATCCAGTTTGTCATTTACGGCATAACTGAAATTTCCCGCAATAAATTTAGCTTGAATGTCCTTTGCGCGGTCGTTTTGCGAAACTGCAAACCCAAGATCACTATTGTTAATGTTTAAATTGGTTCCGCCGCCTTTGTTGAAATTTTTAAACCCACCGGTGAAGTTGAAATAATCCCGAAACGTGAAGGGCACTTCTCCGATATTGTTGAAATCAGTAATTATATTGATGCTGTATTTCGGGCTGTAATAGAAAAGTTTCGGATGAACCAGATAGCGACCGTTTTCTTCGCCGTATTCATCTGCAATTCCAGCGCCGGCGGTAACTTCGCCAAACCAGAAATTCTTTTTCCCCTCTTTTAGTTTGATGTTTATGGCCACATTATCTCGGTCGTTGCCAAGGCCGCGCATTTGGTCCACTTCGTTGTAGTTTCTCAAAACCTCCACTTTGTCCACGGCGTCTGCGGGAATGTTTTTGGTGGCGAGCTTGCTGTCGCCGTCAAAGAAATCTTTTCCCTCCACCATTACTTTGGTGACGGTTTTCCCTTCCACTTGTATTTCGCCATCATCGTTTACTTCAACGCCGGGGAGTTTTTTCATCACGTCGCCCAGTTTGCGTTCGTCGCCGTTGGTGAAACTGTCTGCGTTGTAAACTATGGTGTCGCCCCTTACGGTAACGGGCATTTCGTAAACAATTTCCACATCGTCCAATTGGTTTTCTTTTGGGTTCAAAACAAAATCCAGATTTATATTTTCAGCATCGGAAGGAACATTTACGGACTGTTCCACAGTTTCGAAACCCAGAAAACTCGCTCTTAAAATGTATGTATTCCCTTTTGGAAGATCAAGTTGGTAGCGACCGTCGTGATTGGTAATGCCGTAAGATTCGGTTTTACCGGTAGTTTTGATACTGGCAATAACATTGGCAAATTCCAGCGGATTGCCGATGCTGTCTTTGATGGTTCCTTTTACCTTTATGCTTTGGGCGGAAAGAAACAGAGGGAAAACACAAATTAAAAGAAAGATGAATTTGTTCATTGAAATTTTAAACGTTAATAAGGTAAAGGACTGTTTTAACCACAAAGGACACGGAGGTTTTCACAGAGTTCACAAAGCCAGACTTCTAATTAAAATCCACCGCCACGTCCGCCACGGTTTCCTCCTCTGCCTCTAAAATTTTCACGAAGTTCTTCTGTCTTCTCCTTTACAATTTTAGTGTATTCTTCACGCGTAACTTGTTTGCCTTTTGTGGGGGGTTCAATTTTTTCCGCCGTTTTCGGGTTCATCACTATTTTGGAGCACAGCAGTGTGGTCCTGTAGGCATTCAATTCCAAAATTAAACCTGGAAGTCCACTATATTCGCCTGGGCCATTGCTTACTGGGATTTGAGGCGTAAACCAAGCGGTAACCTCTATTTCCTTTGGAATTTCAATCATATCCATCGGGTCTTCAGGTTTTGTTGAGTCTTTTTTTGCTTCGGTGTTTTCTTTTTCATTTTTATCTTTTCGATCGCGTTTTGGGCGCGCCATACTGTAATCGTTTGGATCTACTTTTTTTATTGCGGTTGCTTTAAAAGCGATGTATTGCCCAATTTGTTTGGACTCATTCGTTGTTTTCCAATCCAAGGTTTTAATAGAATCTGTTACCAGAAACTGTTTTCCGAAGAATTCGTTTTCCTCCACAATTTGTCCCGTTTTCAGGTTTTTGTACTGCGCTCCCGGGGTGTAACTGCTCATCATCATTTTAAAACCTGGGTTTATTGGAGTAGCATCCAGTTTTTCCTGTTCTTTATAAATGGATTCGTCTTTGTTAAAGGTGAGAATGTAGGTTTTCTCTAAGGCACTTTTCATCATTGTTGCCACGGTTTTTTTCATCTCCTCGCTCATTTCACGACCCCCGCCAAAGGCATCCATATCTACCGTGGTTTTGGATTCGTAAAAGGCTTGGCCGCTGATGTTTTGGGCGTTTGCTCCGATGGAAATAAGAAGTAGAAAGAGAAATATATATATTTTCATAAATTAAATTTTTGGTGAATCCCGCTTTGAAATGTCTAAAGTTAATTCAATTGGTTTAAACAAATTTGGGCTACGTGAATTAAGACGAATTTAAACATAATCTGTTACATTAATCTCTGTTTAAGAGTATCTTCACATTTTGTATCTTGCCGAAGCTATGAAGGATTTTTTTCTACTTTTTCTGCTCTTTTGCCAATTCGGAATCGCACAAAGCCTCGCTTCTGTCAGCGATGTTCCGTTGGCTGCAGACCGTTTTATTGGTCTTGACAATTATAAAAATGCCTATTTCATTAAGGACAGAGTGCTTCACAAAAAAGGGCCGGACGGCAATTTTCGTTTCAACGATCTGCAATTGGGGAGGCTCACTTCGGTAGATATTATAAATCCGCTGAAAGTGGTGGCGTTTTTTCAGGATACAAATACGGTGATTTTGTTGGACAATAAGTTGAATGAAATCCAGCGCATCAATTTCAACAACCTGCCACAATTTTTGAACGTGAGTACCGCCAGCAATGCGGGAAGCAACAGTCTTTGGCTTTTTAACGTGGACACCCAGCAACTGGAACTCTACAACTACGGTTCCAATCTGCAGACCGTGGTTTCGCAACCCTTTCCGGGGAAATTGATTTCGCAGGCCAGCAACTTTAATTATTGCTTCACTTTGACCGAAAAGAATCTACGCGCCTTCAATATTTACGGAAGCATTCTGAATGAAACGGCTTCGGAAGGCTATGAAAAAATAGTTCAGCAGAACGAGAATTTGGTCGCTTTGAAGGAAAATTCACTTTACTACATTCCAGATTTCGCAAAGCGAAATGATGCCATTCCACACGAAACCGCAAAGCTGTCTCTCCCCGAAATAAAAATTAAAGACTTGCAGCTAACCAATGATTTCCTGTATATTTATGACGGCGAAATTTTGCACACTTTTAAACTAACCATCCCAACAAAAGAATAGCTATGCACATTGCAATTGCAGGAAACATAGGTTCCGGAAAAACCACCCTTACCCGTTTATTGGCGAAACATTACAAATGGCAGGCCCACTATGAAGATGTGGAGGACAACCCCTATTTGGACGATTTTTACAACCAAATGGAACGCTGGTCCTTCAACCTTCAAATTTACTTTTTGAACAGTCGTTTTCGGCAAATCCTTGAAATCCGCGAAAAGGGGAAAAATGTGATCCAGGACAGGACCATTTACGAAGACGCACATATTTTTGCGCCAAACCTGCACGCCATGGGATTGATGACCAACCGCGATTTCGAGAACTACCGCTCGCTTTTTGACCTTATGGAAAGCGTTACCAAAGGTCCTGATTTGCTTATCTACTTGCGAAGCAGCATCCCAAATTTGGTGGGCCAAATACACAAGCGCGGCCGCGAATATGAAAACTCCATAAGCATTGATTACCTAAGCCGCTTAAACGAGCGTTACGAGGCTTGGATACACGATTACGACAAGGGAAACCTCATCATTTTTGATGTGGACAACATCAACTTTGTGGACGATCCCGAGCATTTGGGAGAGGTTATCAACAAGATAGATGCGGAGCTTCACGGGTTGTTTTAAAAGCCCCCTAACCCCCAAAGGGGGTATTGAAAAAGTTCCTTACGTTTAAAAACATGCTAACAACAAAAGAATATAAAGTGAAAAAAAGTAGGATGGAAATGCTGCTGAAAAAATTAACTGAAGCAGGTACACTTTCAAAAAAAGAGGAAAAAGAACTCGATGAGATTTCTTCTGAAATTGCAACTTATGAAGAAATAAATTTTCCCTTTGAACCTGAAACATTAAAAGAAATGATAGAATTAAGGATGTACCAGCGTAAATTGAAGCAAAAAGATTTAGCTGAAATTTTAGGAACTACTCCATCCCGTATTAGCGAGATTATGAATGGCAAACGTAGTTTAAATATAGATTTGGCCAAAAATCTTCATAAAAAATTGAACATTGACGCAAATTTGATTTTGAATAGTTAATGGACTTTTTGAGGCACGACTGTTTGAACCACGACTTTTTGAGTCACGACTTTTTGAGTCACGACTTTTTGAAACAGGACTAAAGAGAAACAAGACACAGGACGGTTTGTGCAAAGACTGTTTTCGCACTTAATAAAAAAACCTGCAAGATCTTAGAGACCGTGCAGGCTTTGTTATTTGTTATTTGTTATTTGAGGTTTCCCCTTTTATTCCTTATCCTTAATTTTAATCTTCATTCCCTCAACATCTTTCAATTGAGAACGAACTTCGGCTTCTGTGCCAGTAAAAGATTGGGTTTCGGTGGTTTCTACGCCATCTACTGTAGTGGTGATAGTAACATTTGCAGTAACTTGATCATTGTTATCGTTTTTCAACATTTCAACCACAACTTCTGTTTTGTCCTTTAGGTCTTCACCTTCAGCAATGGTGCTTCCAGTTTCAATGTATTGAACCTGCTTTTCGGTCAAAATAGTTTTGTTCCCTTCTGCATCAATAAAGTAAACTTCTTGGGAAGACGTTTCTTTAGCAGCTACTTCGTTAGTGTGCCCTCCAAGGATAGGTGCGATTACGAGTCCAATCAAACAGGTAAGTTTGATCAAAATATTCATAGAAGGTCCTGAAGTATCCTTAAAAGGATCACCAACAGTATCGCCAGTAACGGCCGCTTTGTGAGCCTCGCTACCTTTGTAGGTCATTTCACCGTCAATCATTACACCTGCCTCAAAAGATTTTTTAGCGTTGTCCCAAGCTCCACCAGCGTTGTTTTGGAAAATAGCCCAAAGTACACCACTAACGGTAACCCCTGCCATATAACCACCCAACATTTCTGCGATTTCCATATTGTCCATTCCAAAAATCATCGGCACGAAGGCAATCACCAAAGGAAAGCCAATGGTTAACACACCCGGAAGCAACATTTCCCTTAAAGCTGCTTTGGTAGAAATATCAACACATTTAGCGTATTCTGGTTTACCCGTACCTTCCATAATTCCTGGAATCTCGCGGAACTGCCTTCTCACTTCATTTACCATTTGCATCGCAGCCTTACCAACGGCATTCATTGCCAAGGCAGAAAACACAACGGGAATCATACCTCCCACAAAAAGCATCGCTAAAACTGGAGCTTTAAAGATGTTAATCCCGTCAATTCCCGTAAAGGTTACATAAGCAGCAAAAAGTGCCAATGATGTTAAGGCAGCAGAAGCGATGGCAAAACCTTTACCAGTTGCAGCAGTTGTATTACCAACAGAGTCTAAAATATCGGTACGTTCCCGCACGATTGGATCTTGCTCGCTCATTTCGGCAATACCACCCGCGTTATCGCTAATAGGGCCAAAAGCATCAATAGCAAGTTGCATAGCGGTTGTAGCCATCATTGCGGAAGCAGCAAGTGCAACCCCGTAAAAGCCAGCGAAAGCGTAGGATGCCCAGATAGCACCCGCAAAAAGTAATACGGAAGGGAAAGTAGAAATCATCCCCGTTGCCAAACCTGCAATAATGTTGGTTCCTGCACCAGTTGATGATTGTTGTACTATTTTAAGAATTGGTTTTTTACCCAAACCAGTGTAGTATTCTGTTACCGATGAAATTCCAGCGCCTACAACCAAACCGACCAAGGTGGCATAGAACACTCTCATTGAAGAAATTTCTTGAAGTCCTTCCCCGAAGAAACTCATATTCATGGTTTCTGGAAGCATCCATTTTACAAGGACAAAACACGAAATAGCCACTAAAACTATCGAAACCCAGTTACCAATATTCAAGGCGCCCATAACTTGGGATTCTTTCGCATCGTTACTTTTTATTTTTACCAGCGTTGTACCAATCATCGAAATGATAATACCTGTACCCGCAATAGCCATTGGCAATAGGATTGGACCAATACCGCCAAAGGCATCATTAACGGCACCGCCCATATCTTTTATAACGTAATTTCCTAAAACCATCGCGGCAAGTACCGTTGCTACATAACTACCGAATAAATCGGCACCCATACCTGCAACGTCGCCCACGTTATCGCCAACGTTATCGGCAATAGTTGCTGGGTTACGCGGATCGTCTTCTGGAATACCGGCTTCAACTTTACCAACAAGGTCAGCACCAACATCGGCAGCTTTTGTGTAAATACCACCACCAACACGTGCGAAAAGCGCGATAGATTCAGCACCCAGGCTAAAACCAGCCAAAGTTTCCAGCACGATAGTCATTAATTCCTGTGGCGCTCTCGTAACACCATCTATAGTTGCTGGCTCCCAAACACCGTTCATAAAAACGTGGAAGAAAATGATAAAGAACGAAGTGAGACCTAAAACCGCAAGGCCTGCAACCCCTAAGCCCATTACGGTACCACCGCCAAAAGATATTTTTAGGGCATCTGGAAGGCTTGTGCGCGCCGCTTGCGTAGTACGAACGTTTGTTTTTGTAGCGATTTTCATCCCCATATTTCCTGCCAAGGCAGAGAAAAATGCACCGAATATAAATGCAATAACAATTAATATATGTGTGGTAGGAACAATGAATGACACTGCTGTCAACGCGATGCTAACAATAACAACAAAAACGGCAAGTAACCTGTATTCAGCGTTTAGAAAGGCCAAAGCACCTTCGTAAATGTGGTCGCTTATTTCTTTCATTTTACCATCGCCAGGGTTTTGTTTCAACACCCAAGAACGTTTAACGGCCATAAAGATTAAGCCTACTACCGCCATTGCAATTGGCGCGTAAATCATCATTGATTCCATAATTTATTTAATTAAGATTGGTTTTCAAATTTGCGACTGCAAAAATAGGGAAATGGTTTGGGATATGAAACAGTAAAATGACTTATGAAAATGACATAGGACGGTAAGACTTAAGACATAGGACTAATAAAGGAATTCCACATTAGTCTTACGTCTTACGTCCTTTAGTCTTAGCTTTTTTTTTTAAATACTGAAATGCCCCTGAACCTCAGGCGTTTCCTTGTAGCGTTTTACGCATTGGTTGTAGATCTCGATAGCTTCGTCAGCATCGCCCCAACCGCCAACGTCCACTTTTTTTCTTTCAAGGTCTTTGTAAACCTGAAAGAAATGCTCAATCTCCCTTACCAAATGGGGGTTCATATCTGAAAGATTATTCAAACTGCTCCAAATAGGATCGGAGACGGGGACGCAGATCACTTTTTCATCCGGGCCTTTTTCATCTGCCATGTGGAAAACGCCTATGGGTTTCACTTCCATCACGCACATGGGGAAGGTTGGCTCACCTCCCAAGACCAATACATCGAGCGGGTCGCCGTCCAGGGCTAGGGTTTCCGGTATAAAACCGTAATCGGCCGGATACATCATACTGCTGAAAAGCATACGGTCAAAACGGATTTTCTTCAGTTCGAAGTCGTATTCATATTTGTTGCGGCTGCCTTTGGGTATTTCTATGAGGACATCGAAGGTCTTTTTCATGGTCTTTTCAGTAAATTATTTAAAGAATACAAAAGTAATGCTTTCTTTATACAGGGAAAGAATCATATTATTTTTTCACTATCTATATAAATAAGTGTTTTTGAATGTTAAATATATCAAGGTATGTTGTGTTAACATTAAGTTATATTCTCTATGCTATAAATCATGCTTTTTCTACAGGATTTTTTTGTTTCATTATTTTAAATAGCTATATATCAGAGGATTTAGAGTATTCATCTTTTAAAAAATTTAGAACATTCTCTATTTTCCACTATTTCACAAAAAAAGTTAAGGTACGTTAAAAGGCATAATATACTCCCCCAACATACGCTAATATTGCAGGGTGGCAACACATTTGTCTGTCACGATTAACAAATCTAAATAATGCGAACAAAACTTAAAAAAACTATGAAAACAAATGTAATTTACAGAATGATGATTGCTCTATTATTAGTAGTAGGATTTGCCTCTTGTAGTAAAGATGACGATTCGCCCACTGATCAAGCAACCTATAACACCAAGGTTTATATAACCGATGGACCGATAGACAATGCGGAGGTACAAGGAGTTTTTGTGACCATTGCAGACCTTAAGCTTAACGGTAAAAGCGTAAATGGTTTTACTAAAACCACAGTGGATTTGCACGCGCTTCAAAACGGTGAAACCCAATTGTTGGGCGATATTGACTTAGCTGCAAACACATACAACCAGGTGACTTTAGTATTAGACCCTCAAAGTGATGCATCTGGAAATTCACCTGCCAATTATGTACTTACCACAAACAACGACAAAATTGAGTTAACAGCTGAAAACAACACTATAAATGTAAACAGTAGTTTTGATATTACTGCCAGTACTTCCAACCAGGTAGTAATAGATTTCGATTTGCGTAAGTCTATAGTGACAGATGCAGGAAACTCGGGGTATAACTTTGCTACACAAACACAACTTGAAAGCAGCATTAGAGTTGTGAACAAGTTGAAGGCCGGTGCAATTACTGGAACCGCCACCAACAACACAGGTAACAGTGAAAATATTACTGTTGCTTATGCTTATGCAAAAGGTAGCTTTACCGCCAGCGAACAAAATGAAAATGCTGCCGGGGTTCGTTTTTCAAATGCGATAACAAGTAGCCGTATTACAGGAGCAAACAATCAATTTGGTCTCTATTTTCTAACTGAAGGCGCGTATGAGTTACATTTTGCGTCCTATGAGGATGTTGATAATGATGGCGTATACGAATTTGATGGAATGATTGAAACCGAAGGGAATTTAGGATTAAATCTATTGGATATCCCCGTAAACGCGAATACGGAAGTAACACTTATAGTGATTTTACTCGCTATTTTATAAGCTTCGCAAACACTAATCAGCCATTACTTAAAACCTCCCAATGGGAGGTTTTTTTATTTAATAAATTAGTATTGTTGGCGCCACTCTTATTTGTTGTGGTTGCTTTTGGGGATTTCTATGAGGACATCGAAGGTCTTTTTCATTTTGGTAAATTTGACAATCATTTTGTTTTACGCTGCAAAATTAACATTTAAAATCCAGTTCAACCCAACAACGGAAATGCTAATGGAAGAAAGTATATCACGGAGGTTTTCAGTTTCTGGTTTATGGTTATAATTTAAATGTATGTCGCAAACACCTCTTTTAAATATAGAATTTCCTGATTATCTTTACATTAGTGGGTAGTGGGTTGTGGGAATAGTAAAACCAAAAAAATAAATATACTTAAGTCAATAATCTAAGAAACTAAATCATGAAAGTACATCCTTATTTAAATTTCAACGGCAATGCCCAGGAGGCATTTGAGCTTTACAAAACTGTTTTCGGGGGCGAGTATATGGCCAATATGAAAATGAAAGATGCACCGGGCGGCGACAAGCTTCCAAAAGATGAACAGAACTATACTATGCACATTTGTTTGCCCATTGGGCAGGACACTCTTTTAATGGCATCAGACTGTGTGGAATCTATGGGACAAAAGTTAACACTTGGCAACCAAAGCTATGTAATGTTATGTCCGGACAGTCGCGCGGAAGCGGACCGACTTTTTAAGGGCCTTTCGGAAGGCGGCAAAATTGAAATGCCGATGGACGATATGTTTTGGGGCGACTACTTTGGCTCCTTTCGCGACCGCTTTGGGATACAGTGGATGATCAATTTTACCAATCCTCAATAACGATTCCCCTATTAACCATTAACATTGAACCATTAACTTTAAATATGCCAACAAATAAACAAACCGTAACCACCTATATGGAAGGGTTTAGGAAGAGCGACCACGCACAGATTCTTTCGTGCTTGACGGATGATGTGGTTTGGGAAATGCCCGGCGCCTTTCACTTAGTGGGAAAGGAAGCCTTTGACGGCGAGATAGAAAACCCTGCTTTTACAGGCAGCCCAACCATTACACACACTAGGCTTGTGGAAGAAGACAATATTGTGGTGGCTGAAGGGAAAGTGAAGGGCCAATTTAAGAATGGCGATAGTATGAATGCCGTTTTTTGCGATGTCTTTCACTTTGAAGGTGGGAAAATTAAGAAGCTTACCTCCTATGTTATGCAAGTTTAGCGTAGTTTAGTAGTTGCAAATAAACTGTACAACTATGCCTGCACTGTATAAAAAATCTTCTTTTGCCACATCACTGCTTTTGGTGGGGATGTTGGCTTTGTCCTCCTGCGGGGCGGGCAAAACTGTGGCGTGTATAGACAAAACTAAAATAAGCGATGGGCCCTGCACTTTGGAACACAAGCCCGTTTGCGGTTGCGATGGGAAAACCTATGGCAACCCCTGTATGGCGGACCACGCCGGACTTACCTCTTGGGCAGAGGGGGAATGTGCTGAGTGATGCGAATTCACAAGCAGTATTTTCAATAATTATCATATTGCACTACTATTGAAAATGCCAGTAACGGCAATGGTTTTGCGGAAAATACTCAGCGCCTAGAAGGGGGATGGACGGTAATTTTCGATGGCTTTGTAAATTTGGGGTAATAATGGGTTATATTTGTAGTATCCAAATACTTACGTTTTTGAAGGCCGTAATCTGAACCACAGATTACAATTACATTTGCTGAATTGGTGAAAAAGCCTAGGGCAATCCTATTTTTGCAGAACACTTTTTAGGTCTTGGGCTGAAGGGAATGTATGTAGTGATAGTTAGAATGCTTTAAAATAACCTAAATACAACTCAATGACTACCCAGACCTCACCCGGACTTGACCCGGACTTGACCTAGACTTTAGTAGGGGCATCTTAGGGGTGTCCGTGAGGTATCTATGCCTTAAAACTAAAGGGTTTACACAGTATAAATTAGGTTTTCCAAGCTTCGATAACTGTACGGTATACAAAAAGGTTTAAAAAGCCCAATTTTGTATGCGATTATATCACGGATGTAAATAGACTATTGTTGTACAAGCATTTAGGAAATGCCGTTGGTCTAAAAAATTTGATTATTACAAAAAATTGATTTAGTTTAGGTTTATAGTCCGTTTTACGGATGGGCCACTGCCCGTTTGAAACATTATAATTATTCTCCGTATTTGATATGCAGGCGGCCGTTAGGTAACTCCTGACACTTTAGTATTTATGTTCAACCAATTTTTGGGTTGTTTCCTTTTGGGAATTACCCAGATTTATAAAAACTTTTTATTATGGCACGAATTAACAATGATATTTTTAAGCTCAGCGGAAGTTTGGGCGGGATGACATTTAGCCAAGATGAGCTTGGGACGATTGCAAGAAAGAAGCCAGAGGGGCCCTATAAACTTACTAAAGGGACGCGGGATGGCAATGTGGAGATGGGTGGTGCGAGCAGGGCTGTGAAAGCATTACGACGGACCCTAAACTCGAAAAAGCGAGGACTCGAGGATCAATATTTTTCGGGTAGGTTGAGCGGGATAATGCGGAGGGTGGTAGCTTTGGGGGAGGGTGTGCCCGGACAACGAAAATTGGATATACGGAAAAATGGAGGCGTCTTGGAAAACTTTGAGTTTAGAAGAGCACGACCATTGGTGTATAGTGTAGGCGGAATAAAGGAGAAGCCAACTTTAAACAGCGAGAGAACCGAGGTTTACTGGTCCACTCCTGCCCTCAACAGCAAGGAACAAATAACCGCACCAGAAAATGCGACACATTTTAAGTTCATATTAGGGGCAGGGACTGTGAGCAATTATGAATACAGTGTAGAGCGAAAAGAATATACGCCGTTGGAACCAAAATTTAGAAGCCTTGGGGATTTTGTGGAAAGTGAACCGATTGCTTTAAAGCAAAAGAGTATTGCACCCATAAAGATGATCTTGAAGTTAGCTGAAGCTACTGCTGTACCCGAAGAGGTGGCGGTGGTGACTGCTGTGGGAGTTGTATTTTTTAGGAATGTGAATGGGGAGTTGTTGGAGGTGAAGGATAGTTTGGCGATGAAGGTTTTGGGGGTGTTTTAATGGCCGACGGTTTGAGCCACGACGGTTGGAGACATGACTGGAGGAAAATGAAAATGAAATCGAAATCGAAAATGAAATCGAAATCGAAATTGAAGTTGAAGTTGAAGATGAAGTTGAAGATGAAGATGAAGATGAAGATGAAAAAATGAAATTGAAGAAAGATACAAATACTCTTGCTCTACTATTTTAAATTATGGAAGTTTTGAGGGGGTGGGGTTAATGAAAATGGTTTGCCCTCCTGTGAATAGCCATTCTAATTGCATCATTTAATGGGAACCTCTTGAAATTTTATTAAATAATCCTTTCTATACTACAAATAATCCCTTAGGGAAAACTTGTGAGGGTGAGGATTTTATGTTTTGTTGCGAAATTTGTGGTCAGTAGTTAATTGTTAGAAATGCAAGGTTTGCTTTTATATTTTGGGCTTTGGCCTATTTTTATTTTTTTTGAAATGAAAATTGAGGGGTTTACCCTCAATATTGAGGGCAAAACCCTCATTCTTTGTTATTTGTATTATTTATTTTCCCCAAAACAAATTGACCTATAAATTTTTCTTGAGAAAAGTGTTTGTTTCAACCTTGCCAATTTTATTGTTGAACCATACAATAGTAAAATTTATGGAATATATTTTTAAAGAAAATATTCTTAACACTAATCACAATAAAGAGATTTGAAAAAGACAGTTATGGAAATTGCTCCTGAAAAAGGCGGAATACCCCCTAAGAAATTAAGGGAAATGATTTTCAAATTATTAAAAAGTGTCCTTAAGTTTATGTGATTTATATTTTATGGCTGGAGATGGAAAGCGAAGTACGGAACTTATGGTTAGTATCAGACAAGGCATTTTATTTGGGGGCCTATAGGGCGGCATTTGAGAGTATTGAAAAGTCTTGGATGCATTATTCATTTGATATAACGGAGCACCATTCCCCTGAGGCTGCCTTGAGGAGCCTGGAAAGCCTGGATCCTTCCTATGCTCTTGAGATTGTGTATTTACATATAAGCATTCCCTTAGGAAATACGGCGCACTATGAGGAGGGGGGCATATTTGGCAGTAGCCTGCGCAATCGGTTCCCTACGGCTACCATTATTTTGGGCACTAATTTCTCACAAAACTTTAATATATGGAAGCTTATTAAAACCGTAAAACCAAATGCGTTAATTTCTGAGGAATTCAATAGCCCTACCGACTTACCTTCACAAATAGTGCAACTGTTTAAAAACCCTCCCTTTTACTGCGATACTTTTCGCAATGCCATTCACCTGTATTTACAGCGTGAGATTAACCTTGACGAATCTGACCAAATGTTACTGTACGAACTTTCGAAGGGAACGCGGATGGCGACTCTGCCTACCTTAATGAACTATTCCATCAGTTCTATTGAAAAGCGAAAAAAACACTTAAAGGAACTCTTTGATGTAAGGGATGGGGATGATTGGGCCTTGATACTTAAAGCCCGTGAGAGGGGGTCGATATAAAAGTGCCTAACAGGATTTCCCTCCAAGATTTCCTATAGTACCGTAAAAAATACGCGGGAAAATCTGATTTACAAGCTAGGGTAAGTGTCTAATTTTATGAATGTTAAAACAACATTTATTTAAAATTATGACCTTGGCGCAACACTATAGAGAAACATTAAAAAGGAATGCCGCAGTTGTGGTTTCCTATATGTTTGTGTTGTTATTTCTCTACGCCGCTACCAGCAAACTCCTAGACTTTGAAACCTTTACCGTGCAATTGGCACAATCGCCCCTACTCAGTGCTTATGCAGGTATCATCGCTTGGCTGATCCCGGGGATAGAAATAGCTATCGCCATTTTGTTGATGGTTCCTAAGTTCAGAACACTGGCCCTCTACGCTGCCTTTACCCTAATGGTAATGTTTACAGCCTATATCTATATCATCCTTAATCTCTCCGATTTTATCCCCTGCTCCTGTGGTGGGGTCTTGGAAAAACTGAGTTGGAGGCAACACCTCATCTTTAATGTTGTTTTTATTGTTTTGGCTGCAGTGGCAATAGCGCTTACCGACTCTTGGGGCCAGAAAAAGAAAACGATTTCGCTTATTAGTTTGGGTTTGGGTGGAATTGCTGTGATAAGTGTCCTATTCGTATTTTCAGAAAAGAAGATGCAGCAAAACAACGCCTTTCAGAGACGGTTTGTGCCGCACCCGATAGAAGAAATAGCGGCTATTAATTTGGGATATAATTCATATTATTTAGCGGGGATAACGGATAGCGTTATTTACTTGGGGAATGTAACCGCACCGCTTAATATTCTGAAACTGGACAAGCATTTGGTGATCCTTGATTCTTTAAGGATACAGCTGGAAGATATGGACGTTCAGTATCAAAACATCCAAGTAGATGTTCAACCTCCCCATTTTTTTGTTAGTGACGGCAATGTACCAATTGTTTTACAGGGCAATACCCATCAGTGGTTTGGCAGAACACTTATGAAGGACTACGCCTATTTTTCCCAGTTTATACCTGTGGATACTACACAGTTTGTAATGCGAACCATCGATGGGCAATCCCATCAAAATATTATTGCAAGCTATGGGTATAAGGATTCGGTTTTAAAAAAGAACGGCAACTTACTCGAAAGTCAAATGGATGGCGTTTTTGATACTGATGGACAGTTATTATACAATCTGGATCATAAAAAGTTTATTTATATCTATTACTATCGCAATCAATACTTTGCATTTGACAGAGACCTTGTTCTTGAAAAACGGCTTAGAACTATTGATACTGTTACTAGGGCAAGATTAGAAATCCATCACATTTCATCCACGGGACAGAACAAGTTAAGTCCCAATGCCCTGCGCATCAATAAAACGTCTAGTACAGATGGCAGTTTTCTTTTTGTGCAATCGGATAGGTTAGGAAAATATGAGGACGCAGATAATTTGAAACGGGCGGCGACCATTGATGTATATGATTTTGAGAAGGAAATCTATGTTTTTAGTTTTTATATCTACGATTATAAACAATCCAAACTAACATCCTTTAACGTGAGGAACAACTTACTTTATGCAGTGATGGGTGATTACCTGGTGCTGTATAGGCTCAATCCGACTTATTTTAAAGACAAACACATTTAAAAATATACTGGCCAGTATCAGGGATGAAGATCGAAAACCTGTATAAAAAAGTAGATCATTAAATTAATATAAATCTTTTTCACATATGAGAACATTAAAATTTAAACTCGTATTTCCACTTTTGGCTATCGTATTTGCCATTAGTGCTGCATTTGCCACCCAAAATGAGGTTTCTGAAAATCTCGTTTTAGAACAGGGTTACGTACACACAACCCAACCCTGTAAAATAGCTGTTACATGTAACAGTATTGGGATTAACCAATGTACTTGGGAGGAATCCTTAGTTTTTGCAATGGATGGGTCTACAGGATGTAACCGGCCTTTGTATTACAATTAATCTCAGTTATTAAAAAAAGAGTGCCCACAGAAATAGAGTATATTTAGTTCAAAAACAGTCCACCTTTGTGGTCTTGTATTTAGGATTATGAAATTCCTTTTGGAATTAATTTATTTCTAATTCACGGGGGCACTTTTTTAATATTTTAAATGCTGTCCAAACCATTCTTTCATCCGTTTGGTTAGATCTACTTGAAATTTGGGGGAATTGAGGGCGTGATTTTCATTTGGATAATACAAAAACGTGACCTCCTTGTTCAATCTGCGTAGGGCGAGATAAAATTCTATGCTTTGATTAGCGTTTATTTGCCAATCATTTGCGCCTGTCCATAATAATAATGGCGTTTTTATATTTTCGGCTTGATGAAGGGGAGAATTCCTATAATATGCCTGTGGGTCCTCGTAAAAAGAGCACCCAAAGCGCCATTGTTGACTTTCAAAGCGCCACATATCCGGGCGCCCATCATTCCAACCTATTGTAAAATAAAAACTGGTCAAATCTGTTGCGGCAGCGCCAGCAACTATAGCAGAAAAGATGTCGGTTTGAGTAGCAATAAAAGCCGCCTCATAGCCACCAAAGGAATGTCCTTGTAGCCCAACTCTTGCTTTATCCACTAAGCCAGTTTTCAAAACTGTCTCTACCGCCCTGGTGACACATTTGGTGGCACAAACACCCGGATCTCTTAACTTATAAACAATATCAGGGTATAGAACAAAATATCCATCGCTGGTATATAACTTGGGATTAAACCCAGTGGTATTGTACAGAGTAGGATTTATATAATCATGAAGCTGATCGGATAACTTTTCGTAGATGTGTACTATCATAGGATAACGATGCCCTTCCTGATAATTATCAGGATACATCAAAATGCCATGTAACTCTTCATTTTCTGGGCCCTCATAAGTTATTAATTCTTGTCGAGGTTCCACAAAAGCAGTATAATGCGGATTGCTTTCATAAATAATTTCCGGTTCTTGATTTCCTTTTTGGAAGTATAAACGTCTAGGAAAATTGTAGGACTCTTCCCTAAAAATATAATTCTCTCCAACTTTGGATTTTTTTAGGCTATTTATTTGTGTTTCCTTCCATATTAATTCCTTCACTCCATTTTTGTTGCTCCAGGTGTAGTAACCAGATTTGTCGGGCCCAATGGCAGAGAGTATTATTTCATTTTCTGTCGGTACTTTCAAAACAGGAAATTTACCAAAACGTTGAAATGGAAAATCTTCATATAGACGTTTATATATTCTGAATGTTGTTTGGGTATTTCTTCCGTCGGTTATTTTATGGCTTTCCCGCCCATTTGGGGATATCTTCCAAATGTCGAACTCATCATATATAAACACCCATTTTTCATTCTCATCCCACCCCCCACATCCAAAAATCTCAAAGCTATTTGCATAGCTTTTTTCATGTTCATCGAGGGGAAAAGGAAGGTTAAGTGTAATATTGTTATAGACTTTATTTTTTCCATCATATACCCACCAATGCCCTTCTTTGTAATAGGTTATATAACGACCACTTGGAGAACTTACAAAGTTACTGAAGGAGTTGGTTTGCCTTTCCAAGAATAATTCTTTTTTTCCAGTGAATAAATCTAACAGATAAAGATCTACCTCGCTTTTAAATTTATAATTGGGTTCATATTGTTTAGGGTTATGGACAAGAGCAAAATTCTCTTGGGCCCCGAGATATGCAATTGGCAATTCGTGGGTTCCAATTTGAAGTAAATCATTGTTTTTGGGTGTCCACTTCATTAACCACGGTCCAAAATCGGGTTCAACCTTTATTATCTGCTCGGGCATGATCCATGGGTCATCACCTTTCCAGACCTGCACATTTTGCTTTAAAGAATCGAGATTTCGGCTTAAATAAAGATTTAGACGGACATTAAAAAAAATACGCTGTCCATCCGCGGCATAAAAAAGCTCATCAGTAGCTGAGATATAAGTATCAATAGGGAATCGAGACTCTCCCTCTGGATATAGCGAATGCAATTGGGGAGTAGTTCCCTGTCTGTATTCATATAAAATAGCATTTATTGACCTTCCCTCATTATCCTTTTCCGTTTCCATAAATGCCAAGCCGTTGCTTTGATCATTCCATACCAGATTTGAAAATTCACGCTTTGCACTAGTAAGGAGCATAGTTCTTTTCAAGGTTTTTGTGTCCACTAATTCCACCTTATGTTCTTGGCCTATTTCCGTAACCAGGGCAAGCCATTTTCCATCCGGGGAGAAGGCGAATTCCTTGGCGTCCTTAATTTCACTTGTGTTATCGTTTTCTAAGTCTATTAAGAAAAACGAATTCGCATTATCTATAATTCCCATTTTATCCCGCTGTTTTGAAAATTCATAATTCCTTGAATCAAAGTTTCTGGAAGCTTCGGAGCCCAGTTTTATCAGATCGATCCCTTGATCGATTGCGAATGTCATCAACCATTCTCCATTGGGACTAAATTCGAAATCCAAACAATTGGCGCGTTTAGTTTTCTCCTTGCTTTCAGTATTGATGATGATCAATGTATCCTGGGATTGTTTATAAACCATTCGGGCCGCGATCCATTTTCCATCACTCGATAATTTTGTATTGGCGAGCTTTCCCCATAACTTATAATCCTCAGGGGCGATTGTTTTCTTGCCAGCCGTCTGCCCGTGCAAGGGACAGACAGCCAGGGCTATCAAGAAAACGAGAACAAACAAAAGTCTATGCCATAGCTGGCAATAGTTTCTTTTTGAATCCATCTTAATATCCAGGGTTTTGAGGTTGAAGATTTGGATTTAGTGATAGTTCGGATTCTGGCAATGGAAGAAGTATATCCGTGGCTTTCCAAGCCGGTTTTATCGGTGCGAGGACAGCTGCCGCCCTACCCCATCGCTTAAGGTCGAACCATCTGTGACCGTTTTCACTAAAGAATTCGTGTAGTCTTTCCTTTTCTACCGCTTCCAGCAGTTCGGGAGCCGAGTTAATCGCTAGAGGTGGGAGTTTGGCCCGTTCCCGAATTTGGTCCAAATCCTCTTTTGCGCCTGACAAATCTCCAAGAAACACTCTTGCTTCGGCTCTGATCAAAAACTGTTCGGCCAAGCGAAACAAAATAGAGTATTCCTTGGCACTTCCAGTGTTTACCTCTTTGTATTTAAATGGGTAATAATAGGTTACGCCCCCTCCATTGACCTCGCCAATCCAATTTGCCTTACGTTGGTCGTTATCTTCAAAGGAAGCCACCAATTCCGGATATAGTGCCACGAAAGGCGGAGGTGGATTTTTAAAAATAAAGATAAAAGCTTCCCAAGTATTACTGCCTGTTTTTGGTTGCAACTGCCATATAGTGGAGGGACTATTTTTCAGAAAAACTTTTTCTGTATTCTCCCCCAACACAAAACCACTGTTATTGATTACTTCATTAGCATAGTATTCGGCTGCGGAATAATTTTTGGCATAGAGATGGATTCGTGCCAAAAGGGCCATTGCGGCAATAGCTGTAGGTTTGGTACGTTCAGAGCCCGAAACATTGGGAAGCAAAGCTTCGGCCTCTTCCAGATCCTGAATCATCAAAGCGTAAACCTCCTCTTCCGCCATGCGGGAAACATTTTGGTTGATGCGATAGTCTGTGGTGGTAATATATGGAATAGGTCCATAGAGATTAAGGAGATAAAAATGTACGTAAGCTCTTAAAAACAAGGCTTCCCCTCTAAATTCGGCTCTTTCTTTTTCGGAGAGGGCTTGTGAATTTTGGAGGCCAGAGAGGATACTGTTTGTACCATATATCAGATTGTAGCTCCCATTCCAGATGGATGCTACTTTTGTATTTGATGCCAGGACTGTATGGTTGTAAAAGTATTGCCCGTTCTCACTGGAGGCACCGTAATAATCCAATTCATCGGCGTATAGGCCCATTAAAACGTTTAATCCAGTATTACCCGTGGTAAGGACTTCATCCCGCAGTTTGGCATATATACTGGCAAAGGCGGCATTGACTGTAGCTGGGGAGTCAAACACCTCGACACCCGTGAGTTGGGAATCGGGAAAGTCGATCTCCGTAAAGCTATCACAGGATAAAAAACCCAGACACACTAGAACCATAGCCCTGAAATTCACGGCTAAACGATGAGTGTATAATGGTTTGGCATATAAGTTTTTACTGATTTTCATAATATTCATTTTAGATAGTTAGTTGTAGGCCCAAAGTTATTTTTCTCAATGGAGGCAGGTATTCGCCTAGTTGTTCGGGATCGCCACTTTTGAATTTAGTCAAAAGAAAAAGATTCTCTCCTTGTAGGTATACTCGGCATTTAACGTTTCTCATCCCATTTGAAGGAATTGAATAGGCCAAGGAGGCGTTTTTTAGTCGGATATAGGAAGCATCGGAAATTGAGGCATCACTAAACATATATTGAGAATATGCGGTAACGGCATCTGGATTGTAACCCGCAGTGAACAATTGGGTGTTGGAACTATCTCCCGGATTTTGCCATTGACCAGAGATAAAGTCCGGCTGGTTGGCCATTCGGCCAGGAGCGGAGCTTCCCAATAATTTGTTGTAGTTTTTACGCTGGGTGAACTGGAACAAAAATGCCAGTTCCCAGTTTTTTATGGTGAGCATATTGTTGAGCCCCCCAAAGACTTTGGGAGTTAGATCTGCTATATACTGTCTATCTTCTGGGGCACTAATAGTGCCATCGGCGTTGTAATCCTCAAATTGATATAAGCCTGTTTCTGGATCGACCCCTATTAGATGGTATAACTTCTTTATGTTTAAGGATTCCCCAATTACATATTGGTTGGCGTAAGGGGAACCTTTAAGCATGGGAAAGTCAACCAATCGATTTTTGGGAATTGTTAAATTAAAATCCGTGGACCATCTAAAAGCCTCAGTTTTAATATTTATAGTATTTAGGGATATTTCAAAGCCAGTGTTTTCTACTATTGCCTCGAGGTTGGCCTGTAGGGTGGAAAAGCCGGTAGTGCCAGGAAGCGGCATACCTACCAACTGGTTAGAAGATCGATTTTGGAAATACTCTGCTGTTAGGTTTACTCTATTTTTGAGAAAGCCCAGTTCCAAGGCCACATTAAACTTGCGATTGGTTTCCCATCCAAAATCGGGGTTATTGATTCTTGTCGGGGATATACCCCTTATGGTGAGATATTCAGTGCCATCTGTACTATAGGTTTCCAAGTACTCATAATCGCCAATTTGATCGTTGCCAGTTACTCCATAACTGCCTCGGAGTTTTCCGAAACTCAAAACAGGCATGAAGTTTTTCACCCCCTCTTCCTCCCCGAACAGCCACGCGGCGCCAATGGCACCAAAGACGGCAAAGCGACGGTTGGGCCCAAAACGACTGGAACCGTCCCTCCGGCCAGTTATGTTGAATATATACTTATTTGAAAGATTGTAATTTAAACGTCCGAAAAATGCTTGATACTTATACTCGCTCAGGGCATCTCTCTGAACCGTTAAACTATAGGCAGCGGCCAAGTTGTATATAAGGCTGTTGCTTGGAAACCCACTGGCATAATGGGAAAGAATATTGTCGGTTTGCTCTTGAAAAGTAGCGCCCAACAATATTTCTAAATTTGTTAGACCGAGTGGTTGTTCCCACCTTAATTGGGGCTCCACTATCCAAGATTCCCGTGTCGAGGTATTTGTATAGAGAAAGGAAAACCTACTGTCATATCCAAGAGCGGGATCGTACTTGGTATGGGGAATAGTGCGGGACTCATCTAGATCACTTTTGGTAAATCCAAGATTTGCCAAAAGGGTGAAGTTTGAAAACAATTCATAGGATATTTGACTGTTGACAACCAAGTTATTCCGTTTAGAAAGATATTTTCCCTCCAGTTCCGCCAGTGGGTTGTTAAAGGTTCCATTTTCAAAATTCAACTTGCCGTTTTCATTGTAAAGAGCGGGGGCATTCGGGGGCAAAAGCCGTATAAGATTGGATATATCCATCCCTGGCAAATCGTTGTTGTCAACGGCATAATTGGTGGCGAAGGAGACTTTGAACTTATCGTCATTACTTGAGTGGTCTATACCCGCCCTTAAAGACAGTCTTTTATAATTATAGTCCTTAGGGAAAACGGTGGTTTCATTATGGTAGCCCCCATTCAGCAGAAAGTGTGTTCTTTTTGTGCCACCTGTTACGGTTGCGCCCAAGTGGGTAAGGTAGGCAGTGCCTCCAATGAGTTCCTTTTGCCAATCGGTATATCGGTTTTGGTCCCAGGTGCCGTTAAGGTCGTATGCATTTTGGGGATATTCAGTAAGGCCATCGTTCTTAAACGCTTCCCGGCGCATGGCCAGATACTGATCCGTTTTCATGTAGTCGAGGGTTTTGGCAACTTGCCCCGTCCCGGTGTAGGTATTTATGGTAAAAGTGGTTTTTTCTTTGGAACCTTTTTTAGTAGTGATTAGGACAACCCCATTTGCTCCTCTTGAACCATAAATTGAGGTGGCGTCGGCATCTTTTAAAATCTCTATACTTTCTATGTCATCTGTATCAATTAAACTTAAAGGACTTAATACACCCAAAGGGAGTGTAGCGGAACCCACATAGGAAAATCCCATATTATTTGAATCATAGGGAATCCCATCTATAATATATAGGGGTTCATTGCCGGAAGCAATGCTGTTCTGTCCTCTTATTTGCAAAGTATATCCCCCACTTGCCAAGCCAGTGGATGGGGAGATAAACACGCCTGCTATCCTGCCTTGGATTGCCGCCAAGGGATTGGACACCGGTTGGTTTTCTATTTCCTTTGCCGTAATTTTGGTGATACTTCCGGTTCGCTCCCTATCAGAAACCTTATAGTAGCCCGCATTGATAACTACCTGGTCAAGCGTGGTAGCATCCAGTTGCATTAGAACATCTAACACACTTCTGATGCCAATGGAAAGCTCCTGAGTTTTATACCCCAAATAAGTAAATACAAGTGTATCAGTGGCAGTGGCGGTTAAAGAATACCGCCCCTCCAAATCGCTGATGCTCCCACGGGCGGTATTTTTTACCAAAACATTGACGCCACTAAGGGGACCATCTGTATCGGTAATGGTTCCACTAATGGTTTTTAGTGGAAGGTTCTGTGAAAAAATTGAGGAGTTGTAATTTAAGAAGAGGGCAAAAGTAATGGCAAGCACAAGCCGTTGTCTGTAATTATTTTTCATAATTTTGCAATGGTTAAGGTGTTATACAATGTTTTAACTGTTGGCCTGCTCCTTCGGTCTTGCAAAACTGGGAGCGGGTCTTTTTTGTTTGGGTTATTGGGTTACTGAGTTATTGAGTTATTTGAATGTTCAATGTTCAATATTCAATGTTCAATGTTCAATGTTCAATTTTCAATTTTTAATTTTTGTTCATAGGCATTCACTTAATGGTTATACTATTTAGATACGAAGTCTTATTAGATACGAAGTCTTATTGCTGGAAGAAACAGTTGCCTTGAACGGAAGTTGAGGGAAGAAAAAAGTACCAAGACCAATACAAAAGGACATGGAACTCCACTTACCAATCTGGGGTACTGGTATACCTTGCAACGATAAGAGAGCCCACGTCCCGGGTCGTGAGCAATCTGCTTATCCTCTCGTTGCTTTAAAATTACCAGTTTTCAGATCGAGATTCAAAGCGAAAGCTTCTAATTTTTTGTACTTAGAAGAATCGCAAATTTAATATTCTAAATCAAATATATAAAATTTTTAATTAACAACAAATTATAATTACAATATATTTTTTGTTGTTACCAATATTATTCTTTTTAATCTATGGAAGATGATACTCTTAAAACTCTCCTAGCTACCATAGGTAAAAGAATTGAAGAACACCGCATAAGTCAAGATCTGCAGCCAGAAGATGTTGCCGAGATGACTGGTCTAACGGCTGCTACCATTCGTAATATTGAAAATGGCAAAGAAACTTATCTTTCCAATTTTTTTGCTGTGTGCCTTGCTATTGACATGCATCCAAAAGATATGGTCGATATTAAGATTATACTCAAGCCTCTTTTTGAACTTTCTGAACCAAGAAAAGAGAAAAGCCGACTCACCCCAAGAATAGATCATCTTATAGAAACCGACTTCCTTAAAACAGAACGTTCAGCAAATGATGTAGTAAATGAACTTTCAGCGGTTTATGAAATCAAAACTAAAACTTCCAATGTATCTGTTATCTTAAATAGAAAAGTAGGAGAGGGCAAGTTGAAGGTTAGTAAGAAAGGGAGGGTTAATTTTTATAAGAGGCGGTGAGTTAAATGGTAACTTCTAAATGGCTAACTTTTAATTGACAGACACGAAATTGTCCTGATGCAGAAACAGTTATATTTGGTATTCTCCCCGATTAAAATGCAGGCAGTTATGGTTTTCCGTAATGGGTGGGTTTGAGTTTGTTTTATATTTGAAAGTTCAAAAATTACAATAATCTTTTAAATTGCGAATTGTAAGATGCCAAACTTTCGAAGAAAATAGAGGTATTTTATTTATTAAAATTTGTGCATAGCACCCAAAAGGGGAGGATAAAGAAACTAATGTAGCCGATATAAACAAGTTACCTGCAAGCTGAAAAAAAATGAGTAGAAAGAAAACAGAAATTGGTATTTGCCGAATTTGTAAGAAAGAACAAAAACTGACTTTTGAACATATTCCACCAAGAGTTGCTTTCAATAAAAATACTCGCTACTATTCTATTCCATTTGATGAGTTTGCAAAAAGCCCGAATTTCATTGAGCACAAGCCAAAAGGAAATGTTAATCAAGGCGGAATTGGATATTTTACTTTGTGCGAAACTTGTAATGGATTTTTAAATAAACATTATGTTCGTTCATTTTCAAAATGGGCAAATATCGGAATGGATTTAAACTTGAAATTTGATTTTAAGTATGTTCAGTTTACAGCAATGAATCAAAATCCTTTTAGAATTTTAAAACAAATAGTATCAATGTTTATCGCTATGAATGAACCTTGGTTTACAGAAGAATATAATGAACTACTTGATTTTGTAAAAAACCCTGAATTAAAAACTCTTTCGGACAAATACAAAATATATCATTATTTGAATAATGAGGGACAGATTAGAAATTTGAGTTGGACTGCAACCAACACTCACGGAATTGTTTGCGAATTGACTTTTCCACCTTTTGGTTATGTCTTAAATATTGACAATGGTACTGAAATTAATCATCTGACTGAAATTAGTGGTTGGAAAAATTACACTGACGAGAGAACTCACTCATTTGACATTGGACTTTACAAATACCCAACATATTTACCGATTCCATTAGATTATAGAACAAAAACGGAAATTGAAAAAAAATATGATGAACATAATAATAAAGCCAGCAGGTAACAACATTACCCATTGCACAACCCCATAATTTTTAAAAACCGAATACATATAAGCCGCTTTGAAAGGCTTTGTTTTTTCGGTATCTTCTAAAAATGAAATAGATAGCGGTTCTTTTTAACAAAAAACTTTATATTTGGTATTCTCCCCGGTTAAAATGCTTGCTGTTACGGTTTTCCGTAAAAGTTATGCCTAAGATTTATTTATATTTGAAATATTAATAAAAACAATCTTATTTAAGAAAAGAGTAAATAAGAAATATTACTATGTCATTACCCATAAACATAGAAGAACTACTGCACGGCAATACCGTTGAATGGGATCGTATTGAGTTAAAAAAAGGATGGAATCCTGAGGATATAATTCACTCTTTATGCGCATACGCTAATGATATCAACAATTGGGATGGAGGTTATGTCATTATTGGAATAGAAGAAGAAAATGGGAAAGC
The DNA here is from genome assembly GCA_016649715.1 of Flavobacteriaceae bacterium. Taxonomy (GTDB): domain Bacteria; phylum Bacteroidota; class Bacteroidia; order Flavobacteriales; family Flavobacteriaceae; genus Aequorivita. The sequence continues at coordinate 5,922 of JAENXC010000027.1, read as the reverse complement.
CAAGTTGCCACCTATTGGTTTACAGGTTCAAGAATTGGATGCCATCCAGAAAAAACTTATTGAACTGTCTCATAAATTAAGTCCAACTTATACTCCTGTTTTTCAACCTTATTTAATGAATGAGAGGCATATTTTGGTTGTTTTTGCTCCCGCTGGAGATAACCGCCCCTACAAAGCTCCCATTAGTTTAAGTGAAAAAAAAGCTGAAAGAGCAATGTACATCAAACGCGGCTCAAAAACGATAAAAGTAAAAGATGGTTCTGATGATGAAAGAAGACTCATTGAACTCACGGCACGCATCCCATTTGATGACCGAATAAACCAAACCACTACCTTAGATGATCTGAATTTGCGCTTGATCCAAAACTACTTAAAAGAAGTGATGAGTTCCTTGTATGAAGATAGTACAAAAATTCCATTTTCTGAATTGTGCAGACATCTAATGATAGCTAAAGGTTCTGACGAACTATTACGACCTACAAATGCTGGTTTGCTCCTGTTTAATGAACAACCTGAAAAATATTTTTCCGGAGCGACTGTTGATTTGGTGATTCATAAAAATCAAGTTGGGAAAGATTATACCGAAAAAATATTTTACGGCTCTATTATTCAGCAGATTAGGGAGGTATTGCAGTATTTTAAATCAAATATTGTTGAAGAATTGGTTGTAAAATCTGCTTTGCAAGCTGAATCCATACGCTTCTTCAACTATCCTTTTCAGGCCATTGAAGAAGCGGTGGTTAATGCCGTTTATCATAAAAGTTATGAACGAGCAAATCCTGTTGAGATTCAAATCCATAAAGATAAAATTGAAATCTTAAGTTTTCCTGGTCCTTTGCCACCTATTAATCAGGCCATGCTCAATAAGCAAAGAGTAGTAGCACGGGATTATAGAAATCGTAAAATAGGTGGATTTTTAAAGGAATTAAAACTTACAGAAGGCAGAGGAACGGGATTGCCTATTATTCACAAAAGTTTAGCTGAAAATGGTTCACCTCCGCCCATTTTTGAAACAGATGAAAACAATGCTTACTTTTTGTGTATCCTATCCGTACACCCGCTCACGAATTCCATCTTAGGCTTGCAAGAGGAACTGAGAAGAGACGAATATAAAGCGCTTGAATTCAAAAACTTAAGTGATATAAATCCTTATCTTAGGCTCTCTGTTTCTAAAATTGGAGACAGAGACCAAGAAGCAATTAGAAACAGCATTACACCTAAAGCCAAACAGTTGCTCCAATATTGTATAGAGCCAAAATCAAGAGAGGCAATTTTCAATAAAATTGGGCTATACAATAACACCAAAAATTTTAGAAACCATCTCAAGCCATTAATAGATGCAGGTTGGCTTCAACTCACGCTTCCTAATACACCCACGAGTAGAGACCAGCAATATCTTAGCACTGCTCTTGGAAAGCAATTGCTATCATTTTTAGAAAAAGGTAAAACAGGAAAAACAAAACGCATTCCAGTAGTTTCTTCGAATATTGCCTCAGTAGGCTATGATTTGGAAAAGAAAGTATTAGAAATAGAATTTCATCACGGGGCTGTTTATCAGTATTTTGATGTGCCGGAAAAGACGTATCAGGAGTTGATGAGTTCCCCTTCTCCAGGAGCTTATTTTATGAATGAAATCAAAGAGAAATATAATTATAGCACAAACAAGTAATACTATGAAAAGACAATCAGTAGAATCCTCAAATCTGGCATCAATAGGATATGATGCAGCAAATGAAATTCTTGAAGTAGAGTTTAAACACGGAGGTATTTATCAATATTTTCATGTTCCTGAAGATGTATTTGAGGAATTGATGAATGCAGATTCACACGGAGTTTATTTTTCGGCAAATATCAGGAATGACTATGAGTATGAAAAAATGTAGTTATGGAAAGATATAGAAATTCAGGTGGTGATTCAGGTGTTTCAGCCTATGAAATAGGTTCTGATTATATTATTGTGAAATTTTCTGGAATAGCTAGAACATATAGATATAGTTATCGAAAAGCTGGACAAAATCACGTAGAGAATTTGAAACGACTTGCACAGTGTGGAAGTGGATTGAATAGCTACATTAATCGTTATGTGAAGAACCTTTATGATAAATAGAATTGAAAATATTAGGGATTTTGGTGTGTACAAGAACTTTTCTTGGAGTTCTGTTACAGGATTAAAAAATTTCAAACATAAGAACTTATTTTATGGTTGGAATTATTCTGGAAAAACAACTGTATCTCGAATATTCAGTTCATTACGTGATAAAAAAATTCACGACAGTTATAACAAGAGTTTTTTCAAAGTAAATACATCTGCTGGTGATTTTGATTCTACAACCTTACAAAACTTTCCTTTTGAAATTCTTGTTTTTAACTCTGATTATGTAAAAGACAATCTTAACTTCAGTATTCATAAAGATGAAATTTCTGAGTCCAAAACAATTTTATTTGAAGTTGGTGATAATGCAAAATACACAGAGAAAATTTTAGAGCATAAAAACAAAATTGACTTAATAAATGGTACTGAAGTTATTGTAGGTAAGAAAAGCCCATACCTAAAAACTCTTGATGATTTCGAAATTTATGATAGAGCAACATCAGGCAAGTTTACTCATTTCGCAAAAGAGATTAAAATTGATCATTTTGGAAGCGAAATTGATTTTACCAAAGCAAACCTAAAACCTATTATATCTAAAGTAAAACATAATTTATCTGAATTTATCATAACAGACAAAAAGAAACTAGCACAACTTAAAGCTATAGTTTTATCAAAAGAGCCTAAAGAGGTTCTCGATGAGGTTTATTTCGACTCTACCTATGAAAAAATCATTAAATCGGTAAATGCTTTATTGGTGAAAATTCCTGATAAAAATCAATTAGATAAAATATTAGATAGTAATTCAGAAATATATAGTTGGGTAAAAAAGGGCAAAGAGCTACATTCAAAAGGTGATAAATGTCTGTTTTGTGATAATGAAATTAAACCCGATAGGTTTCAATATTTAACTGAATTTTTCAATAGTGAAGCCTCAACTATAAAAGAGGGTATTAACAATCTAAAAACAGAACTCAGTGATGAAGAAAATAATTTAAAGCAAATTAATTTTCCTTCAAGTAGCAATGACCTAAATCTGGGATACATTGATGAATATTTAAGTTTAAAAAAAGAACTTGATAAAATTTTTACATTCTACAAAAAGCACTTAAAAACTCTTGCAACAAAACTAGAGTTAAAGCTGAACAAATCTTTACACGCTAAAATTGACCAAATAAAGGAATTTGATTTCTCGCTAATAACTTATAAAATAGAACAGCTAAACAATATAATTAGAAGCAATAATGATTTTTCAAAGGGTTTCAAACACCGTATTGAAAATGAACGAAATATCTACAAAAACCATTTAATTTCTTCATTTTTAAGGAGAGAAAAATATCTTGATAAGGAAAAGAAATACAATTCTGCAATTGAACAAATTGAGAAACTAAATACCCAAGTTAGTGATTATGAAAAGCAAATTCACTTTTATGAATCAAAAAAGGTTAGTGATGCTGAAGGTGCTTTAAGATACACATACTTTATTCAAAGCTTTTTAAATCGAAATGACATAGAAATAATATTAGAGCCAAGATCCAAAAAGTTTTTACTCCTTAGAGGCGGTGAGAATGCATCAAATTTGAGTGAGGGCGAAAAAACTGCAATAGCATTTTCACATTTTTTAGTTACCATAAAATCGTTAGAGTCTAAAAGTATTTTTAAAGATTATATCGTTTTTATTGACGACCCGATCTCAAGTTTAGATGGGAATCACATTTTTCAAATAAACTCGATTTTAAAAGAAATGCTCTTTTCCAATGACAATCCAGGGGGGGAGTGGAAACTGAAATGTCTTCAATTATTTTTTTCAACTCACAACTTCGAATTTTTCAATTTATTAAGAGAATTACCAATGGAGAAGCCTAGCAAAGAGTCAAAATATTATATTGAAAGGAGTTTTACAGACAATACTACCATAATCAAGGAATTACCTGCCATTTTAGACAAGTACAAGTCTGAGTATCATTATTTATTTAAAGAAATCTACGAATTTAACAAACTAAAAAAACCTTTAAAATCAGACAAGCTACTTCTAATACCAAATACATTAAGAAGGTTTTTGGAAATGTACACATTAACTAAATATCCAAGTGATCAAAATGTAGATAGAAGAGCGGACAAGATTTTTTCACCTGAAATTTCCAAGAGAATTTGTAAGCCATTTCATTATTTTAGTCATTTAGACAACATAGATAGAATTGGCAAACAAAGTGAATATGTGGCAGATATTCCAGTTGCTTGTAGTGAATTAATTAAACATATAAAGAAAAAAGACAAACTTCATTTTGAAGCTCTGGAAAATGCAATTAATATTTAAAGATGGCAACAATAAAAATAAACCAACAACTCAAAAGAATTGAAATCAAAGAATTTGAAATGGAGAATCAAATTGTTTTCAATTACTTTAATAATCTTTCTGCAGGTGAAAGAGACGATAAACTGCTTAGAGCAATTTACATCGGTGTTTTAGCATTGATGGAAGACCGTATTTCATCTTTCCTTTCAAAAACATCCAATGAGTTGGGCACAGAGTTGGAAAGCCTGAAAATGATCTTTGAAATGAAGAAGGAGTTGTTTTATAAATCCACCATAAAAGGTTCCTTAGCAGAAGATGATATTGCCGAGTTTTTGAATGAGTATTTTCAAAGTAAGCGGATGACAGATAGAGCATTGTTAACTGGAAATGCTGCTGGTGCTTTGGTACGAAATAAAACAGGGGATATTATTTGTGAGGTAAATGGCAATCCTGATTTAAAAATAACCATAGAATGCAAGTTTGATAAAAGCGTAAAACTTGGCCCAATTGAGGGCAAGGATTTGTTTGTCAGAAAAACAGATACGGCTTGGAGCCAGCTGATAGAGGCAGATGCCAATAGGAATAGTAAAGTAAGCTTGATTGTTTTTGACATTTCATTTGTGGATAATTCTATTTTAAAGTTTTGCGAGAATGTGGGTTATATCCCTGAGATTGGGTTTATAGCTATTATAGATTCACAAAAAGGAGATTATACCAATTTGGTTATTGCTTATATGTTGGCACGCGATATAGCACTTAATGCCAGAAATGTTGAATTGGATAAAGATGTTTTAAGTGTACTTGTTACCCGTATCATAAAAGACATCCACGAAATAAAAGCCATTAAAACTTTGGTGGAACGGAACATTGACACCAACCGAGAGATCTTAAAGCAGATAGAAAAGTCAATGCTGTTGATGGACTTTAACCAAAAATATTTGACTCAGTTTTTACAAACTGGAACCCTAACTAAGAAAGATCTTTTAGATTTTTATATGGGAGATGCTGTGAAGGATGAGTTTAAGATGATTGAGAAGGAAATCAACCTTTATTAATAAAATATTTAAAAATGCCAGATGTCAATCAACTTCTATTTGACTTCGATAAAGAACTCAAGCCTTTACAAATCTGGCCTCACAATAGAGATTTTCCATTAAATATAAAAGAAAATAATAGGAGCGTTGAAACTATAGTTCTCGAAGATTTAAATTCTTCATCTTTTTTTACAATAATAACTGGCTTCACCTCTCTATCTTATCTAATAGATATTTTCGGAAATAACGATTACCAAAAACTAAAGAATGTAAAAATTGTACTCGGCTTTGAACCCAACCCCAGAGGAAGGAAGAAGTACCATTCTCGGCCACTTGATAAAGAAATAAAGGAATATTGGCTACAAGTGGATAACTCGGATCAAATGGTGCCAGTGATTTCGGTCGGTTAGTGCCAGGCATTTCGGTTCAATTTGTGCCACTTTCAGCTGTTTAGCCGGACCTATAACGGTTCGTTTTGTGCCAGTTGTCTCGGTTCGTTTTGT
>JAENXC010000042.1 GCA_016649715.1 Flavobacteriaceae bacterium | reverse complement strand
TCTCAACCATCGTTTCTGGAGCAATAACATAGATTTATCGACCGATATAAGATGCTGCTGCATAATAAATTTTTCATTTTAACCAACTTAAACTAAGTCAATGGTGCTGATAATCAGTACCCCAAGGACTCATATATTCGACCTGAAAATTGTTTTTAATATATTTAATAGTCTTTTTTAGATGGCCAATTTCCACTCCATATTGTCAGAATGTAAAAGAGCAGTTCAATACCTTGAAGATGAGCTAAAGACATTAAAAATTGGAATGGGACAAGAATGTGATTTCACTATGAAGGCTGTTGACTTGTGCGGAGAAGCCATAAGAACGTTAAAGAAATTTGTTGTTGAAATAGGATTTGAGAATCAAAAGGATGAAATCTATTTCTTTAAAACTCTGAAGCCACAAGTTAACAGCAAATTATTCTTTTATATGTCTGTTTTTGACATTCAAACCAGCCGACCTGATGGAAATATTGAATTCCATCTTAAAGTTTTAAAACGAGAACAGAAATCTGCAAAAAGCTTTTTGCACGAAAATCGGGAAATATATCAGTATTACCGGAGCGGATCGATCCAGTTGGACCATCAGTATTTTCTCCGTGGAAAATCTGATCTTCTTCTTTTAGCTAAAAACCCACTCATTTTTGAAGATCCGTTGTTCTCAACCAGTTATGATTATTTATTTTCAAAAGTAATTGCCAATGAAATGTTTTTGTCCTACCTGGGGAAAGAGATTCATAATCTCAGCTATAATAAACAGAATAAATATGATAATAATTCCATGCCAATGGATTTTGATGCGGTTTGGACAGATTCCAAAATAGCACTTATTGAACTCGTTTATGCCTTGGATAGTTTAGGGTCAATTAACAAGGGAAACATTCATATTAGCAAATTGTCGAAGTATTTGGAGCGAGCTTTCAACATCGATTTGGGAGATTTATACCATGCATTTGGTGATATGAAACTTCGCAAGAAAGAACGTACAAAGTTTTTAGATAGTCTAAAAAATGCACTAATTAAGCGCATGGATGAATTAGATGAGAAATAGGATTTAACTAAATATTGTCAATTCTGTTTAATCATATAAAACACCCACCTTGGGTACAACTGGGGTAAAAAATAGTTTTTAAAGTCTGATTTTTGGAAAAATTCAAAATGAATCATTCAAAACTAAAAGCTATGCCAACAGAAATTTTAACAACAGACGACCTCCGGGAATTCAAGATTGAATTACTCACCGAGTTTAAAAAGATGCTCAACGAGCAACATGGCCAGCCATCCAAAAAGTGGTTAAAATCCTATGAAGTAAAAAAGTTGCTGGGCATTTCGCCCGGAACACTTCAAAACCTAAGGGTAAATGGAACACTTCCGTTTACCAAGATAGGAGGGCAAATGTTTTATGATTATGAGGATATCCGGAAAATGCTTGAACCAACAAAGCAAAAACAACGGTTTAGCTTCGATCAAAAGCGATGAATTATATCAGGCACCTATCCGGGTTCTTTTTTAGGTTGGCCGAAGATCATCGGTTAAGCCCTTATCATATCAGCCTGTATCTCGCACTCTTTCAGCAATGGAATGCGGAACGATTTGTGGATCAGTTTACCATTTCGCGAAGTGAAATGATGCAACTGTCAAGGATCGGTTCGGTGAATACTTATGCCCGTTGCATGAAAGAACTTGAGCAGTGGGGTTACATCAAATACGCTCCTTCCTCTAATCTTCATTCAGGAAGTCGGGTTGCCTGTATCAGATTTGATACCGCAACTTATACAGGAAGAGATACAGGTAATTCCACTGGTATCGAAAATGATACTGGAACTGATACAGCAAGTGGTACTGGTACTTTCAGCAGTATTGAAAGTGATACAGGAAGGAATACCGGAAGAGTTGCCAGTACTTCTTGCAGTACTGAAAGTGATACCGCAACTGATACAGCAAGAGATACAGGTAATTCCACTGGTATCGAAAATGATACTGGAACTGATACAGCAGGTGATACCGGTACTTCCAGCGGTATCGAAAGTGATACAGCAAGGAATACCGCAAGTGATACCGGAGAGGTTACTGGTATCACAGCCGGTATCAAAAGTGATACTGCAAGTGATACACTCTTTATAAACGTTATAAACAAAAATAAACCCTATAAAGAGAGAGGGGAAATTTTTGATTTTTCGAATGAAAAGAAAAAAGCAGAAAATAAACCCCCAAAAGAAAATTCTGAAAATATCGATGAAGAAAATTTTCAACCGCCAAATTTTCTTGAAGTCGAAATTTTCTTTAGAAAAAATAACTACTCAATCTCTGAATCGCAGAAATTTTACAACCACTACCAGTCCAATGGCTGGAAGTTGGGTGGAAAAATGAAAATAGTAGACTGGCAGGCGGCCGCCAGAAAGTGGATGATAAACGCTAAAAAATTTGAAAACAATGAAAGAGGACCAAATCAAATCAGGACCGGCAAACTCAGTGTCAACACGAACAAAGATTATTCTGAACCCTTATGAGCAAATAGCGGATTACAAAGGTGGGGTGTTCAACTTTAGTTTTCCGACCAGCCTGCAATGGATGGAAGAACGGGGCAAAATCCTGTTCGGAAAACATTTTGCTATTTCAGAGCATGATTATGACCTGATCTATAAGCTTCTGGTTTATGCCATTGGCGACCATAAGAATGCTACCCGGCATGGAATAAACCTAAAAAAAGGAATTTTGCTCACCGGCCCAATAGGCTGTGGA
>JAENXC010000026.1 GCA_016649715.1 Flavobacteriaceae bacterium | reverse complement strand
TGCGACCATACTTCCATAAAGAGCCCGACTCCCTCAAAAAAATCCCAGAAAATCTCACTTAGTTTAGTTTCTTTGTTGACCACCGTCCTTTCGAACGGCGATCTACGCTGTCAATTTCAATATCTCAATGAACTTATCTTTATAAATAAAGAATTAATTGTTGGTGGAACGGAGTTGAACCGTTGCTATTACTTCCTTTTCACCATTTTTAAGACCGTGCCCATCCTGTAAGCGGGTGCAAATATACAACGGCTTTTTTCAATACACCAAACTAAATTTGATTTTTTTTTGAATGTTTTTATTATCCAGCTTCAAGCGGCTGAAAACTATCAAATTACAAAACAAAAAAGTTTATGAAACTGATTAGAAAGTTAAAAAAAATCAGAAAGGACCTTAAACAACCCAAAATAAAGAGAGGTCCAGCGAATCAAAAAACACATTCAAAAACAAAAAGAGCGAACCACAAAGATACCTTGTTTAAAACTTCTGCGCAACTCATATCAGCGTTTAGTTATTAACAGATCTCTTGCTCCAATGTGCTTTTAAATCGAGATAATCTATTGGGAATGCGGGCGCTTGTCGCTCAAGAATATGTTCCTGAAAGGATCTTTCGAGTATATCCTCAATTAAATAATCTTCTTTCACTTCAAAGGGTCTGTATTCCTCCTTAAGGGAAATTTCAAAAAGATTGGCAGTGGTATTATACCAAAAGGCGCGCCAGCCAGTACGCAATTCTTTTACAAGGTCATAAGCAGTGCGGCCCGTTTGTCTGTGAATGAGTTTTACCAATATCTGACCTTCGGTATGGGTGAGCTTCTTCAATTTATCAGAAAATTCGCCTTCAACGTAATTTTGCACACGTTTGGTATATAGTTTTTTATCGCTCTTTTTTTCAATGGTCTTAAGCCTTTCGGTCATTGTAATCAATCTTTCGGAGGCAAGCTTGGCGTAGGGATAGACTTTTCGTGTCTTTCGGCGAAGTATTAAATAACGGCGCCTATCTTCATCGCTCATAAACTTTACTTTTTTCAGAAGATATACTTCATCGAGATTTATTATTTCACGGGCAATGGTATCACCTTCAATAATAAAATACATTATTTCAGTGGAATCTTTTTGCTTTTCCAAAGAACTCGTATCCACCTGGCCATAAGTTGCTGATCCACAGAGCAGGATTACATATATATATATAGGTATGCAGATTTTCATTCAAATACATTTAATTAAAAAGCAATATTAACCAAAAACGTTCCAAAATTAAGCAAATTGCCTTGTTGGCCTTAATAAGAAATTGCTAATTTTACCGAACTTATATCTTTTCAGAACAAAAAACTCTATGACTACTTCAATATTAAATGCCAAATCGTTAAAATTTTTAGAGGAATACTTAAACAACGCAGCACCCACGGGCTATGAATGGGACGGACAAAAATTGTGGATGAAATATCTAAAACCCTACGTAGATGAATTTTTCACGGATACGTACGGAACTGCCGTGGGCGTTATAAATCCCGATGCCAAATTTAGAGTGGTTATTGAAGGACATGCCGATGAAATTTCGTGGTATGTGAACTATATATGCGATAGCGGATTGCTTTACGTAATTAGAAATGGCGGAAGCGATCACCAAATTGCGCCTTCAAAAATTGTAAATATTCACACCAAGAATGGCATCTTGAAAGGAGTTTTCGGTTGGCCGGCAATACATACGCGCGATAAAGCCAAGGAAGAAACCCCGAAACCCGAAAACATTTTTATAGACGTTGGCGCTAAGGATAAAGAGGAAGTGGAGCGAATGGGAATACACGTAGGTTGTGTGATTACTTACCCCGACCAATTCCATATTTTGAACGAAGATAAATTTGTATGTCGCGCACTGGACAACAGAATGGGCGGATTTATGATTGCTGAAGTTGCCAGACTGCTTCACGAAAACAAAAAAAAGCTTCCTTTTGGGCTTTATATCACCAATTCGGTTCAGGAAGAAATTGGGCTCCGCGGTGCTGAGATGATTGCACAGCGCATTAAACCCAACATAGCGATTGTTACAGACGTAACCCACGACACCACAACCCCAATGATAGACAAAAAGAAGCAAGGTTTAGCAGAGATTGGTTGCGGGCCCGTAATTGCTTACGCCCCAGCAGTACAGCAAAAATTGCGCGATTTGATTGTGGATACGGCTGAAAAGAAAATGATTCCCTTTCAACGTGCAGCTCTTTCCCGTGCCACGGGAACGGACACCGATGCTTTTGCTTACAGCAACGGCGGGGTGGCAAGCGCCCTTATTTCATTGCCATTGCGCTATATGCACACTACCGTGGAAATGGTACATCGCGATGATGTTGAAAACGTTATCAAACTTATTTATGAAACACTCCTCAATATAAAGGGTGGGGAAACTTTCAGTTATTTTGATTGATGAAAAAATATTCGGCAAAATTATTCTTGTTTTAACTTTTCGAAATATTTTTTAGCTTCCTTTATAACTTTCGGCGCCAAAATAATGGTCGCCGTCATCGTGGGGATGGCCATTAACGCAAAAAAGGTATCAATCAAATTTATCATCATGCTAAGAGTTGTTGTGGCACCCACGAGAATACTTATAATGTAGAAATAGTTATAAATTCCTTTGTTTTTTTCGCCAAAAAGAAAGGACATGCACTTGCTACCGTAATAAGAATAGGAAAACAAGGAAGAAATGCTGAAAATCGCAATACAAACCAACAATCCGTATTTCCCATAAAAAGGGATACTTTCCTCAAAAGCCGAAGCCGTTAAACTAACACCGTTTGCATCACTGCTTTGCCAAACGCCGGTCACCAAAATTGCCATGGCGGTTAACGTACAAATAATCAGCGTGTCAATGGCAGGGCCAAGCATAGCTACCAAACCTTCGCGGATGGGTTCGTTGGTTTTTGCCGCACCGTGGGCCATTGGGGCAGTCCCTATTCCCGCTTCGTTTGAAAAGGCGCCACGACGGATTCCCAAAAGTATTATTCCGCCAACGGCACCGCCCAAAAAAGCATCGCCTTTATAGAAATTTGCTGAAAAAGCATCCGAGAAAATCATTCCCAGATACTTCGGGACTACGTCAATATGAATTACTAAAATAATCAGCACCAAAATAAAATAGAGCAGCACCATTGCTGGAACCATTTTGGAAGCTGTTTTGCTGATGCGCGACAACCCGCCCAAAATAACAACCGCCGTGATTGCTGCCAAGACGAGACCAATTATCAAATCTGTTTTAAAACCGCTATACAATCCAGCGGGTTTCAAAAGTATATCGTTTATGGCCTGTGTAAGTTGGTTTACGTTGAAAACCGGCAGCGCGCCCACCAAACCTGCAATACTGAAGAAAACAGCCAGTGGCATCCACTTTTTTCCCAGTCCTTCGGTAATAAAATACATTGGGCCTCCTTGGATTTTTCCTTCGCTGTCTTTTCCTCGGTAAAGAATTGCTAAAGTTGCCGTGAAAAATTTTGTAGACATCCCGATGACGGCACTTACCCACATCCAAAAAACGGCTCCCGGACCGCCAATGGCAATGGCTACTGCCACTCCGGCAATATTGCCCATTCCCACGGTTGCTGAAAGTGCAGTTGTCAATGCTTGAAAATGGGTTATTTCTCCGGCATCGTTTTCATTGTCATACTTTCCGCGAAGTACGGCCACAGCATGCCCCAAATATCGAAACGGTAAAAATTGAATCCGTATAAGAAGATACAAACCGCCGCCAATCAGAATTATTAACAATGGCAAACCCCAAGCTGCAGAAGCCATTTCAGCAATAAAAATGTCTAATTTTTCCAAAAATTGTTTTTAAAATTTCATCTAATGTAGGGTTAAAATTTTTAAAATCAACGGGGAAATTGTTACTTGCAGTGCCAAATGAAGCAACAACTAACCCTTTTTTTTCTATTTATATCTTTTTGGGCTTTCGCTCAAACTGAAATTAATTGGAAAAAAAGTGCACTCATCTTTACCCCTGAAATCCTTTTAGGAAAAACGATGGAAGCCAATGACGGTTTCCCCGTTACAAAATTGCAAAAGCAATTTGTTTTAAACTTTGGTCGTTCCCAAAAAAACAATCCGCAGCAATGGGCGCAACGTTTGAAAGGCCCAAAAACTGGCTTTACTGTCGGAATAACAGATTTTGGAAATTTAGATAGTTTGGGTTTGGGTTTAACGGCAATGCCTTTTCTCGAATTCAGAGCATTTGGAAATGACCGATGGAGTATCTTAACCGGAATGGGCTCTTCCTATTTCACAAAAAAGTTTGACCCCGAGACCAACCCCCAAAACCGAGCGGTGACTACCGATATTACTTGGTCTTTCCGGCTGTATCTTTATTACCAATTTCTTTCCACAAAAAACATGGATTGGCGTGCAGGGATGGGCTATTCGCACCATTCCAACGGGCATATGCGCTTGCTGAACCAAGGGTATAATTCGTTTTTGGTGAGCCTTTCGGCAGATATAAAAAATCCTTTGAGCCGTCCTGAAAATATTTCAAATGAAACACTTCCGCATTATAAAAACACGGTTTACAATTATTTTGCATTCCGTGGCGGACTGGGGCAAAATACGTTCGCATTGGCTTTTAACGATAAAAAAAATGTGTACACAATAGCTGGGGAATACGGCCGTGTTTACAACAATACATTTAAAGTGGGCATAGGGTTTTACTATCGGTTTTATCAACATTATTACGATTATATTGAAGGAAACGAATCTCTGGTGCAAGCTGGAAGAGAGTTTGATTATTTCAGAAGTAATCCGTGGTACTATTCCACCAATTTGGGTGTGAGTCTTCACGGCGAAATATTCCTAAACCATGTGGGCATTGACTTGCAGTTGGGATTCAATTTTCACAAACCTGCCTATAAAATGGAATGGCGCATCAACGAAGGTTGGGACGACACCCCGCGGAATATTCCCGATTATTGGCAACTAGGAGAGTTGGGGACCAAATACAAAATAAAGCACCGTATTTCCTCGCGATTGGGGCTAAAGTATTATTTGATTGGAATGGAGAAAACTCCAAAAAATAATATCTACATAGGAGCAAACCTCAATGCAAACTTAGGGCAGGCCGATTTTACCGAGCTGAGTTTGGGGTATATATATAGTTTTGGCTTCAGGGAAAGGAAGTGAGAAATTCGTTAACCTGCCCCCGGCAGGCAGGTTCGGGATTCGGGAATAATGTATGATATAGCTCTATATTCTTACTATTCAAAACATTTTCTTGAATCACTTTAGATATTCCAAAACATTTTTTTCGATGCGGGCGTGAATGTTTGAAACATCGGCTTTTATAAATTTTTCGCCCGTAATGTTTTCGTAAAGTTCTATATATCTATCGGAAACGGTTTCAATATATGCATCGCTCATAAACGGCACTTTCTGTCCTTCCAACCCTTGGAAGCCGTTCTGAATCAACCATTGGCGCACAAATTCCTTTGAAAGCTGTTTTTGTGGTTCGTTGTTTTTTTGGCGTGCTTCGTAGCCTTCGGCATAAAAATAACGCGAAGAATCTGGCGTGTGAATTTCATCAATAAGAACGACTTTTCCGTCCTTAGTTTTTCCGAATTCATATTTTGTATCTACCAAAATCAATCCTCTTTTGGCGGCAATTTCGCTTCCCCGTCGAAAAAGTTTTCGGGTATAATCTTCCAACTGAAGGTAATCTACTTCTGAAACGATTCCTCTTTTTAAAATATTTTCCCGTGAAATATCCTCATCGTGATCGCCCATTTCGGCTTTGGTAGCGGGCGTTATTATCGGTTGCGGAAATTTGTCGTTTTCCTTCATTCCTTCGGGCATAGCTATGCCGCAGAGTATCCGTTTTCCCGCTTTGTATTCCCGTGCTGCATGACCGCTCATGTAGCCGCGGATTACCATTTCAACCTTAAAAGGTTCGCAGGCTTCGCCAATGGCAACATTTGGATCGGGAGTTGCAATCAACCAATTGGGCACCAAATCTTCAGTATCGCGCATCATTTTGGTGGCAATCTGGTTCAGGATTTGACCTTTATACGGAATTCCTTTTGGCATCACCACATCAAAAGCGCTCAATCTATCGGTGGCGACCATTAGTAAAATATTGTTTTCCAACGTGTATACTTCGCGCACTTTTCCGTGGTAAACACTTTTCTGACCAGGGAAATTGAAGTCTGTGGAAATTATGGTATTGTTCATTAGGGATTAGGGATTAGAAATTAGGGATTAGGGATTAGGGATTAGGGATTAGTAAATTCGGGATTTGGAATCTTTAATCTCGAATTTTGAATTTTGAATCTGTTAAACTGCTTACTGCCACTGCTACTGCCAACTTTTTTCAATCTACATTTTCAATATTTTTATAAGCAGCGATTACTTCTTTTACCAATCGGTGGCGGATGATGTCTTTATCGTCTAGATAAATCATTCCCACTCCTTTCACGTCCTTCAACACAAGCAATGCTTCCTTCAAACCAGAAATTACGCGCCGCGGAAGATCTATCTGTCCGGGATCGCCGGTAATCATAAACTTTGCGTTTTTCCCCATACGGGTCAAAAACATTTTCATTTGGGCGTGGGTCGTGTTTTGTGCCTCGTCCAAAATTACAAAGGCATTGTCCAAGGTGCGCCCGCGCATAAACGCCAGCGGTGCAATCTGAATAATCCCCGTTTCAATGTAGGACGCCAACTTTTCCGCCGGAATCATATCGCGAAGCGCATCGTATAAAGGTTGCATATAAGGATCGAGTTTTTCCTTTAAATCGCCAGGAAGAAAGCCCAGATTCTCGCCTGCTTCCACGGCAGGACGCGTTAGTATAATCCTTTTTACCTCTTTATCTTTCAACGCTTTAACGGCAAGAGCGACGCCTGTATACGTTTTTCCAGTCCCGGCAGGACCAACTGCGAAAACCATATCGTTTTTGCCCATAAGCGCAACCAACTTTCGTTGATTGGCAGTCTGTGCTTTTACAGGTTTTCCGTTTACGCCGTGAACAATTGTTTCGCCACTGCCCACGGGGGCTTCGTATTCTTCTTTATTTCTACTTAAAAGAACACGCTCAATCACGTTTTCGTCAATCTTGTTGTATTTTACGAATTGCTCCAAAAGCATGGAAATGCGACGGTCAAATTCCTCCAGCACGTCCTCATCGCCATACGCTTTGATTTTATTACCGCGTGCAACGAGTTTCAGTTTTGGAAAGTATTTTTTTAGAAGGTCTATATTGGCATTTTCAAGTCCGAAGAAATCTCTCGGGCTAATATCAGTAAGTTCGATGACAAGTTCGTTCAAAAGGCTTTTTTTTAGACGTTAGACCTGCCTGCCGGCAGGTAGGTTTTAGACGTGAGACGTTAGATTTTTGGAAAAATTTACTGTCAAAATCATTTAAGCAATAATAAGTTAAATACGATAATTATCAGGGCTGAATATTTTTTTTTAATAATCAAAAATAGTTTTGCCACTAACAAAAGTAACCTATTTTTGTGGTAACTCTTTTAAGAAAATATCAACAATCCTTTTATGGCCATAATCACACTTACTACTGACTTTGGGGAGAAGGATCACTTTGTTGGGGCGGTAAAAGGAGCTATTTACACAGAAATGGAGGATGCCAAAATTGTTGATATCTCACACTCTATTTCGCCTTTCCATCTTCAGGAGGCGGCTTATATCATTCAAAATGCATACAAGAGTTTTCCGCAGGGAAGTATTCACATAATTGGGGTGGATTCTGAACTGAGCCCTGAAAATAAACACATTGTGGTTTTTATGGATGGGCATTATTTTGTCTGTGCGGATAATGGGATAATTTCAATGCTCACTTCCGAAATAAAACCCGAAAAAATTGTAGAAATAAACATTCACGATCGCGTGATCAGCAATTTCCCTGTTTTGGATGTTTTTGTGAAAGTAGCCAGCCACATTGCGCGGGGCGGAACGCTGGACGTCATCGGTAAAAATATTACGGAGATTAAAGAACTGACGGGCATTCGGCCAGTAATAAAAAACGAAGAAAGCCTAATCAGCGGCAGCGTTATTTATATTGACAATTACGGAAACGTGATCAGTAATATTACCAAAAAAATGTTTGAAGAAGTGGGTCGCGGCAGAGAATTCATAATAAATGCCAGAACGGCAAATTTCAACAAAATACACACTCATTACAGCGACGCCATCAATTTTGAAAATGCCCCGGGAAAACGTGAGGAAGACGGAAAAAGACTGGCGCTTTGGAATTCCTCCAACTATCTGGAATTGGCCATTTACAAAAGCAGTTCCAAAACCGTGGGCGGCGCAGCTTCCCTGTTCGGTTTGGACTATAGGGATGCAATTATGGTTACTTTTGTTTAGCCCCCCTTCCCGGTCTCCCCCAATGGCGGAGAAGTTTTTTAAATTTGATGTTTGGAATTTAATAAAAATTATGTTCACAAGAATCGTGAAAATGCAATTGGAAAAGGATAAGGTTTCTACTTTTCTGGCTAATTTCGAAGTAGTTAAAGAGAAAATCCGAAATTTCCCCGGATGTACCTTTTTGGAACTTTATCGCGACAAAAATGACGAAACAATCTTTTTCACTTACAGCCGTTGGAATAAGGAAACTGATTTGGAAAACTATAGAACGAGCAAGCTTTTTAAGGAAGTCTGGAGCGTTACAAAACCAATGTTTAGTGCAAAAGCTGAGGCTTGGAGTGTCGATACACTTTACCGTTTAAATTAATTAGATTCTAATGTTCTCAATAATAAAACGCGAAATAAATTCCTTCTTTTCCAGCACCATTGGGTATTTGGTTATTGCCGTTTTTTTGGTGATAAACGGTTTGTTTCTTTGGGTTTTCAGCGGAAATTACAACATACTCGATTCTGGTTTTGCTGACCTTTCCCCTTTTTTTGAACTTGCACCTTGGGTTTTGCTTTTTTTAATTCCCGCCGTGTGTATGCGCGCCTTTAGCGATGAAATGAAAATGGGCACCTTGGAACTGTTGTTCACAAAACCAATCTCCTTGAAACAAATAGTTTTGGGGAAATATTTCGGTGCCGTAATCTTGATTTTAATTGCATTAATACCAACGGTATTATATGTTTTCGCCATTTCGGAATTGGGCAATCCGCCAGGAAATTGGGACGTTGGCAGCACCATTGGCTCGTATATCGGACTGCTTTTTTTGGTTTTGGCCTACACTTCCATCGGCATATTTTCATCCACACTTTCACAAAATCAAATCGTCGCTTTTATTATTGCCGTTTTTCTTTGTTTTGCTCTTTATTACGGATTTGACGGATTTTCCTCTTCGAGTTTCAATATTTCTGAACTTGGAATGAAAGCGCATTTTGACAGTGTGGCCCGTGGGGTTTTGGACACTCGGGATTTGATTTACTTTTTGAGCGTTACCGTGTTTTTCATAGCGCTTACCATTTTTAAGCTGAAAAGAAAATGAGAAGATGTTTCATTTTTATATTTTTTCTGGTATTCGCAACGTCGTCATGGGCTCAGCCAAAACTTGCAACTATAACATTTATAGACGGCTCTTTATATGAAGGATTTGCAGATATTACTCAAAAATTAAATATCGAGTTCCGACTAAACCTTGATGAAGAACCAGATACATTTGATGGTTTCGATGTAAAAAGAATTTCCTTCAATGAAAAACCATATGAAGTTTTTGAATATATTTTTATTGACAAAAAACCTGAATTATTAATTGTCCTTTCTGAAGGCGAATTAGTTGCCTATGCAAAATATATTGAGTCCTTTTCTACCCAAAAAACAGAGAGACAGCTTGCGAACGAAGATTATATAAATGCCCCCAAATCTGGTAGTTACAGTACTTCTTTTAATGGGCAGAACATTCGTATTGGAGGCCCATACAGTTTAAAAATTTCACATTATTATATAAAAAAGAAAGGCTCTGATTCCGTTGAAGACTTAAAAATGGTTCTTAGGAAAAAAAGAAAAGAATATTTTGGGAATTGTTCTGGGTTAATGAAGAAATTAAAGTCTAAAGAATATATTGCTCAAGATATAAAGAAGATTGCCGATTATTACAACGATTTCTGTACAGAATTATAATTTGAAAAACAAAAACAAAAATATCAAGTCATTTTTGCTGCTAATTGTTGGATTAGCACTTCTGAATATCCTCGGAAACTATTTCTACAAACGTTTTGATCTAACGCAAGACAAGCGTTTTACCCTTTCCGAAGAAGCAAAACAAATTATTGATAAAGTAGATTCGCCACTTATTGTAGATGTTTTTCTGAAAGGAAATTTCCCTCCCGAATTTAGAAGGCTTCAAAGTGAAACCGAACAGCTTTTGGATGAATTTTCGGCATACAATGACAATATAAAATTTGAATTCATAAATCCAACTGAAAAAGGCAACGAAGCTTTTCAATCACAATTTGAAAAATTTGGGTTGACGCCCGCACAGGTTTCCGTTACCGAAAGTGGAAAACAGAGCACGGAACTTGTTTATCCGTGGGCTTTGGCGCATCACAACGGCAAATCGGTCAAAATCCCATTATTGAAAAACCAGCTCGGTGCCACTTCCGAAGAAAGAGTGAACAGTTCGCTCCAAAACCTGCAATACGCATTTGCAGATGGCTTTAAAAAGCTGTCCACAGAAAAATCTAAAAAAGTTGCGGTTTTAAAAGGTAACGGCGAATATGACGACCGCTACATTGCCGATTTCTTTTCAACATTAAAGGATTATTATTTTATTGCTCCATTCACATTGGATTCTGTTTCCGTAAACCCTGAAAAAACTTTGAAAGCACTTGAAAGCTTTGATTTGATTGTAGCTGCCCACCCTACTGAAGCTTTCAGTGATGCTGAAAAATATGTGCTGGACCAATATATTATGAACGGCGGAAAGTCGCTTTGGCTGCTTGATGCCACACAAATGCAAACTGATTCGATTACCGGAAAAACCTTTGCCTTTGGAAAGGATTTGAATTTGAACGATTTCTTCTTTAAATACGGCATCCGCATCAATCCAAATTTGGTGAAGGATGTGTATTCCGCACCCATCGTTTTGGCCAACGGCGATGAGCGCGAAGCCCAGTACAACCGCTATCCGTGGTTTTTTAGTCCGTTGAGCAGCAGCGCGAACAATCACCCTATTGTTTCAAATATAGAAGCTGTAAAGTTTGATTATGCAAGCGCAATCGATACACTTCCGAACAACATCAAAAAAACCGTTCTGCTTTCCACCTCGCCCCTCACTAAAATTGTGGGACTTCCCGCCCCTATTGACTTTGATGTTGAAATTCCTAAAAACCTGCAAGTAGTTAATGAAGGCCCTGACCCAAATGAATACAACGCTGGCGAAGTGCCGCTCGCGGTTTTGCTGGAAGGGAAATTTACGTCGGTATACAAAAACCGAGTGAAACCTTTAAAACTTGAAGGTGAATTGAAAAACATCGACGACGGAAAACCTTCAAAAATGATGGTTATAAGCGATGGCGACGTAATAAAAAACCAAATGCAGGGGAATCGTCCATTGGAATTGGGCTTCGATAAAATGACCAATTCTTTCTATGGAAACAAGGAATTTTTGCTAAACACGGTCAATTACCTGCTTGACGACAGCGGACTTATAAACATTAGAACACGACAAATTGCAGTCCCATTTTTAGATCCACAAAAAATTGCGGAACAACGCAGCAAGTGGCAAGCACTTAACCTATTGCTACCGTTGGGGTTATTGGTTCTTTTCGGAATTGCTTTTACCTTCTATCGCAAACGCAAATACACCCGTTGAATGTTGATAAGTTTGTTTTAGCAAACACATCAATTGAAATATATTTGTAGGTATGCTAAAAACAAGGCATTTATCATTATTCAGATCAAAAAAATAAATATTCAATGAAATTCATCGTATCGAGTTCGTATTTATTAAAACAACTGCAAGTTTTGGGCGGTATTATCAACAATAACAATAGTTTGCCCATTTTAGATAATTTTCTTTTCAGCTTAGACAAAAAATCCCTCACCGTTTCAGCTTCCGATCTTGAAACCACTATCTCGTCAAAACTGGAAGTGGAAAGCACCGAAAAAGGGATGGTCTGCATTCCCGCTAGGCTTTTGCTGGAAACGCTAAAAACTTTTCCAGAGCAGCCGTTGACGTTTACCGTTGAAGACAACAATACAGTTGAAATCAGTTCCAACCACGGTAAGTATGCTTTAGCCTACGCCAGCGGCGAAGAGTTTCCGAACGCAGTGGAATTAAAGGATCCTTCCTCCACCGTTGTACAGGGCGATGTGCTTGCAACAGCTATCAGTAAAACTATTTTCGCTTCGGGGAATGATGATTTAAGGCCCGTGATGAGCGGCGTGTTCTTTCAGTTTTCAACAGAAAATCTTGTTTTTGTTGCTACCGATGCACACAAGCTTGTGAAATATACCCGAGATGATATCAGTGCTTCGCAAACTGCGGAATTCATTATGCCAAAAAAACCGCTGAACCTTCTAAAAAGCATCCTTGCCGGAAGTGAAGACGATGTTATTATTGAATACAACGAAAGCAACGCCAAGTTCATTTTTGAAAATACGGAAATGGTCTGTCGATTAATTGATGGGAAATATCCAAACTACGAAGCCGTAATTCCGAAGGAAAACCCAAACAAATTGGTTATTGACAGAAACCAATTTTTAAATTCTGTGCGAAGGGTTTCAATTTTCTCCAGCAAAACAACACATCAAATCCGATTGAAAATTGCGGGTGCAGAACTGAATATTTCTGCGGAAGATATTGATTACAGCAACAAGGCCGAGGAGCGTTTAACCTGTGCTTACCATGGCGATGATATGCAGATTGGTTTCAATAGCCGTTTCCTTACCGAAATGCTGAACAACCTAACAAGCGATGAAGTTTCTTTGGAAATGAGCCTTCCCAACCGCGCAGGAATCCTTACTCCTGTTGATGGTTTGGACGAAGGAGAAACCGTAACAATGCTTGTGATGCCAGTGATGCTGAATAATTAACAAAGAAATAAAATAATGAAAAAGGTGGGCTAAAAATAATTTTAGCCCACCTTTTTCATTCTAACTAATTCAAATTTTTTATAAAAACCTAATGTTATAAAATAACTAATCAGTTCACTTTAGTTCGATTTATTTTATAGAATACTTGCAATTTTTATTTTGCAAGGGTTCTCATGTAGTTGACTACTAGCCAACGGTCATCTTCTGATGCGATTTTTTTATCGAAGGCTGGCATGTCATTTCTTCCAGTAGTTATTTTATAGTATAATTCGCCGTCTGTAGCTTTTTGTGTAGTATTTGATGAAAAATCGCCTAAATCACCTTTCATTTCTTTTGCTTTGGAACCATCACCCCACCCTTTTTTACCGTGGCAAGAGCTGCATTGTTTGGCATATAAGGATTTTCCAATAGCCATATTTTCACTATCTTTTGCATCGGTAGGGTTTTTCATAGTTTTGTATTTTGCTGGTACAACCCATTCATCTTGAATGGCCAAGGTAAAAGAAAGTGCACCAATTGCAATGATTCCTATAATCATAAAATATTTCACGGTTTTCATAATAATTAAATTTTAGATTTATAAATTTTAGATTTATAAATTTTAAATAAGTTAATAACTAAAAACAAAAGGATGGACCAAATTCCTACTAACATAATGTTTGGTACTATCCACAAAAATAAAGGAGTCTTTGTAGGCGGTGACCACATCGTTCTTTGATTGAATGTGGATTCATCCTTTATAGGAACACCAATATCTGAGTTAATAAAGGCGATAATCGTGCCAAAGTCATCACTTTCTTTAAGAACTATTTCAAAAGTTAACCTTCCGTCTTTTCCGGTAAATCCTTCTTGAATGGGCACAAGAATAGATCCATCTTCATCGGTAGTGTAACTATCTTCTTCTCCAACAGTTAGACTGCCAAATAGTCGTTTAAGACCTACTTTAACATCTTGCTCAGCAATGGGCTCATCATCCATAGTAAATAGCCGTGCTTGAATATGATACACACTATCTATTTCAACAATAGCTGCTTCCATATTGGCATTTGTTACAGTTATGGTTTCCTCATCGTCTTCATAAATTTCACTGTCTTCAATTCTAACAATAAAATCATTGGTTGTTGTAATAAATTCTGCCGGAATAATAAACTTTGCTTTTCCATCAAAGTTTGTCATTGCCTCGCCTATTTTTACTTCGGCATTAAGCTCCTCATCATCTTCGTCAACTTCAACTTTATAAATAGTAAAGTTTAAATTCTGACAAGGTTCATAACCATCTTCTCCTTTAAAAATAGCTGCTAATTTTAAAAATGAATTTTCATTGACGACTTTAACATATTCTAAGGTTAGTCTAGCGCCGATTTTTTCGTCCTGACTGTATGCATTACTTCCAATAAAGGCAAATAATGCCATAAAAAGCAACGTAGCTAATTTGCTTCGAAAAATAACTGACTTCATCATAATGTTTCCGTTTTATCGTGTTCTAAAATTCCTCTTTCTTCCGCAGTTTCGTGTATTGGAATAATTGGCAAATAGCGAAACAACAACGTCATGATAAGTAATGCTGAAGCTAAGGTGCCAAAAGTTATCGTCCACTCAAAAGCGGTAGGGAAATAATGTCTCCAACTTTCTGGAACCCCTTGAATGGGCAAAAATGGATGAAGCAAGGTTGGAGTTACAATAATATACCGTTTCCACCAGGCGCCAAGTACTACCAACAATGCGATTATAAAAAGCGGCACTGGTTTTCTTCCTTTTGGAAAAACAAGAGCTATAACAGGCACTATAAGTCCTCCTATGATTACGGTCCAAAACAATGGTGCATAACTACCAAAAAATAGTTCAACTAAATGAGCTGATTCTTCGTTTGTACTTTTATATGCAGGAATTAGGTATTCATTTACATTGAAATACAAATAAACCAAACATAACATGACCAGTAATTTACCCATTTTATCAAAGTGTAAATCGGTTATATAATTTTCTAGGTGATATATTTTCCTTAAAACAAACATAATTACCACTACTGCGCCTGCGCCAGCAACAAATGCTCCAGCAATAAAGTAGGGCCCAAAATTGGTACTGTCCCAACCAGGTCTATAGGTGGTTGCAAATAACCAAGCCGTTACCGTATGTATTCCGAATGCTACCGGAATAATAAGCACTGAAAGTGTTTTTATAGAAGAATTATAAATGCGGGTTTGTTTTTTTGTACCCGACCATTTTAAGGAAAGTTTACCGTACCATTTACTCAGTTTCGGTTTGTTGTGGAAGTGTTTTTTTAGAATTGCAAAATCTGGCAAGAGAGGATAATACAAAAGCAAAATACTAATCAACAAATAAGTGGTAATTACCAATACATCCCAAATAATAGGCGATTGTAATCTGCCGTGCAAAAATATATAATAAATTCTGTCAGGACGACCCATATCTATAATAATGGTTAATCCTGCCATTATAATTGCCGCTACTGCAATTACTTCAGATATTCTGGTTAAAGGAGTACTCCATTTAACTCCAGATAGTCTTAAAATAGCAGTAACTAAAGATCCTACTAAACTAATGGCCACAAAAAACACAAAGTTTGAAATATAAACTCCCCACAATGCATAATCACGCATGCCTGTAATGATTAAACCCTTATTTAATTGTTGGTAATATGCGTATAACGCTGCTAGAATAACTACTAATAAAAAGCCTATCCAAATTTTTCCTCGCAATCCAAATTTTTGGGGAGCGAGGTCTTTTATTAATTTATCATATTGTGTCATTATTCCTCAGTTTTTTTGACAGATTGAAATTCTGTGTAGTTTTCCATACCTTCTTCAAATTCCACGAGTCTTTCTGTTGGAGGTAAGTAATAAACACTAGGTTCGGTACCTAATCCCTCTAACAATCGGTGACCTGATCTTTCTTTTAAAAGTGCGCTTAGTTTAAAGGTTTGTCCACTTCCATTTGTAACGGCATCTTCATAAATGTCCCCAAAAGAATAAACATCATTCGGACAAGCAGTAACACAGTGAGGAAGTTCACCCATATCAATTTTATGCGGACAAAAATCGCATTTATCTACGGTACCTTTTACGCTTGGTTTACCGGTATGGTCTGGAGTATAAGTGCCTGAATGAGCAGCTTCTGGTTGGTCGGGTTCATTCCAATTGAAAACTCTGGTAGAGTAAGGGCAAGCTGCCATACAAAACCGGCAACCAATACAACGCTCATTATCTATCAAAACAATACCATCTTGTCGTTTAAAGGTGGCGTCAACAGGACAAACTTTAACACATGGTGGTTTATCACAGTGCTGGCATAGGGTTGGCATAAAATAAGGTGCTGTTTTTTCAGACTCCTGCATTTTATAAACCTTTAGCCATGCATTCTCTCCTGTGATGTAGTGATTTTTATTGCAAGATTCTTGACATTTAAGTGCGTTTTTACACTTAGCCAAATCCACCACCATTACAAACTTTTTATCTGGAAATCCAACTCTGGGATCATAACCATCTTGCTTAATATGCACCATGTCATGAACTTCAGAGGCTGGCACTTGCATAATGTGCCCATCGGTAGACATAAGTTCCACCATTCCTGAATTCTCTTCGTCCTCAAAAGCTTTTGCTACGGCAACTGTACCAATAGATGCCAACAACCCAAACTTAATCCCTATTTCAAAAAATTTGCGTCTGGATTTCTTATTATTTTCTTGCATAATACTCTATCTATCTTTATTCAACCACACCAAAAAGGACTTATTGGAAATATTTTTTTCAATTACTTTTGCCTTTCCCAACACACTTTTTTTAATTCTTACCGTTGTTCCGTCAGCTTTAAGCATGGTTTGGTATGTATCGCTATCTTCACCCAGTGCCTCAGGCGATGGTTTCCCATAACCGAGAATAGGAAGAACTAACCCTCCAACTAGCATCGGTAAAAATCCTCTTCTACTAATTTGACTATTTGTTTTTTTAGATGAATTTTTCATATAGCTTTTTATAAGTGCCATAGTCTGGTTATGTTAAACCCAAGCATAAAATCGCCGTCAAAAAAATTATTTTGATTAAACATATTATTTTTTTGTGCGACTATTCCTTTATAATTGGTTACAAAAACTTGAAAAGCATGGGATCCTGTTGAAAACTCTACTCCTAAACTAACGCCAGGTTCAGGGGTTCCAACATCAAAGGTGGTTATTGGTTGGTTATATTCGGCTATGATAGACGTTTGCGGACTAATTTTTGCGCGACCACCAACGGCTATAGCGAACATATCATTTTTCATAGTTTTTTCTACAACATTATAGTGAGAGTAACTAGGAGCAACCATAAAGGATATATTTCTACTGAAGCGTTTTGAAATAATTAATTGGTTGAAAAAGGAATATCTGTCTTCTGTATTATAAAAATAACCTTGATTTTTCTTTCTGGCATCAATAGTAAAATTTCCATAGTAACTAACGCTTATTGGCATTTCATTACCTTGGGTTTGTCTTAAAATAGCTCCTTTAAGATTAAAATCTTGTAATCGGTTATCTTTGGTGGTTCCAAATCCAACGGTTATTCTATCGAGAATAGCATAACTTAAAGCGATACGTATATTTGCAGCTCCATAAATTCCAATAAGTGAATTTTCAGTATCTACTAAATCAAAACGGTGATTCATAGTCATTTCTAATGTTCCTTTTGTGTTAAGAACATTGGTTTGACTTTCAATAAGTGCTGTACTTTCAAAAGCTGCTCTTTCTAGCTTTACTTCCGGTTCTTCAGTAACTTCTGCATCCTCCTGAGAAAAAATCATAAGAGGGAAAATAAATGCCACTGCGAGAATTATTTTATATCTTTTCATTTGTATATTTTTGAGATTAGTTATTAAGCGCACCTTCGTCAATCCACTGTTTTACAACATTTATTTTTGTTTGGCTTATGCCTCCACTTGGCGGCATTGGGGGTGCTCCTTGACCTATTAGACTTTTGTATAAAATACTGTTTTCAGAATCAGTTGGAATTACAAAACCCCCACCTAGCAACGCCGTAAATGAGCTACCTGAGCGCAAATCGGGATTTTGATTTCCGTTATGACAATTAACACAGTTTTGATTAAATACTGGTTGCACCTGATCTTGAAAAGATATATTTTGAGGCAACGGAAGTTCTGTTTGATCTTCTAATTCATCATAATAGCATGAAAATGTCATCATACTCATCCCTATCATAAGCAAAAATTGAAATATTTTTTTCATTTTATTGTTTTTTAGTTTCTATTTGGTTTCTTATAAAATCTAATTTAGAATTTTGTGAAACTTTTTAATGTGTTTACAGTATTCTAAATTAGATTAATTTGAAAATTGCTCGATTTAGTCAGGATAGGCTGTTTGATCGCTAAGTGCTTTATAAAGATTTTTCATTTCTTCAAGAGTGGTGGGCGTAGATCCCATTGGGGAACCTAATTGACCTGAAACTACTTTGTGTTGTACTTCGTGTGGATTAGATCGGGTAAAATTTCCTAAGGTTTTGCCTCCTATATCAATTGTAGTTCCATCTGCACCATGGCAACTTGCACATTTAGCTGCAAAGAAAGCATGACCTGAGGTGGCATTACCATTTCTTCCTAAATCGGTAAACGTTCTTGAACCTGTTGGATAGGTTCCTTCTGTATTTATAGCATATAATTCATCTGTATCAAGTGCTCCTTCTTTCAAAAATTTAACTAAATCCCAAATTAATGCATCAGAAAGAATTGTTCCATAATCAGGGTGATTATTACCACCTAATGCAGGGTTTGTTCCATCTGCAGTTCTTGCAGGATCTACAGCTGCTCCTCCTGTATTTTTAATCCTTTCAAACAAAATACTTATGTCTGCATATTTCAAATTAGTGAGTTGAACAGAAGACACATCAGGTCTTGTGGTATTTGGAGCTCTGTTAATGTATGATGCAAATCTTGCTTTTTGATCCCAAGCATGACATTGTTTACATCTGTAAAAATCTTTGTATTCTGTAATGTTTTCAAGTACTACTGAAGGATCATTGGGCGTTACAAAACCAGTTTCAGATTTTGTAAAATCATTATACAATCTGCTGCCATTTATCATATCTGCAGCATCGTATGCTATTTGGTTTTCATCTGCAGGTATTGGCACAAATGTATCGCGATCATCATGGGTACAACTTTGGAGCCCCATAAATAAAAGACCTAAAATAAATAAATAAAGTTTTTTGTGTGTTTTCATGATTATTTGAATTTTACAATTAATGATTTTTGGATTAAATGTAAATTTCTTAAATATCATTACTGATTTATATGACAATTGTCATACTTATTAATATAGATTTAATATAAATAACTGGCCTACTCATTTTTATTGAAAACCAATCCTCTTCTACTCTTCCAAACAACAATAATTAGTACTTTTGCCTCCAATGACACACACAGATACCATAGTTGCATTGGCAACGCCCTCGGGCGCCGGCGCGATTGCTGTTATTAGACTTTCTGGGCTAGAGGCTATTGCTATTGCTTCTTCAGTATTCACTTCCATTTCTGGAAAAGAACTACCGAAACAAAAAACCCATACCGTTCATTTGGGACATATAAAAGATGGCGAACGAGTGATAGATGAAGTCCTCGCAACCATTTTCAAAAACCCAAACAGTTACACGGGCGAAGATATGGTAGAAATTTCCTGCCACGGCAGCAATTATATTCAACAGGAAATTATACAATTATGTCTTCGGAAAGGTTGCAGAATGGCACGAGCGGGAGAGTTTACTTTAAGGGCATTTTTAAATGGAAAGATGGACCTCAGCCAAGCCGAAGCTGTGGCAGATTTGATTGCCAGTGATTCGGCAGCTTCGCACCAGCTCGCTATCCAGCAGATGCGCGGCGGCTTTTCTTCGGAAATAAAAAAGCTGCGCGAAGAACTTTTGAACTTTGCTTCGTTGATAGAATTGGAACTCGACTTTGCCGAAGAAGATGTGGAATTTGCAAACCGTGAAGAATTTCAAAAACTTATCTCAAAAATAACTCATGTTCTAAAGCGCTTGATAGATTCCTTCGCCACGGGAAATGTTTTGAAAAACGGGATTCCCGTTGCTATTGTGGGCGAACCCAATGTTGGTAAATCTACACTTTTGAACGTTTTGCTGAATGAAGACCGCGCCATTGTTTCGGAAATTGCAGGAACCACTCGAGACACTATTGAAGACGAAATAACCATTGGCGGCATCAGCTTCCGTTTTATTGATACTGCTGGAATTCGTGAAACTACTGATATTATTGAAGGCTTGGGAATTCAAAAAACGTTTCAGAAAATTGAGCAGGCTCAAGTTGTTGTTTATTTGTTTGATGCTGAAAAGTTTCATCCCGAAGTTTCGGGACAGGCTTCGAAGTTTCAGGTTGAGATTGAAACTATTAAGAATAAATATCCTTTAAAAAACCTTGTGATTGTCGCAAACAAAGTTGACAAGCTTTCAGAAGAAGGAATCAAAAATCTACAATCTGCAATCAGCAATCTTCAAATGTTATCTGCGAAAACCGGACAAGGCGTGGAGGATCTGCAACATAAATTTTTGTAAACACCGGTGCGCTTCGCAACAACGAAACCATAGTTACCAACAGCCGCCATTACGATGCGCTTTTAAAAGCCTTGGAAGAAATCATTAAAGTACAGGAAGGTATTGATGCCGGACTCTCAGGCGATTTGTTGGCAATAGATATTAGGCAGGCATTGTATCACTTTGGAGAGATTACCGGAGAGATTACAAATGATGATTTGTTAGGCAATATTTTCGCTAATTTTTGCATCGGGAAGTAACCTACCTTCACTTCCTTAGCTATTCCTTGTTAATCAACACATTAAGAGCAGCTTCGTTGCTCTTTTTTGTTGTCTTATTGCCTATTTTTACATATATTTGTTGTGTATTTGTTGCCTGACATAGGAATTTGTTGCCCAATTCCTCACCATAGGAAACAAAGCGAAAGGATGCCCCATATTGCCCCACGAAGCTCCAAGTCGCTCCATAATGCACCATCTTATGAGTACAAATCTTCACATACCAAAAAACTGCCAGTACTGTGGTAATCTCTTCACTGCAAGAACTACAACAACACGTTACTGCTCCCATAA
Organism: Flavobacteriaceae bacterium; assembly: GCA_016649715.1. Taxonomy (GTDB): domain Bacteria; phylum Bacteroidota; class Bacteroidia; order Flavobacteriales; family Flavobacteriaceae; genus Aequorivita. The sequence goes on along the minus strand of JAENXC010000026.1, from coordinate 17,949 downwards.
ATGCAATAGCAGACATTACAAGCAGATAAAACGAGAAGAAAAAGTAAAAGGTACTCTTCAGGAGACCACCAGGCAACAAGCCAATCCGAAACCCGAATTCTCTCCTACAGATACATTAGCAAATAAAGACTTCCTAAGCATCACAGATGCTTCCAAACTTATTGGAGTAAGTAGATGGACCATCCAGAGAATGATCAAACGAGGCCAGCTTAAAGCTGTCCCATTTGGGCGAAAGCACATTCTTGCGCGCCATCAAATAGAAAACCTTTTTAATCAATAGCATTATGAAAGTAACTTTAAGAGAACGCAAGAAAAACGGGAAAATCAGTTTCTATTTAGATTATTATACCAAAGGAAAGCGCAAAACCGAGTCTCTCGGTTTACATCTGATTATAGATCCCAAGACAAAGGCAGAAAGAAACCTCAACAAGAAAACTCGGGAATTAGCTCAATCTATTTGGGCAAAGCGTCAATTAGAAATCCAACAAAATCATTACGGATTTAATGATATAGAGAAATTGAAAGGAAGCTTCACAAATTATGTCACTGCCTTAGCCGAAAGAAAAAACACAAGCTCCGGAAACTATGGGAATTGGAATAGTATGCTCAAGCACCTTAACAACTACCGCCCTACCGATGTCAGTTTCCAAGATATCGACAAAAGTTTTGTAGCAGGCTTTAAAGATTACCTAGACACAAAAGCCATTGGACAAGCATCAAAACAATTATCCCAAAACTCCAAATACTCTTATTTCGGAAAATTCACAGCAGCTTTAAAGCAGGCAGTTGCAGATGGTATTTTAAAATCTAATCCTGCGAACGGAGTACCGCATTTCAAACAAGGCGAACCTCAACGCGAGTTTCTAACCCTAGAAGAACTTCAAGCCGCCGTCAAAGAAGAATGCGAAATACCCCAACTCAAAACAGCCTTCATATTTTCCTGTCTAACCGGGTTAAGATGGTCCGATATAAATAAGCTGCTCTGGTCAGAAGTCCAACATTCAAATGATATGGGTTATTATATCCGATTCAGACAAAAGAAAACAAAAGGAGCCGAAACACTTCCAATATCAGATCAAGCCTTCGGCTTGCTTGGGGAACGTCAGGACAAGGATGAAAGAGTATTCAAAGGATTAAAATATTCAGCCTGGCATAATCTTAAACTGCAACAGTGGATGATGAAAGCCGGTATTTCAAAAACCATTACCTTTCATTGCGCCAGACACACTTATGCAACTTTACAGCTCACAGCAGGAACAGATATTTACACAGTATCAAAGCTTCTGGGCCATAGAGAACTGAAAACCACTCAGATTTATGCCAAAGTCATAGATGCAAAGAAAAAGGAAGCCGCTAACAAAATACAATTGGATCTAGAATGAGAAAGAATATATTTTCAAGTGTAATTTCCATTACCAACGGCTTACACCGCGATAATAGAATCGAAAGGGAATTTCAAGCTTTGTTATTCAAATTGAAATTAGAACCAACAGCATCCAATGCAGTTTTTAAGGTGAATTATAAAAAACCATTAAACAGTAAAAAAGAATATTACCAAAAACTGATTTTAAATGAATCTGAGAGCACTTTGGCCGATTTCGCCCGTCACTTTCCCGAGAATGCCACAATCCCTGAAAACAAGTTCTGTTACGCCATCCTTCATAATAAACTTGATAAGCACGCAAAGGACATATCTAAGTACATTGCCCAAAGAGAAATACCGGAAGATTTAAATGATGACACCTACTATATCATTAATTATCTAAAAGTATCGATCATCCGATTATATGCCGAATTGCAAGAGCAGTATGGACAGTTTTCAAATTCAACCCTTTATACAATTCCTGAAATAGCCGAAAAGTATTTCAATGATGTCAAATTCAATAAAGAACTAATACAAAAGATTGATTCCCCAAGGAAAGTCTCGGTAAAAGACACTTCAAAAAATAACCGCAAACCAAAAACCTCATTTGGTTTTAGAGGAAAAGATGAATCTGATCTTTTTAAAATACTGGAAAAGCTTCAACTAAAAATAGATCTATTAGAAAACAGGACCTCTACTAAGCAATTATTACAAATTCTAACAACTGATGATTTTACAGCCTTAGATTTCAATATTTATTTTGAGGCAAATACAACAGCTATTAGATACCTCTTCGATAAACTTAAACCTCAATTTGCAAATTTAAAATTATCAGAAATTGAAAGGTCAAATAAGTTTTATACAAAAAATGATTTTCAATTAACTGCCCAAAATTTATCTTCAAGCAAGCAGTATATATTTAAAGAAAAGGAAACCATTGATAATATTTTCAAGTAAATGCAATAAAAAACATTGAGAACACTGAGAAATCTCAATGTTGTCTTTATCCTATCTAAAAATCTCCACTTTTTAAAATCCAACATTTTAAACCTTTGTCCTGTTCTTGAAACCCAAGAATGACATTTGGCCAAATGTCCATTTCTATAATTTAAATATAAATAGTTATGGACGAAATATTAGAACGTCTCAAAATCATCGAAAAGCACGTATTAGACAGGAACATTATCCTAAAGAATGTGCTAAACCTAAATGAAGCCTGTAAGTACCTGGAACTATCCCAATCCCACTTGTACAAACTCACAAGTACCGGATCAATTCCACACTACAAGCCGAACGGAAAAAAGCTCTATTTCAATCGAGAGGAGCTAGACCAGTGGTTAATGCGAAATCGCAATACCACCCAGGAAGAGATCGAACAGCAAGCTGCCGATTACCTAATCAAAAAAGGAAGGGTAAAGCTATGACAGATCTAATCCCAATGCTCCTTGCGCTCTCACAACAAATCAAGGAGATAAAGATGATGGTCCAACTCCTAAGACAATCCAGAGCTGTTGTCATAAATGATTCCTGGTTGGACAATCAAGAAGTGTTGCAGCTACTTCACATTAGCCTGAGAACCCTGCAAACACTTAGATCAAACGGAACCTTACCCTACAGTAAGATTAGAGGTAAATTTTATTACAAGGTTTCCGATATCGAGCAATTGCTTCAAGAAAACTACTACAATCATAATTTCAAACAAGATGGAAATAAGTAGGCAAGCAATACTAGATAAAACACATTACGGCCTAAAGATTTACGCCTATGTGTTGAGACAGTATTATCCTGAAACAACAGTCCTTTCCGTAAAAGGAAGGGACTGTGGGGTAACACGGAACCCATTTAATGGCGGCAAAGAAACATTGCGCATTCATATTGATGGAGTAATTGCAACTCACAGAGATATTGAATTAGAAACCTTTGAAGGCGATGTATTCGATTTTGCTCAGTACCATTTTAAATTGACCGATGAAGCCGATTTATTACAGAAGATAAACCAAGAGCTGCATCTAAATTTAAAAGTGAAGGTAATAGATGAATTGGAATGGTTGAATGGTCCAGACGATACCTGGTATGCACACTGTAGCTTTTTCAAAGCCCCAGTTCGCAATGTGTTTCCTTCAGAAACTTTGAGGTTACACCAAGTATTTGATTTAATCACAACTGATAAATATAAAAAAATAACAGAAGATTTAAGAGCCATTTCCGATGCAAAAGAAGCAAGTAAATTCAAGGCGAATCGTTTTGATTACGTCACATTTTCTGGTGTATTTGAAAAACGTAACGACAAGGATCTAAAAGAACATTCCAATCTTTTAACCATCGACTTCGATCACTTAGAAAATTTGCAAGAGCTAAAAGAACAGCTTTTGAATGACGAATATTTCGAAACCGAATTGCTGTTCACCTCCCCATCTGGCAATGGCATAAAGTGGATTATCAGAATTGATATTTCTGAAATATCGCATAGCGAGTATTTCACAGCAGTAGCCAACTACATAAAGAAAACGTACAACATTGAAGTAGACCAATCAGGGAAAGACAAATCTAGAGCCTGTTTCATACCTCACGATCCCCTGGCCTTTCTTCATAAAAGACACAGAGCATTATGACAAAACATTTTAATCCCAAGGATTGGTTAGACGCTCCAAAGGAGCAACCAAAACCCAAAGTTAGCAACGCAACAACTACGGTTGTTGCTGTTGCTAATAATGACATAGAATCGTTTATTACCGCAATCGAGCAAGCAGGCATAGACATCACTGGCAATTACGCCACGTGGCGCGATCTAGGCTTCGCCCTATCGGATGAATACGGGGAATCAGGAAGAGATTATTTCCACCGAATAAGTAAAAACTATGTAGGATACGACTCCAAAGAATGCGACGAACAATTTGACAAATGCCTAAACGCGAAAGGACACGGAATTACAATCGCCACCTTCTATCATCACGCCCATCAAGCAGGAGTAAAACCTAAAAAGTCGGAAATAAGAATCCAGAAAAATTCCAATCCCAAGGAACCAGAAACAATGCCCACTTTCCCCGAAAGTGTTTACAACACATTGCCGGAGTTTTTACAACAAGTTGTAAAACCTTCCACAAGCCCCGAGGAAAAAGACATTTTACTATTGGGAGCTTTAACCGCCTTTAGCGCCTGTTTCCCTAATTTATTCGGCGTGTACGATCAGCGAAAAGTTTACAGCAACCTATACCTTTTTGTAACCGCCCCCGCTTCCGCAGGCAAAGGACGATTGAATCAGATAAAAGCCATCGTTAACCCAGTACACAAAGTAATGCGCGAACAAGCCAAAGTTTTAAAACAACAATTTCAGGTAGAAACGGCCGCATACAATATGAATAAAGGAAAAGATGAAAGTCTCGAAAAACCAAATCGACCTCCAGAAAGAATGCTATTCATCCCTGCTAACAATAGCGTTACAGGAGTCTATCAATTGATATCCGATAATGATGGCAGAGGCTTGATTTTCGAAACCGAAGGCGACACCCTAGCCCAAGCTTTTAAAAGTGATTATGGGAACTACAGCGACGGTTTCCGAAAAGCCTTCCATCACGAAACAATAAGCTATTACAGAAGAACAGACAGAGAATATGTAGATATCGAAAGACCCTGTTTATCCACTGTGCTATCAGGCACTCCCAAGCAAGTGGCAACCTTAATACCGAATGCCGAAAATGGCCTATTCAGTCGCTTTATGTTCTATTATATGAACATTAAACCCGAATGGAAAAACGTATTCCTATCCAATCAAAGTACCGGCCTTGATGAATATTATGCCCAACTCGGAACCGAATTTCTAGAATTCTATAAAACCCTAAAAAACAATGCTGAAATTGAAATACACCTAACAGAATCCCAACAACAACAGTTCAACCTTTTCTTTGAATCCCTTCAGACCAAATACATAAGCTTACAACCCGAAGAATACATCGCAACCATTAGACGATTAGGATTAATCGCTTTCCGTTTAATGATGCTCTTCACCGCCTTTCGTATTATGGAAGATGGCGACGTAAACAGTGTAAAATTATGTGAGGACGAAGATTTCAAAAATGCAATAACCATTGTTTCTATACTGGTGAAGCATAGCAGCAAAGTATTCAACGATCTACCAATAGAACATTCGGCCCCAAAACGACTTAACCGAAAAGAACGTTTCCTCGAAAACCTACCCAAACAATTCTCTAGACAAGATTATTTAGATATAGCACACACCTGCAACATCCCTCATAAAACTGCCGAAGGCTATATCACAAAGTTTGTAGAAGCAAATTTAATCCACCGAGAGGCCCACAACACCTACACAAATCCCACGAAACCCTAATTAAGGATTTAAGGATTTGAGGATTTCATCACATTTCGTCAGGTTATAACCTTACTTAGCTCTCAAATTTGTCAGGCCATAACCCGACAAACAAAAGCTAATTTCCCCAAGTCTAAATCTCTCCTAACCTACCGTAGCTTTAGCGACGGATGGACCTCTCACCACCATTTTCATCTTCATCTTCATCTTCATCTTCATCTTCATCTTCATCTTCATCTTCATCTTCATCTTCAATTTCGATTTCGATTTCCCACTCCCCTCTCCCGACTATTACTAATTAATTAAATTTTATTAGATTTGCATATCGCGAATCGCGAATCACAAATCGAAAACAATGAAAAGACATAGCGGAATGCGCCCCCACGACATACTCATCCTTTTAAAAATTCTGGCAAAAGGTAAAGAGCAATGGTATATGAAGGATCTTGCTAATGAACTTTACATCAGTCAGAGTGAAGTTAGTGAGTCATTGAACAGAAGCGTAATGGCTGGCTTAATAGCAAGTAACAAAAAGAGACTGCTTACTTCAGCCATACAAGAATTTATCTTTTACGGAATAAAATATGTGTATCCGCAAAAACCTGGAGCAATGGTAAGAGGTGTACCTACAGCACATAGTGCTATGCCTTTAGCAAAAAATATACAAAGCAACCAAAAATACGTGTGGCCCTATAGCCAAGGAGATCAACGAGGTTTCGCCGTAGAACCGCTACATCCCAATGTTCCAAAAGCTTGTTTAGAAGATCAAAAGTTATATGAACTTTTGGCTTTGTTGGATGCTATAAGGTTGGGGAATGTTAGGGAGCAAAAAATGGCTATGGACGAATTAAAACTAAGGCTTAATTAGTATGAAAAATACAATCATCAATAGAAAGGTCATTCAGAAAGTGGCAAATGCATTGGGCGACCTCAATAACCAAGTAATTTACGTAGGTGGGGCAACAGTGAGCTTATATTGTAACGATCCCGCAGCAGACGACGTTCGCCCAACAAAAGATATTGATATAAGTATAAAGGTAGCTTCCCTAGCCCATCTCGAGGAAATTAGGGAAGAACTTGTAAAAAAAGGGTTTAAACAATCGGCCGATTTAGACGTAATATGTCGTTTTAAACTAGACGATATTCTAGTAGACGTTATGGCTACAAAGGCAGTGGGCTGGGCACCCGCAAACCCGTGGTTTGAAGAGGGTTTCAACAACCTTCAAAAAATAGATATTAATGGCACAATTATTCAGATAATGCCCCTAACCTATTTCCTGGCCAGTAAGTTTACCGCACATTTAGACCGTGGTGGCACAGACCCACGTTTTAGCCACGATTTTGAAGATATAACCTATATCCTCGACAACCGTACCGATTGGCACAAAATAATTAAAGAAGAAACAGGAAATGTAAAAACCTTTCTCTTACAACAACTCCAGGAAATAAAGGAAAATGCAAAACTCCAAGAAGCAATACTAGCCAATCTATATTATGAAACCCAAGAAGATCGATTTCAAAAAATAATGGACAAAATAGATTTTTGTCTCGAAGGAAATAAATAGGGATAAGATTCTCAGGATTCCAAGGATTTTAAGGATACATTCAAATGCCAAACACATAACTCATAACTCTGAACTCATAACTCGAATACTGCCACTGCCAACTGCCGCTGCGCACTAGAAACATTGCCCTCTCCCCAGCAATTTCGATTTCGTTTTCGTTTTCAATTTCAATTTCCCTCCCCATTTCCTCAAAATCCCCCATATCCTCACTTCCTATAACAGAAAAAAGAATAGAAATTCAAAATATTCCCCCTTTTACGGTTTTCCACAAGTATGTTAATAAAAGTTAAAATACCTTTATAACTTTTCATTGCTTTTGCTTGGTTCTTTACTTCTATTCTTTAAATTAGACAAAAATTGACAAGTCAAAATATGAAAGATTATGAAACTCGGCAATCGCATTAAAGAGCTTAGAGAAAGTCAAGGATTACTCCAAAGACAACTCTCTGCACAGTTAGAAATTGACACCCCTATGTTTAGCAAGATTGAACGTGGAGAGCGTAGAGCGAAACGGGAACAAGTGCTAAAGATAGCAGAACTACTAAAGGCTGATGAAAAGGAACTATTGGCTTTGTGGTTGGGCGACCAAATAATGGAGATCATTACAAATGAAGACCAAGCTTTGCAAGCTTTAAAAATGGCAACAAACGATATTCAAGAAAACAAGAAAAATAAACATTCAAAATGAATCAAACCCAACATAATGCTATCGTAAATTTTATCTGGAGTATTGCAGATGATGTATTGCGTGATGTATACACTAGAGGTAAATACAGAGATATTATTTTACCTTTTACAGTCTTAAGAAGATTAGATGCCATTCTTGAACCTACTAAAGACAAGGTATTAGAAATGCATCAAAAGTTAAACGAAATGAAGATTGATAACCAAGGGCCTCAACTTCGTAAAACAAGCGGTTATGTATTTTACAATACCTCTAACTATACTTTTAAAAGGTTATTAAATGAACCTGGTAATATCCGTCAGAATTTAGAAACCTATTTAGATGGTTTTAGCAGTAATGTGCAGGACATTATTAGCAAGTTTAAACTACGCAACCAATTAGAAACTTTAGAAGAAGGAAATATCACATTTCCATTAATAGAAAAGTTTTGTTCCAGTACTATAAATGTAAGTCCAAACCCTGTTACCGATAAAGATGGTAATGTAGTGATGGAAGGCTTAACCAATTTAGGAATGGGATATGTTTTTGAAGAATTGATACGAAAGTTCAATGAAGAAAACAATGAAGAAGCAGGAGAACACTTTACGCCAAGAGAGATTATTAAATTAATGACCCATTTAATTTTTGAACCCTTAAAAGGGAAAATCAAAGATGGTACTTATTTAATATACGACCCAGCTTGTGGTAGTGGTGGTATGCTTACAGAAGCTGAACACTTTGCCAACAAACTCAACCCAAAGGCAACCTTTCATTTATACGGTCAAGAGGTGAATCCTGAAACTTATGCCATTTGTAAAGCAGATATGCTCATTAAAGATGAAGACCCAGAGAAAATTGCTTTTGGTTCTACACTCAGTAAAGATGGTTTTCCAAACTTACAGTTTGACTTTATGATTAGTAACCCACCCTACGGAAAAACTTGGAAAGTAGATAAAGATGCCATTCTCGATAAAAAAGAAATCATAGACCCACGTTTTACTGTGGGTGTGCCAAGAATCAATGATGGGCAATTACTCTTTGTAATGAATATTGTTTCTAAACTAGAAAACAATAGTATTTTAGGTAGTAGAGCAGCAACAATACACAACGGTTCAGCTTTATTTACTGGAGATGCAGGTCAAGGAGAAACCGAAATACGTAAATATCTTTTGGAAAATGATTTGTTAGAAGCTATTATCGCTTTGCCTAACGACTTGTTCTACAACACAGGTATTCCTACCTATATTTTTATATTGAACAATAAAAAAGAAGAAAACCGTAAGGGTAAACTACAGCTCATTAGTGTTACAACCGATCAGTTTTATAGCAAGATGCGAAAGCCTTTAGGTAAAAAGCGAGTAGAATTTAATTCCAAACACATTAGGGCCATTACCGACTTGTTTTTAAACTTCGAAAACAACGAACACAGTATCATTTTAGACAATGAAGATTTTGGATATAGCCAAATAACTGTACACCGCCCACAAAGAGATGAAAAAGGAAATATCATTACCGATAGCAAGAAAAAACCTAAAAGTGATACAGCACTTAAAGACAAAGAAAACATCCCTTTAAAAGAAGATATTGATGCCTTTTTTGAAAAAGAAGTACTCCCATTTGCAGGAGATGCTTGGTACAGCCCAAAAGAAACCAAAATAGGTTACGAAATAAACTTTGCTAAATACTTCTACAAACACAAAGCTCCAAGATCTTTAGAACAAATATCTGCCGATATTTTTAAGATTGAAGAAGAAACAGAACACCTATTAAAAGAAATTGTAGAAGCATAAATGATGGTACAAGAAACATATAAAACGACTTGGTTGGCCAATGCTCCAGAGCATTGGAACACTTTGCGTATCAAAAATATTTTTGCTGAAATAGACGACAGAAGCGAAACAGGAAAAGAAGAATTATTGTCTGTTTCTCACTATACTGGCGTTACCAAAAAAAAAGATAGTCTTGCTAATGAAGACGATTTTATAAGCAATGCTAAAACCTTAGTAGGTTATAAAAAAGTAGCCGAAAACGATTTGGTAAGTAACATTATGTTGGCTTGGAATGGTAGTTTGGGTATTTCTAAATATAATGGTATTACAAGTCCTGCCTATTGTGTGTATCGCATTAAAGGAGATAACAACCCAGATTATTACGGGTATTTGTTTTCTACAGCATTTATGAAAGCGGAGTTTAGAAAAAAGTCTTACGGTATTATAGATAGTAGATTACGTTTATATTCTGATAAGTTTTTTAGCATACCTGCACCTGTACCACCTAAAACAGAGCAAGATCAAATTGTAGCCTACATTAAAGAACAATCCAAAAAAATAAAACACTTCATTAAAAAGAAGCAAACCTTTATTGCCTTGCTAAAAGAACAACGACAGGCGGTTTTAAATAAAGCAGTTACAAAAGGTGTTAACCCTAATGTAAAATTAAAAGATAGCGGTATTGATTGGCTGGGAGATATTCCAGAGCATTGGAAAGTGACTAAAATTAATGGATTATGTAATTTTGTTAGGGGTAATTCAAGTTTCAAAAAAGACGAATTACTGAATAAAGGTAAATATGTAGCACTACAATATGGTAAGACTTACAAGGTTGATGAAGTTGATGAGAATTTTCAATTTTATGTAAATGAAGAATTTTACAAGTCTACTCAAACAATAAAATTTGGGGATATTATAGTTGTTTCAACATCGGAGACTATCGAAGATTTAGGACATTCTGTTTTTTACAATAGGAATGATATAGGCTTATTAGGAGGTGAACAGATGGCTTTAAAGCCTTATGCTGAAAATATTGACAGTAAGTTTTTGTACTATTCTTCTAAGGTATTTACAAAAAGTCTTCAAAAATTCGCTACAGGTGTAAAGGTTTTTAGGTTTAATATTAATCATTTAAAAACTATATACACATCTGTCCCGCCCAAAGAAGAACAAGCCCAAATCGTTTTGCACATCAAAACCGAAACCGCCAAAATAGACCAAGCCATCACCCAAGCCCAAAAAGAAATAGAACTCATAAAAGAGTACAAAGAAGCTATGATAGCAGAAGCTGTATTGGGAAAGTTTAATCATAAAATTGTAAAGTCATAGATATGGATAACAGTTATCATAACATAAATGAAGATGAGCTTTTAAATGAACCTTTAGAAGCTGGAGACGGTACAGAGCAAGAATTAGAAGATGTCTCTTTAGGCTTAATGGAAAAGCCATTTGACCCAACATTAATTAAAATTGAAACGAAGCAACCTTCTTTAGATTTATTAATAAAACGAATCAAAAGAAATAGTATTCAAATGGATACTTCAAATTATTTTCAAAGACAGGATGATTTATGGGATAAAACTCATCAAAGCAGATTAATTGAGTCTATTCTTATCCGTTTTCCTTTACCTGCATTTTTCTTTGATGCAAGTGATGACGACAATTGGCTCATTGTTGATGGTTTACAGCGCTTAAGTAGTGTCCGAAACTTTGTGTTAGGCAATCAGCCTTTATCTAACTTAGAATTCCTTACACACTTAAATGGGAAAAAATGGAGTGAACTACCAGATAATTTACAACGTCAAATTGAAGAAACTCAGGTAGTCATTTACAAGATTATGCCAGGGACGCCGGCAGATGTTAAGTTTAATATTTTTAAAAGAATTAATACGGGCGGTTTGGTTTTAGAATCTCAAGAAATTCGTCACGCCTTATTCCAAGGAAAACCATCAAAGTTTATTTCTGAATTAGCAAATTTAGAAGAGTTTAAAAAAGCCACTGACTATAAAATAAAAACGCATAGAATGTTAGATAGAGATTTTGCAAATCGATTCTTAGCATTTTATGAATTAGGTGTCGAAAATTATGGCTCTAGAGAGTATGGACAAGATCTCGAGACCTTTATGAGTAAAGCAATGGCTATTGTTTATGATAAAACCGAAGATGAACTCAATATAATCAAGTTAAAATTTGCCGATGCTATGAAATTGGCCAAAACAATTTTTGGTAAAGAAACTTTTAGAAAGGTATATAGAGAGTATAAAAGAGTACCACCAATTAATAAAGCTTTGTTTGATGCAGTATCAACCCAGTTTGCCCTATTAAATAGTGATGAGGTCATTAGACTTAAAGAGAATAAGGCATTATTAAAAAAACAGCTGAAAATTGAATTAAGAAATGATGAAGCGTTTTTTAAATCAGTAACTAGTTCTACTGGTAACAAAAACAACACCCAATATAGACATCAAAAGATAGGCGAGTTAATTCAAAATGCTATAAATCAATAATTATGATAAAATCAATAGAAATAAAAAACTTTAAATCCATTAAGGAGAAGTATTTTAAGTTAGCAAACTTAAATGTCCTATTAGGTTTAAATGGGCAAGGTAAATCCTCTTTCATTCAGTCTTTATTATTACTGCGTCAAAGTAATATAGAAAGAGACATGTCAAAAGGATGGCTAAATCTAAAAGGAAAATATGTAGATATTGGAAATACTAAAGATGCATTTTATCAATATGCAAAAAAAGAAGGTTTAATCTTCAATCTAAATATAGATGGAGATATAATTATACCATTTCATTATGCTTATGAAATGGAGAAAGATGTACTACCACCTAATTCAGAAGTTGATTTCTATGGAGATACAGAAATTAACTTTGAAGCACTTATTGAAAATGCAAAGGAAAAGACAGGCTTATTTTCCAATCACTTTCAATACCTAAATGCCTATCGAATTAATCCCAAATCAACATATCCTAAAAGTAATAATGACGTAGTACAAAACAGAAATATTGGTATGAATGGGCAATATACTGCACATTTTATAGAAACCTATTATGATGAAGAAGTAGCATTTGATAATTTGTTACACCCAAAATCTTTTATTGAAGACCTTATATTAAAAAAGACTATTGTTAACAAGACTTTAATTAATCAAATAAACCTTTGGTTAGGCGAAATCTCCCCGGGTATAAATGTTCGAACCACTTCAATAAATCAGGACGAGGTTTTGTTAGAGTATGTATTTCAGCAACCTGTTTATGGCAACACAAATAGGTTTAAACCGATTAATGTTGGTTTTGGCATTACCTATTCCTTACCTGTAATCGTAACGTTGTTATCAGCTAAACCAGGAGCATTACTGATTATTGAAAACCCAGAAAGCCATATTCATCCAAGAGGTCAAGCACAAATGGGTAAATTAATAGCTTTAGTAGCACAAAATAATGTGCAAATTATAATAGAGACTCATTCTGACCATATCTTAAATGGAATTCGGGTAGGAGTTAATCAAGGTAGTTTGGATAAAGATAAAGTTATATTGTTTTATTTTAAAAAGTTAATTGATGAACAAGAGCAATATACTAAGGTAATAAATATTGAATTAGATAAAAAAGGCGAGTTAAGTGAGTACCCGGATGGGCTTCTTGATGAATGGGGCAATCAACTTATTAATCTAATGTAAAAATGAAATTATCTTTCAATGAAATATCTTTTCAGCCTTTCGCAGATTCAGAAGCGGAGCTCTTTGATATAGTGGATGCGAGTTTGAAAAATTATGACCTTCTAGTTAGTAAATTCAATTTCAATCACATAATTGCACCTGAAGAAGTTTCAGCAATAAAAGTTTTAGAAAATACTACTTTTAGTGATTGGTTTAAATCTCTTGATACTCCTAAACGTAATCGTGTACAATTACTTTTTCTAAGAAGACCCTTTTCCGAAGAGGCATTAGGGGATGAAACCCCTGAGTTAAGTAGATATTTTATTGAATATGAAGAATCTAAAATCCCGCAACAATATTGTAAAGGTCTCGCTACTGCTTATTTACTAGAAATCCCTTCTCTCAGCATAAGCACCCATAATATATGGGATGAGGAGATAATTAGATTTTCTGAGTATAGTGATGACTTAAATGATGTTAATCAAGTTGAGTGCTTAAATATTTCTGCTAAAACCATTAACGAGGGGTCTCAAATAATAACTTATTATGAAAAACATAAGAAGATTGAATTAGTGGATTCTGTTATAAGTGTTGCTGAAAAAAAAATTAGTTTAAGAGATGATCACGGTAAGGATATTCTAAAAGCTTTTGGAAAGAAGTTGATTAACCACAAATACGTAAATAATATCATTAATAGTTTACCATTTAATCCTAAAACCAATCGATTTATTAAGCGAATTAGTAAAGATGGACTTGTAGAAATTGTACTGTACTGGGAAGATGCAGGATATGGAATTGTTGTTGAGACAACTGGAAGAAATTTAGACGAAACTGAAAAAATAGCCAAATTATTGAGAACTGAATTTGATAAATAATTATGCAAACATCCGATACATCAGAAAAAGGCTTAGAAACTATCATAGAAAAACATTTGATAAAAAATAATGGCTATCGTCAAAGCTATAGTGCAGATTACGATAGAGACCTTTGCATAAATAAAAAACTACTCTTTGAATTTATAAAAGAAACGCAGCCAGTTGCGTATGATACTATTTTAAAAAGAGGAGAAGAAAAGTTTGTTAAAAGATTGACAGACCAAATACGTCAAAAAGGAATCATTGAGATTTTGCGTAACGGAATTAAAGATTTAGACCTTAGAGTACAACTCTATTATAAAAAGCCAACATCACATTTAAACCAAACTGCACAAAAACAATACAACGCAAATATCTTTTCGGTAACTCGCCAGTTATATTACAGTTTAGCCAATAGCAATTCATTAGATATGGTAATCTCAATAAACGGATTACCAGTAAGTACATTTGAATTAAAGAATCAATGGACAGGTCAAAATGTAAAAAATGCTATCCGTCAATATCAAAACGATAGAGACCCAAAAGAAGCCTTATTTACATTTGGGAGGTGTATGGTTCACTTTGCAGTAGATGCAGACTTAGTTTATATGACAACCCATTTGAGTGGTACTAAAACATTCTTTTTACCATTCAATAAAGGAAATGATGATGGAGCAGGAAATCCATTAAACCCAAATGGACTAAAAACAGATTACCTCTGGAAAGAGATTTTAACGAAAGAAAGTTTTAGTAATATCATTGAAAACTATGCCCAAATAGTTGAAGAAAAAGATGAAGATACAGGTAAAATAAAACGCAAGATAATCTTCCCAAGATACCACCAATTAAGAGCGGTTAAAACCATTTTAAACCACGCTAAAGAAAATGGAGTAGGTCAAAAATACTTGATACAGCATTCAGCTGGTTCTGGTAAGTCAAATTCTATTACTTGGTTGGCTCATCAATTAGTGAGTCTGCATAATACAGAATATACAGAAGCTCTCTTTGATAGTGTTATTGTAGTTACCGATAGACGAGTTTTAGACAAACAAATTAGAGATAATATAAAACAATTTGCTCAGGTAAATAGTGTTGTAGAAGCAATAGATAAAGGGAGTCGCCAACTCAAACAAGCCTTAGAAGATGGTAAGAAGATTATTGTTACCACCGTTCAAAAGTTCCCTTTCATCATAGATGAAATTGGGACATTGCAAGCTAAAAAGTTTGCCATACTTATTGATGAAGCACACAGTAGTCAAAGTGGAGAAACAGCTAGTAAAATGAATTGGGTATTGTCTGATAAGGAAACACCTTACGGAGAAGAACAAGAGCCACCAACATCTGAAGATGTTATCAATGAATTGATTGAAAATAGAAAGATGCTTAAAAATGGGAGTTATTTTGCCTTTACTGCAACACCTAAAAACAAAACTTTAGAAACCTTTGGTACACAAACAGCAGAAGGGAAATTTAAGGCATTTGATACCTATACAATGAAACAGGCTATTGAGGAAGAATTTATCCTTGATGTGCTTAAAAATTATACAACGTACCAATCTTACTATAAATTAGATAAGGCAGTAGAAGATAATCCAGAATTTGAAACACGTCAAGCAAATAAAAAATTAAGGGCTTATGTAGAAAGTCATCCGTTTTCCATTATGGAAAAGTCTAAAGTAATGTTAGACCATTTTCATACGGATATTAGAAAACAAATAAACGGTCAGGCCAAGGCTATGGTAGTTTGCAAAAGCATCAACAATGCTATTAAATACTTCCAGGCATTTAAAGAATACTTGAAAGAAATCAATTCGCCTTATAAAGCTATTGTTGCATTTTCAGGCACAAAAGAATTAGATGGTGAAGATGTAGATGAAGCTAAATTAAACGGTTTCCCAAGTAATGATATTCCTAATGAGTTTAAGAAAAAAGAGTACCGTTTCTTAATTGTAGCTAATAAATTCCAAACAGGCTTCGACCAACCTCTTTTACATACTATGTATGTGGATAAAAAATTAGCAGATGTTCAAGCAGTACAAACGCTATCACGATTAAACAGAGCTTACAAACCGTATAAGGAAGATACGTTTGTGATGGACTTTTTTAACTCAACAGAAGATATTAAAAAAGCATTTAAACCCTTCTATACCACAACTATTTTAAGTGAAGAAACAGATGCTAATAAATTGAATGACTTACAAGATGCGTTAGATAATGCTCAAGTATATGCACAAGATGATATTGTAAACTTTACTGAGTTGTATTTTAAAGAGGCAGACCGTCAAGAATTAGACCCAATTATCGATAAATGTGTAGCTGCATTTAAATCTGAACTCAATGAAGATGCACAAATAGATTTTTATGTAAAAGCAAAATCATTCTTTAGAACTTATGCCTTTCTATCCAAAATACTTTCATTCAGCAATGTATATTGGGAGAGATTGTATTGGTTTTTAAAATTTCTAATTCCTAAGATAAAGCCAGAAGAAATTGAAGATTTGGCCAAAGGAATTTTAGAAGCAATCGACTTGGATAGTTACCGATTAACTCGCACTACACAGGAAAACATCAAGCTAAAAGGAGATGAAGAGTTAGACCCAACGCCACCAGTAATGAAAGGTAAGAAAGGAGAACTTGGGTTTGAAGAATTGGAAGCTATTATCAATGAGTTTAACACAAGATTTGGTATAGACAATTGGTCTGATGATGATAAAGTAAAAAACTTCTTGTTTGAGCAGTTACCGGCAGACTTTGCTCGTGATGAAGATACTGTTAATGCGGTTAAAAATAGCGATAAACAAAACGCTAAAATAACCTCTGATAAAAAAGTAGAAGATTTAATGCAAGATGTAATATTTCAATACACCGACTTGTATAAAAAATTCACAGACGACCCCGATTTCAAACGCCAATATTTAGATTTTGTTTTTGATAAGATATGGAGTCAACCAAACAATCAACAAATTAATCCATAAATAAGTAAATCAATTTAAAATATAAAAATCGCTCCCAATGAACATTTAAAAGAAGTGATACTTACTAAAAACGAAAAACAAGAAACTTTTTAGCAACGATTAATGAAACGTGAACCAATCTCCCCAAAACAAGACCCAGATATGTAAAACCGCTAAACCCTCCTTAATTATGAAAGAACATCTAAAAGCCAACGTTCTCAACTTCAAATGGCCAAACACAGCACCAACCTTCTACCTCTCGCTAGAAGACGTTGAAGGGAGTCATCCCATTCACAAATCGAAGTTCTCGAAACAAATTATTGAGGCATTTCGCGAAACCGATCTATCAAAAACAGATCATATTTTCACCACCTATACCCTACCCTTAAAAAATGCGTCAACCTTCAAAGTAAACCTAGTCGATGGAAGAGAGTTGCGCATTTACAAACAATTCCTACAAAATCAACTAAAAGACTACTTTTTAGACCAAGGATATATTGTAGTAAAAAATCAGATCAGGAATATTCAAGTCTGGTTACCCTCCACAAAAGGCAATACAGAACACTATAACCTGTATTATAAATTTTCATTCAAAATTCAGTTTGCAAAGCTTACCGATTCGCCCGAACTCATTGTATCCTATGACGGTTGGATAACTCGGATCAAATGGTGCCAGTGATTTCGGTCGGTTAGTGCCAGGCATTTCGGTTCAATTTGTGCCACTTTCAGCTGTTTAGCCGGACCTATAACGGTTCGTTTTGTGCCAGTTGTCTCGGTTCGTTTTGTGCC
>JAENXC010000035.1 GCA_016649715.1 Flavobacteriaceae bacterium | reverse complement strand
TTTTGAGAACCGGCTTGATGCTTTAAATAATTATGAAACATTTAGCATTCCAGCAATAAACATCATTGAAAATTTCCCGAATTTTGTCGTCGAATTGGCTGCGCCCGGATTGCAAAAAGAAGATTTTACCATTGAGGTTGAGGAAGATACACTAAAGATCGCTTCAAAAAAGGTAGAGGAAAAGAAAGAAGAAACCGATTCCCAGTTTAAAAGAAGGGAATTCAACTACAAGAGTTTTGAACGTTCTTTCAAGCTTCCGGAAAACATAAAGACTGAAGATATTCAGGCCAATTACGAAAATGGGGTCCTTCGGGTTACCCTTCCAAAGATGGAAGAAAAGAAAGCATTGAAGAAAATGGTTGAGATTTCATAATTGAAATTTAATTTGGTTAGTTAGTTGAAAATGACCGCGTGCTACTCAATCGGTGCGCGGTTTTTTCATGGCGTTAATTTGGCCCTCTTCTCCTTCTTCCAGCAGTTTTATTTTGCTCCCGCTTTAAATTCCGTTCCTCTTGTCTTTTTACTTCTGGCTTAATATCTTCAGGCTTTTGTCTTTTTTCTTTGTTCTCTTTTCCCTGCCCGCTCGGCAGGCGGGTTTCTTCTTTTCCATAAGCCTTTGGCAAACCATCACTATCCTTCACAGAATCCCTTAGGGTTTTCAGTTCCTCCGGCGTAAGGTCGCGCCACTGCCCTACTGGCAAATCACCCAATTCTAGATTCATGATGCGGGTTCGCTGCAGCGCCACAACTTCATAACCCAAATACTCGCACATTCTGCGAATTTGCCTGTTTAAACCCTGCACCAAAATTATTCGAAATTCAAACCTGCTTATTCTTTCCACTTTACAGCGTTTGGTTACGGTATCCAAAATTGGGATGCCGGAGCCCATTCGCTTTATAAATTCATCGGTTACATGTCTGTCAACTTTTACGATGTATTCCTTTTCGTGTTTGTTCCCTGCGCGAAGTATTTTGTTTACGATATCGCCTTCATTGGTCAACAATAGCAGACCTGAACTTGGCTTGTCCAATCTTCCCACGGGGAAAATACGTTCGGGATGGTTTACGAAATCTACCACATTATCATCAAAACGGGTGTCTGTGGTGCAAGTAATCCCCACAGGTTTATTCAGCATTATGAAAACTTCGGTATTGTTTTCTGTAATGGGTTTTCCATCCACACATACAGTATCGCCAGGCATTACACGGTCGCCGAGCGTGCTCTTTTCGCCATTTACGGTTACGCGGCCTTTTTCGATTAAAGTATCGGCTTCACGGCGCGAACAATAGCCGCTATCGCTGATTGCTTTGTTGAGACGGACGGAATCTGGATGGTTCATATTTTCAGTGTTCAGTGTTCAGTGTTCAGTATTCAGTATTCAGTATTCAGTATTCAGTATTCAGTATTCAGTGTTCAGTGTTCAGTAGCAGTGGGCAGTATTGATTGTAACAACAAAATAACTCAATAACTCAATAACTCAATGACTCAATAACCCATTAACTATATAACTAATCTAATTGTTTTTGATAGGTTTTAATTTTATCACGTAGTTTGGCGGCCATCATAAAATCGAGATCTTTGGCAGATTTTTCCATCGCTTTGCGGGTGTCGCGGATTTTCTTTTCTATCTGCGGTTTCGTCAAGTATTCCACTTCCGATTCGGCGGCAAGGCTTTCGGCGGTTTCGAAAGTATAAGCAGCCTGTTTTGACTTTGTCAACGAATTTTCAAAAGATTTTTTGATTTGTGTTGGTGTAATACCGTGTTCTTCGTTGTAGGCAATCTGCTTTTCCCTTTTGTAATTTGTACTGTCTATGGTTTTCTGCATACTGTTGGTTATTTTATCAGCATACATAATTGCCTTTCCGTTCAGGTTTCGCGCAGCACGGCCTACGGTTTGGGTCAGCGACCGCTCACTTCTTAAAAAACCTTCTTTGTCTGCATCCAGAATTGCTACTAAGGAAACTTCGGGCAAATCCAGACCTTCCCGCAATAAATTTACGCCTACCAAAACATCAAACAGACCGAGGCGAAGATCCTGCATAATTTCTACCCTTTCCAAAGTGTCCACATCACTGTGAATATAGCGGGTGCGGACTTGCACACGGATTAAATATTTTGTCAATTCCTCAGCCATTCTTTTGGTCAAAGTGGTTACCAAAACGCGTTCGTCTTTTTCTACGCGAAGGTGAATTTCTTCCAACAAATCGTCAATTTGGTTTAAACTTGGGCGAACTTCAATGGGCGGATCCAGCAAACCTGTAGGGCGGATGATCTGTTCCACGAATACGCCGCCGCTTTTTTCAAGTTCGTAATCCGCAGGGGTTGCGCTCACGTAGATTACTTGGTTTTGCATGGCCTCAAATTCCTCAAACTTCAACGGACGGTTGTCCATCGCGGCGGGCAGACGGAAACCGTATTCCACCAAATTTTCCTTGCGCGAACGGTCGCCGCCGTACATGGCGCCAACTTGCGGAATGGAAACGTGGCTTTCGTCCACAACCATTAAAAAATCCTTCGGAAAATAATCCAAAAGACAGAACGGGCGCGTGCCGGGCAAACGTTGGTCCAAATAGCGCGAATAGTTCTCAATCCCGCTGCAATAGCCCAGTTCGCGGATCATTTCAAGATCAAAATTGGTGCGCTCATCCAGGCGTTTGGCTTCTACGTGTTTTCCTATTTCCTTAAAATATTCCACTTGCTTTACCAAATCGTCCTGAATATTTCGGATGGCGCCCTGAATCACATCGGGTGAGGTCACGAACATATTTGCGGGGTAAATGTTTAGGCTGTCATATTTCGCTTTTATGTTGTTGTTCAAGGGGTCAAAAACTTCAATTTCCTCAATTTCATCCCCGAAAAAGTGTATTCGGAAAGCGTCGTCGGCATAACCGGGGTAAACGTCAACCGTGTCGCCTTTTATGCGGAAACGGCCGTGGTTGAATTCTGCTTCGGTACGGGAATAAAGACTTTGTACCAAACGATGCAACAATTTGGTGCGGGAAATAACTTGCCCTTTTTCCAAACTGATTACGTTTTTCTGAAACTCGGCTGGATTTCCAATCCCGTACAAACACGAAACCGAGGAAACCACAATCACATCCCGCCTGCCCGAAAGCAAGGAGGAAGTGGTGCTGAGGCGCATTTTTTCAATCTCTTCATTTATGGAAAGATCTTTTTCTATATAGGTGCCGCTGCTGGGTATAAAGGCTTCGGGTTGATAATAATCGTAATAGGACACAAAATACTCCACCGCATTTTCGGGGAAGAGGTTTTTGAACTCTGTGTAAAGCTGGGCGGCGAGGGTTTTGTTGTGCGCCAAAACCAAGGTGGGTTTTTGAACCTGATACACCACATTTGCCACCGTAAATGTTTTTCCGGAGCCGGTAACGCCCAAAAGAGTTTGGTATTTTTCTTCGGAATTGAGGCCCGCGACCAAGGCTTTTATGGCCTGGGGTTGGTCGCCGGTAGGCTCAAATTCTGAAACAATCTTAAAGTTCATGGGTTCTTTTTCGCTACTTTACAAAAGTACTGAAAAATAGTAGAAGGACTGCGGGGTACCTTACGACGAGAGGGTTAAAATATGGTGGTTTTATTCGTAGGACTTACGGTTACGGGCACACGTTGCAAACGTGCGCTATCAAAACACGGACATTAAGTTTATAAAATTAATTTCGGGTTTCGCGCTTTGCCATAGATGGGTTACCGGTTTCAAAAGGATTATTGGGGTCGTTGCTCCATTCAAACCAACCCCCGTCAAAAACAGATACATGTTCCCAACCCATTAACCAAGCATTAAAAAAAGCTTCGCTTCCACGCCAACCTGTACCGCAATAAAAAGCAAGATGTTTGTCGGGTGTGATACCTGCTTCTTTCCAAATTTCGGCAACCTCTTGTTCCTCACGGATTGTGTGGTCAACATTTCTGTAATTTTCCATGTGGTAAGCGTCTGTCCCACAGTTTCCGAATATTGAACCGGGAATACGTCCTTTTTTTTTGATGTAGTTGTATCCGCTTACTTCGCCAATATATTCCGCCCAACTACGGATGCTAACTAACTCAGCAGTTTTTGATTTTAGCATTTCTTTGGCTTGGGGCATATCAACAATTATTTCCGGTCTCGCAGGAACCTTCTCCCCAAAATCAGAAACGGGTTTCTTCGGAACGTCATCAGTTGTAATTTCATAGCCTGCATCTTTCCATGATTGAAAACCTCCGTTTAAAACTCTCACATCTTTAACACCTGCATACAACATAATCATTGTATTACGGATAGCTCCTATATGGCCAGCCGCACTTCCAGGAAACTCATCTGCATTATCAGGTGCCATAAATTTTCCATACATAACAACGGTCGTGTCCGAAGTTATTCCGTGCTGTTCCAATGCTTCTTTAAGCTCCTTGGGCGAACGTCTGTTCCAAGTTTCAGGATCTTCAAGTGCCAATGTGTCCATATCAATAGCACCGGGAATATGTCCAGATAAATAGGCATCCCTATTTCTGTAATGGGAATGAATAACGACATATTTATTGTTATCATATTCGCTTGGCTCTTCGCCGGATATTAATCTATTTACCCAATCGGCAGAAACCAACTGTTTATAACGGGCCAGATGTTCCATTGGTAAATCTTCATTCACAGTCCACTCTTCAAGAAAATGATTATAAACAGAAACATCTGAATACCCTGCTTTTACAAATAAAATAGCAACTTTTATACTCTCTACTTCTGAATAAGCATAAATTACAATCTTATTTTTGGGGACTATTTGTTTATAGCGAACAACTTCTATCCAATCCATGTAATTTGTCCATTTTACAGGCAAGGATTTTGCTCCCTTTATATGACCACCACGCTTCTCACCAGCTAATTTCCACCCATTGTAGGCATCGACCGGACGAACATCAATAATTTTAGTATTCTTGTTTTCAATTATCGCTTCCAATTGGTCGGTAGAGATGTGATTGAATTTTGTCATAATATTTTGTAATTTATTTAAGTCAATGGCTTTATATTGTTTTTAATGGGTAGGCATTCATTATCCTAAACGCTCTGTGAAACCTTTGTGTTTTCCCTGCCCGTCCGGTTTACTCGCCGTAGGAGGACAGGTGGGTTTTTGAACCTGATACACCACATTTGCCACCGTAAATGTTTTTCCGGAGCCGGTTGCGCCCAAAAGAGTTTGGTATTTTTCTTCGGAATTAAGGCCTGCGACCAAGGCTTTTATGGCCTGGGGTTGGTCGCCGGTAGGCTCAAATTCTGAAACAATTTTAAAGTTCATGGGTTCTTTTTCGTTGCTTCACAAAAGTAGTGAAAATAGAAGTGAGTAAGTAGTAGTGAGTAATTAGTAGTTTGGGTGGGTTGCGATGTTATTGGCGCATTGAAAATGCTTTATATAGATGGGTACGCTTTGGAAAAGCGCGCCAGGGGGTACCAAGACTTGCCCATTTTCAAGCCTGAACAAAAAAACAAAGCCGCTTAAAGCGGCTTATATTGGTTCGGTTTTTAAAAATTATGGGGTTGTGCAACGGTTACTATTGTTGTAGCACGTTTTTTTTTAAAAACTGACATTCCGTAAACTATCAGCACGTTTTTTTTCGTTTTGTATCTTTAACAATTTTTCTGACTCTAATCTCTCTTTTTCTTTTTCCTCGGCAATCGACTTTCTTTCGTTATTTTTTTCTGTGGGTAAGTATTTATATCGGATAAACATAACATAATATTCCTCTTCCGGTTTAGCATCTGAGAAATACATATCTGAAATTTCTATAGTAATATTCTCATTAATCCAGAAGGCTTGTTTTGAATTGCTTGGATAAATTTTACCTCCAAGACCTTCGATAACTTTTGAATTAGAGTAAAAGGTAGTGATTGGTTCGCCATATTTTTCTCGAAGTAACCTTTCATAATGATAATAGTCAGAAGAAAAGCGAGTTCCTTCAATACGAAAGATTGTTCCTATCAGTGAGTCATTTCTAAACCAAGGAAAAAATCGAAAAAAAATTTTTCGCTCAGGTTCATCAAAATCGGGAAGTTTGAAATAAAAAACACTATCATTTTCGACCTCCATTAAATCACTTTTTACTAATTTATCTACAAAATTTCTATATTGTAATTTATTAAATCCAATTTGAAATTGATTAAATAAATAATTGTTTTTGCCTTCAGATTTTGCACTTAATATCGCAGTTTGTTTCTCATTCAAATAATCAGTTAATACTCTTTCTTTTTCTTTTTGACAGGATAAAAATAAGAGTGCGATTGAAAGAATAATTATTTTGCTCATTCCGTTTTTTTTATTGTAAATGGTTCAATTCCAGAATAAATTCTTTCATTTTGTATAATCCCGATTGGATAATTTTTTTATTAAATCCCCAGGATTGGGTAATTTCTTTATTCCGTTCATAAATTATTTTGTCCATTCTTGGGTCAAAAACAATTTCGTTTATTACTTCAAATGGATTTATGTTAAATTTAAAAATGTCCGAATCCAAGTCAATTGATGAATCGGAATGTCCATTGTACATTAAACGCACTTCATTTTCGTGTCTGAACGCCCAGCGTTTGAAGAAAAAGGTTGATGCCGAACCCCAACCAGATTGGTCAAATAGTTTATCACTCATCCTATCTCTGTCGGTTAGCATTGCAGTTAGCTTTTTCGTACTTTGATATTTCACTTTTCCAATGTAAGATGTTAAATTATATTCGTGTCCATTCATTTTTTGATGTACTCCTCCTAATTGAAAAAAAGGCTGAAAAAGTTTTCTAATGGTAGTTTTTACTTTTACTCCATCTTTGTCAGGTGAGTAAATTCGCCACATAGCATCACTTTCTGTGGTAAATGACCAACATTGACCGTAGAAACTATCTCTATTCCCAATTGTGATTTCAGTTCCGTCGGGAAATCTACCGATTGAATTTAAAATGAAATTCTCAAATGGGTCGTCCCACTTTTTAGGTTTAACCAATGTTAATTTCTCCTCGTTAAACATTTCTGTTAGTCGGTCAAAACTGAAAATCCGATAAATGTTTTTGTCGAGTTGCTCGTCTGTCAGAAATATTAAATTATCGTTCATTGTTATTCTTAAATGTGCTACAACAATAGGATATGGGAAGTATCGCTTTTCGCGATATTTACTATATCTGGTGTGCCTGTTGCACAAGTTAAGGAATTTTCGTAATTTCATGCCATGCAAGGAAAAAAGATCTACCAAGAAAAGCTCTTCAACGATTTCCGTTTGAGCGATAGGGTCCCGGAGCACAATTTTTACCGTCGGCTGCAATCGG
>JAENXC010000002.1 GCA_016649715.1 Flavobacteriaceae bacterium | reverse complement strand
TAACAGTTGTGAGAAGATGGGCTGTCCGATAAAATTTGCATTTTTGCTCATAGTATTTAATTGTTTTGTGGTGAAACAAAAATACTATCTTGCGGGTTGATTTAATCAACTCGCATTTTTTTTATCGGACAACAGTGATTTCAAATCCCAAATCCCAAACCCCCAAATTCCAAATCCCACGTCGCCGTACTTCGTACTTCCCACTTCGTACTTCTAAAATACCCCCTTCAAAACTTGAATATGCCCATACCATAAAAGAGCTTTGCTAGTGCAATCTTTAAAAAGTATGTCATGGAAACAATTCAATCCTCATCCTTCCAGTCTCTGTCGCAAGAATTCGCCGCAAAACTGCAACAGCTAACGAAAGAACTAGCCATTGAGAAGATATTTTTTCACGCTGCTACAACCAATAACCCTGGCCACCTTATAATTATTTCGGCTAGCACTAAAAATGTAGAAGTCATTGAAGCCCGGAAATGGCTTCGTCTCGCTTTTAAGGAGCATAGCGTGTTGCTTCACGTATTAGGCTCACAGCAAATGCGGTATGGGTATAAAAATGGCAATCCCTTTATTCCTGGTTTTTGTATTGCTTCTGCAAAAGTGTATCAAAATACCGATTATAAATTTAGGCCATCAACAACTTGGAAGTGCTTTAAAAAACGTTTCAAAAAATTTGAGCGTGACTATTTTTACGAACACGACGTTCTAATGACCATTAACAATGATTTTTATAGGCTTGAGGCACGCACTAGTGTCTTTCTAACCTACAGTTCCCTGTATGAACATCACCTTACTTATTTGGAAAAACTTTATATCGGTCACAGTTTTAATTCCAAAACCCTTAGCCAACGAATAAAATACCTAACCCAGTACCTGCCATCCATGGAGGGCTTGTTTGTAAAACAAAATGGGGAAACCTATTATCTTATTGCACAATTGGAAAAAGCCAAACAAGCGGCCGAGGAAGCAGATGAAATATATATTAACTGGGAATTATATACCGCCATAAGCGAAGTGGAAAATCAATTGCACAACATGGTAGTAGACCGCTTCTTGGCTTTGAAAAAACGAATCAAGTCGAACAAACCTATAGACACCACCCTTGTTGCGCTCCCGGAAACCCTGGCTGTAGATCAATATTTGTCAGTGATCGTTTCCCTAATCAACAAGATAAAACAGCCGGAAGAAATATATCTGTTTCACAAAGTCCAAACTTCTGCCATTGTGCATTATTACTTGCTATTAATCGGGGAGGGGATAGGAACGGCGATTTTGAATAGAATGCAACAATCCGTAACAACTAGGTTTAATGGAGCCATTTCTGTTGCCCTTATAGGGCACAGTCGTTTTTGGATTCAGGATAACCTCTTTATTCACCAAGGTTTTTTTAAGAGCATCATGACTGTTGAAAACAGGGTGTTCAAATTGGCAGATAAACAGTTCACAATGCATTGGGAAAAACCACACAAACCTATGTATGGCGACCTGGATTATATGTACAAAGCCACAGAAAAAATAATTGCCCAATACTTTGTCCTTCGACACTATGCCGCACCGGATAACCCGGAAGGTTTAAACAATATGTTCGCCACTGCTATCCTAAGAGCCTTAAGAACTTTTATTTTCGCAAAGCTATCCTACCAGCCACATTACCTATCAACTTATAATCTATGGATGCTATGCGTTTATGCGCAACCTAATTTGGAGAAAACAGCATATCTATTTGAAAGACTTAGTGGGGATGCTTTTTTTAAGGAGGTTGATAACCACAGCAAATTCCATCATTGGCCAAGCAGATTAGCTGAAGATAAAGGAGTTATAATGGATGAGGTTTTGAACGTGTTAGCCGAGGAGCTCAAAATTTCATATGAGAATGCTAAGGAGTCTAGCCAAGATTAACGGCTATTAGATTATTGGATTGTTTGATTATATAGTCTTCTTCGCTGACATTTTAATTTAATAATCCATCCAAAAGCGTTTTAGTTTTTTCAAAAGAAGGTCGTGGCGCTTCTGGGTTTACAATCTTACCTTCAGGATCAATCAAGATAAAACGCGGAATGGAATGCACTGCATAGGCATCTAGAAATGCACTGTCAAAAGACTTATTAGCGAAGAGTTGAAGACCCAATGTCAGTCTGAGCGCAGTCGAAGACCTTATGGTAGCCAGAGCACAGTCGAAGACCTCATGTCTGCTTGAACGCCACGCCGCTCGAAAGACCTTCTTACATCAGGTACTATTCTCTAATTTGTATAGTTGTTTCAGGATTAATAATTTTAGTTGTATAACTATATACAAAGCCATTTAGAAAGGCATAAAAAATGTTAAAACAAACAACAGTCATCGGTTGGGGGAGTCCCCCCAGTTTCTTAACAAACGAAAGTCCTTTTAATAATCCTTCAACTAAATAAAAATCACTACATTACCTGCTATAATGTGATGCTATGCCTATATATATGGACCGCCATGATGTTTCGGCAGAAGTAACTGCTGAAATTGTGGCACAATTACACCAAGAGGACTTAAAAATACAGGATAAATTTAACTGTAAAGGCCTAACCTATTGGTTTGACGACTCCCGAAAAACAGCGTTTTGTTTAGTGGAAGCCCCCAATAAGGAAGCGATACAGAAAATGCACGACCAAGCCCATGGACAGGTGCCCCATAGAATAATAGAAGTGGACGATGCAGTGGTGGAATCCTTTTTGGGCCGTATAGAAGACCCCGCAAAATCGAAAAAAACAGCCTTGAACATTATTAACGATCCGGCTTTTAGGACTATCGTGGTTATTACAACTAGGCCATTAAGCTTATTGGAACCCTCCAAAACCCCAAAGGCTCACTATCAAAAACTTACTACCTCCATACAGACTTCTTTAAACACCCATAAGGGCCGTATGGTTAAACAGCGGTTACAGTATAGTTTGGCAGCCTTTGATTCGGTTACCCAAGCGATTTTATGCGCTCTGGAAATTCAAAATAGTACTGCTAATCAACCCAATCAGTGGGTTTTAAATATAGGTCTGAGTGCCGGAGTGCCCGTAACGGAAAAGGATGGCATCTTTGAGGATACCATAAAAATGGCCGAACGCTTATGTGGGTATGTAAACAGCCCTGTCTCCATAGCCTCTGAAGTAAAGGACCTTTACGAAAGTGAAAATTTAAATGAACCTATTAACAGTAAGCACGTACATGCATTAAGTAGCGCTGACGAAAAATTCCTTAACAAACTATTGGATTATACAGAGCGGGTATGGCATCAAACCTCTTTAAGTGCAGGCGACTTTTGTGTGAATTTAGGCTATAGCAAGTCGCACCTTTATCGTAAAATGATAGCCGTTCTTGGAAAATCCCCCAATACATTCCTAAAAGATTACCGCTTGGAACAAGCCTTGCTTTTACTGCAGAAACAAACAGATAATATTTCTGAGGTTGCATTTAAATCTGGCTTTAACAGCGCTGCCTATTTCTCAAAATGCTTTATGGATAAGTATGGCCTGCTTCCTTCAAAATATTTACAACAATACACAGTTTAATATCAGCTTCATATAATTTCCCCTTGGTTCAAAATTGTCATTTTTTGAATTAAATGTAGCGGTGCGTTCTGTTTTGTCTCCTTAGTTTTGGGTTATAACTAAAACCAAATATTATGACCAAGACACTTTACGAACGCTTAGGGGGCAAAGAAGGTATTACATCAATAGTAGATGATACCGTAGATGCGCATATGAATAACCCAGCTATAAACGCCCGGTTTCTTCCTTTTAAAGAAAAACCCGAACAATTGGCCATTATCAAAAAACACACTGTAGATTTTTTTAGTATGGGTAGTGGTGGTCCTGCGAATTATTCGGGAAAAGATATGCTAAAGACCCATACTGGTATGAATATAAGTCCTTCAGAATACATGCATGTAATGGATGATATTTTTGCGGCCTTGGACAAGAATTCCATTTCAGAAGATTCAAAAAAAGACGTCTTGGCCATACTGTGGTCGTTAAAAGATATGATTATTTCAAAATAACCAAACAAATAAACAGCACAATGAAAAATTCAGCAAAACAATTGGATCCTTCCATTATAAAAACCTTTGCCGCCCAATTGCGGGGACGCGTGATATTGCCTTCAGATGCCGATTACAATGAAACCCGTAAAGTGTATAACGCTATGATTGACAAACATCCTGGAATGTTTGCAATGTGTGTAGATGTAGCCGATGTAATAGCAGCTGTAAATTTTGGCAGAGAAAATAATTTATTAATTGCTATAAGAGGTGGGGGTCATAATGGAGGTGGCTTAGGTTTATGTGATGAAGGACTCGTTATAGATTTATCAGGAATTAAATTTGTAAGAGTAGATACTTCAAATAATACAGTCAGAGTAGGAGGGGGAAACCTTTGGGGCGAAGTAGATCACGCCACCCATCCTTTTGGACTGGCAGTTCCGGCAGGAATTATATCGTCCACGGGGGTGGGAGGCTTGACCCTTGGAGGAGGGATAGGGCATTTATCCCGTAAATACGGATTGACCATAGACAACCTTCTCGAAGCCGATATGGTTTTGGCTGATGGCTCATTTGTTACTGTGAATAAAGACCAGCATGCCGACCTGTTTTGGGCAATTCGCGGTGGGGGCGGAAACTTTGGGATTGTAACCTCCTTTAAATTTCAAGCCCATAAAGTGAACACGGTTTTTGGTGGCCCAACCTTATGGCCCATTGAGCAAACAGAGGAAATCATGGCCTGGTATCACGAGTTTTTAAAGACTGCGCCAGATGAATTAAACGGATTTATTGCCACGATGGTAATTCCGGGACCACCATTTCCTGAGTTTTTACACAAGAAGGCGTTTTGTGGTATTGTGTGGTGCTATACGGGCGATATGGAAAAAGCCAAAGAACTGTTCAAGCCAATTTTAGCCAAAAAACCAATATTTGAACATGTAGGCGAAATGCCTTACCCCGCAATACAAACCATGTTTGATGGTTTAATGCCTCCAGGATTACAATGGTATTGGAGAGCCGATTTTTTTAAGGAATTGGGCCCCGAAGTTCGGGCACAACATTTGCAGTTCGGTTCTAATATACCCACGCCTTTATCACAAATGCATCTATATCCCATTAGCGGAGCTGCTAGCAGGGTAGCCCCTGATGCCACGCCTTGGGCTTATAGAGACGCCCTCTATGCCGGCGTTATTGTGGGCGTTGATCCAAACCCAGCCAATGCCGATAAAATTACAACTTGGTGTAAAGCATATTGGGAAGCCTTGCATCCGCATTCCGCTGGAGGGGCATATTCAAACTTTATGATGGATGAAGGTCAAGAACGGGTTCAGGCCAGCTATAAGCATAATTATAAGCGCTTGTCTGAAATCAAAAGCAAATTCGACCCAAATAATATATTCAGGGTCAACCAAAATATACAACCCGCAAACCATTAATTTATGGTGACAATTTAATAAGAATTCCAATGATTGTGATGTGTGATGGATTATCTACAAAATTCCTTGAGAATCGCGTAAAATCTTTTATCACACATCATTAACTTTTTCATCAAGATTTTCCCCAATTTGCTTTTACAAGCTAACTACCTTATGGCTGAACCTCAAAATGAAATAAGCACAGTTGATATTTCGTATATTCTTGATAACCCTTGGGGGCTAACTGAAAGCGAATGGAGCTTACACGATAAAAGTTTGCTAAACAATGCCTTTTCTGGCATATTAAGTCGTCTTAAATTAAGTGCTGAGGATGGTTTTTCCAATATATGGAGAACAACAAATAATGAGCCTATAGCCATTTTAGGGGTTCATAAAGTTGAGGATAAAAAATATGAAACCTTCTTTATTGCAAGCAAACACATGGATGAAGCTGCGCTGAAATTAAGCTTTGATATGCGCAAGATATTAAAGGAAAAAGCTGCCATTTACAAAGGATGCAGCTGTGGTTTGTACTCTACTTCAGATCATCCCAGTCAAATTACCTGGTTTCGGTTTCTTGGCTTTAGCTATATCCCGGAGGAAGATCTAGGCAATACCCGCTATTTTGAATACAATCCGCCAAAAAGCTAACACAAAGCTTTCCTACAAGCTAAATAGCGCCCAAATCAAGCGTTAAAAATCCTGAATGTTATCTCTAAAAATAACTATTGGAAGTTATTTTCAAATCCATTCGATAATGAAATTAACCGCTTCGGACAGTAATTGAATGATTTCATACAAGTTTAATATATTGATTCACAGTATTTTGTTACCTTAACACTTATATTGTAAATAATACTACTAACCTTAAAAAACAAAATTATGTGCGGGACAAAACCAACCAAGATTACCCTTACCATTGGCGCAAGAACAGACAAACCTTATCCACCAAGCTTAGAAGATGATAATGGTTTTACGTCTATTACAGAGCCGGGAGACCAAAAGACAGTTACCCTAGTGAGCCCTGGAAATATTATGATTTGGAAAATGTCTGGAGATATTACCAAAATTATTGCAGTTGTAGAAACTGGCGGAGATGATGTATTTAGCATCAATCCCACGCTGCAACCAGACGGAACATGGCAGGCCGTAGTTGGTAATTTCCCACCAGGAAACGAAAAATCATATAGTATTGTCTATGCCGTAAGTGGAGCAACTTGTGACTGTTATTGTCAAGATCCAGTAATGAAAATTAAACCGACGCAAACTGTATAATTGTTATGATTCGTAATAAAATAGCCTATTATTTACTAATAGGCTTTTTTCACATATTTACCATTTCAACCAAAGCCCAAGATCAAAAAATTGCGGATAGCTTGGTCAAGATATATCAAGCAAATACGCTTTCGGGTAAAGCAAGGTTGGAATTATTAACGCAACTATCATTCAATGAAGTAAAGGACAATCAACGAAGCCTGCAGTATGCCGAAGAGTTAATAAAGCTGTCGGAAGAAATGGGTGATTATCCGTATCAATCGCAAGGTTATTTCCAAAAGGGAAGTGCCAATAGATTGTTGGGCAATCTGGAAGAAGCCCTAAAGGCTTTTTTCAAAAGTGCAGAAATTGCACAAAGAGAAAATAAAATTCCACTTGAAGGTAGTGCCTATGGTGCAATTGCGGACATTTATGTTATTTCTGATAATCATAAAAACGCGATGCTTTATTATAACAAAGCTATCGCTACATTGCGAAAAACCACAGCCAAAATTGATTTAGCATCAACAATATTTAATGCTGGGGATGCTTTGCTTACCTACAAAAGTTACGATTCGGCACTTGTGTACTTCAAAGAATCGAGTAAAATTTTTGAACAAGAAAATTACCCCATAGGAAAAGCCTATAATCTTGGCGATATAGGTATGTTATATGCAAATACTGGGAAAAACGAATTAGCAGAAAAGAACATCAATGAAGCTATCCGTATTCTGGAAGAAACTGAGGATTATTACCCAATCAGTGTCTATCTCATGACTATGGCTGATATCTACTTAGAAAAAGGGCAATGGCAGGCCGCAATTGATTATGCAAAAAGAAGCCTCACACTTGCAACACAATACAGTCTAAAGGAACAGATTGGTGATGCCAATAAAAAAATAGCTGAACTTTACGAACAGGCTGGCGATTCGGTGCTATCCTACAAATATTATAAGTCATATATCATTTATAGGGATAGTGTTATCAATGTAAAAAATGTGCAACAAATGGGCGATTTGCGCACAAATTATGAAGTTTCGCAAAAACAGATAGAAGTAGATTTACTGGACCAGAG
Source organism: Flavobacteriaceae bacterium (assembly GCA_016649715.1). Taxonomy (GTDB): domain Bacteria; phylum Bacteroidota; class Bacteroidia; order Flavobacteriales; family Flavobacteriaceae; genus Aequorivita. The sequence goes on along the minus strand of JAENXC010000002.1, from coordinate 280,904 downwards.
AAGAAAAAACCAACGCAATATAGCAATTGCCACCGCTATCGCCCTGTTTTTGATAGGCTTCATTGCCATAGGGCTATATAGGCGTAACAACTTCATACGAAAAACAAAAAAGATTATTGAGGAAGAGCGGGATCGCTCAGATAGTTTACTTCTAAATATACTTCCTGAGGAAACGGCAGCCGAATTAAAGCGAAATGGGGCGGTAAAAGCCAAAAAATACGATTCCGTGACGGTATTGTTTACAGATTTTAAGGGTTTTACAAATTATTCAGAAAAGCTATCGCCAGAAGCTCTGGTAGAAACAGTGAGCTTTTACTTTTCAAGGTTTGATGAAATTGTAGAAAAACACGGTTTGGAAAAAATCAAAACCATAGGCGATGCCTATATGTGTGCCGGAGGGCTGCATGGCAATACGGAAGATCATGCCAAAAGAATGATATTGGCCGCTATTGAAATCGCTGCATTTGTAGAGGAAACAAAAAAAGACGTGTCTGCAAGCGAACTTACTTTTGATATCCGAATAGGCATCAATACAGGACCCGTTGTTGCAGGAGTAGTGGGAACCAAAAAATTTGCCTATGATATTTGGGGAGATACCGTAAATGTAGCTTCACGAATGGAAACTATGTCGGAGTCTGGAAAAATAAATATTGGAGAGAATACCTATGAGCTTGTAAAAGATACTTTTGAATGTGAATACCGAGGAGAAATAGAAGTCAAAAATAGAGGTTCAATGAAAATGTATTTTATAAACAGTAATAAGTAGGAATCTTTTATATCCAATAATGTCTCGTGAACTATTGTAAACATTGAGAAAATGCCCTATTCGTATATTCACTTAAATGTCCTATAATTTATATTATGTAAAATAGAATATTTGGAAACCCTCCTATACTTTGATAGTTGGGTTCTATTTAATATTTTTGTGTGTTTACTTATCCGGATATTGGATTGATACTAAAACAGATCCATCCTCTGGAAAATCTACTGCGGTTACTCTTACTTTCTCCCCAGCAATAATATTCTCTCCATGAATAATCTGTTTGTCATTAACATCATATATATCTACTAGGTCAATAGCTGAAAGAATATCTTCAGCTCTGGGCAGCTGGTTGTCATCCTGGCCATATTCCAGTACTCCATCCGCATTTTTAAAAAGATTCTTTACAAAATGTTTTGCGCCATTAGGTTCTGCATACGTTACAACCCCTTCATTGGGCATTAACGCATTAATGGAATCTGATGCAGCCCAAAAGTATTCATCATCGGAACCCTTTTTATACATATACTTTAGATAATTGTCTATGGAATTTGAACTTACTGCATCCTCCCAATCGGGATTCGTAATTTCTGTAGCAGCCTCCGCATCATTTCCCTCCGAATCTTCTGTGGTTCCTTCTTCACAATTTAGTATTAAAACAACGAAAATAATTAGCGTAACAATTCCTCCAAGTATATAAGGCAATATTTTTTTAGACCCTTTTGCCACTGCATTTGTTGGTCCAGTAATTGTTTTTGGAGGCGTGAATGTTCCTTTGGGAACGCTCGTTTCGGCTTCCTTCAGACTTATTTTTAAATCGTTCACCAATCGCTCAAAACCAGCTTCGTGGCCCATGGCCGTAAAATCGACAAATTGCTTCCGCGCCAAACGCATCGGCACGTCGCATTCCTCTATCTTTATGGGGCTTACGGGCTTGTCCAACCCAATGGCATAGGATATTTCATCCTTCACATTATCTGATGCCACCGAGGTTTTCGAAAGTATCAACACTATGGCATCCGCTTTCTTAAGCTCAGACTCTATAGTGTCGTCCCAGTCTGTCCCGGTGCGTATATTATTGTCAAACCATACCTCGAATCCCTGTTTCCGCAAGGCGTCCACCAATGATTTAACATAATCGGTGTCCCTTCTTGAATAACTGATAAAAATCTTTTTTGCACTCATCTTTTAGCGATTTTAAATTTGAATTGGTTTTGTTTTAATCTACAATATCATAACTCTTTTTGAAAATGGCAGCATCACACACATATTTTTCGCCGTTCACGCCAATCATCAACCAGTCGCCAGCCTTTCCTTTTACAAGTCCTTCCATGCTTTCCACCTCAAAGGGCTCGTTTATCTGCACACATTTTATGGGAATTGGCTTTTTTATAGCTTTTTTGAAATCCAACTTTGGATTCTTGTCTTGAAAGAATTTCTTCATCCCGAATAAATTTGAATTTAAATTACGATAAAAAATTGATTTTTAGGAATTTGATAAACGGATCATCCGGATTGTCGGTTTGCATTAAGCTCACGTAAGCGTTGTAGGCGTTGGAATGGATTGAAATCTTTTCGCGCAAACCAGCCATTGCTGCGGCTTTTCCGTAATTTTCCTTAGCTTTTTCAAAATCGCCTTTATAGAGAAAAGCTTCTGCTATGGTTGCAAATTTCCAAAGACTGGGAAATGGGTCTTTCTCGGTGGCTTGGTATGCTTGGTCTGCAAATGCAGCCATTTCGCCTTTCTCTCCTTTCATCAAACTGAGAAAAGCTAGGTTTATGGCGTGGTAATATATTTGGGAATAATCATTTTTCCCTTCAGAAATCTTTAGGGCATCGTTGTAGTGTTTAAAGGCCATTTGTAAATCTTCCGCCGAAAACGTTTTCAAATATCGGCGTTTGTATCGCCCGCCCATAATTCCCAACAGATTGGAATTGTCTTTTGCCGCTGGGTGTTCCTTCAAAATTTTCATCGCTTCCTCTTCCCTGCCCGCTGCTTCCAAGGCGTAAATCAATCGTTCTAAACCTTTGTTGTCAAGGGCTGTCAGTTTGGGGAGAAGGGTATTTATAACCTCGTTGTATTCTCCCATCGCAATATTGATTTCCTCTTTATTGGAAAATTTATTCAAGAAGCTCTGGTTTGTCAAAGTGTTCAAAATAGCGATATAGCCATCATCTTCCTCCTTTTTAATTTGGACTATGGAAAAATGGTCTCCTTCTATTATTTCACGATATTCTTTAGGGAAAGGCTCCAAACTGGAAGAGATTGGAACAAACTCATCCCTTGTAGCGGCAATGGTTTTAAAAGTGAATGGGTAATCCTCTTTAAAAGTATCATTCCAGCGCGCCCGAAGTTCTTGGATATATGGGCTTGATTCCTTTAGCTCTTTTTCATCGTTGCCGTATGTAAAGAAGTTTTTTAACTGTATTTCCGGCAATCCATTACTAGGGGTACCAAAAAACAGCACGTGGCTTATTCCGTTTAAATCCTCCTTTTCCAATTCCAGCAAAGCCTGTTGCGCTACAATTCCCCCCAAATCGTGGGCTACTATTGCGATTCGTTTATATTTTGAGAATTTATTCCTTATTGAAGTAAGCAGATAATCTGAGTTTCTTTTAATATCGCTCGCGCAGGCCCAAATGTTTTTGCCCATTTCAGGCACTACATTACCGCTATAGCCTAAAGGAAAAAGATCCCAACCATCCATTTCTGCATTTGCCATAATTAATTTCGGCGCTTCGGAAAAGGTATTTTCCGCATCTCCGGAAAACCCGTGCACAAACAGTATGGCACTATTACTGTTTTCTGTTTCTCTAAATTTAGTAATGGACTCTTTTATAGTCTTTTCTGAATCATCTTCTAAAGCTTTAGCTTCAATATCTTTAGAATCATTTGGAACCAAATGTTGCACAAAGCTCACAATAAAATCGTCAGAAATCTGAAGGTTTGCATACGGATTTTGTACAGGGTTCACTTCGGGAACTTTCTTGAAGATATAATGCACCACTTCCGTAATGCGAACAAAAGGATCATCTTGTTCATGTTTGTCATCTCCCCTTAGAACTTCTATCATACATTTTGTAAACAAACTGTTTTCATCCCCTTCCATTACATAGGATAGTTGTTCTGCCCTGCAAGCGGAAACGATGGACATGCCGCGTCCGTCATCCAAATTTTGTGCAAGGCCGTCTGCATTGGTATGTCTGGGCTGCTGTGCACTTAAGCCTGAAACTCCCGCCGTCATTCCCGCGGCGTGACAACAGTCCAAAAAGAAAATTAATTTTCGAGATTTTAACTGCTGGATTTTAGCCTTTATCTCTTCAGCTTTTATCCAGGTTGTTTTATAATTATCTGGGTCATAATCATACGGGCACAGGTGAAAATACTTTTGGTTTTCTGCTTCGGGTTTCTTTAGGGCTTCGTCCTTAATAAAAGTGTTATCGCTATACATGCCACCGTGACCGGAATAGTAGAGCAATACCGAAGACTTTTCGTCCGTAACTTCCAAAAGATGGTCAAAAGCTTCAAGAATCCCTTTACGGGTAGCTTTTTTCTTGGTTACTAGTTTGATATTCTTTTTATAGTATCCACCAAACTCCTTACTTCCCAAAATTTTGTGCAGTGCTTTGGCATCTGTTACGGTTTCCGGTAAATCCTTGCTACCTACCCCTATTATTAATGCATAAGCGTTTCTGAGCTTTGTCATTTTTTTAAATTATTTATTTCCAAAATATTAAAGTGTTATTTCCAAAAATCCATAACTTCCTTAAACTCTTTTGATGTATTATATTTTAAAAATTGGGGATCGTTCTTATAGAATTGCCAAGTGTATGTATGCCCATTTGCTGCGGCTTTCAGCAAATGCTTATAGAGTGCAGGTTGGTTGTCTGTGGCGGCATAGTATTGTGATAGGGCGTAATCAACGCTGCCGTATTGATAGTCGCCACGGAGGGTTTCTATCGATTTTCTATCTTTTTCGGCTTCGGAAAGGTTCCCGAGTTTAAAGTTGCAAATAGCCAGTTTGGCCAAAACCTCAATATCATCAGGGTTTTTAATGTGAATTTCTTTTAAAACTTTTTCTGCCTTTGTGTATTCTTCCTCATAAAACAGAGCGTCGGAAAGCATCTTTGGATCTAATGTTCCTTTTGCGGCATTAATAATTTTATTGAAAAATTCACTTGCTTTGGTTTTATCATTTTTTAGCAAAAACTCCTTCCCTGTTTGCAAATACAAATCCTGGGTTTCTGCTGGGGTTGAAGTAATTTCAATTTTTCTCCAAAATTGGTTGAGCGCCTCCGTTTTATTTCCTCGAACATAAGCAATGGCCAATGGCTTGTTCAATGATTTGGTCTCGTCTTCCTTCTGTGCCATTTCAATGTTTTGAATGGCCGTTGGGTATTTGCCCAATTCAATATCTGCAAAAGCCTTCACATAAATCCGCTGTACGCAATACGCACAATTTTGGAGGCTCATGCTGTCCATATTGACGGTTTTGTAAATGGCTTCAACGTCTTCCGGCCGGTTGACGAACTGCAAGGCGACAACCATTGCGGTTTTATTGGTTATTAAATCGAATGGCGCTATTTCGTATTCTTTTAAAATTGATTTGTACACGTTGCGGTTATCGCCTTTTAAAAGTGCTTCATACATATTCAGCAAGTTCAGTTGGCGTTTGTTTGAGTAGGAATCTGGCTTTATTAGTTTTAGTAAGGAATCCGCTTTTTTGTATTCTTTTTGGTTGTAATAATGGGCAACGCGTAATACCTTTGGCTCAAAATAAGTGGAATCGGCAGCTATGGCTTTGTCTAAGAGATTGATGTATTCCTGATTTTCGTTGCTGTATTTTGCTTCCAGCAAATATTTATAGGCCTCATATTTTGGAGGGGTTTCCTGGAGCATCAGCCCTTTTTTATCTTCGGTAATGAAATAGCCTGTTATTGATTCGTTAAGATCCTCAATACATTGCAATGGGTTGTCAGCAGCGCATTCCGTGGGCTTGAAGGAAATATTGGTTTTGTTTGTCTTGCCGTCAATGAGCATTCCCTGAAAAAGAAGGTTTCCGTTTTGAAGGTAAAAGTTTCCTGAGATAATTTTGCTGGGTTTCAGGTATTCCTTGATTATCGTGGTTTCATCTTCTTCTATTTTTTTTCCTTTTAAAATGGTTTTGTATTCATCTATTAAATCCTGCGTTATCACTTGAGCCACGTGATTCTCTGTAATGCCGTGGATTATCCAATCGGAAGCCATTTTGCTAACAATGTCATATTGTGGATCGCCTGTATTGTTGCCAAATCTTAAAACAGCAATTTTATCGCTCTTTATTATTTTTGGAAGGATTTCGTTATTTTCTTGGGAAAAATTTTTGTTGATAATAAGAAAGACGCCGATTACGCAAAGCGAAGTGATGATACCCAAAGAGGAGAAATACATTTTCTTAAAGGCGGCGTTTTTCTTTTCTTCCTTTTCATCAAGCTCTGTTTCAGTTTTTTTGTTTGGAGCAAGTCTAAATCTCCACAGTAAAAAGATATAGAGTGGAAAACAAAGAAGCAATACAACAATCAAAAATGCAACGGATTTATGGGGAAGACCCAAAGGCTGCCATGTTACTGAAAGTACCTGCAAAATTACCCACGCAGACACCACATAAATAGACAACATTTTAAAGACTTCCTTTTCGCTGCATTGCTTAAAAAAGGAGTTAAACCTCATAAATATTCGGTTAGTTTCGCTAAGTTACTTAAATTCATTCAGCTATACTTAAATTAAATATGATTATATATATACGGGTATTTATTAATTCATTACCTTTAACTAATGTCTAACTAAAAATTTTCAATCATGGCCAAAACACCAGAAAAAAAACCAGCCAAAAAAGCGCCTGCAAAGGCAAAACCGGCTAAAGTTGCACCAAAGCCAAAGCCAAAAGCAAAACCAAAACCAGGAGCAAATATAAATCCAGGTTAATCTATTGCGATTCGCTAATTAGACCTATTAAAAATCCCTCCATTCCGAGGGATTTTTTGATTGTAAAATTCAGAATCTTTATAAAAAAAAGGGAGCTGGAATTGTATTATTAACATTTCCCTCACTTTTTTAAGACTGAATTTAAACCTAATTTTGTCTAAAATCTTAAAAAATGATCGTCTGGGGAATTTTTATCGCTTTTATAATTTTATTTCTTGCTTTAGATTTGGGTGTTTTCAACCGCAAACCGCACATAATCAAAACAAAGGAAGCCGCAATTTGGACCGCGATTTGGGTTACGGTAGCACTTGGTTTTTCAGGAGTTATTTATTGGCTTTTCAATGAAGGTTTAATTGAAAACTCCACAGATCTCACTCCAAAGCTCGCTGTTCTCAAATATATTACGGGCTATTTAATAGAGCTTTCGTTAAGTATTGACAACGTTTTTGTAATTGCTGTCATTTTTTCTTCCTTCGCTATTCCGAAGAAATATCAACACGAAGTTTTGTTTTGGGGAATATTAGGGGCTATTGTTTTCAGGGCGTTAATGATTTTCTTCGGCGTTGCATTAATCAATAAGTTTGACTGGATAATCTATGTTTTTGGAGCGTTTCTATTATTCACCGCTTTTAGGATGTTGTTTCACAAAGAAGAAGAATTCGATCCGAAAAAATCTAAAATGTTCCGTTTCCTAAAAAAGCTTTTCCCAATAAGCTATAAAATGGATGGAGATAAATTTTTTATAAAACGAATGGGCGTTCGTGCCGCTACCCCACTCTTTGTAGTGCTCATAATCATTGAACTAACGGATATTCTTTTTGCGCTGGACAGCATTCCTGCCATTCTCGCCATCACTGCAGATCCTTTTATTGTTTTCAGTTCCAATATCTTGGCCATTTTGGGTTTGCGGTCTATGTACTTTTTGATTTCCCGAATGTTGACCAAGTTTCGTTACATCAATTACAGTTTGGTGGTCATTCTCGCCTTCGTTGGCGTAAAAATGATCCTTTCCCACAATGTGGAAATCCCTGAATGGCTTTCTCTGGCCGTTATTGGTGCATCTCTTGGAGGTGGAATCATAGCATCTCTTCTTATTCTCGATCCAAACCCACAACCAACAGAAGAAGATTAATTTCACAAAAACATATTAAAAATTTGGAATGGGTTTTTGGCTGCTGTATCTTTAAGATTGAATAAAAACAACAAACTATGAATATAAATTTCGAATATCACGAGGTGGCGGCTAGTCCAAGATTGGAAGCTTTTGTGGCTGAAAGACTAAATAAACTTGAAAATAAATTCGACTCCATTGTAGGGGCAGATGTCTATTTTAAAAAAGAAAATACCTCCAATCCGGAAGTAGGGAAAATCTGCAGTGTGCGTTTAAGTATGCCTGGTGCTACCATCTTCGCTGAAACATCCGCAGCATCTTTTGAAGCTTCGGTGGCAAAAGTAATAACGGAGCTTCGCGGTCAACTTCAAAAGCGAAAAGAAAAACTAGAAACACATTAACACAATGAAAAATATGGGAGTAATAGCAAGGAACGAAAAGCAAGTGACACTGATATATAGCAGTAACACGCGAGTAGGCAGACTTACGTTGAGCTATTTGGCGGGAACTGATGAAAAATATCTGTCAATAGACTTGGCAAAAACAAAAGTTTCAGACACCCAATGGGCAGAAATTGCGGATGCGCTTGGGGTAAAAATTGGGGATCTGGTAGATAAAAGAGAGCTAGATATGAGCTCGGAAAGCACCGCAGAGTTTAGCTCGAATGACTGGCTTAAAATTATCCAGAAAAATGATTCCGTAATTTCCCGACCTATTGCCATCAAAGGAAAACGCACCAAACAAATAGACAACCCGCCCGAAATCATGGAGTTTTTTGGAGTGGATAGTGCCGGCCTCGAACAAAGTCCCATGGATGATGGGCATTTAGATATTGAAAGAACTACCGATACGGAAAATTTTATTTAGGAAGCCGAATAATCATTCGGTTTTCTTCACGGTTTCCAAAGGTTGAATTTCTGGTTTAACTTTCATGTAAACTTGTAGTTGTTGGTGTGTAAGAATATCTCGCATATCATCTGTTTCCAGTTGTTGAAGCTGATAAAGCAGGTCGAGTTTTTCCTTTCCTGATAATTCAGCTTCAATTTTATATCTACGAATCAAAAATTCCTCAACTTTTTGCTGAAACAATAATTGCTCTTCTCCTGTTAAAGCGAGTTCAGGAATATAACGATTGGTGATTTTGATCGCTTCCTTTTTTGCCTCTGGATTGGATTTTTGAAGAAATGGATCTTGGGAAAAAGCGGAAAGACTGATAAATAACGCTAAAATTTGAAATAGGTTTTTCATGGTTTGTCAGATTAAAAATTCCATTAAAATTAATTTATATAAAATCTGAAGCCAATACTTTTAACTCACTTTAACGGGCTTATAATTAGGAAATAACAATGCTATAAGAAAGTGGTTAAATGCAATTATTAAGAAGAAATCTTTTGCTGAATTAGCAAGATAGCGTCGTTCACATTCCGGAGTTTTTCCATGTCCTCATTTTTGAACTCAATTTTGAAAACGTCCTCAATGTCCAAAACAATATCCACAAGATGGGCGGAATTTATGTTTAGCTCGCGGGTCAAATCGCTATTGCGGTTTATTTCCTTTGCCGAAACATCCTCGGGTAAATAGGTTTTAATAATAGGTTCAAGAAGTGCGAAAATTTCTTCCGAAGTCATGTTTTAATTTTTTTTAAAGATAACACATGCATTCACATCTCCAAAACCAAAACTGGCTTTTGCAATTGTTTTCAGTGGTTTCTTTAGGAGTTTGGTTGAAATCTTTCCTGCCTTGCCGGCAGGCAGGTCCGAAGAAATCAAAGATACGATTTTTGGGTGCAATTTTTCACAGTTCACATTCGGAAAAACAAAACCTTCGTGAAGCTGAAGTATCGCTGAAACAATCTCAATACTTCCGCTGGCCGCCAAACAATGGCCCACCATTCCTTTCAATGAATTTATATACGGAAAATCAGCCCCTTTTCTGTTGAGGGCAATGCTCCAGTTTTCAATCTCGTCCGGGTCTTTGATGGTGGCCGTTAAATGTCCGTTTATATAATCAATTTCCGAAGCAGAAATGTTTGCGTCTTTCAAGGCATCTTTTATACATTTTTGAATTGCTTGGCTGTTGGGTGCAGTCATACTGCCTCCTCCCCTTTGGCCACCGTTGTTTATGGCTCCGCCCAAAATTTCTGCGTAAATGATTGCTCCACGTTTTTTGGCATTTTCATAAGATTCCAACAAATATGCCCCTGCCCCACTGCCGGGCACAAAACCGCTGACATCTGCACTCATCGGGCCTGCCACTTTTTCTGGACAGTCGTTGTACTTATAGGTCGTAACTTTCATCGCGTCAAAACCGCCCCAAATGTAAGGTCCGGAATCGCTGGTGCTGCCACAGAGCATGTAGGTAGCCTTTCCGTTGGCTATGTGTTCATAACCCATCAAAAGTGCTTCGGTTCCAGTTGCACAGGCCGATGAATTGGCGGTAACCATATTTCCGGCACCTATAAGCCCGCCCAGATAGGCACTTACGCCGCTCGTCATGGTTTGCGCCACGGAATTGCTTCCCAAACGGCGCACGTTCTTATCGTCAATTTTGTAAATGGCTTCGCGAAATTTTTCAACCCCGCTGGTGCCACTTCCGAAGATTATTCCCAAATCCCAAAGGGGTTCTTCATTACTTTTCGCTGGCTCTAATTTTGCATCTTTCAATGCATCCATTCCTGCTATTACACCATATAAAATACCGCTGCTATTGAAATTACGAAGTTGGAGATCCGATAGATATTCCCGTTTTTTTTCTTCTGAAATGGTTGGCATTGCCCCTAATTGACAAGAAAATTTAAGCTCGCGCAGTTCCGGAAAAAACCGGATTCCAGAAATGCCTTTTTTTATGGCTTCCGAAAATTCGGGAATACCCACCCCATTTGGCGCAACCACTCCCAATCCCGTTATTACGACTCTCTTTTTCAATTATGTGTTTAAAAGTTTATGAGTTTAGGAAATATTAGTTGTTTTCATTTTTTCTTTGTTCTTTCCTCTTTTTCTTCTTCTTAATGTTTTTCCCCTTTGGGGGTTAGAGGGCTTATCATCCCACTAATAATCCCTTTCGCTACCACTTCATCATTGCTGTTCATCATTTTCACTTTACATTTCAATTTATTAAACCTGAAATATACTTTTTCTGAAACGACGATTACTTTTTCTCCCGGAAAAACAGGAAAGTAAAAATCAATTTCGGTGCTGTTCATTGCAAATGTTGCGTTTACCGAAAAATTCTCTTTGTTTAAAAGATAAATACCAAGACATACCAGCCCTATCTGGGCCATACATTCCGTTAAAATCACTCCGGGCGTTACTGGATTGTTTTTGAAATGTCCTTTGTAAAAAAATGCATCTTCACTAAAAGTATAAGTGCCCGTAATATTTTCTTCCGAAACAGAAAGCACTTCATCCACGAACAAAAATGGTTCGGAATAGGGCAGCAAATCAAGAATTTGGTTATGTTTCAAAATCTAATATCTAAAGTTGTCAAACGCAAATCATCTCAGACATTCACCTCCATCCACTTTCAGGATGGTTCCATTTATCCAATCTGCTTCTTTTTTGCAGAGCAAATACACCACATTTGCGACATCTTCAGGTTTTGTGAGCCTGTTAAAAGGATTTCGCATTTTGGCCATTTCCGCAAGTTTTTCGCTGCCGGGAATTACTAAAAAAGAAGGTGTCACAGTAGTTCCCGCCTGAATGCAATTGGTCGTTATTTCCAAGGGAGCCAATTCCACCGCCATATTTCGCATCAAGGCTTCGAGTACAGATTTGGCTGCAGAAACCGCTCCGTAACCTGGCCAAACCCTATTGTTTCCTTCGCTTGTAAACGCAATGTTTCTTGCTTTCTTTGTGAAAACTTCTTGTTGCACCAACGCTTGTGTCCATTCATACCAGCTCGTTGCCATTGCGTGAATAGTGATGTCTAAATCCTGCTTTGAGAGAATTTCATTTTCGGCACCGTACATTTTTTTCAAGCTCCCTTTTGCGATGCTGTGCAAAAGAAGTTTTACGCTATTTTTTTGAAATTGCTTAACGATTTCATTTCGAACTTCACTGTTTAAAGCATCTTGGTTGAAAGTTTTTACAGTAATCCCAAAAGATTCCATTGTTTTTACTTCTTCTTCAAACTTTGCCAGTTTACTTTTCCTGTCCCGATGCACAACACAAATATTCATCCCTTCCGAAGCGAGTTTTTTTGCACTGGCCAAGCCCAAGCCACTACTGCCACCGAGAATTATTGCCCAGTCCCCCTTTAATTCCCCCAAAGGGGGAAAATCATTTTGTGATTTTTTAATCATCAGTTTATACTTTTCAATAGCATCCTTTTAAGCCCTTCCCTTTGGGGAGGGTTTGGGAGCGGATTTTAAAATTTCAACAGAATCTGCTGTGCGGAAAAACCGGGGCCAAAACTGAGCATCAGTCCCAAGTCCCCACTCGCAGGTTTTCGGTCCATAAAGCGTTCCAATACATACAGCACGGTGGCGCTGCTCATATTGCCGTACAATTTAAGAACTTCTTTGGTATCATCAATGTTTTTGCCCAAACTACCGAACAAATCTTCAACAGTTTCCAAAATTTTTCTTCCGCCTGGATGGAAAATGAGATGGTCTATATCCTTTATATCCAAATTATTTTTTTTCAGAAAAGGATGTACAATCGCGGGAAAATGTTCGGCGATTCTTTCTGGAACACTTTTGTCGAGAATCATTTGTAGCCCTGTATTCACAAGCTTGAACCCCATCATATCTGTCGCGTCATAAAAATGGTACATTTCCTCGGCGAGAATTTCTGGGCCAGTATCCTTTTCGTTGGAAGACATCAAAACACAGGCCGCGCCATCGCCAAAAATTGCAGCACTAACAATGTTCACCATCGAAAAATCCTCCAATTGAAAAGTGGCCGTGGGAGCTTCCAAAGCAATTACGGCAGCGCGTTTTCCGGGGTTTGCCTTTAAAAAATTGTCGGCGTAAATAATGCCCGAAATGCCGGCAGCACAACCCATTTCGGTAACGGGAAGGCGCACGATGTCCTGCTTCATTTTCAGTTCGTTTATCAAATAGGCGTCCACGGAAGGAATCATTATTCCCGTGCAACTCACTGTAATTATAAAATCTATGTCCGTTGGTTTCCAGCTTGCTTTTTCCAACGCTTTTTCAAGACATTGTTTGCCCAGTTTTGTTATTTCACGGACGTAAATATCATTGCGATCTTCAAAACTTGTATTTGTAAAAACCTCCATGGGGTCCATAATGGAATAGCGTTTGTCCACAGCCGCCCCTTCAAAGATTTTTAGCACTTTTCTTTGAAAACGGCTGTCTTGCCCCTGCATCCATTGTTTTACAAATGGAATGACCTCAGCAGTGTTTCTGCTGTGTGCGGGAAGTTGTTTAGCAACTGTGATTATTTTAACGTTCATAAATCTTTTTTGAGTATCCATTGAAATCGGTATGCCCAACGCCAATGTATATAGCTTTTTTGATTTGGAATTTTATTTGAAATGCTTTTAAGTTCGCTTTTTTTGAATCCTCTTGCTATGGAAACCAATCCGTCGTGTTTTGCGGTTTCGGTTTTCAGAAACAATCTACTCACTATTTTGAAAAGGTTAAATGCTTGTCTGTTTCGCTGCAAATCATTGATTATCACCCCTATTCTTGTTCTTTTTATAAGAGTATTCAATAAATCTTCAATTTTTTCATCGCTGTAATGATGAAGAAACAGGGTACACAATGCAATATCGCAATTCGGAATCAATTCTTCATTCAAAAAAACATCAACTTTTTTAAAAGTTATGTTTGGATAATCCCTGCTTTTGGTTTTCGCTACTTTCAAAATATTTTCATTGAAATCCAATCCTATACATTTAAATTTGAAATTGTTTTTAATGCCGAAATCACTGCATTTCCGAAGCAATTCGCCATCGCCACAGCCAATATCCAATAGGGTAATGCTTTTGTTTTTTTGATGATTTTTCAATAGTTTTTTTAATCCATCGATTGTAATATTATTCCCGCCCAGCCATTTGTTTACTACTTTTAGGTCTTTCAAAAGATTTTTCATCTCTTCCCCCTGAAAATCCAAATCGTCCATTATTTCTAATTGGTCGGATCGATATTTTTCGTTGAATAGTATCATTTTGCTGGGTTTCCGTGTGTTTTCTCAATAAGTTTTGGCAACAATGGCGGAATTATTTTGGCTAATGAAAACCCAACTTTTGAGGCAAACGGATTCATCAAAACGCGTTGGATAAATCTTCCGCTCCTCAACCTTCCCCCAAATTCGTTTTGCCACTGTTCTGAATAATCCTTTTCCAATTTGATTCTGTCAAAATCTTTATTCTGAAAAGCTTTCAGAAATAATTCTGAAAAGATCTGGGAACTTCTAATTGCCATTGCCATTCCATTTCCGCAAAGCGGATGGATGCTCCCAGCACTGTCCCCCAACATAAAAATATGATTTTCAACTGGATCTTTTCGTTGAAAGGAAATTTGACTGATGGTCAATGGTTTTTTGAAAATAGGTTTCGCTTTTTTGAAGAATGTATCCAAAAAAGGATTTTTTGAAAGCTCCTTATTTTGAAAAGTTTCAATATCCCCATATTTTTTAAATGATTTGAAAGTGGCCAGATAGCAAGCGTTCACAGCATTGGTTTCGGTTTTGCTCAAACCGCAATAACCGCCATTGAAGTTGTGCAATGCCACGGTATCTTCGGGAAAATCATATTCATAATGCGCTTTTACGGCGAGCCACGGCGAAGGCTGCTGCATAAACTTTCGGTTCAGAAAAGAATCTATATTAGACCGTTTTCCGAAGGCCCCAATAACAAAATCCGCATTTAAAACATCTTTTCTTTGGGTTGTGACCAAAAATTGGTTTTCATCAAAAGTTACTTTTTCAACAGTGTCAAAAATAATTTCAATTTTATCTTTTAAAGCTTCGAACAAAAGATTGTCAAAGGCATAGCGGCTAATACCAAATCCGCCCAGCGGTAAATTTGCTTTTAAAGGAAAACCTTTGACGTCGGTTATTTCAAATTTTGAAATCTTTTTGGCTCCAATTGAGAACGGGTCGATCCCCAAGGAATTTAAATAGGGCAAAACTTCGTTGCTAACATATTCGCCACAAACTTTGTGGTGGGGAAATTTGTTTTTTTCAATCAAGCATACCTTACAATTAGTGTTGACGAGTCGCAAAGCCGTTGTAAGCCCTGCGAGGCCGCCACCAATAATTATTATATCCCATTTAGTTTTATAAGCCATATTTAGTTTTAAAGCTAAAAAAAAAATCCCGCCCAAAAATGGTACGGGATTCTTTTTTTGAATTTAAGTTTTCAACTATTCTCCAGCTTGCTGTTGTGCCTCATTCTTCATTTTTTCATTAGGCATGATAGCCAAGTTTACGCGGCGGTTTTTTGCGCGACCTTCAGCAGTATTGTTGTCTGCCACAGGAGCACTTTCACCAAACCAGTTAGTTGTAAACCTACCTGAACTTAAACCTTTGTTTTGCACAAAATAGTTGGTAACCGATTGTGCTCTATTTCTAGAAAGTGTCATATTCATCTCATCAGAACCTACGCTATCGGTATGACCTACAACAAGAACATTAGTGTCTGGATATTCTTTCAGAACATTTGCAAGTTTGTCCAAAATGACCTGTGAGTCGGCGTTAATGTTATATTTTGCGGTATCAAAATGAACACCACTGTTTTCATCAAAAGTTACAACAATACCGTCGTCAACTCTTACTACTTGAGCCCCGGGGATTTCTTGTTCAATCTTTTGGGCCTGTTTGTCCATTTTGGCTCCGATAAGTACACCGGCACCACCACCAACAACACCGCCAATCACGGCTCCAAGTTCGCCATTACCTCCTTTGCCCACATTGTTTCCAATAATGGCTCCGAGGATTGCGCCACTAGCAGCGCCAATCACGGCTCCTTTTTGTTTGTTGTTGGCATTTCTGGTAGCTTCACAGCTTCCAAGACTTAAAATAAGTGTAAATGCTAAAGCGACTAATGTGGCTTGTTTAAAAAATGTCTTCATAATTATTGTTCGTTTATTTTAGAAAAGTTCATATTAATTTTAAAAGGTTTTCCATCAAGACTAACAGACTGTTCCCATCTCATAGAGGATTCATTAAGCTGTGATAGGTGTACTCTGAAACCTGCGTTGTCTGCTGATTTTCCTTTTGCATTCGTGGGTTTGATTATAAAATCATACAACCCAGAAGCTGGATCTATTTCCACAATAGTGAAAATAAAATTTCGTTCTCCCGTTGGACAATCGGCATTACTAATTGTGTAAGTCGCCGTATTATTATTAGGTATAAAACGCCAAGTACTACCTTCAAAACACTCCGCAGAGGTGTCGTTGAAAAGTGTAACGTTAAATTTTCCTGATGAACCGTAGTTTACATTGTCCAAGGTCCAATATCCTTTAATAACTTTTCGGGATTCCTGCACTGTTTTAGGAGTGCCGCAGGATAATGCTGTGACCGCAATAAGGGCCATGATAATGATCTTTTTCATAAGTGATAGTTTGTGTTTAAATAAATTAGGGTTAGTAAAGTCTTTTATCTTCTGAATAATCTTGAAAGTAATGATAATACTAAAAGCACTATAAAGATGTAAAAGATAATTTTTGCAATATCGGTTGCACCCGCTGCGATGCCTCCAAATCCGAAAATTGCTGCTATGATAGCAATGACGAGAAAAATAACGATCCAACGTATCATAATTTTGTGGTTTAATGATTAGTATGGCACTAAAGTAAACAACAAATTAAACGTTTGGTTTGGCTTTGTCTTAAGTTTAACTACGAATGTTAAAAAATTAGTAATTCAATAAATCCAATAGGATTTCTTTGAATTTTTCTTTAGGAAGATATGCAGATTCCAAATTTGCTGTAAAAGGAATAGGCGTTTGCAAACTTGCTACTCGCTTAACTGGAGCGTCTAAATGTTCAAAGCAATTCTCCATAATTAACGCCGAAATATCTGAAGCTATCCCGCCAAACAAAGAATCTTCTTGAAGGATAATCACCTTTCCGGTTTTCTTCACTGAATTGTAAATTGCTTCAGTATCTAAAGGAATTAATGTTCGCAAATCAATCAAGTCTGCACTTATTTCGGGGTTTTGTTCCAAAGTTTCCAAAGCCCAATGAACGCCGGCACCGTAAGTTATTACAGTAACATCTTTCCCTTCTTTTAAAAGGGATGCTTTTCCAAAAGGAAGGGTGTAATAATCTGTTGGTACGTCCTGGCGGATACTTCTGTACAATGCTTTGTGTTCAAAAAACAGTACAGGGTTTGGGTCTTCAATACTTGTGGCCAATAAACCTTTGGCATCATATGGAAAAGCTGGGTAAACCACTTTTAAACCAGGTGTATGTGTAAACCAGGCTTCGTTGGTTTGACTATGAAATGGTCCCGCTCCCACTCCCGCTCCACAAGGCATCCTCACCACAACATCGGCTTTTTCGTTCCAGCGGTAATGGCTTTTGGCCAAATGATTTATTATTGGGTTGAAACCCGAAGTAACAAAATCGGCAAACTGCATTTCCACCACAGCCTTGAAACCATTGATGGAAAGCCCCATTGCTGTTGAAACGATTGCAGATTCACATATAGGTGTATTGCGCACGCGGTCTTTTCCGAATTGTTCCACAAATCCTTCCGTTATTTTGAAAACTCCGCCGTATTCTGCCACATCTTGACCCATAATAATAAGGTTGTCATGGCGCTCCATGGATTGTTTCAAACCCTGTGAAATGGCGTCAATCAAACGGATATTTTCTTTTTCTTTATTTTCTTTAACTTCTTGATAATTAAATGTTTTGTAAACATCATCTAACTCATTAGCTTCAGTAGATTCTATTTTTGGTTCCGCAAAAGCGATATCGAGATTCTCATCTATTTCGTGTTTGAATTCATTTCTGAACTCCTGAATTTTTTCTTCGGAAAGTATTCCTTCAGCAAGTAAATAGCTTTCAAAATTTAGAAGTGGGTCGCGCAGTCCCCATTCGTCAATAAGTTCAATGGGAACATATTTTGTGCCGCTCGCCTCTTCGTGGCCGCGCATCCGGAAGGTTTTGAACTCCAAAAGAACTGGCCGCGGATTCGCGCGCATGCTTTCAACCAAATCTTTTAATTTGGTGTAAACTTCCAAAATATCATTGCCTTCAATAATATGGGCTTCCATTCCGTAGCCTTTGCCACGGTCTGCAATGTTTTCACAATTATACTGTTCGTTGGTGGGGGTTGAAAGCCCGTATCCGTTGTTTTCAACACAAAAAAGAACCGGAAGTTGCCAAACCGAAGCAACATTCAGCGCTTCGTGAATATCGCCTTCGCTGGTTCCGCCTTCGCCTGTAAAAACGGCACAGATTTTACTGTTTCCTTTTAATTTGTTTGCCAAAGCAATGCCGTCGGCCACGCCAAATTGTGGCCCTAAGTGCGAAATCATCCCAATAATATGGAATTCCTGAGTTCCGAAGTGAAAACTTCTGTCGCGCCCTTTTGTAAAACCGTTTGCTTTTCCCTGCCATTGCGAAAACAATCTGTATAGTGGAATGTCGCGCATGGTAAAAACGGCAAGGTTTCTGTGCATTGGCAAAATGTATTCATCTTTGTCCAAAACTTCCGTAATCCCAACGGAAATGGCTTCTTGGCCTATTCCACTGAACCATTTTGAAACTTTTCCCTGACGGAGGAGAATGAGCATTTTTTCTTCTATCATCCTCGGTTTTAGCATTCCGCGGTATAGTTTCAGCAAAGTGGCATCATCAACATTTTTTCGGTTATAATCGAAGAAGATATGTGGAGTGGTTTCAGGTTTCATTATAATTTATTAGAACCATCAAAATTAGGAAAAAACAAGTATCCGCAAGGATTATTATCGCAAATTTTATCTGAGGAAAAACTTTTACATTTAGGTATATTTGTAAACATACTTATTAAGTAGTTTATCTGTTTTATACCTTAAAAATGACATAGGACGTTAAGACGTAGGACATAAGACGAAATATTCTTAAATTAAGATTCCAATTAAAAGTCGTTTTAGTCATATGTCTTAAGTCTTTTCGTCCTAAATTGACTTTGTTATTAAAAAATTAAAAAATCATGAACAACATTCCCAGCGTAGATTTGGCTGATTTCCTTTCCGGAGACCCCAAAGGGAAGCAAAAATTTGTAGATGAAATTGGTTCGGCTTATGAAGAGATAGGCTTTGTTTCACTTAAAAACCACTTCCTCAGCGATGCTTTGGTCGATGAACTCTATAAAGAAATAAAGGGGTTTTTTGCACTTCCTTTGGAAGTAAAAAAGAAATACGAAATCGAAGGCCTTGGTGGGCAGCGCGGTTATATTTCCTTCGGAAAAGAACACGCAAAAGGCAAGAAAGAAGGCGATTTGAAGGAGTTTTGGCACTTTGGACAAGTGCCTGCTGCAGATGCTAACTTAATTGAAGAATATCCAAAAAACGTGCAAGTAAAAGAATTGCCCGATTTCAACCACACCGGAATGGAAGCTTACCGAATGCTTGAAAAAACAGGTATTTATGTACTTCGCGCTTTGGCATTATACTTAGGTTTGGATGAATTTTATTTTGATCATTGGGCAACGAACGGCAATAGCATTCTTCGCCCTATCCACTATCCACCAATTACTGAAGAGCCTAAAGGGGCTGTGCGTGCGGGAGCACACGGAGATATCAATCTTGTCACACTTTTAATGGGTGCTTCTGCTGGCGGTCTGCAAGTTTTGCGCAAAGACGGCGAATGGATTGACGCAATCCCGAATGAAGACGAACTTGTTATAAACGTGGGCGATATGCTGGAAAGACATACCAATGACAAACTGCGCTCCACAATCCACCGCGTCGTGAATCCCCCGCGTGAGGAATGGGGAAATCCGCGGTATTCCATCCCTTTCTTTATGCACCCACGCAGCGATATGAAACTAAACTGTATGTCAGAATGTATTGACGCTGAACATCCAAAAGCATACGGTGATATTACCGCTGGTGAGTTTTTGCACCAACGTTTGGTGGAGATAGGCTTAATAAAAAAGTAAGCAGTGTTCAGTGGCAGTGAGCAGTTTAAATTTCAAATAAATAATATCGAACGTGTCACCCTGAGCGCAGTCGAAGGGTTGAATCTTAAACTTTGAATTTTGAATTCCTTAGAAGACCAATTAAAAAACCTATTCCCCGATCACGAACCAAAAGATGTTCCTGAAACAGAGGAAGAATCAACACTTTGGATGCAGGCCGACCCGCTGATTTGCAAATACGAAAAGCGAAAGGGCAAACCTATTACCATCATTGAAGGTTACAATGGTACAGATTCAGATTTTAAAATACTTGCGAAAAAAATAAAACAACTTTTGAGCGTTGGCGGCAGTTTTAAGAATGAACAAATTATCATTCAAGGAGATTATCGCGATAAAATTATGCAGTTTTTGAAGGATAAGGGGTTTAAAGTGAAGCGAGTCGGTGGTTGAAAAAAGTGTTCAGTGTTCAAAAATAATAAAGTAGTAGTTGGCAGTGGCGGTTAGCTCTAAAAAAAATATATAATTGCTTCATACTTCTAAACTTATCAACTTCTACAACTTGAAACAATAAAATAAACCAGAAACTTGAAACCAGAAACCATAAAGCCCAGTGAACTAATATTGACGCCCGAAGGCAAAATCTATCATTTAGACCTTGCCCCTTCCCAGTTGGCCCAAACCATCATAACCGTTGGCGATCCGGGGCGTGTGGCAGAAGTTTCAAAGTATTTTGACACTATTGAAACCAAGGCCGAACATCGCGAATTCAAAACACATACGGGAACTTATAAAGGAAAGCCTATTAGCGTAATTTCCACCGGAATTGGCCCGGATAATATTGACATTGTTTTCAATGAACTCGACGCTTTGGTAAACATTGATTTTGAAAAGCGGCAGGTCAAGAAAAAGCTGACATCGCTTGATATTATTAGAATTGGCACTTCTGGGGGGTTAACTCCCGAAGTTGAAGTGGATAGCTTTTTAATAAGCGTTATAGGAATTGGTTTAGATAACGTGATGCACTATTACGACAAAACCGATAAAATTTTCAATCGCGATTTTGCACAATCGTTTATAGACCACACGCAGTGGAATCCAGACAATTCGGTTCCCTACGCAGTGGAAGCCGATAAAACTTTGCTCAAAAAGTTCACTTCGGAAAAAACCATTCAAGGTATAACCATTACCAATGTCGGATTTTATGGGCCGCAAGGCCGTGTGCTTCGGGCGAAATTGAAGGATGAAAATCTCAACGAAAAGCTGACCACTTTCCGCTACAAAAAGAAAAAAATAACAAACTTGGAAATGGAAACTGCCACGATGTATGGGTTGGCCAAATTGCTGGGCCACCGAGCACTTTCAATGAACGCAATTGTAGCCAACCGAGCTTCGGGAACGTTCAGTAAAGACGCATCAAAAACCATAGATGCACTTATACAATACACTTTGGGAAAAATTGTAGCATGAAAAAATTTCTAATCGGCGGTGTGCCAGAACATTTCAACTTGCCCTGGTATATTGCACTTCGCGACAAGAAATTCAACGAAAAAGGAATTGAGCTGCGTTGGAAAGATTATCCGGGCGGAACGGGTCAAATGTGTCGCGCGCTGCGGGAAAAGAAAATTGATATGGCCGTAATTCTTACCGAAGGAATGGTTCGCGATATTATAAACGGCAATGATAGCAAGATAGTACAGGTTTTTATAAAATCGCCTTTGCTTTGGGGAATCCACGTTGCAGCCAGTTCAGACTATAAAACAGTTTCAGATTTGAAAGGAACGGAAGCCGCAATAAGTCGTTACGGCTCCGGCTCTCATTTAATGGCTTTCGTGAATGCTGAAAACCTCAATTGGGATTTAAAAAACGATTTGAATTTTAAGGTAATTAAAGATTTGGATGGTGCTTTGGAAGGACTTCCCAAAGGAAACGGCGATTACTTTATGTGGGAAAAATTTATGACCAAACCACACGTGGACAACGGCACCTTCCGTTTGATAGGCGAATCCCCTACTCCGTGGCCCAGTTTTGTAATTGCCGTTCGTAATGATGTTTTGGAAAATGAGACTGAAAGCGTGAAATCAATTTTGGAAGTAATAAATTCCGTCACCGACAATTTTAAAACACTTGCAAATATTGATGAAATGATTTCCAAACGTTACGGCCAAAAAATAGAGGACGTGCGCGAGTGGCTCTCATTAACTGAATGGAGTGACCGCCAATTGACTTCAAAGGAGCTGGAAAACATTCAACAAAAACTCTTGGAGCTCGATTTAATTAAAAATAAAATCAAGGAAGACAGCATCTTACAGAATTTCCAAAAAAAATCTTAATATTTACGCAACCCAGAAGTGGAACGTGCATCTTGTCTATATAAAACCAAGTATTATGACTACTTTTTTAATCGTTTTGGGGGCGTTGTTAGTCACAAACTTCTTGTTGTTGCAGTTTAGCTGTAATGACGCAACCGAACCCGAAGTACCAGAAGAAGAATAGAAAATTTCTCCCCGTTTCTATTCTTTAATTTTTATTCTTTATTATTTATTGAAATTATCCCATTGTAGGTTACTGAGCGAAGTCGAAGTATTACCAATCAATAGGTTTTTTACTATTGAGTTTTAAATATTCATTTGTTTTGCTGAAGTGTTTATTTCTGAACCAATAGCCTCTATTTGCTGCCAATGGCGAAGGATGTCCACTTGTTAGCACCAAATGTTTTGAAGTGTCAATTTTAGCACCTTTCTTTTTTGCGGGACCTCCCCAAAGTAGGAAGACCAATCCTTCTCTTTCCATAGAAAGTTTTTCATTTACGGCATCCGTAAATTGCTCCCAACCTTTATTTTGATGACTTCCAGCCTGATTTGCCCGAACCGTTAAGGTTGCATTCAGCAATAAAACGCCTTGGTCAGCCCAACGCTTCAAGTTTCCGTTTTTCGGAACTGGAGTGCCTATATCGGTTTTTATTTCTTCAAAAATATTTTTTAGCGAAGGCGGAACAGCTACATTTTCCCCAACAGAAAAACACAAACCGTGAGCTTGTCCCGGTCCGTGATACGGGTCCTGCCCTATTATAACAACTT
Organism: Flavobacteriaceae bacterium; assembly: GCA_016649715.1. Taxonomy (GTDB): domain Bacteria; phylum Bacteroidota; class Bacteroidia; order Flavobacteriales; family Flavobacteriaceae; genus Aequorivita. The sequence continues at coordinate 257,944 of JAENXC010000002.1, read as the reverse complement.
TTACCTCCTCAAAAGGCGTATGGTTAAAGGCCGAAAATATCTCCTTTCCCGGTGGAAAACATTTTGTTGAAGAATATTCATTTTTTACGAATTCCGCTAAATTTTTAAAATACGGTTTTTCAAATTCATCCTTTAAAATCGCCTTCCATCCAGGTTCGATTGTTACCTCCATTATCCTTACTTTTGTATGATTGTTGAAAAAGTAAAATTAATGGAAATAAAACGGAAAGCCCGTATAGACACTAAAACTTTAGAAGACCTCGAATTTCCTTCGGTGCTGCGCCAAGTTTCTGAAAACTGCGTTACGGAACCGGGTCGCGAAAAAGTGCTTTCCATCATTCCGTTTCACGATTTTGACGAAATTGAGCCCGAACTGCAACGCGTCAAGGAATTCACCGCTTCTTTTGAGGGCGACAACCAAATCCCAAACCACGGCTTCGACCCTATTTTTAGGGAACTTCGTTTGCTCGATATTGAAAACAGCACTTTGGAAATTTCTGGGTTTCGAAAAATTCTTTCTATTTCAGAAACCACTCGAATTCTTCTGAAATTCTTTAAAAAATTTGAGGAATTCTACATTCATTTAAATTCGTTTTCTGAAGAAGTAAGCTACACCCCAATCATTTCCGAAGAAATAAATAAGCGCGTTGACAAATACGGCGAAATAAAAGATGATGCCTCTACGGAACTCGGTACGATTCGCAGAAGATTAAATGTCGTGAAGGGAAAGATCAATTCCTCTTTCACAAAAGCACTTTCGCAATACATACAAAACGATTATTTGGATGAAATCCGCGAGTCTGTTGTTGAAAACAGAAGAGTGCTTGCTGTAAAGGCTATGCACCGAAAAAAAGTGAGAGGTGCAGTTTTGGGCAGTTCAAAAACCGGAAGCATTGTTTACATAGAACCGCAGGAAACCCTTGAATATGCTAATGAACTGAGTAATCTATTATATGAGGAAGACGAAGAAATAAAACGCATTCTAAAAGCTTTGACTGAGTTTGTACGTCCGCATACCGAGCTGCTGTCAAGTTATCAGGAATATTTGATAGCGATGGACGTGCTTTACGCAAAAGCGAAATACGCTTTGAAAATAAACGGGGTTTTACCAATTCTAACTTTCCACGCAAATAGCGGACAGGCGGAAAAAAGGATTTCACTTCAAAAGGCGTTTCACCCGCTGTTGTTGGTTTCAAACAATAAACGGAAAGAAAAAACATTTCCGCAGAGCATTGAATTGGTTCCTGACAAAAGGATAATCGTAATCTCTGGACCAAATGCTGGCGGAAAAAGTATTACGCTAAAAACTGTTGGGCTGCTGCAAGTTATGCTTCAGAGTGGCTTGCTAATCTCCGCTGAGCCACAAAGCGAAATGTGTTTTTTTAAACGGATTTTGACAGATATTGGCGATAACCAATCTATCGAAAACCATTTGAGCACCTATAGTTATCGTTTGAAAAAAATGAACCATTTCCTAAAAAAGTGCGATAAGAAAACACTTTTTTTAATTGATGAATTTGGAACCGGAAGCGATCCCGAACTAGGCGGCGCTTTGGCTGAAACCTTTTTGGAAGTTTTTTACGAGCGGGAAGCTTTCGGAATAATCACGACGCACTACACAAACTTGAAACTGTTGGCGAACGAACTGCCGCACGTGATCAATGCCAACATGCAGTTTGACAATAAATCGTTGGAACCGCTCTATCATTTGCATTTGGGCGAAGCCGGAAGCAGTTATACGTTTGAAGTTGCACAGAAAAACGGTATTCCCTACAGCCTTATAAATAGGGCAAAGAAAAAGATTGAAGGCGGGAAAGTGCGTTTTGACAAGACCATTGCCAACTTACAAAAAGAGCGCTCAAACCTTAGAAAAACTTCAGAATCTTTAAAAAATGAAGAGCAAAAAGCTCGCGTTGAAGGCAAGCAACTGGAAGAAGTAAACGCTAAAGTACAGGACAAACTTGAGAGCTACCAAGAACTGTTTGATGCAAACCAAAAGCTCATCAGTTTGGGGAAGAAAGTTGATGCGCTTTCCGAAAAATATTTCAACAACAAACAGAAAAAGCAGTTGATTGACGAATTGATGAAGCTGGTAATGATTGAAAATAGCAAACGAAAAAAGCTTGCGCCAAAAGTAAAAAAAGCTGTAAAAGTCAAAGAACAAAAGATCATTAAAGAAGTTGAGCAAAAAGTTGAAGTAATCCGCGAACGAAAAAAGGTGGAAAAGGAAATAGCTAAAAAACTGCCTCCACCAAAACCAAAGGTTACATTAAAAATTGGCGACAGAGTTAGAATGATAGACGGTAGAGCCATAGGCACTATTGATACTATTGAAAAAAATAAGGCAATTGTTAATTACGGAATGTTCACGACCAACGTTAACATGGAAGAATTAGAAAAAGTATAGTTATAAAGCAATAAAATTCAAATTCCAAATTCCAAATAATACTCAATTTCCAAAAAATCAAAAATCAAAGGGGTTAATTTCAATATATACTTTTTAAGTTTTGAGATTTGTTTTTTGGGTTTTATTTGGAATTTGGCGCTTGAAATTTGGAATTTTATAACAATTTATGGTCAATGATTACAAAATAATCCTCTTCGATGGTGTTTGCAATCTCTGCAATAGCTCGGTCAATTTTGTTATTCGGCACGATAAAGAGGATGTCTTCAAATTTGCGACACTTCAAAGCGAAATAGGGAAAGAGCTTGTTTCAAAATTCAGTATTGATACTTCAAAAGTAGATTCCATCATTCTTATTGATGGAGAAAAACACTACGAAAAATCATCGGCGGCGCTTCACATTGCCAAACAGCTTTCGGGCGCTTATCCCCTACTTTTTGGTTTTATGATTGTTCCAAAAATCATTAGAAATGCGGTGTACGATTTCATCGCCCGTAACCGCTATAAATGGTTTGGGAAGAAGGAGAGCTGTATGATTCCCACTTCGGAATTGAGGACAAAATTTCTTTAATTAATATTTTGCCCATCATTTAAATCTCCCGGAGAGTCATTTGCGGGGGCATTCCAGATAAAATCGTCATAAGTATTTCCGGTTCCTGTTAATCGTAAAGAAAACCCAATTGGGGTAGTCGTGTCAGATTCTTCAACACCTATATCTATAGAGGTCATTCCATTAGCCACATTATTTGTTGCCGTAAAACTTCCTTCATAACTTATAAATTGTAAAACTTGACTATTTGATAATTTAATCAATGCAATGCCTTCCATATCATTTTGTATAGATGTAGGATAAAAATCTATTGCTCCATAATTGTTAGATTCGTCATCAATAATTCCAGATAAATTTAGTCCATAATTGGATTGTCCATTACTTCCATTATAAAATAATAACCGATAATTGCTTAAATCCAATCCAGCTGGTCCAACAATTTCTACAAACTCCCCAACGTCCCCACCCATATTGTCATAATGAAACTCATTGATCCACGGTTCCACAGCAATTGTGTCCAAACAATAAATGTTTTCCCAACTGGTTCCGTTCCAAATCTGCAGACATCCAATAGATTCCACAAAAATCATTAGACCTGCATCATTTGTTGAGGGGTTTATCAAATCCCTTTGAGAAGCGACTTCTACTCTTGGCGGCATTAACCCTTTATAAGTAAGCCCGCCATCTGAAGTACTGCTAACTTCAAGCATTGAAGAATTAGTGGGATTTACGGTTCCAATCCCCACTTGGCCAAACACATTTCCAATGGTAAGGCAGGCACATAATAATAAGATAAATTTTTTCATAACTATGATATTTAGTCATAGCTAAGAAGGTAAAGTCAAAAAAAAACTTAGATCGGGCACTTATTGCCGGGGAGAAGTAATAATCAAAATTAATAATTTTTTTTTTTGTGCAAAACGTAATTTGTTAAAAATGAAATTTTTACATATTCATTAATAACTCTAAAAATTAAGAATCCAAATCAAAAGTTTCGGAAGGATTTTCTTGGGGTTCATAATTGAGCATCCCTTCGCCTTTGGCAATAATGGTACAAACCGTGGCATCGCCAGTAACATTAACTACCGTACGGAACATATCCAAAATTCTATCTACTGGGAAGATTATGGCTATCCAAGCTGGGTTCAACCCAACCGATTCCAAAACGACAATAAGCATCACCAATCCCGCGCTCGGCACCGCAGCGGAACCAATGGAAGCCAAAGTAGCGGTCAGAACAATTGTTAATTGTTGTCCCATTGTGAGGTCAATCATATGCAACTGCGCAAGAAATACAACTGCAACGGCTTGATAAAGACAAGTGCCGTCCATATTTACGGTAGCGCCAATAGGTAACACAAAGCTGGTTATTTTTTTGTCCACACCTAGGTTTTCTTCTACACATTCCATAGTTACGGGCAGTGTGGCTGCGCTACTTGAAGTTGAAAACGCCAAGGTCTGAGCGGGTGCCATTGCTTTAAAAAATCCTTTATAGGGCACTATTTTCACAAACAATTTCAACAATAAAGGATAGACAATAAAAATCATTATCATCAATCCCAAAAACACAGTGAGGGAATACCAACTTAAACCTTTAAAAATTTCGTATACCTTCCCAATATTATCGCCTGCCATCTTGCTTACAACGCCTGCCAACAAAGCAAACACGAAGAAAGGCGCGGCCTGCATTACCAAATCCACCATTTTTAAAAATACTTCCATGGCACTGTCCATAAAGGCTGTAACAGGATGCGATTTTTCATTGGGAATCAATAAAAGGCAAATCCCAAAAAATATTCCGAAGAAAATAATTTGGAGCATCAATCCATTGTCTGACAACGAATAGAAAAAGTTTTCGGGAACCAAATCTACTAAAGGCTGTAATGGTGTACCTTCTTTGGCTTTTTCGGCAGTGTGCATTTTTTCGGTAACCGAAGCATCTTTCAATTCACCTCTCGAAAGATCTGTGATTTTCTGTGCACGCTCAAAGAAAGCGGGGTCCTGTAAATAATTTATTCCATCTTTCACAGGGTGTCCTTCGGAGGCCGCCCAGATTTCATAACTTATCCGGTTGTCAATCCTGCTTTGTTCATCAATCAATTTTCCGGGTTTTATGGCATTTACCAAAACCAATCCCAAACTGACCGCAAACAGCGTTGTCAACAAATAAGCAAGCAAGGTCTTCCCTCCCATTCGCCCCAAACTGGATGCGTCGCCAATGTTCGTCACTCCGCTGATAATGGAGACCAAAACCAAAGGCACGGCAATTAATTTTAAAAGATTGATGAATATGGTTCCAAAAGGCGCTATCCAATTGATGGTAAAATTGCTCCATCCCATTTTGCTGGAAAGCAAGGCCCAGATTATACCTAAAACGAGTCCAATGATTATTTTCCAGTGTAGCGCGAGTTTTTTCATTTATAGATATTAGTCGTTAGACCTTTGAATTTAGGCGAATTTGAGTTTAATTTAATTTTATTTAATTTTTAATATTTCGACATTGTATATTACAATTTTGTCACTTTATTCAACAACCAAAAATCTGCCAAAACCAAAACAGTCATTGCCTCTACAATAGGAACGGCGCGCGGAACAACGCAGGGATCGTGACGGCCTTTACCTTCAGCTTCGGCTTTGTTTCCTTTGCTGTCTATGGTTTCTTGTTTTTGCATAATGGTAGCCACGGGTTTGAAGGCCACTTTAAAATAAATATCTTCTCCATTGCTTATTCCACCTTGGATTCCGCCACTGTGATTGGTTTTTGTGCTGCCATCTTCTTTAAAAATATCGTTGTGTTCGCTGCCTTTCATTATGGTTCCGGCAAAACCGCTTCCATATTCAAATCCTTTTACGGCGTTTATGGAGAGCATTGCTTTGCCAAGTTCAGCGTGGAGTTTGTCAAAAACAGGTTCGCCCAAGCCAATGGGCACATTTTGAATTACGCAAGTAACAGTTCCACCAACAGTATCGCCCTCTTTTCGAATTGATTTTATGTAATCTTCCATCTTGGAAGCCATTTTAGCATCGGGGCAACGGACGGGGTTTTTTTCAATTTCTGAAAAATCAACTTCAGAATAGTTTTTCTTCAATTCCATTTCGCCTACAGAAGAAACATAAGCTGTAATTTTTATACCTGTCCGTCCGGCAGGCGGGTTCTGAAGTAGTTGTTTTGCAATAGCACCGGCAACAACCCAACAAGCAGTTTCTCGTGCCGAAGATCGTCCACCGCCACGATAGTCGCGAATTCCGTATTTTTTATCGTATGTATAATCGGCATGGGAAGGACGGTAGATATCTTTGATGTGGCTGTAATCCTTACTTTTTTGGTCTGTATTTTCAATAAGGAAGCCAATGGGTGTGCCCGTGGTTTTTCCTTCAAATATTCCAGAAAGAAACTTTACTTCGTCTTCTTCTTTGCGTTGAGTAACAATACTGGATTGGCCAGGTTTGCGGCGTTGCATTTCAGCATTGATCGCTTTAAAATCTAGGGAAAGTCCGGCGGGGCAGCCATCTATAATTCCGCCAATGGCCGCTCCGTGCGATTCGCCAAAAGTGGTAAGTTTAAAGATTTTTCCGAAGGAATTGCCCGCCATAGGTTGGTTTTCAACAAATGTAAACTTTCGGGTTCAATTATTCAAAATTTTGAAAGGGAATCACGAACCACGACTGAAATGAATCAAGACTAAAAGTTAAACAAGATAGTTTCGTTATTATAAACGAATCTGTCGTGGGTCGTGATTCAAACAGTCAAATTTGAAAAAGTGCATTTTTAAGAACCGTAACCGGATGTAGTGCTTTTCGACCCGTACCGTCCAAAATTTGATGTCTGCAACTGGTTCCATTTGCAGCAATAATAGTGTCTCCGGAAGCTTTACGTACCGCAGGAAAGAGCTTCAACTCCCCTATTTTCATACTTAGATCGTAATGCTCTTTTTCATAACCAAAACTTCCTGCCATCCCACAGCAGCCCGAAGTAATGATGGTTGGTTTATAATTTTTGGGAAGGTTTAAAATATCAAAAGTCACTTTTTGGTTGCTGAGTGATTTTTGATGACAGTGAGAATGTATTTTGATGATTTTTTCTTCGGAAGTAAACTGTGCTGCGGAAATGTTACCCTTTTCAATTTCAGCAGCCAAAAATTCCTCAATTAAAAATGTATTTTTCGAAATAGCTGCTGCTGAAGATTTATCATCTGCCAATCTAATATACTCATCTCTAAATGAAAGAATTGCGGAAGGTTCGATGCCAACCAAAGGAGCATCTTTTGATACTTTTTCTTTTAAAAAGGCAACGTTTTTATTCACTTCTTTTTTAGCTTCATATAGGAAACCTTTTGAAATAAGTGCTCGGCCACTGTCCAAAGTGTCTATAACCGTTACTTTATAACCCAAACCTGTTAAAAGCAAAAAAGCATCCAGCGCGATTCCGGCATCCAAATAATTGCTGAACTCATCGACAAACAGAAATACATTTGATGTAACAATTTGATTTTTATTACTTTGGATTATTGCACTGAAACTCTTAATCGAAATCTTTGGCAACGAGCGATTTGGATGGACTCCGCCAATATTTTTAATAATTTTTGAAGTGAAAACATTCGAAAAAAACCAATTTGAAAGTTTTGGAAATTTTGAAGCCGTTTTATTCAATTTCGTGCTTTTTCCGAAGAGTTTGTTGGAAAAAGAAACCCCGTTCGCTTTGTTGTACTGATATAAAAATTCAGCTTTTGCGGTGCTTATGTCAACATTGCTGGGACATTCGCTGGCGCAAGCCTTACAACTTATACAAAGGTCAAAAACTTCTTTTAACTCCTTTGAGTTGAATTTGTTAACAGCTTCATTGTTTGTCAAAACTTCACGCAGGGCATTTGCACGGGCGCGCGTGGTGTCCTTTTCGTTTTTGGTTGCGTGATAGCTGGGGCACATCGCGCCAGCGGAATCTGCGGTTTTACGGCAATCGCCGCTGCCGTTGCAGTTTTCGGCCAAACGGAGAATACCTTTGTAATCGCTAAAATCCATTAGCGTTTCAACTTTTGGTTCCTTTCTGCCAGCTTTATACCGAAGAGATTCGTCCATTTTAAAAGCATTGACAATCTTTCCTGGGTTGAAGATGTTTTGTGGATCGAAGGCTGTTTTTATACGCTTTAAAAGTTCATAATTCTTCGCTCCAATCATTAATGAAATAAACTCCGCGCGCACGATGCCATCACCGTGTTCACCGCTAAAAGAGCCTTTGTATTTTTTGCAGAGCAACGCCACATCGGTTGTTATTTTTCGAAAGTATTCCACGCCCTCTTTTTCCTTTAAATTGAGGATGGGCCGCAAATGCAGCTCACCTGCTCCGGCGTGGGCGTAATAAACTGCTTGTTGGTCATACTTTTTCATCAGAGCAGAAAATTTCCCAATATAGGCAGACAAATCTTCCAAAGCCACCGCTGTATCTTCAATACACGCAACAGCTTTTCGATCGCCAACCATATTTCCCAACAGGCCCAAACCTGCTTTTCGTAACTCCAGCGCCATTTCGATCTCTGTGCCTTTTAAAATCGAATTGTGATAACTAAGATTCGACGTTTTTAATGATTGCATCAAACTTTCGGTTTGCATTTGTAAACCTGCTTCGGAATCGCTTTTCAGTTCCAATAATAGAATGGCTCTGGGATTTCCTTTTACAAAAAAGCGGTACGGTTCGTAGGTTTTGCTCTTTTTGGTGCAATCCAAAATCACGTTGTCCATCATTTCGCAGGTGTACAGATTGTGCTGCATTGCGATAACCACATCATTTAAACAAGCTTCCAATGTTTCGTAATGCGTTGCAACCATCGCTGTGAATTGCGGAGGCAACGGATCTAATTGAAGTGTAATTTCTGTAGTAAAGGCAAGGGTTCCCTCGCTTCCGCAGAGCAGTTTACAGAGGTTGATCTCTTCGCTATATTCACCAAAAACCGAAGTTCTCAAAAGGCTATCAACTGCATATCCCGTGTTTCTTCTATGAATTTCCGGTTTTGGAAATTCCTTTAAAATTTCTTGCTGTGTTTCTTCAGAAATCAATTCATCGTAAAGGGATTTGTAAATTTTTCCTTCCAAAGAATTCAAATGTTTTTTTTTGAGAAATTCTTCTTTTGAAAGCGGTTCAAAAATAGCTTCACTTCCGTCTGAAAGAATTGTTTTCAATCTTAAAACCTTGTCGCGCGTAACGCCGTATTGAATGGAGGTCGTGCCACTGCTGTTATTGCCCACCATTCCGCCAATCATACAGCGGTTGCTGGTTGAAGTATTTGGTCCGAAGAAAAGATTGAAAGGTTTTAAATAAGCGTTCAGTTCATCTCTAATAACGCCAGACTGGAGGGTAACGGTCCTCTTTTCAGTATCTACGGAAAGTATTTTAGTGAAATGTTTGGAAACATCAACCACAATCCCATCGCCAACGCATTGTCCTGCAAGCGAGGTACCCGCCGTACGCGGAATGAGCGATATTCCATTTATTTCGGCAAAGGAAACAAGCTGTTTTATACCTCTTTCATTTTTTGGGTATGCCACTGCAAGCGGAATTTTTCGATATACTGAGGCATCGGTGGCATAAAGCGATGTGTGGAGTGAATCTGTGAAAAATTCGCCATTAAATAACCTTTCAAAATTGTGGAGTTGTTTTTTCATAGCCAGTATGTAAATGTAAAAAACTTCCTTAACAAAACTTTGTAAATTTTCAGTTGAGGATTGGCTTCCCATTAACTATTGCCGCCTTTTAATACATCTATTTTTACAGGGTAAATAACTAAAATAAAAATTATGAAAAAATCAGTTTTATTATTCTTTATTATAATTGCCTTTGGCTTGCAAGCCAATGCTCAGGAAATATCAAAAAATGCTATCGGGATTCGTCTTAGCGAAAGTGATGGCTTTGGCCCCGAAGTAAACTACCAAAGAGCCGTTGGCGATAACAACAGATTAGAGCTTGGCTTGGCTTTTCACAGCAAGCAATATTGGGATGCTGTAAAATTTACAGGTATCTACCAATGGGTTTGGAACATTGACGGTGGTTTCAATTGGTATGCAGGTCCAGGTTTGGGAGCAGGTATTGTAAGTTATGACAGAAACCATAAGGATTATCCCTATGACGACAGATATAATGGTTCGGAAGCTTTTGGCTTTTTAACTGGTGATGTTGGGCTAGAGTATAGTTTTGATTTTCCGCTGCTCGTTTCCTTTGATTTCCGCCCACAAGCAAATTTGGGATACAGAGATGATGTTAGTTTTGACGTTGGTTTGAGCGCGCGTTATAAGTTTTAAATTGCTTCCAATATATTTTTTTGAATGAAATGCCCACATTAAAAAGGGGCATTTCATTCAAAAAAATAGGGAAAAACCTATTTCTAAATTCTATATTTTATCGCATTTTTATAGAATTCAATAAAATGTGCGTTATGGAAAAGTATTATATAGATATACATTGCTATCCTTCCTTAAAACCTTACAGCAAAATTTTTAAATACAAGCCTACGAAACAAAACAGTCTGTGTACCCCATAAAACCAGAAAGACCTCACCGAAGATTACCTTTCCAAAAAACTTTTGAAATTGCATGATCAATGCAGAAACTATCGTGGAACTCTTAATGTACGGAAATGCGATGGAATTTATAAAAAAGAATTATTAGAGATTAGCAATGATTTTTCTGAAGAATAGCTTCTTCATATAACTTCTCATACAAAGGCACGATCTTCTTGGTGTCATAGACCATTGCAGCTTCAATAGCTTGTTTTTTGAATTGGTTCAAGGTTTCATCAGTAGCTAAAATTTTCAATGCATTTTCAGCCATTTCGTCCACATTTCCCACATCGCTTAAAAAACCGCTCTTGCCTTGAATGTTAACTTCTGGCAGTCCGCCCGTATTGCTTGATATTACCGGAACACCACAGGCCATTGCTTCCAAAGCTGCAAGACCGAAACTTTCCTTTTCCGAAGGAAGAATGAAGAGGTCTGTAAAACACAAAATTTTATCAACTTCGTTGCTATTGCCCACAAACAATACTTTCTCCTCTATTCCCTTCTTTACGCATAATTGCTCGCAAGCTTCTCGTTCTGGGCCTTCGCCAACGATAATAAGTTTTGCAGGGATTTTTTTCTGAATGCGGTCAAAGACTTCAATTACGTCCTTTACCCTTTTCACTTTCCGAAGATTACTGACGTGAGTGATAATTCGCTCATCCCTATTTGCCATTAAATCGCGCTGACAATCGGTAAAAGGATTGATTTTCTTGGGAATATCAATAAAGTTAGGAACAACGTGAATTTCCTTTCTTATATTGAAAAGTTGCAAAGTATCATCCTTCAAACTCTGTGAAACTGAAGTCACAACATCGCTATTATTAATGCTGAAAGTAACCGCGGTCTTATAAAATGGATGGCTGCCAACCAAAGTGATATCCGTTCCGTGAAGCGTGGTGACCATCGGGATATAGATGTTTTCTTCCTCCAGCATCTTCTTCGCCATATAGCCTGCGTAGGCGTGCGGAATGGCGTAATGCACGTGCAATACTTCAATTTTGTGCAGTTTCACCATATCTACCAGTTTGCTGGAAAGCGCAAGTTCATAAGGCTGAAAGTGGAAGAGCGGATAATCTGGAACGGAAACCTCGTGAAAGTGAATATTTTTTGAAAGCAGTTCCAGCCTAACTGGTTGTTTGTAGGTAATGAAATGTACCTCATGGCCGTGTTCGGCAAGTGCCAAGCCAAGTTCTGTGGCCACTACTCCACTACCACCGAAGGTTGGGTAACATACTATTGCTATTTTCATATTTTTCTTTTTTTGAAACACGACTAAAAATGAACCACGAACCACGACTTAAAAGAACCACGACCGTTTGTGCTTAATCTATATTTGTTTAGTTTAATCAAAAACCGTCGTGGGTCGTGTAGCGTCCGCGTGCCGCCATAGCTTTAGCGGAGGAGCAAGCGGTCGTAATTCCCTTTAGTCCTTTTAATAATCTATCGCCTCATAAATCGCTTCCTGAATTTTGCTGCGCAAATCGCTCTTTATCAATTTTCGATTTTCCGGGTCGGGAAAAGTTCGGTTTGATAAAAATACGTAAACAACTTCCTGTTCCGGGTCTGCCCACGCTAAAGTTCCCGTAAAACCACTATGGCCAAAACTGGTCATAGAAACACAGCCACAGGTTGGTCCCGAAGTTCCCAATTGGGGTTTATCAAAACCAACGCCTCGCCTAACGTTTTTATCGCAATAATAACACGTATTGAAATCGTCTAAAATGTCCGGATTAAAATATCGTTTACCTCCGTAAAAACCTTTCCAAAGGTACATCTGCATTATTTTAGCGACGTCGTTGGAGTTACTGAACAATCCCGCATGTCCGCTCACTCCGCCAAGCATTGCTGCCCCTTGGTCGTTCACGTAGCCTTGAACTTTCTGTTTTCTGAAAATATCATCCTGTTCTGTAGGTGGAATATCGTCTTTTGAAAACTTTTCCAAAGGATGGTACAGGGTGTAGTTGGCACCCAAAGATTCATAAAGATTTTCCTGAACAATCATCTCTAAGAATTTATCGAATTTCTGTTCCAAATATTTTTTCAGAATATAATACGGCAGGTCGCTGTATTTATATTCTAATTTTGGATTGAGATCACTTTCGCGGATATCTTTGAAGATAGTATCTATATAATCCCTTCGCATATAAAGATTTTCAGCTACTTGCACGTTAAAATCCTTTCCGGAAACATCTGAATAATATTTTGACGAAACTCCTGTTTTTTCATCATTATACGTATGCCTGTAAAAAGGGATCCAAGCTTTAAAACGAGCGTAATGTGAAAGCATCTGCTTTAAGGTTACGTTTGCCTTGTTCGAGTTTTTATACTCCGGAAGCATTTCCAACAGCTTCGAATTTAGGTTCAGTTCTTTTTTATCCACCAATTCCATTACTATTGGCAGTGTTGCCAATATTTTTGTCAACGAAGCGAGATCGTAAATGGTTGTATCGGTAATAGCGATTTTTTTGTCGTATTCATTATACCCAAAATTTTTCTGATAAATAATCTTTCCTTTCCTCGCCACTAAAATCTGCGCTCCGGGATACATTCCTTCTCGAATTCCAAGATTTGCGAGAGAATCTATTTTTTTCAATTTATAGCTGTTAACTCCAACACTTTCAGGAGTCCCGTATTGCAATCGTCGCAAGGATTTTGTTTGCAAAAAAGTGTTCAAAGGAAAATCTTTACCCAAGGAAACTGGTAATTTGCCTTTCGCTTCGCGCGCACCAAAAATAAGCTGGGCAGAAAGCTGCTGTGATATTTTACTGTTTTGATAGGACATTATAATGCCTTCAAAGTTTGCAGTAGTTTTCAAATCCAACATTGCATACGGTCGTGCAAAAACATCGAGGATCACGGTATTGGTTCGTGCAATTTCATACAGCCAGACAAGTTCGTTTTCAGAAAATTGAAACTTTTTCCACGGATTTTCGTTGCTTTTGTGAAAACCGATAATAACGTAATTGTACTCCTTTAATTTCTGGATATAATCATCCAAACTGTCGGCTTTTACCCAATCTACTTCGCCGTACTTCTTCAATTCCTTTAAAAAATCTTCCCCAGAATCATCGCCAAAATTGATATAGGCAATTTTTTTCATTTGAAGATCTTTTATAGGAAGAATGGCGCGATTATTTTTGAGAATGGTCAACGCATTGTCCATCGCTTCTTCGTAAAGCGCATCATCGTTCACGGAGTTTAAATCTTCAACCAAATAAGCCAAATTCACAGGTTTGTAATGATTTAAGCCAACTTTATATTTTGCATAAAGGATTTTCTTTACGGAATATGCCAATCTCTTTTCAGTAATAACTTGCTCATTATAGGAATTGATAAGAAATTCCATCGCCTTTGGAACATCTTCGGATATAAGCAATACATCGTTGCCCGCCAAAAACGCGGCCAATTCAATTTCGCCTGGCTTTTTAAAATCGGACGCGCCTTTCATATTTAAAGCATCCGTAAAAATAAGCCCGTTGAAGCCCAATTCCTTTTTTAAGAGGTCGGTAACCACTTTTGAAGAGAGAGACGACGGGTAATTCATTTGCGTTTCCAAAGCGGGAATATTCAAATGTGCAACCATCACGCTGTTCAGGTCTTGGTTTATCAGTTTTTTATAGGGATACAATTCCAGAGTATCCAACCGTTCTCTGGAATAATTGACCGTTGGCAAGGTTTTATGGCTGTCCATATCGGTATCACCGTGACCGGGAAAATGTTTGGCACAGCCCATAACACCAGTACTTTGCATCCCTTTCATAAATGCCAGTGCCTTTTCGGTAACATTATCCCTATCCTCCCCAAAAGAACGGTTGCCGATGATTGGATTTTTTGGATTCGTGTTGATATCAACCACTGGTGCAAAATTGATGTGTACGCCCAAACGTTTGGATTGTTCACCAATTCGATGACCAATTTTTTCAATTATTTTATTGTCCGTAATCGCGCCCAAAGTCATATTCCACGGAAAGGCGTATGTTGAATCAAGCCGCATGGCCAGACCCCATTCCGCATCCATCCCAATCATCAAAGGCACTTTTGCAAGTAACTGAAACTCGTTGTTCAACTTGGCTTGCCGCACTGGGCCACCTTTGGAAAAAATGATGCCACCCAAATGATAATTCGTAATTAAATCTTTTATTTTATCTGTTTTTTCTTTTGGGTCACTACTAAAGATATCGGCCATAAAGAGTTGGCCCATTTTTTCTTCCAAAGTCATATTATCATAGATACTATCTACCCATTTCTTTTGATTTTTAAAATCCTTTTTTAGAATCAGGGGATTGTTTTCCTGAGCAATTGTCGGGAAATATATAGATAAGAGAATACAAGCGAGCAAAAATTTCTTCATAGCAACGGAAACAGGATTACGATAAAAAACGATTGTGCCAGCTTTCCGCGGCGGGAACTTCCCAATTTTCAAGATATTCTGCTTTTGTGTTTACAAGGTTATTGAAGACAACGGTATTTTTTGAAACCGATTTGTCCTTTGCCATTTTTCTGAAATCGGACAAAGTTTTGTAAGCGATAAATTCTCCCGAATAGAATGTAACATTCATTTTATCGAGCAGATCCACATCAAATTTTTCCTGAAGCGATTGAATAAAATGAATTGAAACATCAATACTGCAGCCAGATGCCGAAGCATTTGCCTGATTGAGACCGATAACGATAAAGCGGTTGTATTTAATTTCGAGAGCCGCTTCCAGTTCGGCACCGTGGGCGGTCCATTTGGTCAGGAAATCGTTGGTTAGTTCGGTAATTTCGGCAACTTCATCGTCGCTCAATTTTCTATTTGCCTGATAGACCCATACTCGGGAATCATCGGGCAGGTTTTTAAAATCTGTCAACATTATTTATAAATCTTCTGCATTTGCAATCATTTCCGCTACATCCATCACTTGAATGCTGTTTTCGGCATTCTTAGCCTTTACCCCATCAGTCAACATCATCATACAGAACGGGCAACCGGTGGCAATTATTTCAGAGGTAGTTTCCATTGCTTCCTCTGTACGTTCCACATTGATATCCTTGTTTCCAGGCTCCGGTTCTTTAAAGACCTGTGCCCCACCGGCTCCGCAACAAAAACCATTTTTTTTGTTACGTCCCATCTCCACCAATTCCACTTCCAGTTTTTCAAGAAGATTTCGGGGTGCTTCGTATTCGCCATTGGCCCTACCCAAATAGCACGGATCGTGGAAAGTAATCTTTTTCCCTTTGAATTTTCCGCCTTCCACTTTCAACCTTCCTTCGTCTAATAACGCTTTTAGGAATTGGGTGTGGTGCATCACTTCATAATTACCGCCAAGACCGGGATATTCATTGCCTATTGTATTGAAACAGTGCGGACAGGCGGTAACTATTTTTTTTATTCCATAGCCATTGAGCACTTCTATATTGGCCATAGCCTGCATTTGGAACAGAAACTCATTTCCTGCCCTTTTTGCGGGATCGCCGTTACAGCTTTCCTCGGTTCCCAAAACTGCAAAATCTATGTTTGCTTTGTGAAGTAATTTCACAAAGGCTTTGGTAATTTTTTTTGCACGGTCGTCAAAACTCCCTGCGCATCCCACGAAAAACAGGACTTCCGGTTGTTTGCCTTGAGCCGCGTATTCGGCCATAGTTGGGACTTTTATTGGTTCACTCATTTTAAAATTGTTAATTGTTTATTGTTAATGGTTAATGGGTCCACCAATTAACTATTAACCTTTTCCATTAACCGCTGGGTTTATCAATCTTCAAATACCTTAATGGTTACTTCTTTTTCCACCAAATCGGTGAATTTTCCTTTGTAGCGGGTGGCTTTCACCAAATGATTGTCCACCCAGTGATAATTACCCCCACGTGGTTTTCCCATCAACATTGTGTGATATTTAAAACCGTGTTTGGCTAGCCAGGTTTCGGTTATTTCTCGGTGTGCTTCGGTACGCGAAGTAAAAAAACAAATGATGTGACCTTCGTCATACCATTTATTCAAAGTTTTCAAAGCATCGGGGAAGGGCTCACAGGTTGCCATCCTTTCAGGTTCCTCGTTTGGAATGTCTTCGGTAATGGTTCCGTCTATGTCTATCAAGTAGTTTTTTATTCCTTCGGGAAGAATTGGGCTAATGTGCTCGCCCTTTTCTACTTTATCGTGCAGCATTTTTTCTACTTCTTCTTTTTTCATGTTTCTACTTTTTTGCCAAGAACCTGCCTGCCGGCAGGCAGGTTCACGAATATTATTTAAAATCGTTGGTCTTTAATCAATTCTCATTTTTCCAGTTCAAACGGTCCATTTGGTTGTATGGCCAGGGCGCACCGTTGTTTTCGATATTGGTCATCGCCACGTTCAACTCTGTTGGTGCGGCAGATTGTTCCATCACCAAATACTGGCGCATATCCATAATAATGCTCAACGGGTCTATGCTCACCGGACAAGCCTCCACACAGGCGTTGCAGGTGGTACAGGCCCAAAGTTCCTCTCGAAGAATATAATCATCGAGCAACTGTTTTCCGTCTGGTTTGAACTCGCCGTTCTTGTCGATGTTTTTTCCTATTTCTTCCAAACGGTCGCGAGTGTCCATCATTATTTTTCTGGGAGAAAGCAACTTGCCTGTAATATTGGCTGGACATACACTGGTGCAGCGGCCACATTCGGTACAGGTATAGGCGTTTAAAAGTTGAATCCTGCTTAAATCCATAACATCGCTGGCGCCAAACTTTGCAGGGGCTTCAGTTGCTCCTTCCGCTGGAGTTGCAAATGGATCTACATTTGGATCCATCATCATTTTTACTTCGTTGGTGACGGAATCAAGGTTTCTGAATTTACCCATCGGCACCACTTTACCGAAGTAAACATTTGGGAAGGCCAATAAAATATGAAGGTGTTTTGAAAAGTACAGATAATTAAGGAATACGAGTATTCCCAAAATATGAAACCACCACGCACCGCGTTCAATAGCTATTAATGTTCCTTCGGAAAGACCGTCCATTAGTGGAGTGATGAATTTACTTATAGGAAATGCTCCTGCATCAACATAATGCACCACTCCCAATGTTTGTAAGGATTGATCGGCAGCATTCATAGTTAGAAACAGTATCATCAAAACCATTTCAAAATAAAGGATGAAGTTACCGTCGTTTTTTGGCCATCCTTTCATTTCGGGTTTCCAAAAGCGCTGTAGTTTTTGAATATTTCTACGTGTCCAAAAAAGAATGACGCCCACCAAAACCAACAGTGCCAAGATTTCAAAAGAAGCAATCAAAAAATTATATAAACCTTCAGGAAGAACTGTGGAAAGAACTCGATGCGTCCCAAAAATGCCATCGATGATAATTTCCAGCACTTCAATATTGATAATAACAAAACCCACATAAACGAAAATATGCAACAGACCTGGAATGGGCCGAACCACCATTTTTGATTGTCCCAACGCAATGCGAAACACATTGCTCCATCGTTGACCAGTATGGTCTGAAGCGTCCACTTCCCGCCCCAACTTGATGTTGCGGATTATTTTACGGATGTTGAGGGTAAAATAACCAATACCCGCCGCAAGGGCGATGGTGAAAAGTATGTTCGGGATGTACTGCATGGCTTATTCGTCTGGGTTGTCCGGCGTTACGTATTTCCTTTGTTTTTTTCCAAAAACTGAAATGTTCACGTAGCGTTTCGGGTTCAGTTTTACGTCTTGCAGAAGTTGTTCAAGCTGCCTTGAAGCACCTTCCAGATTTTCGTAGAGCTTGTCGTCTTTCAAAAGTTTTCCGATGGAGCCGTCGCCATTATCCACGCCCGCTACTATCTTATTCATTTTATCCACAACGTTTTGTATATCTGTCACCAATTTTCCGGTTTCCAGTTGCGCCAAAGAATCTGTTAGTTTGGAAAGATTGTTTGCGGTTTTGTCCAAATTGGTAAAGGTATTGTCCAGTTTTCCTGTATTGTTTGCAAGAATATGATTTAAGTTTTCCGAAACCCCTGAAAAGGAATTCAAGGTATTGTTAAGATTTTCGATGGCTTCCTTTAGATTTTTTCTTGTCTTTTCATCCACAATGTCGTTTACATTCAATAATAATGTATCCACGGTGGCTAAAGTGTTGTTCACCTTTTTCTCTAAAGGTCCAAGTGCTTTTGAAACAGCAGTCAACATGCCATCTTCCACATCGCCACGAAGGGTGTCGCCGCTATTCGCAATATTATTTATATCGTATTCAGGATAAATTCCTAAGTTTTTTCCACCAAGAAGGCCCGAACTATAAATCCTAACGATACTGTTTTTTGAGAAATCGAAATCTTTTTCAACAGTAAATTTCACAATAAGCCCTCCCTTTGAATTGGCAAACGAAATGTTTTGGACCTTGCCCACGGTAAGCCCGTTAATGGTAACGGGAGCAGCCTGTGCCAAGCCTTCTACATTGTCGTATTTCACGTAAAATTCACGGTTTTTATCCAGCAGATTGGTGCCTTTTAAAAAACTGTAACCAAATATCAAAAGTAATATGGCGCCTATGGCGAGGATTCCGGTCTTAACTTCTTTGGATAGTTTCAAGAGTGCAATTTTAGATTTTGAACAAATTTAAGTGATAAATATAAAGAAAGCACACTAATTGGCTTTCGATTTTAACACTTCGGGGACATTAACTTTTTTCCCTTTTTTGAATGCAACAATGTATGCAGTTGGAAAACCTTTTTGCTGTGCGAAGGTTTTCATTATCTGTATTTTGTTGTAGTCGGAAGTTTCGCCGTAGTAATATTTGAACAGTCCATCCTCTTTGTCGCGGGCTATGTCTTTAAGGCCCTTGAAGTTACTCGGTTTGGTGTCCAATTTTCTGCTGCTGGCGGCCAATTGTACTTTAAAGGTCACACCTTCATAAATATCTTCTTTGGTTGTTTCGATCACCTTTTCAACTTCCAGTTCCTTTACTTCGGGGTCTTTTATTTTTTCGTTCGCTACGGAAAGACTGCTGATGTAAGTTTTGATGGCATTGGCAATTTCGCGCGACATATCGGTCTGTCCTTTTACAGAATTGAGATATTCTCCCTCTTTTTTATTCGTAAGAAAACCAGTTTCAATCAGCACACTGGGCATATAGGTATTGTGGAGCACCCAAAAACCTGCCTGTTTCACGCTGCGGTCGTTCTGCTTAAGATTGTTCACAATATTGTTTTGAACCAAGCTTGCCAAAAGGATGCTCTGGTCCAGATACTCTTCCTGCATCAACACCATTCCTATCAATGATTCTGGAGCATTAGGGTCGAAGCCACCATATTTTTCCTTGTAATTATCTTCCAAATAAATCACTTCGTTTTCCTTTTTTGCAACCTCAAAGTTGGCTTGGCTCTTGTGCAAACCCAGCACAAAGGTTTCAGTTCCGTACGCTTGGCTGCTGTGGGCGTTGCAATGCACAGAAACAAAAAGATCGGCATCTGCCCTATTGGCGATTGCAGCACGTTCGCGAAGTTCAATAAAAACGTCGGTTTTGCGCGTATAGATTACTTTAACGTTGGGAAGTTTTTCAAGCTCGGCACCCACTTTTAGAATGATACTCAACGCTATTTCAGATTCTTTGTAGCCATTGCCGATGTTTCCGGTATCGTGACCACCGTGGCCCGCATCCAAAACAATAACGAAGGGTTTTATTGGATTTTCAGCCGCCGAAGCAGTGAAAGAAAAGAATGAAAGACTTATTATTAATACGAAAGAAGAAAATAGTTTCGTTTTCATCTGTATAAAAAATTTGATAAAGCGGAAGACCTGCCTACCTGCGTTAAGCAGGCAGGTGGAATGCCTAGAATATTCATCCTAAATTGTGGTTTGTAAATTGTTAATGGGCATTTCATAAAGCTGTTACGATTGTTATTATTGATTATTATTTTTAAAATTGACTCAGGAAACAGGATCGCTGCGCTACAAGATACAGGACGGATTCGGATTTAATAATGAAATAGAGAACATTTAAAAACCAAACCGTCTAGTTTCCCGTTTCCCTCCAGTCCTGCTTCCTATTTCCCTTCAGTCCTGTTTCATTTTAGTCCTGTTTCCTGTTTCAATAATCCTTTTCCCAAAAAATTCATTTAAAAAAATATACCCGAAAAAATATGTTTATTTTTGACCGTTTCAAATACTGAGCCAAATCTACAAAATAATAGCATCAGCGCATTGCAGACCAACAGGCATTACTTAACAATCTTCTTAACATTCCTGCTACTTTGCAGCGCAATTTTGCATGCGCAGGACATTCCGCCGAAGAATGAAGCTAACATCCCCAAAACCAATAATGAGGATACTGTTTCCGTAAACCTAAAACCGATTATTGCCGAAATTAACGAAAAGGCTAAGGACACCGTTAAGACCGATTCCATAAAGCCTCCCAAGGAAACCTTGACAGATATTGTGGATTATTACGGCGAAGATTACGTGCTTCTCAATAGAAAGGAGAACAAGGTATATATGTACAACAAAGCGTATATCATTTACGAAGATATGCGGATTGATGCGGGTTTGATTATTTTAGATTACAACAAAAACGAAGTATATGCCAAAGGGATAGACAGTGCGGGCACTTACAGCCAACGCCCTATTTTTGTGCAGGGAAACAATAAAGTGGAGCCAGATTCCATTCGGTATAATTTTAATTCTAAAAAAGCGCTCGTTTATAACAGCCGGACGGAACAGAACGGTTTTAATGTAATTGCCGAAGTAACCAAAAAAGTAAACGATTCCGTGATTTATTTGCGAAATGTGAAGTTTACTACTTCAAAAAATATTGACGACCCCGAATATTATTTCTACACCCGAAAGGCGAAATTTGTTCCGAAGAAAAAAATTGTTACGGGATTGACTAATATGTATATAGCCGATGTGCCAACGCCCATAGGGCTACCCTTTGCTTACTTTCCGTTAACCGAAGACCGCACTTCTGGTTTTATTATTCCTTCCTTTGGCGAAAACAACAGCCGTGGGTTCTTCTTTCAGAACGGGGGCTATTATTTTGCCATCAATGATTATTTGGATTTTAGCCTACTGGGCGATTATTACACCAACGGAAGCTATGCTTTGCGGGGAGAATCTACATATGTACTTAAATATAAATACCGCGGAAATTTCAGTGCTCGTTATGAAAGCCTTGTGCAAGAGGAAAGAGGGTTTCCCAATTTTCAGGAAAGCAGTATTTACAACATTCGCTGGCAACACACTCAGGATTCAAAGAGCAACCCGAGTTCGCGTTTTTCCGCTTCAGTAAATATTGGGAGCAGTAAATATTTTACTGAATCCATCAATCAGGTCAACAATGCCAGTGCATTGGTGAATACGCTTAGCTCCTCCATTTCCTACTCCAAAAGTTTTGAAGGCGACCCACAGGTAAACTTCACACTTGCCGCCACACATTCACAGAACACAAATACCCAACAAATATCCATGTCGCTGCCAAACTTGAGCGGAAGCGTTTCGCGGATATATCCATTCGCACCAAAGGATGGCGCCAAAAAAGGGATTATTCAGAATATAAATTTTCAGTACGACCTTTCCGCAGAAAACCGAATATTGACGGCCGATTCGCTATTTTTTAAGTCAGAAATGTTTAATAGCGCACAGATTGGGGCGCAGCACAATATTCCAATTACAACCAACTTTAAAATCCTTAAATATTTAAGTGCTTCTGCAGGGACCAACTTTCGGGAAACTTGGGTTCTTAAAAGTACCCGTAAACGCTATGATGCAACCGTAAACAATGGTTTGGGCGGCATTGTTCAAGATACCGTTTCTGGTTTTGAGAGTTACCGTACCTATAATTTTTCAACCAGTTTGGGAACCACACTTTACGGGCTTTTCAACTTCGGAAAAGATAAAAAAATACAGGCTATCCGCCATGTGGTACGCCCTTCCATCGGCTATAACGTGAATCCCGCTTTTGATAGGTATTACGATGAGTTTCTTGTGCCAAAAACGGCAGATGAAGCTGCACATGTTGTTGAATATTCACGTTTTGAAAATACGCTTTACGGTCCGCCAAGCAAAGTATATTCCAGCAGCATCGGGATGTCCTTGAGCAATACCTTTGAGGCCAAAGTGCGCGACAGCGACACGCTTGCCAAAGAACCCAAAAAAGTAATTTTGCTGAACAACCTGAACTTTTCCACAGCCTATAATCTTGCGGGCGATTCCCTGAAATGGAGCCCATTGCAATTTAGCGGCAGCATTCCTATTGTGAAAAAGCTGGATTTCAACTTTAGTGGATCGCTGGACCCGTATGCTCTGGACAACAACAATAACAAAATAGATGTTTTTAACATCAATAATGGCGGAAGTCTTTTCCGGTTGACCAATGCCAATGTGAGCATCAACTATTCCTTCAGCAGCAAAGATTTTGAAGACAAGGGAAAAGATATGGGAATAGACAACGAAACTTTCCGAAACGGTGGCCGGCCCGATGACCTCTTTGGCGAAGCCGCGAATATTTATGACGGGCAGATATATAAAAACAATGACGAGGAAGCTGTTGACAAAACCAACGTGGAATGGTACAATTACAACATTCCATGGGATGTGCGTTTTGCTTACACCATCACCTATGGCAATGCCCGGCGGCAGAACGAAATTTCCAGCCAATCGTTTATGATGAGCACCAATATGGAACTGGCACCGCGGTGGACGGTGGGCGTTTCCTCGGGTTATGATTTTAAGAACAAGGGCATAACCCTAACGCAATTCCGTTTCCAACGCGATTTGGAAAGTTGGCAAATGAGTTTCAACTGGACACCCATTGGCAGCATCAACACGGCTTGGTATTTCTTTATAGGAATAAAATCGTCTATGCTCAGTGATATTAAGTATGATAAGCGGAGAGAGAGTGATAAACGTTTGTAAGCCCCCCTGGCCCCCAAAAAGGGGGAACTTGTTATTCAAGATTCAAGGTTCAAAATTTAAATGGTACCTGTATAAAATTTAAAAAATAAGAAACACTTTGCGGCTTTGCAAGAGAGAAATGCACGCCAAGCTGCAAAAACGCGAAGAACCCCGTACACTTTAAACTCATCGACATCTAAACTTCTAAACCTTCTAAACCCAAAAACATGAAAACAATAATCACCACCCCCCACGCCCCTGCGCCCATTGGCCCATACAACCAAGCGATACTCAATGGAACTATGCTCTACACTTCTGGGCAAATAGCGATTGATCCAAAAACTGGGAATTTGGTAACGGACAACATTAAAACCGAGACCAAACTGGTTATGGAAAACCTAAAGGCCATCCTTACCGAAGCCGGAATGAACTTTGAAAACGTACTGAAAACTACCATCTTCATCAGTGATATGAACAATTTTGCCGCTATCAACGAGGTGTATGGCAGCTATTTTAACGAAGCCACCGCACCCGCTCGTGAAACTGTGGAAGTAGCCAACCTGCCCAAGTTTGTGAATGTGGAGATTTCAGTGGTTGCCTCGCTTTAGGGAATTTTTGGGAACCAGCTATTGAACCTTTCTCTACAAATTACTAATTTCCGAATAGGCACTCATATTTTATAAAACACGACAACGAGCATATTTTATCGTTTAAAGCATTGTTAAATTAGAAATTATTAGTAGCTTGCCCCGGTCTTTGAACCAAGTGGCCCCCACCCACTTCAAAGACCTTAAAGCTTAATATTTGGTTAGAAAAAAGCTTTTAAAATGGAGCGGCTCTTTTTGGGTCGCTCTTTTTTTAAATACTATGTCGCTGAAAACTGAAAACCACTTGGAAATGCAGCGCGAGAGATGGCAGGCAATTCTGGATAATTTCAGAAAGCACACTGATAATAAACAAAAAAACCGCAACCCTCTCAGGTTGCGGTTTTTGCATTCATCTATTTCTATAAGCTTATTTAACCTCTTCAAAGTCAACCCTTCGACTTCGCTCAGGACAGGCTACTTGACTTCTTCGAAGTCAACGTCCTCAACATCGCTATTTTCAGCGGTGCCTCCCTGCTCTGCTCCTTTTCCGGCATCACCGGTTGGGGCGCCTTGGCCATCGGCTTGGGCTTTGTACATTTCTTCGGAAGCGGTTTTCCAAGCTTCGTTTATTTTATCCAAAGCAGGTTGTATATTACTCACCTCTTTGGTTTCGTACGCTTTTTTCAGTTCTTCCAAAGCATCTTCAATTGGTTTCTTTTTATCATCAGATAATTTGTCACCAAACTCTTTCAGTTGCTTTTCAGTCTGGAAAATCAACGCATCAGCTTCGTTCAATTTGTCCACTTTTTCCTTCGCAAGCTTATCGCTTTCAGCATTTTCTTCTGCATCTGCTTTCATCTTTTTGATTTCCGCATCTGTAAGACCTGAAGAAGCCTCAATACGAATATCCTGCGTTTTGTTGGTAGCCTTATCGGTAGCGCTCACCTTAATGATACCGTTGGCATCAATATCAAACGTTACTTCAATTTGTGGCGTACCGCGCTGTGCTGGTGGAATTCCATCCAAGTGGAAACGACCGATTGTCTTGTTGTCGTTTGCCATTGGGCGTTCCCCTTGCAATACGTGGATCTCAACACTTGGCTGATTGTCCGCCGCTGTAGAGAACACTTGGCTTTTCTTGGTAGGAATGGTTGTATTGGCTTCAATTAAATGAGTCATTACACCTCCCATAGTTTCAATACCAAGAGAAAGTGGCGTTACATCCAAAAGAAGAACGTCTTTCACATCTCCGGTCAATACACCACCTTGAATTGCAGCACCTACGGCAACCACTTCATCTGGGTTTACCCCTTTGTGCGGTTTTTTTCCGAAGAATTTTTCCACAGCTTCCTGCACTGCAGGAATACGGGTGGAACCACCTACAAGAATCACTTCATCTATATCGCTTTTGCTTAAACCTGCTGCTTTCAGAGCGGTTTCGCAAGGCTTCATTGTTCTTTTTACCAAATCATCGATCAACTGTTCAAACTTGGCTCGGGTCAAACTTTTCACCAAGTGTTTTGGTCCGCTGGCAGTAGCTGTAATATAAGGCAAGTTAATTTCAGTTTGTGCTGCAGAAGAAAGCTCAATTTTCGCTTTTTCGGCTGCTTCTTTCAAACGTTGCAATGCCATTGGATCTTTGCGAAGATCAAAATCTTCTTCGGCTTTAAAGTCATCTGCCAACCAATTGATAATTTTTTGGTCAACATCATCACCACCTAAGTGAGTATCACCATCGGTAGCAAGTACTTCAAAAACGCCGTCACCCAATTCAAGGATACTAACGTCGTGCGTACCACCACCAAAGTCAAATACTACAACTTTTTGGTCGGTTCCTTTTTTGTCAAGACCGTATGCCAATGCAGCAGCAGTTGGTTCGTTAATGATTCGCTCTACTTTAAGACCAGCAATTTCACCCGCTTCTTTGGTTGCGTGGCGCTGACTGTCGTTAAAATAGGCAGGAACGGTAATAACCGCACGGGTTACTGGCTGTCCCAAATAATCTTCGGCGGTTTTCTTCATTTTTTGAAGAATCATCGCGCTCAATTCCTGTGGCGTGTACAGACGTCCGTCAATGTCCACACGGGCGGTGTCATTGTCGCCTTTAACAACTTTAAAGGCTGCTCGTTCCGCTTCCGCCTTAGATTCAGAAAACTTGTTCCCCATAAATCTCTTAATGGAGCTGATGGTTTTTGTAGGGTTTGTAACCGCCTGACGTTTTGCAGGGTCGCCTACTTTAATTTCGCCACCTTCCACAAATGCAATTACGGAAGGGGTTGTTCTTTTTCCTTCGGCATTCGGAATAACCGTTGGCTCGCTACCTTCCATAACGGCAACGCAGGAGTTGGTTGTACCTAAGTCAATTCCAATTATTTTACTCATCTCTTTTATTTTTATTGTTTATTATTATTTTTTATTGATGTTCAAAAACCATTTGTTCCTCGGTTGCTGGGCCTTTCGACAGGCTCAAGATAAACTGAAACCGAAGCACGGTCTGTTTAAGACAATGATTGTGCCAGTGGGGAACTACTGCCATCATGTCATAATTTTAAAAAACACCAAGTTTCAAGTACCAAATTCCAAAAGTCATCCTTTTGGGATTTGGAATTTTTCATTTGGAATTTATTTGCAACAATTCCCCCCACTGTGTAGTGAATCGTGGGCTCCGTTCCTTTTTTATGAGTTCCCATTCAATTACCCGTGTGCCCACCAAACCTGAGGAAATGGTGGCTTTTCCAAATTTTCGGTTGATGGCATCAAAGGTTTCTATAAGTTTTGGATTGCTAATTTTAGAGAGTTGATGGAACAAATTGCCCTGCACATAATCCTGCGGAATGATTCCCGTAAGATTCACCCCCACTTTTTTGTAGCGATAGCCGGGTTTGTAAATAGCCACCAATGCTTTATGCGCAGCGGAAATAAGTTTGAAAGTATCGTTCGTGGGAATTTCCAAAGTTACCGTGCGGCTATCGGAATATTGTTTGTCCACATTGCTGTGATAGTTGGTAACAATAAAAACCTGAACATAAGTGGCGCACGATTTTTGGGCGCGGAGCACTTCGCTCACTTCACTGATGTAATAAGCGCAAGCTTCTTCAATGCGTTCCAAATCAGGCAATTTTATACCGAAGGATTTTGCGGTGCCTATTCCTTTTTTGGGCGGTGGCTGGGTTACAAATTCATTGCACGGCTCGCCATTCAATTCACGCCAAGTGCGCTCGCCCACCACCGTCATTTCTTTGCGGACCCATTGGAGCGGTAGTTCGGTAAATTGCAAAGCATTATAAACACCTATATTTTTCAAGCGCTCGGCGTGTTTTCTGCCGATGCCCCAAACATCACCAATCTTACACCATTTCAATGCCTCAATCCTTTTTTCTTCGGAATCGATTACACAAACGTGGCTGTTTTCAGTAATTTTTTTTGACATTTTGTTGGCCAGTTTTGCCAGACCTTTGGAAGTCGCAATCCCTACGCCCACGGGCAATCCCGTATTTTTGAAGATAGTGTCCTTCATTAAATGTCCATATTCCTTCAAAGAAATATTTTTCATTCCTGACAAATCTGCAAAGGCTTCGTCAATGCTATACACTTCCACATTTGGAGAAAAAGTTCCGAGGATGTTCATCACCCGCTGCGACATTTCGCCATAGAGCGTGTAATTTGAGGAAAAGAAAACTACCTTATTTTTAATTAGCTGATTCTTTATCTTGAAAACAGGCTCATACATCGGGATATCCGCAATGGCTTTGGCCTCTTTGTTTGCGGCAATAATGCAACCGTCATTATTGCTGAGCACCACGACGGGTTTTCCCAAAAGGTCGGGACGGAAAACCTGTTCGCAGCAAGCGTAAAAGCTGTTGCAATCTACCAAGGCAATCATCGGGCGTAATGGATTATATAGGTAACAATTCCCCAAACGGTGAATTCTTCCTCAGAAAAACCAAAGGGAATGCGTTGTATTTTAAATTCGCCATCTTGAATTACTAATACCAGTGCATTAAAATTTCGGGACAGCGAACGGTCAATAATCAATACATCTTTATGGAGAATGTTGTGCTCCTTAAAATCGTTTCCATCAACCCGCACAAAGAAAGTAGCGTCGCGATTAACCACTAATTCTTGGTTCAAATCAATGGTCGGTTCCAAATAATGCGTGGCGGGGCTCGCAAAACCAGTCTGTTTTGAAACGCCCGGCTCGTGCCTGCTTTTTACCTTTGTGAGTTTCCCCGAAGTGAAAATTTCCATACTTCAAAAATAGGAATGTTTCCTATTTTATGGAATATTTCCTATTAAAATACTGCCGGTAATTTGAAAACTTATAAACATTCCGATATACACGGCCTGTTGCAGGTTTCAATCTTCTTTTCTTCATTCAGATTCTGAAAATAAAACGATATCTTTTTTTTATCCGTTATCTTTGCGGTTTCGCGACCCTGCCTGTCCGGCAGGCAGGTTTGCGAGATTTTTTTTCCAACAGTATGCACAAAATCATCACAAGCCTGCAAAATCCGCTGCTAAAACAGCTTGCCCTGCTTCAGGAGAAATCGCGCGAACGCCGAAAAACAGGCCTGTTCGTAATTGAAGGACAACGCGAAATTTCGCTTGCAATAAAAGGTGACTATCTGCTGAAAACCCTACTTTTCTGTTCCGAAATCATTTCCGAAGAAGAAGTCTTTACGCTGAAAGAATCCGCCGATAGCGAAACCGAATTCATTGAAATCACTTCAGAAATCTACCAAAAACTCGCCTACCGAAGCTCCACCGAAGGAATAATTGCAGTCGCCTATTCCAAACCGTTATCCTTGGAAAACCTACTACCCACTACCAATCACCTACTACCCTCTCCCCGCTACCCACTAATTCTCATAGCCGAAGCCCCCGAAAAACCAGGAAACATCGGTGCCCTGCTCCGCACTGCCGACGCCGCAAACGTAGATGCCGTAATCATTGCCAACCCAAAGACTGATATGTACAACCCAAACATAATACGCAGCAGTGTGGGGGGATTGTTTACGAATACTATTGCCACGGGAAGCACTTCGGAAATCATTTCGTTTTTGAAAGAAAGAAATATTAATATTTATTGCGCAGCCTTGCAAGCCTCCGTACCCTATCATAGCTGCGATTTTACAAAAAGTACCGCAATAGTCGTGGGTGCCGAAGCCACGGGACTTTCCGAAGTATGGTTAAAAAACAGCACCCAAAACATCATCATCCCCATGCAGGGCGAAATAGACAGCATGAACGTTTCCGTAGCCGCAGGAATACTTATATTTGAAGCCAAGCGACAACGCGGATTTTAGTATTCAGTTGGCAGTAGCAGTTCGCAGTTAGTAACTTGAAACCAGAAACTTGAAACCAGAAATCCTTTTTCTCATAATAATAGCAATTTTGATTGTCAGTTTTATAATTGACCAATTGCTTGATCATTTAAACGCAAAACATTTCAACGACCCACTTCCCGCGGAATTACAGGATGTTTTTGACGAAGCCGAATACAAAAAATCGCAACGCTACAAAAAGGAACGCTACAAATTCAGCATACTCACTTCGGCAATTTCACTTATCGCAACCCTCCTATTTTTCTTTTTTGATGGGTTTGCTTATGTTGATAGTTTGGCACGTTCCATTTCAAACAATGAAATAATCATAGCGTTAGTTTTCTTTGGAATAATAATGATAGCCAGCGATATTTTAAGCACGCCATTCAGTTATTACAGCACCTTCGTAATCGAGGAAAAATACGGCTTCAACAAAACCACCCGAAAAACTTTTTTCATTGACAAACTTAAAGGTTGGTTGATGGGCGCCATCATCGGCGGCATTCTTTTGGGCGCCATAATATGGTTTTACCAAAGCATGGGCAAAAACTTCTGGCTGTATGCCTGGGGAATAATTACAGTATTCACAGTATTGATGAATCTTTTTTATGCACGTTTCATCGTGCCGCTCTTCAACAAACAAACCCTGCTGGAAGAAGGCACACTGCGCTCCCAAATAGAAACCTACGCCTCAAAAGTAGGCTTCACCCTCGATAAAATCTTCGTAATAGACGGCAGCAAGCGCAGCACCAAAGCCAACGCCTATTTCTCTGGCTTCGGCAGCGAAAAGCGCGTCACCCTTTATGACACGCTTGTAAAAGATTTAAACGAAGAAGAAATAGTGGCCGTTCTCGCCCACGAAGTTGGTCATTACAAACGAAACCACATTATCATCAACCTTTTCGCCGCCATCGTAACCACAGGGTTTACGCTTTGGTTGCTTTCACTTTTTATAGGAAATCCACTTTTATCGGAAGCCCTGCACGTTTCGCAACCGTCCTTTCATATTGGTTTGGTGGCTTTCGGCGTACTTTATAGCCCAATCTCTGGAATCACGGGATTATTGATGAATTTTCTTAGCAGAAAATTTGAATACCAAGCGGACAACTACGCAAAAACCACCTTCGCCGCTCCGCCTCTTATTTCGGGTTTAAAAAAACTCTCTAAAAACAGTTTAAGCAATCTAACCCCGCATCCGTTGTATGTGTTTGCGCATTATTCGCACCCAACGCTTTTGCAACGGTTTCGGAATTTGAAAAAATGATTTTATTATTTGAAAAAATGTGTAAAAAAATAAGTTACCTTTCCGAAGTTAACTTGTTGAAATCTTTTTGAAAACCATCACCCGCACCGTTTGGATCCTTTCCCTCGTCAGCCTGTTTACAGACATGGCCAGCGAAATGCTCTACCCCATAATGCCTATCTATTTAGAAAGTATTGGCTTTTCAATTTTACTAATCGGCGTTTTGGAAGGTTTGGTAGAAGCCGTGGCGGGGATCAGCAAAGGCTATTTCGGTCAATTAAGTGATAGCAAAGCAAAACGCGCACCTTTTGTGCAACTTGGCTACTCCCTCAGTGCCCTTTCAAAACCCATGATGGCGTTTTTTGTATATCCGCTATGGATTTTCTTCGTAAGAACCACAGACAGACTGGGAAAAGGAATACGCACCGGCGCCCGCGACGCCATGCTTTCCGCAGAAACCAACAGGGAAAACAAGGGAAAGGTTTTTGGCTTCCACCGTTCTATGGATACTTTTGGAGCCGTCCTCGGCCCTGCCCTCGCCCTCCTATATTTATATTTTTATCCAGAAGATTACATACATCTTTTCTATATAGCCTTTATCCCGGGCATGTTAGCGGTAATCGCCTCCTTTCTTCTAAAGGACAAAAAAGTTGAAACCACTCCAGAAAACCATGCCTCTCGGCAGGCAGTGAAAAAAATAAGCTTCCTCTCCTTTATAACTTATTGGAAGCAAAGCCCTTCGGAATATAGAAAAGTTGTGATCGGATTATTGCTTTTCGCCCTCTTCAACAGCAGCGATGTTTTTCTTCTTTTGAAAGCGAAAGACGCCGGTCTGGACGATACTTGGGTAATCGGAATCTACATTTTCTACAATTTGATTTATGCCCTCACCGCTTTCCCCTTGGGAAGTTTCGCAGATAAAATAGGCCTTAAAAAAATGTTCCTCTTCGGATTAATCATCTTCAGCCTGGTTTACTTCGGAATGGGTTTAACAACAAATTTATACGCCATCATCGCCCTTTTCTTCGGCTACGGAATATTCGCCGCAGCTACCGAAGGCATTTCCAAAGCGTGGATCACAAACATTTCAAAAGACGAAAACACTGCAACCGCAGTTGGCACCTATTCCGCATTCCAAAGCATCGTGACAATGTTCGCGAGTGTTGTGGCTGGACTGTTGTGGTTTTACTTTGGGGCGAGCGTTACTTTTTTTGTTACCGCAATCGCCACGATTTTTGTGATTATTTATTTCTTGGGAAGTTTTTCCGCTTCTCCTGATATTTTCTCGCAAACCTGCCTGCCGGACAGGCAGAGCCGCAAAGCCCCAAAGTGAAACGTTTTTCAATCAATATTTTGCACTCGTCCTCCGTCATCCAACATCCGTCAAATACTGATTACTGAACACTGAATTAAGAATCAAACCCCGGAAAATCCAGCATATACCCCAGCCCCACCGTGTAGAGCCAGTTACCGTATATGGCGTGCTCAATGGTTACCATTGCAGTTGAACGGAATTTTAAATAGGTCAGTGCAAAAATAATCCCGCCAATGAAAGTAATCAGTAGCACCAATGGTTTTTTAAAAAACAGATGTGCAATGCAAAAAAGGACGGCATTTATAAATACCGATACTTTTTGGTTTGGGAACAATGATCTATACCTTTTAAAGAAGAACGTTCTGTACAGAATTTCCTGTGGCCAAGCCGAAAGCAATGTATAAGTAAAAAGTATGCCCATAAAAAGCACTGGATGATGAAACGGCACGTAAAACAGATTTTTGGGTTCCACTAAAAGCATGTAAATAACCGTGGAAAGTATCACAAAAACGAAAGTGAAAAGGAATCTTTTCCAAAACTGTTTCCACGGCAATCCACTCTTTACTCTATACTCCACTCCTTCTTTATAATGAAGCACCCACAGTACATATACAAACCCAACAACGGTAAAGACAATTTTCAAAACTAACGGATAGTGCAATGCCAAACTTACTGGAAGTAGGACAAACAATAGAAAAAATTCGCAAGCCAAGTATAATTTGTTTTTTGCCAACCTTTGTCTTTTAATGATTGAAGAAACTTAAAGATAGGTTATAAAATTTAAAATAACGCTTCATTGCATTGGGTATGCCTGTAAATTTTTGCAAATTTGCCGTACATCAAAAAAACCCGATTATGGCATTCAAACCCGCAGACAAAATTCAGGATTTACAATACTTTGGCGAATATGGAGGCGTAAATCCTTCCATTTCAGATTCATCAACATACACATTTCTTTCCGCAAAAACAATGTTCGATACTTTTGAAGGAAACGCTGATGGCTGTTACCTTTATTCGCGCCACTCCACCCCTTCCAATTTGTATTTGGGCCAAGCTTTGGCGGCAATGGAAGGCACCGAAACCGCTAACGTTGCCGCAAGCGGAATGGGCGCTATAACTCCAGCAATTCTGCAACTCTGCAAAGCGGGAGACCATATTGTTTCCAGTAGAACTATTTACGGCGGAACGTATGCTTTTCTGAAAAACTTTGCGCCAAGATTGAATATTGAAACTTCATTTGTGGATATTACAAATCTGAAGCAAGTTGAATCTTCTATTACCGAAAATACTAAAATCATCTACTGCGAAAGCGTGAGCAACCCACTGTTGGAAATTGCCGACATTGAAGCGCTTTCAAAAATTGCGAAAAAATACGGACTGCAATTGTTGGTTGACAATACGTTTTCGCCTTTAAGCATTTCGCCTGCGGAAATGGGGGCGAATATTGTTTTACATAGTTTGACCAAATTTATCAACGGCAGCAGCGACACTATGGGTGGCGTAACTTGCGGCACACAGGAATTTATTGACAGTTTAAGAAATGTGAACGATGGCGCCAATATGCTTCTCGGTCCAGCGATGGACAGTTTGCGTGCAGCTTCAATTTTAAAAAACCTTAGAACACTTCATATTCGCATAAAACAACACAGTGAAAATGCTCTGTATTTGGCTGAAAAATTTGAAGCCGACGGTTTAAAAACGGTATATCCGGGATTGAAATCGCACAAAGGCCACGAGCTTTTCAAAAAAATGATGAACGAGGAATACGGCTTCGGCGGGATGATGACTGTTGACGTAGGCGGAATTGATAAAGCTAACGAATTAATGGAACTGATGCAGAAACGAAATCTTGGTTATTTGGCGGTAAGCCTCGGTTTTTACAAAACGTTGTTCAGTGCGCCCGGCTCTTCCACTTCTTCCGAAATACCCGAAGAGGAACAAAAGGAAATGGGACTTAGCGATGGGTTGATTCGTTTCAGTATTGGACTGGACAATGATATTAAACGCACTTATACAATGATGCGGGAGTGTATGGTCGAGGTTGGGGTTCTGTAATTAACTTTTTCAAAATAATTTATAAAAAAGGGGACAGATAATCTGTTCCCTTTTTTAATTTGCACAGGTTTTCACAAAATCGTAACATTACATTTCATTTTAAAACTTCTCTATGCAAAGTCAGGATATTAAACCCACAGACCCCAAGGATGACCAAGTTGTTGAAAACGTAGAACTGAATATTTGGGAGGCGCTAATACCTGTTTTTGCACTAATTGGGATGTTGGCATACAATGTTTACACTTACGGCAGCGATGCTTTGAGCGGTTCCAATCAATTTGTTCTTTTGCTTGGCGCAGCGGTTGCAGCTATTGTTGGCTTTTTCAACAAAGTGAGTTTTGAACAGATGTTGGAGGAGGTTGCTGTAAATATAAAATCCACTGCCAGTGCTATTTTAATTTTATTAATGGTTGGCGCCTTGGCTGGTACTTGGCTGATCAGCGGCATTATTCCCACCATGATTTATTATGGCCTGCAAGTTTTGAACCCAACTATTTTTCTTGCTGCCTGTGTTGTTATTTGCTCCATAATCTCCGTTGCCACGGGAAGTAGCTGGACTACTTCGGCTACTGTGGGAATTGCGTTAATTGGTATTGCCGATGCTTTACACGTTCCTTTGGGAATGACTGCTGGCGCCGTTCTTTCGGGTGCTTATTTTGGCGATAAAATTTCGCCTATGAGCGACACCACCAACCTTGCCCCAGCAATGGCGGGAACTGATTTGTTTACCCACATTCGCTATATGCTATACACCACTACTCCAACAATTATTATTACTATAATTGTTTTTATTATTATCGGTCTCAATTTGGATACAACTGGAAAAGCAGATACACATCTTATTTTGGCCGCTGTCAATGAAGCCCTAAACGTTAGTCCGTGGTTGTTTGTAGTACCAATCATCGTTATTGGATTGATTATCTTGAAAACTTCGCCCTTGATAGCTTTATTGATAGGAACACTTTTGGGCGGCGTGGCGGCGTTGATTTTTCAACCGGATATTGTAACCGCAATTGGAGGCGGAACCCACTTAGATTTTCAAACTGCTTATAAAGGAATTATGAACGCCATTACGGTTGAAACTTCCATCCCAACCGAGAATGAAGCTTTGAAAGGACTTTTCAAAGCTGGCGGAATGACCAAAATGATGGGAACAATATGGCTAATA
Organism: Flavobacteriaceae bacterium; assembly: GCA_016649715.1. Taxonomy (GTDB): domain Bacteria; phylum Bacteroidota; class Bacteroidia; order Flavobacteriales; family Flavobacteriaceae; genus Aequorivita. The sequence continues at coordinate 222,924 of JAENXC010000002.1, read as the reverse complement.
CTTTGTGCCATGACTTTTGGTGGAATTATGGACGCCATTGGAGCTTTGGCAACAATTAGCAAGGCATTGTTAAAAATGTTTCATACCACCTTCGGACTCTTTGCAAGTACGGTGGTTAGTTGTTTGGCGCTAAATGTTACTGCCAGTGACCAATATCTCGCCATTGTGATTCCTGGAAAAATGTATGCAAAAGCTTTTAAAGATAAAGGTCTTGCCCCAGAAAATCTTTCGCGAACATTGGAAGATTCAGGTACTGTGACTTCAGTATTAGTGCCTTGGAATACCTGTGGAGCATACCAAAGTGGGGTTTTGGGTGTAGATACGCTTCATTACGCGGGTTATGCGGTTTTCAACTGGTTAAGTCCGTTTATGACATTACTTTTTGCTGCTTTCAGAATCAAGATCAGGCAGTTGGCTTCATCTGAAAAAGCCTAACTTTTCTTTCATAGTTTTTATTTATTGTTAAAAATTTAACCTATTGTAAAAAACTATCGGTTTATAGATTAATCCGTTCATGATTTCTATAATACCCATAAGTACTTTTTACCTTTGCAGTAGAAAATTATTAATTTTAAAATAAATAATATTATGTCATTAGTAGGAAAAAAATTCCCAAACATTGCAGTAGATGCAATGAACGAAATGGGCGATACTTTTAAAGTGAATGTGCTTGAAGAAGCAAAGAAAAACAACAAAAAAGTATTGCTTTTCTGGTACCCGAAAGATTTCACTTTTGTATGCCCCACCGAAATACACTCTTTTCAAGAAGTGCTTTCAAAATTTGAAGATAGAAACACTATCGTTATTGGAGCCTCTTGTGATACTCCCGAAGTGCATTTTGCGTGGTTGAACACTCCAAAAAATAACGGCGGCATTGAAGGAGTTACTTACCCATTGTTGGCCGATACTAACCGCAATCTTTCCAATGCACTTGGAATTCTCGATATTTCCAACGAACGTTACGATGAAGAAACTGGATTTCTTTTGGTTGATGGCGACAATGTTACTTACCGCGCAACCTATTTGATAGATGAAGAAGGAAAAATTTTCCACGAAAGTGTGAACGATATGCCGCTGGGCAGAAACGTAAACGAATTCCTTAGATTAATCGATGCTTACACGCACGTACAGGAAAAAGGCGAGGTTTGCCCAGCAAACTGGGAAGAAGGCAAAGAAGCCTTGATGGCTACCCGCGATGCAGTTGCAACATATTTGAGAAACTAATTTATGGTACTGGAATTACAAGACGATAGCTTGCAACAACTAATCGCCGAAGAAAAAAACGTAATCGTACAGTTTTCGGCAAGTTGGTGCGGCAACTGCAGGTTGATGAAACCGAAATTTAAAAAGCTGGCTTCGGAAACCGAAGGGTATAAATTTGTTTTGGTGGATGCCGAAAAATTTCCTGAGAGCCGGAAAATGGCCAATGTTGATAATTTACCAACCTTCGCAACTTTTAAAAATGGCGAATTGGTAAATCAACTTCAGACCAACAAATTTGAACTTTTAAAAGAACTTGTAGATGAAGTTGCCAGTAATTAGACATATTCAGCGGAACAATTCTCCGGAACAGATTGAAAACTGTATTGAAGTTTTGGAATCGTACAGCGAATACAACCGCATCACCGAAGAAGAGATGGACATCATTGGCGAACTTATCACCAACCTTTGCGGGGCGGTTGAAGTTCACAAAATGATTGAAGACGGAATGCCAGAGCGCGACGCCGCAAATGCGTTTGCACAAAAAGTGTTGGGCTCTATAGACCGATAGACTCTTCTAATTAATTTTTAAATCCCTTTGCAATTTTCTTGTGAAGGGATTTTTTTTTGAAAACGCACTTTTTTTTTGATGTTATTCCCACAATAAAAAAATGAATTTCTATCTTTAGACTTCATTTAGAAAACCAAAAATTATGGCAACCATAAAACTGGGCGGCAACACTATTGAAACTGTGGGAACACTTCCCAAAGTTGGAGACACTGCACCCGATTTCGAATTAACAGCTCAAGATTTAAGCTCAAAAAAACTTTCAGATTACAAAGGTTCAAGGGTAATTATGAATATTTTTCCGAGCATAGACACCAACGTCTGCGCCACTTCTACAAGGAAATTCAATGAAGAGGCTTCAAAATTGGAAAATACCATAATCCTTTGCATTTCAAAAGACCTACCTTTTGCCCTAAAACGTTTTTGTGCTGCGGAAGGGATTAAAAATCTGGAAATGCTGTCTGATTTTCGCGATGGCAATTTCGGAAAAAACTATGGCGTGGAAATGATCAGTGGTGCGTTACAAGGGTTGCTTTCACGGGCTGTTGTGGTTTTGGACGAAAACGGAAAAGTAATTTATAATCAGCAAGTGCCAGCAATTGGCGAAGAACCAGATTATATTTCAGCCTTAAAAACACTTTTGTAATGTGGAATTCATTTTTGGGAAAGCGTCTTAAAGCATTTCGCTATGCATTTATGGGTGCTTTTCTTTTAATTCGCTACGAAGCGAGTATTCAAGTACAAACGGCGATTGCAATAGTAATGACCATTGCTGGTTTTTATTTTGAAATATCAACAGTTGAATGGATGTTTCAAATTTTCGCAATTGGGCTTATTTTAAGTATTGAAGGACTAAACACTGCGGTGGAGAAAATTGCAGATTTTGTGCATCCCGACTTTCACAATAAAATTGGTTTCATAAAAGATGTTGCTGCAGGCGCCGTATTTTTTACTGCTGTTACCGCCGTAATTATTGGGTGCATTATTTATATTCCGAAGTTTTAATTTTGAGTAATGAATTTTGAATTTTTCTTTTTAAAAATTTATTTGAAACCTACTTGTTAATAGGCAGTTTCGTTTTTTATGTTAATTTGAAATTTTCCTCATTGATATTTGTATTTTTGCTGAAAAGACAACCGTTCCTTTAATGGCAAAAAAGAATAAAACAACCACAAATACCCCGCGCAAAAAAATAAGTTTTTCGCTATCCAAACAACAGAAGATACTTTTGGGTAGCTTTTTGTTTTTGTTGGGCTTGGCATTATTATTTTCCTTTGTTTCCTACTTTTTTACGTGGCAAGCAGACCAAAGTGAAATTGGTATCCTGGCTGAACGCGAACTACAAACAAAAAACTGGCTGAATAAATTTGGCGCCAATGTGGCACATTTCTTCATATACGACGGTTTTGGAATTTCCGCTTTTATTTTCGCATTTCTTATTGCTTTGACCGGCGTTTATTATTTCTTCGATTACGCCAAAAAACAACTCGCAAAGTTTTGGTTTTGGGGATTATTGTTGATGCTTTGGATTTCCGTATTTTTTGGATTTTTCGGAGAGAAAACAACTCTATTCAGCGGAATTTTAGGTTATGAAACCAACGACTTAATGCAGGATTATCTGGGATTGATAGGCGCCATGCTTATAATGGTTTTTATATTGATTGTTTATTTGGTCGTCCGTTTAAAACTAACCCCCGAATTGGTCATCAATGCCTTCAAAACCTCAAAAAAACAGATCGCTTCAGAATTTGCTTCCGAAGAAAAGAATGATACATTTTCCGATAATCTTTCTATAAAAGTAGTACAGCAGGAAGTTGAAGAGAAAATTCACGAACCTTATATTGAAGAAAAAGTAGCTCCACTTCAGCCTGAAAGAATAGTCCTTAAATCCAGCGTGGAAGGCGATGTGGAAATGGAAGTGGAACAGGCCGCGGAAGAAGAAGAAATTGAAAACATTAGCAATAAACTGGTAAAGGATTTTGGTGAATTCGACCCCAAGTTGGAGTTGAGCAATTACAAATTCCCAAGTATAGAATTATTGCGCGACCATAATGCAGGCGGTGGCATTACTATTGACCAAGAGGAATTGGAAGAAAACAAAAACCGAATCGTTGAGACCCTAAACAACTATAAAATAGGCATCGCAAACATAAAAGCCACTGTTGGCCCAACAGTAACACTTTATGAAATCGTGCCCGATGCCGGAATAAGGATCTCAAAAATCAAAAACCTTGAAGATGACATTGCCCTTTCACTTTCCGCCTTGGGCATTCGTATCATAGCGCCAATTCCTGGCCGCGGAACAATTGGGATTGAAGTGCCGAACAAAAACCCAAAGATGGTTTCTATGCGTTCGGTGATAGCTTCGGCAAAATTCCAAAATGCAGAAATGGAACTTCCCATCGCTTTTGGAAAAACCATCAGCAATGAAACTTTTGTGGTGGACCTCGCAAAAATGCCGCACCTGCTTATGGCAGGAGCCACAGGACAAGGAAAATCGGTCGGTTTGAATGCTGTACTGACTTCGCTTCTCTATAAAAAACATCCTGCCGAAGTAAAATTTGTTTTGGTGGATCCAAAGAAAGTGGAGTTGACACTTTTCAACAAAATTGAACGCCATTATTTGGCGAAACTGCCCGATACCGAAGAAGCCATTATCACTGATACCACTAAGGTAATCAACACCTTGAATTCACTTTGTATTGAAATGGACGCCCGTTACGATTTGCTGAAAGACGCAATGGTCCGAAATATAAAAGAGTACAATACCAAGTTCAAAAACCGAAAATTGAACCCCAACGAAGGGCATCGGTTTTTACCCTACATCGTTTTGGTCATTGATGAATTTGCCGATCTGATTATGACTGCCGGCAAGGAAGTGGAAACGCCGATCGCTCGTTTGGCACAGCTTGCGAGAGCAATTGGCATCCATTTGATTGTTGCCACACAAAGGCCGTCGGTAAATGTAATTACAGGCATTATAAAGGCCAACTTCCCAGCTAGGATTGCTTTTAGGGTTACCAGCAAAATAGATTCGCGAACCATTTTGGACAATTCTGGGGCCGACCAGCTTATTGGCCGTGGCGATATGCTTTTCACGCAGGGAAATGAATTGACCCGGATACAATGCGCTTTTGTGGACACACCCGAGGTTGCCGATATTACTGAATTTATAGGGTCGCAAAAAGCATATCCAGATGCGTATTTACTTCCAGAATATGTGAGCGAGGAAGGTGGCACAAATCTTGATATCAACATAGACGAACGCGATGCTATGTTTCGTGAGGCCGCAGAAGTATTGGTGATTGCACAACAAGGCTCTGCTTCATTGTTACAACGAAAATTAAAACTGGGTTACAACCGTGCGGGCAGGATTATAGACCAAATGGAAGCGGCCGGAATCGTGGGCCCATTCGAGGGCAGCAAGGCACGACAGGTTTTGGTTCCAACCATTGATGCCTTAAACCAACTTTTAAATAATGAAATGCCAACTAACAATTAGCAATTAAAATGAAGATGGATATCTGGCATTCCATCTTCATATTTATCAAATATTAAATACAGATGAAATTAATGATAATTAAAATGAAAAAACTAAGTATTATTTTAATCGTTCTTTTTATTGGCACAGTTTCGCATGCACAGGACGCAAAGTCTTTATTAAAGGAAGTTTCCGCCAAAGCGAAAAGTTATGACAACATTACTATCGACTTCAAATATAACCTGAACAATTCCAAAGAAAACGTGAACCAGGAAACCCGTGGAGACGTTACGCTCCAAGGCGACAAGTACGTTTTGAACATGCTTGGCACTACCCGTATTTTCGATGGAAAAAATATTTACACCATTGTTCCCGAAGACGAAGAAGTGACCATTTCCGCATACAATGCAAAGGACGATAAAGATATTACCCCATCAAAAATGTTGACTTTTTATGAAAAAGGATACAACTACAAAATGGACATTGAACAAAACGTAAAGGGTAGAAAAATTCAGTATGTAAAACTTATTCCAATCGATTCAAAAGCTGAGATAAAAGACATTCTTTTGGGCATTGACGTACAGACAAAACACATTTACAAGTTGATACAGACTGATGCCAAAGGCACTAAATACACACTTACCGTAAATTCCTTCAAAACAAATCAACCTGTTTCCAAAACCTTGTTTACTTTTGACGAGACCAAATACAAAAAAGACGGTTATTACATAAACAAAATCTAACCGAGCGCACTTGAAAATACTGGACAGGTACATATTAATTGCCTTTTTGAAGACGTTCCTGAGCGTCTTCATTATTTTAATGTTCATATTCGTGTTGCAGACCATCTGGCTTTACATTTCAGAACTAGCCGGAAAAGATCTCGATGCAGGCATTATCCTCAAATTTCTTTGGTTCTTTGCCCCAAAGATGATCCCTTTGGTTTTACCGCTCACAATTTTGGTTACTTCGTTAATGGTCTTCGGAAGCTTTGCTGAAAAGTATGAATTTGCCGCCATGAAATCTACCGGTATTTCGCTGCAACGGGCTATGGGAAGCGTGATAGGGTTTATTGCCATCCTTTCAATTACGGCCTTCTTCTTTGCGAACAACGTAATCCCCTATTCCGAATACAAATGGCAAAACCTGCGGCGAAATATTTCGCAGTTTAAACCCTCCATGTTTATTTCCGAAGGGCAATTTGGCCAAATTGGGGACGATTTCAATATTAAAGTTGAAGAAAAAAGCGGTGACCGTGGGCAGTATTTAAAAGATGTGGTAATCCATAAAAAAAATCCAACGCGGCCCAATGGTAATTTTACCGTCATTATTGCTGACAATGGCGAAATTGACAGTGAAGAAGGCAGCAACACGCTTTCGCTAATACTGAAAAAAGGAAATTATTACGAAGATATTCAGTCACAAAATCCTGCAAAACAAAATACGGAACCTTTTGCGAAAAGTTATTTTGATGAATACGCAATCAACATTGACCTTACTGCATTGAACACTAAAGATGTTGACAAAGAGAACAACTTGAACAACCAGAATATGTACAATATTCGGGAGCTTCGGGTGGAAATTGATTCGCTTTCAGAGAGCTATTCCAAAGACATTGAAGCGTACACCACAAATATGTATTACCGCAGCGGAGTTGAAAAATTTATGGGAAGTCCCATCATAGATACTGCCCAACCTCCTGCAATCACTACTATCCTTGATATCTATAAACCAGCATTTCAACTTCAAATAGTGAAACTCGCTTTGAACAACGCAAAAGGAACGCTACAAACAGTGGATGCGAAAAAAGTGGAATTCAAAGAAAAAACAAAACGGTTGAACAAGACCGAAATAGCGCTGCACGAAAAATACGTGCTTCCCATAGCCTGCATCATCCTCTTTTTTGTGGGTGCGCCGCTTGGGGCCATTATACGGAAAGGTGGAATGGGACTGCCGATGGTAATTGCCGTCCTGCTTTTTTTAACCTATCATTTCATTGGAATTTTTGCAAAAAACAGTGCCGAGGATGGCACGATGCACCCGTTTATTGCCACTTGGCTCAGCACGGCAATTATGCTTCCGCTGAGTATTTGGCTAACCTACCGCGCCACTACCGATCAAGGCATTTTCGATTTTGATTCTTTTTTGCAACGGATTGGACGGTTATTTGGGATAAAGCGAAAAAAAGAAACTCCAGAGGAACTACCGAAATAGACCTGTCAAGTTTTTGCTATCCAACAACTGATTCTAAACTCTTTTGAAGAATATGAATTCTACATTTTATACCTTTGCAACACATAATTAAAACTATGATTTCCACAGAAAAAGAAACTTTCGTTCAGCTCAACACCATTGAAGAAGCCATTGAAGACATCCGCAATGGAAAGATAATCATTGTTGTGGACGACGAAAACCGTGAGAACGAGGGAGATTTCATTGCCGCAGCCGAAATGGTAACGCCACAGATGATAAATTTTATGGCCACCCACGGCCGAGGCCTTATTTGCGCACCTTTAACTGAGGAACGCTGCAACGCTCTGAACTTAAAAATGATGGTGGAAAACAACACCGTTTTGCACCACACCCAATTTACTGTTTCGGTAGATTTAATTGGTCACGGATGCTCCACGGGGATTTCCGTTTACGACCGCTCAAAAACTATTAAAGCACTCGTAAATGATGAGACCAAAGCTTCCGATTTGGGAAGACCTGGGCATATTTTTCCACTTCGGGCCAAAGAAGGCGGCGTTTTAAGACGAACCGGACACACTGAAGCTGCAATAGATTTAGCAAGACTTGCCGGATTGAAACCAGCAGGGATCTTAGTCGAAATTTTAAACGAGGATGGCACTATGGCGCGACTTCCACAGTTGATAAAAGTTGCCAAAAAATTTGAATTGAAACTGATTTCCATTGAAGATTTGGTGAAATACCGGATGGAACACGATTCCTTAATTGAAAAAAAGGAAGATTTCAATATCAATACAAAATTTGGAGATTTCAGACTCCGTGCCTATAAACAAACCACCAACGACCAAATTCACATTGCGCTCACAAAGGGAAACTGGAAAGAAAATGAGCCAGTGTTGGTGCGTGTAAACGCAACTTTGGTAAACGGCGATATTTTGGGAACACTGACCAACAATGCGGAACAAAAGCTGGACGATATGTTTAACGTCCTTAATAGCGAAGGGAAAGGTGCGATTGTTTTCGTGAACCAACAAAGCCAGTCGTTGAATCTTTTAAGCCGTTTGAAGGAATTAAAGGAAACACAAAAACCAAACGAAATTGCAAAAGCGCCCCGAATTGAAATAGACAGCAAAGATTTCGGGATCGGCGCCCAGATTCTCCACGATTTGGGAATCCACAAAATACGTTTACTTTCCAACAGCGAGCAGACCAAACGCGTGGGTATGATTGGGTATGGTTTGGAAATTATGGAGTATCTGAAGTATTAAAGCACCGAAGCTATTGCATTTTTCATAGCTTCCGCCCTATCCTTCACTTGCTTTTCAGTCCAACCAATTTTTATCAACGAAGAAATGGTTCGCCCCATAACGGCATCGCTTTTTGAAAAGTCGGTCTTGTTCAAATCCTGCATTTGGCTTTTCACTTCGGAAGAAAGATTTCCCAACGATTTTAAATTTCTTAAATGTTCCCATCCATTTATGTAGTGCCAATTGTTGGTGTACCAATAAAAACAAGCATCTACGCCGACTTCTGATAAAGCTTTGTGCGTTTTTTTGGTCAATTCTTCATTTGGAAGAAAGAAATTCAGAAATGAATAGTTTTCCTCGCCACCTTCGGGAACTCTTCTAAAAATAACCCCTTTAATGGTTTCCAAAGCTTTGCGAAGTATTGTATAATTTTCTTTTTGAATTTTTAAGATTCCGTCCAACTTATTTAGCTGTGCCACACCTACGGCGGCATTCAATTCAGAAATCCTGAAGTTGTAGCCCATAAAAGGATGCGTTTCTGCCCCGCGATCATTACCCACATGGTCATGGCCGTGGTCTTGGTAATGGTCCGCGTTTACTGCAAACTTTTCATTGTTGGTAATAATTCCGCCGCCTTCGCCGCAGGTTATGGTTTTTACAAAATCGAAGGAAAAGCAACCCAAATCGCCGTAACTTCCCAGCGGTTTTCCTTCGTAAGTGCCGCCCAGGGCTTGACAGGCATCTTCTAAAAGGATTAAATTGTGTTTATAGCATATTGCCTTCAAAGCTCTTAAATCTGCCATGGAACCGCACATATGCACGGGCATTACACATTTGGTTTTTGAAGTGATAGCTGCTTCCACTGCCTTTGGATCTAACGTCAAAGTATCATCAATATCAACCAAAATCGGGACCGCGCCCAAAGCCAAAATAGATTCAAAACTCGCAACAAAGGTGAAGGTTGGCATTATAACTTCATCGCCCGCACCAATGCCTGCAGAAGCCAAGGCAACTGTTAACGCTGCCGTTCCGCTGGAAACCAGTTGACAATATTCAGCACCCATACGTTTGGCAAAAGCGGTTTCAAATTCCTTCGCTTTCCAATGATTGTTGCGCATTCCGTCAAAACCATAGCGCATTAAAACGCCAGTTTCTAACACATCGTTTACTTGTTTGCGCTCTTCGGCGCCAAAAATTTCAAATCCAGGCATATTTTATTGTTTATTATTTATTGTTATTCTTTATTTTCTATTGTGTCTTTAGCAAAGATGAGAGCCAAGGTTTAAGGTTGCACTATTTTATAGGAAATTGAATTACAAAAATCAATTCATTTCAATTATAAGCTCGTCCACGCCGCGGCGAACTTTTTTGAGGTTTATAAAAAAATCTGATTCGTCTCGATAGCCCACGGGCAGTACAATTACAGATTCTAAACCCATATCATCCAAGCCGAGCAGTGCATCGTATTTTTTCGGTTCAAAACCTTCAATGGGGCAGGCATCAATGTTTTCCATGGCACAAACGGTCAGCAGTGCTCCGAGTGTTAAATAGAGCTGGTTTGCCATCCATTGGCGGATCTCGGGCGGTTTTTTTTTCGAAAAGTTTTCTATCAATGCTTTTTCAAAAGGTTCTAAAATTGTACGGGGCGTATTTCGGTGACCTTCCACTCTTTTGAAATGGTCAGTGATAAAATCATTATTAATATTTTTCTCAACGCACAAAATCAAAACGTGGGACGCATCCCTTACTTGAGATTGGTAATAGGTGAACGGCATTAATTGCTCCTTTAAATCAGAATTGCGAACAACTACCAATTTTAAAGGCTGCAAGCCATAGGAAGTTGCGGTGAGGTTAAACGATTCCTTTAAAATATGCAGTTTTTCTTCCGAAAGGATTTTTGAAGGATTGAACCGTTTGGTGGCGTAGCGCCATTGCAGTTTTTCAATTGTTTTTGAGGACATTAAAAAGTGAATTTACGTTCCCTGCAAAAATAGCAATAAAAGCCTTAGCCCCTAATTTTATATAGAACTCCATACTACTTAATAAATGTTGTCTGTGAAAAAAATTTAAAGCAAAAAACAGTTAGCTTATTTGAAAAAGCTTTTTATATTTGCACCCGCCTACGCAAATTAAGATTTGCTTTGGCGGGTAAAGGCCCGCTAAGATTTTAAGAAAATTTAGGTGCGCATACCACTGGAGAAATGGCAGAGTGGTCGATTGCGGCAGTCTTGAAAACTGTTGAGGGTTACACCTCCGGGGGTTCGAATCCCTCTTTCTCCGCAAAAAGCCTTGTAAACATAATGTTTACGGGGCTTTGTTTTTTTGGTGTCAAAGTGTATCATTTTAAAATGATCAATGTCATAACTTTAAACTATTCCATTTAATATATTTACTATCGAAATAGCAAATAATAAATAATGAAAATAGGATTGGTGCTTTCAGGTGGAGGAGCCAGAGGAGCTGCTCATATTGGTGCAATTAGAGCATTAGAAGAACACGGCATCATTGTTACCCATATTTCTGGCACAAGTTCAGGAGCTATTGTGGGGGCATTGTATGCTAATGATGTGCCATGGATGAAAATATTGAATTTTTTTAAAACTATTCCCATTTTTCGAACCAACAGATATGCACACAATAAACCTGGGTTCATCAATAGTGAAAATTTTTACAGTGACCTTAAAAAATACTTTCCTGACGATGATTTCGCAACTTTAAAAAAACCTCTTTATATCACAGCTACAGATATAATAAAAGGAACTTTAAAAATTTTCAATAATGGGCAATTAATTAAACCAATAATTGTATCTGCTTCATTTCCTGGTGTTTTTACTCCTACAGAAATTAATGGTTCTTATTATGTTGATGGAGGAACACTCAACAATTTTCCCGTTGAACCATTAGTAGCTAACTGTGATAAAATAATAGGTGTTTATGTAAATCCATTGAAAAAAATGAGCGTAAAGGATCTAAAACATTCTTATACCATTGTGGAAAGAGCTTATAAAATTAAAGTAGCTGCAGAGTCATTAAACAAGTTTTCTGCTTGTAATCTAGTTATTTATCCTGAAGAACTTATTAAATATGGAACCTTTGATATGAATAATATAGATGCTATTTATCAGTTAGGATATTCAACTACAAAAAAACTATTGGAAGATCGTAAATTAGTAGATTTTAAATAATCAGCACCTGTATTTAGAATCCTTCTTGATTTAAAACCATCTCATAAAAATTCATGTTTTAGTTTTAAGAGTCGTCCTAATTAAATATATTACTGTCTCAAAAAAAACTTTTCAGAAATACTTCCAAAATCGTTTAAAAAATGAGCAATTACCACATCAAAAATTTAGAAGAATATTTTCAAGTCTATCGAAAATCTATCCGCGACCCCGAAAGTTTTTGGGAAGAAATTGCGGAAGAAAACTTTTTGTGGCGCAAACGCTGGGACAAAGTGCTGGAATATGACCTTTCAAAACCCGAATTTTCTTGGTACAAAGGAGCAAAACTGAACATCACCGAAAACTGCATAGACAGACATATTTATGGGCGTGGCGATAAAACGGCCATCATTTTTGAGCCTAACGACCCTTCCGAAAAAGCGGAACATATAAGCTATAATCAACTTCACGAGCGCGTTTGTAAGTTTGCCAACGTTTTGCTGGACCACGGTGTAAAAAAAGGCGACCGGGTTTGTATCTATCTGCCCATGATTCCCGAACTGCCGGTTTCACTGTTGGCCTGCGCGCGTATTGGCGCCATACATTCGGTGGTTTTTGCTGGTTTTTCATCCACAGCACTTCACACGCGGATTAATGATTCCGATTGCAAAATTGTAATCACCAGCGACGGTTCGTACCGTGGTGGAAAAACAATAGATTTAAAAGGAATTGTTGACGAAGCCTTGGAATCCTGCCCAGGCGTAAAAACCGTTTTGGTAGTAAAACGCATCAACAGCGAAATTTCGATGAAACCAAACCGCGATAAATGGCTTCAACCCTTGCTTGATGAAGCAAACAATACTTGTGTTCCTGAAATTATGGACGCCGAGGACCCGTTATTCATTCTCTACACTTCCGGTTCCACGGGGAAACCGAAGGGGATTGTACACACCACTGCCGGCTATATGGTCTATACGGCCTATACTTTTAAAAATGTGTTCCAGTACCGCGAAAACGATGTGTTTTGGTGCACGGCAGATATTGGTTGGATTACCGGCCACAGCTATATTGTTTACGGGGCACTGGCCAACGGTGCCACCACCGTCTTGTTTGAAGGCATTCCCTCCTACCCAGATTTTGGACGGTTTTGGGAGGTGATCCAAAAACACAAAGTAAACCAGTTTTACACCGCGCCCACCGCCATTCGTGCCTTGGCAAAGGAGCGTTTGGATTTTTCAGGAAACTATGACCTTTCCTCACTCAAAATTTTGGGAAGTGTGGGCGAACCTATTAACGAAGAGGCCTGGCACTGGTACAACGACAATATCGGGAAGAAAAACTGCCCTATTGTAGACACGTGGTGGCAGACCGAAACGGCCGGTATTATGATTTCGCCCATCCCCTATTCCACGCCCACCATTCCTACCTACGCCACCTTGCCGTTGCCGGGCGTTCAGCCTGCGCTGATGGACGAAAACGGCGACGAGCTAAAAGGAAACTTAGTGAGTGGCCGACTGTGCCTCAAATTCCCGTGGCCGGGAATGGCGCGGACCATTTGGGGCAACCACGACCGCTTCCGCGAAACCTATTTTTCAACCTTTAAAGACTTCTATTTTACGGGCGATGGCGCCTTGCGCGACAGTACGGGCTATTACCGCATCACAGGCCGGGTGGATGATGTAATTATAGTTTCTGGCCACAACCTGGGCACCGCACCCATTGAAGACGCCATCAACGAACACCCAGCAGTTTCGGAAAGCGCCATTGTGGGTTTCCCTCACGATGTGAAGGGGAATGCCCTCTACGGTTTCATTATTTTAAAGGAAACAGGCGAAGGTCGTGTGCACGACAACCTGCGCAAGGAGATTAACCAGATTATCACTGAGCATATTGGCCCGATAGCCAAATTAGATAAAATTCAGTTTGTAACGGGGCTTCCGAAAACCCGAAGTGGAAAAATAATGCGCCGTATCCTTCGAAAGATTGCGGAAAATGACACCGACAATCTGGGCGACATCTCTACCCTGTTAAACCCTGAATGCGTTCAGGAAATTATGGATGGGGCGGTTTAGAATGAAGAGTTTGTTTTGGGTTGTTTTGATGGAAAAGGTATATTTGGGAGTATATGACTTATAAAGTCCTGCGCATAAATGTGGGATAAACGTAATTGGGCATGTTGTTTATACGAAAGTTAGCGGTCATTGTAGGACGACCATAGCAAACTTGAACTGACAAATTAAAACAAACTGTTCATTCAACAACCATAAAATGAAAAGAGCAACATTTATATTATCGGCACTTGCGCTCTTTCCTTTAAGTATTTTTTCTAAAATCAAAACTAATATTCTTATGAGACCAGACAAAGGATTTAAAGTAAAGGCAGGAGAAGCCAGATTTGGTGAACATTACAAAATGAAGGGCGTCACCCTAAATAACTTAGACATAAAAATATCTGGAATTGACACAGAAAATGATTTAGCTGTATTTGAGCAAACCGGACTTACTCCAAACGGAGGCCCTCCATTGCATATTCACCCTTTCCAAGACGAATGGTTTTATGTTATTGAAGGAGAGTATTTATTTCAAGTAGGTGACGACAAATATCAAATGAAATCAGCCGACACAATTTTTCTTCCGAGAAATGTGCAACATGCTTTCTTGCAGTTGACAGAGAAAGGAAAGATGATAGTTTCTTATTTACCAGCAGGAAAGATGGAAGCTTTTTTCAAGGTTACAGACAAATGGACTTCTCCACCGACAAAAGAAGAAGTTGCAAAAGTTTTTGCAGACCATGACATGAAAGTTATTGGGCCACCATTGAAAGTTGAATAAGTAAATAATAAAGCAGTACAATTCTTTAACGGTCACTTTAATAGACAGACGAATATGAATTAAGAACCATAAATTGACTTAAATATGAAAACAAAAATTGACCACCCAGGTGTTTATTTTCCACCTCCACTTTTCTATGTATTGATTTTTTTTATTTCAATTTTTGCACAAAAGCAATTTCCACTTCCCAATACTTTTTGGAAAACAAATATTGCTTTTATAGCCGGGGCAATATTTGTAATCATTGGTGTTATTATTCTGCTTCCAGCACTTATCAAATTCTTTAAAACAAAAAACACACTTATTACTATTAAACCAGCCAACTCATTACAAACTTCTGGTATCTATGCTATTTCCAGAAACCCAATGTATTTAGGGCTTTTGACACTTTACACAGGAATAGCATTCTTTAAAGGTAATTTATGGACCTTTCTGTTTATTCCATTAGTTCTTTTAGTTGTTACCAAATTCATTATCGTAAAAGAAGAGCAATATTTAGGCAGAAATTTTGGAACTGATTATTTAGAATATTGCAAAAAAGTAAGGCGTTGGATATAGAATAAATTGATAAATCTTAATGAAAATTCAAATGGACTTATATGGACAAAAAAGTAAAAGCATTCCACAGAAAATAGTCATCCACGTTATTGAAACTCTACTTCTATGGCTATCTTATTGGATATTATTTCAAAATGGTGGAGATTGGTTTGAACAATATTTGCACATACATAATGCGACCGAAAATATTGATAGGAAAATAATCATTTTTACCTTCAACATCATAATTTTCTTCCGACTTGCATATATGATGATTGTTCTATTAAAAAGAAAAATACCTTGGGAAGAAAGTGTAAGCGTTCCATTTGCTTTTGCCCTATATTTTATAGGTTATCCATTATTCGTGTTGCCAATTTCAGCACCAATTGATGGACTTGATTATTTTGCGATTGGGTTATTTATAATTGGGAGTGTGTTGAATAGTGGTGGCGAAATTTTAAGGAATAAACGGAAAAAGAAACCTGAAAATATGGGGAAGATATATACTAAAGGATTTTTTAAATATGCTCGACATATAAATTATTTTGGAGATATTTTATGGGTAATTGCTTATGCACTTATCACAAAAAATGTTTGGTCTGCTACTATTCCAGTATTTCTATTTTGCTTTTTTACATTTTATAATGCTCCTAAGCTTGACAAATATTTAAAAGAAAAATATGGAAGTGATTATGACATTTATGCAAGAAAGACAAAAATGCTAATTCCATTCATATATTGACAATTGAAAACAACGAACCGTCAACAATATATATAAAGAATAGGCGAAATAGTAGTAAAATTAAGGCTTTTGGCTCATATCAAACTTTGTGTTTAACCGAAAGTTTAGTGCTTCGTAACCGCCTGCTTTTCATATACTAACCCTTAGCCAACATAAAAACCGAAAAAACAAATCCAACATTTTTCCCAATAATAATCCCATACTTTAGCTTACATTATTCTGGAACTTTTAACATAGTAAACGTTTCTATCTTTTAAATAATTTAAAAAATAATTAAAACAAACCTCATGTTTACCAACCAACTCTGGAGGAAAAACTCCTTTCTCAGAAAACAATCCTTCTAGAAACAAATTGGCAGCTGCAGTAGCTGTATAGCCTGTAGTTCTTGCCATTGATGATGTATTGGTTGCTTTGCAGTATTCATCGTGTAAATTATAGGTTATTTCTTCAATTTCCCCTTTGGCGTTT
This sequence comes from Flavobacteriaceae bacterium, assembly GCA_016649715.1. Lineage (GTDB taxonomy): Bacteria > Bacteroidota > Bacteroidia > Flavobacteriales > Flavobacteriaceae > Aequorivita. The sequence continues at coordinate 206,498 of JAENXC010000002.1, read as the reverse complement.
TCTCCTTTAACAGTCACCCGCATCACGGTTAGCTCTTCTTCTGTTTCTCCTAATTTCCATTCACTAAACAATATTTTACTTGTAAAGTCTAATGGAGAAACCATATTTCCCTTTACATCAATTTTTTCTTGACTGAAAAATCCACTTTCTTTTAGCACTCTCACATACTCAACATGACCGGGATAACGCAAGGTCTTTTCTTTCAAGTTAGGAATATGGGGCATGGTATAAATGATAGACCGTAACCCATCAGAATTAAAAGATTCTAACGTTCCAACTTTATCAAAATCAACATAATCGCAATCGGTCAATGGTTCACGTACTACTACTACACTATGCTCCACATATCGTGCAGGACGTGTATATTCCTCAATAACATCAATTGGGGAGAAAGGTGCTTTATAACAAAAAGGCCACTTTTTTATTTTCGGCAAACCACCTACTAAACATTCAAAATCGGTTAGTTTCATGGTTTCGTTGTAGTGGCCAAGTATGATATTATCCATGCCTGGAGCTACACCACAATCTACAATCGCGGTTATATTTTTCTCTTTTGCCAAAGCATCCAATTCCAAAGAATTTTCTGGAAAAAATGAAATGTCTATCACGTTCATTTCTGCTTCAATAATTGATCGAAGGGTTTCGAACCCTAAAAAACCAGGTACAGCACAAATCACTAAATCGAATTGCTTTATTGTTTTTTGAAGCGCTGCTTTATCGGTAACGTCTAACTGGCTTATAGTTAAACTGTCGCACTTTTGTTTTACTGTATCTAATACCTGTTGGCTTAAATCCGTTAACGTTACTTGATGGTTTTCAGCCATATCTATTGCCATGGTACTTCCTACCATTCCGGCACCTAATACTATTACTTTACTCATGTTGAAAAAAAATTAAAAGACTAAATTTTTTGATTTTGTCATCCTGAACTGAGTCAAAGTATAGACAAATTATTTTAGCACACTTTCACAGGCTCAGCGTGACAATATTAGAACAAATAAGTGATAAACTAGGCATAAATACCAGGGCAATTGGTTGGTATTATTTATACTAATTCTTTGTGTGTTGCAAATGTAGTAATTTAAAATATTGGCTATTTACTTACTCGTTAAGTAAGATTATTAAAAATTAAAAAACGGTGGGTAACACCAGTAACCGTTGCACAACCCTAAAATTTTGTAAAAACCGAACTCATCTAAAAGCCGCTCAAAGCGGCCTTATTTTTTGGTCAGACTGTAAATAGGTACTATTTGGAGCCTTTAAAAAGAGTGCTATACGTTTCTGAAGCAGCATTTTGGAGCAAAAAACAATACAAGGCTCGCACCCACTACCATCAGTGCACACCTCGTCCCCAAATCACAATTCGTGAACCTGCCTGGCAGCAGGCAGGTTCGTTGTAAAAACCTCCACTATAGTAGGGAATTTCCAATTAACAAATTTCAAATTAACGTATCACGAATTAACCTCCAGCTCCGCCGCGATCTTTTCATTGTAAAGGCTCCGCACAATGCCATCACTAAGCCCAATTTTTGGCACAAACACGTTTTTCGCCTTGCTCCATTTCATAGCTGAAAGATAAATGCGCGTGGCGGGAACCACAACGTCTGCACGGTCTGGATTCATATCCAGTTCGGTGATGCGCTCTTCAAAGGTGAGCGAATTCAGTTGTTCGTAATAAGAAGAAAGGTATAAATAGCTGAGCGGCTTCCCGATTTTCTTCCTGCTCTTTTTGTAGATGGTATTGATGTTTCCGCCGCTTCCAATCAGGGATACTTTTTTAAATCCCTTGGTTTCTTTTTTAATCCAAGATTCCATCGCTTCCCAAATACCTTCATCCACAAGATTTTCCAAAAGGCGAATAGTCCCCAATTTAAAACTTTGGGAAGTCACGTCTTTACCATTCGCAAAAAGGGTGATCTCCGTACTTCCACCGCCCACATCTACATAGAGAAAAACCCTGTCGTCCTGTATCAAACTTTTTAAATCTGTGGAGGCAATTATTGCGGCTTCATCGTTGCCGTCTATGATATTTATGAAAATCCCGCTTTTCTTTTCAATCGTTTCAGCAATTTCACGCCCGTTGGCAGCCTCCCGCATCGCCGAAGTGGCGCACGCTCGGAACCGTTTAACGTTGTGGGTTTTCATCAACAGCTTGAAAGCCATCATGGCATCCACCATTCTATTGGCGCTATTTTCAGAAATTTTTCCGTCGAGAAAAACTTCCGCTCCCAAACGAATGGGCACGCGCACCAAAGAGGTTTTTTTAAAAATGGTTTCCTTCCCTTCCTGCTCTATCACAGTAACCACAAGCAGGCGGATGGCATTACTACCAATATCTACCGCGCCGTATTTTTCAATGTTCAACAAATCAGTTTTTTTCAAGTTTGTTCAAATAATAATCATACATTCTAAATTGGGAACGCACTGGCGGCTTGTTGTTCTTTCGGTAGGCATTGTCGTTTTTATCGCTAATTAAGCGGGCCTTTACGTTATCGCGCCAGCCAATTTCAAAATTTTCGAGCAGCTCTTTTTTGATGTCACTATCATAAATGGGACATGTGATTTCCACCCTGTTATCGAGATTTCTTCCCATAAAATCTGCGGAAGAAATATACACTTTGGTGTTGCCGCCATTTTCAAATATGAACATTCGCGGATGTTCCAACAATTTGCCCACAATGCTGATAGCCTCAATGTTTTCGCTCATTCCCTCCACTCCCGGGATTAAACAGCAAATGCCGCGGACAATCATTTTTATCTTCACTCCCGCTCTGCTCGCTTCATACAGTTTATCTATCATCTTAAAATCTGAAAGGCTGTTCAGCTTCAGTTTTATGCCGCTGGGCAAACCTGCCTTTTTATTTTTTATTTCGGTTTCTATCAAATGGTAGATGGCATTGCGGGTGTAATGCGGCGAAACGATCAAATGGCGGTATTGGCGGACCAAATAGTTTACTTCAAAAAATTCAAAAACCTTGTTTATCTCTTTGCAAATTCTTTGGTCGGCAGTAAAAAGTGTGTAATCCGTATAAAGCATTGCGGTAGATTCATTAAAATTTCCCGTGCTCAGGATTCCGTAACGGACCATTTCATTGTTTTCAAGTCTTTCAACCAGACAGGCTTTGCAATGTACTTTCAATCCCTTCACGCCAAAAATCAACCTGATGTCCTCGCTTTGCAGCAATTCGGCATATTCTATGTTCGCTTCTTCGTCAAAACGCGCCTGAAGCTCTATCTGCACGGTTACGTCCTTTCCGTTTTTCTTTGCATTTATGAGCGAACTAGCTATGTTTGATACTTCCGCCAAACGGTAAATTGTGATTTTGATGGATTTAACTTTTGGATCCAGCGCGGCTTCCCGTAAAAACTTCACCACATACATAAAAGTTTGATAGGGCGCGTGCAGCAAATAATCTTTCTTATGAATTTTATCAAACAAGCTTCCCTGAAGACTAAGTCCGGGAATTGGCAAAGGTTCCTTGGGTTCATACTGAAGGTCGGGCCTTCCCAACCGTGGAAATTTCATGTAATCGCGGCGGTTGTGGTAACGCCCCCCGGGAATGATGCTATCGGTTTTATCGATACCCATTTTCTGCAACAGAAACTGAAGTGTCCTCTTGTCTATACTACTGTCATACACAAAACGGACGGGATCGCCCGTGCTTCTATCCTTAACGCTTTTTGAAATTTTATCAATAAAACTTTTGCTCAAATCGCTGTCTATGTCCAGCTCGGCATCGCGCGTTATCTTTATCATGTGTGCGGAAATGCTGTCATATTTAAAAATACTGAAAATACTGTGCAAGCAATGGCGTATAAGGTCGTCCAGAATAATGATGTATTGCTTGTTTCCTTCCTGTGGCAGAACCACAAAACGGTTTATGGTGCGCGGAATTTCAATAAGGGCGTAATTGTGTTTTGCTTCAAAAGTATCGTCCTCATTGCTCATCACCATTGTTATGGCTAGATAGGCAGCGCTGTCGCGAAGACTGGGGAATTCTTCCAATTCGCCAATCATAATGGTCATCATGGCAGGGCCCACATTACGAACAAAATATTCAAATATGAATTTGCTTTGCTCAGGGGTAATTTCGGTTTCGTTGATGATGAAAATGTTTTCCTTCCGAAGTTCTTTTTGAATATCGTGGAGGATTTTCAAACTGTGGGCCTGCTGTACAATCACCGTTTGTGTAATTTCCTCCAAAAGATCTTTGGCCGAAATACCGCCCAGAAAGCTGCGTCCCGTTTTGCCCGCTTCTACAATCCGTCGGATGGTGGCGTAGCGCACTTTGAAGAATTCGTCAAGGTTGTTAGAGAAAATACCCAAAAATCGGAGCCTTTCCAGTAGGGGTATTTTTTTGTCGTTTGCTTCCTGCAGCACTCGGGCATTAAACTGAAGCCAGCTTAACTCCCTGTTGTTGTACCGATTGCGAACGTGTGTATGTGTAGCTGTTTTTTCAGTCATTATTTAAGGTCCCGAGGGAAGATTGTTTTTACGGTTTTGCCCGTGGTTATATTGCTCCATTTTTTTTCGTCAAATTGCAACATCACAAAACCACAGGTGGGAACGTTGTCAATATAGCGGTTTCCAAGCATATTTGCAATGGAAGTAAAAGCGTGGTTATGGCCAACAATCATTACATTGTCCAAATTGTCAGGCAGCGATTTAATGATTCGCATCACGTTCTGCCCGCTAAAATCGTACAGATCGTGATTGGTTTCAAAGTCTGCATCGGCAATATTTAAAGTTTCTTTAAAAAAACCTGCCGTTGAAAAAGCACGTGTAGCATCACTGCTTATTATTTTCTGGGGCGGTTCAATTTCTTTGCTTACTTTTTTTGAAACCAGTTTCCCGTCGCTTTCCCCTCTTTCCTTTAATGGGCGCTTGTGGTCGTCCACATTTTGTTCCCAGGATGATTTTGCGTGGCGGACTAAGTAGAGTGTTTTCATAAAATGTTTCTGGTTTCTGGTTTTTGGTTTCAGGGCAATTCAACAATCAAAAATCTACAATCGTTAATCATTAAGGAGCTAACCTTTCAATCACCCAATCATCATCCTTCAAAGTATATCGAATTCTGTCGTGCAGCCTATTGGGCCTGCCCTGCCAAAATTCTATGGAAATTGGTTTCACCAAAAAGCCTCCCCAGTCTTTGGGTTTTGGGATTTCCTGGTTTTCGTATTTCTTTTCAAGTTCAGCAAGATTTTTTTCCAGAACTTCCCGCGATTCCACAACTGTGCTTTGGTGCGAAACCGCCGTGCCCAACTGGCTTCCCTTGGGCCGAGAATGAAAATAATTGGTTGAATCTGTTTCCGAGGTTTTTTCTACCGTTCCCTTTATAATGATTTGTCGCTCCATATTCGGCCAAAAAAAGGAGAGCGAAACTTTGTTGTTTTTCGCTATCGATTTACCTTTTTCGCTGCTGTAGTTGGTGTAAAAATAGAAACCGTATTCGTCATATTTTTTCAGAAGAACCACTCTGCCTTTTGGAAATCCATCGGTGCCGATGGTTGTCAACGTCATTGCATTTACTTCATCCACGCCGCCGTTGTCCTTAATTTCAAAAAACCAAGTGCGGAATTGCTGCATCGGGTTCCCATCCACATTTTCTTCGGAAAGCACTCCTTTTTCGTAGGATTTTCGGTAGCTATGAAGGTCTTCGGACATACATTTTGTTTTACCGCAAGTTAAGGGTTTTAAAGATTCTTTAAAACAGTGCGATATTAAATGTGTATTAAAATTTTGATACTGTTGAAATTTTTATTTTCTGCCAACCGCAATTGCTAACTGGTACTTTGTATTTCTAAACCTTTCAATCCATCAACTTTTTTCAAAACGAAAACGTTTTCCCATCCTCGGCCAATTCCACATTTTCAAAAATCTCCTGCGCTTCTTTTTTGAAAAGCTCCAAATCGCCGTAACGGCCACTGTAATGTCCTAAAACCAAAGTGCCCACTTTTGCTTTTTTGGCAATCGCAGCCGCTTCTTTTGCAGTACTGTGCTTGGTTTTATCGCAAAGATGGTGGTGTTCCTCCAAAAAAGTGGATTCGTGGTACAAAACAGTTGCTCCTTCAATTTGCGGAACCATCGCGGGATTATAGGCGGTGTCGCTGCAATACGCATACGATTTTACAGATGGCGGATCAAAAGTTATCTGGCTGTTCGGAATTAACTTTCCAGCTTTGTTTTCAACATCAAAGCCCTGTTTTATTTTGTTGTAATAGCTTAAATCTATATTCAGTTTGCGGGCTGCTTCCACGTTCAGTTTGCGGTCATCGGGTTTTTCCCTGAAAAGAAATCCGTTGGTATAAACCCGGTGGTCCAGCGAGATTGTTTCTACAGAAAGTTTTTCATCCTCAAAAATCAATTGGGGTGAAGTTGCTTCCAATTCGTGAAAATACAACGGATAATTGGTGTAGGATTTTCCGAGTTTTAAAAGGAGCAATATAGCTTCTTTGATGCCTTTCGGCCCGTAAATATGGAGTTCCGCTTCTCTTCCCAGGAGTAGAAATGTGGAAATCAGACCCGGTAATCCAAAAAAGTGGTCGCCGTGCAAATGCGAAATGAAAATGTGTTTTATACGTGAAAACTTTACCTTGTATTTACGAAGCTGGGTTTGGGTGCCCTCACCACAATCAATCAAAAACAAATGCCCTTTCATTTCCAAAACCTGCGCCGTTGGGTGTGCAGAAGCGGTTGGAGTTGCGGAATGACAGCCGAGGATAGTTAAATTCAAGATTTAAAATTTAAGATTCAAGATTAGAATAGATAGATTATTGAAAATTCAATATTGAAAATTGAATATTGAATATTTAAAATCCGAGGTCTCTTTCAATTTCCTCCATTTCAATTATGTCTTCTGCTTCTTGAAGCGTAGGAACCACAATCATTTCAAAGGGAACTTCGTCAATGTCTATAGCATCATTCACAATTACGAAAGATTGTTTGGTTTTTCGGTGAAGGTTGGAAGTTTCGAGGAAATGTAATAAATGTGGCAATTCCAAAGAGTTGTATTTCAAAAGGTTCAACACTACATTCTGTCTTTTGTATTTTGAAGGAACTTGACTCTCAATAAAAGAGGCGAAGTCTATAATATCGACTTTTTCATCTTCAAGGACCACAAAATTTGGGTGATTCTCAATTTTCATAACGGTGGATATCTCTTTAAATTGGTTCTACTGTTTTGTTGCTGTGAAAGGAATAAAAATCATTTTTAAAAATGACAAAAGACGATAAGACTTACGACGTAGGACAAGTTATTGACTCTTTCCCTTTTTAATAATTTATTTAATATTTTTAATCCAACTCTTTTTGTCTTAAGTCCTACGTCCAAAAATCTTATGTCTGTTCTTTAAATATTTAAAATTTAATTATTCCAATATCATTCGTGGCATAAACATTCAATTAATAGATCCGTTTTGGCCAATTTTTGACGCCAATAAATAGATTACAGCCATCCGTATGGCAACCCCATTCTGCACTTGTTCCAAAATGATGGATTGCTTGCTGTCTGCCACATCGCTTGTTATTTCCACTCCGCGATTGATTGGGCCTGGGTGCATCACCACAATTTCTTTGTTGAGCGAATCGAGCAGTTTTTTGTTTAATCCGAATTGCTGTGTATATTCCCTCGTTGTGGGGAAATAACTGATGTCCATCCGTTCGTTTTGCACGCGTAGCATATTTGCTACATCGCACCATTCCAAAGCCTTTATGAGGTTTGGTTCGAACTGGACATTTAATTTTTCTATATATTTCGGAATAAGCGTTTTAGGACCACATACCTTAACTTTAGCTCCAAGTTTTTGAAGTGCAAAAATGTTAGACAAAGCAACTCGCGAATGAAGAATATCGCCAACAATTACAACCTTTTTACCCGCAACATCACCCAGTTTCTCACGAATGGAAAAACTGTCCAGCAAGCCTTGTGTGGGATGTTCGTGCGCGCCGTCGCCAGCGTTTATAATACTTGCATTAACGTGTTTTGAAAGAAAAACACCCGCTCCCGGATTGGGGTGGCGCATCACCACCATATCCACTTTCATTGAAAGAATGTTGTTTACGGTGTCTATAAGCGTTTCGCCTTTGGTTACCGAAGAACTGGAAGATGCGAAATTGATAACATCTGCGGAAAGCCGTTTTTCGGCTAATTCAAAGGAAAGCTTTGTTCGTGTGCTGTTTTCAAAGAAAAGATTGGCAATGGTAATATCGCGAAGTGAAGGAACTTTTTTGATGGGCCGGTTGATGACTTCCTTAAAATGATCTGCCGTTTCGAAGATGAGTTGAATATCGGCTTCGGTGATGTATTTTATTCCCAGTAAGTGGTTTACACTTAGTTCCATTTTTCGGTTATCAGTTATCGGTTATCAGTTATCTGTTGCCAGTTATTATTTGATGTCATTGGTTTTTTCACAATTAACACTTAGCAATTAACTTTTAACAAGGTAAACAGCATCCTCCCCATCATTCTCTTTCCAGCAGACTTTCACTTTTTCACCGTTGATTGCATCAACTTGTCTTCCTCTGTAATCAGGTTGGATTGGCAAATGGCGGCTGAAACGGCGGTCTATCAAGGTTAACAGTTCTATTTCCAAAGGTCTTCCGAAGGATTGAACTGCAGTCAATGCCGAACGGATGCTTCTTCCTGTGAAAAGCACGTCGTCAATAAAGACAACGTTTTTATCTTCAACAATAAAATCTATACTGGTTTTATTGGCTTCCAACGGTTTTTCACCTCTTCGGAAGTCGTCACGAAAAAAAGTGATGTCCAAATAGCCGAGTTTGATGTTCTTGATTTTGTATTTGGTTTCAAGCAAGGTTTTAAGTCTTTCAGCTAGAAAGATGCCTCGCGGCTGGATTCCGATAAGTACTGTTTTGGAAAAATCGTCGTGTTTTTCGATCAATTGGCAAGCCAAACGGTTAAGCGCAATGTTCATCTCGGTTGCGTTCAGTAACACTTTTTGGCTCATAGGAAAGTCTGAATTGTATTCAGGGAGCAAAAATACAATTTTTTTTCATTTATAATATTAAAGATTTAAGGAAGCTTTACCCCTCCGCCTTTCGGCATACCGAAGCAAGTTCGGCACAGGCTCTCCCCTTGAAAAAAGGGGAGGAAGCTTTCAATTAAACCTAAACACATAATCACAAAAAAAGCCTCCCGTTTCCGGAAGGCTTTTCATTACTTATAAATGCAACGATTATTTTTTACCGTCCATTTTGTCTTTAAGCTCTTGCAATTTTGCATTGGCATCACCAAGGGTTGGTTTTGCTTCTGCTTCGGCTGCTTCTTGTTTTTTCACAGCTTCTTTTACAATTTTAGCTTCTTCTTCCTTGTGAACAGCCATATGTGAAGCTACCACTTTCTTGAATTCTTTGTTGAACTCAATAATTTGGAATTCTGCTTCATCGCCTTTTTTCAATATAGTACCATCTTCTTTTTCAAGGTGACGGCCAGGTATGAAAGCTACGATATCATCGTTAAATTTTACGGTTGCACCTTTGTCCACTACTTCTTCAATTTTAGCAGTGTGCTTGGTTCCAACGGCAAATTCACCTTCGTATTTATCCCAAGGATTTTCTTCGGTTTGTTTGTGACCTAAACTAAGTTTACGGCCTTCAACGTCCAATTCCAATACAACCACTTCAAGTGTGTCACCAATGTTGGTAAACTCGCTTGGATGCTTGATTTTCTTGGTCCAAGAAAGATCGCTAATGTAAATAAGACCATCAATACCTTCTTCCAATTCAACAAAAACACCGAAATTGGTGAAGTTGCGAACAATACCTTTATGGCGTGAACCAACTGGGTATTTTTTGGTGATATCAGTCCATGGGTCTGGAGTCATTTGTTTGATGCCAAGACTCATTTTGCGTTCTTCCTTATCCATTGTAAGGATAACCGCTTCAACCTCATCACCGACATTTACGAAATCCTGTGCGCTACGCAAGTGCGTGCTCCAAGACATTTCGCTAACGTGGATAAGGCCTTCAACGCCTTCAGCAACTTCAATGAACGCACCGTAGTCTGCAATAACAACTACTTTACCTTTCACTTTATCACCAACTTTCAACTCTTCTCCAAGAGCTTCCCATGGGTGAGGTTTCAATTGTTTAAGACCTAATTGGATACGTGTTTTATCTTCATCAAAATCAAGAATAACAACGTTCAATTTTTGGTCAAGTTCAACGATCTCATTTGGATGGTTGATGCGTGACCAAGAAAGGTCGGTAATGTGAACAAGTCCATCAACACCTCCAAGATCAACAAATACTCCGTATGAAGTGATGTTTTTAACAACACCTTCAAGCACTTGACCTTTTTCAAGCTGGCCGATGATTTCTTTTTTCTGTTCTTCAATATCCGCTTCAATAAGCGCTTTGTGTGAAACAACAACGTTTTTGAATTCGTGGTTGATCTTAACCACTTTGAACTCCATTGTTTTACCAACGTAAACGTCGTAATCCCGAATTGGTTTAACATCAATTTGCGAACCTGGCAAGAAAGCCTCGATACCGAAAACGTCTACGATCATACCTCCTTTTGTGCGGCATTTTACGTAACCGTTTACGATTGTAGCTTCGTCATGGGCAGCGTTTACGCGGTCCCAAGCTTTAATGGTTCTAGCTTTACGGTGGCTAAGGATGAGTTGACCGGTGCTGTCCTCACGAACGTCGATCAATACTTCCACTTTGTCACCAACTTTCAAATCTGGATTGTAACGGAATTCGTTCAAGGAAACAACACCTTCACTTTTCGCATTGATGTCAATGATTGCATCACGATCCGTGATGTAAACCACTTTTCCTTCAACAACCTCGTCATCTAATGTGTCAACGAAATTTGCTGCAACTAGTTTTTCGAATTCTTCCAACTTACCGTCGTCGATAGGATCAATTCCTTCTTCGTAGTTGTGCCAGTTGAAATCTGCGAGGAATTTTTCAGGATTGCTCTCTTTAAGCGAAACTTCCTTTGCTGGTTTTTTGGTTTCTTCTGTTGCTACTTCGGCAACTTCAGTTACTTTTTCCTTCTTTGCAGGTTTTTTGGTTTCCTCTGTTTGAGTTTCCTCAGTTGCTACTTCGGCAACTGAAGTGTTTTCTTGTTCTGTTGTAGCTTTTTCTTCAGCTACATCTTTGTTTGCTTTATCAGCCATTTGTTTGTAGAATTGATTTTTTAAAGCTCCGAAGTTTAGAGAAAACCTTTTAAAATCAATGGTTTGTATTCTGCGCTGTTACAAGATTTTTAGGCGACTATCCCACAGAAGGGTTTGTTTTTGTTTTGTTTCAGTTCCTCTTATTCTTGACTCGTCGCTAAGAGGGGCGCAAAAATAAGGTTTTTCTTTTGAAAATCAAAAGGTTTGCAAACTGAAAGTTGTTTTTTCTGAAGAAATAATTGTTTTAGAAGTTATGCAGAAAAATCAGAACAAAAGCCCCTGCCCACCTTCGTCCGTTTTTGAATCGTTTTCGTCGTTTGAATCGTTTATATCAGAATCGTCTTCGTCTTCGGAATCTTCTTCGTTTGAAGCCATATCCTCCTCATCCACAACGTCCATTTCCTCTGGCTCAACCGGTTCGGGCGCTTCGTAAAGAAGCGGTTCCATTGTATTTATTTCTAAGACTTTTTCCTTGGTGAGTTGATTTCCCATTGCGGTGATTCCTTTTATTGAAATGAATTCCTCCAAATTCAATTCCATATTCTCTTCGCGGTCCTGCCCTCTTTTTTTGGCGAAAATAACTTCTGCCATCGGACGATAATCGGTAAAAATCTTTTCGAGATATGAATTTGGATGATCGGAAATAATTGTTTCTTCCTTGTCTGGGTGTTCAATAAGGAAGCGTTTCACATAAAAAAGTTCCTTTTCGCCTTCCCAATAAATAGCGCTCAACGGTTTTTTTGGATCCCATTTTTCCAAAATAATCATATCGTCATCAAAACGAAGCTGAATATCAGGAATCACTGTTTTCACAACGCCTTTTTGGTTTACAATCAACAATCGGTCTTCTTTTCGGAATTCACCCAAAAGTTCGCCTCGCTCGTCCACATTCAATCGCTGCACCGAATCGTCAAACCATATTTTACGGGGTTTCAGCGTGGAAAGCCCTTTTTCTTTCAATTCAATCTTTTTGATGGAATACTTGGTTACAATATTTCCTTTTGAATTTCTTCCTTTTACCAATTGATCTGTAAAATCAAGGTCGAATTTCAGTTTTTTAATACTGCCGCTTTGGCGTAAATAAATGGTAACCACTTCCGCTTCCCCATTGGGGTTGGCCGTAAAATAAAGGACTTTGGAACCTTTTGTTTCATTGGTCATATCGTATTCCTTATCCCTCGTAGTGCCCGTTACGGCAAAACGCTTCACGTAATTTGCCCCACGCGCGCCGTCGCGATACACCATATTGTAAATGGTGCGTTTGTCTTTTTTTTTGAAAACGGCAACGTGGATAATCCCTTTGCCCACAAATGTTTTTTGATCCACTTTCGTGATCATCATTTTTCCGTCTTCCGTGAAAACGATGATGTCGTCAATATCGCTGCAATCGGTAACGTATTCGTCACGTTTTAGACTTGTGCCCACAAAACCTTCCTCGCGGTTCACGTAGAGTTTTGTGTTGCGAATAACTACTTTCGTCGCTTCAATATCATCAAAAGTCCTGATTTCGGTTTTTCGCTCCTTTCCGGCGCCGTAATCCTTTTTCAGCCTTTTGAAATAATCAATTGCATATTCAATCAAATTAGCCAAGTGATGCTTTATTTGAGCGATGCTATCTTCCAGTGCTTCAATCTTTTGCTGGGCTTTATCAATGTCGAATTTTGAAATTCTTTTAATCCGAATTTCCGTCAAACGCACAATATCTTCTTCGGTAACGGCGCGTTTCAAATGCTGGATATGTGGCTGTAAACCTTTGTCAATTGCTGCAATTACGCCTTCCCAAGTTTCTTCTTCCTCAATGTCGCGGTAGATTCTTTTTTCAATAAAAATTCGTTCCAAGGAAGCGAAATGCCATTGTTCCTCTAACTCATCCAATTGAATTTCAAGTTCACTTTTCAGCAATTGAACCGTGCGGTCCGTGCTTACGCGAAGCATTTCGGAAACTCCAACAAACAACGGCTTGTTGTCCTCAATAACACAGCCCAATGGCGAAATGGAAGATTCGCAAGCCGTAAATGCATATAGCGCATCAATGGTTTTATCGGGTGAAATTCCGCTGGGCAAATGGATTTGTATTTCCACTTCCGCTGCAGTATTGTCCTCTATCTTTTTGATTTTTATTTTTCCCTTTTCGTTCGCTTTCAGAATGGTGTCAATCAGCGATGAAGTATTGGTGCCAAAGGGAATTTCGGTAATTATAAGCGTGGTTTTGTCCAGTTGGTTTATGCGCGCCCGACTGCGGATTTTCCCGCCGCGCAATCCATCGTTGTAATTGGCAATATCCATAATTCCACCTGTTGGGAAATCTGGATAAATCTGAAACTTTTTGCCCTGCAAATGTTTTATGGAAGCGTCAATCAGTTCTAAAAAATTATGCGGAAGGATTTTCGTGGAAAGCCCAACCGCAATTCCTTCCCCACCTTGGTTTAAAAGCAACGGAAACTTAACCGGAAGATTGATGGGTTCCTTTCTACGCCCGTCATACGAAGCTTGCCATTTGGTTACTTTTGCATTGTAAACAACATCCAAAGCAAACTTTGAAAGTCGCGCTTCAATATATCGCGAAGCTGCGGCGCTGTCGCCTGTTAGAATGTTTCCCCAGTTTCCTTGGGTGTCTATCAATAAATCTTTTTGACCTATTTGCACCATCGCATCGGCAATACTCGCGTCTCCGTGCGGGTGGTACTGCATAGTGTGGCCAACGATGTTCGCAACTTTGTTGTAACGGCCGTCATCCAAATCTTTCATGGACTGCATAATACGGCGTTGAACGGGCTTAAAACCGTCCTCAATGGCGGGAACAGCTCGTTCCAGGATTACGTAGCTGGCGTAATCCAAAAACCAGTCGCGGAACATTCCGGGTACTTTTTTAATGGTATCGCCGGAAGTATCGTCGTTTACGCCCAAATAGTCTGGGCCTGTGTTTTGTTGTTCTTCGTTATTGTCGAGTTCGTCACTCATTTAATTATTCTCAATTTTTTATTTTTTATTCTCTGTGCAACACTGTGGTTCTTTGTGTAACCCTGCCTGCCGGCAGGCAGGTCTGTGTTATAGCTATTACGCAAAGTTGCGCAGAGGTTTCAAAGAGGATTTATTTTTGAATTATAAATGCATAATTAACATCGCGCTGGATTTCCTCGCCGTTTAAATTAAATTTCACAACACTCCTAAGTCCTTTAAAACATTCTGTGTTATAAGTATTTAATTTCAAGTTTAAAATATCTGTTTCTTGGTCGTTTAGTTTCAGAGCGTAATCCTTTTCGGATTCCATTTCGTAATAGTAGAGCTCCATAAAAGTTTTTCCGTCATATTCATAAAACCTAAGTGGAATATTTTGGTTGTTCCTGTTTAGTGTGATTTCCGAAGGTTTGTATGTATTATTCTCTCCTAACAATGAGTTTCCTTCATTGTCAATAATTGAAATAGTTATAGTGTCCGAAGGCGGTTCTGTCGTAGCGCATAAATTATCATCTTTTTTACTGCAAGAAGATAAAATTAAAAGAGCTATAATCGCCGTAAATAATAAATGTGATTTTTTCATGATTTTAAATTTATAAAATATTTATATTATTTTTCAAATTGTAAGTTACAAAGGAATTATTCTTCAACCCTGTCCAATTCCACCTTCAAATTATCAATAATAAATTCCTGCCTATCCGGTGTGTTTTTTCCCATATAAAAAGAAAGCAATTCTTCAATACTCATAGATTTATCTAGCATTACAGGATCCAACCGAATATCGTTCCCAATAAAATGCACAAACTCATCCGGCGAAATTTCACCCAAACCTTTAAATCTTGTGATTTCAGGTTTTGGTTTTAGTTTTTCTATGGCATCAATACGTTCTTGTTCTGAATAGCAATAGATGGTTTCTTTTTTATTTCGAACTCGGAACAGCGGCGTTTGCAGAATATACAAATGTCCTTCCTTTATCAATTCAGGGAAAAACTGAAGGAAAAAAGTAATGAGCAATAGCCGAATGTGCATTCCGTCCACATCGGCATCCGTGGCGATTACAATGTTGTTATAACGCAAATCTTCCATTGAATCCTCGATATTCAACGCGGCCTGCAACAGATTGAATTCCTCGTTTTCATAAACTATTTTTTTGGTCATTCCGTAGGTGTTCAACGGCTTTCCACGTAAAGAAAACACGGCTTGGGTATTCACATCACGGCTTTTGGTGATGCTTCCGCTCGCGGAATCTCCTTCGGTTATGAAAAGAGTGGATTCAAGATTTCGTTCGTTTTTGATGTCTGCCAAATGCACCCGACAATCGCGCAATTTTTTATTGTGAAGATTTGCCTTTTTGGCGCGGTCTTTCGCCAGCTTGCGAATCCCGCTCAATTCTTTACGTTCCCTTTCCGCCTGTACTATTTTATGTTGGATTCCATCTGCCGCCTCGGGATTTTTATGGAGGTAATTGTCGAGCTGCGTTTTTAGGAAGTCATTTATAAACGTACGCACCGTTGGAAGTCCGCCGCCCATATCGGTGGAACCCAATTTGGTTTTTGTCTGGCTTTCAAAAACAGGTTCTGTAACTTTTATGCTAATCGCTGAAACGATAGACTTCCGCACGTCGCTGGCTTCGTAATTTTTATTGTAAAACTCACGGATGGTTTTAACCAAAGCTTCGCGAAAAGCTGCCAAATGTGTTCCGCCCTGGGTGGTGTTCTGTCCGTTCACAAAACTGTGGTATTCCTCGCTGTATTGGGTTTTGCTGTGCGTTATGGCTACTTCAATGTCTTCGCCGCGAAGATGGATTATTGGGTAAGCCATATCTTCTTCGGAAATGGTTTCCATCAAAAGATCTTTCAATCCATTTTCGGAGTAAAATTTTTCGCCGTTGAAATCTATCGTGAGTCCCGGATTGAGATAGACGTAGTTTTTCAGCATTTTTTGAACGTACTCGCTTCTGTATTTGAAGTTTTTGAAGATGCTTTCATCGGGAATGAAAACTACTTTTGTGCCTTTTCGCTTTGTAGATTCTTCAATAGCTATATCGTTCGTCAATTCGCCCAAGGAAAACTCCGCAGCTTTCAATTGGTTATCACGGATTGATTCCACCTTAAAAAACGACGAAAGCGCATTCACAGCCTTGGTTCCAACACCATTTAAACCTACCGATTTTTTAAAGGCACGACTGTCGTACTTTCCACCGGTGTTCATTTTGGAAACCACATCTACCACTTTTCCCAGCGGAATGCCACGGCCAAAATCGCGAACCTTCACTTCTTTGTCCTTAATTCGCACCTCGATGGTTTTTCCGGCACCCATCACAAATTCATCAATGCAGTTATCAATAATCTCTTTTAGAAGAATATAAATACCGTCATCGGGCGAGGAACCGTCGCCGAGCTTCCCAATATACATCCCGGGACGCATACGGATGTGTTCCTTCCAGTCCAGCGAGCGTATGTTGTCTTCGGTATATTGCGTTTCGGTCATGGGATTTGGTGTAGGGTTGCTAATATAAATATAGGTGAGCACTTGTGAAACCAATACCTTGGAAAGTAATTAACAATAAAATGATTACAATTGTTAGTAATTTGGTATACGCCACGAATGTACAAATATTGCAGTTTTCTTTAGTAAAATACTATTTATTTTGGACATAGAAAACTAATGAGAATAGATTGTCCTGATTCAAAGCTAAAACGTCTTCTCAACCGTACAAATAGGAGAAAAGTTCTCTAATTCAAGTTTAGTGGATTGCTAAATTTTTGTGAAGAATGAGAATTGTCAGTGGCTTGTTGGATTACTTTTCATAATTTCATCACACAAACAAAATACATTAATGGAATTTATAGACTACTACAAAGTTCTTGGGCTGGATAAAACCGCCACAGCGGCCGATATAAAGAAAGCATACCGAAAACTTGCGCGAAAATTGCACCCCGATTTAAACCCAAACGACAAAACGGCACAACAAAAATTTCAGCAAATAAACGAGGCGAACGAAGTTTTGAGCGATCCCGAAAAAAGAAAAAAATATGACCAATACGGAAAAGATTGGCAACACGCCGATGCTTTTGAAGCAGCAAAAAAACAACAAGGTTCGCAAGGTTTTGGTGGCGGGTTTGGCGGTCAGCGCACTTATTCGGGCGGTGGACAAGGTTTTGACGAAAGCCAGTTTTCAGACTTTTTTGAATCTATGTTCGGTGGTGGTGGTGGATTTAGTGGTGGAAGCAGAAGGCAAACTTCACAATTTAAGGGCCAGGATTTGAGCGCTACCCTTCGATTAAATTTGACTGATGTTCTAAAAAGCCAAAAACAAACTATCAGTATTGGGGAGAAAAAGATTCGATTAACAATTCCCGCTGGGGTTGAGGATGGACAAACCCTAAAAATTAAGGGTTACGGTGGCGAAGGAATGAATGGCGGACCCAAAGGCGATTTGTTAATCACTTTTGAAATTTTCAACAATACGCGTTTCAAAAGGTTGGAAAGCGATATTTATTCAACCGAAGAAATTTCACTTTACACTGCACTTCTGGGTGGCGAAATAACCGTTGAAACGCTCACTGGAAAAGTGAAACTGAGCGTGAAGCCCGAAACCCAAAACGACACAAAAGTAAAACTGAAAGGCAAAGGGTTGCCCAAATACAAAAAGGAAGACCAGCACGGCGATCTTTATATTACTTATAAAATTGTGCTGCCAAAAAATCTTTCAGAAAAAGAAAAAGAACTGTTTAATGAACTTTCAAAACTGAGATAATGGCACGAGAAAAATATATATTGGTAAGTCACTATTGCAAACAAACACATATTGAAGATTCCTTCGTAAAGCAGCTTCACGAATACGGATTGATTGCTTTTGAAGAAAAGCAAAACGACATTTTTATCGACGAAAAGGATATTTCGGAAATTGAACGAATGTTTCGCTTACACCATGAATTAGGAATCAATTTTGAAGGTTTAGACGCCCTGAAACAAATGCTGAAACGCATGCGAAAACTGGAAAAAGAAATGAATTTGCTTCAAAAAAGATTGCGTTTGTACGAGTAATACTTTAGAAGGAAAGTCCCCCTTAATCCCCCAAAGGGAGGAACTCGGACGTACACTCCTCCCCGTTGGGGAGGTCGGGAGGGGACTATTTAAACGTTAAAACGGAAATGCATCACATCGCCATCCTTAACGATGTATTCCTTCCCTTCCACGCCCATTTTTCCGGCTTCCTTCACTTTTGCTTCACTTCCGTAAGTTGCAAAATCTTCGTACTTTATAACTTCGGCACGGATAAAGCCTTTTTCAAAATCTGTGTGGATAACGCCGGCAGCTTGTGGTGCAGTGGCACCAATGGGAATGGTCCAAGCACGGACTTCTTTCACACCAGCTGTAAAATAGGTTTGTAGTTTTAATAATTTGTAGGCACTTCGAATCAATTTTGCTGAACCCGCTTCATCAAGACCTAAATCTTCTAAAAACATTTGGCGTTCTTCAAAAGTTTCCAATTCGGTAATATCTGCTTCGGTTCCAACAGCAAGAACTAAAACCTCAGCGTCTTCACCAGCGACGGCTGCCTTTACTTTTTCAACATAAGCATTTCCGGTTACGGCCGAACCTTCATCCACGTTACACACGTACATTACTGGTTTATCCGTAATAAATTGTGCGTTCACAATAAATTCCTCACGTTCACTTTCGGTTAAGTCAATGGCACGGACGGAAATTCCAGCTTCCAAACCTGTTTTAACTTTCATCAAAGCAGTTTCTTCTTTTTGTGCTTCTTTGTTTCCTGTACGGGCGGCGCGTTTCACTTTTTCAAGTTTTTTATCTACCGTTTCCAAATCCTTCAATTGGAGTTCAATATCAATGGTTTCCTTATCGCGGATTGGGTTAATACTTCCATCAACGTGAACGATGTTGTCGTTATCAAAGCAGCGCAAAACGTGTAGGATGGCATCGGTCTCGCGGATGTTGCTCAAAAACTGATTTCCCAATCCTTCGCCCTTGCTTGCTCCTTTTACCAAGCCGGCAATGTCAACAATTTCAACGGTTGCGGGAAGCACGCGCTCGGGTTTTACCAATTCTTCAAGTTTGAGCAAACGAGGGTCGGGCACGTTTACCACGCCCACATTTGGTTCAATGGTACAAAAAGGGAAATTGGCACTTTGCGCCTTTGCGTTACTCAAACAATTAAAAAGGGTGGATTTTCCCACGTTTGGCAATCCTACGATACCTGCTTTCATTAAATATAATTTTTTAAAGGTAAACCTCGATCAAAAGTAGTTTCGGTTTACGAGGGTGCAAATATACATTTTCAAAACACTTTTCGAATATCCATAACCACGGTTTTTAAAAAAGTTTTGGCTTTTATTTCACTTCCATTTTGCAATAACTTAACGTATCTATCCGTATGTTTACTTTTTAAACCCTAATAACCACAAATTATGAAAAAACTATTTATGGTGTTTGCAGTTGTTCTTTTCAGTATAGCTGGAACCCAAGCCCAAGAAAACAAAGACGTTCAACAAGAAACGACCGTTAAGAAAGTAATCCAAAAAGATACAAACGTCAAGACCCAGGTCACCAAAAAAACCAACACCAAAAAAGAGGTGGTTGAAGTGGAAGGGACCCTAAAACAAGACCAGGCCTCCACGGTTATCAAGAAAAAGAATGAGGACACCAAAGTGGTTTCCGATGACGTTACCTTAGATGTTGCCAATCAACAAAAAATGATGGCCTTAAAACAGCAACACGAGGCGGATATGGCCCGAAAAATCGCTGAGCAAAACGCACAGGCTGCTGCTGAAGCGGAAATGGAACGCCAAGCAAAAATAAGACAACAACAAGCAGACCTTGAGGCCCGAAGAGCAGCGCTCATGAACAGGCCCGACGGGATGGTCAAGTTGAAAAAAAACTGATAATACTCCCTAAAATTTTTAGAATTCGTCCCGAGGTAAAATTTGGGACGGATTTTTTTGTTTCAAAGAATTGAATCCAGCGTTTTTTCATAAACTTCATAATTGCCCAAATCGTGGTGAGTTCCCCCCGGAATCGTTATAAAAGTCAGTTTCCCTTTCGTCTTGATTTTTGAAAGTTTCTCACTGTTTTTATAGTTTACTGTTGTGTCATCGGTTCCGTGAAAAATAGTGATGGGGCACGAAACTTCTTTTAAATATTGATTTGTCGGGAAATGATATTTCAAAAACCAACTCATTGGATAGATGGGAAAACGCTCGCTTGCCACTTCATCCAAACTGTAAAAAGGGGCTTCGAGAATTAATCGTTTTGGATGGTTTTTTGTGGCAACATAGGTTGCGAAAGTGGTTCCCAAAGACCTTCCGTAAACCACTATTTCGTCCTCTCGATAATTTTTCAGCAGAAAATCATAAAATAACTGGGCATCATTGTATAGAGACTTTTGGCTCAGTTTTCCCGTACTTTTTCCGTAGGTTCTGTAATCCATTACCAAAACATCGTATTGCATTTCAATAAATTTTTGGACCACAATCCCCCAGCGGGAAAGTTCTCCCGCATTTCCGTGGAAATAAAGAATGACACCTTTTGGGTTTTCAACTTTAAAGTGAAGCGCATTTAGCACTGCACCATCATTGGTTTTTAAATTTATTTCTTCAAAATTTTCGGGGAAAGAATACGAATAATCCTGCGGAAGCGATTCCGGCAAGAAAATCATTTTTTCCTGAAAGAGATAGAGCGCCACAAAAATGACAACATACAGTGAAGCGATTACAATCAGGATTTTCTTTAGTCTTCGCTTCATTGTTTTGCGGAATGTTTTACACCAATGCTGGTGGTTGAAAGATCGATTTTCTTTTCTTTTGATTTAATGATTTCTGTCAAGATTTTGTGGTAGGATTCAAAGTTGTTTAAATTTTTATGACCACCCTCGATAATAGGATGCAGCCGTGTGAGCTTCGCACTTACTTGCGATAGTTTAACACTGCTGCTGAAAGGTATTAACTTGTCTTTCGTGCCGTGGATTATGTGAATTGGACACTTCACATATTTCAGCCATTTGTAGGTTGGCATCGGGTATTTCAAAATAATGGAAAGCGGCATAAACGGCATATAGCGGCCCGTGACTTTCGTCAAGCTATAATAGGGTGCGTCCAAAATCAACATTTTCGGGCTATTCATTGAAGCCAGTTTTGTGGCGAAACCGGAACCCAAAGAACGCCCGTAAATGACAATGTATTTTTCACTGACTTTTTCACGGATTTTGTTGTAAATAAATTGCAGATCGTGCTTTATGGCTTTTTGTGAACGCTTGCCAGTGCTTTTCCCAAAACCTCTGTAATCTACCATAATTACATCGTAATTGTTTCGGGTAAAATCTACCGCAAACTTGCCCCAGCCTTTTATGCTTTTGGAGTTTCCTTTCAAATAAAGCACTACGCCCAGTGGTTTTTCAACACTAAAATGAAGTCCGTTAATTATTGCGCCATCGCGGGTTTCAATGTTATATTCTGAAACTTGCTGGTTTTCGTAATAAAAGTTGAAATCCTTCGGAAGTTTTTCAGGTTTGAACAAAAAGTAGTCCTGCAAATAATATAGTAAAATACTCACAACTATATAAGCCACAAGAACAATAACCAAAATGTGCACCCAAACTGGCATAAAAAGCATTTCAACTAAAGTACAAAAAATTGATTTACATAAATACTATTTTAAATATTAGAGGAAACACTGTTTCACTGAACTTTAGGAAATGATTATCACCACTTTAATCTTTTTTAACATCTGTGCTTCTTATTTTTGGAATTAACGAAGAAATAAATACAACCATTATGAAAAAAATATTGATAGTTTTAGCATTAGCAGCATTTACAACTGGTATTGCGCAGGAAAATAGAAACGAAAAGAAGGAAACAGTAGTAACCAAAACTGCAGTAAAAAGTGATTTGGGAACCGATGTCTCTACAAAAGCGGTAACCAAAACCGAAAAACAAGTTATTGCGTTGGATGCAAGCGAGGCCAACCAAACGAACCAAAGTATCCAAATGGAACCTGTAAAGGTGAATACAGACGTAAGCTATGATTACGACGGCAACCGATTTAAATTCATAAACCAAAAAGATCAAAACGGGTATAGAATGATGACCATTAAGGATAATGCTACCCAAGATGAATACGCCGTAATTAAACCTACATCACAGAACGGTTACTATATTCTGTCTAAAGATGGAACTTCCTCTTTTGGATATTTTAATGCCGACGGCAATTTTGTAGTGGAACGCTACGACGCCAAAAATGATGTTGTGGTTTCTGACATTTATAAACTGGAAATGAATAAAAATTAAATATTACCTATCCCCACAATGGAAATCGCCCCTCAAACTCTGGTTTGCGGGACGATTTTTTTGTTTTTCAGATTTTTAATAATAAAAGACATATTCGTGCTAAAATTTAACATGTAAAATTCCTACAATTCATTTTTTTTTCATTTGTAGGGTATTAGTAATCGTTCTGGTGCACCTCTACATTACAATAAAAAAAAATCAAATTTTTGTATTATGAAAACAATTGCAACATTAATAATATTGACAATTCTAACATCTTGTAGCAAAAGCAATGATGATGAACCTCAGCAACAGGTTGTTGTGGATGTAAACATAGAATTGTCACTTAAAAGTTTAAACGGAGAAGATCTTTTGGATCCAAACAATCCCGATGCTTATAAAGCTGAGAATATTAAATTGTATTATTTAATAAATGGTGAAAAGAAAGAAGTTTTTGACCCAAATATGACTTATCCTAGAAACTTTTTCATCTTTAAACATGAATCTGAATACAGAATACGTGTTTTCCAAAACCATTCAGAAACCGAGACACTTCCAATTACTTATATTGAATGGAGCCCTAACGATACAGATACTATCCAAACTGAGATTTATAGGAATGAAAATTCAATACGGGCTATAAAGACATGGTTCAATGGAGATCTGAAATGGGATGTAGAAAATGAACAAGAGCCTTTTTTCAGTATAATCAAATAATTTATTTTAATTCCTTTCAACAAAAAAGCAACCCGAAAAAGGTTGCTTTTTTTATATATTAAATTCAGCTTTTAGTCTTTATGCATAAACGCTTGCTTGGCCAAAAGCGTTTCCTCACTTTCCACGTGGTCCTCATCCGGTATGCAGCAGTCCACAGGGCATACGGCTGCACATTGTGGCTCGTCGTGAAAACCTTTGCACTCGGTGCATTTATCGGGAACTATAAAATATATTTCGTCACTTATGGGTTGCTGGGCTTCATTGGCATCTACGGCTTTTCCATTGGGAAGCACAACTTTGCCGTTCAAATCCGTTCCATCGGCATAGCGCCAATCGTCCGCACCCTCATAGATAGCCGTGTTGGGACATTCTGGTTCGCAAGCGCCACAGTTTATACATTCATCTGTTATAATAATTGCCATAGCTTCTACTTTTTCTAACTTTGCGCAAATTTAAACCCTATTGGGGTAACTCCAAAATAAGTATGCAATTAAAACAAAGAATTAACGCTTTTATAAGTTTAGGGAAATTCCTGAGGGAAATCGAAATCGAAATTGAAATCGAAGCTGAAGCTGAAAAGGTTTTGAAAAAAGCCGAAGCGGAAAACGGCTGGTTTACTCAGGAAAATATAAGGTTTGCGTTAAAAAGTTGGGGCGAAGCACTTTCCGAAGAAAACCTTCAGCAATGGATTTCAAACTATAATATTGTACCCTCCGAAGCTGCAGCAAAGGATGTAAAAACAATTGCAATTGTTATGGCTGGAAACATTCCGCTGGTTGGTTTTCACGACTTTCTTTCAGTTTTGGTTACGGGAAATAAAGTTTTGGCGAAGCTATCTTCAAACGATAAAACCCTTCTTCCCTTTCTTGCTGAACAGCTCATTTTCATTGAACCGGAATTTAAAAAATACATAGAATTTACCGAAGGACGGTTGAAGGATTTTGATGCGGTAATCGCCACGGGAAGCAACAATACCGCGCGTTATTTTGAGTATTATTTTGGGAAATATCCAAACATCATCCGCAAAAACAGAAATTCCGTAGCGGTATTAACGGGAAACGAAACCGAAGCAGAATTACAAAAACTGGCAGATGATATTTTTAGATATTTCGGTCTTGGCTGTAGGAATGTTTCAAAACTGTACATTCCCGAAAATTACGATTTTGAACCTTTTTTTAAAGCGATGTTCAGTTGGAAAGAAATAATCCACAACCACAAATACATCAATAATTACGATTATAATAAAGCGGTTTATTTAATGGATAGCTTCCCGTTGCTGGACAATGAATTTATGTTGCTGAAAGAAGACACAGGCTTCTCCTCTCCTATTTCAGTGATTTTTTATGAAAAATATAATTCTTTCGAAGGCATAACCAAAAAGCTGAAAGCACAGTCTGAAAACATTCAATGTCTAGTTTCAAAAGCAGGTTTAACCAATGAAATTCCCTTCGGAAAAGCCCAAATCCTAGAATTGTGGGATTATGCCGATGGCGTTGACACGGTTGATTTCCTGTTGAAACTTCCCTGATAAAAATTTCTTAATTCCCATAATTTTAGTAGCATAATCCGCATCTTTGCACTATAAATTTTCATACGATGAAAAAACACAATTTCAGTGCAGGTCCCTGCATTTTGCCACAATCTGTTTTGCAAAAATCTGCTGAGGCAGTATTAAATTTCAACAATTCAAACCTTTCATTGATTGAGATTTCCCACCGAAGCAAGGATTTCGTTGAGGTAATGGACAACACCCGCTATCTAGCTTTGGAGCTTTTGGGGCTTGAAAATAAAGGTTATCAAGCCTTGTTTCTGCAAGGGGGCGCAAGCCTTGAATTTTTAATGGTGGCCTATAATCTTTTGGAAAAAAAGGCGGCCTATTTAAATACGGGAACTTGGTCTAATAATGCAATAAAAGAAGCTAAATTTTTAGGAGAAGTGGTTGAAGTAGCCACTTCAAAAAGCGATAATTTCAACTTTATTCCTAAAAATTACAACATACCAAAAGACGCTGATTATTTTCACTGCACCAGCAATAACACCATATTCGGAACGCAGATGCAAAGCTTTCCCGAAACGGAAATTCCAATAGTTTGCGATATGAGCAGTGATATTTTTTCACGCCAATTAGATTTTTCAAAATTCAGTTTGATTTATGCCGGAGCACAAAAAAATATGGGACCGGCAGGAACAACTTTAGTGGTTATAAAAGAAGATATTTTAGGTAAAGTTTCGCGCGCCATTCCTTCAATGTTGAATTATAAAGTTCATATAGATAAGGAAAGTATGTTCAACACCCCAGCCGTTTTTCCAGTGTATGTTTCCATGTTGACCCTACAATGGTTAAAGGATTTGGGCGGTGTTTCAGCAATTGAAAAAGTGAACAACCAAAAAGCCGAACTTCTTTATAATGAAATTGATAGAAACCCATTGTTTGAAGGTTTCGTGGCTAAAAAGGAAGACCGTTCAAAAATGAATGCCACTTTCAATTTAAGAAATGACGAATTGAAAGCAACCTTTGACGACCATTTAAAACAAGCCGGAATAAACGGTCTGAGCGGCCACCGAAGCGTTGGTGGTTATCGTGCCTCTATGTACAATGCCCTACCGCTGGAAAGCGTGCAGGTTTTGGTGAATGTGATGCAGGCATTGGAAAAGGGAGCGTAGAAGCCCCCTAACCCCCGAAGTGGGGAACTGTGAATACGGTTAAAAAAATGCCTCAACAATAAAAAGTATTAATAGTCAATAAAAAATATGAAAGTTTTAGCTAACGACGGAATTTCACAAAGCGGAATAGACGCTTTGAAAGATGCAGGATTTGAAGTAATAACGGTGCAAGTGGCACAGGAACAACTTCAAAACTACATCAACGAACACAAAATTGAAGTGCTTTTGGTGCGCAGCGCAACAAAGGTCCGAAAAGATATTATTGACAACTGCCCTTCGCTGAAAATCATTGGCCGAGGTGGCGTGGGGATGGATAATATTGACGTTGATTACGCCATTGAAAACGGAATTGAAGTAATAAACACCCCTGCTGCTTCTTCAGAATCGGTAGCTGAACTTGTGTTTGCACATTTGTTTGGCGGCGTGCGGTTTTTGCACGACTCCAACCGAAATATGCCTTTGGATGGCGACACAAAATTCAACGAATTAAAGAAAAGCTACGGTGCTGGCCGCGAACTACGTGGAAAAACTTTGGGGATAATCGGTTTTGGAAGAATAGGCCGCCAAGTTGCCAAAATAGCCTTGGGCTGTGGTATGAAAGTAATTGCCAGCGACCACAAAGTAGGCGAAGCAGACATTACCCTAAGTTTTTATGACGGACAAGAAATAACACTGAAAATAAAGACAGCACCCATAGATAAATTAATAAAACACAGTGATTTCATCAGTCTTCACGTACCTTCCCAATCCGGCTATCTGATAGGGAAAGAAGAAATCTCTAAAATGAAGGACGGCGTTGGTATCATTAACGCTGCCCGAGGTGGAATTCTTAATGAAAATGCACTGTTGGAGGCTATTGAAGATGGTAAAGTCTCGTTTGCGGCACTGGATGTTTTTGAAAACGAACCAACCCCTTCAATAAAAGTGCTTATGCACGATAAAATTTCGCTTACACCACATATTGGTGCTGCCACCGATGAAGCCCAAGATCGAATTGGCACGGAACTCGCCGAACAAATTATAAATATAATGGCCAACGCCTAATTTTTTAAGCAATTTCGTTCATTAGCCCTAATTTTTTATAAAAATGGCTTCAATATTAGATTTACTCAGCAGCGACATGGGCAAACAGCTCATAAGCGGCGCAAGTGCACAAACTGGACAATCTGCAGATAAAACAGCAAACGTTTTGAGTATGGCCCTGCCGACTATTTTGGGAGCAATGCAGCGAAATGCTGCAACCCCACAAGGTGCACAAAGTTTGAACAACGCTTTGGAGGACAACCGTCATGATGGTTCCATTCTGGACCAACTGGGTGGCCTTCTGGGTGGCGGTAGTGCAGATTCCGGTTTGCTGAACGAAGGTGCTGGTATTTTAAAGCATGTGCTTGGCGACAATCAACAAAAAGTGGAACAGAACATAAGCAAGACGAGCGGGGTTGATGCCGCTTCCGTGGCGCAAATTATAAAAATGGCAGCCCCAATTTTAATGGGTGTTTTGGGTAACCAAAAAAGAAAAGATAAGGTGGGAGAAAGTGGAATTGGTGATTTGCTCGGTTCGGTTTTGGGAAAAAATACCAACCACGACCATTCCCTCATTGAAACCCTGCTCGATGCCGATGGCGATGGCAGCATCATTGACGATGTGGCCGGAATGGTTTTGGGCTGAAGCAAGAAAAAAGGGGGACTTGGTGGCCTTTTAGGAGGTTTGTTCGGAAAATAAAATTTCATTTATAACTTTTTAAAACACCGTCCCTTTTTAGAAATGGGACGGTGTTTTTTTAAATGAAAGTTAAATCCCCAACACTTAAAGTTACATTTGCTTAACTTTGTTAAAATATTTATAGATGAAAAACTTTTTATTCATATTAGCGCTTTCGTTTGCCATCTACAGTTGTGGAACTGGCAATAAAACGATGGGTAATTCGTCAGCGAAAATCACGAAAAACGATACCATCCGCATTGCAAACGACAGCCTTGAATACGAAATAATGATAATAGAACCAGGTTTTGACTCCTGGCTCATCTCCCAACCTCCGCGTGGATTTTATGGACAATCGTTTTTGGAATCCAAAAACCGATCATTCGTTTCAGAATACAACAACCGCGTGCTTCAGCCCGCCCGATATTCCCATAATTTATACGGTGAGCAAATAAACTATGACCCCACTGTGGATTATGGTTATGAAGTAAATTATTTACTCTACAACTACTTTGTGTTTTTTCAAGACAAATACAATCAAAAATTCATAGGCGGAAGAAATTGAAAAAGCTCAAAAAACGCTGGAATATCAAAACCAACGGACAACTTTTTATTGTATTCCTAGTCTTTGCTATCACGGGAAGTTCCGCAGCGAAGCTTGCAGCGCCAATTACCGATTTTTTCGAAATACAGAAAGAGATGGGCTGGCACATTTATTGGCCATTTCGGATTTTGATTATCCTTCCCATTTATCAATTGCTTTTGGTTTTTTTCGGTTGGGTATTTGGAGAGTTTGTGTTTTTTTGGAACTTTGAAAAGAAAATGCTCCGACGGATGGGCCTCGGATTTTTGTTTACTAAATGAAGGTTTTAAAAAAAGAAATACTACGGATTGTTACTGCTGCGATTTTTTCGTTCGCATTGCTGCTTCCCACTGCCGTAAAATTTGCTCATACCTTTGAAGGCCACGAACACAAAGCCTGCACAGAATCTTCAACACACATTCACAAAAAGCAACTGGATTGTTCCATTTGCGATTTTCACTTCTCAATCTTTGATTTTAAACCTCAGGAAATTACTGAGTTTGCACTGCTGAATGGTTTTCAAAAAACGAAAACCGTTTATTTGTTGCCCAAATTCATTCAAAATACTTCACATTATTTTCTAAGAGGACCTCCGCAGTTTTCTTGATTTTTCAGCAATTCAGTTTATTTCACAATCATTTATTTAAATCAAGAAAGTATGCAAAATATGCTATGCTTACTTGCGGTGTTCTTTTTATATACCGCGGCAAGCGCACAAAATTCCTTGACGGGAACCATCATTTCAAAAAACAAAAACGAAGCTGTTATGGCAACAATTTATATTCCACAATTAGAAAAAGGCACAGCTGCGGATTTTGATGGAAACTATAAGTTGAAAAACATTCCAGAGGGAAATTACAACGTGGTATTTTCATCTTTGGGATACGCTACTATTTCCAAAAAAATTAATTTTTCGAACAATCAAACCATTACCGAAAACCTTCAAATGGAAGAAAGCGCGGTGGAAATGGAAGAAGTGATTGTTTCAACCCCTTTTCACAAATTGCAGAGTGAAAACGTGATGAAAGTGGACCGCGTTTCCACAGACGATTTGAATTCATCCGGCGCAGTCACACTCGCGGATGGCATTAAAAATATTGCGGGCGTAGATTTAATAACAACCGGAACCGGTATTGGCAAACCTGTTATTCGCGGTTTGAGTTCCAACCGTGTTTTGACATATACACAGGGCGTACGGTTGGAAAACCAACAATTTGGCGATGAACACGGCTTGGGAATTAATGAAGCCGGCGTGGAAAGTGTGGAAGTTATAAAGGGGCCAGCTTCCCTCCTTTACGGCAGCGATGCTTTGGGCGGCGTTCTTTATTTGAATCCGGAAAAGTTTGCCATTTCAGGCGAAACCCACGGCGATTTAAGCAGTACCTATTTCTCAAATACCTTAGGAACTTCAACAAATCTAGGCGTGAAAACTTCGGGTGAAAAATTGAAATTTTTGGCCCGTGGCTCCTATCCTACTTTTAGTGATTATGAAACTGGGGCTAACTATCGCGTAACCAATTCCCGCTTCAATGAAAAGGATTTAAAAACGGGAGTGCAATATTTGGGCACGAAATTTAAATCAACCATTCGGTATAATTACAATCGTTCCAATATAGGAATTGCTGAAGAAATTGGCGAACAAACCCGATCCAAGGATTTGGTACTTCCCTTTCAAGAAATTGACAACCATATTTTGAGTTTTGACAATACCGCATTTTTTAACAAATCGAGTTTAGATGTGAAAGCTGGGTATTTGTTCAACGATCGTCGTGAATTTGAAAATGATCCCACCACGGCTGCGCTTCGTTTAAAATTGAACACCTTTAATTATGATGTGAAATACAATTTACCCGAATTTGGGAAACTTGAAACTATAATTGGTTTACAGGGAATGTTTCAAAACAACAAAAACGAAGGTGAGGAAATTTTGATTCCCGATGCGAATACAACAGACGTTGGGCTTTTGGCAACCTCCCACTATCATATGGAAAAAGTGGATTTTCAGGCCGGAATCCGTTTCGACTCCCGAAAAATTGAAAGTGAAGCCGCTCGGAATCCTTCGGATGCAGATTTCATTCCTGCGCTAAACAAGACTTTTACCAGCTTTACCGCAGCTTTGGGAGCAAAAATGGATTTTGTTGAATATCTTTCGGTCCGGGTCAATTTGGCAAGTGGTTTCCGTGCCCCTAATTTAGCGGAACTCACTTCAAACGGCATTCACGAAGGGACTAACAGATATGAAAGAGGAAATCAAAATTTAACCAATGAACAGAATTTTCAAGCGGATGTTTCCTTGGAATACAGGAACAAACACATTGAATTCTTCGCAAACGGATTTTACAATGCCGTAAACAATTATATTTTTATTTCGCCCACGGATGAAATGATAGATGATACGCCCGTTTATGATTATCTTCAAAACAATGCCTCGCTTTACGGTGGCGAATTCGGCTTTCACTTGCATCCGCACCCGTTGGATTGGTTGCATTTTGAAAGTAGTTTTGAAACCGTTACCGGAAAATTGAGCAGTACAGAATATCTGCCATTAATTCCCGCCAATTCTCTTCGGAACACTTTCAGAATTGAAATGAAGGATGGAATAACTCGGAAATCTAGTTCCGCCTTTGTAACGCTTGAAAATACTTTCAACCAAAAAACTGTGAGCAATTTTGAAACAAGAACTGGTGGATATTCTTTACTGAGTGCGGGAATTGAAAGCAGCTTTCAACTTCAAAAAGTATTGTTGAAAATAGGTCTGAACGGAACCAATATTACCGATAAAGAATATATTTCGCACCTATCGCGATTTAAACCGGTGGGAATTTTAAATATCGGAAGGAGCCTAAATGTGAATCTAAAAGTAGAAATCTAAAAAAAAGCCCCGATTGGGGCTTTTTTTTTTATTCGTTAACTCGAATTTTAATGGGTTGTGTCCTAGGTTGTTTTTTCCAAACAAAGGTGTAGAGCCACATCAGTGTAAACGTGGGTATAATGTCTGTATATGGCAGTATTTCCTCAAGGAAAACAATGACAGAAGCTATTTTTCCTTCGGTTCCTTTGTACATATTGCTCATTTTTTTTGCTGCAAAGGGCGCCCAAATTATATCCAAAAAGGGGCCAATAACAGGGATCGCCATTGTAGTCATGCCAATTAGATCAAAGAGGATTCCTTGGCGCAATAATTTGTATTTTTCGTTTTTCATCTATTGTTGAGTTAGATTATGAAATCTATAAGTCAAAAAACATTCCAAAAAAAAATTATGACAAGTCGTTGCTTATCAGTTTTAAAAATTCGCTGCGGGTTTCAATGGCTTCAAACTGACCACGAAAGCCCGAAGTTGTAGTTACGCTGTTCTGTTTCTGAACACCCCGCATCATCATGCACATATGCGAGGCTTCAATAACCACGGCCACTCCCTTGGGTTTCAGGGTGTTGTTTATACATTCCAGAATGTCGTGCGTCAAACGTTCCTGAACTTGCAACCGCCGTGCAAAAACATCCACAACACGTGGTATTTTGCTCAGTCCCACAATGTAGCCGTCGGGAATATAGGCAATGTGTGCTTTCCCGAAGAATGGCAGAATATGATGTTCGCATAAGGAATACAATTCAATGTCCTTTATAATAACCATATCGTGATACGCCTCGGCAAACATGGCACTTCGCAATATTTCAGCTGGGTCCTGGCAATTTCCCGATGTTAAAAATTGTATTGCTTTGGCTGCCCGTTCGGGGGTTTTGAGTATTCCATCCCGTGAGATGTCCTCGCCCACTCTGCTTAAAATTTGACTGTAATTTTCAGTCAAAGCGTCTGTTACGGGCTGGTCGTATTCTTCAAAGTTTTTATATGATGACATTCTTTTTTGTTTAATTATTCTACTTCAAAAATAAACACATAAGTACGAATAAAAACAATATAATCCATCAGATTGCATGATAGCACTATAAATAGTACTTTCACGGTTTAAATTTTTGCTATGATTGAAGCCGAAAACATCCATAAATATTACGATCATCTCCACGTTTTAAAAGGTGTTGACCTTCATATAAAAAAAAGTGAAATCGTATCGATAGTTGGTGCTTCGGGTGCGGGAAAAACTACGTTGCTACACATATTGGGAACTTTGGATGCTTTTGACAGTTCGTCAAAGAGTAAATTAGAAATAAACGGTGTAAATATTAGTTCCCTTTCGGGGAAAAAGTTAGCGAAGTTTAGAAATGAAAATCTCGGTTTTATTTTTCAGTTTCATCAGCTACTGCCTGAATTTACTGCCCTTGAAAACGTTTGTATTCCTGCTTTTATAAAAAATACGCCAAAAACCGAAGCAATCAAAAAAGCGAAAGAACTGCTCAACTTTTTAGGCCTTTCGCACCGCGAAGACCATAAACCCAACGAACTGTCCGGCGGCGAACAACAACGCGTGGCGGTTGCTCGCGCTTTAGTGAACAATCCTGCTATAATTCTCGCAGATGAACCCAGCGGAAACCTGGATACCGAGAGTGCCGAAAATCTTCACAGCCTATTTTTTAAATTGCGGGATGAATTTGGACAAACTTTCGTAATCGTAACTCACAATGAAGAACTTGCGAATATGGCGGATAGAAAACTCGTGATGCAGAATGGGATTATTATTAATTAAATTTCAAAACCTAAATTTCAAAAATTCACTCCAATGAACAAAAGTGAATTAAAATCATTTCTCGACGAAAAAGTAAACGTTTACAACCACCCTAATTTTATTGAAACTGATCCAATTCAAATTCCGCACCTCTTCACTTTAAAGGAAGATATTGAAATCGCCGGTTTTCTCGTGGCCACAATTGCTTGGGGAAACCGAAAGAGCATTATAACCAATGGGCATCGGTTGATGGGTATGATGGGCAATTCGCCGTTTGACTTTGTGATGAATTTTACCGAAAAGAATTCCGAATCACTTTCGCCCTTTGTGCATCGAACTTTTAATAACGAAGATCTTTTCTGTTTTTTAAAAGCACTCCAAAACATCTATAAAAATCACGGAGGTTTAGAAAAGGTTTTCGCAATCCATGCCGAAAAGGATTCTATGCAACCTGCAATCCATCATTTCAAAAAAACTTTTTTCGAACTTCCGCATCCTTCCAGAACCCAGAAACACATTAGCGACCCACTTAGAAATTCGGCTGCGAAAAGAATAAATATGTTTCTGCGCTGGATGGTTCGCAACGACAATGCAGGTGTAGATTTTGGAATTTGGAAAAATATTTCGCCATCGAAACTCTCCTGTCCCTTAGATGTTCACAGTGGAAATGTGGCGAGAAAACTCAATTTGCTCAAACGGAAACAAAATGATGGTAAGGCATTGGCTGAGCTGGATAATTCACTTCGAAATTTAGACCCAAAAGATCCCGTAAAATATGATTTTGCTCTTTTCGGATTAGGTGTTTTTGAACGGTTTTGAAAAAAAATAACCCTATACGCATCCTTTTCTAAGCTTTAATAACTCAATTTAAAATTTTGTATATTTACGTTTAATCCTTAAACACCGACAACTTTCGGATTTAAGATAAATTGGAGATGAAGCCTTGATAACACCACAATTCCCAGTTGATGAACAAGAGCGTTTGTCCGCAGTCCAATCCTACCACTTGCTGGACACATTACCGGAAAAGGATTTTGACAACATAACTGCATTAACAGCAAATATCTGCGTTGTACCAATATCTTTAGTTACTTTACTGGATGCTGACCGTAATTTCTTGAAATCACACTATGGCATCTCTTTCAACGAAACGCCGCGGAATATTTCTTTCTGCGGACATGCCATTCTGGATGAAGCCAATATTTTCATTATTGAAGATGCCCGAAAAGATCCACGATTTAAGGATAATCCATTAGTTTCTGATATGAACGCCGTTTTTTATGCAGGCGTGCGTTTAATAAATTCTGAAGGCTACCCCTTGGGAACTCTTTGCATTTTTGATACCAAACCAAGAAAACTTTCCAAATCGAAAAAAAAAGCACTTATTGCTTTGGCCTATCAGGTTGTGAACCTTTTTGAGGCCAAAAAACGCAACAGAATGTTATTGGAAGTACAGCAAGAATTAAAGGAAAAAAATGAAGAGCTTAAAAATTTTGCCGGAATTGTGTCTCACGATATGAAAATGCCATTGGCAAATATGATAATAACTTCAGATATGCTCCGCAGCAAATACGGTACACTTTTAGACGACCAGGGCAAAAAATATTTAGACTACATAAAACAGTCTTCTTTTACGCTAAGTGAATATATAACCGGACTTCTGGAACATTATGAAAGTGATCATACCGCTTCTTTAAACAGCGAGGTTTTTGACAGCCACGATCTTTTGGAGGAAATAATTGAACTCTTGAATATCAATATTGACTGTGAAATAAACCTCCCCGAAGAAAACATTGAAATGCACGCCAATAAAGTCGCTTTAGGGCAGATTATGTTAAATATAGTGGGCAACTCCCTAAAATACAATGACAAAAAAAAGATAAAAATAGACATAAACTGTGTCGAGAAAAACGGGTTTTATCATTTCAAAATCACCGACAACGGAATGGGAATCCCGAAAGAGAAAATAGCACATATTTTTGATCTTTTTACAACAACCGACATCTTGGACAGAAACGGAAAAAAAGGAAATGGAATCGGCCTTTCAACAGTTAAAAAGCTCGTGAACAAGCTGGGTGGCGAAATTGAAGTTTTTTCAGAAATGAAAAAGGGAACCACCTTTCAGTTTAGCATTAAAAAGAATTCAAACCTCAATGTTGACAATAAAGAAATGAAAAATTAGGTTTTACAGGTTATAAATAGCGCTAATTACGTTCCGTTTTTTATCTTTGGGCAATATTTATAGGAATGCAGTTCAAACACCCAGAAATCCTTTACGCCCTTTTCCTACTGCTCATCCCAATATTTATCCATCTTTTCCAACTTCGGCGTTTTCAAAAAGTAGCTTTTACCAATGTTGCTTTTCTGAAAAAAGTGACCATCCAAACCCGAAAAAGTTCGCAATTAAAAAAATGGCTCACTTTGTTGATGCGTTTACTTGCGCTGGCGTGTATTATTTTCGCTTTCGCACAACCGTTTACTTCTTCCAAAACAGCCATAAATACCAAAAAAGAAACCGTTGTTTATATAGACAATTCGTTCAGTATGCAGGCGAAAGGTGCCAAAGGACCAATCCTGGAGCGGGCTTTACAGGATTTGTTTGATAAAGCGGGTGGCTCTGAAAAATTAAGCTGGTTTACTAACAATACTGAAAAAAAGAATACTTCGCCACAAGATTTTAAAAGTGAGATACTTTCGGTGGAATACTCGCAAAACCAATTGACGCCCAGTCAAGTTTTGCTCAAAGCAAACCAACTTTTTTCCGACGAAAAGGATGTTTTGAAACGGTTGGTCTATCTATCAGATTTTCAACAAAAAGAAAAATTTCCCGAAATTCCGAATGATTTGGTTGTTGAAGCTGTGCAATTAAAACCCGTGAAAGTTTCGAACATTGCTATTGACAGTGTTTTTATTGCTTCAAAAAATGCTTCAATAACACAGCTCAAAGTAAAAGTCTCTAAGACAGGCAATGAAATTTCAGAAGCTCCCATTTCACTTTTCAATAAAGAAAAATTGATTGCCAAAACTGCTGTTGATTTTTCAGAAAACCCTGGTAGCACAATAACGTTTGACATTGATAATTCCGAAGAATTTATTGGAAAAATTCAACTCAACGAACCCAATCTCCCCTTTGATAATACGCTGTTTTTCAGCATTAATAAACCCGGAAAAATTAAGGTTTTGTCCATTAATGAAGCCGATGGCAACTTCCTGCAACGGCTTTTTGAAAAAGAAGAATTTCAGTTTACGCAGCAAACTTTCAAAACCTTAAATTACAACGAAATACCCGATCAAAACTTCATTGTGCTCAACGAACTGAAAGAAATTTCCGCGTCATTAACCACCGCCCTTAAATCATTTAGTGACGAAGGTGGCAGTGTGCTTGTAATTCCCGCTTCGGAAGTGGATTTGAACAGTTACAACAACTTCCTTTTAACGATGGCTTTGGGCACGCTTTCCGAAGCCGTGCCTGCTGGTAGGCAGGAAAAAATCCAGGAAAAGAAAATTACAAAAATCGTTTTTTCGCATCCGCTATTTAAAGATGTATTTGAAAAAGAAGTTGCTAATTTTCAATATCCGAAGGTCAATTCTTTCTATAATATTTCAACAAACGCAACGCCAGCAATCGGTTTTGAGGACAATCAACCTTTTTTGCTTCAAAAGAAAAACACCTATTTGTTCACTGCGGCGATAAATAAGGAGAATTCCAATTTTCAGAATTCACCGTTGGTGGTTCCCACAATTTACAATATGGCGCTGCAAAGTTTGCCATTGCCGCGATTGTACTACACCATTGGCGAACAAAACTCTATCGCAGTACCCGTAAAATTAGGGCCTGACGAAATTCTTACCATTAAAGACAGCACTGCGCAGTTTATTCCGCTTCAGCAAACAAAAGCTAATTTTGTGTTGATGACAACTACGGACGAACCCAATAAAGCTGGCAACTACCAAATTGTGAAAGAAAATGAGTTTTTGGAAAACATAAGTTATAATTATGCCCGCAGCGAAAGCAATCTGCAATACCAAAATCCCGAAGATTGGAAAGGTGCTGAAGTGTATAAATCTGTGGACGATCTTTTTGATTCTATTACAGATTCCAATTCCATAAACAGTTTTTGGAAATGGTTTGCTATTTTTGCATTGCTCTTTTTACTTTTTGAAATGCTTATCTTGAAATTTTTTAAGTAGAAAAAGAATAAGGAAAAAAGAACAAAGAATAAAGATTGAAAAAATTGAAATTGAAAATTTAATATATAGCCCTAAGTTTGTCGAAGGGACAAATCTTGAATCTTGAATCTTGAACCTTGAATTTTGAACCTTGAATTTTGAATATGAAATTACTTCTGAAATCCGCCACCATTGTTGATGCTTCCGGCAAGCACCATTTAAAGAAACGGGATGTTTTGATAGAGAATGGTATAATTTCAAAAATTGCCGTAACGATTCCTTCTTCGGAAATAAAAGAGATTTCATTGAAAAATCTTCATATTTCGCAAGGCTGGTTTGATAGCAGCGTCTCTTTTGGAGAACCTGGTTTTGAGGAGCGCGAAACCATAGAAAATGGTTTGAAAACTGCGGCCCATAGCGGATATACAAGCGTTGCAGTAAATGCAAACAGTTTTCCGGTTACGGACAGTAAAGGACACATTAAGTTTCTGAAAAGTAAAGCCGAAGGAAATGCTGTGAGCCTCTACCCTATTGGCGCGCTCACTGTGGGTAGCAAAGGCTCTGAATTAGCGGAATTGTACGATATGCAAAATGAAGGAGCCATTTCTTTTTACGATTATAAAACCCCAATAGCGAATGCAAATTTGCTGAAAATAGCACTGCAATACACACAGAGTTTTAATGGTTTGGTGCAATCCTTTCCTTTTGAAAAATCGGTTGCACGGAACGGAATGGTAAACGAGGAAGTGAACAGCACCCGCTTGGGATTGAAAGGTATTCCCGCGCTTTCTGAGGAGCTGCAAATAATCCGAGATTTGTATATTTTGGAATATACGGGTGGGAAACTTCACATCCCGACCATTTCAACCAAAAAATCTGTGGAACTGATTAAGGACGCAAAGAAAAAAGGGCTGAACGTAACTTGCAGTGTCGCAATTTTCAACCTCGTATTGACAGATGACGTTTTGGAAGGTTTTGACACAAATTATAAATTACTTCCGCCACTGCGCACCAAAGAAGACACCAAAGCGTTGCTGAAAGGCTTGAAAGAAGGCATCATAGACGGCGTTACCAGCGACCACAACCCAATTGACGTGGAACACAAAAAAACAGAGTTTGAACACGCCTTCTTCGGGAGCATTGGTTTGGAGGGCTGTTTCGGAGCGTTGAATATGCTTTTGGGAGTTGAAGAATCAGTCAAGGCCTTGACAGGTTTGAAAAAAGCTTTTAATATTTCTTCGGAAGAAATCGAAGAAGGAAATAAGGCTGAACTTACACTTTTCAACCCCGATAAAGCTTGGGAATTTTCTGAAAAAGATATTCTTTCCACTTCAAAAAATGCCGCACTTCTCGGAACAAAGCTCAAAGGAAAACCATATGGAATTGTTGCAAACAACCAGTTGGTACTGAATAAATAATGAAAACTTCACCCGCAGGAAAATCTACTGCCCTCATTGCCTACGCTCCTTTCGTGGGTTTTTTGATCGCTTTTTTCATCAATAAAGATGAAAATTACGAGTTCGCGACTTGGCATATCAAAAATATGTTCGGGTTGTGGCTTATTTTTATGGTTTCGCTCATTGTGCAATCGCAAATTGACGTAACGGCTGGCGATATTTTGTGGCTACTTTGCAGTTTGCTTTGGCTATATTGTTTGGCGATGGCATATTTCAACAAACAGAAAGGCATTCCTTTTTTAAGTGAGAAATTTCAAGAATGGTTTACGTTTTTAAATTAAAGTATTGATTATCTTTAGCTTGTAAAAAATCACTAACCTAATCTTTAAAAAAATGGAAACAACTTCAGACAACGGCAAAACAGTGGCCATCATTGCCTACATCACACTTATTGGCTGGATTATCGCCCTAATAATGAACAATGGAAACAAAACAGAATTAGGATCTTACCATGTGCGCCAATCGTTGGGAATTATGTGCGTTGGTATTGTATTAAGTATTGTAATTGGTTTTATAGGTATTTCAATATTAACTTGGATAGTGCAACTTGCAATATTAGTTTTTTGGATTCTTGGATTGATAAGTGCAATACAAGGCGAAATGAAGCCTGTTCCCGTTCTTGGCGAGCAATTCCAACAATGGTTTAAGGGTATTTAATTTTTAGCGAATATTTAACGGGACCTTTTATGCTGAAAACCCTTCAGTTTAAAAGGTCTTGTTTATTTTTGCACCCTATGGAAAAACAGAGTTTACTTTTAGAACACAATTATCGCGCGGCCAAGAATCCGTCGGAAAATCCACCTGCTATCATTATGCTCCACGGTTTTGGGAGTGACGAAAACGATTTGTTTTCCTTCGCCAGTGAATTGCCGGAAAAATATGCAATCATCTCCCTGAAAGCACCAATCAAGATGGAACCCTTCGGAAATGCTTGGTACAATATATATTTTGACAATTCGCAGGGAAAATTCAGCGATGACGCACAGGCAATCGTTTCGCGGGAATTGGTTTCAAAATGCATTGATGAAGTTATTGAAAAATATAAAGTGGACAGCGATAATATCACCCTCCTCGGTTTCAGTCAAGGCACCATTTTGTGTTTTGCCGTTGCTTTGAGCTATCCCGAAAAAGTAAAAAACGTTATCGGCTTGAGCGGTTATATCAATGAAGCAATTTTAAAAAATGGTTATGCTGAAAATGATTTCAGCAATCTTAACGTTTATACTTCCCACGGAAGTGTGGACCAAGTTATCCCCGTGCAATGGGCACGAAAAACCGAGCCTTTCCTTAAAAACCTGAATATTGATTGTAAATATTCGGAATTTCCCGTGGGTCACGGTGTTGCACCTCAGAATTTTTTTGAATTGAAGAGTTGGCTGGAAAGGCAGTAATTCAGTAAATCAGTACGCAGTAATCAGAAACGCAATAACCCAATAACTTAGCCTCAATTTGGATAAAGTAGGGAACTTATCGCTTTCAATTCAAGTTCTTTCTTGTCATTGAAGGAATATTCCAGGATCATTTCGCCCCAATATTTACCGTCGGTAAACTCCGCCTGTATCCATTTGTGGTTCAGGAATTTCAATCTGTTGATTTTCATATCTCCGTTCATCCCATCAAAAGGCACCAATGGATTGTTCCCCTTGATTAAATTATAATCATAGATTTGGTCGGAGACCATTGATTCAACTTGGTCAGCTTCGTATCCCATTTTTTCAAAATAGGTCATTGCGTTGTCATTTCCTTGCAAAGTGAAATAATTCAAATCCCGAATCTGGCCCCACAAGTTTTCAATGGAATCACTCTCCTTTTGAATTTTGGACTCAAGGTTTTCAATCTTGGTTTCCTGTGATTCAAAAATGCTCTTCTCGTTCATATATTGATAAATAATGAACAGGAAAGCGAAAAGAAATAGGTACAAAAAAATTTTATTTCTCATAATCAAATAGTTATTTTGAGTGTATCATACGCCAAATGTACGTTCTTCGGAAGTTTTTTCTCAACTTCCGCGTGAAAGCCCATCACATGGCTGATGTGTGTGAAATAGGTTGTTTCGGGCTTTACTTTTTCAACAAAATCGAGCGCTTCGGCTATATTGAAATGTGAATAGTGCGGTTTTACCCGAAGGGCATTGATTACCAAAACCTTCGTTCCCTTCACTTTTTCGGTTTCTTCTTCCGAAATGGTTTTAACATCGGTTAAATAGGTAAAATCTTCAATCCGAAAACCCAATACCGGTAAAGTATCGTGAAAGGCTTCAATGGGAATAACTTTTTTCCCGCCAATAGTGAAAGGGGTATTTTTATCTATTTCAATAGCTGAAATGCTCGGTGCGCCGGGGTATCTGTTTTCGGTCGTAAATATATAAGCGAACCGTTCGCGCAATGATTTAAAAACCCGTTTGTGGGCATAAAAAGGCATATTTCCCTGCATAAAATTGAAGGGGCGAATATCGTCCAAACCAGCCGTGTGGTCGCTATGCTCGTGGGTTAGCAGGATTCCGTCTACTTTCAAAACTTTTTCGCGCAACATTTGCTGCCTAAAATCGGGACCGCAATCTATTACATAGGTAAATCCTTCCCAAGCCAATAAAACCGACACCCGCAAGCGTTTATCTTTTGGGTCGCTGCTTAGGCAAACGGGGTGGTCACTGCCAATAACAGGGATTCCCTGGGATGTCCCAGTGCCGAGAAAGGTAACGGTAAAAGTTGTATCCATTCCCACAAAAATACTGGTATTTATTTTGTTTACCTATTGTATTCGCTACCTTTGTTACCAAGAAAAATAGAACGTTGCTATGCCGGAATCCATAATAGGGGACAAGGAATTTGAAGATATTCCGTCCATAAAAAATAAGGCTTTACGAATCAATCTGAACGAAAACATTTACGGCACCTTTGCAGAAATTGGAGCCGGACAGGAAACTGTGCGTAACTTTTTCAGAGCTGGTGGCGCTTCTGGGACTATTGCTAAAACAATGTCTGCTTATGATAAAGATTTCAGCGATGCCATTTATGGAATAGAAGAAGACGGAAGATATGTAACGGAATCCCGACTTCAGAAAATGCTGTCGCACGAGTTCAACTTGATCGAGGAACGGATAAATCGCGACAAACATCCCAATAGACTTTTCTTTTCATTCGCAAATACGGTTGCAACCATTGATTTTGCAAAAAAATACAAAGGGCATGGCTGGATTGGCATTCGGTATCAAATTGATCCAAAAGAGCCGTATAACGAAATAACCCTGCACATCCGTTTCCATGAAAACGATGCCCAATTGCAGCAAATTACACTTGGAACTTTGGGTGTGAACCTTATTTATGGGGCGTATTATAAATACGACCAGCCCAATAAATTGCTTCGTTACCTATACGACCACATTGACAAAGACAAAATAGAAATAGATACCATCAATTTTTTTGGGCCGCGGTTCGCGGAAATTGACAACAGATTGATGAGTCTTCAACTTATTAAAAATGGCATGACCGATGCCGTAATGTTTGACCCCGAAGGTCATAACATCCTTCCTGCAAGAATCCTTTATAAGAAAAACATATTGGCGCTACGAGGAAGTTTTAGGCCTGTAACAAAGGTAAATATTGATATGTTTGAGCGTTCTTATGAAATGTTTCTTCAAGAAAACAGGGTTGAAAAAGATAGAACTGAAGTTATTTTTGAAATTACCCTTTCCAACCTTCGCGCTGAGGGCGAAATTGACGAAGAGGATTTTATGGATCGGGCGAGATTGCTTTGTTCATTGGGCCATACGGTAATGATCTCAAACTTTCAGGAATACTACAAACTGGTTGAATATTTCTCCCGATACACCAAAATGCGTATGGGCCTTGCCATGGGCGTCAGCAATTTGATCGATATTTTTGATGAAAAATATTATCGCCATTTGAGCGGTGGAATATTGGAAGCGTTCGGGAAACTTTTCTTTAAAGATCTGAAAGTGTATCTCTACCCTATGAAAGACCCCGAAACGGGCGAATACACAAACAGTGAAAATCTGAAAGTGCACCCACGTATGAAGGAATTGTACAAATTCTTTAAATACAACGGGAAAGTGGTTGACATCACAGATTACAACCCTGAAAATATGGAAATATTTTCGCGAGAAGTTCTTTCAATGATTGAAAATGGGGAAGAAGGATGGGAAGAAATGCTCCCCCCCGGTGTTGCAGAGATCATTAAAGACAAACACCTTTTCAATTACAGAGGAACCAAGGAAAAAGTAAATAGCTAATCCAGTATCTGGGCGGCGTGATCTTTGGTTTTTACCTTGTCAATCACACGATCTATTATTCCGTTTTCATTAATAACAAATGTTTTACGATGAATTCCATCAAACTTCCTTCCCATAAATTTTTTTGGTCCCCAAACCCCGAAAGCATTGATAACTTCCTTATTCTCATCGGCCAATAATGGAAATGGGAAATTGTATTTTTCCTTAAAATTCTTTTGCCTTTTTTCACTGTCGGCACTCACGCCGAGCAATTCATAACCCGCTTTTTGAAGCTCTTTGTAATTATCGCGGAGATTGCAAGCTTCGGCAGTGCAGCCTGGTGTGTTGGCTCTTGGATAGAAAAAAACAATCCATTTTTTTCCTTTGAAATCTTTTGAGGAAATAACATTTCCATCCTGATCGTTCATTTTAAAATCTGGAGCCTTATCTCCTGCCTGTACTATTTGCATAATCCTTATTTTTGCATAAAAGTACTTAAAATGACCAAACAAGAAAAGGTAAACTTCGTTATTGACACCTTGAATAAACTGTATCCTCAAGTCCTAATTCCATTGGAGTATAAAGATCCCTATACTTTATTGATTGCCGTCCTGCTTTCTGCACAGAGCACCGATGTCAGGGTAAATAAAATCACTCCGCTCCTATTTCAAATAGCGGACAATCCGTATGATATGGTAAAACTTTCGGTAGAAGAAATAAGGGAAATCATAAAACCTGTTGGACTTTCGCCGATGAAATCGAAAGGCATTCACGGTCTTTCGGAAATTTTAATTAAAAAATACAACGGACAGGTGCCAGCAGATTTTGAAGCGTTGGAATCCTTCCCTGCAGTAGGCCACAAAACCGCAAGTGTTGTGATGAGCCAAGCTTTTAATATTCCCGCGTTTCCAGTGGATACACATATCCACAGATTGATGTACCGCTGGGGATTTACAAACGGAAAAAATGTGGTACAGACAGAAAAAGATGCCAAAAGATTGTTTCCAGAGGATTTATGGAACACGCTACACCTTCAGATTATTTGGTACGGAAGACAGTATTCTCCGGCCCGGGGTTGGAATCTGGAAAAAGATATTATTACCAAAACCATTGGCAGGAAAACAGTAATTAATGATTATTTGAAGAAAAAAAATAGATGAATTGAGGAGTTAAAAAGTTGAGTGGGTTAGACGAAATCTTACTAAAATTTTCTTTGCGAATCGACTTCTCAACTCTTAAACTTTTTTCACAAAAAAAACCCCGAAAAGCTAATTCCAGGGTTTTTCCAAAGTTTAGTTTAGAAGTGCTTCAAACTTCATTTTATGGTAATCTATAACACTTAAAGCCATCGAATAATCCAGAAGAAATTTTATGGTTTCTTCTTTTGGAACAAGTTTTT
The DNA here is from genome assembly GCA_016649715.1 of Flavobacteriaceae bacterium. Classification (GTDB taxonomy): domain Bacteria; phylum Bacteroidota; class Bacteroidia; order Flavobacteriales; family Flavobacteriaceae; genus Aequorivita. Next base: position 162,561 of record JAENXC010000002.1, on the reverse strand, counting down.
TATTCACGTCGTCCACACGTGATGTTTCAGAGTAAAATTTTTGCATTGAATATTATTTTGAGGTTTATTTCAAAATAACGCAGCATAAATTAGTTTATTGTATCAATTGGTCAATATAATATTATGTTTATCAATCACTTTGCGCAAATTGATAAGCGCATAGCGCATCCGTCCCAATGCTGTATTGATACTAACACCAGTCTGCTCACTTATTTCCTTGAAACTCATGTCTCTATAAATGCGCATCATCAGAACTTCCTTTTGATCGTCCGGAAGTTCTTCAATCAATCTCCGTACATCATTTTCAACCTGCCCTTTAATAATCTGTTTTTCAATGTTTAATGAATTATCGCTTAAAACCGAAAAAATATTGAAATCGTTGTTGTTTTCAAACTTGGGCATGCGGTTGTTTTTTCTGAAATGGTCTATCACCAAGTTATGGGCAATACGCATAACCCAAGGAAGAAATTTACCTTCCTCGTTATAAGTCCCTTTTTTAAGGGTTCTAATAACTTTGATAAAAGTGTCCTGAAAAATGTCCTCGGAGACATCCCGATCAAAAACTTTTGAATAAATGAAACTGTAAATTCGTTGTTTGTGGCGGGTTATCAACTCACCGAGTGCAGATTCATTACCGTTCATATAGGCGTTTACCAAAAACGCGTCAGTGTTTGTGCTTTGCTTCATATCAATACTTCTTTAAAAAATAAACAACTATGGATTTTGGTTGCTTGGTTACAATGTTTATTTGTTAAAAGTAATGATCAGCTATAGGCAGTATTTTTTTATATGACGTTATGAGCCGTAAATATAACAACAAAGATTTCACAAAAGCAAAAAAAAGGTTAAATTTTTCTGTAAAAAATAATAATTATAGCAAATGTGTGTTGCTGAAACCTATATAGTATCTTTGTAAAAAGCTATAAAAAAGTAGAAAATAAATTGAATACGGAAACATTAAGCACCAAAAAATACATCCTCATCCAGGGTGCAAAACTTCACAATCTTAAAGACATTTCGGTCGCAATTCCACGGAATAAGCTGGTTGTAATCACAGGGCTTTCCGGCAGCGGAAAATCGAGCCTTGCCTTTGATACCCTTTATGCAGAGGGCCAGCGCCGCTACGTGGAAAGCCTTTCCAGCTACGCTCGACAGTTTTTGGGAAGGTTGGACAAACCGAAAGTGGATTCCATTAAAGGAATTTCACCAGCCATTGCAATAGAGCAAAAAGTGAATGCTACAAATCCACGTTCCACCGTTGGCACTTCCACTGAAATTTATGATTATCTGAAATTGCTTTACACCCGGATTGGAAAAACAATTTCTCCAATTTCCAAAAAAGAAGTTAAAAAAGACACCACTACAGATGTTATAAATTTCATAAAAAGTTTTCCCGAAGGCGAAAAGTTATTGCTCCTCGCTCCTATCCATTTAGAAGAAGGACGAACCATGGAAAACAAAATACAGGCCCTAGCGCAACAAGGGTATTCTCGAATTAAAATTAAAAACGTGGTATTGCGGATTGATGGATTAAATGGGAAATCGTTTCCGAAAAAAATAGATTTGGTCATAGACCGAATAATCACAAAAGACGAAGAAGATTTTTACAACCGTTTGGCTGATGCAATTGAAATAGCTTTTTTTGAAGGAAAAGGTGTACTGTATATTGAAGCGCTTTCCCTGGGAAAAACTACAGAATTCAACAACCGCTTTGAAGCCGACGGAATGGTTTTTATGGAACCAAACGTGCATCTTTTCAGCTTTAACAATCCGTATGGCGCCTGCCCAACTTGTGAAGGTTATGGCGATGTTATTGGCGTAGATGAAGATTTGGTAATTCCAAACACGGCACTTTCTATTTTTGAAAACGCCGTATTTCCGTGGCGTGGCGAAAGTATGGGTTGGTACCGAGACCAGTTGATAAACAATGCCTACAAGTTCGATTTTCCCATCCACAAACCGTGGTTTCAGCTTACGGATGAACAAAAACAATTGGTTTGGGAGGGAAACAAATATTTTGAAGGATTGAATTCTTTCTTTTCCTTTTTGGAATCTAAAAGCTATAAAATCCAAAACAGAGTGATGCTTTCACGCTACCGCGGAAAAACGAAATGCTCAACTTGCAAAGGAAAACGTCTCCGTCCCGAAGCTGGGTATGTAAAAATTAACGGCACTTCCATTCAGGAATTGGTGGAACTTCCGTTGGATAAAGCTGCGGAATTTTTCAAAAACTTGAAACTTTCCGAATTTGATGAAAAAGTTGGAAAACGATTGTTGCTGGAAATTAATAATCGTTTAAGTTTTTTGAGAGACGTTGGTTTGGGCTATTTAACACTGAACCGGAAATCGAACACACTTTCGGGAGGTGAATCGCAGCGTATCAACCTCGCAACATCATTGGGGAGCAGCCTCGTTGGCTCTATGTATATTTTGGACGAACCCAGCATTGGCCTTCATCCAAAGGACACAGAACGGCTTATAGTTGTGCTAAAAGCTTTGCGCGATTTGGGAAACACCGTAATTGTAGTTGAACACGACGAAGATATAATGAAAGCTGCCGATGAAATTATAGACATCGGCCCAGAAGCCGGAACTTTCGGCGGTGAAGTAGTAGCGCAGGGAACGTATGCTGAAATATTGAAGTCAGATTCATTGACCGCAAAATATCTCAATGGCGAAATGGAGATTGAAGTGCCGAAAAAACGCCGAACTTCAAAAAATAAAATCACAATCAGCGGCGCTCGTCAAAATAATTTAAAAAACATTGATGTAACTTTCCCTTTGAATGTTTTTACAGCAGTAACAGGCGTTTCTGGAAGTGGGAAAAGTACGTTGGTGAAGAAAATTCTCTATCCTGCCCTACTCCGTGAAATTGGCGGTTATGGCGAAAAACCTGGTCAGTTTTCAGAAATAAAAGGTGATTTCGGAACTATTAAAAGTATTGAATTTATTGACCAAAACCCCATTGGTCGTTCCAGCCGAAGCAATCCGGTAACCTACATTAAAGCCTATGACGATATTCGGAATCTTTTTGCTTCCCAAAAACTGTCGGACATCCGCGGGTATAAAGCGAAACATTTCTCTTTCAATGTAGATGGCGGCCGCTGCGAAACCTGCAAAGGCGACGGCGAAGTAACTATTGAGATGCAGTTTATGGCCGATGTGCATTTGGTCTGCGACACCTGCAACGGCAAACGTTTCAAAAAGGAAGTACTGGAAGTAACCTTTCAGAATAAAAACATAGACAACATCCTCACCATGACGGTGGATGATGCCGTGGATTTCTTCGGAAAACACAAACAAGAAAAAATTGCCGCAAAGCTCCAGCCCTTGCAGGACGTGGGCTTGGGCTATGTACAATTGGGGCAAAGCTCCTCAACTCTCTCGGGCGGCGAGGCGCAACGTATTAAACTCGCTTCTTTTTTAGTGAAAGGAACTTCAAAAGAGAAAACTGTTTTCATATTTGATGAACCCACAACTGGACTTCATTTTCACGATATTAAAAAATTGTTGGCATCCTTTTATGCATTGCTGGACAGGGGTCATACCGTGATTGTGGTTGAGCACAATCTGGATTTGATAAAATGTGCAGACTATATTATAGACCTTGGCCCCGAAGGCGGTGAATACGGCGGGCAGGTTGTAGCTGAAGGGACTCCGGAGGAAGTTTCGAAAAGTAAGGAATCATTTACAGCTTCCTATTTAAAAGAAAAACTTTAAGAAGCATTAAGTTTTTTTGTCACACTAATTGAACCCAAACTAACCGAATAAGACTTTTAGTTTTTGGTTTGTTGAACTTTGAACTTTGAATTTGGAATTTGTTATTTGGATACCCCCTTAAATCAAGTATTTAAAAAATTGGTGCGGTCGTTGGTTATTCATACCTGTACCTGCTGACCAAAGGATTTCAAGCAAATACGAACCCAACTTTAACATTGGTTCAATACATCAACTAATTTATATTTGACAGACCAATAAATAATATCAAAAAAACAAATCATTTAATTACACCCAACGGGTTATTAAAACTATTTTTTCACAACTTTAACTATTTGTGTATTTGTATCGGAAATAACCTTCATTATATATATGCCAGCAGCATACTTGCTATAATCAAAAGCCAAAGATTGTTGATGATAAGAATTACGCTCAATAAGTTGCCCTCCAATAGTATAAACTTCAATGCTATAATTATCAAGAGGTGTATGGATAGTTAAAATATCAGTAACAGGATTAGGATACATGTTTATATCTATGGATGGATTATCTGATACATTTAATGGGGTTAAGTTCTCGTACCAAGCAATTTTATAATCTGCAATAGAAGCAGAGAGCACATCATTGTCTCCATCATTATCAATATCCGCGGCATATACAGAACGTGGATTGTCAGTAAGTGTTGTAATAACTTTTTCCGCACTAAAAGTTCCAAAACCATCTGTGTTTTCAAACCAGACTACTTTGTCATCGGTTCCTGAGGCAGACAATACATCTACATCCCCATCATTATCCAAGTCTATTGAAAACACCATATAAGGCGTAATAAGGGTGGAGGTAATAATTTGTTGAGGGCCAAAAGTAGCTAACCCATCTGTATTCTCAAACCACGATAGCGTATCTCCTCCAAATTCCGCAGCAAGCACATCATTATCATCATCGCCATCAATATCTATGGCAAAAACCGAAACAAACCCTCCATAATCAAAAGTTTCTACAATAAGTTGATCAGGACCAAAGGTTCCCAGTCCATCCAGATTCTCGTACCAATACAAGCGTTTATTACCAGAAGAGGTTGCCAAAAGATCAATATCCATATCTCCATCCAGGTCTGCTGCATAAACAGAACGCCCAGATAAAGCATCATTGGTAACAACCTGTTTTGGACCAAAATCTCCTAGACCGTTGGTATTTTCAAACCAAATAATGGCATTTTCACCAATAGAGCAAACTACAACATCCTCATCGCCGTCACCATCTAAATCAGCTGTAATGATTTCATTTGGCAAAATAGTGGAGGCATTAATAATCTTCTGTGAACTAAAGCTACCTAATCCGTCCATATTTTCGAACCAAACTATTAGATCTCCAAAACCCGATATCCCCAAAATATCCATATCCCCATCACCGTCCAAATCGGCAGCAGCCACATACACCGTTTGGTCCAATGAAGTTGTAATCATTTGTTGAGGCCCAAAAGGACCCAGCCCGTCCAAATTTTCTTGCCATGCAATGGTATCGCTACCCCTAGAGGCCGAGGCAATATCCATATCCCCATCGCCATCAATATCTACCGCAATAACCAGTTCAACACTAACAGCCTCCGTAGTAATAACTTGTTGTGGTCCAAACTGGGCTGAGGCTTCCACGCATAAAAAACATATAAGAATAGTAAAATAATTTCTCATTTCTTATTTTTTAGTTATTTCCTTTATAAATTACGCTTTCTAAGTTAGACCCATCTATCTATAAAAACTTTTTCAATTTTGTACAATCCCTGATTTGGATAGGGGTAATCCCCCACTCCGCAATAGTCGTTTGCAGATTGTCCAGCCAGTACAAATGGAAAAACAATAATTAATAAAACCACGATGATTGGATTTGTTTTTATATTTAAAAACTTTTACATCATTAGACAGAAATTACAATTAAAACTTTAAGAGAGTATTCTACCAAGATAAAGACTTTTCTTCTATAAAGTAGTGGGTAACTTCAAATATTTTTTGAGGTATAAAAAGCTCAAAATAAACTAATTGTATACTTTTATAAAGTCCTTATTTTATGGCAGGAGAAATACTTTTAACTAGCCCTCCCGCTCCCATGCGATGCAATCGCGTGGCAATCCCCAAAGTGACTTACAGCTACCCACAATACCAAGCTGTATAGTTCTTTTAGGATTATCAGTTATATTTGTATAACTATATCAGGATTTATTCTTTAACCTGTATAGTTATTTTAGGACGGGTCATAGGACGGGTCATAGCCTAGGTTCACCCGTATATAAGCCTAGTATAAGCCTAGTATAAGCCTAGTAAGCCATAGATACCCCATTCATAATTCATTAAAAGTTCTCAATCCTAATATACAATTCACATACCTTTAAGTTTCCCCTGCCTTAATCAAAAAAAGACATTCAGCAAAAGGCTTTGCTCTTTTCTAAATACGAATATTTGGCACACTAATTGAAATCAAAATAACAAGAAATAAGACTTTTAGTTTTTTTGGTTGGTTAGTTTTTAAAATCCGTTGAACGTGGTAAAATAATTCAGCGGATTTTTTATTTGTTTATTGAAATATATCAAGCTACCATAATTTGAAATTTAGTTTTTGGTTTGTTGAATTTTGAACTTTGAACTTTGAATTTTATTTGGAATTTGGAATTTGTTATTTGGAATTTCCCGCTGTTAATCAAGTGTTTAAAAAACTGGCACGGTCGTTGGTAATTCATACCCGTACAAAGCTGACCAAAGAATTTCAAGCAAGTACGAACCTTTTAAATTTTAGAATTATGAAAAACATAGCATTTATTTTTAGCATTCTTTTGACGGGATTTTCAGCAAATGCCACTTCCCACGAAAGTGAAAACAATAACAGAAGAGGCTATGACGGTAACGCGTACATCTTCGTTGAAGGCGATGTGGAATTCTCCGTTTTCCCAGACGGCCAATTTGATTTTGTATATGTCGGGCCACAAACCGGTTCACAAGTAACCATTAGTACTCCGAATGTAAATGTGAGTTTTAATTCAGGTTATGATTACGACACTTATGTGCAGTATGACGATTATGGAGCAGTGATTCAAGTGGAAAATGTTCAAATTTATTACGACGAATACGGCCGCATAACCCAAGCGGGAAATGTGGATATCCAGTATAATGACAGACGAATTGTTCGCGTCGGTGGACTTCACGTAATCTATAATAATTACGGCTATTTTTCGCATTGTTCGGGGCTAATCAATATGTACAATCCTTATTATGTATATCGTCCTTGGCACGTGTATTATGCGCCGCCAATTTATAGCCATTGCATAGTTTATGATATGCCTTACAGAAGATATTATGCGCCAGTGCGTTACAGCTATCACGACCACGTGGTTTATTACAAAAACCGAAATAGGGTAGCCTATCACAACAGTCGCAGGGATTTTTATCGCCCAGGATCCCGTGTTTATAATAAAAAAGGAAGGGCTTCCGTTAACCGGGATTACAACCCAAATAGAAAAAACACCATGGTTGCCTCCAATAATACACGAAGCAATAGTTCAGTTCGCAATAATGATACGCGAAGTAACAATTCAGTTCGCAATAATGATACGCGAAGTAACAATTCAATTCGCAACAATGAAACGCGAAGCGACAATCCAGTTCGCAACAATGATACACGAAGCAATGTTACGAGCAGAAACAGTAGTAGCAACAGCAAAGGAGCTACAAGCGTTGACCGAAACGTCCGCAACACTCGAAACAATTCAAACAACGTTCCGACCCGGACAACTACTGCCAATGATAACCGCGATATAAAAGTTAAAAGCGGAAACAATAGAAACGATGCGGTAAAAAGTTATTCTCAAAACAATGTGAAAAATACCCGAAGTGAGAATACGGTTCGTTCAAATAACACAAGAGCTATTTCAAATGATAGAGCAGTTCAAAAGCAACCACGAACTGAAACATCAAATAACAGAAGCAGCTCCGCAAAGCAGAATACAACCCAAGCCCCAAAAAGGGAAATGGCGAAACGCAATACAGTAACTAAATCCTCCACTCCTTCAAGAAGCAGTTCAAAAGCGAACACTTCCAGAAGCAGTTCTTCAAGAGAAGCTAGCCCACGGGGAAGAGGATAACGATAGTTTTTTGGTTGGTTGGTAAACCTCCGCGAATCTGCATAATGCGGACGAGCGGGGGTTTATTTATTTTTAGTTTAGGGATTTTTATATAGGAAACGAAGCTTTCAAAACTTATTCTGAAAATAAAAAAGCGCCCACCAACGGCGGACGCTTCATCTAACAAAAAAACTCTCAAAAACCGGTTAAACCAGTTTTTGTAAAATCTATCAATTTCTTGATAGATAACCAACCTCAACGATACTTACGTAAAAAGTCCAAGGTTGGTTTTTAATTTGTTATAAATTCTCTATTTCTATTGCTTTTAATGGACCCAACTCATAAAAAGCGCCCATCAACTCTTCTTTTAACGGTTTTACTTTGTCATCCATTCCGTTGGCTTTATAGATCAACGCCGCATGAAAAAGTGCTTTCGGTTCCGAAGTTTTGCCTGCCACGTGTTCTTCAATTGTTTTAAGTGCTGCTTCCTTTTCGCCAGCCTTTAATTGCGCATATCCCAATAACTGGTAGGTCTCTGGTGTAGCTCGGTTTGTGATTTCCTTTTCTGCCAATTTCAACGCTTTTTGCGAGTCTCGGTTTGCGTAAAGTTCGATGAGATAAGTATTGTACATTCCTCCATAATTGGGGTTTTCCGTGGCTTTTATGAAATTGTTATATTCTTTGTCCGCTTCGGAAGTGTCGCCGTCAAATTCAGCCATTTGACCTTTCAAAAGAAAATAATCTGGGGCTTTATGGTTTACCATAATCGAATCCAGAATACGGTTTGCTTCCGCAGTATTTTTTTCGGAAGAATATGTCATCCACGCAAGTTGTTTCTTCACGTAATGATTGTCCGGTTCTATAGCCAGCGTTTTCAAATAACTATTATAGGAATCCCTAATTCTTCCGGCGTGGCCGAAGAAGTCGCCAATGTTGCTGTAAATCCACAATTTTAAACCTTTATTGTCGCGCTCTTCAGCAATTTGCTTGGCCTGTTCCATATATTTTATGGCGGCATCTAGATTTCCGTTGTGGTCGCTCCATTTTGCCAGGCGAATCAAGTAATTGAAATCTTTTGGGTCTTTTATTTTTCCCAAAAGGGTGTCTGCGCGGTCGTATTCGCCCAATTCCATAGCCACATCAAAAAGCATCATTTCGGTTTCCTTGTGGTTATCGGGATAGGTATAGGCACTGTCCAACAAAATCTGAGCTTCCTTAAAACGGTGCTGCGAAACGTAATTATGCGCCAAACTGCGCAAATAGGAATCTTTGTTTCGCGCCGAAACATCGTGTGATTTCTTTATAAGTTCTTCGGAAATTTTCAATTCTGAGATAGCGCCCGTACTTCCAAATAAGCCCGCATGTATTCCCGACAGACGGCTCATTTCCAATAAATGAGTGGAATCATTGTTAAAACGCGCTTGCCAAAATTCCAAATCTTTCTGAAGTGCATCTCTCGAAGGATTGTTGTTCGTCATTAAATAGGAATCGTAATCTTTGCTGTCGGTTATTTTTTTCGGCTTTTCCTGGCAACCGAAAAGAAATGCAACCACGACTATTGTGATAAGATTTTTCATGATAAATTTTATAGACTTTATGTTTATTGAAATAGGTTTCAAACCAAAAAAGAGAACACAGACGGCTCTCTTTTCTGATGTTAAAAATTAGGTTTATTAAAAAGGTCCAGCCAAATATGGGAAGGATGTTGAAAAGGCTACATCGTTAGTAGGCACTCCATCACTGGTTAAGGTTGGGTTTTCGGTTCCGTCCGGGCCACCAAAAATCAACAGCAAGGAAACATCAATCACATCATCATTCAAAGCTCTACCAGTAAATATTTCGGTACCGTTAAAATAAGTGGTGATTCCTGTCTTGGCCACCCATAATACGTCGTTTGAAAGGACTGTAGTGAATTCTTCAGCCGTTAAGCCTAAAGCATTTGTAGTAAAAGGAGGATAAAGCCCTGTCGTTGGATCGATTAATTTCGCCAGAAACTTAGTCTGAAAAGCCGCTTGCATTTCAGAAGGAACTGTACTGTTAAAGGCGTCTTTAAAGCCTGTGGTTCCAAATACGGTATTTATACCCGGACGGCCCACTTGGTCTTCCTGTTTGTATGTTCCGCTAAAATCCAATACTTGTCCGCAAGGCAAACATGCAGTTCCTCCACAATCAATGCCTGTTTCGTCTCCGTTCAAAAGTCCATCGCTACAGGTCGCGTTAATAATAATATTATTATCGTCGTCGTTACACTGCACAAACAACAATGATGTTGTTATTGCAACAAAAAGGTATGTATATTTTAATGTTTTCATCTGTATATTATATTTGATAGTTAGGAAGATGCTTGCCTACCAGTTGGGCAGGGAATGCCCCTGTAAAACATCTTCTATTGGATTTATAATTGGTAAGTGGGCATTTCATCTTTTTATGTTTTTTCAAGATTAGCAATTATTAAATTTTTCTTTTGGCCTCAACCCATACATTATATATAGGAGTGCTGGCGACAAAAGGGTTTACACCAACCACTCCGCCGGGAAGCATAGATTTGGGGACTTCAACAACAATACTCAGTACGTTTGTACCTTTAAAGGTGTCGTCACCGGGGTTGTTAAAACCTGTTGCAGTGCCTGCTAAAACCTCATTGAACTTGTTAAAATCAAAAAAGAATGGGTCTTCCCGTGGTCCAGCAAAGAACTTCATACCATCTTTTTCAGCAATTTGCACGTCATCCTTGGTAGATATCTTCACGGTTCTCGGAGTGGAAGTTGCTATTGTACTTTCCAAACCCGTCATTGCTGGGGCGGAAGGGCCAAAGAAATACATAGAATCTCCTCGTTTAATGGCTTGGATCACCAAATCTTCCTTTAGGTCGTTGTCATTGTCTATATTGATTTCAATCAATACGGTTTCATCAAAAGCCGCTTGTTCAGTGGGTACTCCGGGAGTTAAAAGCCCCTGTACGTTGGCGGCAAACACAAGGTTGCCGTTGTTTTCGCCCTGAAAGGCGTAAAAGTCTGTAATATCGGCAGTTGTACCAGCAACCGCGGGTGCATCAATATGATCTGACGACATTAGAAATACCGAAAGAGCGACTGCGCCAATTCCACCGATTACTGCAAAAAGTTTTGATTTTTTCATCTTTTTTGTTGGTTTATATTATTTATTTTTACTTGTTCGCTATACTTACGCTTAAATGTATTGGCATGGCTTTCAATAATACGTTAATTTTTTGTTAATGGAAAAAGGTTGCCATTTGAGAGCTCTAAAATAATCATAAATAATTCGATGAACCCATCCGCACCCGATTGGATTTTAAAATTTCTAAATCTATTTGAAAAGAACGAACTTATTGCTGCCTTTGAAAACGAAAATAAGTTTTATGAAGTATTAAAGCAGACAGGTTTTATTTATGGGGTTTCAGTTTCCGCAATGCCAAAAAAATCACTTGGCAAATTAAAACTTACCAAAGAAGAACTTACCAAAATTAATCTTTTCCACGCCCTTCTCTTTCAGTTTTTTCAGAAAAACAAAAATGGCACCAATGAAGAAGCCATCAATGATATTCTTTCTTTTTACAAACAACTTGAAAAAGGAAAGACAGGTTTCTTTCAAAAATTCTCGCTGTCGCACAATCCTTCAAATTCTTTGGAGCACATTCTTTCCGCAAGATTGCAGGAAGCAAACACCTTATTAAAAAAAAATACTGTTTCGCTACTTACCCACGCACTTTTGTATTTGGACGTCCTGACTTATAGACAATGGCTTTTAAATCCAACTTCCGCAAAAAAATACTATAAACAAATGGAAACGGCGGTTTTGACAGGCTGCTTCTACACATTGAAATCTAAAAAGAAAAAGACGAAATACGATAAGCTGCTGATTGAGCTTTTTGAAACCTCTTCCCAATACATAATTGATGAAACAGATGGCGGGGCGGCCACATTTTTGGAGAGTTTGAACTATTTGAACAACAGCGAAGATTCTTTGGAAAAGAATTATATGTTAGATCTTTGTTGCCTTACCGTATGGGAAGATTTGAAGATGGATCAAACCGAGCACCAGTTTTTGCAACAACTAATGGTTACGCTAAATTTGCCAGTAAAAGAGCTTAGCGACAGCCTTTCGGCTTTAAATACTTTTTCAATAGAACATACTGAAAAAATTCTGCTTTTTGAATATTCACACCCAGTGAAGCAGTTTTACAAACAATCCGCTTCCACAGTAAAGCTTTTGATTATTCGCAACAAAGACCGATTGGCGCGCGAACTGGAGGAAAGTGGCGAATTGGTTGTATTGTTGGGCCACTCCACCGTTCGCGATCTTTCTGCCGAGGAGAAAACAAAGGTAAAGGAGCAATTGCTGGATGTTTGCAAAACCATTCCGTCGCTCACCATTTTCTTGTTGCCCGGTGGCACAGTACTTCTGCCGCTTTTGGTGAAATTTATTCCAAAGCTTTTGCCATCTTCGTTTCAGGAGAATAGGATAACGCCTCCTAGCCCTCAAAGGGGGAAATGAAAAGGAAGATAAAGATGAATATGAAATTGAAGCTGAAGACGAAGGCTTGAATCTTGAATCTTGAATCTATTATTCTAACCACAGTTTAAAATCCTTTACCCGTTCGCGGGCAACGATAACATCTTGGTCCTTGTAACTGTTCAATTTTAATTGAAGTCGTGAATTGGTGTAAGAAATTATATCTTTTATTGAATTGATATTTATGTAATATTTTCTGCTTATCCTAAAAAACGTTTCGGGCGAAAGCTCTTGTTCCAATTGTTCTATCGTAGTTTCCAAAAGATAATCACGTCCGTCCACTGTGTGTGCGTATGTTCCTTTGTTTTCCGAATAGAAACATTCAACTTCATCTACGGAAATAATTTTTATATGTTGCCCAATTTTTGTGGTAAAACGCTTTTTATACTCGCGTTCCACAGGGTTTAAAAGTAATTTTTTAATATCTTCAAAATTGAACTGCACGTTTTGATGCGATGGTTTTAAGGTTCTGTATTTTTTAACGGCGGCCTGCAATTCATCTTCATCAATGGGCTTCAGCAGATAGTCAATGCTGTTTAGTTTAAAGGCTTGCAATGCATATTCGTCAAAAGCAGTTGTGAAAATGATGGCGCTGTTCACCTCAACTGCATCAAAAATTTCAAAGGAAAGTCCATCACTCAACTGAATGTCTAAAAAAATCAGATCCGGATGTGGATTGTTTTGAAACCAATCTACTGCTTCTTCAACACTATGAAGCATTTGGTTTACGTTTACATCCTGCTTTTCCAGCATACGTTGCAGGTAGCGGGCGGATGGTTTTTCGTCTTCGATGATTAGTGCGTTCATTATATTGGTTTCAGGTTCAAAGTTTCAAGTTTCAGGTTTTGGGATTTTCAAATTTATAAATTGTCTATTTTAAAATTCATCTTCGTCTAAAAACTGTTTTATTTTCTTCTCTTCCCATCGCTTAAAAATATTGTTTTCAATATTGATTACATAAAAGACATAAAGTGCGTGCGACACCAAACCGAAGCCCCAAAAAAAGGCTGTAACATAGTTACTCCAATCGGTAAAATCAATTTTTTTAGAATTAAAAACATTTGCTGAAACAAGTATTATTCCAGTGTTCACAAGGATATATACGACCAAGTGGCTGTAAAAACCTTTCAGCGTTTCCACTTTTTTCTTTGCTCTTAAATAGGCAAGACTTCTCTTAGTTTCCATTTTGACCCTTTTTAATCTTTGTCAATAAATTTTTTCAACTGTCTATCTTCCCAATTTTTAATGAAGGAAAATTTATATTGAAATACTTTTGCTGCGTGAAATAGCAATCCAATTCCCCAGAAAATGGGAACTATTAGAATATTCCAATCTACCCATTCCATAAAATTTTTATCCGGAGACTGGTTCTGAAAAAATTCCAACACGTTGCCTCTTACAATAAATAGGGCGATATTCACAATACTATAAACTAGTAAATGCTTGTAGAAACCTTTTAGTGTCTCTAACTTTTTTCGGGCTTGTCTCAGTGTTCTGTTTTCAGAATAATCCATTTTAGTTCGAGTTGTTTTTATTCTTTTTTTCCTCTTCTTCCATAAATTGCTTCATTTTTCTATCTTCCCAATCTTTCCCTATAAAAGGTGTCCACTGAAATACTTTTATTGCTTGAAAAAAAATGCCAATTCCCCATCCAAACGCAGCCCATAAAAACCAAGGGTGGCGCAGTTCATTCACATAATAATTCAGTCCAGCCAGCGCAGCGATAAAGATGATATAAAACATCAAACTGCTGTAGAATTTCTTTATTTCGGCAACGCGTCGTTTCGCTTTAAAATATTTGCTGTCTTTATTATTTTCAGTTTCCATAATGGTGGTTTTAAAATTATAGCATAAAAGTAATATAGTTGAAACCCAATATAAAATAGAAGCTTCCGAACCGTGCTATTTATAGGATGAATTGTGATTTATTCATCTTTGTCCATCAAATCACGGATTTTGCGCTCTTCCCAGTCTTTTCCGAAGAAGGGATTGTAGTTAAAGGTTTCTACAGCATGGCCCATAACGCCAATACCCCAACCCACAATAGGAAATAGCGCCCACGGAAAACCTGCTTGTGAAATATAATTTAAGTAAATAAAAACAGGGGCAAAAAGTATATAGATCACCAAGTGAATGTAAAAACCCTTCAGTTTTTCAACCCGCTTTTTTGCGAGCTTATATTTTTTTTCTGAAATAAATGAATCCGTTGTGTTCATAATTTGAATGTTTTCTCCCAGAATAGGAATGGCAATACTGAACTCTTTTCGGTTCCCATTAATTATTACTGGACGTTTCGTTAAAAGCGCATATCTATCGCGAATGTTTCGCAGCCCTACCCCCGTACTTTCCCTTAAAACCTGTTTTGGTTGGCTGTTATTGGTCACAACCAAATTGCCGTTTTCTTCGGAAATAGTTATATGAAGTTTCTTGGAAGACATTACTTGATTGTGTTTTACAGCGTTCTCCAGTAAAAGCTGAAGTGACAACGGAACCACTTTTGCCTTCGGGTTTTCCAATTTTGAAGGTTTGGTAAAAACAATACTGTCTTCAAAACGTACAGCCAAAAGCGACATATAGAGTTCAGCAAAATCCATTTCCTCTTCAAGGGTAACGAGTTTCTTGTTTTTCTGTTCCAAAACATAGCGATAAACTTTGGAAAGCGAAGTGGTGAAACGGGTTGCCGCCTCAGGGTTTTCCTCTATCAAACTGGTAAGCACGTTCAAACTGTTGAAAAGAAAATGAGGATCCAATTGGTTTTTGAGCGCATCAAACTTTGCCGAAGCCGTCCCGGCTATTATTTTTTGCTCTGTTACCTTATTTTCCTGTTTGAATCTGTAATAGTGAGTAATGTAAAAAATCATACTCACTACCATAGCAATAATGAAGGCTACATAGTAATAATCTATTTTCTGTTCGGAAAGAAACTTAAAAAAATCCTCTCCTTCAATTATCACATGCAAAAAAACTTGAAGTACAAATAGACCTGTTATAGTTGAAAGAATGGCGCCAAAAAAACTCTTAAGCAAATTTTGTATTTTGAAAAAATCTCCTTTATGGGTTTTTACAAAATACCGAAACAAAGGCACGTTCACTAAATAAAGCACCACGGAATAAAGCTGATTGTAACCAAAATTGACAAGAAGTTCCCGAGCCGTACCCAAGGTCCCAATGGAAATGTAGGTGATAGCCATCAAAACCAAATAGATAAGTACGCCTATAAAAAACGCTTTGCCAAATTCCTTTAAGATAAACTTCATTCTTGAAATTTGTTTTTTTACCACGAATACACAAATAATCATAAAAGAATATTCGTGTATTCGAGGTTAGATTTATTATTTACAGCTCTCCGCTTGAATTTGCTTAGCCCTTTCTTCGCCATATGTTGGGTAAAACTCACCCGCTGGTTTAAAGGTAGCAAAAAGATCGATGGCCCGCTGAATGTCCTTACAGTATGGTTCAATGGACTGCCCGAAATATTTGGCGCCGCCCATGTCCCATTCGGCTTTAGATAAAATCATCCGTGGGTTGTTGGGTGCAAGCGCCAACGCTTTGCTGTAAAGTTCGGAAGCCTTGGCGGAATAGGTCATTCCGTATTGTTGCCCATCAAAAACAATCCAAGCGGTGTATAATTGCGCCTGCAAAACCAACAAATCTGGGTTGTCTTTTGAAATTGCCGTTGCATCATTTATAAAATTCTGGGCTTTGCCCAACTGGGCCGTAAGTTTGGTTTTATCTTTTTCCGTAAAACTGTTAATAACGTTGATTTGGGCAACATAATAAGGAGGCAACCAATTATCGGGCTCTGCTGTAGCAATTCTTTCAAAAACATTTGCGGCTTCCCAGGGTTTGTCCTCCTGCCAAAGTTGAAACGCTTTACGCATTCCCTGTTCGTATTTTGTGGGCGCAGCTTCTGTGCTTGTTGTTGTTGTGTCTGTCTGTGCCTGCATCACAATTACAGTGAAAAGTAGGGTGAGGTAAGTTAGTACGTTTTGCATGATTTTATTTTTTATTGGTTATTACTATTTTTTATTGTTGTTCAAATTTCCATCAAAATATTTCTTTTGAAAAAATCCTTCAACCCAATTGTTGAATTTAGATGCTGAATTGTATTTCCTTCCAACTTTGACAAATTTTGAAACTTCGTCAAAGTTCTATCTAATTTCTCAAGTCTAAAATCTCATATCTATAAATTATCCAACTGATTATCCTTCCCATCGGTGCTAATAGTCCAAAAGAACCCCACGAAAAAGAACTGATCTGCAGCTGGGCGAAGCTCTCTTCTATTAAAATTTCCACCGGCGTCCGGAGTGTTCGCATATTGATACCCGTTCACATTTTTAAAGGCGAAAGCATTGTTTATTGAAAAATACAGAATCTTTTGTTGCGAAAGCAGATACGCCCAATTCAAGCTCACACTGTTATATCCCCTTGTTTTATTCTGAAGAAATCCGGGCTCATTCAAGTCAGTATAGGTCCGGCCGCTTCCGTATTGATAGCTGAAACCAATTTGGCTTTTCCAATCTTCAATCCAATATTTCGCGACTACCGAAAGATTGTGTGTGTTCGCAAAATTTGGTGTAGCTTCAATTGGAAAATTTTTATATTTTCTTTCAGTATCTAAATAGGAATAGCTCACCCAATAATCCACATTTTTAATGCTTTCATCATCGCGCCAAAAAAGGTCTAAACCTTGGGCGTAACCATCGCCATTATTTGAAAATAGACTGTTCGCATCGGGCATTGCATCATTGTAGGTTACAAGATTGCTGTACTGTTTCCTATAAAATTCTGCACGGAAAATTCTATTATTTGCTGAATATTGATAGTTCAAAATATAATGTTGCGTATGCTGCGCTTCCAAATTATTCGTGAATTTCAAGACTTCATTTTCCGGTTGCTGAAAAAAATCGCCGTAGGCCAAAGAAAGCTGACTGCTTTTCCCAGTTTTATAGGCGAATGAAACTCTGGGCGAAACCGTAAATTCTTTAAACAACTCGCTGTATTCCCCACGAATGCCCAGCTTTAGGGCAAGTTTCCGTGAAAATATAATATCTGCTTCGGTAAATGCTGCCGAAATATTATTGTTGAAACCAAGCTTCGCTGCAAAATTGGGTTCGTCATAATTTTCATTGAAATCGGTCAGAAATTGTTCTGCGCCTATATTCAATTTAAAACGGTTGCTGAAACGTTTTCTCAGTTTTAATTTAAAGTGGGCCGAGTTTTCAACATCCTTTATATCGGCTTCATCAATGCCAACTTTGGTGTTTCCGTAGGTGTAACTTCCGCCCGCAAAAAGGGTCCAGTCATCGTTCAACATTTCGCTGTAACTGGCGTTAGTGTAAAAATTTTGGTTGTTCAATTTAAATGCTAAACCCTCCGACTTATTGATGTCTTCCTGCGTAAGCGCAAAGTTGGAAGTGTCAAAAGCGCCGTAAATTTTCAGTAGCCCATCTCCTATTTTCTGACGGAAAACCGCTTCGCCCGAAGCAGTTTCAAAAGGTTTATGCCAATCGTTTCTATCGGGAAGAATTGCAATGTATGGAGCAAGGTTTATATAGGAAGCATTTAAGCTTAAAGAGCTGCCTTTGTTCCACGAAGCCTTTGGCGAAGGAGAATCCCATTTTTTAGTATGCCCCAACCCGCCGCCAACACTCATAATGGCTATGTCAGTCTTTTCCTGTATGGGTTCGTCAATAGTGTTCAAAAGCAAAACCGAGGAAAGCGCTTGGCCGTATTCCGCAGAATAACCACCTGTGGAAAACGTGATGCCGTCAAAAAGAAACGGGCTGTAACGGCCACGCGTGGGAATGTTATCTGTTGTAGGGCTGTAGGGCGTAAAAACTCGAATGCCATCAATAAAAATTTGGGTTTCGCCCGCATCGCCGCCACGAACAAAAAGACGGCCATCTTCTGCAACGGTGGTGGTTCCTGGAAGCGTTTGCAGTGCACCCACAAAATCGCCCAATGCACTTGCGGTGGTAACGATATCCAAAGGTTTTAAAGCTGAGATTTTGCTATTGTCACCCGCAGAAAAAGAGCCTGCGGAAATGGTTACGGTTTCCAAGGAATTCACATCTTCGCGAAGCACGATTTTCAGGTTTTTCATTTTTGAAACCACATCAATCATCTTAAATGGTTCGAAGGAAACGTAGGAAACCGTCAATGTTTGTGTACCTACCTCTGAAGTTTCAAAAGAAAACTTTCCGTTATCGTCAGACGAAGTGCCGTCATATGAACCTTCCAGATAAACGTTGGCGCCACTAATGGGTTTGCCATTAGTATCGGTAACGGTTCCGGAAACAGTAGCTTGCGCTAAAAGCAAGGATGGAAAGATGATGAATAAAAAAGCGAAGACTGAAATTTTCATGGATTGGTTGGTTTTTATTTTCAGTTCAAAGGTGAAATTTCGATATATCTTTTCAGAAAAAAACAGACCGAATTGTAAAAATGGATTACCCAATTGTAATATTTCGTTCTGTGAATTAGAATTTATTAAAAACTCACTCAACAAATTCCAAAATATCTCCAGGCTGACATTCCAATACTTCGCAAATGGACTCCAGCGTGCTAAAACGTATTGCCTTGGCTTTTCCAGTTTTCAGAATGGAAAGGTTGGATAGCGTTAACCCCACTTTTTCGGAAAGCTCGTTTAATGACATTTTTCGTTTTGCCATCATTACGTCTAAGTTTACAATAATTGGCATAATTAAATTGTTAGTTCGTTTTCGTTTTGGATTTCAACTCCTTTTTTGAAGACAAGTGCTATCATATAGATGATACCCGCAAAAAATAGAAACTCTTCTGCACCCCAATTAATATAGGAAATATCAACTCCATTTTTTATTACGTGCTCGCTATATTGATCAGCAATTAATGCAACAACCCCAATGCTCAACGCATAAGTGCTAATTTTAGAAATAATTGAAGAAACATTTAGGTTAAACGGACGATTTATGTCAAATTTTAAAAAAAGTTTCACCACAAGATAAGCCAGGTATGCCTTCATTGCCGTCAACGTTATTATAAAGCTGGCTATGCCAATGTAATACTCTACGTTATAATTGTAAACATTTAAAAGGTCCAGACCCATATATGTATCTTTGGCACCTGCCGAATTTATAAAAAGGGTTACAAAAAGAGACACGAGAAGCGCTCCAGTCTTGATGCATAAACCAATGAATATGATCCAAAATATCACATTCATCACTTTCATTATAATATTTGTTTTCATCACAATAAGATTTAAAATTATTTTGCGAATATAAATAATTATTTATTGATAAACAATAAATATATCTTACTTTTCAGAAAATATAATTTTCATTCTTTAATTTTTAAAAAGAAAAAAATGGGGAAGCATTTGGTTTTAATAGGCTTGGCGAAAATTTAAATATTGTTTTTTTCTGAAACGAAAAAATGGAAAAATTGTATCTTCGGAAGAAAACAAAAAAGATGAGCGATTCCCAAAAAGTAGATGCTTTTATAGCAAAGCAGACAAAATGGAAAGAAAAACTACAACAGCTACGCGAAGTTTTCCAAAAAACAGAGCTTACTGAAGAAGTGAAATGGGGCAAACCTACTTATACTTTGAACGGTAAAATGGTCGCGGCGATGGCCGATTTCAAAAACCACATGGCGCTTTGGTTACATCAGGGCGTTTTTCTTAAAGACGACCACCACAAACTTGTCAACGCACAGAAAGGCATAACAAAAGCCCTTAGACAGTGGCGGATTGAGGAAGAGGATGAAATTGATTCACAAATCGTTTTGGAATATATTGAGGAAGCAATTGCCAACGCAAAGGCAGGCAAGGAAATGAAAAAGGCTGTAACGAAAGAAGTTTCTATTCCTGAAATTTTTATAAACGAACTACAATCCGATAAGGTTTTATACGAAAGCTACAACAATCTAACTCCCGGCAGGCAGCGCGAATATGCCGAATATATTGGTGAAGCCAAACGCGAAGACACTCAACAAAGCCGACTCAAAAAATGTTGTGGGATGATAAAACAGGGTGTTGGCCTTAACGATAAATACAAAAATTGCTGATCATTTTTGACAATGAATGAAATTATTGAAAACGGTCAACGCTAATCAGAGAGGAACAGAGCTCATCCCTTTCAAATTTTTGAAAAATAAAATCCCCACCGCAATTGGGAAAAGGCAACTTAAAACGGCAAGACAAATAAAATAATCCTGAAAAAATGGAAGCCCGGTCCATAGGGCTACTGCCTTATAAAAAATGAGAAGCTCCGTAGTTACAAATGAAAAAATGAAAAGATAAACGAAGCTTTTTGGAAGACGCAGCAATTCAAAATATTTTAAAAAAGCGAGCAGGGTGGTTATTACAATTCCCAGGAAAACCAAGTGTAAATAACCAATTACAAAATCCTTAAATTGAATAGCCAAATTCGCTATATACGGAAATGCCGAAAAGAGTTGCATCAAAAGTTTTAATACCATTAGGCTTCCTGCTATTTTCAGAAGAAAAAAAGCGCACGGGATGAATAATCTTTTCAAAAGTGGGAAATGTTCCTTAAGCAGTAAATAAAGTTCGTAAAAAGCGAGAAGCTGTGCCACTGCGCCAGCAAGACCGAATAAGTAAAAAACAGTGGGCGGCACAAACCAAAGCACCGAAAGAAACACCGTAAACAGCACGCCGAAATTCAAAAGAAGAAAAAATGATTTCAATTTTTGTGGGTTGAACACCACTCCCCTCTCTTCCAAAATATAAAACAGAACGCCCAAAAGTGCTAAAATAAACCATCCGTTGTACTGAAAATGGAGGTAGAAATATATTGAAGTTTTATACCAAATTGATTCAGGACCCAAGGTTGCCATCACACCCCCAATTGTCCACGGGCCGATGCTGGAAACAACCAAGTACCAAAGTGCGGTTTTTATCAATCGCCACGAAAACCGGGCCTTGAAATGCTCCGGAATATATTTCATCGCAAACCAAGCAAACCAATAGGAAGCAAACAAAAAAAGCGTTGAAAAAATGATGGAAAACAGCGCGTAACCCTGAAAGGGAAAGGTGACCAACATTCCCAGAATACAGACGTTTGTAAAGACGAAAATGCGTTTATACAGTTTTTGTTTTTGCGTCTCGGAAAGGAAAATCCTGTAAATCAAAGTGGTCAGCCCTAAATAGATCCATCCCAGTAAAGCGGTGTGGGAATGGGCATGTAGCAAGAATTTATAATTAAAGGGAAGGTCTATTACAAAGTAAAAACGGAGCAAAATCCCCATCATAGCCACGATCAAAAAATAAGCCACTGCTACTCCAATATGCCTTCTTAAATTCATCAAGCTTCAAAATTAAAAAAAACAGTTCGGACTTTGGCAAAAAACATTCATAGTCGCCAATTTTCCGAACTGTCCTAAAAACCAATCAAAATAAAAATCAAGATTTGGGGCTGGGGATACTTACTCTTTTAGAATTTAGTTTTTCTTTAATTTCTTTTCCAAATCCATCGCTTTTGGGAAAAGGATATTGTTTTCCAAGTGTATGTGATGGTGAAGGTCTTGTTCAAACTCATCTAACTTGGCATAAAAAGCGCGATACGTATTGCAAGCGCTTTGTGGTGGAGTGTAATTGTTGCTCAATTTGGCAATCTTACTCATAATCTCACCAGCTTCCACATGCTCCTCCTCCATCATTTTTATTGGGTTTTCCACGGAGCCAAAATGGATTGCGGGAACTTCGCCATTTTCACGTTCGGCAATTACAAGTTTCTTGATAAATGGAAAAAGTATCAATTCTTCCTTGCGTTGATGGGCGGCCATTGATTGAACAACTTGTGTTACCAAACTTTCAATTTCAGCAAGTTCGGTATAATGGTGGCCGTGAACGTGGTTCACGCGTTTGGAATATTGCAATAAAAGTGGGCTGCTTTCTTCCACATAGTGATGGTGTACATTTATAATGTGATCAGCCAAAAAATCAAGTTTCCAACTGTTATAATCGTGGGCGCGATCTTGCACGCTATCTAAGTTTAGAAGTTCTGCTTCCAAAATGGTAGGGTCAATTTTCGCTTTTTCGCAAGCCCTTTTAATGCTTATCCCCCCGCCACAGCAAAAGTCTATGCCGTGCTTTTTGAAAATATGTGCTGCTTTTATGTTTTCGGTAACCACATCGGCTACGGTGCGTTCTTGAAGTGTTGTCATTGTCTTATAAGGTTTTAATGAATATTTATGGTGCAAATTTCAACAGAAAAAAGAGAACAAAGTATGACTTAAATCATAAAATGACATTTTTGTCAGAAATTAAGTTTTCGTTGTGAATCCTCCTACGGCGGACAGGTTCAAAAATAAAATATTTAAAATCATTCGTAAATTCATGGTTCAATTATTCCATAATAATAATTCATTACAAATTGGCACTACTATTGTATTTTAGCCTTTATAACCAAATCGATTTATTATGAAGGCTCTATACTTATTACTCTTCACAGCTCTTTTCAGTATTTCCTGCAATAGCGTAAAGCGCACCCAAAATTTTGTTTCCCAGGGAAATTATGACGAAGCCATAGAACTCGCCGCCAAAAAACTTCAAAAAGATAAAGGTGCCAAGGAATATGACGCACATATACGTCTTTTGGAAGAAGCATTTCTGAAAGCAAAGGACGAAGACACGCGGCGTTTGGTTTTTCTGAAAAAGGAAAATAGCGCGGCCGGCGCGAAAGAAATTTACTATACCTATCTGGATTTGGAAGCCCGCCAAAATTTAATCCGCCCATTGCTTCCGCTTTACAGCAATGAAATGGGCCGGAATGCAAACTTTGTTTTTTCAGATTATACAAATGATTTGCTCAACGCAAAAGATGCCTACATAAAATCATTGTACCAAGAGGCTATCGTTTATATGCAACGCAACACAAAGCAGGATTACCGAAGCGCTTTTAATGTTTTGTGTGAATTGGACGAAGTGCAGCCCAACTATAAAGATGTTTTTCAGTTGCGGGAAGACGCGCATTTCCGCGGAACCGATTTTGTTTTTGTAACGCTAAACAACCATACTGGGCAGTTTATTCCTTTTCGTTTAGAACAGGATTTGTTGGATTTCAACACCTATGGACTCGATAATTTATGGACGGAATATCACAGCACCCGCGAAAACGGAATCAATTATGACTTGGGAATTGACCTGAATTTTCAAACAATCCAGCTTTCGCCCGAACGTATTTCAGACAGACAGTACACCCGAACCCAACACATACACGACGGTTATGATTATAAGCGCGACCGCAACGGAAACATTGTGCGCGACAGTCTGGGTAACCCGATTAAAATTGACAGATTTATTGATGTTTCGGCGATGGTTACCATTACCACCCAACAAAAAAGTGTTTTTGTAGGCGGAACTGTGGTTTACAAAGATTTAAACAAAAGACAACAACTAAACAGTTTCCCCATTTCTTCGGAATTTGTTTTTGAAAATGCCTTCGCAACTTATCGTGGCGATGAACGGGCTTTAACGGGCGAAGACAGGAGGCTTTTAAGCAATGGTTTCATACCTTTTCCAAACAATGAACAGATGGTTTTTGATGCAGGACAGGATATAAAGGAACGGTTTAAGGAGATTCTGCGGGATAATTCCCTCTAAACCTTAGATGAATCGTTCCAAATGCGAAGCTTCAATAGAGTGATGCGAATCGTGATGCACCGCTGCCCCATTTTTAATAACAATCATTTGCGGGCTTTCGTGACGCACTTTAAAACGCGCCGCTATTTCGTTTGAAATATCTCGGTTCTGTAGAATATCCAGATAGTAAAGATTCAGTTGGTCATCTTTAAGATTGTAATTTTTCTCCAGTAATTTCAATACTCCTCGGCTAATTCCGCAACGGGTGGAATGTTTAAAAATAGCTACTGGAATGGTTTTGGATTGCTCAACTATTTTATCCAATTGCTCCATGCGAGCCAAAACGTGCCACGGCACTTCCACAATTTCTTCTGTTGCAATGTCTTTCGGCGTTTTGAATATATCTAAAAATCCCATGATTATTTTTTTTTGCAAAACTACAAGTTATCGCGGCGGTATTCTCTAAAAGAAATTATAAAAAAACACACTGTTAAAACGGTCATAATGTCTGTTAAACAAAGGGTTTTAGCGGACATTTTGTCTTAATTTTATAGTGGCTTTGTATTTGAAACTAACAAACCACAAAAAATAAACAACAAACTTTTTAATATATGAATTTCAACAATTTCACCATTAAAAGTCAAGAGGCCATTCAACAAGCGCAGCAAATTGCGCAGGGTTACGGTCACCAGCAGATTGAAAACGAACACATCCTCAAAGCTATTTTTGAGGTAGATGAAAACGTTGCCCCTTTCATCTTAAAAAAACTTAACGTAAACCTCGTTACCCTCAAACAAATTTTGGACAAGCAATTGGAAAGCTTTCCAAAGGTGTCAGGTGGCGATATTATGCTTTCGCGCGAAGCCAACAAAACTGTCCTTGAGGCCAGCAATATCGCTAAAAAGATGGGCGACGAATACGTTTCCATTGAGCACCTTCTGTTGGCAATTCTAAATTCCAAAAGCGCAATTGCACAGAGCTTAAAAGACCAAAGCGTTACCGAAAAAGGAATGAAAGCCGCAATCCAAGAACTGCGCGGTGGCGAAAACGTTACCTCACAAAGTGCTGAAGAGACTTATAATTCTTTAAATAAGTACGCCAAAAATTTAAACCAGATGGCTCGCGACGGCAAACTTGATCCCGTTATTGGCCGTGATGAGGAAATTAGAAGAATTCTTCAAATCCTTACGCGAAGAACCAAAAACAACCCGATGCTCGTCGGGGAACCAGGAACAGGTAAAACCGCAATCGCAGAAGGCCTCGCCCACAGAATCGTGGACGGCGATGTGCCCGAAAATTTGCGGACCAAAGAAATCTATTCTTTGGATATGGGTGCATTGATTGCCGGCGCAAAATACAAAGGGGAATTTGAAGAGCGCTTAAAAGCCGTTATCAAAGAAGTAACTTCCAGCGAAGGCGATGTTGTGCTTTTTATTGACGAAATCCACACCCTTATTGGTGCCGGTGGCGGACAGGGCGCTATGGATGCCGCAAACATCCTGAAACCTGCCCTCGCCCGAGGCGAACTGCGCGCAATAGGCGCAACTACTTTGGACGAATATCAAAAATACTTCGAAAAAGACAAAGCGCTGGAGCGCCGTTTCCAAAAAGTGATGGTGGATGAACCCGATACTGAGAGCGCCATTTCAATTTTAAGAGGAATAAAGGAGAAATATGAAACCCACCACAAGGTGCGTATCAAAGACGAAGCTATTATTGCTGCCGTGGAACTTTCCGAAAGATACATCACCAACCGTTTTCTTCCCGATAAGGCTATTGACCTGATGGACGAAGCTGCCAGTAAACTTCGAATGGAAATCAATTCCAAACCAGAAGAGCTGGACGTTTTGGACAGAAAAATTATGCAGCTCGAGATTGAAATAGAAGCGATAAAACGTGAAAAAGATGAAACAAAGCTGAAAGCGCTTCACGCAGATCTTGCCAATTTAAAGGAAGAGCGCAACGAACTGAACGCAAGATGGCAAAGCGAAAAAGAGGTTGTGGACAACGTTCAAAATCTAAAAACCCAAATTGAGGATTACAAGTTAGAAGCTGAACGCGCTGAACGCGATGGCGATTTTGGGAAAGTGGCTGAACTTCGTTACGGAAAAATTAAAGATGCGCAAACTGCCTTGAGCAAACTGGAAACCCAACTTGCCGAAAACGATCAGGCCACTTCTATGATAAAAGAAGAGGTAACCCGCGAGGACATTGCCGAAGTGGTCGCAAAATGGACCGGAATTCCCGTTACCAAAATGCTTCAGAGCGACCGTGAAAAACTTTTGACCCTGGAAGACCATCTGCACAAACGTGTGGTTGGGCAATATGAAGCCATTACCGCAGTGAGCGATGCCATTCGCCGTAGCCGTGCGGGATTGCAGGACGAAAAGAAACCCATTGGCAGTTTCCTTTTCTTGGGAACAACCGGCGTGGGTAAAACCGAACTCGCAAAAGCTTTGGCTGAATACCTGTTTGATGATGAAAGCGCAATGACGCGGATAGATATGAGCGAATATCAAGAGCGCCACAGCGTGAGCCGATTGATTGGTGCGCCTCCGGGATATATTGGTTATGAAGAAGGTGGGCAGCTTACAGAAGCCGTGCGCCGCAAACCATACAGCGTGGTGTTGTTGGACGAGATTGAAAAAGCACACCCAGACACCTTCAACATCCTGTTGCAGGTTTTGGATGAAGGCCGCTTAACGGACAACAAAGGCCGTGTAGCCGATTTCAAGAACACCATTATCATTATGACCAGCAATATGGGCAGCGATATAATCCAAGAGCGTTTTGATACCGTAAAAGACCCCGAAACCGCAATGGAAGGCGCCAAGGTGGAAGTACTCGCACTATTGAGACAAACCGTGCGCCCAGAGTTCTTAAACCGTATAGACGACATCATTATGTTTACACCACTTTCTAAAAAGGACATCCTCAAAATTGTGGAGCTGCAACTGAAAGGTGTATCCAAAATGTTGTTGAAACAGAACATCGTGCTGGACGCAACCCCAGAGGCCATTGCATACCTCGCCCAAAAGGGCTACGACCCACAATACGGCGCAAGACCCGTGAAAAGGGTGATACAGCGCGAAGTGCTAAACGAACTGAGTAAAGAAATATTAGCCGGAAAAATTACTACGGACAGTATTATACTATTAGATAGTTTTAATGAAGCATTGGTTTTTAGAAATCAAGAGAATTTAGTTGAGTAGATTGGATTTTTAGTTAGTTAGATTGAAAAACCCCCTGAGCTTTTGCTTAGGAGTTTTGTTATAGAAATCGACTATGCAGATCTTGTAGATGTTTTTTTGCATCAAAGTCTGTCACCATTCCGCTATCTATTCCTTGTTGAAGCGCATTTCTTAGTTCCGTCATTTTGCTTTCTTCTTCTTCAGAAGTTTTATTTTCCATTTTATTTATTTTATTTGGGTGTCCAAATGTTATAAACGCACAATAACGGGCAAATACTAAAGCATATTTTTCAAGTCCTGACTTCCTACAATTGCCATAATCTCAACAACATCATCTTTTATTCTGTAGTAAATACTATCTGAGCCACAGACACAGCGTCTATATCCTGCTTTAATGTAATCAACAGATTCAAAGGAGAAAGGACTTTGGGCAATGCTATCAAAATATTCAAAAAACGTAGCGTAGTATTTATCTGCTTGCGCCATGCCGAATTTATGGACTCCGTAGTGATGAATCCGGATTAAATCTTCCTTGGCTTCATTGCTTAATTTATACTTAGCCATTAAGCAAAGACTTTGATTGTTTTAAAATCTGTTTCTTACTATCGTTCGTAAACCCACTGTTTTCGGCTGTCTCCAGTTTAGCACTAATCCAGTCTATTTGCGCTTGCTGGTTTCTTGCCTGTCTGATTAAATCATTTACAAGTTCACTTTTGCTGACGTACTCTTTATTGTCGACCTGCTCTTTTAACCATTCATCGTTTGGGGTTGTTAATGAGATGCTTTGCCTAGCCATAATTTTTAGTTTGGTGTAAATTTACACCGAATGTGAATCAAGTGCAAGTTTTTTTTATAAATCTATTCTGTGATTTTAGAAGAAATTTTGGGGGCTTGTTTGAGTGGCCATGCATTGCAAACGCGAGGTAGCGGGGATTTTTAGTTAGTTTGATTGAAAAACCCCTAAGCGTTTGCTTGGGTGTTTTTGTTTTTATGTGGGCAGGCTGGTATTGCGAACGCTCGGTAGAGGAGGAATATTTATTATTTTTTTACCCATTCATTCCACAAAGCATCATATTCTTTCAAAATACCTTTTGGAGAAATATATTGAATGTGCCCTTTTCTATTTTCGTCAAATTTATATTTTACGGTCTCCAATTGCCACATTTGAATAATGTTAAGATCGAGGTTTTTGGATATTTCATCAATATTTCTTGGATAGCGGCCCATTTTGGTTCCGAAATCGTTTATACCTATTTCTATTTTTTCACCTAAACCCTGTAGTTGTGCGTCCAGGGTAACAAACACTAGTGAGAATACTGTAATGTAAACGATGCCTAGTAATGCTATATAACTACAAATTTTAGTGATAGTTGGATCAAAAATCCTCCATCTAGCTTCTATACTTGCAAGTCCAGTAGGTATCATTACCACCCATATTATCCATAAATAATAATAGGAAGCATAAACTAAAAACAATATGAGTAAGCTATTAAATAAAAACTGAGTGATGTATTCACTATGATTTGGCTCTTCAACTTTAAAATTTTTGAAAATTTGTTCCCTTTCTAGGTCTGAAGCTTCCATCATTTTTATAATAAATTCGGCGAGAAACATTTCATCTATATGAATAAGGCCGATACTAATTTGATGAGAAGATGAACCAAAGAATTTATTAAATATTGTGGACCTCCTTTTTATATTTTTCTTCTTTAAAAAATCCTCGCTTAAAATCAACGAGATAAACTTTTCACCCAAAAAATTTAATAATTGTATTGCTTCAATATCTTCCCATCGTACTTCACCAGTTTTCATGGTATGATCCCATATTCCAGTTTTTGAAATTATAATATGAGGCCTCCTGAAAAAAAAATAATAAATGAAAAGTATTGTCCCAGATCCGAATAATAATAATGCTAAATAGTAGAAAATAGTGTTTAGTGTATCTTTCGCAAAAGGAAAAAGAATCATTAAAACAACAAAACATAAACTGAGAATTAGAGGTGTAAATATTTTCCACCGACTCATGTAAATTTTATACTCTTTTGAATTCATTGAGATTAGAATGTCAATTCTGATAAAAAATATAAATATAATCTATTTCCCCATCACCCCCTTCAACAACTCCAACTGCCCCGCCAGTATCTTGTTTTCCCCCTCCAATTGCGCAATGCGTTGGGCCTGGGTGGTGTCTTCGGGTAGGTTTGTGGTGTAGGTTTGGGGTAGCTGCGCGGCTATGTCTGCAAAAAAGTTGTGTTCCAAAGCTATTGCAACTTCCCAAAGAATACGTACTTGCAGGCTACTGCGTGCATCATATTTAGCGACGGTCACCCGGTGCAGGTTTAGCTTCCTTGCCAGTGCGGCTCTGTTTATTTTGTGCTTTTTATAATATGTTCTTAGCATACTCCCTATGTTTGGGGCGTTTAATTCTTTCTTTGTTGCCATAATGGTAAGTATTAGCGTTTAAAATGGATGAATAGTAAGTAAATTAGATACTGATGCAAGCAAAATAGTTACAGCAGTTAGTAATTTAATAACTCCTGTTGGTAACTTAGTTACAGTTGTATGTTTTCTAGTTACTAAGGTTAGTATTTTAGTTACATCTGTATTCATTTTAGTTACACTTGCAAGTTATTTAGCTACAGCTGTAAGTAATAGAGTTACACAAGTTAGTAATAGTTATATTTCATATTATAATTACGGCTATAGTTCCTCTAAAGGTCTATTGCCCTGATTCTTAAACCGCCACTCCAGCGCATCCACCGCGCTCTTTGCGTTGGGCACGCCCACCTTAGATGAAACCTTATACATTCCGTAGTGTGTGAGTCCCACACCATAAGACTCGTGCCCCACAATGCGCTCCACATCTTTCAGCAAATAGTCTAAACCCAACACACGGGCGCGTAGGGTTTTTAGTTGTTTAAAAAGTTTTAGGTCTGTATCTATGTTATCGTTTAGCAACACTGCGGGCAGTATACTTGCGCCAATGCCGTTCTTGAGCCGCACCACATCTTCCACAAAGGCCAGATTGCGAACGTCCAGCGCGCGGTAGCGTTTGCGTTCCGTATCGGTTAGGCTGCCTTTGGGCAGTAGGTCCCATATTTCCCGGATTTTTTGAAGAATACTCGTCATCGTGGCCTCGTCCAGCGTTTGGTGGATTTGGTTGTAGCTTATGTTTGCCATAAGGTTTCGGTTTTAAAAGATTATACAATAAATTATAGCGCGGCAGGAGCCACAACGGGGAGAGAAATAAAGTTAGTGAAAAAATAGGAAAGGCTGGAAATGAAATGGCTTTAAAAATGAAAACATAAAAAACCCACGCACATTTTTTTAGAAGGTAGCGTGGGTCTTGCTCAACAAATGCTGGGGAGAAACTATTCTATAATTATCCTTTTGGTAACCGAGCTATTATCTGCAGCAACCTTAACCATATAAACGCCTGGCGCAAGTTGAAGGTTCAAGTTTATGTTTTTTTCTGAATAGTTGTTCTGAAAAACCTGTTGTCCAAGGGTGTTAAATATCGCTATGGAGAACTCCATGCTGCTTGGCAGGTTAATGTTCACATTTCCGTTTGAAATACTTGGGTAAATGTTGAAATCAAACGCAGTAACATCTTCAACGCCAATTATAGTACATTGCATAACTGGTGGATTAAAGCCCTGTGGGAACGTGTTTTCAAAAGTCTGTACTCCTGCAAGTGGCCAAATATCTCTATTTATCATTGTGTTGTCTGGTCCAATCAAACAGTATGTAGGAAAAGCGTTCACGCCAAAATTAGAGGTTACTGGGCCTGAGCCACCATCTCCACTTGCAGCTGGCGCGTGATTGAAAGTACCGCCAAATTGCTGCTCATACCATTCAACATAGGCATCATTATCATATCCAAGATTGATTGAAAGACAATAAACCTCTCCATCATTACAGCCGTATTTATCAAAAAATTCATTAAAAATTGGAGCAGTTTGCCGGCAGGGCCCGCAATCCACAAAGAAGAAATCCAACCACACATACTTGCCTTGTGCAGTTATGGAGTACAAATTATGCACAACTCCTTCTGTATCTGTTACAGTAAAGTCATCTACTACATCTCCGTTTTGGTAGTTGCCTGTTTGCGCGTTTAGGTAAACGGCAAAAAAGAGGAGAATAAAAGTAATTTTTTTCATTTTAGTTGGGTTTTTAGGATTATATTAATACGAATTTATGTATTTGTCTATTAAAAAGATAATTATCCCTAAGAAATTTTAAGTTACAGCATAAAAAAAAAGACCCATCAAAATTTCAATAGTTGAAATTTTGATGGGCCGGCCTTCAAATAAAGTGGCAATTAAGTTTAGGTGAAAACTACCACTTGTCTATCTGTTCCTTCAATTTCTCTTTGGTTTCACCCGTTTTCTCTTGAAGGCGACCAAGCAATTCGTCAGATTTTCCTTCGGCGTACTTTAGGTCATCATCGGTAAGGTCTGCATATTTTTGCTTCAATTTACCTTTCACTTGGTTCCATTTTCCTTTAAATTGAT
This sequence comes from Flavobacteriaceae bacterium, assembly GCA_016649715.1. Lineage (GTDB taxonomy): Bacteria > Bacteroidota > Bacteroidia > Flavobacteriales > Flavobacteriaceae > Aequorivita. The sequence continues at coordinate 130,914 of JAENXC010000002.1, read as the reverse complement.
CTTCGTTCATAGCTTTTGATTTAAGTTAAATTAATTTTTCTTTTGAATTATAAAATTACAAAGGCTTCGTTGTTATTTATAATAATGAAATATTAAAGATTCCGTGGTTTTAGTTATAACTTTGCCAATAGGTCCTAAAAACTGTTATTAAAATACACACTTATGAAGCATTTCATTTTAATTGTAACCCTTTTCCCCCTTTTCACTTTCTGTGGACAGCAAAAAGAAGATAAAAAAGAAAGCACTGAAACAGAAGTTGCTGCTGAAACGCCAACGGCAAACTACAGCGCCACCTATTACCTGATTCGCCACGCCGAAAAGGTGCGCACAGACCCCAAAGACCCAGATCCAGGCCTGGACATAAAAGGGATGATACGAGCAAAACGTTGGGCAGCCTATTTTGAACCCATTAAAATTGATGAAATTTACGTAACCAAATATGTGCGTACCAAGCAGACAATTTCATTGATCGCGCAGCAAAAACAGATTTCGCCAACCCGCTACAGCCCCAATTCACTCTATTCTGAGGAATTTTTAAAGGAAACCAACGGCAAAACTGTTTTAATTGTGGGCCACAGCAACACTATCCCACAGTTGGTCAACAAACTTATTGGCGAAGATAAATTTAAGGAAATGGACGATAACGATAATTCCACCCTCTTTAAAGTAACCCTAAACGGCCCCGACAAAAAAGTGGAAACCATTACAGTAGAGTAATTTACATTTCAATATTCAATATTCATTATTCATTATATTTTTTGCCAATGGCAATTCAGAAAAACGTAAAAATTAAAAACCGCAAAGCAAAGTTTGAGTACGAAATCCTCGATACTTTCACGGCCGGCATTGTGCTGCGCGGCACCGAAATAAAGGCAATTCGCGAAGGCAAAGCTTCCATTGCCGAAAGTTTTTGCGAGTTCAGCAACGGCGAATTGTTCGTTATTAACATGACTGTTCAGGAATACAGCCACGCCACCCATTTCAGCCACGCCCCAAAAAGCGAGCGCAAACTGCTCCTGAACCGCAGCGAACTAAAAAAACTTGAAAAAGAAGTAAAAAACTCAGGGCTTACCATTATTCCTTTAGTGCTCTTCACCAACGACAAGGGTTTGGCGAAGGTGGACATCGCCCTCTGCCGCGGTAAAAAAGAATACGACAAACGCGAAGTCATCAAAGAGCGCGACTCCAAAAAGCAACTCAGCAGGATTAAGAAGGCGTTTAATGCTTAATGGCTGGGGCTGGAAATCTCTAATAGTTCACTTTTAGTATATTCCCAAAACTCCTTTGGCGAAAAATTTATAATCAAAAATCGTCATTCGTCAATCGTCATTCGAAAATCAACTATCTTTCCGCAACTGCGCCATTTTTATAGCTACAATTGCAGCTTCGGTGCCTTTGTTGCCGTGTATGCCACCGCTTCGGTCTATGGCTTGTTGCAAAGTGTTATCGGTAAGTACGCAGAAAATCACGGGAATATTGCCTTGAACATTTAAGTCCTTAATTCCTTGTGCCACGGCTTCGCAAACGTAATCAAAGTGTTTTGTTTCGCCTTGAATTACACTTCCAATGGCAATTATGGCATCCAGCATATCATAGCTCTCGGCCATTTTTTTGCAGCCGTAAATTAGTTCAAAACTGCCGGGAACATTCCAGCGAACTATGTTTTCATTGATGGCACCACAATCCTTCAAAGCATCAATAGCGCCTTGGAACATCCCTTCGGTTATGTCGTGGTTCCATTCTGAAACAACAATCCCAAACCGAAAGTCCTTCGCGTTTGGGATTGTGTTTTTATCGTAGGCCGATAAATTTGTATTTGCTGTGGCCATTTATTTTTTCATTGCTTCCGCGCGGCCGGTATATATTTCGGCTTTTGCAGCTTCGGCAGATTTTGGAAAATCGTCCGCTATTTTTTTGAAATGTGCCAACGCCTTGTCATTTTTGTTTAAGGACATTGCAGCAATACCAGCTTTCAGAAGAAAACGTGGGCTTGTGAAATCGTTGTTACGCATAGAGGCAGCTTCTTCGTAATATTTCAACGCATCCTCGTTTTGACCCAATTGTGCAAAAGCATCGCCTATTGCGCCTTTCGCCAGAGGTGCCAAAATTTCGTCATCACTGCTAAATTTATCCAGTTGCGCAATAGCATCCTGATATTTGTTGGTGTTCAAGTAAGCCATTCCTGCGTAATAATGCGCTAGGTTAGCGGCTTTTGTTCCACCGTAATTATCAATAATGTCAATGAAACCGTACTTCCCTTCACCGCCTTGCAAAGAAAGATTGTAAAGTGAATCCTTTGCTGGTGAGGTCAAAGCTTGTTCCCAATAGTTCTGCGCTTGGAACATTTCGTTCATCGCCTCAGTTTCCTTTGGACCCTTTATATATTGGTCATAAGCAAAGTATCCCAAAACACAAACTGCCACAACAAGTATAAAGCCCAAAATTGGTTTCTGGTTTTTTTCTACCCAAGCTTCGGTGCGCGAAGCACCTTCATCCAGGTTTTTGAAAATCTCTGCAGTTGTACTGTTATCTTCAAGCTGCGCCTGTTTGTCAGCTTTTGTTTTTGGTTTGCCTCCGCGTTTGTTGTACGTTGCCATAGTTTTAGGTTATTGTGGCGCAAAAATAAAATTTTTAATGGAATTTGAAAGGATAAATATTTCTTATTTTTTAATAATTTGCAAAGCGGCTGTTTTTTATTCTAAAGCATTAATTATATGAAGGTTGGTAAAAATCAAATCCGTTTTTAAACTGAACAAAAGACAATATGACGTAAGACGTAGGACAAAATCATACCAAACCTCTTATTTTTACAACTTTTTAGAATGCTTTCTGAATTAATTTCCAAAGTTTTTAGTCTTACGTCCTAGGTCTAAAAGTCTTAAGTCAATTTTTTATGATTTTACAAAAACTGTCCTTACTCAACTATAAAAACTTCGAAGCCGAAACCTTCGACTTTGACCCAAAAATAAATTGTTTTGTGGGAAATAACGGTGTTGGGAAGACCAATGTGCTGGATGCAATCTACCATCTTTCCTTCGGAAAAAGTTATTTTAACCCAATCACTACTCAAAACATTAAACACGGCGAAGAGTTTTTTGTGGTGGAAGGTTTTTATGAGAAAAAGAATACGCCCGAAAAAATTGTAGTCAGCGCCAAAAAAGGGCAAAAAAAAATTATAAGACGAAACGGGAAAGTTTATGAAAAATTCAGCGAGCACATTGGTTTTTTGCCGTTGGTAATCATTTCGCCCGCTGATAGGGATTTGATCATTGAAGGAAGCGAAACCCGCAGAAAGTTTGTTGATGGCGTTATTTCACAGCGTGATTCGGAATATTTACAAACGCTCATAAAATACAACAAAGTGTTGGCGCAGCGCAATTCGCTTTTGAAATATTTTGTGGCGAACAATACTTTTAGCCAAGACACGATTGACATTTACAACGAGCAACTTCACAATTTCGGCACTTCCATCTTTGGAAAACGGGCAGCTTTTTTGGAAGAATTTCTGCCTATTTTTCTGAATAAATACAAATCCATCAGCAGCGGCGAGGAAAGCATTAATTTGGTTTACGAAAGCCAATTGCAGGAAAACGATTTGTTGACGCTGCTTCAAAAGAATATTACAAAAGATAGAATTACACAATACACCAACTTCGGAATACACAAAGACGATTTGGTTTTTGAAATTGACGGACATCCCATCAAGAAATTTGGTTCGCAGGGACAACAAAAGTCGTATCTTATAGCGTTGAAATTAGCGCAGTTTGACTTTATAAAAAAACATTCAAAAACAAACCCAATTTTGCTATTGGATGATATTTTTGATAAATTGGACGAAATGCGCGTGGAGCATTTGATTACTTTAGTGGACAATGAAAATTTCGGGCAGCTTTTCATCACCGATACCCATGCCGAGCGGACGGAAGAAGTAATTAAAAAAGTGCATCAGACTTATAAAATGTTTCCGTTGTTTTCCTAACTCTGTGCCCTCTGTGCCTGTGGTTAATTTTACACCACAGAGGCACAGAGCACCCAGAGAAAAATGAATGTACTATGAATATAAAAATTATAATTATTCCGTTTTTTTTGCTTTTTGCAATTTCCTGTGAAAAACCCAATCCCGAGGCCCAAAAACAAAACCTCGGCGGCTATTGGGAAATAAAGACCGTGAAAATGCCCGATGGCGAAAAGAAAGAATTTGATATAAATACCATTATAGATTATATTGAAGTGAAGGGCGACAGCGGCCAACGCACAAAAGTATCCCCAAAATTTGACGGTACTTTTGCTACAAACGGCGTTTCGGAAAATTTCACCCTAAAAATTGAAGAAGACAGTTTGCGAATATATTACAAAACCCCTTTTGACGAATGGAAAGAAACCGTCATTGAAGCGAAAGATAGTACATTGACCGTGATAAACAGAGACAATAAAATTTATACATATTTCAAATTTAGAAAGTTAGATTTTGGGAAACCGACAACTGACAACTGATAACCCACAACAGAAAAATGGCCAAACGACACGCAGAAAACATATCCATAGGCGATGCTTTAAAAGAATTCATTGGAGCAAACCGACTGGAAAAAGGCTTGGACAAAGTGAACGCCAAAGAAGCTTGGGATGCAGTAATGGGAGTTGCCATTTCAAAATACACAACCGATGTAAAGTTGGACCGCGACACTTTATATGTGCAGCTTTCCTCCTCCGTTTTGCGCGAGGAATTGAGCTATGGAAAAGAAAAAATTATCAAACTTCTCAATGAGGAATTGAGGAAGGAATTGATTAAAAAATTGGTTTTGCGTTGAAAAAAGAATACCTTTCTCTCTTTAAGCAAACCATTATGAAAACACTATTACTCTTAACTCTTGGTTTTTTTTCGGCAATTGGTTTTTCACAAGTTGAATCTTCTGTACTTGATATTGTATTTCCAAATAATTCCCACGGAGCATTATATGCCCTAAATGAAGATATTGTGAATGTAGTTACAGACGACGGTATTTTTTATAGAACCACGGACGGGGGACTCACGTGGAGCGACTATGATAGTGGCGTTGATGAAGATTTTTTCGATATGACATTTCAGGACAATCTAGTTGGATTTGCGGTGGGAACCAATGGGAGCATTTTAAAAACAACAGATGGTGGGCAAACATGGGTCTCTATAAATTCTGGCACCTCAGAAATCTTAACATCAATTGCAGTAAATATCGAAAACAGTATCTGGATTGGCGGTAGTAATGGAACATTATTACATTCAATAGATGGAGGTATCAATTGGCAAATGAACAATTCCGTTACACCGGAAACAATACATTCAATTAAATTCAAAGATGAAAATATAGGCTATTTTGCCGGCAATAATGGCACTTTATTTTATACACTCAATACAGGTACTGATTGGGAATCAATAAATACTGGAACAAACGATGATTTATTTTCAATTTCAATAACTGACAGTTACGTACATCTATTATCCGGAACCGCAGAAGATTTCTTTTATAGAGCAGAATATCGGTTTTTAATATATTACACCACTCAGTATGTAAGTTATCATATGGATGGTTTTTTGGGAGAAGGTGTTGGTGGACTTTTTTTTAAAGAAGATTTAGTAGGATATCGTATTTCTGCTGAAGCATGTTTATGCGATATTTGTACGCTACAAATCGATAAAACAGAAGATTTTTTCACTTGGAACCCTGAATTGAGCTATAATACAAACGCTGCCAACTGTATCGCATCTGCATATTTTGGAAAGATGGTCTTCGCTTCAGATGAAGTAACTTACCTACTCTATGGAAAACGGATTTTTAAAGCGAATGGCGATTTCGTAAATACCGATGATTTCAATAAAAACAATGCTTTCACAATTTACCCAAACCCTTCAACCAACGGCAAATTCAACCTTAAAATCAATTCAACAAATACTCAAGGTCTTTCGCTGGAAGTTATTGACATTGCCGGAAAGAAAATATATGCCGAAAATGATTTAAAGGAAAACAACACCATTTCCCTCCCCAACATTTCCGAAGGCATTTATTTTATCAAGCTTCTGAAAGATGGAAAGATGGTGGCGAACCAAAAACTGATAGAAGGCAATTAAAAACGTAGGCGCACGATTAATCGCGCGCCTACCATCGAAAAAATTAGATTTGGATATTTTTAACAAAAACAATACCTTTCTATCTTAAAGTGGCTATTATGAAAAAAATATTACTAATAACCATCTGCTTTTGCTGGGCAATTGGTTTTTCACAGGAAAACTGGGGTTATCTGCCCATTGAACTTTACAATCAACACGGTAGTATTTATCCTATTGATGAAAATGTGGTGCAAGTGGTCACTGATGGCGGTGTTTTCTACAAAACCGAAAACGGTGGGGAAAACTGGGCGCAATTTGATAGTGGTGTGAATGAAATTTTCCTCGACCTAGCCTTTGATGGCCCCAATAATGGCTACGCTGTGGGGGATAAAGGAAAAATTATAAAAACCGCAAACGCCGGACAAACATGGACCGAACTTGCTTCCAATACTTCCGAAGCATTAATTTCCGTAACTGTGAATGCCCCAAACAGCGTTTGGACGGTTGGGAACAATGGTGTTATACTACATTCCACCGACGGTGGAAATATTTGGATTTTGAACAATATCTTGTCTTCGGAACGATTGAACAGTGTAAAATTCAAGGATGAAAACATTGGCTATATAGCTGGAGATAATGGAGTATTATTTTACACCGAAAATGGAGGGGCAGATTGGGAACAGCTTGCCATTCCTACTACTGATGATTTGTTTTCGATTTCAATTACTGAAAATTATGTATATATACTAAATGGAACTTCCACATATTGGGATGATTTTACATATTCGGCCGAAAAGTTTTATAAATCGAATGATAATATAAATTGGACTGAACACTTCACAAATATCTTATCAGGAGCAATCGATTTTGCTTTCGTAAATGATGAAAAAGGATTTGAAATTTCAACTGAGGCTTGCTTATGTGATGAATGTTATGTGACTGTATCTAAAACAATAAACAGTGGTGAAAACTGGGAAAATAGCTATGACGAGCTAACCAATGCCGCAAACTGCAACGCCACTTTCGGATGTGGAAAAATTAAATTTGCTTCCGAAGAAGTTATTTACGTCCTGCTGGCAGGGCACATTTTAAAGACACCTTATGAATCCGCTGGTGTAGAGGGATTCAATAAAAACAATGCTTTCACAATTTACCCAAACCCTTCAACCAACGGCAAATTCAACCTTAAAATCAATTCAACAAATACCCAAGGCCTTTCATTGGAAATTGTTGACATGACTGGAAAGAAAATATATGCCGAAAATGATTTAAAGGAAAACAATACCATTTCCCTCCCAAACATTTCCGAAGGCATTTATTTTATCAAACTTCTGAAGGAAGGCAATATGATTGCAAGTAAAAAATTAATCAAAGGGTAAAAACATCCTCTGGAGAAGAGAATATTCCAAATAGTCGTAAATTTGAAATAAAAAAATCAATGAAAACCCTTAAACTTGAAATTAGCATTTCAAAACAATTTGAAGAAATTAATAAAGACACAGCTGAATTTATTTCCATCGAAGAATTGGAGAGAGTATTGGAAGAAAGAATTTTAAAATATGAAAAGCATTTATAAAAAACGCCCTCCAATCTGGAAGGCGTTTTTAGTAAAAATATCTCGTAAATGCTTAAAACATTTCGCGTCCAGCAAAATGGAAAGCACCTTCAATAGCTGCATTTTCATCGCTATCACTGCCATGAACGGCGTTTTCGCCAATGGAAGCTGCATATAATTTACGGATGGTACCATTAGCAGCATCTGCTGGGTTGGTAGCACCGATCAAAGTACGGAAATCCTCCACAGCATTCTCTTTTTCAAGAATTGCTGCAACGATTGGACCGCGAGTCATATATTCTACCAATTCGCCATAAAAAGGGCGCGCACTGTGAACCGCATAAAATGCTTGCGCATCCTGAGTGGTCATGTGGGTAAGTTTCAACGCCACAATCCTAAAACCGGAAGCATTTATTTTTTCAAGAATGGCGCCGATATGTCCTTTTTCAACCGCATCTGGCTTTAACATTGTGAATGTTCTGTCTGTTCTCATTGTGTATTTTAAAATTTCGGCAAAAATAACTATTTGAATATGAAATGCAAGTATTTACGGAATGTTTCGCAAAGTTTTAATTGCTAACAGCGCAATTCCCTTTTTGGGGTTAAGGGGCTTTATCGTATCTTCGCGCCCTATGAATAAAGAAACTACCCAAATTGTTAAAAAACTGCTCGCTACGCCACAAAAAGTGGTGATTGTTGGCCATAAAAATCCCGATGGCGACGCGGTTGGCTCGTGTTTGGGACTTTCTTTTTTTCTGAAAAATTTGGGGCACAATGTCACGGTAATCATGCCGAATGATTTCCCCGATTTTCTGAAATGGCTGCCCGGTGCCGAAGAAGTGCTTATTCACGAAAGAGAAACACAAAAAAGCGCGCAACAAATTGAAGCTGCAGATTTAATTTTTACGTTGGATTTCAACAGTTTGGACAGGGTTGGCGATATGCAAACAGTTTTGGAAAATGTTTCAGCCAAATTTGTGATGATAGACCATCACCAACAACCGGCAGATTATGCAGTAGCAACATACAGCGATGTAAAAATGAGTTCCACCTCCGAAATGGTTTTTCATTTTATGGAAGCCTTGGGCGAAGCTGGAAAGCTTTCAAAAGAAATTGCCGTCAATCTTTTTACTGGTATTATGACTGATACAGGCTCGTTTCGTTTCTCCACCACTAGCCCAACTACACACAGAGTTGCAGCAAAATTGATAGAAGCTGGTGCAGAAAGTGCTATAATAAACCAAAATGTGTACGACACCAACAGCCCCGAACGGATGAAACTGTTGGGCGTTGCGCTGAACAATTTGAACATAATGCCCGAATTCAACACGGCATATATCACGCTGACCCAAAAAGAACTGGACGACCACAACTTCAAAAAAGGCGATACCGAAGGTTTTGTGAACTATGCACTTTCGGTGAAAGGAATTGTTTTTGCAGCAATTTTCATTGAGAACAAACAGGAAAATATTGTGAAGATTTCCTTCCGAAGCATCGGTAATTTCTCGGTTAACGATTTTGCCCGCAACCATTACAGCGGCGGTGGCCACATAAACGCTGCCGGTGGAAAAAGTTCGCAATCTCTTAACAATACCATAAACGAATTTATTAGTATCTTGCCACGTTATAAAAATGAACTCACAAATGCTTCATAAGCTGGTTTATATTTTACTTTTTTCGGGCTTGATTGTTTCTTGCAAAAGCCCTGAAGCCAGACACCCGCTGCAAAGTCACTCGGGAACTTTCATAAAGGAATCTGCTGAGCGGAATAAATTAATATACGACGAAGAGAAAGATTATATTGAAAAAATCATCGCCAAAGACTCTGCAAACGATTATATTTCTTCCGAAAACGGGTTTTGGTACTACTATAATATAAAAGATACCGCCACTACTGAAAAGCCAGATTTGGGCGATGTGGTAAAATTTACCTACGATATTAAAGACCTAAACGGTGACGTAATTCTGTCAGAAAAAGAAAACGGCCTGCAACAATACAAAGTGGACCAAAGCAACCAGGACCTTATTTCTGGCGTTCGCGAAGGCATAAAACTTATGAGGGAAGGCGAAACAGTAACCTTCCTTTTTCCTTCCTATAAAGCCTTTGGCTATTACGGGATTGAAGAAAAACTTGGCACCAACATTCCCGTGCAGAGCACTGTAACTTTACATTCAATTGAACAATCAAACAAAAATTAATTTAAACAAAAACATGAAAAAACTAACATTTCTATTTTTATTTCTTACGCTTGCATTCGCCTCTTGTCAGGAAAAATATCCAGACCTTAAAGATGGCGTATATGCTGAATTTGTTACCAACAAAGGAACTTTTGTTGCCAAACTTAAAAACGAAAGCGCGCCGCTTACGGTTTCAAACTTCGTTGCCCTTGCCGAAGGAACCAACGGCATGGTAGATTCACTTTACAAAGGCAAACGTTTTTATGATGGACTTACCTTCCACCGTATTATCAAGGATTTTATGATCCAAGGTGGCGATCCAAAAGGCGATGGCTCCGGAAGTCCGGGATATGCTTTTCCTGACGAAATTACTGACACGATCCGTTTTGACAAAAAAGGACTTTTGGCTATGGCAAATTCTGGCCCAGGCACCAATGGAAGCCAGTTTTTTATTACTTTGAAAGAAACTCCGTGGTTGGACGGCCGCCACACCATTTTTGGCGAAATTGTTAAAGGACAGGAAGTTGTGGATTCAATCGGAAAGATGGAAACCGAAAAACCAGGCGACAAACCAAAAGTGCCCGTTATTATTGAAAAAGTAAACATTATCAACAAAGGTGATATTAAAATTCCTTATTTCACCGAGGAAATGGGCAAGCTTGAAAAAGAAAAGAAAGAAAAAGAAGAGCGCGTCAATAAAGTAGCGGCTACGCAAGCTGAAGAGCTCAATGCCATTAGAGCAAAGGCAGATTCACTTCCTTCAGGCATTAAAATTTACTTTAATGAAAAAGGAAGCGGTCCACAACCCAAGGAAGGCGACAAGATTATGATGAACTACGCGGGCTATCTTGCCGATGGCCATATGTTTGATTCAAACATATTGTCAAACGCTGAAAAGTTTGAAATGGTTGACGAGATGCGCAATGCGGCTGGGCAGTACACTCCCGTTCCTACTGATTACAGCAAGGATGCCCAACTTATTCCCGGTTTTCGCGAAGGGTTGTTGAATATGAAAGTTGGCGACAAAGCCACCATCTTTATCCCATCGCATTTGGCGTATGGCAAAAGAGGAATCCCGGGCGTAATCCCTCCAGATTCTGAATTGATTTTCAACCTTGAAATTGTTGAGATAGTAAAATAATTCTTGTTTTTAGAATACAAAAAGAGGAACCAGTTTTAAATTGGTTCCTCTTTTTTTTTTAAACACGATTTAAAATGGAACCACGAACCACGACTAAAGGGAAACAAGAGTCACGACTTAAATGACCCACGACAAATTGTTATTTAGTTTGAGTTTTGTAAAATTCATTCAAAGAATAAAAATTTCACTAATCTCTTTAGCATCATTAATATTAATCTAACAAAACTCCAAGAATAGTCTATTTGTCTTGGTTCTTTTTAGTCGTGTATCGAAGCAGTCGTGGGTCTATTTCTTTTAAATTTACACAACATTCACAATGTCCGAATCTGTCGTCATTCGTGCAGCGAAGCGGTCGTGCTTCGTGGGTCTATTTCTTCGGGATGTTCTTTAAAATTTCCAATACAAACTTCCAATACTTTTGGGCAGATGAAATACTTGCGCGCTCATCGGGTGAATGGGCTCCTTTTATGGTGGGTCCAAAGGAAATCATATCCATTTCTGGGTAATTCTGGCCCAAGATTCCACATTCCAGTCCAGCGTGACACGCAGCTACGTTGGCTTTTTCGCCATTCATCTTTTGATAAAGATTGTCTAAAACCTTTAAAATTGGGCTGTCCATATTTGGCGCCCAACCTGGATAATCTCCCGCAAGATTTACTTTGTAACCAGCAAGTTCAAAAGTAGAGGTCAGCGCGTTTGCCAAAACTTCTTTGGAAGATTCTACGGAACTTCGGGTTAAACATTCAACTTTTATTTTTCCGTTGGCAACCGAAACTTTCGAGATGTTGTTTGAAGTTTCTACCAAATCTTCAATATCTGGGCTCATTCGGTAAACACCATTATGCGCGGCGTTCATCGCCTTCAAAAAGGTTGTTTGATCATCGCCTGTCATCACTTTTGTGAAATTTTCATCGCTCTTTTCAGCTGTGATTGAAAGATTGGGTTCCAAAGATTTGTATTCGTCAAGAATCGCTTTCTTCATTTTTTCAAATTCAGTAAGAAATTTTTCCTGCCTGCCGGCAGGCATGGCTTCGGAAGAAACCACAACTTGCGCCACGCTTTCACGCGGAATTGCGTTGCGAAGACTTCCGCCCTCAAGCTTTGCTAACTTCATAAAATCATTAGTAGCAAAAAGCAAACGGTTCATCATTTTGTTGGCGTTGCCCAAACCTTTGATGATGTCCATCCCGCTGTGGCCGCCGTTTAAGCCTTTCAATTTAATGATGAAAGTTGCGGAGTTTTTTGGTGCTTCAATTTCATTATATGCTCCTGTTGCGGTAACATCTACTCCACCGGCACAACCTACTCCTATTTCATCATCTTCTTCGGTGTCCAGATTCAGCAGAATATCGCCTTTCAACAAACCACCTTTCAATCCTTTGGCGCCCGTCAATCCGGTTTCTTCATCTATGGTGAAAAGTGCTTCAAGAGCTGGATGCTCAATTATGTTGCTTTCAAGAATGGCCATTATGGTTGCTACGCCTATACCGTTATCAGCACCCAATGTTGTTCCTTTTGCACGAACCCAATCGCCATCAACATACATTTTGATTCCCTGTGCATCAAAATTGAAATCGGTATCGTTGTTTTTTTGGTGCACCATATCCAAATGGCTTTGCAAAACCACAGTTTTTCGGTCTTCCAATCCTTTGGTGGCGGGTTTGCGGATTATTACGTTGCCCACTTCGTCTTCCATAGTTTCCAAACCGAGGCTTTTTCCGAAGTCTTTCATAAATGCAATAACGCGTTCTTCCTTTTTCGAAGGGCGCGGCACGGCGTTCAGGTCTGCAAATTTGTTCCAAAGTACTTTGGGGTTGAGGTTTCTTATTTCTTCGTTCATAGCTTGTGGATTTTTATTTTGAAAAATTTTCGCCGCGAATTCACGAAAAATTGTGTTTTCTGTGCGCAGTATTTCTTCGAAATACTATAAAAAAATAACATTCGTGTATTCGTGGCCACATTTTCGCAAATTTACGGTTTTGTAACCGCTATAAAAATTATGTGGAGAAAGAATTCCTTCGTAAGTTTGGATTATGCAAAAACGAACCTCCGCATTTCTCACTTTATTTCTTATTGTGCAGATAATTGCACTTCAGGTTTTGAAGCATTTCCCTGAATTTGTGGAAAAATATTACAGCCTCGGTGTCTATCCATGGATTTCAAAAATTTCACGATATCTTTTTGGATGGGTTCCTTTTTCGGTCGGCGATTTGTTTTATTTGCTCATAACCATCGTGGCCATTAGGTGGTTGCATAAAAATGTGAAAAGGCTTCGTAACGACCAAGTGAGTTTTTTTGTAGATATACTGGCAGCCGTTTCGGTTGTGTATTTTATGTTCCACGTGCTTTGGGGTTTTAATTATTATAGGCTTCCGCTGCATAAATCCTTGAAGTTGGCGAATGATTACACGACGGAGCAACTACTGGAAACCACCCAACGTTTTATTGAAAAAAGCAACGCCCTGCACCGTGAACTGGGTTTTGCGGACAGTGTGAAAATAGAACTGCCCTATACACATAAAGAAATGTTGAAAAAAACCTTGAGCGGTTATAAAAATCTTGAAAAGGAATTTCCGCAACTTGCATTATCACCTCGGAGCATCAAAAAAAGTGGCTGGAGTTTGGGACTTACTTATATGGGCTACAGTGGTTATTTGAATCCGTTTTCGGGCGAGGCACAGGTAAACAATTTGATGAAAACTTATAAATTTCCAGTAGTTGCCTGCCACGAAGAAGCGCACCAAATAGGCTATGCCGCCGAAAACGAGGCCAACTTTTTGGCTACGCTTTCCACGCTGCACAATGACGACCCATATATGCAATACGTTGGGTATATTTTTACCTTGCGCTATTTGATCAATGAAGTGGCGCGCCGCGACGAGGCCAAATATGAGGAGATTTTAACAACCATTAACCCCGGAATTCTGGAAAGTTATAAGGAGATGCGAGATTTTTGGGACAGCTACCAAAATCCTTTTGAGGATTTCTCAAAAATATTCTGGGACAACTTTTTAAAAGCAAACAACCAGAGCCGCGGCATTATGAGCTATGATTATATGGTAGCGCTGGTGGTGAATTATTATAAAGATAAACCTTTGTGAAATTGAAATCGAAAAGCTCACACCTCTCCCCTCTAAAAACTACCCACTAAAGACTACCCTCAAAGACTACCCTCTATAGACTACCCACTAAAAACTATTTCACATATTGTGCCTGTGAAGGTTTTGCAAATACAGAGGCATCGAGCATTGTTTCAGTAGCAGTAACTTTATCAAATTTAATGTCCATCATTTTTCCTTTCGGTTTGCCGTTTTCCACTTTGAACCAAACCAATTTTTTAGGTAGCAACAGACCGTTCACCTCTTGCCATTTGTCGTATTTTATATAATGCCAGTCATTGCTTTTCTTTTGTTCCTTAAACGTTACCGTGTATGCCAACCAAGCCATTTTGTTGGTTTCTGGATCAAAATATAAAATATATTCATCGTCAGAAGAATCGCCCACGCCATCATTATACGCAACTTTAAAACCGTTGTACATTTTCCCGTCCAACTCAGTAGGTTCTACTGCAGCATAATTGGTTCCCGGATCTGCAATTATGAACGGCATTGCATAAAAATAAAACATCAAATTGTGATAGAAAACTGGGTTGCCCTCATAACCCAAATCGTGCTTTAACAGCCAAACGCCTTTGCTGTCATAGCCTATGGACCAATTCTTGGACTCTATTTTTGTTTTTCGGTCTGGCAGTGAAACGGTGTGGGTTTCCTCGCCATTTTTCCCTTTCATCTCAAAACAGAGATTGTTCATCTTTTTCCACTGGTCTAATCCGCCATGGGCAGTAAAAACAGCTTGAAGTGGCGCAGGAAATTCCTTGGGTTTTTCAGCCTCTTTTGTTGCAGAAGTCTTCGTAGAATCTACTTCCAATCCTTCAACACGTGTGTCTTCCATACTGTTTTCGGAGTTTGCTTTTTTATCGTTTTTACAGGCGAAAAGGGAAAGCACAACTGTAAGTATTAAAATCAACTTTTTCATAATGAATGGTTTATAGTTGGTTAAATGTAAAAAAGCTTCCCGGGTTGGGGAAGCTTTTTAGAAAGGTTTATGAATTAAGTGGGTAGTTTTTAGTGGGAGTCGTTAGTATTATCGTTGCAAATTAGTTTTTAATCAATTTTTTAATGACAGTATTTCCTTCCGAAGAAATCTTCACAAAATAAATTCCATTTTCAAAAGACGAAACATCCATCGTCAACTTTCCGTTTTGTGGAAGCATTTTTTCAGAAAACAATAGTTTTCCTTGAATATCGTAAAGCGAAATAGCTATTTCTGAAATCAATTGTGAGGATTGAACGGTAAAACTTTCGGAGGTTGGATTTGGAGTAATACTTAAATCTTTAAAAGCAAAAGAACCTACAGAAATAGTTCGGTCTGTTTCAATTTCAAAGGAAGTAATTGCGTAACAACCCGAATTTAAGTTTTCAACCCGAACATAAATTGTTTGTGGGTTGGTAACATTTCCATAAGCCGAAGGATTAGCAATGGAGTTTATATTATTTTCTGCATCGGCAAGTGTTTCATAGAAAAGTACCGCATAATCTGAAGGGTTCAGTCCATTCAAAATTTCGGGAATCTTTATTGTTAGGTCGAAAATGGCAAAGCCGTCGCCATCGCCTTCGTTTATAAATAGTGTTATGGGAGCTATAATTGGAGGTTGCTCATTGACAATTAATGGCAAAGTAACTACCGCAAAACTACTTCCGTCTGCATTCACTATTCTGGCAAAAACTTCATCATTAAACGGATTGTTGTTTACATACGGATCTTGAAGTTCATTAAGGCCGTTCTCTGCGTCTAAAAGCGTAAAATGATAGGTAGTTGTTAAGCTTGGATCGCCAAGTGTAATATCGGCATCGGCATTGTGCAAAGTAAATTGGGAAAAACCATCGTTATCAGTATCGCACACTTGCAATGCGTCAGGAGTTTCGTTTACCGTTATGGGCGAAATTGTAATTTGAAGTTCATAATCATTGTTTGTTCCGTCGGTTTCCGGAATAGTTCCATCGGCATTAATTGTAGCTTTCAATGTAAAATTTGAAGGCGTACCAGAAGGCAACGCTAAGGTTGCGACTTCTGTGAGCGTTCCTCCAATAGGCACAATTTGATTGGTTTGTGTTTCTCCAAACTCAATACCATCTGCGTAAAAAGTAATAGGAGTGTTTGCAGGTAACAAGGCGGTACTATTTACATTACTAACCGTATACGTTATTTGTATTTGGTCTTGTTGCGGAAAAGCTACGGCGCCATTTATTACAATAGTAGGATCGGGCAGTTCTGAATTTACAGCAGTTATAATATTATTTACCATAATAAAATCCTGTTGCGAAGTGAGTTGTATATCTATTTGCGTATCGCCGGGCTGTATTAGGCCAGTTAAGTCATAAAAATCCAAATCCATATTATAAAGACTGCTTGAATTTGTATAACTATTTGTACTATTAAAGGCGTTATTAGGCTGGTTTAATGGGAGATTACCAACTATGTTATTATTAATCTTTAAACTTTCGCCGTTGGCTATTGCAGCATCTCCTTCCCAAGCCAAAAAGCCAATTTTTGATAATACATCACTAACTACATCAATATTTGTAAGGATAATATCAAGTGAATTTTGGGTTGACGAAACAGCTTCCAAACCATCAAACAAGGAAACTTGGGTCCATAAAAGCGCCGGATCTTCATAAATAATAATAATGGACCAACCACCATAATTAGTACCACCCGTACAATAATTTTGTAGTGTTGCTGTAATATCCATATCAGAAAAAGTGTAAGTGCCATTGCCATTCGCTTCAACAATGGAGGTAACATCTGCATAGGCAGCAAAATATGGTAATCCGCTGTACACAAGCGAAAATGTTCTTTGGGCAGTTATATCATTTCCGTTCAATTTCACATCAAAATCGCCCAAGGCAGAACCAGACCAATATAATTTTGCCGAAACCAAGGTTTGGCCTGATCCTAAAGTTAGGGTCGCACTGCTTTCGGTAAGTATGGTACAAGAAGGGTTTTGGTTTTCAGATTGATTGAGTGTATTACCAATAGCGGTATAATTATAACGACCATTAAACTGCTGGTATATTTGAATCTGTTGTCCAAAAATGGAAAGGGAACTTATGCTTAAAACTAAGAAGAGTAATATATTTTTCATCCGTAAATTATTTTTTTGCAATATAAAGAATACTTTCAAATCGGAAAATAAAAACTTTAGCATTTTCCAAGAGGTAGATTTTGCTATTTTATGTATTCTTGTTTCGTTAAAAGTTATAAAAAATGAAAAGTTATTTCTATAAAATACTGATGTTTTCAGTAGTACTGTCTGCCACAAGCTGTGTTGAAAGATTGGATATTTCCAGCAATGAGCGCCTTTTGGTAAAGGGCAAAATAGTGGACCAAAATGGCAATCCACTTCAAAACATTTCTATACATACCAATGCTGTTTACAAAACTTTGGCCAGCGCAACTTCTGATGCTGTGGGGGATTTTCAGTTTACATCGTTAAACGCCAACGACAAGCCTCTAAAGGTGCTCATTAATATAGCTGATCCCTTCAGTCTTGAGAACGAAAATTCCGATTATTCCAGCAAAATCTACTCTTCCGGAGTGGCCAATCGCGATTTATTAATCGATTTGGGAACAGTAACTCTTAATGGAGTAGGAACGTTTTCACTTTTTCTGAAAAACCTATCGGGAGATGACAATTATTTGAAATATACACTTTCCTATACATCAAATATCTGCAACCTTCCCTTTAATGCCAATGGAAATGATTTTTGTGAGTTGGACCAATCCGAAAATGGCAATTACAATCCAACTTCCGAAAACCGTACAATAAACCGCGAAAGTATTTTGGGCACCTTTGCAATTTTTGAATACGAACTCAATAATGGTCCTGCACAAACTATTGAAATTCCAGTAACAAACCCCCCAACTACCTATGTTTTTGAATATTAAAACGCTTAGTATCGCCCTGCTTTTTTCCGCAGTTTCCTTCGCACAGCAAACAGAAAACGAAAAAAATATAAACCAAGAACAACAAAATTCCGGCAGCAAAGTAGGGAGCATTACCGTGGGCGCATATGTGCCTATTTCCTTTGTCCATAATTTTGTAAATGACGGAATGGACCTAAAAACAGGCGCACAGGTACAACTGAAACTTAACATTTTGGGGCACTTTTACGTAGGTCCGGCAATGAGTTTCTTTTTTGGAAAAGTAACTGACCCCGAGCTTGTGGGCAACTATGATAGAATGAACAATTTAGTACTTGGAGGCGTGGTTGGATATGAAAAGCAAGTCCAAAAATTTGATCTTTCCATCGGTTTGGGCGTAGGCTATTCCGGCTATTTCAATAGAGGCTTGGGCGATTCTTTTGAAGACAGTGGCACCGCACTTTGGCTAAGGCCCGAAGTGAGTTACAAGTTGGCAAATTACATTTCGGTTTATGTTGCCCCAGAACTTCGCCACGATTTTATGAATATTGACGTGCCTTCGGAGCTGGAAGATACCTTTAATGGTGTCAATTATTTCAATGTCGGCTTTGGGCTTCGCATCAATTTGGGCACTGGTTATAGATTTCAGTAGCCTATCACGAAAATTTTGGCGCAGGGAGAAATCACAAGCGAAAAACTGCTCGCCCCAAAGAGATTGCCCTAACGGTGGTTCTTTTTTAACCGTAGTTAATTCTTGCACAGTTTTATGGCTATATTTGTTTTCAAAATTATTTTGAATGGAAAGTATCAGCGTTTTTGATATGTTGAAAATCGGGGTGGGACCTTCAAGTTCCCACACTTTGGGGCCGTGGCGCGCAGCCATGCGATGGATTGGTGAACTGAAAGAGAATAATCAATTTGAAGATGTAGCGGAAATTTCAGTGGACCTGTACGGTTCCCTCTCGCTCACCGGAAGAGGCCACGCTACTGATATTGCAGTAATGCTAGGCCTTTCGGGCTTCGACCCTGTAACTTTTCCTATTGAAAACATTGTAAAGGAAATAGATTTTATCACTTCCGAAAATAAATTGAAGCTCAACGGCGAATTGGATGTTCCCTTTTTTCCGAAGCAAAGCATCATCTTCAACCGTAAGTTTTTGGAGTTTCATCCCAACGGAATGACTTTTAATGCAACTTTGAAAGACGGCTCTAAAAAATCTTCTACTTTTTACTCCATTGGCGGTGGATTTACAGTGAAAAAAGAACGGAAAACCAAAAAAATTAAACAGGCAAAATTTGAGCAATTCCCCTTCCCTATTGAAAAAGGAACCGAACTCTTGGCATATTGCAAAGCCGAAGGAAAAAACATTTGGGAAATAGTGCTCGAAAATGAAAAATCTCTCAGAAGCGAAGCTGAAATAAACGATGGCCTAAAGAAAATTTGGGACGTGATGCTCGATTCTATGTACGTTGGCGCCCATACCGAAGGCACATTGCCCGGTGGACTGAACGTTACCCGAAGAGCTTTTGAAATGAATAAAAACCTAATTGCCAACCCCAAATATACCAATGCTGAAGAATGGATTGATGCCATTAGAAATACAGAAGTAAAATTTCGTCAAATTTTGAAATGGGTGTCGTGTTTCGCCTTGGCCGTAAATGAAGTGAATGCTTCGCTGGGCCGTGTAGTTACAGCACCTACCAACGGAAGTGCTGGCGTAATTCCTGCCGTGATGATGTATTATATGGTGATTGAAAACCACGATGCCAACTTTGAGGATGTGCGAAAATTTTTGCTCACTTCGGGCGAGATAGGGAGTATTTTCAAAAAAGGCGCTACCATTTCAGCAGCAATGGGCGGTTGCCAAGCAGAGATTGGAGTTTCATCTTCAATGGCTGCTGGCGCGCTTTGCGAGTTGATGGGCGGAACTCCCGAACAATGTTTAATGGCCAGTGAAATAGCCATGGAGCACCACCTGGGCTTGACCTGCGACCCCATTGCCGGCTTGGTGCAAATTCCGTGCATAGAACGCAATGCAATGGGCGCCATAAAAGCAATAAACGCTTGCGAAATAGCTCTTGACAGCGACCCTTCAAAAGCGAAAGTCCCTTTGGATAAAGTTATTGCAACCATGTGGGAAACCGCAAAAGATATGACTTCAAAATATAAGGAAACCAGTGAGGGCGGTTTGGCGGTACAGGTCAATATTAGTGATTGCTAAGCCCCCTGGCCCCAAAGAGGAAATCAACAATCGTAAATCCGAAATCGTAAATCGCAAATCCTTACTTTTACCATTTAATTCAAATCCATTATGAGCACAGCAAAAAAAGAATACAAGCGAATTACCACCAAAACCTTGGTGGATATGAAAAAGAAAGGCGAGAAAATCTCCATGCTTACGGCTTATGATTTCACGATGGCAAAGATTTTAGACAGTGCGGGGATAGATGTGATTTTGGTGGGCGATTCGGCCAGTAATGTAATGGCGGGCCACGAAACAACTTTGCCAATCACCCTCGACCAAATGATCTATCATGCAGCCTCGGTGGTCCGTGGTATTGAACGTAGTTTGGTGGTGGTAGATTTACCTTTCGGAAGCTACCAAAGCGACCCAAAAGAAGCACTTCGTTCAGCAATACGGATTATGAAAGAAAGCGGTGGACACGCTGTAAAAATGGAAGGTGGAGCCGAAATAAAAGAATCCATAAAAAGAATTTTGAATGCAGGAATTCCCGTGATGGGCCATTTGGGGCTTACGCCACAATCCATTTATAAATTCGGGACCTACACCGTGCGCGCCAAAGAGGAAGATGAAGCCGAAAAACTGATTGAAGATGCCATTTTGCTCGAAAAAGCAGGCTGCTTCGCTGTAGTTTTAGAAAAAGTTCCCGCTAAACTCGCCAAGGAAGTTGCTGGAAAAATAAGCATTCCCGTAATAGGCATCGGTGCCGGAAATGGTGTGGACGGCCAAGTTTTGGTAACGCATGATATGGTTGGAATGACGCACGAATTCAATCCACGTTTTCTTCGAAGGTATCTGGATTTATATACCGAAATGAAAAACGCTTTCAGTCAATACAGTGCCGATGTGAAGAGTGGAGATTTTCCGAATGATAGCGAACAATATTAAAGGGGAAATTCCAAATTTCAAGTACCAAATTCCAAATAAATAATCAAAAATCAAATTTCAAAAAAACTCATCAACCCAAAAACCCATAGCACCAAGGACAATCTTCAGGTTTTGTTTGAAGACAATCATCTGATTGTAGTAAACAAACGCCCGGGCGATATTGTGCAGGGCGACAAAACGGGCGATGCGCCACTTTCTGAAGTCGTGAAGGAATACATTGCCGAAAAATACAACAAACCCGGCGCAGTCTTTTTGGGTGTTGTGCACCGTTTGGATCGCCCTACCAGCGGGATTGTGGTTTTTGCGAGAACCTCAAAAGCGTTGGCGCGGTTGAACAAAATGTTTTCCGAAAGGGAAACTGAAAAAATATATTGGGCAATCGTGAAAAATATGCCTCCAAAGTCGGAGGATTCATTGACGCATTATTTAAAAAGAAACCCGAAGCAAAACAAAAGTTACGCCCACATTAAAGAAGTGCCGGACAGCAAAAAAGCAGTGCTTCACTATAAACTTCTGAAAAAACTGGACAATTATTATTTGTTGGAAATTGTTTTGGAAACCGGAAGACACCACCAAATCCGGTCGCAGCTTTCAGCCATTGGCAGCCCAATAAAAGGAGATTTGAAATACGGTTTTGACCGAAGCAATGCCGATGGAAGTATTCATCTTCACGCAAAAAGATTAACGTTGATCCATCCGGTTCAAAAAGAGGAAATCATCATTAATGCATCCGCTCCGGATGATCCGATTTGGAATACCTGCAATTAAAGCTTTATCAAATTCTTTTTTAAAGCGAAGATCACCAACCCCACCCTATTTTTTAGTTTAAGCCGTTTGAAAAGATCCTGCCGATAACCATCAATGGTTTTGGGGCTAAGTTTCATTATTTCAGCAATTTCCTTATAAGTCATTTCGGAACACGCCAGCTCAATGAAAGTGAGTTCATTTTCCTTAAAATTCAGAAGTATTCCTTCTTCATCGGAACTTAGGGAATTTAAAAGTGTTTCCGAAACTTTTTCAGAATGATAATATCCTTTATCTATCAACTCGTGCAGTGCGGTGTTCAGAATTTCGGGATGGATGTCTTTCAACAAATAGCCCCTTGCACCTCTCCGAAGCATTTTAAGGATTATATGTTCATCATCTTCCATAGATAGAGCCATGATTTTTATCCTCGAATGATTTTCTGAAAGCCATTCCGCGGTTTCAAAACCGTTCATCACGGGCATATTGATATCTAGTAAAATGATTTCTGGATCAGCATTTTTCTCGGCTAAAATATTTTGCAATTCTTGGCCATTTTTAGCATGGAATAGCACTTCAAAATCAGGAAAAGTATTGATCAACTTTTCCAGTGAACCTGCAAAAAGCGAATGGTCATCAACAATGGCAACAGTATGTTTTTTTCCTTTACTCATCATTTGCTTTTATACGGGTACTTTAAAAACAACTGAGTACCCTTGCCAATTTCAGACGTTATTGAAAAGTCTGCATGCAGTAAATCTGCACGACTTCTCATGGTTTCCATACCCGAACTGTCTGTTTTTTGTGAAATATCAAAACCCACTCCATCATCTAAGGTAGATATTTCCAGCGTTCTTTCTTTATATTCTAAATGTACGAATAATTTTGATGCTCTTGCGTGTTTGATGACGTTCGATAGGGATTCCTGCAGGATTCGAAAGATGATAATTTCGCTGGCACTGCTCAACGGTACAATGTCTCCGCTTATTTTCAGAGAAGCATCCAGATAGTTCAAACGCTTAAAACGGTCCAGTTCCACTTGTAATGAAGCGATAAGTCCATTTTTAAGGACTACGTCGTTATTGAGAACTTTGGAAAGAGAGCGTATTTCCTGTACGCTTTCCTGCACCACTTCCTTTGTTTCCTTTATTTGGCTATGAAATGATTCGGGCGCAGAATTCATCAATACGTTCAGCTGGATATTGGCAACGGAAAGCAACTGGCCCACATTGTCGTGCAGTTCCCACGCAATGTTTTTCAATGTTTGTTCTTGGATTTCAATTTGTGAATCTGCAAGTTCCCTTTGGTAGCGCTTCTCTGCTTCATAGCGTTCTATGAGGAACTTATTTTTTCGGCGCTGAAAGGCGATAACGAACACAATTGCAAAGACCGCGAAGAATAACAGTACCGCAATAAAGTAAATTATTAAAAGTTTTTCTTGTGGAAGTAAGGGTCCTTTGTCCGTAAGCATATTAAAAAGCCAGCAATATAAATGGAATATAGCAAAAAGTTGATACCAAAGATAATCAGTCTGTATAACCTAACAAAACCCGGGTCAATGGAATTGCTGTAATAGGAGCTATAAATAAATAATGGGGTTGAAGAGAGATGAAAAATCAATGCCCCAATAGACACGTAGAATGGCAAGGTTCTTTGCACTTGCAGAATTTGATCACTTTTAAGTAATTCCAAATAGTAAACCGATATACTTAAAAAAACAAACAATGTTCCGAGTATATTGGAAATAGACATAAAACGAGTGAAGAAGCCACTTGAAAAAATAATTTCAAAAAGACTAACTACCAAAAAAACAATAGAAGCAATATTAAGAATTGAGATTGATTTTTTCGACGATAAATACCACTTAAAATAATTTATGTAAAATAAATAACTTAGTAAAGAATAAATATTTGCCCACCAGTAATTGGTTTCAAATGGAGTGTCTTTTAAAAAATGTAAAAATCCTGTCTTTACAAAATATGCATACCAACTAAAAAGCTCAGAAAAAACAGTAATCCCCAGAAACCAAACTAAATAGAAAGTAGGTTGGGATTTATTTTTTCTATAATAGTATATTCCAACAAGAAATGCTACAAGCTCAAAGAAGTTTATCAATAATCCGGCTATCACTGAATCAATAATTTGTAGGAGGAAATCCTGAAATAGATTTATTCATTGGTTCCAAACGATAATTATTGGGGGCTCCAGCGGTTATACCTAAAGTTGGTGCCAAAAATACCGTCGCTTTGTCTGAAGCATCAGTATCATAAGCGGCAAAATAAATGCGAATGCCTGGATTTTCAGTGCCAATGGAGCCTGCTTTTATATAATTCAAAAACTGTTCAAGCTCTTCAACACTGAAAAGAAACTCTCGTGTGTCAGAAGTCCCCATAGCCCTTTCAATGTCCACAGCGCGGGTGGCTACCCAATTGTCCTGCAATTGCCTTGCTTCGGCCACGGTAATACAATTTGATGGTTTTGACATAATTAAAATTGATTTAGTGGTTCTATAAGGAACGAATTTAGCGAAAACATTCAAATAACTATTTCAGTAAGCCAATAAACAGGGAAAAACCCTTTTTAAAAAGGGTTTTTCCCTGTGCCGCTTTAAGGGTTTTCCCTATTAAAAAATAAGTGGAATACCTATCAAAAATTTAGGTAAAACACTGTTGCCCAGTTCGTTGTTTTTTGGTAAATTTGAGTTTCAGACATCTTATTGGTTCCTCACAAATGATTTACGAAACACTCGAAATAGTAAAAGATCAAGTTTCAAAATATTTGGAACTAAAAACCGCAGACAGCAATCTGGTGGTTTTGGAAAACGTATCCAAACACGACGACCCGGACAATACTACGATGAATGACAAAGTGGTTCTTTCCCTTTTAAACATCGAGGAAGAAACTGCTTTAAAAAATAACCCAAACGTAAAATTCAAAAACGGGGAAACCATTTATAAAAACACACCCGTAAACCTAAATGTTTTTGCTTTGTTTTCTGCCAATAGAAGCACTTATTCACGTTCGCTCACAGCACTCTCTTATATTATAGAATTCTTCCAGTCAAAAAAAATATTTACGCAAACAAATACTCCTTTAAATCCGTCCATTCCAGCGTTGGAAAATATAAAAGAATTCCGCTTTATTGCCGAACTATTTACCCCAACTTTTGAGCAATTGAATTATATCTGGGGCACTTTGGGCGGAAAATCACTCCCAAGCGTACTCTATAAAATAAGCATTGTAAAAATTGAAAGCGACACCCTTACCGATAAAGGCACGCCAATTACAGAGATTTCCGGAATCTTAAACAACATTACCTAATGAACTTCACCACCACATATCGCGTACTGTTCAGCGTGAACGTTTACCATCATTATTTTTTGGATGACGGCAGTGTAGCTTTTGACAATAATCCAACTTTAAAAGAAGAGCAACTGGGGAAATATAACTCTGAGGATTTCTGCGAAATAATTCCTTCGGAAGAAACGCAGGAATTATTTAAAGGAAACAAACTCGTTTTCAAGCCAATACCCCTCGGATTTACCATTTATGCGAAAGCGGAAGAAACCGCACCCAACTCTGGAACTTATAAACCATTCGTGAGCCTTCCACAAACCACCGTCTTCAACTTTTTGATTTATGTGAAAGATTCACTCTTTGAAAACTATTCAACCGTTAATTCCAAACCGACTATACCTTATTATTTATCAAACAAAAAACCAGTTTCGGAAGGTGTTTCCTTCAAATATATCGATCTAGAAACCACTACCCTGCCCATTGAAGGTTTCACCATCAACCAAAACAGTTATACTGAAATAGGGAAAATCCTTTCCGAAAAAGAAAAAATTGGTCTCTTCGGAATCATTTCCTTGGAAATGGCAGGCGACAATACCGTTTCATTCGACGGTAATACCCGAAATATTTTGAACGTAAACGGAACAATCCCTGTTACTCCGGAAACCTTCAAACTTCAACTGAAAAACCGAAGCACCATTTGGAACTATCGCAATGCTTCAGACAGCACACTCCTCCACTCCACAGATCCCAACGAACTTCCACTGGCCAAAAACGGTATTATAGGTTACAGTTTTGATGGCCAAGAACGACCTTCCGCCATTCCATCACGGCTCATATTTGAAAAGGACGGCGGCGGAAATATCATTAAAACCTTTTCAGAAATATTTATTAACCAATAACAAAAACTATGGCAACTACTTACAAAACACCTGGGGTCTATGTGGAGGAAATATCAAAATTTCCACCATCGGTGGCTCAAGTGGAAACAGCAATCCCAGCCTTTATTGGCTACACCGAAAAAGCCGAGAAAAACGGCAACAGCCTGTTGAACAAACCAACTCGCATTGTTTCTTTGCTGGAATACGAAACGTATTTCGGGAAAGCGAGAAATGAGCAAAACATTACCGTAACCATTAAAGATACTATAAATAGTGGTCCACCCATCCAGCTTTTGGACCAAAAATTCAGCACTGCTGTGGTTACACCTAGCCCTTATGTAATGTATTATGCAATGCGAATGTATTTTGACAATGGCGGTGGGCCCTGCTATATTGCTTCTGTTGGAGACTATACCAGCGGGGTTGTGAACCAGCCGCTTCTTGCTGCAGCAGTTGACGAACTCGAAAAATATGACGAACCAACGCTCTATCTTTTTCCGGATGCTATGGCAGTTTCAACTACCGCAAGCTATTATTCTTTGATCAATCGTGCTTTGATGCAAGCGCAAAAGTTGAAAGATCGCTTTATAATTATAGACGCATACGGTAATAATAGCGATAACATCCGCAACACCGCGTCTTTAGGCAACGGCGTGGATTTGCTCAAATACGGCGCGGCATATCATCCTTTCCTAAAAACGGTTTATAGCTATGCGTATGATGATGCAGATATTACCCTCGCCCATAACGAAACGGATGAAACAAATACTACCACCACGGGTGCCTATGACGGAAAAGCCTTAAGCGAACTTGCCGATAGCAGCGACACAGATTTCAATCTTGTTTTGTACAATAAAATTAAGGCAGAACTTGAACAGCAATACGTAACCCTTCCGCCCAGTAGTGCTGTTGCAGGAATTTACGCTCGAGTGGACAGCAACCGAGGTGTTTGGAAAGCTCCCGCAAATGAATCTGTAAGTGCGTGTGTTGAACCCACCATAAAAATAACCCATGAAGCACAACAGGATTTGAATGTACACACCACGGGGAAATCCATCAATTCCATTCGTTCCTTTACAGGAAAGGGTATTTTGGTTTGGGGTGCACGGACACTGGCTGGAAATGACAACGAATGGAAATACGTTCCCGTGCGCCGCTTTTTCAATATGGTTGAGGAATCTGTTGACAAAGCTACCGCCCAGTTCGTCTTTGAGCCCAACGATGCAAATACATGGGTAAAAGTTCGCGCAATGATTGAGAATTTCTTGATCCTTCAATGGCGCGCCGGAGCACTTGCCGGAGCCAAACCCGAACAAGCATTTTATGTACGCGTAGGCTTGGGTGAAACAATGACCGCAGACGATATACTTAACGGAATTATGAATATTGAAATTGGTATGGCAGCAGTCCGTCCAGCGGAATTCATCATATTGAAATTCTCACACAAAATGCAAGAGGCGTGATTAGGTATCTGGGATTAGGGATTCGAAACGTCGAATTAACAAATCCCAAATTAACCCATTAACGATTAACATTTAACCTTTAACTTTTAACCTTTAACTTTTAACTTTTAACTTTTTTCAAAAATGGCCAACACATATCCTTTAGTAAAGTTTCATTTCTCAGTGGACTGGGGAGGAACAAACATAGGTTTTACCGAAGTCAGCGGACTGGATGTAGAAACTGAAATGATCGAGTACCGTCACGGTGCCAGCCCGGAATACAGCAAAATAAAAATGCCGGGGATGCAGAAATACAGCAACATTACTTTAAAACGCGGTTCGTTTGCAAACGACAACGAGTTTTACAAATGGTGGAACACCGTAAGCCTAAACACCATTGAACGTCGGGACATTACTATTTCATTGCTAAACGAAGAGCATGCGCCAGTAATAGTTTGGAAAGTAAAAAATGCTTTCCCACTAAAAGTGCAGTCCACCGATTTAAAAGGCGATGGCAATGAAACGGCGATTGAAACCCTGGAAATTGCGCACGAAGGTTTAACAATTCAAAACGGCGATTAATGGCGACTGCGTATCCTCCGGTAAGCTTTCACTTTAAGGTGGAATTCAACGGACTTTCCTCCCAGGAAAAGGACGTTCAATTCCAATCGGTTTCCGGTCTTTCCGTAGATATTGAAACCGAGGAGTTTGCCGAAGGAGGCGAAAATAGGTTCAGACATAAGTTTCCGGTACGGTCCAAATTTCCAAATCTCGTTTTGAAACGTGGCATGGTCACCGATTCCGAACTTATAAAATGGTGCAGGAATGCTATTGAAAGTTTTCAATTTGAACCACTGGATCTCACGGTAAAATTGCTGAACGAAAAACACGAACCGCTTGTAACGTGGAATGTTGTACACGTATATCCAGTAAAATGGAGCGTTGACGATTTCAATGCTGAAGAAAGCAAAATCACCATCGAAACCATAGAATTGGCCTATAACTATTTTACACTCGTATAAAATGCCTATAGAAATCAAAGAACTTCACATAAAAATAAATGTGAACGGCAGCGATCAATCCAATGTCTCCCAAAACAAAAAACCGGACGGCAAAATGGACGATTTAATAAAAGCCTGCGTAGAAGAAGTTTTCAATATTGAATCCAGAAAAAAAGAACGGTAATGAAAGGCGAGCTCACTAAGCTGAAAATTATAGCGTTTCGCGATAATAAATTCATCCAATTGGTGGGTGATGGGGTTTTTTCGTCTTTGCTGAATCCCGAAAAGTACGCTTTTAAATACAAGGTGGAATACACCGAAGCTCAGGGCCAAGGTACGAGTGCCACTCAGCCAAAATACGTTCGATCCCTCCCGGAAGATTTAAATCTTCAATTCCTATTTGACAGAACTGGAGTAATCAAGGGCCACGACAATTCTCTCGGAGTAGGAATTGTTGTTGATATAGAACGTTTCAAAAGAATAGTTTTCGATTACAATGGCGACGAGCATAAACCAAATTATTTAATCATTGGTTGGGGCACGCTACTTTTCAAAGGAATTTTGGCAGAGATGTCCGTTGAATACAAATTGTTCTCGCCCGAAGGAGTTCCACTTCGCGCCACGGTTACGGCAAGTTTCAAAGGAGTTGTGGACGAACTTTTAAGATTGGCGAAGGAAAACAACAATTCCCCCGATCTTACACACATCCGAATTGTGAAGGAAGGAGATACACTGCCTTTAATGGCTTTCAGTATTTATGGCGATTCAAAATATTATTTACAGGTTGCGGCCGCCAATAATCTGTCAAATTTCAGAAGATTGAAACCGGGGCAACAAATTAAATTCCCCCCAATAGAAAAAGTTTCCTAAGATGCCGAACAGTAGAACCATAGAAACCTCTAGAAGCGCAGATTTGGTGACCTTCAAAATATTGATTGAGGGCACTGAAATTTCGTCTGCATATCAAGTAAAGAATATTTCTGTGGAAAAGGAAATCAACCGCATTCCCTTTGCGCAAATTGTTTTTTTTGATGGCGAAGCCGCTTCACAAAATTTCAGTTTGAGCAGTGAAGACTTTTTGGTGCCGGGAAAAAATATAGAAATTAAAGCGGGTTATCACAGCGATGAGGCAACTATTTTCAAAGGAATTATTATAAAACACAGCATTAAAATTCGTGAGAGCAATTCTATTTTGATTGTGGAATGCAGGAATGAAGCCGTGAAAATGACCATTGGCAGAAAAAGCAATTTTTATTACGAAAGCAAGGATAGCGATATTATTGAAGAAATAATCGGAAAGTATTCTTTGGAAAATGATGTTGAAGCCACCACTTTCACGAACAAAGAAATGGTTCAATATCGAGCTTCGGATTGGGATTTTATTATGACGCGCGCCCAATTAAATGGAAAGATTTGCACTGTTGATGACGGAAAAATTACCATTTCAAAACCAGACTTTTCGCAAACTGAAATTGAGACTGTAGCTTTTGGTTCCACTATACTTGATTTCGACGCCGAAATGGATGCCCGAAACCAGTTCAACTCAATTACAGCTTACGGTTGGAATCCTTCCGAGCAGGAAATTGTGGAAGCTGAAGCCAATGACCCGGGAATATCTTTGAATGGAAATATTTCCGTTTCAGATTTGGCAACAGTAATCGATCTCGAAAATTTAGAGTTGAAACATGGTGGAAATTACAATTCAACTCAATTACAAAATTGGAGCGACGCTAAAAATCTTTTTCAGCAACTTTCAAAAACCCGTGGACGCGTAAAGTTTCAAGGAATTCCAACAGTAAAACCAGGGACGATTTTAAAATTAGAAGGCGTAGGCGATCGTTTCAACGGAAAAATTTTCATCAGTGCTGTACGTCACGAAATTGCAGAAGGAAATTGGACCGTTGATGCGGAATTCGGAATGAACCCAAAATGGTTCAGCGAAACCTATGACGTTTCAGAATTACCAGCTGCAGGAATTATACCAGCAGTGAGCGGATTACAAATTGGGGTAGTTTCCCAATTAGAATCAGATCCCGACGGTGAGGATAGAATTTTAGTGAAAATACCAATCATCAACAATGACGAACAAGGCATTTGGACTCGCGTGGCAACACTGGATGCTGGCAACAACAGAGGCTCCTTCTTTCTTCCTGAAATTGGAGACGAAGTAATTGTGGGTTTTATAAATGACGATCCAAACCACGCCGTAATTCTCGGAATGCTCCACAGTAGTGCAAAACCTGCTCCTTTGACAGCATCTGACGACAATCACGAAAAAGGATTTGTGACCCGTAGCGAAATGAAATTGATTTTCAACGATGATAAAAAATCCATCACAATAGAGACTCCCGCTGGAAAAAAAGTGACCATCGATGAAGATTCCGGGGTTATAAAAATTGAAGATGAAAATTCAAACAAAATTACAATGGACAGCGGCGGGATCGCTATGGAAAGCGAAAAAGATTTCAGCATAAAAGCTACCGGTGATTGCAATATTGAAGCAACGAATATAAATGTAAAAGCAAATGCCCAATTTAAAGCTGAAGGGAGCGCCGGAGCCGAAGTTTCAACCAATGCCGTAGCAGTTTTAAAAGGATCATTGGTTCAAATTAATTAAGCCCTCTAACCCCCAAAGAGGAAATTTTGGAACAAATAACTTCTAACAATTAACCATTAACAATAAAATGCCTCCAGCAGCCAGAATAAACGATATGCACATTTGCCCAATGGTAAATCCAAACGGAAGTCCGCATGTTGGCGGACCAATACTTCCAGCAGGGGAACCAACCGTGCTTATTGGCGGAATGCCCGCGGCGAGAGTTGGTGATATGGCACCCTGCGCGGGGCCACCGGATTCAATAATCTTGGGTTCTTCATCTGTGCTAATTGGGGGAATGCCGGCAGCGCGTATGGGAGACAGTACTGCACACGGCGGGACGATAGTTTTGGGAGAATTTACAGTCCAAATTGGTGGATGATTATTGATTGTTGAAAATAAAAAATATTTAAAATGAATACATCAGAAATATTTTTAGGGGAAGGATGGAGTTTTCCACCACATTTTGATAAAAAAACTGGTGAATTGGTAACTACGGCCGGAATAGTTGATATCAACAAAAGTCTGGAAATTCTTTTATCAACCCGTTTGGGAGAACGGATTATGCTTCCCAATTACGGTTGCAATCTGGAAGAACTTTTGTTTCAGCCGCTGGATGTAACCTTAAAGACTTATATAATTGAACTTATAAAAACCGCAATTCTGTATTACGAACCGCGAATTGATACACAAACGGTGTCACTGGATACCACAAACGAACTGAGTGGCGAGATTTTAATAAATATTGAATACGTGGTTCGAATCACAAATTCACGGGCAAATATGGTATTCCCATTCTATAAAACAGAAGGCACCGAAGTATAAAAACAATGGCAAAAAACTGTGAAAATAAATTCTTGATAAACCATAAGGGAACCGAACAAACCCAAAGGTCACTCAGCGCCATGCTTCCAGAAAATCTGAATCTCAATGATTTTTCAACGGAAGATTGGATGAAATTTGCCTACAATTTCGCTTCGGAAGTGAATTATTTTTCAGTAGAAAATGCTACAATTCCTTCAGGAAATTGGGAATCATTTTTTATTGAAAAAGATAAAATCAAAAATTTCCTTTCAGAAATTGAAACTTCAAACCGCCTCTCCCCGCACTTAACGCTTTTTATTTGCTTTCTGAAATTGCTCGAAATTTCCAAAACGCATTTTAACGCACTCACCAAAAGACATTTGGATTTCTATTACAACGAAATTCTTCAAATTGATAAAAAAGCTCCGGTTGCCGATAGTGTTCATCTAATTTTTGAATTGGCCAAAAATTTTTCTGAATCCAAAGTAGATGAACACACGCTACTGGAGGCCGGAAAAGATGCTTCGGGAAAACGCATTCAGTACGCAACCGACAAGGAAGTGGTAATCAACAAAGCAAAGGTCGCCGCAATAAAAAGTGTTTATCACCATAGAAAAGCCAACAATTTAAATCCAAATGAGTTTAACGGGCTTTTCGCCGCTCCTGTTGTAAATTCCGCAGATGGCAAAGGCGAGCCCTTTAAGACTGATGCAAATTGGTTGCCTTTCGGTTATCCAATCCATTTTAAACCTTCGGTTCCATTGGAAACACCCAATTTGGGTTATGCAATCGCAGCGCCAACTTTAAATTTAGCAGAAGGTGAACGTCTTGTTCAAGTGATTTTCAATCTTGAAAAATCAATTTCAGTTTTTAATATTTCACAGGTTATTGAATGTATTGATATTTTCGCAACAGGTGAAAAAGGTTGGTTGGGCCCTTTTAAAATTTCGGCTTCGGCAAATGGTTTTACCTCTGTTGTTGGAAATAAAACAGTCCAACTTTGCTTGAAAATCGATAAAACCGAAAAAGCAATTGTTTCCTATAACAAAGAAATCCACAAAGAAAATTTTGACACGCAGCAACCTATATTTCGATTTCTTTTAAAAACAAAACAACCGGAATTTAGCATTGGCTACCAGCTTTACACTGAATTGCTTCAGAAAAAAGTAAAAAAAGTAACTGTAAAAGTTTCTGTTTCCGAAGCTGAAAAATTGCAGTTGAAAAATGATTTTGGAACCCTTGCGGCAGACAAACCTTTTTTCCCATTCGGGACGCAGCCCATGGAACGTTCCGCCTTTTACATTGACTATCCGGAAATGTTCAGTAAAAAATGGGACACTTTGTCGCTTCACGCTACTTGGCTTAACACCCCGGACGATTTCAAACAACATTACATAGCATACCGAAAGGACGATAGCAATTTCAATCTTTCGCCAAATCTGTATTTTCAGACGCTGTATTTCAATTATAATGCGGTGGCGAAAAAATACACAAAACCTTCCGGATTAGTTTTTAATCCAACAACTGGTCCGAACAATTTGTATGTAACTGGGAACGATTATTTTAAAGCGAAGATTTCCATTGAAAACAATGAAAACCTCGCTACCGTGAACGATGCTTTCACACTTTTTACCAAAACCGGAAGTGTTTTTGAAGCCAATCTTTCACTCAACAATGCAAATTATACCACAGGAAAAAATGGGCCGATAAAACTTTCATTGAACCAATCGTTTTTGCACGCCTTGTTTCCAAAAGTTTATGCACTCGCGCTTTCAACGGAAGAAGATACCGTCCTTCCAAACGAGCCGTATACACCCATTATTGAAAAAATAGAACTTAGCTATACCGCAAGTCAGGATTTGGAATTTGGAATTTCACAAACTTCAAATCTTGAAAAAATTCAACTTTTTCATGAGCATCCTTTTGGGCAGACAGAAACTTCCGAAACTTTAGTCCCAACATATTGTGCGGGCGGCGAACTTTACATAGGTCTTGAAAATACCGAAGCTTTGCAGCAAGTCCAACTTTTGTTTCAATTATTGGAAGGAACCGAAAATCCTTTAGCGGATAGCTTTTCTTCTTCTGAAAAAATTTCTTGGGCCGTGCTTTCAAACAATTCGTGGATGGAACTTTCGAGCGATTATCTGTTGGGAAATACGACCGATAATTTCTTAAAAACTGGAATTGTAACCATTACAATTCCTCGCGAAGCTACAAATAATAACACATTACTGAGCTCAGGTTTGGTTTGGCTACGTGCGAAAAGCCCAAAAAGTTTCGATGCGGTTTGCAGGTTTATAAATATCCACGCACAGGTAATTAAGTCAACTTTTGTAAATAATGGTAATGAACTTTCGCATCTTAAAAATGGCTTGCCCTCCGGCACCATCAGCAAACTTACCGAGCGCGATTCTGCAATAAAAACCGTGACCCAGCCATACAATTCCTTTGGTGGAAAACCCGAGGAAAGTGACGAAAGTTACTATCGCCGTGTGAGTGAACGAGTTCGCCACCGCGACCGCGCCATTTCATTGTGGGATTACGAGCATATAATCCTTGAAAAATTCCCGGAAGTTTATAAAGTGAAATGCCTAAACCATACAAAAGGCAATGACTATCACGCGCCCGGAAGTGTTACCATTGTTGTAATTCCCGATATCCAAAACAACAACGCTTTCGATATATTTCAACCCCGGTTGAGCACCGCAAAACGAAATGAAGTTCAAAATTACATCAATGAACTGAATACGTTTTTCGTTTCCGCAGAGATTATAAATCCCGATTACGAAGAGGTTGAGGTTACACTCGGCGTGAAATTCAACATAGGTTTTGATGAAAATTTCTACACAAAGCAAATTGAGGAAGACATCAAAAAATACCTTTCCCCTTGGGCATATTCGGAAACTTCTATTCTGAATTTCGGGGTAGCTTTCCACAAAAACAAACTCATTTCCTATTTGGAAAATCAGCCTTATGTTGACTTTTTGGACGACGTGATTGTGAAACACAGAACCTCTGAAACTTCATTATATATTGAAAAAATGAATGTAATTCCCTCCAGTCCAAAAGCAATTTTGGTTTCGGCAAAAAAGCATTTTATAACAGCAGTCCAATCAAAATGCAGTGTTCAATCTCCTAAAAAACCAGTGGTATGCCTACCGTAAAAACATACAGCACCATTGCGAAAGATACTTCCTCTCAGGATGATCTCGACTTCGAATTCCTTCGAAAAAAGGGAATTGAATACATCGAGGCCTTGGGAAGCGGTTTGTGGACAGATTATAATGCTCATGACCCCGGAATCACAATTTTGGAGGTTTTGTGCTATGCAATTACAGATTTGGGAGCAAGACTTTCCCTTCCCTTGGATAATATTTTGGCTGAAGAAAACAATCCGAGTTTTTTAAATGACCAATTTTTGACCGCAGAAAATGCGCTGCCAATAAAACCAGTAACCGCCCTCGATTACCGAAAACTTTTTATCGATATTGAAGGCGTTAAAAATGCCTGGCTGAAAAAACACGAAAAGAAAGTGTTTGCTAATTGCAAGGAAAATAAGCTGTCATACAGACCTTTCGAAATAAAGGAAAAGTATAAAAAGGAGTTTATTCTAAATGGATTGTACGATGTTTTGGTGGAATTGGATGAATTGGATCCTGAAATTTTCAATACCGTAGCGAAGCAACACAAAGAAATAAAAAGGCTAAAAGAAGAAGTTAGAACGGTTTATCACGCACATCGAAACCTTTGCGAAGACATTGTTGAAATTGATGAAGTTGAAAACCATCCCGTAGCCGTTTGCGCCATGGTGGAACTGAAACCCGATGCCGATGAAGACAAAGTGCACGCCGAAATTTTGTACACTATCGACGAATATCTTTCGCCTTCCCTCCGCTTCTATTCATTAATGGAAATGTTGGCAAAAGGGTACGCAACCGATGAAATTTTCAACGGTCCTTTACTTAATAATGGTTTTATTGATAACACGGAATTGCGTAAAACAGAACTTCGAAAAGAAGTTCGGTTGACGGATTTGATTGATTTAATCCAAAAAATCGAGGGAGTTGATGTTATCCGCGATATTACTATCAATAATTGCGACGGAAAAACGGAAACCAAAAAAATCTGGAACCTCTGTGTTCCCGATGGGAAAAAACCGAAGCGATGCGATAAAAGCTCGTTCAGTTATTACAAAGGATTTCTTCCGTTGAACATAAACAAAAAAGCCGTTGAAGATTATTTGGAAGCAATTTATGATGAAATTGAAGCTAATATCCTCAACATTGCTTCGCAAAAGAAATCGTTGGAATTACCAGTGGGAAATTATTCCGGCATTGGCAATTACAGTACAATCCAAAATGATTTTCCCGAAGTTTATGGCGTTGGCGAACTTGGGGTGAAAAGTACGGCAACTATTGCAGAAAGGGCAAAAGTGAAACAACTGAAAGCTTATCTTTTGTTTTTTGATCAGATTTTCGCAAGCTATTTCGCACATCTCAAAAACGTAAAAGATATTTTTTCAATCAATGGTGAACTTGACAAAAGTTACTTCACACAAGTTGTTGAAAACGTAAAAGATCTTTCGGAATTGGTTTCTGCTAATTATACAACAGATGAAAACATAACCGATCTATTGTTTTCAGACCTCGATGATAAAGTAAATCGGCGCAACCAAATGCTCGACCATTTGCTTTCGCGCTTTGCCGAAAGCTTCAGCGAATACGCTTTTTTAATGAAGCAATTATACGGCAGTAATACCGATGAAGCGGTTATAAAAACGAAAGAACGCTTTCTTCAACAATATGGAATTATTGGCAGTGAACGTCCGTTGAGTTTCAATTATTACAAACAGGAAGATGCCGATTTGTGGAATACTGGAAATGTTTCGGCATTTCAAAAACGGATTGCACTTTTAAGCGGCAACCCGAATTATTTCCGAAAAAATTTCTCCAATGACCTTTTGGAAATTTATGAAGAAATAGACACAGATGGCATTATTGAATACCGTTTCCGTTTCCGAAGCAAAAACAAGGAAATTCTAACTTCCTCCAGTAAGCATTATCACAATTTGGCTTCACTTTATAAGGAAATTTTGGACGTAAAAAATTACGGACGTTTTGCTGAAAACTATGAAATAAAAGTGAATACAGCTGGAAAGTTTTATTTTAATCTTACCAATCCGAACATTCCCGACACAACAGATGAAGATCACGTAATTGCCAGAAGGATTTCGAGTTTTTCAACTCAATCAGCAGCTGAAACTGCAATTGCTAAAACCGTAGCATTTGTAAACACCCTCGATTTTAATGAAGGAATGTACGTTATTGAGCATATTCTGCTTCGTCCCGATGTAACAACTGACACGGCGCCCGAAAACATATTTCTGCCAATCTGCACTGACAACTGCGAAGGTTGCGAAGGCATAGACCCCTATTCTTTCCGAGTTTCGATAGTGCTGCCAGGTTGGACTGAACGCTACAGCAATGTGGATTTCAGAAGGTTTTTGGAAGAACTGATCCAAAAGGAATTGCCTTCTCACATTTTGGCAAAAATCTGCTGGATTGGTTATCCAAAAAACTATGACACCAAAGGCGACGAAAACGAAATGATGGAGCTGGAAGAAGCCTACAAAAAATGGCTGTTGGCAAAAACTGACATCGGTCAAAAACAACCCACCACAAAACTTAAACGATTAATCAGAATTATGAGCACCCTGCATACTATTTACACACAGGGGAAACTACACGATTGTGATGATGACCAAGAACAACAAGATATTATCCTAGGCAGGACCAACCTGGGCAAACTTTAAATACCAAAGTTATGAGCACTAAACTATTGGAAATTACTCCACAGTACCGTTCCTTCGTGGACGACCAAGTACTAACCTCTGGGCAGCTGAACGAATTTATTGAATATTTTGAAGACCAAGATCGGTTGACGCGTGTATGTCTTGTGGGCGTTGGCGTAGCCTGTGGATTTAAGGTTTCAGTGAATAATCAAAATTCACTCATAACCATTTCACAGGGTTGCGGTGTTACTACCGACGGCGATTTGCTTAAACTTCAGAAAAGTATCAAGGATTCTTCCGAAACTTCCATTGTTTTGGAAAGTATAAAATACTCGCATTTCCGCGATTTTGAAGATGATAAATCAAAGTATAAACACTTCAAAAACGGAAATACCACCATTGATCTTTGGGAATTGATTCCGCAGGAAAAAGTGGATTTGGAAGCCGGTCATCTTTCCATAAACCAACAACTGCTCAATGAAAAAGTTGTGGCGCTCTATTTGGAATGTTACCCGAAAGAAGCAGACATCTGCACCACTACAAATTGCGACAATCAAGGCCAATCAAATATTCAAAACTTAAGAGTTTTGCTGATTGACAAAGACGATGTTGAAAATATAGTCAATCCAAAAGATGGGATTTTTACGAAACACAATGTTTATGAAGCATTTACAAATCTTCCCCAAACTGCTGTTCCGAAAATGATTTTGAACGGGAACAATACAAGTTCCTATACAAAATTGGCTTCGGCATATAAATCTGCTATCACATCTTCAAAAAACAATATGCATTCTGCCTTTGCAGAATTGTTTCAAGGTTTTTCTGAAATCCTAAATATTACGGATGGCACTTCAAACACTATGTTGAACCAGATCAACAATTTGGATGATTTCAATACAATTGAAAAGGTTCAATACCGCTATGATTTGGTTAAGGATTTAAGTGATACTTATAATGAATTAGCCGCGATTCTTTTAAAATTGAAAACCGAATGTTGCCCAAACATTGAAGCATTTCCTAAGCATTTACTGTTGGGCGCACTTTCTTCCGAAGAAATCTATCCCGAACTGCGCCACGATTTTTATCATTCGCCAACAAATAATGAATACGCCAAATATCTTAAAATGGCGAAAGCTTTGGTGCAACGCGTGGTTTTGATTTTGGACAATTTTAATCTTTCAAATGAAAATCAAATAGATATTACTCCATCGAAAACATGTGGAAATTTGGGTGAAAAGGCCATTCCCGTCTATTACGAAGTTGACAATGAAATGCTCACCGCCTGGGATTTCAACAAAACCGAAAACTACAAACAACGCTTTAATGTAAGCTTTCATAAAGAAAATCTAGCGCCAAATAGTTGGGTGCAAAATCCATTGAATTTTGAATTGGATTGCAACGATTTTTACAGAATTGAAGGGCATTTCGGGCATCCCGCGCAGGACAGCCGCAATGGAATTAATGGTTCAAAAAATGACCATGCATTGGATTTTGACTGTTTGCTTTTCGACCTTCAAAAAGACCAACAAGCATTTACTACATTCTTAAAAGAAAATCCTTCAATCAGCCATAGAGGCGGCGTGTCAAAAGGCGGCACCTTCGTTTTGGTTTCCGAAAGGGAAAATGTGGTCGCAGATTTTTGTATTTCGAATAAAATCAGTGCCAGTTCCGATGGCTGTTGTTCCTTGATGGAATGTACTTATCCGTGGATTAGTTCATTGAAATATATGAACAATCTTTCTCGCAGTTTAAAAGGCACACCAAGCCGAAACAAGCCGATGCCGAAAAATTATATTCTTCAAATTATTGAATACAGAATAAATGGCGAACCCTTAATAAACACGACTACAACCATAAGTATTCCGCTGGAGCAAATTTTCCTCCGAAGGATTCATGCGGTTATGGAAGCACTCAACACAAAATTTGACAAAGGGGTAGTTTTCGATTTTAACGAAAGCCAAAAACGCTTGGTTATTACTCGTGCCAAAGAAGACACTTTCACCATTCGCCTGAGAGAAATTTCACAGGCAAACAATAATGCAATCTATACCTATAGCAATAATGGAATGTTCCGTAACAACAAAATTTTCCGTCCGGATGCTATGCGCTGCCGCGATCTGAAAAGTTATCGGGAAGCTTTCTATCAAAAACTTCATGCACAGATTGCGCCAGTGAACAAAGATGACGATTACGGGACTTTTGACGAGAAATGGGCAAAATGGAGCTTCTTGACCGAACGTTTAATAAACAATGCGGTTATAAGACAAGCTGGTCTAACACGAATGATAACAGAGTTTGCACAATTGCCCCCGGAAATACGAACTACTGTTCAAGCTATAAAAAAAGATTTTCAAGCTGCCGGAACTGGCGTAAACCTTCAATTCCGATTGGATGGCGATTGGGTAAATGGCACTTGGGTGAACAAATTTATGTTGGACCACCACAGAGCGAACAAGAAAAATACCCACGATGATATTGTGCTGTTTGTGAATTTGAGAAAATTTCTTCACAATGAAACTGGAGTTACAAAGCTTTCCATTTACATCCAAAATTTTGATTATTCCCAAATCTTGGATACCGCAATTGCGAAATATAAAACCGTAGCCGATTTCTATTTTGGAACTCCAACTGGAGAAAATGCTATAAGATTATGAAGGGTCTTGCTAAAACTATTGCAAAAAAGAAGGGTATCAGTCGGTAAATTGTACAATCCAAATGATACCCCTATGGGTTAAAACACTAAAGAACTAGACTAACAAGTAAGAACAAAAGAACACGAATGTAAATCAATCGAGAAACCTAAAGCACAAACTATAAAAGAACTAACACTAAACTGCACACAACCCAGTAATTCATCTCTGAATCGAGTTGTAAATATAAGTCTAAAAAACTAAAGAACAAATGGTTGCGCAAAAAAATATCATAAAAAAAGTAGAAATTGGGGTAAATACTCCTTCGCTTGAAAATGGTTTGCAGCTAAAGGATGGTTTGGATACATTTTTTAAAGAACAAATCTTTCCAGAAATGGATAACTATTTTAATTCTTTTCAAAAAAATAAATCTAATACCATTAGAATCGATTCTATTGCAATAGAAATTTCTTTAAAAGAAAACAGCTCAATGATCGATTTAAAATTTCTGATTATCAGTGAATTAAAAAATAAAATTAATGCTGAAAACATTTCAATCAATAGTTTCCAGAATTTTAAAATCGTCAATTCAGCGGAAAATGAGACCGCTGCATTTTTTCATTTTCTAAATCACGGGACATTACCTTGGTGGTTTGAGGAAAAGACAAACATTTGGGAAGAATTTCTAAATAACCTACCTCCGGAAAAAGAATTTTCAAAAAAACTAAAAGCACTTCTTGAAAAAGAGGAAATCCGCAAAAGATTGATTTTTCAGTTTGACAATAAGCAGCTCTTTCAAATTGTTTCGTCTGTTCTGATGTTAATAAAAAAGGGAAACAACAGTTTTAAAATCCTTAAAAATATTAGAAATCAATTTTGGGAAGCAGTTTTAAGTCATTCTATAAATAATGAAAAAGCACTAATCGAAATACTTAAAAATACTTCTTTAAAGGATGTTGAAAAAATATTGAAAATAGCTAATGAAATATTTGGCATAAATATTCAAATTGACATAGAAGAGTTCGCGAAAATTAAGGCAACGAATAAAGAATTATTGAAAAAAGCAAATTCTGAAAAAACAAATAATATTGAGGTTTCAGAAAGCTTATCCAGCATTGAAAAAGACGGAATTTTACTGAGAAATGCCGGGCTAATTCTGTTGCACCCGTTTCTAAAAATGTTTTTTGAAAAACTGGATTTTCTTTCGGGAAAACATATTAAGACTGAAAAAGTGGATGAAGCGATTCATTTGCTACATTATTTGTCAACGGGAAAGGAACAGACTTATGAACACGAATTGGTTTTTGAAAAATTTCTGTGCAATGTTTCCCTTCACCAGCCCATAAATCGTCATGTTTCATTATCCAAAGAACAAAAAATATCGTGCGAAGTATTGTTGCAGGCGGTGTTGGAACATTGGAGTGCACTGAAAAGCAAATCAACGAAAATCATTCAAAACGAATTTTTACAGCGAGAAGGAAAATTGATCATTACTGAAGAAAAGCAAACATTAATAGTACAGCGAAAAACCCAAGATATTTTATTGGAGAAACTTCCATGGAGTATTCATTTGATAAAAATTCCCTGGAAAGAAAAAATACTTTTTGTGGAATGGTAAAACATGAGAGCATTTTCATCACATAACGTCCAAAACGGAAAACCTAATTCAGGGTCGCAATTTAGCGGTAATTCGCCTTTTTTTGCTGCTCAAGCCAAATTATCTGTTGGAAAAGCTGGTGATTCATTTGAAAAAGAAGCCGATGCTGTGGCAGATAAAGTAGTGCAGCGAGCGGAAAATAATTCTTCTAAAGCCGCTGAAACTTTTTTTCCGACTTCGCCTATCCAGAAAAAAAGTGAAGAGGAAAACGCAGACGAAATTCAAAAAAAACCACTTTCTGACTCTATAAAGCCATTGGTGCAATTACAAACCAATGAAGAAGAAAAAGTTCAGGGAAAGTGCGAGGAATGTGAAAAGGAATCAGTTCAAGCAAAGGTTTCAGAAGAGAGCGGATCAATTAATCTCCAGCAAAAATGTGAAGCATGTGAGCAGGAGGAAGAAAAAATTCAGAAAAAATCAACAGGAAATGAAGGCTCTTCATTTAATACAGTAGAAAAAACTCTAAAAAGCACAAAAGGTAGTGGTTCGGTTTTACCACACAATTCCAAAATGCAAATGGAGCGAGGTTTTGGAGCAGATTTCAGCAATGTTAGGATACATAATAATAGTACTTCGGTTCAAATGAATCGTCTATTGGGTGCACAAGCATTTACTAATGGCAACGATATTTATTTCAACAGCGGGAAATTTAATCCTTCGTCAAAATCCGGAAACCATTTATTAGCACACGAACTAACTCATGTTATTCAGCAAAATAAAGGCATTCGCAACAATATTCAGCGATTTTGCGACAATAGACCTGCCACAGTCCCCTCCACAGGGATGAATGGCTGTTCCACAGAAACTTCCCGGCCTACGCATCAAAATACCGAAATAAATTATGTAGTGGGCAAATGGGCAATAGATGCTTCGGGGATTGCTGCTATTTCAGCTATCGCTGCAAAATGGCATGCAGACGCAAGAAATGACACTGTAAGAATTGATGGTTTCGCAAGTTGTGATGGA
Source organism: Flavobacteriaceae bacterium (assembly GCA_016649715.1). Lineage (GTDB taxonomy): Bacteria > Bacteroidota > Bacteroidia > Flavobacteriales > Flavobacteriaceae > Aequorivita. The sequence continues at coordinate 88,037 of JAENXC010000002.1, read as the reverse complement.
GAAGCATCAACCAATTGGAAACTTTCCTGTGATCGTGCAAACGCAGTTGAAAATGAACTGAAAAACCCCAGCGACGGAAGCCCCGGAATTCCTTCAACAGCAACATTCCATAAATTTGCGCACGGGGAAACTGAGGAATTCTCAAGTGTGGATACTACCCAAAATCGAAAAAGTTTGGTTACGCTTCAGCCTACGGCAACGTCAATGCCAACCGTAATGCCAACCGCTGGAGCGACTGATTTTAAAATTAACCGAATTCCAAAATCATCACAAGACAAAGTGTTTTTCGCCGGAGGTAGTGATCAATTAACTCCAAATGCGATTTCGCAAATTGATGCTCTCAAATTAACCGCGCCAACAAATATTCGATTAATTGGTTTTACCAGTATGGAGGAAGATCCAGTATTAGCCCAAAACAGAGCAAATTTAGTAAGTGCAAAATTAAGACTTAATCCCAACGCAGTAATGGTAGTTTCTGCAATAGGCAATGCTGGAGCCACAGCAACACGAAGCGACTTTGCCAATGCTCGTAGTGTAGAAATTCTTACTGGAACTTCCACCCCCACCACCCTTGATTGCGCTGCAGAGATTCCTGGAACCAATCCTCCGGAAAAGGTAAATCCACCCACACAACCCTGCGCCACTATGGATGCGGATACGCTCTCTGCCTTCAATACAGCTTTGCCTATTGCCAATGCTGCTATGACAGCGGCAATAAATGCCGCAAATCCGGCGCACGCCGATTTTAATCCAACTTTGGTAGAACAATTTTTTGGAAATAAGGACACCGCCACTTTAACTACTTTAGCAAATAATCTTTCTATATTACAAATGCATGTTTCAGGGTTGCCAGCCATTACCCGTTGTGGCGGCCAATGTGATAAAGGAGGTTGTGAGAATACGGGTGTGATTGCCTATAACCATTCGGTGGATGCTGCCTCAAGGATGACCTTATGTGTCCCAATGTTTAAAGGAATGAATACCAACGACCAGGCCCGTAATTTAATCCACGAAAGCGCGCACGGAACATCGCCATTGGGGGGTGCCAGCAAGCCTACCGAAGGCACAAAAGACGTTGCTTACAGACACGAGAGACTGATGTTCCTACTTTCTCCTGCGGACCGTTTGCGAAATTCTGACAGCTATGCGCTATTCGCATTATATGCCAAAGAAGTAAAGACTACCGGAAATGCAAATGCGGTTCCGGCAGGAATACTTACTCCCGCCAATGATACTTTAATAGGAATTGATCAAGAAGATGAGGCTCCTTTGAAAATGGCTTTGGCACAGTTTGAAAAAAGAATCGATTGGGCAACTGACCACACCGGACAATTATTTGGAGAGGCCCAAAAAGTGAGGAGTGATGAGATAACTTGGGATTTAACCTGGGCCAAAGAATATATGGAACAAGCTGCCCTACGCTTTCCTGTAAATGATCCTTCCGTTCCGCTCAATAAACCCACTCTCGATGATATGGTAAAATTAGCTGCTATATTGGAACGTTACAAAATGATGAAATTCGCCGTAAAACGGGATCTAACTATAATTGGGCTTGCTACCGGAGTGGTGTCTTGGCCTTCAGGTGCCACATTAGCGAGCGATACAGTATTTGTTGGTCCCGACTTTTTCCGAGCTGAAGCACGCCAACAAATATCACTGTTGCTTCAGGCATTGGCAGGTGCAACCCCAGATGTGGAAACCGCGTTTATCCCGGCCTATGTTTCGTTTGCCGAATGGATTCATGACAACGCATAAAAATTTTAGAATGAAAGAAAATAAAGCCATACTGAAAATTGCAAAAACTATTTCGTTACCAATTGTTATTGAAACCCATGCGGTTTTGGTCTGCTGGGACGAAGTAGTCTATATATTGATAAATGTATTGGCCAATAAAGAAACTATATTATTTAAACTGAACGCTTCATTAGATTTTGAAAAAATGGCTCAGCTGCCACTTTTATCAACTTCGGCTACAATCTGCAAAAAACAACTCATCGTTACAGGTGCAGATTTTGAGGGAAAACCCATGATAATCGCCATAAATAATTCTGGAGAAATTCAATGGCAAAACACTTTGGAATTCACCCCGACCATTTGGCCATTAACAACCTGCTCCAATAAATTGTTCATCGCTTGGCAAGAAAACACAAACCAAATAGAACGTGGAAACTTGAATTTGGTGGCCCATAAAATTGAAAGACTATCACCAATTTCAGTCAGTAGTCCACCCGCCATACTCTTTCCTTTAAAGGAAACAATTTTTGCCGCCATTTCAGAAAAGAATAAGACAACCCTAATTAATTTAATTAGCAACAAAATAGCAAATTTGGATATTTCACAGCAAATAACAATTGGTGAAACAACTGATGCAATTTTTTATGGATGGCTTGAACCTAATACCGTTTTTCTCAAATTTCTGAAAAATGATAAATTGGTAGATTTTCCTATTAATAAAGCTTCCCTTGGAAAGCTCAAAGCTATTTCAGGGAAGGAGGCCACTTTCTGGCTCCAAAAACAAGAATCGACAATAGATGAGGATAACAAATGGCAATCGGTAGTTATTCAAGAAAACACAGATGTATTCGAAATTGATGGTTTCGTCTTTTCCGTAATCGCTTGGAAAGACAGCCTTGCAGTAATCCAAAACTCCAAATTGATTTTATTGAAAAAGCAACCACCTAAATAGATAAAATTATGAAAAAAGACAAGTATTTAAAAGAACTAACAATCGCCGACACTCAAAAAAGAAATGGCGATAATAACAAAAAAGATGTGATGAAAATCCAATCATGGCTTTCGCTATATGCCATTCAGCATCCCGAAAGCGGTACTGTTACCGGTATTGATGGCGACTTTGGGCCTGCAATGGAAAAAGCCGTTAAAAATTTTCAAAATGCAATAGGCGAAAGTCCAACTGGCATAGTCACAACTCAACTGTTTGAAAAACTTTGTGAAGGAATGAAAGAAGCTTTTGAAAAACCTTTAAAGTCAACTTCGCTTAGAAACGCTATTGTAGAAGCAGCCGAAAACCATTTGAAAAATGCACCTTTCGAGCTTGAAATACAAGGACAGTCCAACTGTGGGCCATGGGTACGGGCATATATGGATGACCATGAAGGTACTCCATGGTATTGGTGTATGGGTTTTGCGCAGACCATTTTGGACCAAGCTGCAAGTGCCGTTGGGAAGGATTTTCGCAGCTTGATGCCCCTTACCTATAGTTGCGACACTGTGGGCACAACAGGTCTTAACAAAGGATTGTTGACCCGTTATCAATCCGTTCGCAATAATCCCTCGGTTATGAAACCGGGCGATTTTTTTCTATTGCAAAAATCCAGTAACGATTGGACACATACTGGTATAATAATTTCAGCAAACAACGATGTGATTGAAACTATTGAGGGAAACACCAACCAAGCTGGCTCTCGAAATGGTATTGCCGTTTTAAAGAGAACCCGAAATTTCAGAAAATCACTATTGGATGTATTTTCCATCGAGCCATTAGTATAATTCGCATTTGCGTTAAAAAAATTCAAATTGCTGATAATTATCTTTAAATTAGAACTTTAAGTAATTTTTCAATGAAAGAAACAGAACTCAGCAAAATATTCACTTTCTTGGAAGCTTTGATTTCGTGGCGCATTAAAAACACTTCGGCTGTTTTTGAAAAAGACGCACCAAAATTGGATTTAAAAAAACTTGGAAGATCAAAATTAGGCGCTTTTTTGAAAGAAGAAAACTTTTCACAAGCGGAGTGCGTAGTACTTCTTTTGGCACTCGTTCCCTCCTTTTTTCCATCTTTACTGCAGGATGTGGTTTCAAAGGAATTCCCCAATGGAACCGATTTTATCCAGTTTGGAGGCGTTAAAGGGCAAAACCACCGAGGTATCCTTCCCACGGGCGAAACCGTCCAATTTATTTTGGGAGGAACCAATTTTACAAAACGAATGGAATGCATGGATTTTTTTTCTAAAGAACATTTCTTCAACAAGAAGGACGTTCTCTATCTTGAAAATGTGCCCTCCGGCGAACCGATGATGAGCGGCAAGTTGGTCCTTTTCCCCGAAATTGTTTATATATTGACTACAGGTATTGTTCCACCGCCCAAATTGAGTACCCAATTTCCTGCGGAAAAATTGGAGACTCAATTACGTTGGGATGACCTTATATTGAATCAAAAAACGATACAGCAAATCAAGGAACTTGAAATATGGTTGCAACACAACGATTATTTGTTCAAAAATTGGGAAATGGACAAACGGTTGAAAGAAGGCTACAGAGTACTTTTTCACGGGCCAGCAGGAACCGGAAAGACACTTACCGCAAGTCTTTTGGGGAAGTACACAAACAAACCTGTTTACAGAATTGACCTTTCCACAGTAGTTTCAAAATATATAGGCGAGACTGAAAAAAATCTTTCAAATCTTTTCAATAAAGCCGCACATAAAGACTGGATTTTATTTTTTGACGAAGCCGATGCCATCTTCGGGAAACGCACCAATGTTCGTGATGCACACGACAAATACGCAAACCAAGAGGTTTCTTATCTATTGCAACGAGTGGAATCGCATCCCGGACTGATTATTTTGGCTTCCAATTTTAGGGATAATATTGATGAATCTTTCACGCGAAGGTTTCAATCCATCATTGCTTTTGAGATGCCGGGGCCAAAGGAAAGGGCTGTTATTTGGAAAACAAATCTTCCCAAAAAAATGCAAATTTCCAAAGAAATCAACTGGGAAGAAGTTGCTAAAAAATATGAACTTACCGGCTCTAATATTTTGAATATTATTCAATTTTGCTGCTTAAAAGTGCTGGATGAAAAGAGTGAAACGCTTACCGCAGAAATTCTACAGCAGGGAATAAAGCGGGAATTTTTAAAGGAAAACCGCACGCACTAAACTATTTTCCGTGCAATGTGTTCAGCGCATAAATGGCAAAGCTGCCCAACCAGTGACCACCTTCATAACTATCGCCAACCAAATTTGGAAATGAGTAGGCCACGTGCTCATTGGCAAGATTTTCAAGGTGTTTGTATTTTGGATATTGTTTCGCCAAGCCGTAAAAAACCCAAGCCCTGCTGAAATTAAGACCGTCTAAATGCACCAGTTTTCCATCGGTTCGGTCGCTCACCTCCCCTACTTTCAAATGATAATTATCATCGGCAAGTTGTGGCAGAAAAGCATCCATCCAAGTTGTGAATTCATCTGAAGAAAGCACACGGCGCATAATATCCACTTCTTCCAAACAGGGTGAAAGAAAATCGTAGCCACTGGGTTCCCATGTTATTGGGCAATTTTTATCATTGAAATAAAAGTCGCGGGAGCGCTTTTCAATTAGTTGTTTTAGTTCTAAATCGCCAACCGATTTGGCGTAATCATAAGCGAAGGTAAGCCCAAAAGCAGTATTGGTATGCTCTCCAACGCGGATTGGATAATTCAATTTTGGCAGAAATTCCTTATAACGAAGTATGATAATATCAGCCAACGGTTTTAGATTTTCTTCCAGTTCCCGGGCCATTGGGTCATCCCAATTGTGCAGCTCTTCGGAAAGTTTTAAAAGCCACGCCCACCCGTAAGTTCTTTCAAAAGATTTGTTGATAGGTTTTTCAAAAAATACTACCTCAGTTGCGACGTTCGTAGACGTGATCTTTTCTTTCAACAGCTTTCGCACTTCCTCCGCCTTGTCCATTTCTGGAAATTGCTTAAGCAGTGTAACCATAGACCAATAGCCGTGCACAGCGCTGTGCCAATCAAAACATCCGTAAAAAATAGGGTGAACGGTTTCAGGTTCAACCAAATCTGCTTCACTTTCCAAAGTCTCACCCGGTTTATAAGGATATTCCGTGCCAACACAATGCAAAGGAAGTTCAATCAGCTTATTTGCTTGAGCCAAAGTAAAGGTTGGTTCCTTGAATTTCTGAATAGGATTTTCTTCCTTTTGGGAAATGTCTGAGTTTTCATCTTGATGATTTTTACAACCGAAAATCAGGATTACGGAGAAAAAAAGAAGATAGAATTTATTCATAATATTGAAAGATATAGATAAAGGTAATTAAATAAAAAGCCACGAATTCACGAATTTTTATGTAAAATAATCGTGAATTCGTGGCCATTAAATTCCTTAATGAATTTTTACTTTTTCACATCGTCAGGTTTCACTTCCTCGCCATTTTTATCGAGTAGTTTCACTTCGTCAAAGCCCATATTTTTGAATTGTTCATATTGAGTTGCGGCGTCGCCAACTACCAAATAAGCCATTTTGGAAGCGTCCAAATATTTATTGGCCAATGCTTTGTGTTGCTCCAAAGTCATATTTCTTACGGTTGCTTCTTCTTTTTCAATATAATTTGCCGGAAGGTTATATTCATTTATTTCCTGTAACATTCCCAACAGTGAACCCTGTGTCTCAAAACGGCGCGCGTTCGATTTTATGAGCGCATTCTTTGTAAACTCAAGGTCTTCGGGCGAAATGCCTTCTTTGTATTTTGATATTTCATCCCTGAAAATCTGAACGGATTCGCCTGTGGTGTTGGTTCTAACGCTTGAAGAAGCAGTAAAAGTTCCAGGAATTTTGCTTCCGCTGAAATTGGTCCTCGCCCCATAGGTATAACCCTTTTCCTCGCGAAGTATCAAGTTCACATTCCCTGAGAAAGAACCACCCAATTTGTAGTTCATCACTTCCACGGGATAGAAATCCTTATCTGTTCTTGGCAAGGCTATATAACCAATATCGATAACGGATTGTTTGGCGTTTGGCATATCAACAAAATAAAGTGAAGCCTTGTTGCGGTTGTTTGTAGCTGTATATTCCGGAATGATTACTTTTTTGGCGACCCAACCTTCTTCCAAACCTTTCAAGTCTTTCAAAACAGTGGGTTTATCAATTTTTCCAACTACTTGGAAAGTGCTTACGGAAGGTGAAAAATTCTTGTTGTAAAATTCCTTCAAATTGTCCATTGTTATGGACTTAACAGATTCCACAGTTCCTGAAGTTGGATAACTGAAAATATGGTCTGCGCCATAAAGAATTTTGTTGTAAACCCGATTTGCAACAGCATTTGGATTTGCATCTGAACGTTCAATCGCATTGATAGTTTTGGTTTTAATACGCCCCAATTCTTCCTCGTCCCAACGTGGTTCCAAAAGGATTTCAGTAACCAAATCCATTGTTTTTTCAAAGTTGCGTGTCAAAGTGTTTCCACGGATAACGATAGATTCATCAGTAGTGTACATTCTGATGCTAGCTCCCAAAAGATCGATGGCTTCTTCCAATTCTTCCGGAGTTCTGTTTGCCGTGCCTTCCATCATTATGTCGCTCATTAAATTTGCAACACCATTGTTTTTCATATCGTCGAGCAAATGGCCGCCTTCAATTACCAAACTAAAGTTTACCGTCGGGATTTCATTCTGCTCAATTCCGGATACTTTTATGCCGTTTTTTAGATTTGTTGTCCACATTTCGGGAATGTGAAGTTCTGGTGCAGGTCCTTGTATGGGTGGTTTTGAGCGGTCAAAATTGGAGGGTGTTTTTACAATTTCAGCCTTTGTTTCCTCCACTTTTTTGGTGATGTTTTCCTTGATTTCTTCCTCAACAACTTTTGCTTTTTCAGAGTTTTGTGTAATCAATTCAAGTTGCCCTTTCGGAACAAAACTTGTCATTACATAAGGTTTGTCCTTGATATATTTGTTGTAAACCCGCATCACATCTTCTTTCTTAACTTTTTTGATATTTTCAATATCTTGGGTTATAAAACCAGGATTACCTGTAAAAACATTATATTTCACAAGTTGAAATGATTTCCCCAAAACACTACTGATGCCGTTGTAAAATTGGGTTTCAAGACCTGCTTTAATCCGTTCAATATCGCGATCTGTAACGCCGTCTTTTTCGAAAAGAGCAAAGGCTTCATAAATTCCGCTTTCAACAGAATCTAAGTCAACACTATTGTTTGCCGTTATAGAAATTTGGAAATCGCCAGCCAATTCATTTGAACTGTTGTAAGCGTTTGTTTTTGCTGTTAAATCCTTTTCTTTCACCAATATTTTATAAAGCGGCACCTTTTTCCCGTCGGAAAGAATTTGGCCCAGAAAGTCTAAAGCATAGGCGTCGTCAGTGTATTGTTCCACTGTTGGCCAAACCATATTTAGTTGGGGCGCGGTAGCAAAATTATCTTCGTGATACAGTCTTTTGGTTTTTGAAAGCGTTACAGGTTGTGGTTTAAGAGGTTCCACCTCTTTACGACGCTTAATTTCTCCAAAATATTTTTCAATCAATTTCTTGGCTTCGGCAGTATCAAAATCGCCCGCTAAAACCAAAGTTGCGTTGTTCGGACCGTAAAAGCGATCATAAAATTCCTTTACGTCTTTCACTGTTGCATTTTGAAGGTCTTCCAATTCGCCAATTACTTGCCAATTATAAGGATGGCCTTCGGGATATAAGTTTTTATCAATCACCCAATTGGTGTGACCATAGGGATTGTTGTCCACCCGTTGGCGCTTTTCGTTTTGAACCACTTCCTGCTGGTTTTCAAAGGCAGATTCAGTTACGGTGTTTATCAAATAGCCCATTCGGTCGCTCTCCAGCCACATCACGGTTTCCATAGCGTTTTTTGGCACCACTTCATAATAAACAGTTCCGTCTTTCCATGTGCCACCGTTCAGCGTTCCTCCGGCATCTTGGATAGTTTTGAAGAATTGATCCTGCGGTACGTTTTCAGATTCCTGAAAAAGCATGTGCTCAAACAAGTGGGCAAATCCTGTATGTCCAATTGATTCACGGTTAGAACCCACTCCGTATTGAATGGCGAGGGAAACAATTGGATCACTTTTATCTTGGTGAAGAATTACATCGAGCCCGTTTGCAAGTTCGTATTTTTCGTAAGGGACGGATAGTTTGCTATCATCCTGTCCAGTTGTGGGATTTTGAGCTTTAACGGAAAATACAAACAACACAAGGGATGCGAAGACGAATGCATTTTTATTAAGAGATATTTTAAACATATTAAATTGATTTTAATGAAAGTTTTAAAGATACTATGTGAGGTGTGTTTAAGTCTTAAAAATAAGTTAAAAAGAAGTCCGGATTATGTTTAGGATGTATGATTACCCAAACCACCCATCCCGATCCAAACTTCTGTATTGAATTGCTTCGGAAATGTGATTTCCGGTTATATTTTCTGAAGTTTCCAAATCAGCAATTGTTCTTGCAACTTTTAAAATCCGGTCATATGCCCGAGCGGAAAGGTTCAAGCGTTCCATTGCGGTTTTTAAAAGGGCGAGCGAAGCTTCATCCAGTTTACAAAATTGGCGTATTTGCTTCACGCCCATTTGGGCATTGTAGTGTATGTTTTCAAACATCAAAAAGCGTTCGGACTGTAATTTGCGTGCATTGGTAACACGTTCACGAATAACGATACTAGACTCACCGCGGCGTTCTTCGCTGAGTTTTTCAAAAGGAACAGGCGTTACTTCAATATGAATATCTATTCTATCCAATAACGGTCCTGAAATTTTGCTTAAATACCGCTGCATCTCAGCCGGTGAAGACATTACAGGCGCATTGGGATCGTTAAAATAACCACCCGGACTTGGGTTCATACTCGCCACAAGCATAAAACTGGAAGGATAGGTAACCGTAAATTTCGCTCGCGAAATGGTTACCTCGCGATCCTCCAACGGTTGGCGCATTACTTCCAAAACGCCACGTTTAAATTCGGGCAGCTCGTCTAAAAACAAAACGCCATTGTGCGCCAAGCTTATTTCGCCCGGCTGCGGATATTGGCCTCCGCCAACCAAGGCAACATCAGATATGGTATGATGCGGACTTCGGAAAGGTCGCGAAGTCATAATCCCTCCCTTTTCCATCGTGCGTCCCGCAACGCTGTGGATTTTTGTGGTTTCAAGGCTTTCCTGTAACGTCATTGGCGGAAGAATACTTGGCAATCTTTTAGCGAGCATTGTTTTTCCCGAACCCGGTGGACCGATCAAAATTATATTGTGCCCACCTGCTGCGGCAATTTCCATGCAGCGTTTAATGGATTCTTGTCCTTTCACATCGGCAAAGTCGTGATCGGGATGTTCGAGGTGGTCGTAAAATTCAGCTTCAATATCTACTATTGTCTGCTCCAACGGGACACCTTCATTAAAAAAATCGATTACTTCTTTTATATTTTCAATCCCAAAAACTTCAATGCCCTCAACGATGGCCGCTTCCTTCGCATTTTGCTTTGGAAGGATAAATCCTTTAAAACCTTCTTCCTTTGCTTTTAAAGAAATGGGGAGAGCTCCCCGAATGGGCTGCAGGTTTCCATCGAGCGAAAGTTCGCCCATAATTATGTATTCGGAAAGAGGATTTTTCTCTTCAATCTGTTCCGTGGCAACCAGAATTCCCATAGCTAAAGGGAGATCATAGGCAGAACCTTCCTTCCGAAGATCGGCGGGAGACATATTGAGAATTAATTTCTTTCCGGGAATTTTGTAGCCATTGTTTTGCAGCGCGGCGGCAATTCGAAAATTGCTTTCGCGGATAGCGTTATCGGGAAGGCCTACCAAATGATAACCTATACCAATGTCAACGTTAACTTCAACAGTAATTGTTGTGGCCTCAACGCCAAAAACTGCACTTCCATAGACTTTTGTCAGCATAATTCAGTTAGTATAAACGGGGAGTTTACAGTTGAAAGATATGAAAAATGTTGGAAATTTGAGACTATAAGTCTGAAGTTTATGCTTAAACGTTTTTAACGCTCGCTTTACCTTTCAATTCTGTCTTGCATTTGGAGCTTCTCAATTTCTCCAAAATATTTTTCAAGCGCTTTCTATGCTTTGATTTTTTAGGATTTACTGTGGGTATTGATATTTTGGAAGTATGATAATAGGTCTTGACTATGCTTGACTATGCTCGACTAATGATTAATTTTTAATTAGAAATTTTGTTTCTATAATAACCAATCATCCCATCAATTGGACGCTGAACAATATTGCCGAGTTCAAGATTGTATTCTTTAAAACATTCCCTGATTATTTCTTCCGAAAAATTTGCGATGGAACCGATAAAATGAACTGGGACTTCGTGCGCTTTTTCAAAACAAAGAATCCGACATTCAATAAAATTTGAAATACCTTCCTTTATCAGCGCGTAAAAGTATGGGTTTATTTCTTTATGGGTAAAGATGAATTGGGCAAATGAAGCCAAATATGCGTTTGGATTAGGTTTTTTGTACAGATTCATTTTTATGTCATCGGCTTCCAAATTGAATTGTTTTTCAAATTCTTCGGCAATTTTAGAAGGCATTCGCTTGTAATAATAATCGCGGATCAATCTTTTTCCGAAGTAATTTCCGCTGGCTTCGTCCATCAAAATATAGCCCAAAGATGGTATTGGCGCGTGAATTTCTGTTCCGTCAAAATAGCAACTGTTACTGCCTGTTCCTAAAATGCAAACAATTCCAGGCTCGCTAGTAGCAGCAAAAACCGCGGCGGACATATCTTCGGAAACGGTTACGTTTGCTTTTGAAAATAGTTCTTCCAAAACTTGCTTTAAAATACTTCGAGGCGTTGCAGTGCCACAGCCTGCTCCATAAAAATCAAGCACTTCAATAGTATTGAAAACGTTTTTCAAAGTTTCGTTTGAAGCAATGCGAGATATTAATTCCTCTCTTGAAACCACCGTGGGATTCAAACCTGAAGTAGCGGTTTTAAAGACAACATTGCCAGAAGTATCCAGCAATACCCAATCGCATTTTGTGGAACCACCATCGGTTATTAGAGTCATAATTTATAGCTTTGCAACGTGAGCAGCCAGATCCACAAGCTTTGCAGAGTAGCCGTATTCATTATCGTACCAAGCCACTAACTTAAAGAAATTATCATTAAGCGCAATGCCCGCCTTGGCATCAAAGGTGCAAATATATGGGTCCGAAACGAAATCCTGTGAAACCACTTCGGCTTCGGTGTAGTTCACGATTCCTTTATATTTAGTTTCCGAAGCCTTTTTGAAAAGTGCTTTTATTTCTTCATAAGTAGCAGATTTTTTAGTGCGAACAGTCAAATCTACTACCGAAACATCTGTGGTTGGAACCCGAAAAGCCATTCCCGTCAACTTGCCTTTTAATTCGGGAATTACTTTAGTAACCGCTACGGCAGCACCTGTGGTTGTCGGAATAATGTTGCTCAAAGCACTTCTTCCCAAGCGATAGTTTTTCTTTGAAGGCTGGTCCACCGTGGATTGCGATGCAGTAACAGCGTGAATAGTGGTCATTAAAGCTTCAACTATTCCGTATTCATCATTGATTATTTTTGCCATTGGGGCCAAGCAATTTGTAGTGCAGGAGGCGTTTGAAATTATTGTATCAGTCGGTTTTACGTCTTGGTGGTTCACACCCATCACGAACATTGGGGCCGTTTTGGAAGGAGCAGAAATAATTACCTTTTTAGCTCCAGCTTTTAAGTGTGTCGAGGCTGAATCCACTTCCTTGAAAATTCCGGTACAATCAATTATGATTGTTGCTCCAACTTCGTCCCACTTCAAATTTTCAGGGTTTTTTTCTGAAGTTACTCTTATCTTTTTTCCATCAATCATCAAATTACCATTTTTCACTTCAACAGTGCCAGGGTATTTTCCATGAACGGAATCATATTTAAACAAATATGCAAGATGATCAACCTCCAAAAGGTCGTTTACGCCTACTATTTCTAAATCGTTTCTTTGTAATGCAATTCTGAGGGCCAATCGCCCAATTCGGCCAAAGCCGTTGATTCCTATTTTTGTCATTGATATTTATTAATTGTTAATTGGGGATTAGAGATTAGTAAATTCTATTCGTTTTTTATTTTACCTTATTTATTCAGGATTTTAAAAGGAATTGGGCCATTTGATTTTTTATTTTTGAAATTTGGTTTTTGGTTTTTTTTATTTGGTATTTGGTACTTGTCATTTGAAATTTTCCCTTTTAGATTGAAATAATATCGGCCACCCGAATCAATTCCGCATCAATTTCATTGCTACCTTTTGTTGCTTCAGAGAAAGGAACCGAGGTTACTTTATTGTGGACTATGCCAATCATTACGTTGGTTTCGCCTCGCAAAAGCGCATCAATTGCGCCAACGCCCAAACGGCTTGCCAACACCCGATCATAACAGCTGGGCGCACCACCGCGCTGAATGTGGCCGAGGACTGTTACCCTAACTTCGTATTCTTTCAAGTTTTCTTCTATGAATTCTGCAAGTCCAAAAATATTCTTTCCTATCTGATCTCCTTCGGAAACCACAACGATACTTGAGGTTTTCCCTGATATTTTACTTCGGCTCAACGATTCCAACAAACGTTCGCGGCCCATATTTTGTTCGGGAATCAAAATTTCCTCCGCTCCTGCCCCAATTCCAGCGTTTAGAGCAATATCGCCCGCATCGCGGCCCATCACTTCCACCAAAAAAAGACGATTGTGTGAATTTGCGGTATCGCGAATCTTGTCAATTGCTTCAACAACAGTATTTAAAGCGGTGTCATAACCAATAGTGTAATCGGTTCCATTTATGTCATTATCAATGGTTCCGGGAAGGCCAACAATTGGAAAATTGAATTCATTGGCAAATATTGAGGCTCCTGCAAAAGTACCGTCGCCACCAATAACGACCAAAGCATCTATGTTTTCATTTTTAAGATTACGGAAAGCTTTTTTTCTACCTTCAACGGTCCTAAATTCTTCGGACCGTGCCGATTTAAGAAAAGTGCCGCCACGGTTGATTATGTTTTTAACGGACCGGGCATCCAATGGATTAAAATCGCCTTCCAATAAACCCTGGAAACCACGGTAAACACCAACACTTTCAAGATCGTGATAGGCACAGGCCCGCACTACGGCACGAATGGCCGCGTTCATTCCCGGGGCATCTCCGCCGCTGGTCAAAACGCCTATTTTTTTTGGTAAATTCATAAATGAAAGTTACTACTATTGTTTGCAATTCAAAATGATATTGATCAGGAAAAAATACGTGTAAGTACGTATGGTATAAACCGATTTCCCGCCTTATATTTGAATCATAGAATTAGTGGATAGTGCACAAAGTAGTATTTTTTGTGGGGATAGAAAATGTTCTTCGTGCATATTAAAGTTTACTAAGTTAGGTTTGTTAAAGAATCCCGGCCATTGGTCGGGATTTTTTTTTATTTCATTTACTCCTCCCAAAACATCTTCAAGATTTGTCTTGTGTTTTCTGCTACTTTGAAGTGGTCGTCTATCCGGTGGCCGATTATCCAAACTATCTTTCCATCGCTTAAAAGTAGCCAGATTTTATCTTTTTCATTCAAAGGAATTTTCTCGTCTTTAAAAAATTTGCCCAACTTCTTTTTTCCCTTCATTCCGAAAGGCTGAAAAGTATCGCCACGCTTCCATTTTCTAAGTTTTAATGGAAAGTTCAATTTTTCAGCATCAAAATATTCTAAATTTTTTTCGGTATCTCCTATGTATTTTGAGGGTTCTATTGTCAAATTTATAGGTGAAACTATTCCTTCTTCGAAAACAAAATATTCTTCGTCGTCTATTTCTAAATTGATTTCCGTAAGTAAAAGTTCGTCTCGGTTTTTCAGAAGTCGATGTGTTTTTGAAAAAACCTGCTTGCCCGTTTGTGCTTCGAGTAAATTTGAAACGTCATCCCATTCTGTAAACCCGAAACCGTGCAACAATTCGTAAAGCAATGCTTCGGTATGGGGCAATTCCTCAAGTTTTTGAATATTGATTTTATAACAATCAGATGATTCTGAAACAACCAATTTATAGACCAAAGCCATATAATCATCTATGAGGTTTCGGGAAGATTGTAAGTTTTTTTGGGTTTTTTGAAAATTTTTCAACAACGCTTCGTTGGTTTCCTTGAATTGTGGCAATACCTCCAACCTCAGCTTATTCCGAAGATAATCGGTTTTTTTGTTGCTGCTGTCTTCACGCCATTTCAAATTATTTTCCTCAGCATACTGCAAAATTTCTTCTCTTGAAAAATTTAAAAGTGGTCTTATAACTTTGTTGTTTTCCTTCGGAATTCCTGTCAGTCCGTTTAAACCTGTGCCGCGGGAAAGATTGATGAAAAATGTTTCCAGATCGTCGTCCAACTGATGGGCAGTCAAAAGATAATCGTATTTAAAATTGTTCAAAACTTCATCAAACCAATTATAGCGAAGGGTTCTGGCCGCCATTTGGGTTGATATTTTATGATCTTCAGCGAACTTATGGGTATCAAAAGTTTCTGCAAAAACTGGAATTTCCATGTTTTTTGCCAATCCGATCACGAACATTTCATCGCCATCACTTTCCTTTCCGCGGAGTGAAAAATTGCAATGTGCCAAAGCGATTTCAAAATCCAATTCTTTCATTAAATGTGTCAAAACCACACTGTCCACTCCGCCGCTACAGGCGACGAGCAGTTTTTTTCCGATTAAAAAAGGAAAAACAGTTTCGATATTTTTTTTAAAACGAGCGAGCAATCTTATTGTAATTTATAAGAAATTAATGATTATTCCAGCAATCACGGCAATTCCGAAACTGAGCATAGTGCCGATGAGCACGTATTCCGTTTTTAAGGTTTCATTGTTTCCGTAACGCAAAATGGACTTGGCCGCTATCAAAAACCCAACTGCCGAATATTGTGAAACTATGATGAAAGTTAACGTTAAAATCCGCTCCAAAACACCGATTACCTTTCCAGCATTGGGCATTTCGTTGTCGCTGCTAACCTGAATTTCCGTGACTCTAAATACTTCCTTTATAAAAATATTTGCTGGTTTTAGGCAAACCAAGTAGCTAGCTATAATCAGTAAATATTTGAAGTTGATGGAAATATTAAACGATGGATTTATTCCGTGCCATTTATCAAAAAGAAGTACTACTACAACCATTATAAACAAGTGAATGGCCTGATCAATAAAAAAAGCATACCGCCCAAAATACCTGCTATTATTGAGATGTCGTTTAAAACCGTCCATTAAAAAATGTGTTGCGGCGATAATTGCAGCACCGAAGACGAAACTTATCTGCAAAGAAAAAAGCCAAGACAGGGCAAAACACGCCAGCCCGTGCCAATATAAAAAAGGACTTTTAAAACCGATTGAATTTTTCTGCTTAGCCAGTTTATCGGTCTGAAAAAAGTAATCCAAACACAGATGTGCAATAAATTGGAGCAGCAAAAATTCCTTTATTCCCATAGCCTTAGTTTGAAATTACAAATTTAAAATAGTTCACGGCTTCTTCAATGGCGTTCCAGCCAACGCTGGTGGAGTGTTGGTTTACGGCAGATTGGCCAATTCCCAATCGTTTGGCTATTTCTTCCTCTTGGTTGTTCAATAATTTTAGATACAAAACTTCGCATTGCCTAGCGGTTGCTTTGCCCATCAAAACATCTAACAATGCCAAAATAGGTCGGAAATTTTTATTTAAAGCTTCATCTTTTGAAGCGAAAAACATAGTGTTTTTTATTACGATGCGTTCTTTGTTGTATGTAGTTTCCCCGCTTATTTCGCGGCCTGAAAAGTAAATGGCCTCGCCATCAATAATTCCTTCCTCGGGTTTGTAGCGGCTCAGTTCGCCATACCCTATAGCCAGCCTAATTCCGTGAATTCTGAACTGTTTTATCCGATTGTCGTCCTTTTTATATTTTTTGGTTTCAATGGGAATTGCTTTTACAAAACTTTTTATAGCCAGCGCAACCTGCAGTCCTTCCGAGGGGTTGGGCACTACACACTCTAAATAGTCGCCTTTTATGATACGGCCATAGACGTTGAATTTCTGCTTTAAATCGAGGAGCAGATTATTTAGGTTTTTTTCAACAAACTTACGGTCATCATTGTCCAAACCCGTTGAAGATACAATATCGCCTGATATGACTGAGTAGTCCATTCCTTAAAAGTTTATTCAAATATATGAATTTATTAGCTATTAAACTAATAAATGATAAATATTAGTTTAATAGCTAATAAACGATAAATATTAGCTTAAACACTAATAGATAGAGATTATCAGCATAAACACTAATAATGCAAGTTTAAATATTTCAAGGCTCATATTAACTATTCAAAACTTGCCGCATTGCTTTCGCTTTAAGCAAACATTCTTCATATTCTTTTTCGGGTATGGAGTTGATGGTAATGGCACTGCCTACTGAAAAGCTTACATATTTTTTATGTGAATTATACAAAATACTTCGGATAACAACATTGAAATCAAAATCTCCATTCGGAGAAAAATAACCAATGGCACCGCTGTAAACCCCGCGTTTGGCATCTTCCATATCTTCGATGATTTGCATTGCGGAAATTTTCGGCGCCCCAGTCATACTGCCCATTGGAAAGGTATTTCGCAAAATGGAAACACTGGGAGTATTTTGTGGAACGGTACAGGAAATGGTGGAAATCAATTGGTGCACTTGTTCAAAAGTATAAATTGCACAAAGTTCTTCCACCGCCACACTGCCTTTTTTGGCAATGCGGGAAAGGTCGTTTCGAACCAAATCGGTAATCATTATGTTTTCGCTGCGCTCTTTGGGGTCTTGTGCCAATTGTTGCGCTATTTTTATGTCGTCTGCTTTGTTTTTCAAACGTTTGGCGGTACCTTTTATGGGCTGGGAAATGACTGTATCGCCAATTCTTTGAATATAGCGTTCCGGTGAGGCGGAAAGGGCAAAGAGGTTGTCCAATTTAAGAAATGCTGAAAATGGTGCCCTCGAAATTTCATTGAGATGAAAAAACGATTCCAAAGGATTGATTTGTGATGTTTCCGAATAAAATTCCTGACAAAGATTTGCCTCATAAATATCGCCGCGCTGAATGTGTGCAAGCACTTCGTTCACTTTTTGAATATAGCTTTCTTTTGAGGTTCGAATACTTGTTTTCAAAGCTTTGAATGCTTCATTTTCAGTGGGTTGATAAACTATTTCAGAAATTGATTTCCAATCTTCTTCCATTTCATCAGCAGCCAAATTCAGATATTGGATTTCGACAGTTGATTCGGTAAAAAGAAATAATTTTTTTGGTTGAAAAAAATATAAATCAGGAAATTCCAAGCCATCAAAATTATGGGATTGAAGCTTTTCCACATCATTTTTAAGTTCGTAGGAAAGATAGCCAAAAAGCCAGTCTGCCGTGGTGGTTTGATATTCCTTCAATTTATCGAAGGCATTGTGCGCATCCGTTTTTAAGGCCGTAAAAGCATCGACTGCAAGGATGGCTTTATAGATTCCGTGCTTTTGGGGGTAGTTGTTGCTGTCCAGCCAAATGGCTTCATCAAACTGTTGTGCCCAAAGTAGCAAACGTTTTTTGGCATCATCCGTTAAAGAAAAAGGATATTTCTTTAGGGTGCGCATCACTGTTCAATTTGATGTACAAAATTCTGAAAAACATCGGTAAAGCCCAAAAAGAGTACTTCGTTTGAGATAGATTGGGTTTCTTCCGAAAAATTTTCGGAAAAAGAAGGAAAACTGAAACTTTCAACAACAGTCCCGCCAAAACGTGGAAGTACATTTTTTGTATATTCCAAAGCGGAAGCGGCGCCACGTTTTCCGTCAGAAGTGCTCATCAGCAATATTTTTTTTCCTTCCAAAAAATTTCTATCGTGCCTTGAAAGCCAATCAATGGTATTTTTGAAAAATGCGGAAACCGTTCTATTGTACTCATTAACAGAAATAACCAAGGCATCGGCTTCCTTGATTTTATTGTTCAACATTTTTAAATCTACCGAATAGCCTTTTTTTCGTTCAATATCTTCGCCAAACATGGGCAAATCATAATCGGTCAATTTAATAATTTCAGCAGAGTGGCCAGCAATCTGTGTAGCGGCAAAACTGATGAGTTTATGGTTCATGGAATTACTGCTGTTACTGCCTGCAAAGAATAAAATTTTTTTCATCTGCCAAAGTTATTGAAAAGCGGGGTGTAAAAAAACCCGCGCCAAATATATTGACACGGGTTTTAAAAAATCTAAAATCCAAAGATTATTGCTTCACAATACGTCTCACAATACTTGTTTCTTCGGCATTTATTTTCACAAAATACATGCCAGTTGCAAGGCTTTCCAATGAGAAATTGGTTTCAAGACCTGCTCCAGTTAAGTCAATCGTTCTGATAATTCTGCCTTTTACATCAGTTATAACAAGGTTTTTCAACTGTGCTGTGGTTTTGTTCATCAGCGTAAGTTCACCCGTTGTTGGGTTAGGGTAAAGAAGCAGATTGTTGTAGAATTCATTTTCGCCAACACCTATCAATACATCCACCGTTACGGTAAAAGTACAGGTATCTTGGTTTCCTGCAGCATCGGTCGCTGTCATTGTCATTGTGGTAACGCCTGCACCAACCATTGTTCCAGCAACAGGAACTTGTGTAATGATCGGAGCTGGGCTACAGTTGTCCGTTGCAGATGCATCACCAGTATAATCAGGCAAGGTAAATTGCTGTCCGGGGCTTACCTGAACAGTTACGTTTGCAGGACAAGTGATTACTGGGTTTACTGCATCAGCAACCACTGCCGTAGGAGTTCGTTCGCCTGGGCAACCTGAAAGACCTACGTTTATATCGCTATTTGGCGTACCGAAATCTGATGGTAGACAGATTCCAGACCAATCTGCAGCCGTATTTGTGTCTCCATTTCTTCGGAAAGATTGAGACCCACAATCACTAGTAAAGGAAGCTCCTATTCCTGTCCAATCAAGATCGGCAGCAGTAATATTAAACCCTCCAATAGTAACATTGAAACCAGCTATTTGTGCAGCGGAAAAATTCCAGAATACAGAATCAACCACATTTCCACTTGGGTCTATAATCACTATCCATCCTGTTCCGTCCTCGTTCCACCAGATATTACTGCCCCAATAGCCTGCACCACCGTCGTCATTGTAAACAACAACTGAGTTCGCACCCATATTGCCCAAGGTTTTAACCGTTGAATTAACCACGTTGATATTATTATATGGCTGCTCACTTACCGCAACTTTATAACCTGTATAGTTTTTGGCAATTCCCACATTCTGTATTTCCAGCCTGTCTGGAGTTTCTAAACTGATTTCAGATATAACCAATTGCGACAGTGGACCGGGAGCACTTTCCTGTGCATATACATTCGTTGTTCCTGTTGGGGTAAAGGTATAAGAGGTACCTTCAAAAAGGAAGTTTCCTCCGGTTTGTGCATCGAACCATCTTATTACGTTATTTGGGTCGTTTAGAGTTGCAGTTACGGTTACTGGATCGCCCACACAGAAATCGCTTACACCAATAGTAACGGGGCCCGCAGGAACGGCAAGTACTTCAATAGTATCAGTAGCTGAAGATGCCACAGAGCAGGGACCTGCCTGTATGTCATAAGTAATGGTTTTAACACCAACTCCAGCAGCTGCTGGGTCAAAAGTAAAGGTTGATCCGTTTCCGTTATCGGTAACGCCTGGGCCGCTGTAAATACCTCCGCTTGGTGTACCTCCACCTAAATCTGTAAGCACTTCGGAAGTAGCACATACTTCTTCAAGTACAGATAAAGCTGCTGTTTGTGAAGGAGTATCAAATGCCTGGGTACCGTCACTTCTGCTACCAGAAGAACCTTGGCTAGCACTGTAGCCCAAACCTCTTCTTGCAAAAGCATCCCAAAGAAGACATTCATTGGCACCACCATAAATAGCTTGATCTGCTGCAAATATGGCATCCCGACCGTCCACAAAACCAGGACTACAAGGCTGTAGTTTCATACCTTCGGTAACGAGGGCCAAAGCCATAATGTTTCCGGCATCTTGATTAACATCGCCCGTGAAATTGTAGGGGTTTGTATCATACCCGTGTTCGGCAATCAATGCCCAAGCCACTTCCCAGAGCATTTCGGCCCAAACAGAACCAACTCCGTGAGGAACTGCGGCAGTTTTAATAAAATCATAGGTTTGTGGGTTCACGCCCATATCGGTACTGTATGGATAATCACGGATACCTGCTCCGCCTGGCCCTTGTCCAAAAAGATAGGTTCCAACGCCTCTCGGGGTAGCCCCAACATCTCCTGGTTTTATTGTGAGCAAAGCCCCAAAAAAGTCGCTCCAGCCTTCGCCCATTTGTTCTTGATTGCTCAAACAATTAGCATTATTAGGACCACCCGTAAGACGGTTGGAAACTCCATGGCCATATTCGTGTATGATTACCAAGGAGTCAAAATCACCGTCCTTATCACCGCAGATGTACATTTGCATCGTTGGGTTGCCACCATCTGGAGGGGTACCAAAATTTGCATTACAGGTTCCGGAACCGTCCTGGGCTTCTGCATTTACCGAATCGCTTCCCGCGCCTCCGTTGCCATAATTGTTTTCCTGAAAGTTTCCTCCAGCCTCATCAAATCCATATTGGTACATAATGTCGTGAAAGACATTGTTTATATAGAAAAGGTTTGTGATAGCGGCATCTTCGTATTGATTGGCATTAGTATATGTCTGGCTGAATGGATAGCCAGTAAATTCTAAATTTGAACCTCCATTTGGTTGATATCCAGAATGATTTCCGTCTTCATAAGCATTTGCGTTGTTACCGCGGGTAACAGTATATTCTGCACCGGTGGCGCCGTTAGTGTCGTGCCATCCGTAAGGAGAAGCAATTGGATTTGCAGGTTGAACTTCAATTGTACGGGCACCAAAGTATGGACTTTCAATTGGAAGCTTAAACACTTCGTAACATTCTGTACAAACAGAGGGAGCACCGCCCAAAACTTCTTTATAATTCGGAATATCGTATAAATTGGTGTTGAAATTCATCTCCTTTACATCATTGCTATGATCGTGATCTAAACCGCAGCTAACCATCCAGTTCGCCTTGTTTATGATTTCTCCTGTGGTTGCGTTTACTCTAACACTCCACCAATCTTGCTGACTTTTCTCTTGAATTGAAATATCCCACGACAAAACCAAGTCTCCTGTTTCTGTTATGGCATATATCAATTTTGCAGGAATGGGACTCAACGAAATACCTCCATCGCTGAGCAAAGTAGCTCTATCTATACCCTTTGAGGCTTCAAGCACATTAAATGAACCACTAGCGGAATATCCCAACTGCAAAGCCACAGCTTTCACAGCCAGTGCTGGGGTCAATCCAGGTTTATTGGAACCTTTCAGTTTTTCAACCGTGTTTTTAATGAATTTACTGTCCTTTGAAATTACTTTTCCGTTAGCCATTGTATGGATGCTGGATTCAGTTCCATAAATTTCTATGCCATTAAAAAGTTGTCTGAAATATACGTGATGAATACCACTGATACTGCTAACGGTTTCGCTCGTAATTTGCCACTGGACGTCCTGTGGCAATAGTTCGTTTTGCTCTACAAAATAATTTAATTGCTGGTTGATTGCCTTTGAAAGATTTTGTGCAACCAATGTGCCCGAAAAGACACACATTATTGCCAGAATGAAACTCTGGGTAACTTTTTTCATCTTTTTGAATTGTTTGGGTTAATAATTAGTAATAAGTAGATTAAGATTTGTAAAACTATTAAAAAATAACACTTTCACAACAAATTCTTAAAGTTCTAAAAAAAATTAACATATTAGCTTTTGAAAAAAAAATATTCTTTTTGATCAATGAAAATCTATTCAGATACATAACTGATAATTTGATTACTTTTACTTTCAAAAATTTTGAAGATACATGGAGCAACCTAACGACCTCATCATAGCAATGCAAAACCGTGACGAAAAGGCCTTTTCTCAATTATATACCATGTACAGTGAAGCTATTTATGGAATTATTTACAGTATTGTTTTGGATGAAAATACTTCGGAAGAATTATTGCAGGATGTTTTCATTAAAGTATGGAACAACGCAACTTCCTATTCTGTAAATATAAGGACGCTTCTTCACGTGGCTTTTGAACATTGCCCGAAATACCGCCATAGATGAAACCCGCTCCAAAGCATATAAGAACTCCCGAAAAAACCTAAGTACCACAAATTTCGTAGATATATTAGCATCCTCTGATAGTTTAAACAAAATGACCAACGCCATTGGTATAAAAAAGTTTGTGGACGCACTGAAACCTGCATGTATCAAGATAATCGATCTTTTATATTTTAAAGGATACACACAGGTCGAAGCCTCAAAAACATTGGAAATACCTTTGGGAACATTAAAAACTAGAAACCGAACCTGCATCAACGAACTGCGGGTAATGGTGTTAGGATAAAACAATTATGACTCCAGAAGAAATCATAGCATCAGGAAATTTAGAGCTTTACGTTTGTGGCGCACTGCCACCAGACGAAGCCATTGAAGTGGAAAAAGCCATTGCCGCCCATCCCGAGGTGAAGCGCGAAACCGAACTCATTGAAGCATCATTCCTGCACTTGGCCGAAACCGTTGCACCACCCGTACAGGCAATGACGTGGACCTATATTTTAAATTCAATCAGAAATGTAAAAGATATGCGAGATACCAAAATAAGGACCCTCAATTGGCCAGCAATGACAGGCTGGGCCGCCGCCATATTGTTTATGGGCGGAATACTTTGGATGCTCAAACAAACCAATGATTTAAACAATTCACTACAAATAACCACTACCGAAAATACTGTTTTAAAGGAAGAAAAATCCACTGTTGAAATCCAATTGGCCGAAAACAATGAAACCCTTGAAATTTTAAGATCCAAGGATTACCAAGCATATACGCTTCCTGGGAACCAAGCCGTTGCTCCCGAAGCTTTTGCAAAAGTGTATTTGAACAAAAAGGAAAACGTGGCATACATTGATATTAAAGGTTTGCCCACGCCCCCACAAGGAAAAGTTTACCAAGTTTGGTCGCTCAAAATGGAGCCGTTGACCCCAACCAGCATAGGTTTGATTGACCCCAAGAACAAAGCTGGCGACGGAATCTATAAATTTACAAATTTCCCAGCCCCAGAAGCTTTTGGAATAACCTTAGAGCCCGAAGACGGAAGCGAAACCCCTACCCTTTCCCAATTATATATTTTGGGAATGGTTACTATTTAGAAGAAAATAGCGCTTAAATAAAAAACTGAACTTCATTTGATTCTTTGTTCTATTAATAACTTCAAGTTGATAGCAACCTGTAAATCAAAATAGTAACTGCTATTGCAAAGATGGTTGTATAAATCAATTTGTTATATTTTGCCAACCAATTCGGAAGAAAAATATCAAAATTATTTTTCGTTGAACTGGAATATTTTCGCGCCAGGATCGTGAGCGGGCAAAACATTTTAAAAGCGAGCAATATCAACCCTTCCATTAATACCAGCCCGATGCATATCCAAACCCATATATCAATTTTGTCAGCAATGGCGGCATACAACAGATAGAAAATGACCACGTTGAAAAACAGCCAAATAGCGGTGTGAATGCTTTTTATTAATATAATTTTAATTTTGTTTGAATCAGGCATTTTTTCAATCTGAATTTTTCAAATTATACTG
This sequence comes from Flavobacteriaceae bacterium, assembly GCA_016649715.1. Taxonomy (GTDB): domain Bacteria; phylum Bacteroidota; class Bacteroidia; order Flavobacteriales; family Flavobacteriaceae; genus Aequorivita. The sequence goes on along the minus strand of JAENXC010000002.1, from coordinate 63,619 downwards.
AACGTCCTGCAAATAAAACTTCCCATACACAAAATCGCCATCGGGAAAATGCCATACGACATCAGCAGCAACTGGCAAATTATACCCATTGATGTTCCCATATTTTGTTATCGGTGTTGAAAACGGAATTTTTCTGTTTGAATTCACATCCATCCTATCTTCGGAAACAAAATTGACCAGTTGGCCGTTTTCGTCGAAAAACAAGGTCGCCGAAATGGTTGTACCCCCATTGGTGAAGATTGCTTTTACGGAAGTATCATCAATAGTTTCCCATTCAATTTTTTCATCAATCAAAGCCGCAGGGGCAAAAAGACACATATCATTAAAAAAGGTTACGGTTTCTGTTTTGAACATTTCAGGCTTCTTTATATCTACTACTGGAAAAAGAGACAAAAGTTTTATGAGCATCGAAGCTTTTCCGTCTTTATAACAATGATAACCTTGGGTTGGCAGGCCTTTAAAATTCGCTTTCATAAAAAACAAACGGGATGGATTTTCAAAAAAGTTATATTGTTCCTATGAGAAAGTAAACCAATCCTTTCCTTTTTCGCGCATTTCGCCTTTAAAAATAGCTTTAACAGTTTCAATTTTGGGCTTGCCGAGCACCCCGACGTATTTCAAATATTTTTGAACGAGAACAGGAAGATTTACAATGTCTTTTTCGGAAATTATTTCTTCGGAAAAGGTTACCTTTTTAAAAGCATCGGAAACATCATTTCTATATTTTCTTTCAAAATTCCAGTTCGCCATTGCCACAAGCGCAACTATCAAAACAATCAAATTGGCAATGGTGCCAAATTTTGCATCCTGCCAATTCATAAAAATCAATACTTGCGAAACAAATGCCACAACCATTGCCACCCAAAACCAGAGATTGTTCTTCAGTAGAAAAATTACGGCTACAATCATAAAAGCAAAAGTAATCGCGAGCCACAAAAGCCCAATCGGTTTTGAAAAGGTGTGTGATAGTTGCGGAATTTCAGCAAAGCCGAATGCTTTTAAAAACCCCATTATATGAATCAGTCCGTGAGAAATCAGAAAAATTGCAAAAACAGCCTTCATAGTTTTAGAATTATATTTTTGGTTTATTTTTATTGCGTTTCCAAAATTTCACAATTTCATACCACAGCACACTTATCATCCCAATCCCAACACTGATACCTATCTGGCTTAACCCAAGTCTTTCAAATCCGAAGAATTTAGTGAAGGGTGGAACAAAAAGAAGCAACAACGTTATGCCAATGGTAATCCCAACCATAATCGGCACCAAGTTGTTTTTGTATTTAAAAGTTTCGAAAATGGAATGAATAAATGAACGGTTTACGAAAGTGAGCATAATGTTGGCAGTAATGAGCGCGGTAAAGACCATCGTTAGGGTTATTGCTTCGTTAGCACCATTATTTACTGCTATTTGATATACAGTAAGAACTCCAGCCGTAATTGCCAATCCTTGGATTACACTTGTTAATAGTTCGCTCCAATTGAAAAACGTACTGCTTACAGGTCTCGGTTTTTGCAGCATGGAATCCTTTTCCAGCGGTTCGTTTTCATAAACTATCGAGCAGGTTGGACCCATTATCAATTCCAACAAAATTACGTGTATTGGCGTAAAAATATTGGGATATACCCACCCCAAAACTAAAGGAATGAAAACAGTAAGTATGATGGGAATATGGATTGAAATAATATATTGAATGGCTTTTTTAAGATTGAAATAGATTTTTCTCCCCATAGCCACTGCTTCTACCATTTTGGAAAGGTCATCATCCACAAGAATCAGCGAGGCGGATTGTTTTGCAATTTCAGTTCCCTTCTTCCCCATCGCAATGCCAATATTTGCGGCTTTTAACGCCGGCCCGTCGTTTACGCCATCGCCGGTCATTGCAACAATGTGACCCTGTGCTTTGAGGGCGTTGATTATTTTAAGTTTTGCTTCGGGAAACATTCGTGCAAAAATATTTTTTTCTAAAGTTATTTTTTGAAGTTCCGCAGCATCCAAAGCCACAAGATCATCGCCCGAAACAACCTCTTCGCTACCTCTAAAGTTTACCTTTTTTGCAATGGCGGCGGTGGTTTCCGCAATATCGCCCGTAATGATTTTAACAGCGATTCCAGCATTGTAAAAATCCTGAAATACTTTCTCTATATTTCCTTTCGGTGGATCATAAAACGCAACCAATCCCTTAAATTCAAAACGGAAATCCTGTTGCTTTTTTGGCCAAGCTGTCCCTTCAAAATTTGAAATTCCAACGCCCAAAACACGATACCCTTCCGCTGCCAAAACGGTGATTTTTTCTTTTAGTTTATCCTTTTGCTCTCCGCTTAAATTTGAAACTGCAATCAATGCCTCGGGCGCACCTTTGGCCGCAATGATTCGGTTGCCTTCCGCATTTTCAAAAATATGCGTCATCATTGGGGGTTTGCCGCCCAGTGGATATTCGTGCACCATTTTGAAATTAGGTCTTTCGTCATTTTCAATAATGGAACCGTAAAAATTGTGTAGCGATTGCTCCATCGTATCAAATGGAATGGGCTCGCTGGCCCACATGGCAATGGTTATAAGTTCTTTTTCACTTGCGGAATGCGTTTCTTCAACCGAAGTGATTTTATCGGTTTCCAAAGTATAAATCTTATCGAGTCGCATTCTATTCTCGGTAATTGTGCCCGTTTTGTCAACACAAATAACGGTGGCACTGCCCAAGGATTCCACGGTTTTCATCTGTTTTACTATTACCCCCATATTCATAAGTCGCCAAGCTCCAATAGCCATAAAAGTGGTAAAAGCCACGGGGATTTCCTCCGGTAAAATGCTCATTGCAAGGGTCAGTGCTTTTAAAAGACTGTCTAAAACGTTTTCGGAATTGTAATAATTGATGCCCCAAACCAACAGAAAAACAACCGCTCCCGCGATTACCATCTTTTTTACAAAATCGTTTATTTGGAGTTCAAGCGTCGATTTTTCAGAAGAAATGGCTTCAATGCTTTTACCGATTTTCCCGACCTCCGTTTGATTGCCAATGGCTGAGATTTTAGCAATGGCAAGCCCTCCCGCAACTTGGGTTCCCATAAAAATTTTGTTGTCTTCGGAATTGGCAACTTTTTCAACGGAAAACGATTCCCCAGTTAAAATGGATTCGTTCACCGAAAAATCATTGGAATGAACTATGGTCCCATCTGCAACAATTGTTGAACCTTCCTCTACCATCAAAAAGTCGCCGACCACAACCTCTTGGCTGTTAATTTCCACAACTTCTCCGTTGCGGATTACCTTACAATGGGGTTGCGAAAGTTCTTTCAGCTTTTCGAGTGCATTGTGAGTTTTGGCATCTTGATAGAGCGAAATTGCAGCAACCAAAAGTATTGCCGCAGCGAGGAAAATTCCGTCACCCGTATTTCCTGTAAAAAAATACAGTGTCGCTGCAACCAGCAATAAAATGACCATTGGTTCCTTAGCCAAGCCTTTAATTGCTTCGAGGAAGTGATTTTTCTTTTTTGATTCAAGAATATTACTGCCGAATCTTTTTCGAGAAGCCAAAACTTCGGAATCCGTCAGCCCGTTAATGTCGAAGTTTGTTATGGACATTTATAGTGCGCTTTTAATTAATCAATAAATTTATGAATTGTACTTCCACTAATTTATGACAATCATCATTTTCTGAAACTAACCTGTTCAAAAGAAATCAATGAGGTCTTGCCTCTAGTTTATCTTGAGTATTTCGATTTGTGATAATCATCAACTGTAGCGACCCCAAATATTTTAGTAGAAAATTTACAATGGAATATTTCCGTGTTTTCGGTTTGGCCCCGACACATCCTTCGTTTCAAGCATTGCAAAAGCCTTCAATAATTTTCGGCGTGTTTCGCGCGGTTGGATTACTTCATCAATAAATCCGCGTTGTGCAGCTTTAAAAGGATTGGCGAATTTTTCAGCATATTCAGCTTCCTTTTCCGAAAGTTTCAATTCAGGATTTGCAGCTTCAGAAATTTCATTTTTGAAAATAATCTCACTGGCGCCCTTTGCTCCCATTACCGCGATTTCGGCAGTTGGCCAAGCATAATTCATATCTGCGCCTATGTGTTTGCTGTTCATCACATCATACGCGCCGCCGTAAGCTTTTCGGGTGATTACTGTAACACGCGGAACAGTGGCTTCACTTAAAGCGTAAAGTAACTTGGCTCCATTCAGAATAATTCCGTTCCATTCTTGGTCCGTTCCCGGAAGAAAGCCCGGAACATCTACCAAAACCAAAAGTGGAATGTTGAAGCAATCGCAGAAACGCGTAAATCGTGCTCCTTTCTTGGAACTGTCCACATCCAAAACGCCCGCTAAACTCATCGGCTGGTTTGCAACGATGCCGATGCTTCTTCCCCCAAGTCTCGCAAAACCAACTATTATATTATCTGCGTAATCTTTGTGCACCTCAAAAAAGGAATCGGCATCAATAATTCCCTTTATTACTTCGTGCATATCATACGGTTTGTTTGCGGAATCTGGGATGATGGTTTCCAGTTCATCCCGAAATTCATCGGCAGTTTCAAAAGGCAATTTCTCGGTAACCATTTTGTTGTTCTGCGGAAGATAGCTGAGCAAAGTTTTAATCTGTTCCAAACAAACTATATCATTCGCAGCAGTGAAATGGGTCACTCCGCTTTTGGTGGCGTGTGTTCGCGCACCGCCCAATTCTTCGGAAGTTACGTTTTCATTGGTAACGGTTTTCACCACATTTGGCCCCGTAACAAACATGTAGCTGCTGCCCTGCACCATCAAAGTGAAATCTGTCATTGCCGGAGAATAAACGGCTCCGCCGGCGCACGGTCCCATAATTGCCGAAATCTGTGGAACAACGCCCGAAGCTTGTACGTTTCTATAAAAAATATCGGCATATCCGCCCAAAGAGCGAACGCCTTCCTGAATTCGCGCCCCGCCCGAATCGTTCAAACCAATTATTGGAGCGCCAACGCTCACGGCATGATCCATTATTTTACATATTTTTTCGGCGTGGGTTTCGGAAAGTGCACCACCGAAAACCGTAAAATCCTGCGCGAAAATATATACCAAACGACCGTTTATGGTTCCGTAGCCCGTAACAACGCCATCACCATAATACACTTCTTTTTGCATATCGAAGTCGGTGGTTCTGTGGGTTACGAGGATTCCCATTTCTTCAAAGGAGCCTTGGTCGAGAAGATATTCCACTCGTTCGCGGGCGGTAAGTTTTTTCTTTTCGTGCTGTTTTGCAATTCGTTTTTCACCGCCGCCTTTCTTGGCTTCGGAAATTATTTGGTGCAGTTTTTTATTATTGTCTGTCATATAAGTCTATGCTTTTCTCTGTGCCCTCTGTGCCTTCGTGGTTATTTTTTCACCACAGAGAACACAGAGGTTTTATTTTGGTAATCGAAGTTTTTCTGAGTCCTTTAAATACTGTTTCAATGCGAAAAGTGCCGCGATTTTTGCTTCCTCTTCGTTGATTGCTTTCAGTTTTTCTTCGGAATAATATTTTTTTACAAAATTGGTATCGAAATTTCCGCTGCGGAAGGCTTCGTGTTCAAAGACGAATTTTCCGAACGAAAGCGTTGTGCTAACGCCTTCAATATCGTATTCTGAAATGGCTTCGAGCATTGTTTGCATCGCCTCGTTTCGAGTTTTTCCGAAGGTTATCAATTTTGAAAGCATAGGGTCGTAGTGTATTGGCACTTGCATCCCTTCGGTAAACCCGTCGTCCACCCGAATATTTTTTCCGCTCGGCGGACGGTAAACTTCCAGTTTTCCAACGCTGGGCATAAAATTGTTCAGCGGATCTTCTGCGTAAACTCGTAGTTCAAAGGCGTGGCCATTGATTTTTAGATCTTCCTGCGAAAAGGAAAGTTTTTCATTATTGGCAACATTTATCTGTTGTTCCACCAAATCTAGCCCAGTAATCAGTTCTGTTACTGGATGCTCCACTTGAAGACGCGTATTCATTTCTAGGAAGTAAAAATTGTTTTTCTCGTCCAACAAAAATTCCACCGTTCCTGCGCCCACATAATCACAGGCTTTTGCAACTTTCACGGCTGCTTCACCCATTTGTTTGCGCAATTCTGAAGTTAAAACCGATGAAGGCGCTTCTTCAACAACTTTTTGATGGCGACGCTGAATACTGCATTCTCGCTCAAAAAGGTAAACCGTATTTCCGAAATTATCTGCCAAAACCTGGATTTCGATATGTCTTGGCGAAGTGACAAACTTTTCAATAAAAACCGATCTATCGCCAAAAGCATTTTCGGCCTCGCTGATGGCGCGCTTCATTTGGTCTTCAAATTCTTCGGCGTTTTCAACAATGCGCATTCCTTTTCCACCACCACCAGCAGAAGCTTTTATAAGGATTGGGAAACCAATTTTTTTCGCAATTTCCTTCGCTGCCGAAACATCTGTAATTGCTTCCGCGGTGCCGGGAACCATTGGGATGTTGTATTCTTTCACTGCATCTTTTGCAGCGAGTTTACTGCCCATTATGCGAATGGCGTGCGATTTTGGACCGATGAAAATCATTCCACTTTTTTCAACGCTTTCACCAAAATCAGCATTCTCACTCAAAAATCCGTAACCGGGATGGATTGCATCAACGTTTAGTTCTTTAGCAACTTTAATTATTTTATCGCCCAAAAGATACGATTCGTTGGAAGGCGGCGGGCCGATGCAAACGGCTTCATCAGCATACTTTACGTGCGGAGCATTTCTATCTGCTTCTGAAAAAATGGCAACCGTTTTAATGCCCATATTTCGGGCGGTTTTCATAATTCGTAAAGCAATTTCGCCACGGTTGGCAACCAAGATTTTTTTAATCATTTTTATGGAATTCAATTAACAATTTTCCTTTATCGACCGTTTCGCCTTTTGCGATGTTAACAGATTTTACAATACCATCACGCGGCGCGGTTAGCGTGTTTTCCATCTTCATCGCTTCAAGAACGCAAAGAAAATCACCTTTTTTAACTTCATCGCCTTCGGAAACGTTCACTTCCAAAATAATCCCCGGCATGGGTGCTAGAATTTCGTCTTCAATCGCAGTATTGCCAAGCGATAGTCCCATTTTAGCGATAAGGGCATCAAGTTTGTTTTTCAACCTAACTTGATAGCGATTGCCATTTATTGATACAGTGTAAATTCTATTTCTGAAATCTGTTTCAAAGATATTGGCCTCAACCGATTTGTGAGCATAGATGATATTGGATTTTTTGCTGTCGGAAATAACATCGAGGGTTTCCAAATCCTTCAATGACAATGAAAACTCGAAGGTATCATTGACAATGGCTTTAAATTTTTCTTCCATAAACAGAAATTTTGATAAAGGTAATATTTGTGGGAAGATTATGCCACTGCTTATTCCCAGTAAAGTAAAAAACCTCGACGATAAGAGACATCAGCAAGGTTTTTTCATTTCAAAATTTAGATTTTTCAATTATTTTTTAGGCTTCGATTTTGATTTCGTTTTGGGTTTCGGTTTCGGTTGCGGACTTGGTTTTGTTGTTTTGGGTTTCGATTTTGCGGAGTTCTCTGACTTCATCTTTTTTCTAACACCACTCAATGCAGTTCTCAATTCACTTATATGAGTTTCCAAATCATTTTGCGGTTTATAAGCCTCGTCGTCTAAACCGGCAATAGAATTAAGGCTTTGGGTTAAAAATTCGAGGTGTTCCAATTCTGCTGCTTTTTTTGCTTCGGAACCAGCCTTTTTCCAAATCTTTTTAAAATTTTGAATGACTTCATCCCATTTGGTTTCAATTTTTTCATCTTCAATAATTAAGAGAAGGCATAAATCAATATTTAAGAAGGCAATCAAATCCCAATAATTAAGGTCTTCGGCCTCCGATTTTTGTTTCAATTTATTTTGTTCCTCCTCAAGCATTTGTTGCGCTTCGGATATGGACCTTAATTTATATTTCTTCGCATCTACAGTAAATTCTCCCCCAGATTTCGTAGCTCCGCTAAAAACCAACAAACAAGCGAGTTCGATGGAATTCGCAATAGAATAAATTTTGTTTGAATTGAAGTCATTGCTATAGGCCCTGTCATAATGTGAAACTGCAATTTTATAGGCGTTGGTTCGCTTTTTGGAATCTGGAGACAACATGGCCAAGCGTTTGTAGGAACTTCCCAAAAGGTTGTGACGTTCGGCGGTTTCCCCCGCAAAAAGCAATACAGTAAGGTCACTGATTACCCGTTCCGTTTTTTTGTAGGCCTCTTTTTTCTCCGCTGCTGTTGCCTCTTCACTTTCAAAAATTTCTCGGATATACATTTTTGCCCTTGTGTTGCAATATTTTTCCATACAGGAAAAGGAGAAATCTGCATTTTCCATTTTTAGGAGTTCTTCGTAATTTGCACTAGCCTCAATATACATTGCCAATTCTTGATAAATCTTGGCTACTCTTTCTATAATTTGAGGTGTTCTGAAAACGTCTCTATCCACCGCCTTCATAATAGTGTTCAATTCTGCCAAATGGTCCTTATCTGCACTTGTTGCCATTTGCAACTGGTTGAGTAGGTTATCGAGATCTATCTCGGCTTCCTGCGGAACAATATAACTTGGCGACCAAGAACCGCTTCCTCCAGAGATGCCTTTAAGTTTGAAGAATGGATCACCATAACATTGATAGGCGCCCCAAGTATTGTTGCCCGGGTGTTTTTCATAAATGTAATTGCGGGCATTTTTTACGGAATCCCCAAAATTATCTCCAGAGAACATACTGCTGTAAAAAATCTGCGCAAAATCCATAGCCGCAGCGTCATTAACCGCCCAACCGGCAGCTATTACAGCTTTCACGCTTATGCTTATCAATTCTGTACCAATGTTTGCAGCCAATTTGTAGCGATCGCGATAATATTTTTCGTCTTCGGCATCGCTATACCCAAGGTGGCAGCAGTTCACAAAAACGAGCTCTGGCACCACTGGCATCTGCTGAATTTCGAATACTGTAAGGAAAATATCCTTACCGATCACCATTCCAGATTTTTTCGGGTTTTTTGGATTGAAGACCCCATGACCTGCCAAATGTATTATTGTATAATCATTGCAGAAAAAATTCTTGACTATGCTTTCGGCATCTGTACCAATGAGTTGAGTGGTAGGATAGCCTACATTTTCCAAAGTATCCTTAACCATCATTCCCTCTTCCCTTGCGCCGGGCAACTGGGAAATGAAACCATCCAGGATTGGATCGGCAATAACCAAGGCACCTTTATCGGCCACGCGTTTTATATTTATCCTGTAATCTTTGGTGGATAACTGCCGAATCATTCCCGCATTAATGCATAGGGGTTTGGCATTGGTCGTGTTGTCTTGGAGCAATTCCCAAGGATAGGAAGCCGTTTTGGCATCGAGTATCCAAGAAATATTTCCTTTTCGTTTAAGTTTTTCCTTTAAATTATTGGGAATCAATAATTCGAAAAGGGTTTTTGCGGTGCAGGCAGACCATTGGTTAGTGCTCGAAACTTCTGAGATAAAGAGGTCTATCAACGGAGTGCTACTGTAAAGTTCATTTTCTTCCTCCCTGGAATCGTTAGTGGAAGATCCAAAAACCATACTGGATGGTTCCCCGGTTTGCTCGTTGGCTTCTTTGTATTTAACCGTCATTCTGTTCCACCAATCCTCGGCATTGTCCAAGGGCGTTCTTTTTTGAATTCCCAATAGGTTTTTGATTCGCTTGTTGCCAATTATGATGTTGAAAGTTGAATTTTCCTTATTGGCAATTTTGTTGAGAACGTACATACAATTCAGTGCCCTATCTGCATAAAGCTCAATGATTTCAATATTTTGAACGGTTTTGTAACCTTCACTCGACAACATCTTCACTTTTTCATTAGCTCGGTTAACGCCCTCAATAATAGCTTTAATGGAACCTTCAACCGAAAGACCTCCGTAACCCGTTGCAACGATCAAGGTGGAAACTCCGATGCCTTTCTTAGGAGCGGTATTGCCTCGGATGCTTAACAAATAATTCAGCACCCCTTGTTCCACAGATTTTGAAAGCTGAAAAGAGGTTAGCTGGTCCGGTTCGCCTAGCCCTACAATTATGGCACCTTCAAAATCACTTCCATCCATCTTTCCAAAAATGGCGTTGGTACCAATTTCCCCAGGATAAAGTCCCAATCTGTGTTTTGAAGTTAGACTTCCGTCAAGGTAATTGTCTATGGCCTTTTCGGCGTAAAGCACTCCATCATTCAAAAAATGTCCTGCAATAATTGGGTATTCAGCATATCGTAAATCACCATTGCTAACGGTAACGGTAACGGGGATTTGGCTGCTAACAGGTTCTATTTCAGCCCCGAGACCTAAAATGGTTTTTTCCAATCCATTTTCGGAAAGATCAAAATCTATATCCGGTTCAGCCCTGAATATTTTTTCTTCGCCCCGTAATAATGGTTTTGTATTGCGGAGTAACTGGGTTTGACCAGTGGTCAATATTTCCGCTATGGCATTAAAAAGGTCAGGTTCATTGGCGAGTGCTCCGTGCGTTACGCGCGAATAGTAAACGGCATTGGCCTCTATAAGCTGTTTTGGGATGCCGGATTCCCAAGTTACACTTTGATCCCCTTCACTGGTATAAAGGAAATAGAGTTGTTTTTTCGGGGGAATTTCGTCCAAATAGTAACCACAAGGAGTCATTTTATCCTTGCCGGCAATATATACCATACTTGAATAATCTATCTCATCCCTTTTCTTCAATATGTTATCGCGGTAATCTTTAAAATAATCAAGATCGCTTTTGAGAGGCAATGGCCAATCTGGTTTTCCGAAATACTTCCGCATATTTTCCCAAGTTTCCATTTTTGCGAAATCGTTTTTCGGGTCGGTTGTTAAAGGCAGCAAGGCCAATATACCGGGAAATTGGGAGAACATTTTAAGCAAGCCTTCCTTGGTGTGGAAAAAGATCCAGTTTGCTCAACTTTTGGATTATGGCATCTTCTCCGAACAAAACCGAAGGAATCCGGAACGAACCCCCGAGCGGTGATCCAAGAAAGAGCATTCTAAAGCCTTTTGAAGCTTTCAAATCCTGCCAGGTATCATCGTGATTAAGGATAAAATCGCGTGCCAAAAGTCCGCCCATGGAATGCCCAATAATCTTTATGGGCTGCCCAACTTTAAGTAAACTTTTAATTTTTATATTGAATTCGCTTGCGCATTCTGGAAGTGGTTTTCGCCAATCAAAAGGAAAGACTACCACATCGTATTTGGCCGATAGCCATTTGTAAAGTTTAAAATAGGAAGTTTTTACCACGGAATCCGCTACAATTTTGTTCACATTGGAATATCCGAGATTGATCAATCCTCCAGTAAGAATACGTCCATAATGGAGCCATATTTCCTTGTCCGATTGTGTGAGGTTGGAGCCCATGATTCCCGGAAGCATTACCACAATGGGTTTTGTGCCCGAAGGTGGCTGTGCGGAAGGATACAGTTCACCAGATTCCACAAGAGCTCTGTCGCTTCCGGGGATTTCATCCTGTGCAATACATTTAAATCCCGGAATGAGTTCTCCTTCAGCTGTTTTGAGAACCAAGTCTATTGCTTCGCGAGTTTTATCATTTTCAAAGTACTTTACGTGGTTTACGTCGGCACCTTGGTCAAAGAAATACTGAATATTGTCTTTACGTTTTGCGCCCAAGTACATGGAATCCGTGTTCACCACCAAATCATTGCGTTGCCAGTAAAACAATTTTCCGAGGATTACAAAAAGCCCTTGTCCCGAAAAACTTACTCTTCCATTTCCCGAAATAATAGCCAACGGTTTCCCGTTAATGGCGGTTGCCGGTGATGGATCGTTTAATATTTTTATAAAGGGCGATTCTGGTCTTTGGGCTTCCAAACCGGGAAGCACAGATACGTCGTCTTTGCTCTCCACCGCCGCGGAAAGCAGTTCCTTTAAAATATCACCGAACGCACCTCCAACCAAGGTTATCAAATTAAAGAAGACATTCAAAATATGATCCAGTCTTTTGGAAGCCAACTTGGTACCTGCGGCGGGACAGCCTACCCTAATAAATTTGGTGACCGTTATCGTTTTGTTTTTAAAAATCTTGTTGAGGTCTCCAATATTCTCAATGTCTTCTTCCCTATCGCCTTCTTTTTCAAGCAATGCAATGTGGTCACTGGTAAACCCAATGGACGATTCTTCATTATTACTACTGTATTTATTCAAAATGTCGCCTACAATTCCACCCCTGGAATGGGTAAGCATATGAACCACGGAGTGATCGGGAAGCATTTGGGCCAGTTTCACCACATTGAGCAATGGGCTTTCGGTAAGGGTTCTGTGCTGAAAAGCCAGTACGTTTTTGCCGTACATTTGATGTAGTGTATTCCAGGCTGGAGAAGCCTTTAAATCTTGAAATGCCCCGAATGAATCAGAGTTTGTGCCGTGGATAAAAAGAAAAAACGGATTGTTGGACGGTTTTCCATCAAAAATCCCAAATTTAAAATCCTTATCAACAGTGAATAAGGCCGCACCCGTTTCCAAAAAGTTTTTTGGGATAATAGAACTGTCAATCTCATTCTGCAAATGTTTGTCTTCCAATTTTTTCGAAAGCTCTGCCACTCCATTCCCAATAGCCTTTTTTGCAACCACCTTCAGCAGTTTTACCGCAATTTTACCAATAACTCCCCTTTCTGTTGATGGTGCCTCCACGGAATCGGGCAGTACAAAAACATCCGCTTGCATGTCGCGGCTACCGGGTGGTCTTAAGGCTGGATCAAGTTCCGGGTACACCTCGTGCAAGGTAGAGGCATCGCACATCCAAGAGGTGCCGTCGTCAAGGACCAATTCCAACAACTTATCATTTTCCTCCAACTGGATTTCGTGTTGATTGGAAACATCCCTATTGCTGGCCTGTAAATTATAAACAACAGCTCCTTCTTCGTTGATTTCCTTTTTGCCATAAACCACAAGTTTTTTGATCGGTTCCATAATAATGGGTATTAGGTTATTTAAAAAAATAGATGCGTCATTGTTCACTAAAAATCTGAAATGGAGCGTACAATACTCAATCTCGATAATTTAAATGACAATAAATGTAAGGTTAAATTAATTAATCCAACTTCAAATTATTGACTATGAATTAATTAAAAATAAAAAAAGTTTTTTGTGAGGATTTTAAAAAGTTACAATATTTTTCAAATCCCAACAAAGTTTTATCCGTAGAATTTTTTAAATACTTAAATGATTATTTTTTCACATCACAAATTTTTGAAAGGTTTCCAATTTTATGGCATAATTTCAGTATCTTTTTTGAAAACAAAATGATGATGAAGTTAAAATTTATATGCTATATGTTCTTGGCGTTTTCAGTGTCCTGTATTCAGAAAAAAAACAAAGACGTCGCCCTGCAAACCGAAGCACCTTCCTATAAAATTGAGAAAGTTGTGAAAAATCTCTCCAATCCGTGGGGAATGGCTTGGCTACCCGATGGCAGTATGCTCATTACGGAAAAAGAGGGCAGATTAATTCATTTTAAAAATGATGAAAAGACCGAAATAGCAAACGTGCCGAAAGTTTATAACAGCGGGCAAGGCGGTTTACTTGATATTGAATTACATCCAAACTATAAGGAAAACGGGTGGATTTATATGACGTACGCTTCGGAAAAAGGCGAAGGCAAAGGCGGACACACTGCTCTGATGCGCTGCAAATTGGAAGACAATTCGCTTACAAATATTGAAACGCTTTATAAGGCTGGACCCAACACCACGGCTGGGGAACATTTTGGTTCACGGATTGAATTTGACAACGATGGTTTTGTATATTTCTCCATTGGTGAGCGCGGCGAACGCGATGTAAATCCGCAGGACATAAGCCGCGACGGTGGAAAAATTTACCGATTGAACGATGACGGAAGCATCCCAGCAGACAATCCATTTTACAATGAACCGAACGCCAAAAAAGCAATTTTTACCTATGGAAATCGCAATCCTCAAGGAATGGCAAAACATCCTGAAACTGGGAAAATCTGGATGCACGAGCACGGCCCAAAAGGTGGTGACGAAATAAACATTGTTAAAAAAGGTGCAAATTACGGCTGGCCGCTCGTAACCTATGGCATCAATTACAGCGGCACAAAAATTACTAATGAAATCACAAAACCAGGAATAGAACCACCCATTTACTATTGGGTGCCATCAATCGCACCTTGCGGAATGGCATTCGTTACGGGCGATAAATATCCACAATGGAAAGGCCAGTTATTGGTGGGCTCGCTGAAATTTGGTTATGTTGAATTGCTTACGCTGGAAGGAGAAAAAGTGACCGATCGCGAAAAAATTGCACAGGATATTGGGCGAGTACGAAACGTAAAAATGGGACCTGATGGATTGATTTATATTGCTTTGGAAGGACAGGGAATTTTTAGATTGATTCCCGAATAAGATTAGCCACAAATTCACGAATGTTTTTCTAAAAACATTCGTGAATTTGTGGCTATTTAAATTTTACTTTTTAGCTGCTTTCTTTCTTTTTCTATAAAAGTCAAAAGCAAACCAACCGATTAGTACAATCACAAAATACATTAAATAGGAAACTGGTTTTCCACTGCCGCCAACGGTAGTGAAAACTCGATCCCAGCGTACTTTTTTGTTTACACTATCCCAGCTCATCCAGACGAATACGGGTTTTCCCACCACGTGATTGAAAGGCACAAAGCCCCAGGTTCGGGCGTCCTCACTGTTGTTGCGGTTATCGCCCATCATCCAATAATAATCCATTTTGAAAGTGTAGTTGGTCAATGGCTTGCCGTTCAGCAAAATTTCGGTGCCGGATTGTGTTATTTTATTGTTGATGCCAAGTTCACTTCCTTCGTAAACCTCAATCACACGTCGGTACAATGGCAATGTTTCAGGGGTGATGGAAACCGTTGCGCCTTTCTTCGGAATGTATAATGGGCCAAAGAAATCATTGTTCCATGGATAATTTTGGTTGTTTGGAAAAATGCCTTGGTCCCATTGCCCTTTTTCGCTGTGAAGCAGATTAACCTCAACCACGTTTGGATTGTTTTTCAGCAAATTCAAAGACTCCTCAGAAATGGCGGCAAAACGGTAGGTATTGTTTCCGAAGCCATAGCGATCTGTGATATTATAACGGTTGTGAAGCATTTCAGGATTTAGCGGTCCGTTTACTTTCACTTCATAGGAAAACTGGATTTTTGCGCGATCGGGCAAATCATTCTTTTTTCCGTTGATAAAAACATAACCATCGCGCACTTCCAAAGAATCGCCAGGCAAAGCCACACATCGCTTAACATAGTTCGATTTTTTGTCGATCGGTTTGTAATAATATTTTCCGTCGCCGTATTGCTGGAAAGCGTTAACAGTATCTACTGGCCAGTTAAAAACTACAATATCATTGTGTTTTATATCCTGAAAACCGGGAATTCTGAAATACGGAATCTGTGGTTCTGATAGATATGATTTTGAATGGACCACTGGAATGGTATCGTGCACCATTGGGAATGCGATTGGCGTCATCGGTGTACGCGCGCCGTAATGGAATTTGCTCACAAAAAGGAAATCGCCTACCAAAAGAGTTTTTTCCAATGAAGAAGTTGGGATGGTAAAAGGTTGCATAAAATAAGTATGCACAATGGTTGCGGCAACCACGGCAAAAAGAATGGAACTCACCCACTCCCCAGTTGAAGTGCGCGGTTTTAAACTTCTATTTTCAATGTAAGTTATCTTTTGGGTGTAGTTGATATAATAAATATAAAGGCCCAAAGTTACGATTCCCAAAATGGTATCGGTGGTGGAATTGCGGCCAAAACTGCGCAATGTTTCCACCCAAACAACTGGGAACATAATTAAATTTACAATCGGCACAAAAAGCAAAATAGTCCACCACCACGGACGGTTGATGATTTTCATCAAAACCACCGAATTGTAAACTGGTACCGCTGCTTCCCAAGCTTTTCTGCCTGCAACTTGATACAACTTCCACGTTCCGGCAAAATGGATTACCTGAACCACTAAAAAAAATAGAAACCAACCTGTCCAACTCATTTTAAAATATGTTAATTGTTAAATGATAAATGTTAATTGGGATTCAGTAATCTGCAATCGTTAATCGTTAATCTTCAATCCCAACACGTCTTTCATTGTAAAAATACCTTTTTTATCCTTCACCCATTCCGCAGCCAAAATTGCGCCCTTTGCGAAACCTTCACGGCTGTGGGCTTCGTGCTTAAAGGAAATAGTATCTATATCTGAAGTATATGAAACTATATGTGTCCCCTTTACATCTTCTTCTCTTTTTGCGGTGATATTTAAACTGTTATCTTCAGAGGAATTTAGCTTCCAATCCTTTTTATCACTGTGCTTTAAAATTCCTTTTGCAATAGTGATTGCTGTACCGCTGGGCGCATCTTTCTTTTCGAGGTGATGAATTTCCTCCACCGAAACATCGTATTCTTTCCAAGGTTGCATCAGCTTTGCGGCGTATTCATTTATGCTAAAGAAAAGATTGACCCCAACGCTGAAGTTTGACGCAGAGATGAAACTTCCGTTACGTTTTTCGCATAATTTTACCATTTCAGAATATTTATTCAACCAACCCGTAGTGCCCGAAACTACAGGAATTCCTGCTTCCAGTGCTTTTGAAATATTTGCGACGGCAGCTTCGGGCGATGAAAATTCTATCGCAACCTCAGCATCTTCAAAATTTCCTTCGGAAGAATCGCTGCTGCTTTTAAAAACCACGGAATGACCTTTTTCTAAAGCCAATCTTTCAATTGTCTTCCCCATTTTTCCGTATCCCAATAAAGCTATCTTCATAAACTGGATGTTTGAAGATGGATGATGGATGACAGGTGACGCGTAACAACAAAATTTGAGTTTTCTGGTCGTCCTGTCTCCTGTTTTCCGCTTCTTGATTCTTTCATCTTTACTCTTTTTTCTCTACTCTCTACCCTCTACCAACTACCCTCTATTTAAACCGATAGGTCAATGACATTCCATATTGTGGCTTCGCATTGAATTGATTGTAATCAAAATTTGGTTGCAATGAGAGGTCCTCGCTCACTTCATACTGCTGCAAATGTGCGTCCACATTGGCATCTACAACGTTGAGTAAATAAAAAGCAACAGTTACAATAATACTGATGCTTTTATTTTTTTGGGCAGATTTTTGGGCGTTTATCAATCGGTCGTCCGAAATTCCTTGAAATTCATCATCGGTATAACCGGCTAGTCTTCTTTTGTAAGCATTTCTAAAACGGTCATAATCTTTGTCTTGTTGTTTGTAAAAATAAATTCCGGCAGCCATTCCCGCATAAATAATCGGGATTTTCCAATATTTTTTGTTGTAAACCTGTCCCAGTCCGGGAACCACTGCCGAATAAAAAGCAGCTTTGGCAGGAGCCAACGGATTGTATTCTTCCTTAGGTAAAAGTGAATCACTGACCACGATTACCCTTTCTTCTTTTTTTACAACTAAAGAATCAGAAGTTTGCGCAAACAGGGATGTGGCGAAGATTAAAAAAAAAATATTTAGAAAATTACTTTTCACTTTTTATCAGCTTCAAAATACGTTCGAAGTCTTCTTGATTTTTGAAAGGAACTACTAAATGTCCCTTGCCCGACTTTGAAACCTTTACATCTACCGAAGTTTCAAAAAGATCTGTCAATTCCTTCTTCGCCTTTTTGGCGAAAGGAGGTGCGCTCACTTTTTGTGGAGCAGTTTTTTGGTCTGGGTTTTTAAAATTCCGAACTAAAGCTTCGGTGTCGCGAACAGAAAGATTTTGGCTTAAAATGTTTTCGTAAATATCAAGCTGTTCGCTTAAATCATCAACGTTTATCAACGCTCGGCCGTGGCCCATACTGATGAAACCATCGCGCATTCCTGTTTGGATAATTGGATCCAACTTCAACAGACGCAAATAGTTTGCGATAGTGGAACGGTTTTTCCCAACTCTGTCGCTCAATTCTTCTTGGGTGACGTTTATTTCTTCAATCAAACGTTGGTATGAAAGTGCAATTTCAATGGGATCCAAATCCTGTCTTTGGATGTTTTCAACCAAAGCCATCTCCAACGATTCCTGATCATTCGCAATGCGGATGTAGGAAGGAATTGTTTCCAAACCAACCAATTTTGAAGCGCGAAAACGGCGTTCCCCACTCACTAATTGATATTTATTGAAATCTAATTTACGAACGGTTATTGGCTGAATCACACCGAGTTCTCGAATGGACGAAGCCAATTCGCGAAGCGATTCTTCATTGAAACTAGTCCGGGGCTGAAAAGGATTTACTTCTATGCTTCTCAAATCCAGCTCCACAATACTGCCAACTACTTTGTCGGCATTTTTGTCTGCAACAGATTTTATATCGTTGGACGGGTCTTTCAACAAAGCTGAAAGTCCGCGGCCGAGGGCCTGTTTTTTGGTCGCTTTCGCCATTTATTCTTTTTCGTTTTTCTGGATTAATTCGTGGGCCAGACTTAAATAATTATCGGCTCCTTTGCTTGCGGCATCGTAACTGATGATGCTTTCACCATAGCTGGGCGCTTCACTTAAACGCACATTGCGCTGAATGATTGTTTCAAAAACCATTTCGCCGAAATGCTTTTTCACCTCGTCCACCACTTGGTTTGAAAGTCGCAAACGTTGGTCGTACATCGTTAGTAACAATCCTTCAATATCGAGGTCTGCGTTGTGTATTTTTTGAATGCTTTTTATAGTGTTCAAAAGTTTTCCCAATCCTTCCAAAGCGAAATATTCACATTGGATCGGGATCAAAACCGAATCTGCAGCTGTTAGGGCGTTCAATGTAAGCAATCCCAATGATGGCGCACAATCAATAAGGATATAATCGTAATCATCTTTTAAGCCTTCAATGGCTTTTTTCAGCATATATTCGCGGTTTTCCACGTCCACCAATTCAATTTCGATAGCCACCAAATCTATATGTGAGGGTATTAAATCTAAATTGGGTGAATTTGTGGAAATAATGGCTTCTTTTGCCGTGGCACTGTGCTCAAGCAATTGGTAAGTTCCAATTTCTACGCTTTCCACATCAATGCCCAACCCTGAGGTTGCGTTGGCCTGTGGATCTGCATCAATAAGTAAAACCTTCTTCTCCAAAACGCCCAGTGAGGCCGCTAAATTTACCGAGGTAGTTGTTTTTCCTACTCCTCCTTTTTGGTTTGCAATTGCAATAATTTTACCCATTAATTTGCTTGAAATTTTAGCAGTTAAAAGTACAATTAATTATGTGGATAGAAAATGATTTTTGTTAACAGGAAGTCAACAGAGAAAGTTTTGGGTTATGAGTTATGAGTTCAGGGTTGCCAATTTCATAACTCATAACTCATAACCCATAACTTTTAAGATTTTTTCTTTTCCCGGATCATTGCCTCCAGCATATCCCACATTTGCTGTGGAACTTCTTCCAGGAGGTTCATTTGTCCAGCCCCTTTTAGCCATTCGCCACCGTCTATAACTACAACTTCGCCGTTGATGTATGCTGAAAAATCTGAAACAAGATAAGCTGCGAGATTTGCCAATTCTTGATGTTCGCCAACGCGTTTCACAGGAACCTTTTTTGCGGGGTCAAATTTTTCTTTTAAATCGCCCGGAAGCAATCGGTCCCAAGCTCCTTTTGTTGGGAAAGGTCCCGGAGCGATGGCGTTAAAACGGATGCCGTATTTAGCCCATTCAACCGCCAAAGAGCGCGTCATTGCCAAGACGCCAGCTTTTGCCGTGGCGCTGGGAACGACGTATGCCGACCCTGTGAACGCGTAAGTTGTAACAATATTCAAAACTACTTTATTGGTTTCCTTTTTCTCAATCCAATACTTCCCAAAGGCGAGGGTGCAGTTTTTTGTTCCTTTTAAAACTATGTCTATAATCGTGTCAAAAGCGTTTGCGGAAAGTCTTTCTGTTGGTGAAATGAAGTTGCCTGCGGCGTTGTTCAACAAAACATCAACACTGCCAAATTCTTTTACGGAAGCTGCAACCATTGCTTCAACTTCGTCGTAATTACGGACGTCGCATTGCACGGGAAGTACTTTTCCGCCGGTGGCTGTCTCCAATTCTTCTTTTACGGTTTGCAGTTTTTCTATGTTTCTGGAAGTGATTACCACATTGGCGCCAAGTTCCAAAAAGTAGGTTGTCATTGCTTTGCCAAGACCGCTTCCGCCGCCGGTTACTACTATAGTTTTTCCTTTCAGCGCGTTGTCGCGAAGCATTTTTGAAGTGTAATCCATATTCAATGTATGTGGGTTATTACGCAAAGATACACAGAGAAACACAGAGTTGCACAGAGATTTCTCTCTAAATAAACCTTCAAAAAGATAGCTTAAATTAATCCGACTTCCAAAGCAATTTCCGCGTTGTGCCGTGATCTCCCAACTGATAAACACTTACAGATGTGGGTTGAAATTGAATTTGGTTGAAAACATTTTCTGTCAAGCTATCCAACAAAACTTTCTGCGCCACTCCAAGACTGATATGTGGGTCAAAGTTTTCATAACTGTATTTTTCCACAAATTCGGGAACATACTTAATCGTTGATTCACTGATAGGGCTTCCATCTGGGTTTGGAACAAAAGATGCTTCGGAACCGTTCTTCACAATAAAAGGTTTTACTATTTCAATTGTTTTCTCGTGAAGTTTCAATAATTGATCGCTTTTTTCAACAACAATCATTGCGAAGCTTTCCTCTTTGTCTTTGTAATAGAAAATGCTTTCGGCTTGCATTGTATCGCTTTCAATAGTTTTGAAGAGAACATTCAAAGCATCTTTCACTATGGGTAAATTTTTTTCATTGATGAAACCTTGCAAAAGCGTGATGTGAGGAATGTGGTTTTCGTCGAGCTTTATAGTTTCGGGATTGTTCTGTTTTATTAAGGTATTTAGATGGATGGCTTGGGCGCGCATTTCTTCCGAAGGTGTCAGAAGTACATCTACCGCAATTATATTTTTCTTCTTTTGGGAACACTAAAAAACTCCCAAGACCTAAGGAATAAGCATTGCTATTACAAATTTCTTCATGTTAAAAGAAGCATTTTACTCAACCACCATCTTTATGGTTTGTACAGAAGGGCCATCATTTAATTTCAAAAAATAAATTCCGGAAGATAAATAATGACTCCACGATAATTCTTCACTTGGGTTTGTCCAAGTTTTTTGCATCAACCGCTGTCCGGTAATACTGAAAACGGTTGTTGTCAATTTTTCTGTTGAATAATTTTTTGGAACCGCAATATTAATGGTTTTCTGAACAGGGTTTTGTGAAAGAATGAACTGATTTGAAAATTGATTCTCCCCAACAGAAATCAAACCATTCCTTATTTCGTCCAAAGCGAACTGTGCATTCGCGCCAGTTACAGTAACGTGTGGCTCATTTTCGTTAGGAATGTAGAAATTCACAAAAGGTGAATCGTTTAAATCTGGCGTGGCGAACCAATCTGAATTTTCTATCGCCAAAGAGCTCATTGCGGGAATGAAAGAATACAAATCCTGTTGCAAAGCGTTGATAAAATCTATCAAAACTTGATTGCCACCGCCATCGCCAAGGGCATCGCTGATGCTTCCTGTTCCTCCCGGTGCGCTATCTACTCCATCACTGCTACTTGGCGACTGTGAAGTAGTTTGAAAGGTGCTTATAGGAATACCAAAAAAGTTGACCGTAACATCAGTAACCGTGTTGGTTTGATTTGCAACTGGAGTGAATTTTAGTGCTACATCCACATCGGTGGTGGCGCTGATAGTCAGGTTGGTATTAACAATAGTGATACCGGGACTTCCGGTGGTTGTACCGTTTCCGCTTCCATTTATCATTGCTACGTTTCTAACATTGCTGGGGAAACCTAATGCGTCCAGCTCTGCCTGAAATTCATTTCTAAAACCTGGAGCACCCAATGGCAATACTTTTGTAGGGTCTTGCTCATAGGTTGAACCTGTTAAAAGATGGCCCAACAAATGATCAACAAGCATTTCCTTAGCGGCTGGGGAACTCAACAATTGGTCAACAACTTGTTGTGCGGTGGCATCACCCACTTGGTCTGCGAAATAGTTTATTAAATATTGAAGGCTGATGGGAATGTTTGCGCCGCGATGTGGCGCATCAAACGAAATGTAGAGACGCATTTCAGGATCGAGGCTGTTGTTTTCCATATATGAAAGTGCATAACGAGCAATGAGGCCACCCATGCTTGGACCGAGAACGACGAGTTTTTCATTGCCTACTTTATCTGCGTTTAATTTTTGGATCATTGCAATCAAAACCATAGCGTTGCGCTGAATGTAGTCTGCCCCGCCGTCTATGTCTTTGCCGCCTGTGTTGTAAAGTGGCGCATTGAGTACCACAATGTCAAAACCTTCATCGCGAAGGATGTCTGCCATGTTTTGGCCGCCAAAACTCAGGCTGGCGTAGAGGCCGCTGATGTTTCTGGCATCGCCGGGATCAAAACCGTCGAGGACAATGATGGGTTTATCCAGCACACCATCTAGATTGTCTAAAAAGATTTCGTATTCGCCCTCTCCGAAATAGGCTTGGGTTTCTTCATAACCTTGGTAGCCGATGTTTGCTGTTATTGTTTCAACCGCCTTGCTTTCTGGATATATTGCGTTTTCAGGAATATTTTGAAAACGTATTTGGGCGAAGGTGAACTGAGTGGTAAGGATTAAAAGGAGTACGTAAAACTTTTTCATAGGAAGTGGTTTTGATTTTGTTAGGGGAAGGTAGTGAAAATTTAAAAGATGAAATTATTGCGACTTATGTAAAATTGCACAATTATTTTCAAGAAGATTTCAATTTTCATTCCGAGAGTTCCCGGAATCGATCTCAGTTTCGATTTTCCCTCCTATTTATCCCTATTCAAAATTTTGTATTCTTCATAACACCCGCTGATGGCATCGAGAATTTGCAGGTCGTTGGCGGTGCGGATGAAGTCTTTGGAATAGCTGCATTTGTTAAGTATTTCGTCAATATCAACACGTTCCAGTTGGAGCACGGCCATTAGGGTCTCTCGGTCAAACTTGCTTTGAAGGAGGTTTCTTATTTCGTCGTCGTCCTTCATTTGCCGGAGCTTTTTCATCTGTTTGGGTCGTTTTCCAAAGACATTATACAGAAAATCGGCTGGATTGAAAATGGAGCTCAAAACCTTGCTGACTGCGCCGGGCTGGTTGCTTCCACCCTCGTAACCAGAGCTGAGTCCTGAAATTCGGTAACGGTAATTGTCATAAATAGGAATGAGTTTGGCATCAATTTCAACATATCCCGTAAGCTGGACCGGTCTGATAACAACTTCTTCCAAGGCAATGCCGAGCTCGGTCATTTTCACTTTAATATCTACAAACTTTAGCCAGTCATTGGTCACGCGAACGCGCAGAGATTTAAAACCCAAATAGGAGAAAAACAACGTATCGTTTACTGCCGCTTTAATTACAAATTCACCCTTTTCATTGGTAGTAGTTCCCTTTACCTGGTTTAGGTTTACGATGTTCACGTTTTCCAAAAGCTTGTCGTCTGCATCGTTCATCACGATTCCCTTGATGGTGTGCTGATCTTGTGCAAAGGAATTTGCGGCAATCAGAAATAGGGCAATAAGTAGGATATATTTTTTCATAAAGTGTTTTAATATACGGAAAAATTTCATTGAGGCGAAAACTTCCTTTCTTTTTCAATTTTAGATTTCAATGTTTCTTTTACGCCGCCAAACCATTCGTCTTTCAAAATGCTTAAAACGATGCTGTCGCGCCTTCCTTCTGGTGCTGTGCAATTGTTTCTCAGAATACCTTCCACAGTGCAACCGATACTTTTCATAGCTGCAATACTGCGAGCGTTATTTGCATCAGCGCGAAACTCTACGCGTTCTACGTCAAGTTTTTCAAAAGCGAACTCAAGCATTAGTAATTTGCATTGTTTGTTGAGGCCCGTGCTTTGAAATTCCTTGCCGTACCAGGTGTAACCCAGTTGCACGGTGTTATGGTTTTTCTGAAAATCACAAAAACGGGTACTGCCAGCAATTTGCTGGATACGCTTGTCAAAAACAATAAAGGGGTATGCGGTTTCTTCTTTTCTTCCGCGCAAAGCGAAGTCTATATAGGTTTTTAAATTCTCTAAACCATTGGCTGGTTGAAGGGAGTATTTCCAAAGTTCGGGCTGTTGTTCTGAAAAATGCACGAGTTTATCAATATCTTGATGGTGCAACGGATTGAGCCGTACACGGTCGTTTTCGAGTATATGTTCCTGCAGAAAGTTGAAGGTTTGCATAAGTCTTAAAAAATACGGGCCTCGTTATAAAAGGCTCGTAAATATAATTATATAGACGTTAATGTGGTGCTAAAGTTTAATCTTTTGAAATCGAAATCGAAATCAAGGGATTAGGATTTAGAAAATTTGAATTAAACTAATCAGCATTGCCCCCAGCCCCTAAAGAGGAGCATTACTCGCACCCTTTAGGGCTGGGGTAATTTTTTTTCTATCATAATTTTAGACCCTAAACTTTTAAACCCTAAACCCATCGACTTCTCAACTTCTAAACCCATCAACTCATTAATCTTTTCTTCTGCGTCTTCCACCAGTTCCTTTTGTTTCTGGACGTTCACTGCTTCTTCGGCTTTTACCTTTAAAAGCTGGTTTGTCGCCACCGCCAAAGCCACCGCTGCCACTTCGTTTTTTGAAACTGCCTTTGCGTTCGCCACGATCTCCGCGGTCTCCGCCTCTATCACCACGGTCATTTCTATCGCCTCTTCTTTTTCCACGGTCTCGATCTCGTCCGCCACCGCCACCACTTCTGCCCTTGCTACGACCAGTGTCTTTGGAAATTTCAATATTGATTTGTCGCCCTTCAAGTTTAAAATCCTTGAAGATGCCCATCACCAATTCTTGGTGCGTTGTGTCTGTATTAAAGAATGAAAAACTGTCCTTCACATCAACCTTATAAACATCGTCTTTTCCAAGTTGAAGCAGATCACGAAGGAAATCCTTCATACTCATCCAATCGAAATCGTCTTTACCGCCAATATTTATGAAATAGCGCGTGCTGTCTTTATTTTCTTCTGCGAAATTGCGTTCGCCGCCTCCGGAAATATTAAGGTCTTTACTGTTTTTGTAGTAATTCAAAAAACGGGTAAATTCAACAGTAAACACTTTTTGGATAAGTTCTTCTTTCGAAAAATCTGCCAATACTTCGTTTATGTTTGGAAGATAGGCGTTGATTTCAGGATTTATTGTGGTGTTTTTAATGTTGTTTGCCAAATGGAACATCTGAACTTCGCAGATTTCCATTCCTGATGGAATTTCCTTTGCAATGAATTTCTTTTGGATCAATTTTTCAATAGTGTGAATTTTTCGAACTTCACTTTTTGAAACAATAACCATTGAAATCCCAGTTTTCCCAGCACGTCCGGTACGGCCGCTACGGTGGGTGTATATCTCAATTTCGTCTGGCAGTTGGTAATTTATTACGTGCGTAATATCGTCCACGTCAATTCCACGAGCGGCAACGTCTGTTGCAACAAGCATTTGGATTTGCCGATTTCGGAAAGATTTCATTACCATATCGCGTTGGCTTTGGCTCAAATCTCCATGAAGTGCCGCGGCGTTATAACCATCTTCAATCAACTGTTCGGCTACTTTTTGGGTGTCGCGTTTTGTTCGGCAGAAAACCACTGAAAAGATATCCGGATTTGCATCGGATAGTCGTTTCAAAGCATCATATCTGTCGCGGGCGTTCACCAAATAATACTCGTGCGAAACTTGGTCTGAACCTACGTTTTTGGTTCCCACGGTAATTTCCACGGGAGTGTGCATGAATTTTTTTGCAATCGTAGAAACTTCTTTCGGCATCGTTGCGCTGAACAACCAAGTGCTTTTCTCTTTCGGCGAATGTGAAAGTATTTCGGTGATGTCTTCATAAAAGCCCATGTTGAGCATTTCATCTGCTTCATCGAGCACACAATATTCAATTTTTGAAATATCGACCATACCACGGCCAATCATATCTTTCATTCGGCCAGGCGTTGCAACGATAATCTGCGACCCTTTTTTAATCTGGCGCGCTTGGTCGGTTATACTCGCACCACCGTAAATAGCGGTTACGTTTAGCCCCTGCATATACTTGCCATAGTTGATCATTTCGTTTGTAATTTGTAGACAAAGTTCGCGTGTTGGCGAAAGGATAAGACCCTGAGTTGTACGACTCTTTACATCGATTTTTTGCAACATCGGGAAACCGAAGGCTGCTGTTTTACCTGTTCCTGTCTGCGCTAAGGAAACCATATCGGTATCGCGCTCTAAGAGAATTGGAATTGCTTTTGCTTGTACTTCCGAAGGGGTTTCAAAACCCATGTCGGCGATGGCTTTTAGAAGATGTTCTTCCAAGCCTAATGCTTTAAATGCTGTCATTTTTATAAATAATTTTTTTTATATGTGCTAATGGGAAGCGACTGGACATATAAAAAAACGGACAGCTTCACTATAACACTCCTCACCCTGAGGATTTTTCCTGAAAACCCAAACCACGAAGGCTGGAATTTTTCAAGGGCGCAAAAGTAGTGTTTTATTTATGAATTACGAGGTACGATTATAGATTTATTTTGTTGAGTATTAAGGAATGGGGTTGTTTTTTGTTGAAAAAGAGGTGCGCAAGAACACAAAATAGATATCCAAACACCTTAAGAATTAATCCAAAGAAAACATTGTGTAAACATTAAAAGCCTTCAGAAAAAAAACAAACCAATCACAAATAAAAAAATAATTTCAAAAAATGTTAATATAATGACAAAAAACACGGGCCAAAATATTCATTGAAGGAATAAACCACTACTTTTGCCCAAATTTTAAAAACCCATTTTTATGAGACTGATATTTGCATCACTCCTTACCGTTTTACTAATTTCCTGTAATAAATCCAATAGTTATAAACTTGAAGGCGATGCCGTTGGATTTGCCGATGGAACCGAAATCTATGTTTACACTTTGGAAAACAAACAACCAAAAGTAATTGACACTTTAAAAATTACCGAAGGGAAATTTTCAGCAACTTATCCAAAAAGCGATGCGGCAACCTTAAATTTCTTGCGTATGGCAGATGTAAATGGCTCAGTTCTGTTTTTTCCCGAAAACGTTGATATGAAAGCCACTGTTTATAAGGATAGCATTCAATCGTCCCGTGTAACTGGAGGAAAACAAAATGAGTCGTATAGCGGTTTTGTTGATAAAATGGTTTCATTCAACAATACAAAACAGGCAAGTATGGAGCGTTTTCGTGAAGCAAGACAAGCAAATGATACTGCTGCAATTGCTAAAATACAAAGTGAAAATCTAAACACTTTAGCACAAGAAACTGAATACAAAAAGGAATTTTTAAAAGAAAATAACTATTCACTTTTTTCGGTAATGCTCATTTCCGAAATGGCGAGCAGACAGGAAATCACCCCGGCTGAGGCATCAGAATATCTTGAAAAATTAGATCCAAAAATTGCCTCCTCAGAATTGGCTCAAGATTTAAAAACAAACCTTGACGCCTTGAAAAAAGCAGATGTGGGCAGTGCTGCACCTAATTTCAGCGCACCGACCCCAACGGGCGAAACAATGTCATTAAAAGACGCAATGGGCAAATACACCATCATTGATTTTTGGGCCTCTTGGTGCAAGCCTTGCCGTATGGAAAACCCAAATGTTGTAAATGTTTACAACAAATATCACGACAAAGGTTTGAACATCATCAGCGTTTCCTTGGACAAAGCAGATCAAAAAGACAAATGGTTGCAAGCCATAAAAGATGACAAAATGGATTGGTACCACGTTTCCAACCTTCAGTTTTGGCAAGACCCAATTGCGAAACAATACAGTGTGCGCTCTATTCCCGCCACATTCCTTCTTGACGAAAATGGAATGATAATAGACAAAGATCTTCGCGGGGCAGCTTTGGAGGCAAAGATTGCTACGCTCTTGGGTGGAAATTAGATATTAGACGTTAGACAAAATTAAAAACCTCGGTTCCTTGTTAAGAACCGAGGTTTTTTTTATGGGGAAAGGATTCTGTGTTATCTCATCCCTTTAAACTTTTAAACTCTTCAACTCTCAATTCAAAAGAAAACTAACGTTCACTGTTGTTCTGATTTCCATTTCGCCGGGCGAGATTGTTTGTTGGCTTCCACCGCTTTCATCGGACATCATTGCGCTTTTATACATCATTGGCTGTGGCCCAACACTGTTGCTGAATTCACTGATAGAAACAGCTTTGCCAACCGTTTGGTTTAAAACAGAAGCGTATTCTTTCGCCTTCATTTGAGCGTTTTCCACGGCTTTTTTACGCGCTTGGCTTTCCAGCACTTCTTTGTTTGATGAAGAAAACGAAACACCGTCAATACGGTTGATGCCTGTATCCAAAAGTCCTTTCATCACGGGTTCATATTTTTTCAAATCGCGCAACTTTATCGAAAGCGATTGATTGGCTGCAAAAGTGTAGGTTTTGCTGTTGTAGTCATAATTTTTACTGAGATTCATATATTCTGTATGAACGTCTTTGTCTGCAATTTCCATTTTCTTCAGAAATTTTAAAACTTCATTGATTGTAGCATCGTTCTGCTCTTTCAGCAGTTTTGTGTTTTCGCCTGTATTTTCAACGCGAATGTTGATGGTAACTTCATCGGGAACCACACGGACAATGCCTTCGCCGGCAACGTCTATTGTGGGTGGTGGTAATGTGTTTTGAGCCATCATAGTTGTGGTTGTAATTGCTAAAATTAAAAGGGTTTTAAATGATTTCATAGCTTCTTTATTATTGATTATTCTTCTTTTTTCTCTATTCTATATTCTATTCACTTATTTATAATTTACCTAGTTTATGCATAATAAATAAAATGATCAACGGAATGGCTAGTAAAACAACAATCCACAAACTGGTTTCAAATAAAGAGGGTGCAAATAAAAGCGTCAACACATATCCTCCAAGTGCACCGCCAATGTGGGCGTCGTGGCCAATGTTTCCCATTCTTTTTTTCATTCCGTAGATGGAATACAACAAATATGCCATTCCAAATAGCCACGCTGGAATAGGAAATGGAATAAAGAAAAGGTAAAGCCCCATATCTGGATAAAACAATATGGCCGAGTACAGTATTCCCATTACCGCACCGCTAGCCCCTATTGCGCTGTAGTGATATTCATCTTTGTGAAAATAGAACGAAAGAAGGTTCCCAGCAAGAAGGCTTGCTACATATATTATTACAAAATAAGTAACACCCACTTGTGCAATGACCACATCTGCAAAAAAATAGAGCGTAAGCATATTAAAAAGCAAATGCGAAAAATCTGCGTGCAAAAAAGCTGAACTGAACATCCGTATCTGCTCGCCACGGCGGATTCCGGCAATGTTGAATTTATATTTTTCGAAAAAAGCAAAGTCGCTGAAGCCTTTTATTGAAATAACTGCGTTTGCGACGATTATGATTATTGTTGCGAGATGTAAGTTTTGCATTTTATGAAAAAAAGTTAAAAGTTATTGGTTAATAGGTAAAATGAATTTTGAATTTTGAATTTTGAATCTTAAATCTTGAATTCTAATTCTTGCAATAAAATTAGTTAGTTTTGCGGGAACTATTCCTATGCAAAGATTGCTTTATATACTGGCATATCCAATTCTTTGGCTGCTTTCCATCTTGCCAATGCGCATTTTGTACATCAAATCCAGTGCGATTTATTTTTTGGTCTATTATATTATAGGTTATCGTAAAAAAGTGGTAAAAGACAATCTGGCATTGGTTTTTCCTGAAAAAACACAACAAGAAAGAGACCGAATAGCTCAGCGATTCTTCAAACATTTGTGCGATATTGTTGTTGAAACCATAAAAGCTCTTACCATTTCAGAAAAAGAAATCCGGAAACGGTTTGTAGTTACCAATGCCGAAATACTCGATAAATATTACCAAAACGACCGAAGCATCCTGATGATGGCCGGCCATTACGGCAACTGGGAATGGAGCGGAATTTTAAACAAATTGATGCCACATCAAGCCCATGCCGTCTATAAACCTTTGGGCAGCAAACAGCTTGATGCGATGGTAAAAAAAACGCGGGAACATTTTGGCGGCATCATTGTGAGCAATAAAAAAATTGTGGGTGTTCTTTTTAGAAAATGGAAAAAGGGAATCAAAACGCTAACCTATATTCTTTCTGACCAGACCCCAAAGCTCGGCTCTTTTAAACACCGCGATACGTTTATGGGAATAAACGTCCCGATGTTCACGGGAACTGAGGAACTGGCAAAAAAACTTGACTTCGCCGTACTTTATCTAAAAGTTGAAAAAGTGAAACGCGGTTATTACACCGCCACTTTTGTTCCTTTGGTTGACAATCCAAAAGAATATCCAGATTTTCAAATCACTCGCATGTTTTTTGATGCTTTGGAAACTCAAATCCGCGAAAAACCAGAGTATTATTTATGGTCGCATAAACGGTGGAAGCTGAGGGATGTTTAAACCTTGTTGGAAATAAAACTATCGATATCCTGAGCTACATACTGACTGTATAACAGTAGAAAACGTTGTTCGTAATCTGCTAAAAAAAATCGTTCTACAACAAAAGTTGCTAAATTTAGAAACTTTATATACATTTGCTAAAAGTTTTTTAATTGGACTATTTCAAAACCATATTTTTAGAAACTGCCGATGATTTTATCAAAAATCTTGATGCTAAAACTCGAAAGAAAGTATTTTATAATGTAAGATTAGCTGAACGGTCAAATGACCCTAAACTATTTAAAAAATTAACAGATGAAATATGGGAATTTAGGATTCGGTTTTCAAACAAACAGATAAGATTGTTGGCGTTTTGGGATAAAAGAAACAACGAAAACACCTTAGTAGTTGCAACAAATGGGTTTATAAAAAAAACGCAGAAAACTCCAAAAACTGACATTAATAAAGCGAAAAAAATAATGAGTGAATACCTAAATAATTGAGATTATGGCAAAAATGAAAGCATATAGCTTATCTGAAATGGAAGATAAATATATCGGAAAGATAGGAACAGAAGAAAGAGATGAATACGAATATGAATTACGTATGGATTTGTTGGGTAGAATGATAAAAACAACCCGAAAAGAAAGAAACTTAACTCAAGAAAAATTAGGCGAAATGATTGGCGTTAATAAATCTCAAATTTCCAAACTTGAGAATAATGCAAATAGTGCCAGAATTGAAACGATAATAAAAGTGTTCAAAGCATTAAAAGCCGAGATTCAATTCAATGTAAAACTAGAAAACAACAAAATTGAAATAGCGTAAAAAAACGAACGCACAACAATGCATGAAAAAATATTAATATATCATCTCTTCGTGATGGTAAGATTCACGTTAAACTCCTGCAACAGCTTTAATTTCCCCAATAATCCTATCCGCCAAAGCATCTGCTTCCTCTTGAGATTTCGCTTCAGTATAAATCCTAATAATCGGTTCCGTGTTTGATTTTCGAAGGTGCACCCAGTTTTCAGAGAAATCTATTTTTACTCCGTCAATGGTATTTATTTCTTCGGAGGAATATTTTGCTTCCATCGCTTTCAAAATTGCATCAACATCTAACTGTGGCGTTAATTCAATCTTCTTTTTGCTCATAAAATAAGCGGTGTATCTCTTCCGAAGTTCGCTAACCGCAATTTTTTCTTCAGCTAAAAAACTTAAAAACAAAGCAATTCCCACCAAACTGTCGCGACCGTAATGAAGTTCGGGATAGATTATTCCTCCATTGCCTTCACCGCCAATCACGGCATTGGTTTCCTTCATTTTTTCAACTACGTTCACCTCGCCCACAGCGCTGGCGGTGTAAGTTCCACCGTGTTTTTCGGTAACATCGCGCAATGCTCTTGACGAAGACATATTGCTCAAAGTATTTCCGGGTGTGTTTTGCAAAACATAATCTGCAACAACAACCAAAGTATATTCTTCACCAAACATTTCGCCCTTTTCATCCACAAAAGCGAGGCGGTCCACATCGGGATCCACTGCTATTCCAAAGTCGGCGCGCTCCTTCACCACCCTTTTCATCAAATCGCCCAAATGTTCTTTTAACGGTTCGGGATTGTGCGGAAATTCACCGTTTGGCGTACAGTGCAATTTTACGGGCTCTACGCCTAAAGCTTCCAAAAGCAAAGGGACAGCAATTCCTCCAGTGGAATTCACCGCATCAACAACCACTTTAAATTTGCATCGTTTTATGGCATCAGCTTTCACTAAAGGCAGGTTTAAAATTTCGTCAATGTGCAAATCTATGTAAGCATCGTTTTTATGAATTTCGCCCAGATTATCAACTTCGGCGAATTCAATAATTCCTTTTTCTGCAATGTCAAGGATTTGCTGACCAGCTTCAGCATTCAGAAATTCGCCTTTATTGTTCAGCAATTTTAGGGCGTTCCATTGTTTTGGGTTATGGCTGGCGGTGAGAATTATTCCACCATCGGCATGCTCCATGGCTACAGCCATCTCTACTGTTGGGGTAGTTGAAAGGTTTAGGTCAATCACCGTAATGCCCATTCCCACGAGGGTGTTCATTACCAATTGCTGCATGATTTCGCCGGAAATCCGCGCATCGCGGCCCACGACCACTTTATAATTTTCTTTGTTGCGTTGTTGTTTTACCCAACTTCCATAAGCTGCGGCATATTTTACGGCGTCAATCGGGGTTAGGTTTTCACCTTGGATTCCACCAATCGTACCTCGGATTCCTGATATAGATTTTATTAAAGTCATTTTCTGAATTTATTTTTCAATTTTAAAAAGTAAAGCTCAAAATAGGTATAGGACAAATGAGCTATCAAAAGCGTGCCTGCGAAGGTAAGCAGGTGCATCAAAACTATGGACCAAATTCCGTTTAGATTTTGGAGGAATTCCAGTTTCAGAAACAAAAATACAACAGCGTTTAAAACAATGGCATGAAACATGTAAATTCCGTAGGAAATACTTCCGAAATGATTCAAAATCCTACTATTTAATTCAACTCCGCGATTGTTGAAAGCCAGCGAATGGATGAAGAATCCAAACAACAAACAAGTGAACAACGCCTGAAACCACATAGATTCAAATATAAACCAATCGGTTGTGAAATAGAGCAATGTGCCAATGCAAATCAGTAATGGGAAAATCGCCGATCGCTTCAAAAATTCCAGTTTTTTCTTTTCTTCGAGAATAGCAATAACCCCACCCGAAAAAAGGTAGAAAAACACAAAAGTAAATTTCCGAAGTACTTCAAAAACATCGGACCAATAAAGGATGAAATAGCCAATCAGAAGAATACTTAAAAGCCGCAAAACCCATTTCACGTTTATGAAGAAGAGCAGTGGCGCAATTACTAAATAGAATTGCTCCTCAATCCCAATGGACCATAGAATTTCAATTATCCCGCCGGGTTCGTAGATTTTTGCGAACACGTTCGGAAGGAAGAAAACATTGTAAAATAAGGCTTCTTTCCACGTGTAATTTATTTCGAAGGGAATATTCAAAAAAGGCAAAATCACGTTATAAAAAAGCAGTCCAAAACCTAAAACGAGGTAATACAATGGGAAAATCCGCAGAATCCTTCTTATATAAAAATCTTTTATGGAGAAAGCATCCCTGATTTTCGAGCGATAAATAAGACGAATTATCAAAAACCCACTCAACACAAAAAACATATAAACCGCTTCCAAACCACGGTGATAGATGGGAAGTCCATCAAAATAAGGAAGTCCCTGATTATGGGAAAGTTGAGGCAAGTGAAAGAGCAACACTATGGAAGCCAGAAAAAACCGCAGTGGGTCCAAATTGGGTAACCTGTTCAATTTTCAGTTTTTACAGCTCAAAAATACATATATTTATTGAATGAATTTTTTAGCCCACATCTATCTCTCCGGAAAGGAAGAAGGCGTTATCATCGGTAACTTTATTGCAGACGGTATTAAAGGAAAACGTTATCAAAAATTCCCTCCTTCCATTGCAAAAGGAATTTTATTGCACCGCGGAATTGACAGTTTTACGGACGCTCATGCCACTGTACATCAAAGCACGGCGCGGCTTCACAAAAATTATAGCCATTACAGCGGCGTGATTGTGGACATACTCTACGACCACTTTTTGGCAAAAAACTGGAGCAAGTATTCCGATGAACCTTTAGATAAATATGTACAGAATTTTTATGAATTGCTTCGGGAAAATTTCACAATCCTCCCTGCCAGAATTCAACGGATGATGCCCTATATGATTGCCGATAATTGGCTCTTAAGTTATGCCACCGTTGAAGGAATAAGCAAAATCTTGGCTCAGATGAACGTGCGCACCAAGGGTATTGCGAAAATGGACTTGGCCGTAGTGGAACTCGAAGAATTTTACGACGAATTTGAAGCAGAGTTCACTTCCTTTTTTGAAGAACTTCGGGCTTTTTCCAAACAAAAACTCAAAGAATTATGAAATGCCGAGTTACAATTAACCTATAAAAAAAACGAATAAACCGGGCATTCCATCTTCCAATTTAACAAATATTATATACAGATGAAACTAACTTCCCTCCTACTGATTTCATTTTTGTTTTTTGCTTGCAAAGAAAAACCCAAAGCTCAAACCATAGCTCAACAGCCCAAAATTGAAAAAATAGCAATTACCGCCGACAGCGCAATGGTGGTTTCGGCACGTGCAGAAGCCTCCAAAATTGGAATAGAAATCCTTAAAAACGGCGGAAATGCTTTTGATGCGATGATTGCTACCGAAATGGCTTTGGCAGTTTGTTATCCCTACGCCGGAAACCTCGGCGGTGGCGGGTTTATGGTTTTCCGAAGCCAATACGGCGAAATGGGTTCTTTAGACTATCGCGAAAAAGCCCCGATGGCCGCCACAAAAAATATGTATATAGATAAAGATGGAAACGTTATCCCCAATAAAAGTTCGGTGGGCGCAATGGCTGTAGGCGTTCCGGGAACTATTGCTGGTATGTTTGCAGTCTACGAAAAATATGGCAGCTTGCCAATGGAAGTTATCTTAAAACCCGTAATCGAACTCGCAAAAAAAGGATATATAATCACCGAACAACAGGCTGAAAGACTTGAAAAATTCAAAACTCAGTTTGAAGAAGTCAATGGTGGAAGTATTCTTTATTCCAAAAATTATAAAGTTGGAGATACGCTGAAAAACGCTGCTTTGGCAAACACTTTGGAGCGAATTTCAAAAAACGGCCGCTCCGAATTTTATGGAGGCGAAACGGGTAAAAAAATGGTTGCGTTTCTGATGAAAAAAGGTGGCATTATTACCCTAAAAGATTTGGAAGCTTACGAAGCCCAATGGCGCGAACCCATTGTTTTTAAGTATAAAGATTTAAAAATAATTTCAATGGCGCCACCTTCCAGCGGAGGAATTTGTTTGGCGCAGATTTTAAAAATGGTGGAGCCATTTCCTCTTTCGGAATATGGCCAAAACAGTGAAAAATACATTCAAGTGCTAGCCGAAGCTGAACGCCGCGCGTATGCCGATAGAAGTTTCTATTTGGGCGATCCCGATTTTGTAGATATTTCCGTAGATTCACTGCTTTCGGAAACTTATCTTTCCCAACGGATGGAGAATTTTTCTTTTGAAGCCGCCATCCCTTCTTCAGAAATAAAACCGGGCGTTATTGTCGGTTATGAAAGTCCACAAACTACCCATTACTCTATTGTAGATTCCTTTGGGAATGCGGTTTCGGTATCTACAACGCTCAATTCGGAATACGGTTCAAAACTATATTTAAACGACCTTGGTTTCTTTTTAAACAATGAAATGGACGATTTCAGTGCGAAACCTGGCGAACCCAATGTTTACGGCTTAGTAGGCGGAAAGGCCAACGCCATAGCACCCCAAAAACGGATGCTCAGCTCCATGACGCCAACCATAGTTGAAAGGGACGGAAAGCTTTGGATGGTTGTAGGTACGCCGGGAGGATCAACAATTATAACTTCGGTAGCTCAGACCATTTTGAACGTGTATGAATTCAATATGAATATGCAACAAGCCGTGGACGCACCGCGCTTTCACCACCAATGGTTGCCCGATGCCCTTCGGTATGAATTTGAACGGTTTTCAAAAGATTTAATTGAAGAACTCAAACAAAAAGGCTACCCCGAAAATATAGACACAGACCCCACAATCGGTAAAGTGGATGCTATTTTAAAACTTCCCAATGGCAAACTTGAAGGAGGTGCCGATAGCCGAGGTGACGATTCGGCAATTGGTTATTAAATTACTTACCAGCAAAATCAACCTATTTCATCTATCATAAGTCGAAAAAGGCAAATACCGTAATACTGCATCAATTTTCACAAAAAAAAATGGTTATTTCTATATTATTTTGTCCTATTTCCTATGCCTCACCACCTTATATAGTTTTTAGGTTTTTAAACAGATAAACAAATTCAATTATATACATTTTGCTCTTTTAAACGAAATCTTCTGCATTATGTCGAAAGGTCAAACTTGGCCTAATAAAAAAGATTAGATTTGAGCGAGTTTATCAAGAATTTTTAGAAATCCAAGATAGTGACTTTTTCAAAAGACTATTCATTTTCCTAATTTCGGGAATTTACAGATATAGTTTAAAAATATATACTTTCGAAAAAAGCATTTCTGTAAAATTTCTTTCCCCAAAAATCCTTGTCCCTAAAAATTATTGCATTGTTTTGCCTATGAGAAATAAATCGTGGACCAAGGGTTTATATGCCATTATCGCTTATGTGATAAGTGGTGCACTTTGTGTTGTTTTGATATTTGTTTTTTGGCAGAAAAATGAAAGTAGTTTGGTGTTTGGGGAGGTGCTGAAAACCCACGCCATAATCTTCATTGGCTTGAGCGGAATTTTATCGGCTATACTAATGGTTTTTTTGGCAAGTTCGGCACTTAGTCTTAATGTAATCAAAGCGAAAATAATTTCCAGAACCAGTAAGATTACGCAACAAATGCACCATATAAGGAATATTGCGGAAATTCTGTTCAATTCCAATATTTGGCAACCCGGTCTAAAGGAATTTATGGAAAAGGATTTTGCCGACCTCACCTATTTTGAAGTTAAGGAATTTTACAAAGGGAATTGCAAGATGGCTATAGAGTTTCTTCAGGAAACGCACCCTTTTGGCGAAACCGAAAATCTTTATTTAGAAATGAAATCGCTGCTGATGACGCAGCCCAAGGAAAAGCATCTTCCAGAAACCATTACCTACCCCGAATCCTATGACAACAAAATAATTGAAAAATGGGTGGAGCATAAAAGCGGCTCTGGGTTGTGGTATGTTTTCGGTTATAAATATGGAAATTATAAAGACTCATTAAATCTTGATGCGGTTTTTGAAAGACATCAAGAAAAAATACTAACCCTTGCAAATACTATTGACCATGAGATTTTCGAAAGTTCCTCGTTCAATGATGTATTTTTAGCAAAGCTTTGGGAATATATGACCAAGGAGGTCATTCCAAAACTCAACCAATTTAATGGACAAATGAAACGAATTACCCCTAGATTGGTGCGCTATTTATATTTCGTTTTTTTAATATTGGTGATTTTTGGTGTATTGTTACCCATCCTCTATTTGATGATCGATTTTTCTAACCTTGCAATTATTGCGGGCTATTCAATTGTAATAAGCACCATTTTTCATGTTGCAATCACCTTCCACACATTTCTTACAGAAGAAGCAAATAATTGATTTGTAAAAAACAGCGCTTTTTCAGCAAAAATTAACATTGGTGCAATAGCATGCATTCTTTAATTTCCGTTCAATTAAGTACCTTTGCAGCCTATGTCAAAAAATGAGGACTTTATTGAAGTTTTTGGAGCGCGTGTCCACAACTTAAAGAACATTGACGTTCGCATCCCTCGGGAAAAATTGGTGGTTATCACAGGGCTTTCGGGCAGCGGAAAATCCTCTTTGGCTTTTGACACTATTTATGCTGAAGGACAGCGCCGTTACATAGAAACTTTCTCGGCTTATGCGCGTCAATTTCTCGGAAACTTGGAACGTCCCGATGTAGATAAAATTGAAGGCCTCTCCCCTGTAATTGCCATTGAGCAAAAAACCACCAGCAAAAGTCCGCGTTCCACTGTGGGAACCATTACCGAAATTTACGATTTTCTTCGCCTTTTTTATGCGCGCGCCAGTGATGCCTATAGTTACAACACGGGTCAAAAAATGGTCAGTTACAGCGATGAGCAAATAAAACAGCTTATTCTCGAAGATTTTGCCGATAGAAAAGTAAGCATTCTCGCCCCAGTAATTCGTTCCCGAAAAGGGCATTATCGCGAACTTTTTGAGCAAATCGCAAAACAGGGTTTTCTGAAAGTCCGCGTGGACGGCGAAGTGCGCGATATTGTAAAGGGAATGAAAGTGGACCGCTACAAAACACACGATATTGAAATAGTAATTGACCGACTTAAAATTCCCACATCCTCCGAAGCCTTGGCGAAGGAGGGCGAAAGCGATAATACAAAACGCCTTTCCGAAACCATAAACACCGCAATGTATCACGGCGATGATGTGTTGATGGTTTTAGATAACGATACTGATGAAGCCCGCTATTTCAGTCGTTCCTTGATGTGTCCTTCTTCGGGAATTTCATACCCCAACCCGGAGCCGAACAACTTTTCGTTCAACTCCCCAAAAGGGATGTGCCCCAATTGTAAAGGACTTGGAAAACTTTACGAAGTGAATCTGAATAAACTGGTCCCAAACCCCAAACTTTCCATAAAACAAGGAGCGTTGGCGCCGCACGGCACACAAAAAAACAATTGGATTTTTAAGCAGCTTGAATTGATTGCCGAACGCTTCAACTTTAAATTGAGCGACCCTTTTGAAAGTATTCCGAAGGAAGCCAAAGACGTTATCTTTTTCGGTGGAAATGAAAAGTTCGATATTGAATCCAAGGCTTTGGGTATTACCCGAAGCTATAAAATAGATTTTGAAGGTGTTGCAACCTTCATTCAGAATACTTTCGATGCTAACGAATCCACATCTTTGAAACGTTGGGCTAAAGAATATATGGATAAAATTCCGTGTCCGGAATGCAACGGCACAAGGCTTCGGAAGGAATCGCTTTACTTTAAATTGAACGGAAAAAACATTGCCGAACTTGCTCATATGGACGTTGTTGAACTAGCTGAATGGTTCGCAAATCTCAAAAAAAACCTTACAGAAACGCAGCAAAAAATTGCTTCGGAAATTATTAAAGAAGTGCGCTCGCGACTTCAGTTTTTGGTAGATGTTGGGCTCACCTATCTCGCTTTGGACCGCAGCTCGAAATCACTTTCGGGCGGAGAGGCACAACGAATCCGATTGGCAACGCAGATTGGTTCGCAGTTGGTTGGCGTGCTTTATATTTTGGACGAACCCAGTATTGGCCTGCACCAACGCGACAATGAGCGGTTGATTTTTTCATTGAAACAATTAAGGGATATCGGCAATTCCGTGATTGTTGTGGAACATGACAAAGAGATGATTGAAAGTGCCGATTACGT
Organism: Flavobacteriaceae bacterium; assembly: GCA_016649715.1. Classification (GTDB taxonomy): domain Bacteria; phylum Bacteroidota; class Bacteroidia; order Flavobacteriales; family Flavobacteriaceae; genus Aequorivita. The sequence continues at coordinate 24,158 of JAENXC010000002.1, read as the reverse complement.
GATAGACATTGGTCCAGCAGCCGGCAAACACGGCGGCGAAATTGTTTCCGAAGGCATACCTTCGGAAATAAAAAAGCACGATACCCTTACCGCGGCCTATTTAAACGGAAAAAAAGAAATAGAAATCCCTCTGAAACGCCGAAAAGGAAACGGTAAAAAACTTACACTTAAAGGTGCTACGGGGAATAATTTAAAAAATATATCTGTAGATTTTCCTTTGGGAAAAATGATTGGTGTAACAGGTGTTTCGGGAAGCGGAAAAAGTACACTAATCAATGAAACCCTCTACCCTATTTTGAATGCTTATTTTTTCAACGGCGTCAAAAAACCGATGCCCTACAAAAAAATTGAAGGTATTGATAATATTGACAAAGTAATAGACATCAACCAATCGCCAATAGGTCGTACACCCCGTAGCAATCCGGCGACATATACGGGTGTTTTTTCGGAAATTAGAAATCTTTTTGCCAAAACTCCCGAGGCGATGATTCGCGGTTACAAGCCTGGACGTTTCAGTTTCAACGTAGCTGGCGGAAGATGTGAAACTTGTAAAGGCGCAGGATTACGTGTAATTGAAATGAATTTCCTACCCGATGTTTACGTGGAATGTGAAACCTGCCAGGGCAAACGTTTCAACCGCGAAACTTTGGAAATTCGGTACAAAGGAAAATCCATTTACAACGTTTTGGAAATGACTATAAACGAAGCTGACGATTTTTTTGTAAACATCCCGAAAATTCATCGAAAAATTAAAACAATAAAAGACGTCGGTTTGGGTTACATAACACTGGGCCAACAGTCCACAACACTTTCCGGCGGAGAGGCACAACGCATAAAATTGGCAACGGAACTGTCCAAACGAGACACCGGAAACACCTTTTACATTTTGGACGAACCCACAACAGGGCTGCATTTTGAGGACATTCGTGTTTTGATGATTGTGCTGAACAAATTGGTTGACAAAGGAAATACCGTACTGATAATTGAGCACAATTTGGACGTTATTAAAACCGTGGATTATGTAATAGACATCGGCCCGGAAGGTGGTAAACAAGGTGGAAAAATCATGGCTCTGGGCACGCCCGAGGAAATTGCGGAAGACAAAAAAAGCTATACCGCAAGGTTCCTTAAAAAAGAGTTACTTTAGAGGCTGGAGGCTGGATGACGGATGACAGATGCTGGATATTTGTGAAAACTACAAAAATCTAAACCTTAATAACTGAATACTTAAATTAATGAGAAACGAACAAGTACCAAAAAACTGGAATGAAGTGAAAACCAATGACTCTTGGGCCATTTTTAAAATTATGGGGGAGTTTGTAAATGGTTATGAAAAGATGAGCCGCATTGGGCCTTGCGTTTCCATATTTGGTTCCGCTCGAATTAAACCAAACCAAAAATATTACAAACTGGCTGAAAACATCGCAAAGAAAATTACTGAAAACGGCTATGGAGTTATCACTGGCGGCGGTCCAGGAATTATGGAAGCAGGGAACAAAGGGGCGCACTTGGCTGGGGGAACTTCAGTTGGCTTAAATATTACATTACCTTTTGAACAGCACGACAATCCGTATATTGACAGCGACAAAAGCATTGATTTTGATTACTTTTTTGTGCGGAAAGTAATGTTCGTGAAATATTCCCAGGGCTTTGTGGTTATGCCCGGAGGCTTTGGAACGCTTGATGAATTATTCGAAGCACTGACGCTTATACAAACCCATAAAATTGACAAATTTCCAATAATACTTGTAGGCTCCGAGTTTTGGAGAGGTCTTTTTGAATGGATAAAAACAACTCTTTTGGAAGCTAACAATAACATAAACTCTGAAGATTTGGATTTGGTCCATTTGGTTGATACAGAGGATGAAGTTCTAACAATCCTCAATGAATTCTACAACGAATATAATTTGAGCCCAAACTTTTAATTTTCTTAAAACTTCTTGAAAATACGAAGCATCTTTTATAGCATTCTTTTTTGTTTGGCGTTTCAAGCAAAGGCGCAGCACGCCATAAATATTGATGCCACGCTGAATCCTTCACAAAAAACGCTTTCCATAAAACAGCAGATTACTTATAAAAATTCTTCCAAAGACACTCTAAAAGAAATCTATCTTTTCGATTGGGCAAACAGTTTCTCGTCCAAAACCACGCCGCTGGGCAAGCGTTTTTCCGAAAACTATGAAAGCGCGTTCCATTTTGAAAAAGATAAAGACCGCGGAAGAACGACCATTGAAAAAATTTATACCAATTCCGAAATTCCTTTGCAGTGGCAACGTGGTGATGCTGCAGATATTTTACAGATTATTCCCGAAAAACCGCTTCTGCCAGGAGATAGTTACACTTTCAATTTGGAATACACCGTAAAGGTTCCCGACGAGAGGTTTACACGCTACGGAGTTGATAAATTTAATGATTACAAACTGCGTTATTGGTACATTGTCCCAGCGGTTTACGATGGTGAATGGCAAGTTTATAGCAACAAAAACACGGACGATTTATTTTTGGAGCCTTCACAATTTTCCATCGCGCTCCATCTTCCAAAGAACTATACTGTTACTTCAGATTTTGATTTGGTTTCTGAAACCATTTCCGAAAAAACAAAAACCACTACACTTTTTGGGAAAGACAGAAACAACGCGGTTTTATATCTTGAGAAAACCCCAAATTTTGAAACCATTGAAACCGATAATTTAAAAATAGTAACCAACCTTCAGAATAGCAGGATAAATCCACCTGTTCAGGCTTTGATGATTGACAGGGTTGTTCAGTTTTTAAACAAAAAACTGGGACCATATCCCTTTGAAAAAATGGTTGTCAGCGAGACGGATTACAAAACCAATCCCGTTTATGGCCTTAACCAATTGCCCCGTTTTATCAGCCCCTTCCCCGATGGTTTTGAGTATGACATGCAACAGCTGAAAACCATAACCCGCCATTATATTGACAACACAATGGTGCTCAATTCACGCAATGATTATTGGCTGCAGGACGCAATGCAGATTTATTTGATGATGGAATATGTGGATACCTATTATCCCAAAATGAAAATAATAGGCAACCTCAGCAATTGGTTCGTCATCCGTTGGGCACATGCGGCTGACTTGGAATTCAACGACCAATATCCCATTCTTTATTTGAATATGGCACGTAACAACCTTAACCAATCGCTCACCACGCCCAAGGATTCGTTATTAAAATTCAATATGAACATTGCCAACGCATATTACGGTGCAAGTGGACTGCGCTATTTGGGCGACTATTTGGGCGATGACATTTTAAACAAAAGCATTAAGGATTTTTATGCGAAAAACAAGCTGAAGCCTATAAAATCTGTCGATTTTGAAACTTTTCTTTCCGAAAGAACGACGCTTCCCATAAATTGGTTTTTTGAAGACTTCGCCGATACGCGCAACACAATCGATTTCAAAATAAAAAAGGTGAAGAAGAAAGGAGATTCTTTGGAAGTATTCATCCAAAACAACCAAAAATCGGAGCTTCCCGTTTCATTGTATGGCCTCAACAAAGACGAAATAGTTTATAAAACCTGGACTAAACCCATTGATAGTGTTTCTTCCATAACAATTCCTTCGGAAAACATCCGGAAGTTGGCACTCAATTACGAAGGAAGAATGCCGGAATACAACCGCAGAAACAACTTTAAAGTGGTAACAGGCCTGCTGGACAAACCCATTCAATTCCGCCTTTTTCAAGATGTGGAAGACCCTAACTATACGCAGTTTTTCTTCATGCCTATCTTTGAGTACAACCTTTATGACGGCGTTTCGGCAGGACTTCGGCTTTACAACAAAACGGTGCTTCCCAAAGCGGTGCATTACAGTTTGGAGCCGCAGTTTGGGTTTCGTTCCAAAACACTGGTGGGGCAGGCTTCCGTGAGTTACACCCAAAGAATGGAGCAGGGAAAACTCTATGCAATGCGCTATGGTTTTTCCGGAAATTATTATTCCTACGACCGTGGTTTGTTTTATAAACGTTTTACGCCCTACATCACTTTCGCTTTCAGAAATGATGATTTGCGCAACAACGAAAAACAGTTCATCAATCTTCGGAACGTAAACGTATATCGAGATGAGGACTCAAGCAACTTAAAGCTGGAACCAAATTACAGCGTTTTCAATATGCAGTATGTGTATTCCAACCCAAACCTTATCAATTACTTTAGGGGTGTGGTGGATTATGAAATTTCGTCAAAATTCAGTAAGCTTTCTGTGAATTTGGAATACCGAAAACTCTTTTTGAGCAATAGACAACTGAACCTTCGCTTTTTTGCAGGAGCATTTCTTTTTAATGATACGCGCGAGAACGAGGATTTCTTCAGTTTTGCTCTGGATCGTCCAAACGATTATCTTTTTGATTATAATTATTACGGAAGAAGTGAGAATTCGGGGCTTTTCAGCCAGCAATTGATTATTGCCGAAGGTGGTTTCAAGTCGCAATTGGAACCAGCTTATGCCAACAGTTGGATAGTTACGACAAATGCGAGCACCAATATTTGGAAATGGATCTACGCATATGGCGATGTTGGCCTTGTTCACAACAAAGCCCGCGGCACGAATGCTGTTTTTGACAGTGGAATCCGCCTTAGTTTAGTGGCCGATTATTTTGAGCTTTATTTTCCCGTGTATTCTAGTTTAGGTTTTGAGCCAAGTTTACCACATTACGATGAAAAAGTACGGTTCATTGTAACCATAAGCCCCAAAACCCTATTGGGATTGTTTACCCGAAGATGGTATTGATTGGGATTCATTAGAATTGAGAATTAAAAGAAATCACAGAGTTCGCAAAGAAATTCTCTGTGGATTTTACGAAACAATCTTTGCAAACTTTGTGGTTAAAAAAATTATTTCCAATAATTATTGGCAGCGGCGATAGTGGCAAATTCAGTAGCCACTACTTGTCCGATTGCAATAAGCATAGCCGCGTCTTCGGCGTAAATAGGGCGCAGTTTTTCGCGGACGGCGGCATCGGGTTGTGTAAATTTAATATTTAACCGTGCCATTTTTACGGCCAGTTGGCGGCCTTCTTCAGCGGTTTTAGTTATAAGGGAATTTCCGGGAATCAATTGAACTTGTTCAGACATTTATATGTTTTTTAGAATTTACAATTTTTAAATTTACCGAAAAATCAATCATTATGAATTGGTTTCACATTCTCTTAACTTCAATAAAACAATTAATAATCATTACTTCTAAATCTCTTCCGAAGATATAATCTGGATTCCCAAATGGGCCATTTTCTTTTTGATTTCTTCAAAACCATCGATATTCAAAGCTTGGGAAGCATCTTCAATAAAAAAGCAGGCAAAACCTTCCTTGAAAGCATCGTAAATGGAGTAATAAACACAAATATCCGCCGCGAGACCACAGAAAAAGAGTTGGCTGGCACCTTTCTCTTTCAAATATCCAGCGAGGCCGGTAGATTTTAAATGGTCATTGTCATAAAAAGCGCTGTAACTATCTATTTTTGGGTCTGTTCCTTTTCGGAATATCACCTCCCATCGTTCAGTTTGGAGATTTGGATGAAAAAGTGCCCCATCGGTATTTTGAACGCAATGATCTGGCCATAAAGTCTGGGGTTTCCCTTCAACCTTAATCTCGTCAAAAGTCAATTTTCCCGGATGGTTTGAAGCAAAGCTGATGTGGTTTTGTGGGTGCCAATCCTGCGTTGCCACCACCAAATCAAATTTATTTTGAATTCTGTTTATTACAGGAACTATTTTATCACCATCGGGAACGGGAAGGGATCCTCCAGGCATGAAATCGTTTTGTGCGTCAACAATTATTAGTGTTTTCATTTATCAAAATGTATGTTCTGCAATCAACCGGTCACGTTCGTTTTTAAGTTTTGCGCTCAAACCAATTTTATAAATATGTGGATTCTGAAAACGCTTGTATTCTTCGGGTAACAGTGCCAAACGGGCTTTGGCGTATTCGGCAATTTCGGCAACTGTTCTTTTTTCAATTGTTCTTTTCCCGTTTGTCATCACTTCACTCAGTAAAGGTTCGTGCTCAAAGTTTTGAAGATTCAAATTTTTATTGGCATCAAACGGATGGAACATCTGTGTTATTTTTTCCTGCCTGCCGGCTGGCACGGCTTCGGAAACAAGGCCAATTACGTCGGCTCCGTAAAACATTCCATTTTGGTCAATCATTCTATACACTTGCTTTTTTGATGGAAGCGAAACTTTAATGATATTTTCCGAAAGTTTTAGGCGCGGTTCGCCGTTGTATTCAGAAAGTTTATACACGCCGTCCAAAGCTGCATCGGGTTTGCCCGTAACCAAATTGGTGCCCACGCCAAAAATATCAATTGGAGCATTTTGCTCGTTCAAACTTTTTATAACGTATTCATCCAATTGGTTTGATGCAACAATCTTCACATATTCAAGTCCATTATCATCGAGCATTTTGCGCGTTCTTTTCGCTAAATACGCCAAATCGCCACTGTCTAAACGAACTCCGAACAAACGTCTGCCCCTACTTTCCATTTCTTTTGCAACGGTAATTGCGTTGGGCATTCCACTTTTTAATGTGTTATAAGTATCCACTAAAAACACACAATTATTAGGTCTAAATTCAGCAAAATCACGAAAAGCCTCCAGCTCGTCCACATAGCTTTGAATAAAAGAATGGGCCATAGTCCCCGAAGATGGAATGTTGAAATCTTCCGCAGCTTTCACATTGCTCGTACTGTCAAAACCGCCAATGGCAGCAGCACGACTGGCGTAATAGCCACCCGTGGCGTGAGCACGGCGCAAGCCCATGTCGAGCAAAACTTTATCGCCGGCACTGTGACGAATACGGTTTGCTTTGGTGGCAATCAAAGTTTGAAAGTTGAGGATGTTCAACAAAACGGTTTCAACAATCTGCACTTCCATAATGCAACCTTCCACTTGCAAAACGGGACGGTTTGGGAAAACAATATCGCCTTCGGCAGCGGAACAAATAGACCCGTAAAACCTAAAATTCCGAAGGTATTCCAGAAAGTCCGCTTCAAAACCGTGACTCTTCAAATAGTCAATATCTGTATCTGTAAACCGCAAGTTTTCAATAATATCGAGTATATTTTCAAGTCCCGCAAAAATGGTATAGCCGCCATTAAAAGGATTGTTTCTGAAATAATAATCAAATACCGCCGTACTCTTAGGTTTGGTTTTAAAATATACCTGGGCCATTGTCAACTGGTACAAATCGGTATAGATAGCTGAAATATCGAGCATTGTGGAAGTTCTATTTTTTATAACTTTTAAGGATTTGCAGAAACCGTTCGTGCATTGCATCGGTATAGTCCAAATGGGTAACAATGCGGAGTTTCCCCTGCCCCATTCCACTTATTTTTATGTTATTCTGAAGTAAATCATTCATAAATTTTTCTTCGGAAATTCCTTCCGAAAGGTAAAAAATAACAATGTTGGTTTCGGTTGGCTCCACTTTTTTAATGTAAGATTGCTTTGCCAGCGTTTCCGAAATTTCCGAAGCTTTTTTATGGTCCTCGGCCAATCTTTTCACGTGATTGTCCAACGCGTAAATCCCGGCAGCAGCCATAAAACCAATTTGTCGCATCCCGCCGCCCAGCACTTTGCGGACGCGAATGGCTTTTTTCATAATTTCTTTATTGCCCAACAAAACGCTGCCCATTGGCGCTCCCAAACCTTTGCTAAGGCAAACGGAAATAGTGTCAAAAATTTTTCCGAAATCCTTTGGGTTTTCTTTTTTTGCAATTAAGGCATTCCAAATACGTGCACCGTCCAAATGAAGTCCCAACTTGTGATTGTCGCAAACTTTTCGGATTTTTTCAAATTCAGAAAAATCATAACACGCGCCGCCGCCTTTATTTGTAGTATTCTCCAAACAAACCAAACTCGTTAACGGACTGTGATAAAAATCTGGAGGGTTGATGTTTTCCTCCACCTGGGCTGCGGTAATCATCCCGCGGTTACCATCAATCAATTTACAGGAAACCCCGCTGTTGAAGGAAATGCCGCCACCTTCGTAATTGTATACGTGGGCCCATTTATCGGCAATCAATTGTTCGCCGGGCTGGGTGTGTATTTTTATCGCTGCTTGGTTGGCCATACTTCCCGTGGGGAAAAACAGAGCAGTGTCCATCCCGAACATTTCGGCGAGTTTTTGTTCCAGTTTGTTGGCCGTGGGGTCTTCTTTATAAACATCGTCACCCACTTCAGCATTTTGTATTGCTTGCATCATTCCCGGTGTGGGGCGGGTAACGGTGTCACTTCTTAAATCTATAATCATTTTTATGTTTTAGTTTTCTCGAAAAAATCTTCCGCTTTTTTCAAAATTCTTCACTATTTCTGAAATTTCGTTGTCAAGTTTAATCACGTTTAGCGAATTGTTGTAATCCGCATTTACGTTTTTGTTTTTAGAATCGTCTGTCAAATCAAATTCCTTAAAACTCTTTTCAAAAATCTTCCCTTCAAAAACAAATTTATATTCCTTATGGCAAGATTTCACGGACATATTGCCATAAGCGTTATTGTCAACTTTTTCAGGTTGATAAGGCTTTACCTCCTCTGTTTTCAGCGCTTGTTTATCTTTTAATACTTTTGCCATTGTTTTGTTGATACTGATTGTTAGCGGTTTAAAACTTCCACAATTATCAAATTTTTGGAACTTCAAATTATCTTTATCCTCTTTCCAAAAAACATAAACCGCATAATACGTTGACTTCGATGTACAAGTACTTCCATCGGGCATTACGAACATTTGGATGTTTCCATCGCAATAGTCCTTTCTGAAAAAATATTCAGGGTTTTCCTGCATTTCAAGTTCCGCCATTTTTTGGGCAACCAGTGCATCCACAAAGCCTTCATCATTTTGGGCGAAACAAATACTTGTTAAAATTAATGCGAAAAAGACGAGTATTTTATTCATGAGGAACAATTTAAAAAAAGAATTATCACTTCGGAAATACCTATTTATTTGAATGTATAAAATTAGCCGAAAAATATGTTACGCTCACGAAGTTAATGGTATTTTTGCTGAAATTCTTACCTAATTATGACCACAACAGACCAAATCAAAGACCTTAAGACACGGTTAGATGCCTTGAGGCGATATCTTTGACATTGCTGGCAAAAGCATAGAAATTACAAACGACGAAGAAAAAACATTCGATCCCAATTTTTGGAACAACCCTCGTGAAGCAGAAGTTTTTATGAAGGTGTTGCGCACCAAAAAAAAATGGGTCACAGACTATGAAACCGCTACAAGTCTTACCGAAGAAGCCGAAATCCTACTCGATTTTTACAAAGAAGGCGAAGGAGTTGCTGAAAATGTAGACGCAGCTTTTAAAAAAGCCGAAATCGCAATAGAAGCTTTGGAGTTCCGAAATATGCTGGGCGAAGAGGGCGACGATATGAGTGCCGTGCTACAAATTACCGCTGGCGCCGGTGGCACCGAAAGCTGCGATTGGGCGCAAATGCTAATGCGTATGTACCTAATGTGGGCGCAAAAAAACGGTTATAAAGTAAAGGAACTCAACTTTCAAGCAGGCGATGTGGCGGGTGTGAAAACCGTAACACTTGAAATTGAGGGCGAATATGCCTTCGGTTGGCTGAAGAGTGAAAACGGCGTGCACCGTTTGGTGCGCATTTCGCCTTTTGATAGCAATGCGAAACGGCACACCAGTTTTGCAAGTGTTTACGTCTACCCGTTGGTGGACGATACAATTGAGATTGAAATAAATCCCGCCGATATTTCGTGGGATTTTGCACGGAGTAGCGGTGCCGGCGGACAGAATGTGAATAAAGTAGAAACCAAGGCAATCCTTACCCACCACCCTACTGGAATCATAATCCACAACAGCGAAACCCGAAGTCAACTGGACAATCGCGAAAAGGCGATGCAGATGTTGAAATCGCAGCTTTATGAAATAGAACTTCGTAAACAACTTGCGCAACGAGCCGAAATTGAGGATAGCAAACTTGCCATAGAATGGGGCTCGCAGATACGCAACTACGTTTTGCACCCTTACAAATTGGTTAAAGACGTGCGCACCGCCCACGAAACGGGAAACACCGACGCCATGCTGGATGGCGAGATTGATGGGTTTTTGAAAGCTTATTTGATGATGACGGGGCAGAAAGAAAAGAAGGATGAACTTTAGGAAGAAGTGTCTGTGTTCAGTTGCAGTTGGCAGTAAAAACAAAGGGGCCGAAGATTTTAAAAAAAAGTTATCCGCGCTTTCTATTTGCCAAATCTACTACCCAAAACGAGAGCACTAAAATAACAAATATTCCGCAAATATATTTTGCTGGTTGTAGCCCGCCATCGCCAATGCCAATGAAACCAATGATTCCAAAGACGATGGCCAATATAATATATGTGGCTTTCCAGTGAAGCATAGAGAAAAACTAGTTAATGATGTCTAAACTATGGAAGCTAAAGTTATAACATTTTTTTAAGAATTTTAACAAAAGAGCTTAAAATTTTAACACAAAATGTTAATTTTCCGCTACTGTGAAATAGCTTTCTGTAAAAACAAATTTACCATCATCGGTAAAGCCTTCCAAAGAAATTTCAAAGACACCCGAAACATCCGAAGTGTAAAAAGAACTCGAATTATTTTCTGATGAAAACTTCAAATTTGGCTGCCAGAGCAATTGTACCCTAAAATCAGGAATTCTTGAAAGTGTTGATTTTTCACTGTAAACTGGGCGATATTGTTTCTTTTTCTTAACTGCCGGCGGTAGCATTAACGCTACTATGTAATCTTTTGATAGTGTTGGCTGAAAATCTCCCTTTTTGGTTTCCACGGCAATTATGCCACTGTATATTTTTGGACCGTAGCGGTAGGGCTGGGCAACCACTCGAATGCTCTTTATTTCGCGGGCGTTGTAGTTAATGAGGTCATTATTGTTTTGGACCAACATACCATCCATTAGCACCAACGGGGGAACATCATTGAATTTCGCAACCCTGTTTGGGTCGTATTCATTGTTGACCAAAAACCTGCTGTTTTCACCAGAACCCCTTACTGCTGCAAGGGTAACGACTTCCACAAATGTTTCTCTCACAGTGGAAAAACGTGTGTAATCGTCCAGTAAAAAGAGCGTTCCCAAATTATCGTAAAACGCCGGATTTATTTTGTTACTTAAAATGCTGTCCTTTTTTAGATCAAAATATGCGTTTTCTATTTGCAATTGCACACTTCGGTTTTGAAGCCAGTCTTTTAAATTTGCATCCAGCTTTAATTCGGTGGCATCACTTTTTCCCAATTCAAAATCTTTGCTGTCCAAAACGAGGGAGTAATTGGCGGCTTCCTTTTCGGAATCATAAAGTTGAACAATGCTCTTTTCAGCATTATATCCTTCACTCACAGAAAAGAAAAATCTTCCGTTCGCATCGGTTTTCGCAATCTTAAAGACGAAATCCTTTTCGGGAATGGTAAGTGATACTTCTTTGTTTGCAACAGGTGCATTATCAATTTTAGATAAAACTACTCCAGAAATAATCTCGCCCCGCAGTTCGGGGATATAAACTATTTCCGAAGACAGATCATTTATTTTTTTTGAAAAGTTACCCGAAATCTCCACTGGATTTATTTTCCTCACGGAAAGTACGTAGTTTCCCTCTTTGTTGCCCAAACGGTTTTCAAGGTTCAACGTTACCTTTTCGCGGAAACCATAAGTCTGCTTGTTTAAAGTAATTTCAACTTTTTCGTTTTTGTTCTCTTTATATAAGAAACCAACATCGCTTTTGGGTGCCAATTTTACATTTACGGTATCTGTAACTTTTTTTGTTTCAACCGTTTTTACAAAGGTATTTATGAGGTAAATATTTTTTTCAACATAAGCGTTTTGCCTGTTGTTCCGTGAAAAATTGGTATAACCAATAAGCCTGTAAACTCCGGTTTTTAAAGAGGAAGGAATAAAAAAGTCTCCGTTGGCAGCTCCGTTTTCCACTTTCAATTTATGGCTGAAAACTACCGAATCGTTTTCATTCCGCAATGAAACGTAAAGAATTTTACTGAGTTTGCTCGGCTTGTTTGCAACATCAAGATTGAAAGCCTTGTACTGAAGCAACTCCCCTGCTAACAACACATTTGAGTTTATGGAAAGCTCAACTTTTTCCTCCGGAAAAACATCTTTATCAACCAAAAATTCTCCCATAGGAATCTGAGCTTGTGCTACTATTCCGAAGAAAACGAATACTATAAAAATTAGTTTTTTTGTCATAATCAATCTTCCCAAAAATCGGGTCTTACGTTTGATGAAAATGTAGTACAGTCGCCACATCGAGGCTTCACAATTGTATAAATTGTTTGCTGTCCCACTCCCAATACTTGGTAATTATCATATTTAATACTAACGAACAAAACTTCCCGCTCATTAGGGTCGTTGTCAAGGGTTGTATTGTCCAAATAGTCGAGAAAAAGAACTTCACAGTCCTCAAAATAGGGTGGTTTTTCCAAACCGAAATCTTCATAATTGAAATAAATTCTTCGCGAAGTCATAGATGAAGCTTCAAAAAAACCGAGTACTTTTTCGTCCGGGTTAGCTTTGGAAACCATATTTCCAGCCACATAGCCTGGCTGTCCTTGAGAAAGAAGACTTTCTACACTTCCCAATTCTTTCACGATTTTATAAAAAGTATAGGCCTCAACGCTTTGCACATATTGTTTTACCAAAATGCTGTATCGGGTTTGGATTTTAGGGTCAAATTTTGAGAGATATCTAACGGGGAAATGGAATACCCTATTTTCATTAAATTCAGTGGTAGAAGTTTGGTTAATTCCTATGGATTTTTCGCCCAAATAGCAAATTTCCTGAGGTGTTTTTGGCGTAAGTTTTACATCGAATGTAAAATTCTGTTCATTCAAATTTATAATTTCAGCATCAAATGACGATGGATAGGGGGCGGTAATTTTATAGGTTTCTTCATATTCATACCTAAAATATCTAGCATTGCCCGTAGGGTCTTCCGTATTTACCAAAACCTGTACACCGTCCTTATTATTTGTTGCATCCACAATCCGTTCAGTGTAAACCTCGTCCATTCCAACTACCGGAGGCAGAATAACTGCGGAAGAAGTATACTGTTTGCCATCTTGAGTATGAATGTTTAAGGTATACGAAACATTGGGTTGCGCGCTAAAAGCTTGATCTGAAACATAAAATCCTATTTCGTTGTTTTGCGAAAAGCTAAAAGTTTGACCATTGCTTGCTTCAACCATAACTGAAGCGTTATTTTCAATTAAAACTCCAGGATTCTCAAGGGTTGACGTTCGGCTCAGTTTTACAATCTGTGGTTTCATTTCGTCAGTAATGGTACTTTCCACCACCAAGACTTTTTCATAATTCACTGTCTCTATTTCATAAGGCTCTGTGCAGCCCATTTGAAAGAGTAGTATTGAAAGAAATGCAGTATATATTGTTGTTTTCTTCATCATCCCTAAAACTTAAAGTTATACGTTACGGTTGGTACTGGGACCGAAAATATCGAGGTTTTGTATGCTTTTATCTGCCCTTCGTCATTCACAAAAAATACAGAATACGGATTGTTTCTGCCCAGAACATTATAAACTGAAATATTGATAAAACTGTGCGCCAGTTTTTTCAGTTTGTGGTTGCCCTCAATGTTTACGCCCAAATCCAAACGATAATAGTCTGGAATACGGAATTGGTTGCGGTCGCTGTAAAGCACTTGTTCCTCGCCTGCGAAAATATAACGCCCAATGGGGTACGTAATTGGCCGCCCGGTTTGATATGTAAAGTTGCCAGAAAAGCTAAAACGTTTCGTGAGTTTGTAGTTTGCAACCACTGAAAAATCATGTGGTTTGTCATAATTTGCAGAGAAAAAATCGCCATTGTTTACGCGTTCCTGAATAAGTTGACTGTCCAATTTCACGAAGGAACGCGAATAACTGTAACCAACATATCCATTAAATCTGCCGCTATTCTTTTTCACAAGAAATTCCACGCCGTAGGCTTTTCCTTCGCCCTGCAAAAGTTCGGTTTCAAGGTCGTCATTTAAAATTAACTGTGCGCCAATTTTATAATCTAGCAAATCTTTCATTTGCTTATAATAACCTTCAATACTGAATTCAACATCTTTCCCGGAAAGATTTTTAAAGAAGCCCAAACTGTATTGATTGGCGCGTTGTGGCGCAATATTCAAATCGGATAGTTTCCAAATATCTGTTGGCGACTGGGTGGTATTTGTGGAAAGCAGGTGCAAATATTGAATGGTTGTGTTGAAACCACCCTTTACCGAAAAATCGTTCCCCAACAAATAACGCGCTGAAATCCGGTATTCAGGGCCGCCATAGGTTTTTATAAATTCGTTATTTCCGTAGGTTTTCACTTCAATTACCGAACTTTCGCTTCTGGGTTGGCTTTCGGCATATACATTTTGGGTAGCGGCGCCCAACGCTGCATAAAGCGAATAACGCAAACCAACATCGAGCAGCAATTTGTCGCTCACTTCGAACAAATCGGCCACGTAAATTGCAGATTCCAATCCTCTTTCGCGATCTACCGTTTTTGCTTTCACATCTGAATTTATACCGATGGGTGCAATGGTTCCCGGGTCTATGGAATATAACTTGCTGCTTAGACCATAACTCAGTTTGTGTTTGTTGCTCAGTTTATAATTGAAGTTCAGCTTTGCTTGATATTCGTTGAGTTCATAACCAAAATCAAAATCCTCGTTGGCGTCAGCTTCATAGTTTATTCCGTATTTGTATTGGCTGTTTACCAAAACGAGTTCAGCCCTGCTTTTTTCACTAAAAGTATGTCCGTATTTCAACGAAATCAAACGGTTGTTGTAATCAAAAATAGAATCGGAAGTGATGCTGAAACGGTCTTTGCTGAAATAGACCGTAGCTTGAATATTATTGTTGTTATCAATATTGTGTTTGTATTTTACGATGCCGTCATAAAAGGAAGCTTCACTATTTTTCAGTTCTTCTTCGTCAAGGCTTCTTAATATCCAATCGGAATAGGTAGCTCTAAAGCCTGCAATCAACGAAGCTTTTTCCTTTACTACAGGAAATTCTACGGCAAGATTTGCGGTTATTGGGCCAACGGAGCCTTCGCCCTTAAATTTTTCCATACTTCCCGATTTGGTTTCAATATCAAAAACCGAAGAAAGCCGTCCGCCGTATTCCGCGGGAATACTGGCTTTGTAAATTTCCAAACTTCCCGTGGTAAAAGGGTTTACTGCGGAAAAAAAGCCCAAAAAGTGAGATGGATTGTAAAGCACGGCGTCGTCCAACAAAATAAGGTTCTGATCCGCTCTTCCACCGCGAACGTTGAAACCGCTGGAACCTTCGCCCGTTGTTTTTATTCCGGGCATTGTGGTGGCAACTTTCAGAATGTCGCGCTCGCCCAAAACCAGCGGGATTGTTTTGATGGATTCAATATCAATATTGGTAACGCCCACCACGGCATCGCGCACGTTTGCGTCTTTTTTGGACTTAACCACCACTTCTTCAAGCGATTCGGTGTTTTCCCTCAAATCAATATTCAGTGAGCCATCGCCGTACATAATTACGTCTTGACGGATTTTTTCAAAACCCAAAAGATTAGTTTCCAATTTGTTCAGCCCAGATGGAAGACGAATACTGAATCGTCCATCGGAATCGGTTACGGCATATTTGGTTCTGTCAATGTTTGAAATGGAAAGATTTTGAAGCGGTTCGCCTGTTTTTGAATTTTTAAAAACGCCGGAAAGGTTGTAGGTTTTATTGGCAGAATTTGGGCTTTGCTTCCCAATGGTCACCAATTTTCTTTTTTGAACCGTTTGTTGCGAAGCATATTCTTCCTGAAATATCGGGGCATTGTTTTCCTCAATTTTCTTTTCATCCGGTTTCTTTTCATTGAAATAATCTGAAGGTAAATCGGTATAAACGTACGTATTATTGAGCAGGATTACATTTCCATCCTTTAAAACATAATTGATGTTTGTATTGCTAAAGAGTCCGTTAAGAACATTCCGCAGCGATTCATTTTCAAAAGTTTTGGTTATAAAATGTCCTTTCAACCATGATTCATCAAAATAGAATGTTTTGTTTGAAAGAGTTTCCACTTTCAAAACCGCATCATTTAAAGGGGTATTATTGAACGTAACCGTAATGTTTTGGTCAGTTTGTCCAAACACTCCAAGCGTTGACAATAAAATTATTACAATTACAAAAAAATTATTTTGCATGAAAAAAATCTTAAGATTAAGGTTGTTTGGTTGCTTCGGAAGATGTATCGAGCTGTTTCACGAGGTTTGTCATAAAGCTATCAAGATTCGATTTATAAAGTGTTTTGTAGCTTTTGTGAAAGTCCCGGATTTCGTCATTTTTTTCGGGCAGTAATTTCCGTACATCTTTTATAGAACGCACTTCAGAATAGCTTCCGTTAGTTTTCAACACATAGAAATTATCTTCAGAAAACTTGAATTGGACACCGCTATTCAGCGCTTTGTCCTTTTTCTTCTTGCTGTGTTTTATGTATAGCTGTAAAGCATTTCCGAGATAAGCCACTTCAAAGAAACCATTGCCCGAAAGTGCTAATTTGGTATCTGACAGCCGAACGAATTTTTTGTTATAAATTGAAAACGATGCTACAAATTCTGGAATCAGTTTTACGTTGAAAATGCTCAAATTGTCGTCGGAACGCGTGAGCAGGTTGTCTTCCAAAAGGTCGTATTTCAACGGCACATTCACGTAATATTGACCATTGTATGTAACAGAACCTTTCGTGTAATCAAAACCATTAAAATATCGGTAGGTGCCGTCTGTGTTCAAAAACAGGTCTGTAAATTCGGTTCCGTTGTAAAGGCCTGTGTTGTTTAAACCCACAATGGCATCGTAAGTTTCGTATATTTTGTCCTGTGAATTGGCTTGAGAATAAGCGTTAATCCCGATGAAAACGCAAAGCGAATAGGTTAGAAGAGTTTTGATGAATTTCATTTATGTGTTTTGCGGTTTAAAAATACACAAAAAAACATCTGCTCTCCTGTTATTTCAAAGACGAAAATTCAAAAAATAGTCTAATTGTTTCATTATGAAAGCTTAAGACGAAAACGGTAAGCAATTTTAAAAAAATTCTTTTTTATTTGTAACCAGTCTAAATTGGTGGCGTCTAACGGGTATAAAAAAGGTTAAACCATTTAAAACAATTTATCATGAAAACAAAATTTATTACCAAAACGTTAGCTATTCTTGTAATAGCGCTATTTTCTTCTGTTTGTGGGTTCGCACAAGACACCCCACAACTTACTGATCCTGAAATTGCCAAAGTGGCTGTTGTTGCCAATCAAATAGATGTTGATTATGCCAAGCTCGCCATTGACCGATCCAAAAACCCCGATGTGCGCGAATTTGCAAATACCATGATTGCCGACCACAGTGCAATCATTAAACAAGCCGTGGCGCTTGTTACCAAACTTGGCGTTGTGCCACAGGACAATGCCATGAGCAAATCATTATTGCAACAAGCTGATGAAACTACCAAAAAATTGAAAGCTGCCAAAGGAAAAGCCTTTGACAAAGCTTATATTGACAATGAGGTAGCCTACCACAAAGCAGTAATTGGTGCGGTAAAAACTGTGTTGATCCCACAATCTCAAAATGCGGAACTAAAAGCCTTGCTTGAAACTGCAATGCCAATTTTGGAAACACATTTGCACCATGCGGAAATGGCCCAAAGTAAAATTTTAAAATAATGAATACGGTTAGGAATCATAGTGTAAGTCTCGCTATTTTTGTTGTAGGATTGGCCTGCGTATTCTTGGTGTTGACAGGTTTTAATAATACCGATGTCAATCCAAACACTCCCACTAAACACGTTGTTACCATCTATCAAATGAAGTTCAATCCAGAAAACATATCGGTAAAAAAAGGCGATATCGTGGAATGGGTTAACAAAGATTTCGTCCCGCACGACGTGACCGAAATCAATAAAAAGTGGACTTCAAAACCACTAAACGAAGGAGATACATTTTCAAAAGTTGTTACGAAAAGTTTTAAATATTTTTGTAGTATTCACTTGGTTATGAAGGGATCGGTTACGGTCAAAGATTAGAAAAAGTAATTTTTTTCAAAGGAAAGTCCGCTGTTGTTTTGGTTTACCTTTTCAGCAGTGGATTTTCTGTTTGAAATAAAACCCAATTGAATTCCCACTGTGTTTTTATTTCTGAAAAACCATAGTACCTTTACTGCAAATTCAATTATGAAAGCCGCAAGTTTAAAGGAAATAAAAACCGAGCTCAACCACCGTTCTACTCAGGAATTGCTGGAGTTGTGTCTTCGGCTTTCAAAATTCAAAAAGGAAAACAAGGAACTGCTTACCTATTTATTGTTTGAATCTGCAGACGAGGAAAATTTCATCCAAAGCATAAAAACCAAAGTGGACGCCGATTTTGAAACCATCAACACCAAAACTTTTTTCTACATAAAAAAAAGCGTTCGAAAAATATTGAGAGAGCTTAAAAAATTCATCCGCTATTCACAAAACAAAGAAACCGAAGTAGAGCTATTGCTCTATTTTTGTCAAAAACTTAAAGAGTTTAAACCTTCAATAAACCGGAACACAACTCTCACCAATTTATACAGCAGGCAGTTGGAATACATTAAAAAGAAAGTCGCCACACTGCACGAAGATTTACAGTACGATTACAGATTGGAGCTGGAGGAATTAGCCCCCTAACCCCCAAAGGGGGCATTTCAGCTCGGAAGTCCCCCCTTTGAGGGATTTACTGCTTACTGGCCTTCCTACTCCCCTCATACATTTCATAACGCACGAGTTTCGCTTCCAGTTTTCCGTTAAAAAGTTTTATCTTTTTTGAGGGATGAAGCCCAACAAATTTCAAGGCTTCCATATTTGAAGTAATCATCCACGCCTGAGTTCCCGGATAACCGCGTTTCAACGTATTCCCGATGGAACTGTAAAAATTTTCCACATCGCTTAAAGATATACGTTCGTCATACGGCGGGTTAAAAACAATATATAAAGGTTTGTCGTTTTCTTTTTCACTTTCGAAAAAATCCTGCTGTTTCATCTCAATAAAATCGTTCAGGTTTGCGCTTTTAATGTTTTCTTTCGCTTTTTTTATCGCTACCGAATCTAAATCGAATCCATAAATTTTATGTGGAAAATCGCGGACTTTTTTAAGTGCGGCTTCCTCTATTTTTTCATAAAGATCTACATCAAAATCGGGCCAAGTTTCAAAGCCGAATTCTTCGCGGTTCAGGTTTGGTGGAATGTTGCAAGCTATCATCGCTGCTTCGGTTAGCATAGTTCCACCGCCACACATTGGGTCCAGAAAATTACACTGTCCGTTCCAACCCGAGAGCATAATGATTCCCGCTGCGAGTACTTCATTTATCGGTGCCAAAGTGCTTTCCACTTTATAGCCGCGCTTGTGCAATGATTCGCCTGAACTATCCAACGAAACGGTACAAATATTTCGGTCAATATGAACGTTTATTCGAAGTGTGGGATGGTCCAAATCCACATCTGGACGAACTCCTTCCCTATCCCGAAAACGATCTACGATTGCATCTTTCGTTTTAAGGGATATATATTGCGAATGTGTGAAAACTTCAGAAAAAACGGTTGCGTTTACAGCCAATGTGCCTTTCACATCCATATAATTTTCCCAAGGCATTTCGTAGATTTTCTTGTAAAGATCTTCTTCGGTAAAAATATTGAAAGCAGTGATCGGTTTAAGTATTTTGATAGCAGTTCGGCAACAAAGATTCGCTTTGTACATAAATCCTAAATCGCCTTCAAAAGAAACATTCCGTATACCAACTTCAATGGACGAAGCACCCAATTGGCGAAGTTCCTGTGCTAGCAGTTCTTCCATCCCGAAAAGGGTTTTAGCCACCATTTTAAAATTCTTTACCATACTATATAAACAGTTTTCCTGCAAAAATACAGTATTTTAGCAGGGCGAAACGATAAGTATGCAAAAAGAAAAGGACAATTGGTACGCTTGGTGGTTCAACACACCATACTATCATCTGCTCTACAAAGATAGAGGACATAGGGAAGCGGCAATGTTTATGAACACACTTACCAATTATTTAAACCTTCAAAAAAATGATTCTATTTTAGATCTTGCCTGTGGCAGGGGAAGACATTCAAAATATTTGTACAAGCAGGGTTTTGATGTTACCGGCATAGACCTTTCCGAAGAGAGTATTAACTACGCCAAACAGTACGAAAAACCCGGACTTCATTTTGACGTACACGATATGTGTCTGCCCTATCCAAAACAATTTGATGCTGTTTTCAATCTCTTTACCAGTTTTGGATATTTTGAAAAAGAAGAAGATAATTTACGCACCATAAAAGCAATAAAAGCTGAATTAAAGCCCAATGGTTTTGGTGTAATCGATTTTTTAAATGTTGAATTGGCCATTAAAAACTTGGTTCCATTAGAAAAAAAGAAAGTTGGCAACATTGTTTTTTATATTGAAAAATACGTTGAAGAGAATTACATCATCAAAAATATTCGTTTTAATGATGACGGAACCGATTATCACTACGTTGAAAAAGTAAAAGCACTTACTTTAAAAGATTTTGAGTTCTATTTCAATGAAGCTGGAATAAAACTGAAAAACATCTTTGGCGATTATCAACTTAACGATTTTGATAAAATTACTTCTGAAAGATTAATTTTAATTTTTAATTAATGAATTATCTATTACTTTTTTTAGCAGTAGCAGTCGGCTATATAGTTGCCCTTTTTCTAAAGAAAAGGGAATTTCGAAATATGGAGGTTTTTCTAGCCTTCAGTGGAGCCTTTCTCTTGTCAATCACAGTATTTGAACTCATACCCGAAGTTTATGAAACCCCATCAAAAAGTATTGGCGTTTACGTAATGCTTGGTATTTTACTGCAAATATTCCTGGAATTTTTCTCGAAAGGAGCAGAACACGGACATGTGCATCTACACGCAGAAAACAAAAATTTCCCGTGGTTGCTTTTTTTAAGCCTTTGTATTCACGCGTTTATGGAAGGATTTCCCATTTCAGAGGACAATAATCTTTTGGTTGGCATAATTGTCCACAAAATTCCGGTGGCAATAATTTTATCTTTCTTTTTTATAACTGCCGGTTACAAGCGTCACATAACTTTACTTTTTCTTTTCTTTTTCGCAATAATGACGCCTATTGGCAATTTTATCTCGAACAATTATGAAATGGTCCACCAGTATGAAACAGAAATTGAAGCTGTTGTAATTGGTATTTTTCTGCACGTTTCAACCACCATTCTTTTTGAAAGTTCTAAGAACCATAAATTCAATCTTACAAAAATGACAGCGGTTATTATTGGAATTGTGTTGGCTTATTTTTTATAAAAATTTGTTTTATAGTCGGTTAGTCTATATAAATTAAACTTCATATAATTATTTTTAAATTTTTATTTTCCTTCATAATACTATAATTTTAATTTTTAAAATGTAAATTCATTAAGAAATTATAATTTGCAGGGCTTAATTGCTATTAAAAATTAATATTGAGAAAGACGATAACAGATAAATATTTATATAACTTGACAAAATTGTATAAAGTATGGTAGGATAACTACAAATATTAAACCTTTAAAATTACATATGTCATGAAAACACTACTTTTACTTTTAGCTATGATGTTGTCCATGACAACAGTAGTAGCACAGCAACCGGTAACCTTTGATATTTCAAATGAAACCTTTACAGGATTGATAGCCTCCGCACCGGTAGCTATTGATATTAACGATGATAACATCGACGATCTTTTCAATAATGGATATGATCCAGTAGAAGAAGAAATCAAATCGTTGTTTTACACGAATGATGGATCTGCAAATTTTACGCTTGATTCAATGACCACCCCTGTTTTTTCAATGGGAGCCACCGCTGTTTTTGATGCTGATGCCGATGGAGATAAAGACCTATTTTATACTGGAGGCACATTATCAGGAAACGTTATAGGATTTCTTGAAAACCTTGGAAATGGAAATTTCAGCTTAAAAAGCTGTAATGATTTGGATGGATTAGGTCTCTATTCAGTTACGCTCTCACGAGCAGATATTGATAACGATGGAGATGATGATTTGTTCCTTTCAGGATACGATGATTTTGGCGAAGAATTAGCTTACTTATTAATTAATGATGGAACCGGATGTTTTAGCCTTTCAACGCAACAATTTGATGGTGCTAATGGAGGAGGCTCAGTATTAGCTGATTTTGATAATGATGGAGATCCTGATTTATTTTATTTCGGAACACGAAACAACGATACTTATACAGTTGTTCGAATGAATACCAATGGTATTTTTGGCTCACCTCTTTCAAATATTGGAATTCCCTTAATATTTGATGGTAAGGCGGCTGGAGCTTTCTTGAACTCGGATGAATTTGCAGACATAGTTTTTGCTGCAAATAGTAGTACAGGCGCTCAATCTAAAGTTTGTTTTGGGAATGGGGATGGGACCTTTACGTGTTTCCAGCAAACCTTACCACAGGTACGACAAGGATCGGTATTATTGGAAGATTTCGATAATGACGGGGATAAAGATTTGTTAATTAATGGAAAATTATTTAATTCAAACGAAACTAGGATTACCAAGTTGTTCCTGAATGACGGAATTGGAAATTTTAGTAACTCTAATCAAGTATTTACCGGAGTTTACAATGGGCAGCCTACTGCAATACATGCAAATGGTGATGCTTATTTGGATATTTTTGTTGCAGGAGATGCTGGTATTGGTTTTCCTTTCCATGAACCGACGGCGGAATTGTACATCAACACTACCCCTCTTGGAGTGAATGACTTCACCAAAGAAAGTGTCATGCTGTATCCTAATCCAACGAATGGAATTGTGAACATTGAACTGCCAAGTGACGTATTTGTAACCGATTTTATGGTAACTGATATGTCAGGAAAGCAACTTAATGTTCCTTATGACGGACCACAGATTGATCTTTCTGGATTGGATGCAGGTATATATTTACTTAACTTACAAGCCGAAGATGGACAATCGGTAACCAAAAAAATAATTAAAAATTAATTTTTTTGGAATAATAGAATAGATTAAAACCCCTCAATTTGAGGGGTTTTCTTTTTCTGTTATTTCCACACTATCCTTGTCATTCCCGCGAAGGCGGGAATCCAGTCTTGAAAAGGATAGGTACCACTCAGAATTCCCAGCGACCTAAAAAATAACGAAGTATATTTTTGGAAGTGCTCTTGTAGTGCAAGCTGAGAGCTTGCACTCAACTTGATTGAGTGATGACAAATCCCCTTATCCAATCTTTTATTCAATCACTTAATCATTCTAATATTCGTACGAATATTAGAATGAGCATTTTTCAAGCATTTCAACATATCCCTCTAGAAACCCATAATTTTCGCAATTTGGAAAGCTATGGTATAATCGAAAAATATGATACATAAGCCAAAGAAACTGATTGTCGCAAATTGGAAGATGAATGTCACCTCAGAAAAAGACGCAGAGGGACTGTTCCTCTCTATTCGTAACGTGGTTGCAAAACTCGACTATACACGGATGATCTGTTGCCCGCCTCATATGTATGTAAACCAGGTCGCACAACACGTGAACCACCCAAACTATCGCGTAGGAGGACAAGACGCCTATGCCGAGGAATCAGGTTCACGAACCGGAGAAACCTCCGTATTGATGATGAAGAACGCTGGAGCTGAATATGTAATTTTGGGACATTCTGAACGTCGACACCTCGAGACGAAATCTGATGTTGCTCGCAAAGTAACAGCCGTTTTGGAGCACGAAATGACCCCTATTATCTGTGTGGGAGAGGAGCAACGAGACCGAAACTGGAAAAAGAATCTTACCCAACAATTAAAAGACGTATTCAATCGAGTACCGAAGAAGAATCCGGAAAACATCATGATTGCTTACGAACCTATTTGGGCAATCAGTGGAGATAAGAAAAATCCTATACGCATTCTGGTTAGGGATTTATCTCACTTTTCTCCATAAAAAAAGCCCCCTCACGTAAGTGAGGGGGCTTTAAAGGAAGGCGGCGACCTACTCTCCCACGAGTGCAGTACCATCGGCGCAAACGGGCTTAACTTCTCTGTTCGGAAAGGTAAGAGGTGAGCCCCGTCGCTATAACCACCTTAATTGTTAGGTATCGGTTTCCTCATTC
>JAENXC010000053.1 GCA_016649715.1 Flavobacteriaceae bacterium | reverse complement strand
GGTCCAGTCATTGAGTTACATAGTGTCTCTAAGAAAACCTGCAATTATTTATAAATCAACAATATAGTGTTAATAACTTTTTTGAATCTTTTGAGTTTATTGTTTTGATAAGTTGATTATAATGCAGATATTCAGGGTATTATTACATGAGGCTAGGATATTTTGACCATCTGACAAAAAAGATTCAACCATGAGAAAAAGATTCGAACAACAATTGGGCTTAGGGCAATTGCCCATCGAGGCGACTTATATTGATCCCAAAAGTAAGAATGCTTTAGATCAACTTTTAGCAGCGTTGAAGGCGATCTATTGCAACAAGAAATACAATGAAGAGATATTCCGTATTTTGGAAGATCACATCAATTCCGGGAAGAAAAATACAGGAAGGACAGGAATGGACCTATGGAGTATTTTTGTTTTGGCCCAAGTACGTTTGTGTTTAAATTTAAGTTATGATGTATTGCACGATCTGGCAAACAATCACCACAATATGAGATGTTTAATGGGCGTAGAAAAGGGCTTTGGTTATGAACGTATCGAGTTTGAATACCAGAATATTTATGACAATGTCACCCTGCTCAGCGATGAAATGGTTTGGAAGTTAAACCAGGTAATCCTGAATTTCGGGCATGGAGAGGTGTTTAAAAAAAAAGAACATACAGCATTGCGCTTAAAATCAGATAGTTTTGTTGTAGAAAGCAATGTTCATTTTCCTACAGACTACAACCTGTTATGGGATTGTACCCGTAAATGTATTGGCACCGTTTCAAGGTTACTGAATAAGCATAAAAATATTGAAGGTTGGCGTAAAATTGGCAATTGGAATACTGAAATGAAAAGTTTGATGCGCAACCTGGGTCAAGCTAACCGTTCAGGAGGTAAGAACAAGAAAGAAAAAGTAGTTTCCTGTGCCGAAAAATATCTCAATAAAGCAAGGTTACTGCTCAGAAAACTAAACGAAGAAAAACCTACATTTCCGATAACCGACATGGGCGACTTAGCTTTAATCATTACTTTGGAACACTTCATGAAACTTCTTGAAAAGCATATCGACCTGGTTGACCGGCGAATATTGAAAGGCGAAATAATTCCACATGAAGAAAAGATGTTTTCGGTATTTGAAACCTACACCGAGTGGATTACAAAAGGGAAGATGAACCCCAGTGTTGAACTGGGCAAAAAACTGAATATCACCACCGACCAGTGGGGGTTGATCGTGGATTACCAAATAATGGACGGACAACAAGACCGGGACATTGTTGTCGAAATGGCCGACAGAATTTTAGCAGAATATAAAGTAGCATCGTGGAGCTTCGACAAAGGCTATTGGTTAAAAGAAACCAAGGAAATCCTTCAGTTGGAAGTTGCCCAGGTTATCATCCCCAAACTTGGGAAGCGCAACAAAAAAGAGGAAGAGGAAGAACACAGCAGGTCGTTTAAAAAGCTGAAAAACAAGCACAGCGCAATCGAATCAAACATCAACGAATTGGAGCACCGTGGGCTGGACCGTTGTCCCGACCGGAGTTATGCCCATTTTAAGAGGTACATCGGATTGGGCGTGTGCGCCTACAACCTCAAGAAAATTGGGAAACAAATCCTGAAGATGGAGCGGGAAGCACTTGAAGCTGTCCCGAAGCAGTTTCGAAAGGCTGCTTAATAGAATTTGAGCAAAATAAACATAAATAGTAAACATGAAAGGGGGAATTATGTCCGGAAACTGAAAAATCAGAACGAAAAATCAATTTTAGGTGATGAAAATCGCGCCAACGTATCAATAGGCTTAAAAATTTATTGACGGTAACCGAAAAAGTCAGCCTATTATATATGATTATGTACAGCTATTGAAAAAATTGGCAGTTTTCTTAAAGACACTAGTTAGGGTTTTCCATCCGGTTATAAGATTGAGAAAAAGTACTGTTTATTAGCCACAAAAAACATAAAATGGCGGAAATTGCTTTTTTCATAGTCCTAAAATTTAATTGAATAAGTTAATTTAATTCCATACATAAACCT
>JAENXC010000004.1 GCA_016649715.1 Flavobacteriaceae bacterium | reverse complement strand
CACAGGATCGACCTCAAAGGGGAATCCTTAAGAAAAGGAGCTTTAAGGAACGAATAACATTTAATTTTTATATAATTGTAGTATCTTTTAAAGTGGCACGGTTTGACCGAAACAGGTGGCACCATCACTCCGAAATAGCCAAATAGTCCATACGATGTGGTTTATTGGCTGGTCGAGTGAAAAGGATACAGACATCAGCGAATTTGTTGGACGCAAATTTAGCAGTGAGAAAAATTTGAAATATAAAAAACTCACAGCTATGGAAATAGATACAGCAACAGAAAGATGCAAAGTTCTATATCGATTAATGTTTACCGGTTGGACTTTCGAAACAGATTTAGAATCTTACAAAGTTCCTCCACTTACTGACTTTTATCACCGAGAAAGCAATGGTCACTGGATTGAGTTAAAAGATAATGCCAGCAGGTAACACTGTATAAAAAAAATAGGGCAAGTAAGTGCTAAACTCAATGTTTCAGGCATATTTACGAGGTCGCCAAATCTTTTGATTTGGCTTTTAGAAAAATAATATAAAACAAAATGCAAAAGATTTGGCTTGTAGATAATCCGAAAGGTAATTGCTTATTTACAGCCCTACTTCTTTTATACTAAACGTTGCCTAGTCCAAAACCTCACCCTCCAAAAACATCAAGCCCCCCTCATCCACAACATTGTCATTCCAATACCTCACAAAATCTAAAGAATAACACACACTCTCTTTTGCATTTCCTACATTGACCATTTCACTTCCTGCATTGCCAATTTCACTTCCTGCATTGCCCATTTCATTTCCTGTATTGCCCATTTCATTTCCTGTATTGCCCATTTCATTTCCTGTATTGACCATTTCATTTCCTGCATTGACCATTTTATCTTCTGTATCGACCATTTCACTTCCTGCATTGACCATTTCACTTCCTGCATAGACTATTTCATCTCTTGCATTGACCATTTCATCTCCTGCATTGCTCATTTCACTTCATACAATTTACTTTGTACTTTGCACAACCTCAATTACATAACGCTAAATAATATAAAATTTTAACATAAAATCATTTGGAATTTTACACAAAGAGCCTTAAATTTAAGTAACCAATTGATTCTAAAATAACTAACACCCCACAGAAAACATGTAATAGCAAAAGTTCAATCTCTAAAACCTAGAAACCATGGCATCACAATCAGAAAAAACCTTTGGCTCTCGCCTCTACAACGCAGAACAACTTTCCACCAACGTTGCCACCTTCACAGGCTACGTAGCCCTCACCCCAGAAACTACAGTTGCAGCCTATAATACATTAATAAATGAAGTGGGACAAAACAACACCCTCATTGCAACCTTACAATCCCCCTTCTCCCTCGCCGTTGCCGCCCGTCAAAACCTATTTGAAAAAGACCCAACCTCATTAGCCAGAACCCTCTCGCCAATTGCAGCCTTCGTTAAAGCAAAGTTTGGCAAAACCTCCAAACAAGCTGCAGATATAACCAACCTCGTAAACAAAATTAGAGGAGAAAAAACCGCCGAACTAAAAAAAGACGAAGAAGGTGAATTTGTATCACAATCACACCGCTCTTTCGGAAGCCAAACACAATTTCTGGCAGACATCATTGCCACACTAACCAGTTATGGCACCGATTACGCCCCTACAAACCCAAACATTACCCTCGAACAACTAAGCACATTGTTAGATTCCTTAACAGCAGTAAACACAGCCGTAACAACAGCTTATGGTCAACTAAAACCCGTTAAAGATGTACGCAAGCTTCAATATGAAGACCTCTCCAAACGTTCACAAACAATAAAAGAAACAGTAAAATCGCAATACGGAGTGCAATCAACAGAATACAAACTAATAAAAGGATTTAAAATTTAAAACCAACGAGCCTCCTCTAAAAAAACTTTAAAAAGTTTTCTGGATATTTTAGGATGGGATGGAAATTTTTAAACGCTTTGCGTTCTTTATATCCAAGAACGAAAAATGTACCAGAACATAAAGGCCCAACACAAGGCAGATCCTTGCCATGTACACAAAAGCATTGCTGTAGGCTAAATCGTAATATGCTATTCCCCTGAATATCTCTGCAAAAATTATCAAAAAAACGAGCAATGTGAAAGCCATGGACTGGGCAGTATTAAAAAAATGATTGTAGAACAGTGCCAAAAAGGCCAGTATGATTCCACAAAAGGCACTCAAAATCATGAAGATATATTGGGTGTAATTTAAGGTCATTTCTTTCATAAGCTCAATTAATTGAAAGAACAAATAACCGTTTATGACCACCATTAAAATAAAAAGCAACGTAAAAGTTTTCGTGATTTTCTTTATTGTGAATTTGGGAACCACATACCAGAGGAGCATCAAAAGAGCAATAAAATTCAATATCATTGCTATGCTGGCCATGGTACCGTTTTCATACCAAACCGTTGCAAAACTGGAAGCACCATAAAAGAAAAGAAAACCTACCAACCATTTTTGAATATTTTTCCCGTGGGCAATCAACAAATAAAGCAAGGTAGAGTAACAGATTACGCCGCGCAACAAACGAAACAAAAAATAATTCCCATATAAGTGAATGATAATGCTCAAAAGAATAAAGAAAACAGATAGAATTCCTAATCCTGTCTTGTAATTTTTAAAGAAAACTTTTCCTTGCATATGTTGTTGAAAACAGGAAGGCAAACCGTAATTGGCTCAATATCATTTGCGAAGATAGCTGAAAATATCAATATACAAATTTACCCATTGTTGTTTTTATTGTTAGCTTTTTAGATGGGGCCGCTTCTACCCTTCCCACTATTTGGGCATCAACATTAAATGATTTTGAAATCTTAATAATTGATTCCGCAATTTCCTCAGCTACATAAAGTTCCATTCTATGGCCCATATTGAACACTTGGTACATTTCTTTCCAGTCCGTACCACTTTCGGATTGTATGAGTTTGAAAAGAGGCGGAATTTCAAACATATTGTCTTTTATGATATGAAGGTTTTCAACAAAATGAAGGATTTTAGTCTGCGCCCCACCACTGCAGTGTACCATTCCGTGAATTTGTTTCGCCGTAAATTGTGACAAAATCTTTTTAATAATGGGAGCATACGTTCGCGTGGGTGAAAGCACAAGTTTTCCTGCATTCAATGGACTCCCCGGCACAGCATCCTCCAATTTTTTTGAACCGGCATATACAAGTGCTTCGGGAACCGAAGGATCAAAACTTTCGGGATACTTCTTTGCCAACTGTTTTTCAAAAACATCGTGCCTCGCGGAAGTCAAACCGTTGCTACCCATACCTCCGTTATATTCCTTTTCATAAGTAGCTTGGCCAAAGGAAGCTAGGCCAACAATAACGTCGTCTGGTTTAATATTGGAATTATTTATAACCTCACTGCGCTTAATTCGCGCAGTTACTGTGGAATCTACAATTATGGTTCGCACCAAATCGCCTACATCTGCGGTTTCACCACCCGTGGAATGGATGGTAACTCCGTATTGTTTCATTTCAGAAATCAATTCCTCCGTACCATTTATTATTGCTGAAATAACTTCGCCAGGAATGAGGTTTTTGTTCCTTCCTATGGTTGATGAAAGCATAATATTTTCCAAGGCACCCACGCAAAGCAAATCGTCAATATTCATTATCAGAGCATCTTGGGCTATACCTTTCCAGACAGAGAGATCACCAGTTTCTTTCCAATACGTATAAGCGAGGGAAGACTTTGTCCCTGCCCCATCGGCATGCATGACCAAACAATAATTTTCATCGCCCGTCAAGTAATCGGGAACTATTTTGCAGAATGCTTTTGGGAAAAGGCCTTTATCCACATTTTTAATGGCGTTGTGCACATCTTCCTTACCTGCTGAAACGCCTCTTTGCGCATAACGTTTTGAAATTTCTTTGCTCATTGGGTAATTTTAGGCAAAAGTACATAAAAGCACCCTTTATTCTAAAAGGGTATCAATTTCACTTCAAAATTATTTTGTAAACAGAAGTTCCCTATACTTAGTCAATGGCCAAAGTTCGTCATCCACAAGAAGCTCCAGTTTATCACAATGATAACGGATTATTTCAAAATAAGGTCGAACATCATCACAATAGGCGAACGCTTTCTTTTCAACTCCTTCTATTTTATTGGCCTTCTTTCTCGCCTCAATCATATCTGTGATTCCCTTATTAATTTTTGCTATGTGTTCACTAATTTGTTCAATAAGGTGCATTTGCTCAACAGAGAGTTTTTTGAAATCGGTTCCGTAAATGTTTTTTAGGCCCTGCACGTTTTCAATCAAAATATTTTGATAACGAATGGCTGTTGGTATTACGTGGTTTCGGGCAATATCTCCCAAGATACGTCCTTCAATTTGAATGCGTAGCGCATAATCCTCCACTTCAATTTCGTGGCGGGCTTCAAGCTCAACCTTGCTCAAAATGCCGAGCTCCTCAAAAAGGGCTATAGATTTTTTTGAAACTTTTGCCTTCAATGCTTCGGGCGTGGTTTTGTGATTGCTCAACCCACGTTTTTTTGCTTCCTTTTCCCAGGCTTCACCATAGCCATCGCCTTCAAAACGAATCCTTTTTGATTCCTTAATATATTCTTTCAGGACATTGAAAATAGCATCGTCTTTTTTCATCTTTTTGTCCTTTATAAGAGTATCAACCTTTATTTTGAAATCCATGAGCTGTTTTGCCACAATCGCATTGAGAACCGTCATTGGATTTGCACAGTTGGCCGAGGAACCTACCGCACGAAACTCAAATTTGTTGCCTGTAAAAGCGAAAGGGGACGTTCGGTTACGGTCTGTATTGTCCAATAAAATCTCTGGGATTTTGCCCACTACGTTCAGTTTTAAATCGGTTTTTTCCTGAGGAGAAAGCTTACCGCTGGTCACTTTTTCAAGTTCGTCCAAAACTTCTGTTAATTGTGAACCTATAAATGCCGAAATAATTGCCGGAGGGGCCTCATTGGCACCCAAACGGTGGTCATTACTGGCACTGGCTATGGAAGCGCGCAACAATTCCTCATATTCGTTTACGGCTTTCAACGTATTAATGAAAAAGGTCAAAAACTGAAGATTCTTCATCGGTGTGCTTCCCGGGCTCAAAAGATTTACACCTGTATTGGTCGCCAAGGACCAATTGTTGTGCTTTCCACTTCCGTTTACGTTGGCAAATGGTTTTTCGTGAAACAAAACCTTAAAATTATGTTTTGCCGCAACTTTGTGCATCAAGTCCATTAATAAGGAGTTGTGGTCCACCGCCAAGTTTGTTTCTTCAAAAATGGGAGCCAATTCAAATTGGTTGGGCGCAACTTCATTGTGGCGTGTTTTTACAGGAATTCCCAAAAGCATACACTCAGTTTCCAAATTGCGCATAAAATTAAGAACACGCGCGGGAATGGAACCAAAATAATGGTCGTCCAATTGTTGGCCTTTTGCGGAGGAATGGCCCAACAAAGTTCTTCCTGCCAAGGAAATGTCTGGGCGGCTAAGCGCCAAAGCGCTGTCAATCAAAAAATATTCCTGTTCCCAGCCTAAAGTTGCGTTTACTTTTGTTACACTTTTATCAAAATATTTAGCTACCGCTGTAGCCGCATTATCGACTGACTGGAGCGCTTTAAGTAACGGGGTTTTATAATCTAATGCTTCGCCTGTATATGAAACAAAAACCGTAGGGATACACAAAGTAGTACCATAGATAAATGCTGGTGAAGTTGGATCCCACGCCGTGTAACCGCGAGCCTCAAATGTGTTTCTAATTCCCCCATTTGGAAAACTGGAGGCGTCAGATTCTTGTTGAACCAACTGTTCACCTCCAAATTTTTCTATTGCATGGCCATCTTCCATGGTTTCAAAAAAAGCATCGTGCTTTTCGGCGGTAGCTCCAGTCAATGGCTGGAACCAGTGTGTGTAGTGGGTGGCTCCTTTAGCAATAGCCCATTCCTTCATCCCCGTGGAGATATGGTCGGCAATGTGGCGTTCAATTTTGGAGCCGTTTTCATTGGCATCCATAACGCTTTTAAAAGAATCTCTGGTAAGGTACTGGCGCATGGCCGCTTCGTTAAAAACGTTTTTTCCGAAAATATCGGAACGTCTTTCAGGTTCGGTAACTGGAACTGGAACCCTGTTAAAGGTTTCCTTGATGGCATGAAATCGCAATGTTGGCATATTGTAGTTTTTATGGTTTGACTGTGCAAAAGTATAAAAACACATACACACCCCCCAAATTCGTAATAGTTATTTTACTAAAACTATCAAAAATATTATCAACACCCCCTTGATAAGTAGGGGTAATACAATATTGGTGTTAATTAAGAATAGTCATCCCAATAAAAATGGCATATGCTACTACCAGTAAAATTCCCCTTTTTCGACCCAGTTGGTATGATTTCGGAAGGAATGCCAAAGGAAGAATGATCGCGGCAAAACCAATCATCCAAATAATATCATTCGTAAGCACTTCCTTACTTTTTACGGCAATGGGCTGGATGATTGCAGTAATTCCCAGTACGGAAGAAATATTGAATATGTTTGAACCAATAAGATTTCCCAAAGAAATGGCTTTTTCTCTTTTGAGGGCGGCTGTAACTGAAGCTGCAAGTTCTGGAATGCTCGTGCCCACGGCAATCACGGTTATGGCAATTACTCGTTCGCTAACACCAAAACGCTCTGCAATCCCTATTGCACTATTTACGAGCAGTTCACTTCCAAAGTATAATGAAACTGCGCCGATAAGCAACCAAATAATTATTTTGAAATTGGAAGACTTGGATAGACCTTCGTCAATACTATCGTCAACAGGCATTGTGCTTCTTTCTTTTTTTGCCTTTTTTATTAGAACCCAGAGATAGACAAAAAGCATAAGAAATAGAGCAATTCCTTCAGAGCGTGATATCTCTCGTCCGCTTTTAAGAATAAAATACAGCCCAATTGAAAGGATCATCATCACGGGCCAATTCAATTTATAAAAAGCTTTGTCGATTGCTAGTGGAGAGATAATTGCCGTAATGCCAAGTACAAGCCCAATATTTGCGATGTTTGAACCGATTACATTCCCTAATGCAATATCGGAAAATCCATTGAGTGCTGCCTGCAGACTTACCAATAGTTCTGGAGCCGAAGTGGCAAAGGAAACCACCGTTAAACCGATGACCATTTTTGAAAGATGCAACTTAAAAGAAAGTGCCACGGACGACCGAACCAAAAATTCACCACCCACAACGAGCGACGCTAAACCCAAAAAGACATATATATAATCCATAAAATTTTACAAAGATTACGAAGATAAAGAAATAGGGATTAAGGACTAGGGATTCGTTAATTCTGAAATATAAATTTCGAAACTCTAACCCTGAGCTATTTCTAAGAGTTGAATCTTAAAAATTTTGATACCTTTATATATATGAAAAAAATATTCTTTAGATTTTTGGCAAAAGTAAATAAGAAGGTACTGCCAAGCTTCACTAAAAAAGAAGTGGATTTGGCAAAAGCTTCAAAACTTCAAATGGCCATTTTTGCCTATAAATTATGGGTTACAAAAAATGCTTTGGATTAATACTTCAGCAGCGATTTAACGGTGTGGCTTTGTAGTTTTTTAATTCCATCTAAAAATTCCAACTCAATCAAAAAATTGCACTGTACTATTACGCCACCCAAATTTTCAATCAAATTGCACGCCGCCCTCGCCGTACCGCCCGTAGCCAGAACATCATCGTGCAAAAGGACCCGCTCCCCTTTTTTGATGGCGTCTTCGTGAATTTCCAACGCATCCATTCCGTATTCCAACTCATAGGGTTCTTTCAAGGTTTTGTAGGGAAGTTTTCCCGGTTTGCGAATAGGAATAAAACCGGCATTCAGTTTCTGTGCCAACAAGGTTCCAAAGAAAAACCCACGGGATTCTATTGCGACCACCTTATCTATTTTTTGAGTGCCCACTAAGGCCAATAACTGCCGTATACAACTATCTGTCGCTTCACTATTTGCAAGCAACGGGGTAATATCTTTGAAGTGTACACCAGTTTTTGGAAAATCTTCAATATTCCTTATATATTCAGATAAATTCATTTATTTACAGGTATTAATTTGCCTTGCAATTTAAAAAGAAATATATTTGCACCCGCTTAAAGCGAAATTAATTTGGCCTTGTGGCGCAACTGAATAGCGCACCTGATTACGGCTCAGGAGGTTCCAAGTTTGAATCTTGGCAAGGTCACAAAAAACAAGAAACCACGTTCTAAAAGACGTGGTTTTTTTATCGACTTTACTCAGCGTAGCAAAAATAAACTGGCTGCTACCGTTCTAAAATATTTTAGAAGTTTTAAATTATCTCTGCACTCAGTCCAGCTTCCAAAAGCATAGAACAGCGTGGCTTCAATTCATCAAAATCACCCGTTTTAACGGTGCATTTTCCCTTGTAATGAACAATGATGGAACACTGTTCGGCCTGTTCCAGCGTGTGCTCACAAGCGAAGATTAAACTGTTTATTACATGGTCAAAAGTATTTACATCGTCATTGTAAAGCACAATTTCATTTTGGTTGCTCTCCATTTCAGAAACCGACACATCTTCCTGTATTTTTTCCTTGGTACTCATACTATTTTTTAAATTCCTAAAACAAATGAAAATTACGAAATTTTAAATTTAGCCGCAACCCAATTGTTTTTTTCCTTATTTCCAACGAAGGAGAGCCCTAATTTATTGCAATTTTCTGTGATAATTGGCAAATCTTCGGCATAAAAGCCGCTTAAATAAAGTTCCCCATTTTCAGAGAGACTGTTTCGATAGGTTGCCATATCATTCAACAAAATATTTCGGTTTATGTTGGCAATGATCACTTCATATTTTTTTCCGTCCAACAGGGAGGCATCACCCTGAAAAATAGAAATATTCTTGCAATTGTTCCTCTGAATATTTTCCATTGAATTTTCAAAACACCATTCGTCAATATCAATGGCGTCCAGTTTTGAAGCGCCGCGCATTTCGGCCAAAATTGCCAAAACCGCCGTACCACAACCCATATCGAGCACGGTTTTTCCTTTAAAATTATTTTCCAAAATAAACTGCAGCATCATAAAAGTGGTTTCGTGATGGCCAGTGCCGAAAGACATTTTGGGTTCGATTACAATTTCATACTCAAAATTTTTCTTTGGATGAAATGGCGCACGAATAGTACATTTTCCGTCCACTTCAATTGGGTCAAAATTCTTTTCCCACTCCTCGTTCCAATTTACTTGCTCTATTTCTGAAAAAGTAAACCCAATCTCGAATTCTTCTGAATTGAGAATATTGATATCTTCCAAAATATTTTTGTTCCACTCCCCTTTTTGAATATATGCCGAAACACCTTCCTCGGTTTCCACAAAACTTTCAAAACCTGCGTAACCCAACTCGGCAATCAGAATTTCTGTTCCTGGTTGGATTGGTTTTACTTTAAAATCGTATTCGATATAAATTTGCGACATTAGAAAGAATTTGCGATTTTCATAAAACTTTCAACTTGCAGTGAAGCCCCGCCAATAAGGCCACCGTCAACATCTGGCTGTCCAAAGATTTCCGAGGCGTTGTCAGGTTTCACGCTTCCGCCGTAAAGGATTGAAACATTTTCAGCTATTTTGTTTGAATAATTTTCCGCAATCGTTTTTCTGATGAATTTGTGCATTTCCTGCGCTTGTTCGGGACTTGCAGTTTCTCCTGTTCCTATTGCCCAAACAGGTTCATAGGCTATAATTATATTTTCCCAAGCATCGTTAGAAATGTGGAAAAGTCCTTCGGAAAGTTGCGTTTTTATCAATTGAAAATGGGTTCCGTTCTTTCTGTCCTTCAACTCTTCGCCAACGCAGAAAATAGCGGTCATTTCGTTTTCCAATGCGGTATTCACTTTTTCGGAAAGAATTGCCCCGTCTTCATTAAAATAAGCGCGTCGCTCACTATGACCCAAAATCACTGTGTTTGCGCCAACACTTTTCAACATTTTTGCGGAAATTTCACCTGTAAAAGCGCCCTCGTTGCTTTGGTGCATGTTTTGGGCAATCACTTCCGCGGGATGTTGCCGAAGTGAATTAAAAGCATGGTTCAGATTTGTGAAAGCGGGCGCAATCATTATCACTACATTTTCTGGAAAAACCTGCTTTTTAAGCTCCTCCAAAAATAGTTCGGTTTCGGCCAAATCATTGTTCATTTTCCAGTTTCCTGCTACTATTTTTTTTCTCATCTCTATGGATTCTATTGATACTATTGATACTATTGATACTATTGCAAATTTACTGAATAATGATCACTGCCTACTAATTTTAGGGTCCAACCAGCCATAAATTATGTCTACAAAAATATTGATTAAAATGAACAATGTGGCTATTACGATCACGGCTCCCATAATTACTGGTAAATCCAATGTGTTCAAAGCGTTCACAATTTCCTTTCCCAAACCGTTCCACCCGAAAATATATTCCACAAAAACCGCTCCTGCAAGCATACTTGCAAACCATCCGGAAATTGCTGTCACCACAGGGTTTAATGAATTTTTCAGCGCATGCCGTTTTATGATTTGATAAAACGAAAGCCCTTTCGCCTTTGCGGTGCGAATGTAATCTTGGTTCAAAACTTCAAGCAGGGAATTTCGCATCAATTGGCTAACAACGGCCAACGGGCGGATTCCCAAAACGATGGCGGGAAGTATTAAATTTTTCCACTGAATGTATTTGCCGTTGCCGAAATCGTCCACTTCGTAAAGACTTCCAGTCATATTCAAATTTGTGTATTTGTGAAGCAAAAAGCCAAAAATCCACGCAAAAATAATAGCGCTGAAAAAAGAGGGAACGCTCATCCCAAGCGTGCTTACCAATTGAATCATTTTATCAATAAACCCATCCTTGAAAAGCACGGAAATAATTCCCAAGAAAACACCTATTATCAATGCTATGAATATCGCCGAAACAGCCAATATAAAAGTGTTCGGCAATGTTTCGGCAATCACTTCGCTTACCTCCTTTCCATTCTTTTGAAAGGATTCGCGCAAATATGGTGTTTTCAATACAACCGTCGTGTTTTTAATAGAAAACAATTGGGTTGCATTGTATTTTCCCTGAGAAAGAAAGGTGTAATCTTCCGGATTTTTACTGTGAAAGGAAATAGGCGACAAATCATTCAAATACCTCAAATACTGCACGGAAACAGGTTGGTCAAACCCATATTTTTTTTTGACGACCGCAAGCTGTTCGGCAGTTTCATTTTGGCCCAACATCATTCGCGCAGGATCGCCGGGAAGGATTGTAAACAAAAGAAAAATTACAGTTACAACCCCAAACAACGTCAGCAGCGCATAACCCAATTTTTGAAGGATGTAAACCGCCACGTTCTTTTTATTTTATTTGTTCAATTGTTCGCGGCTGATATTCAAAATCTTTTCCGAAGAGGATTTTAGCGTATTCTTCAATCGTTTCTTCAAAACCAGCATCTTTTCTTCTTTGGTTAATGGTTTCCGCATTTTCAATTGGCCAAATGAAAGAACCCCGTGCATCGTCATAACTCATTCCCTGCGTGCCGTAAATTTGGGGTTTGCCTTCCATCATCAAATAGCGGTCCTCCATCATTGCAGCCGAAGTTTTAGGTATTTCGCCTTCCGCAGCTGCTTTTTTAACCAATGGTAAATAGAGCGGAATTTTATCCGGATTGTGTTGCAACACATTCCAAGCCACAAGACTGGATTCTTCACCAACTACAGATTTTCCGGGATATCCTTTTTGAAGTAAATATCTTTCAACAAAAACCATGTTCACACTGTCCAAAACACTTTGCATTTTAGCGAGATCGCCACTGTATTCTGCTTCGGAAAGTCCCATTTTTTCACCCAGTTTTTTTCTTTCATCCAAAGTTTGGGCCTGCATCAACAATCTGTATTTTTGATCGAGTACCGCAATACTATCCAAACGCTGTTTCAGCGAAAGATCCAACTTTGGTTTAGCGTTTTCAACTACCGGAAGTTTCAATTTTTGTGCATCGTTCCAGTGCAGTTTTTGCTTAATAGTTCCTTTGTCGAGCTCCAAAATCCCCGGATTGCTACGCACGATGGTTTTTAGCGTGGTTTCATCGCAGAAATAAAACTTGAAATTCAGCTTGTATTCCTCTGTCAAAGCTTCGGTCATTTCCTGCGAAGAGGCCGAAAGGCCAATCACGTTATATCCGTTTTTCAAGGCTTTATCGGTTACTTCTTTAATTGAAGCATAGCCATTTTTTTCTGTATTTCCCAAGCTATACGCAATCACGACCACTAAATTTTCTTCATCCAGAAATTGTTCGGTATAATCCTCGCCATCCCTTTCCATCGAGAAATCGTGGATTGGTGGCGTATAGCCTTCCTGTATCATTTTGGTTTCGGTATCAATCAATTCGCCATCAACCTTTGGATATTCGCCATTTGTTGTTATAACTTTTTCTTCGCCATTAACATTGAATTTCCACTTATATTCATAAACCGGACCGTGCGCATTTTCGGGAACAGACATTCCTTCCTTAATATTCGCCCCAATTTTATACGGACGGAAATCGATTATTGGAAGATGTTGCAATACATAATAAGCTATCCCAAGACAAGCCACAAAGGATGCGAAAATGATAATGCTGCGCGTTCCTTTTGTAAAAAAAGGCTGAATGTATTTTCTTCCGAAGAAAATAATTAAAATCAAAATCAACAGCACAATATCTTTGCTGAAAGATTCCCATGGCGTTAGCGGAATAGCATCGCCAAAGCAGCCGCAATC
Source organism: Flavobacteriaceae bacterium (assembly GCA_016649715.1). Classification (GTDB taxonomy): domain Bacteria; phylum Bacteroidota; class Bacteroidia; order Flavobacteriales; family Flavobacteriaceae; genus Aequorivita. Next base: position 197,982 of record JAENXC010000004.1, on the reverse strand, counting down.
AGTCACTTTGTTGAAATAGGCAGAATAGAACGTGAGAAACGTAAAGAACACTATCATCAGCAACAAAGCCCAAAGCGTGAGTTTTTTCCAATAGCCCAACAACAACGCCACACCTACCAAAACTTCAAAAATCACTAAAAAAATGGCTATCAATAACGCATAAGGAACCAAAAACCCAAAGTCCAAAACTTCGGGCGCGAAGTAGTCTTTCAGTTTAAATGAAAACCCAACGGGGTCGTTCAGCTTAATCAATCCGCTGATTATAAATAATACACCTACTATAATTCGAGATATTCCAACTATTATTTTCATAAATCTTAAATTCTAACTTTATTAAAAACTCCAAATTTCAAGTACCAAATTCCAAATAGAAACGAAGCGCCAAATTTCAAGTACCAAATTCCAAAGGCTACTCAAACTTTTTAATTATTGCTGAAAGTATCTTTCTCAGTTCTTCGGATTCGTTTATCAATTTGTCCATTTCGTTTATTTCATGATTACCGGTTTTTAACAATCTCAACCAATAACGTGATTCCTTTGCTTCTTTTCTTGCTATTTTAAGACGGAAAACAAAATCTTTTTCACACAACTTCTCATTCGCTTCAATATAATTAGCTCCAACAGAACCCGACGACCTAATCAATTGTTTACCATCTTCAATATTTGCCATTGAATAATTCAAAGACCTTATCATTTCACGACATTCACTGGCAAACTTAAAAGTTCTTTCCTCTAAATCATATTTTGAATCCATTTTTGGAATTTGGTATTTAAATTTTTTGGTGCTTTCCCCTTGGAATTTGGTGCTTTTTATTTTTTGAAATTTTAATTATGCGGTAACGAATTTTCTTCCAAATGAATCAAAGCAAACACAGCATAATTAATCATATCCTGATAGTTAGCGTCAATCCCTTCTGATACCAATGTTTTTCCACTATTATTCTCAATCTGTTTTACGCGAAGCAATTTCTGAAGAATCAAATCTGTCAACGAACTCACCCGCATCTCGCGCCACGCCTCGCCGTAATCGTGGTTTTTGTCCATCATCAATTGTTTGGTTTTGGCCACCTGTTCGTCATAAAGTTGCGTGGCAACTTCCAAAGAAAGGTCTGGTTGCTCCACTACCCCTTTTTCCAATTGAATCAGTGCTATTACGGAATAATTCACTATCCCGATAAACTCGCTGGTTTCGTCTTCGGCAATTTTTTGTTCTGCATTTTTCTGCAAACCGCGGATACGTTGCGCCTTTATAAAAATTTGGTCAGTCAACGAAGGAAGCCGTAGAATGCGCCACGCACTCCCGTAATCGTGCATTTTCTTGATAAACAGCTCCCTACATTTTTCAATCTGGTCATTGTATTGATTTGAAGTGTTTGCCATTAGTGATGTGTAAGATTTTGCGTAAATTTCGCTTAAATATATCAATTTAAAAAATTGCAGACCCTTAATTGCTGCGGCAACCTCATAGACCTTTCCATCCCAAAAGTGATGGGCATCATTAACGTTACGACCAATTCGTTTTACGACGGCGGAAAAACATTTTCTGAAAGAGAAATTTTGGTGCAAGCTGAAAAAATGCTTTCGGAAGGTGCAATGTTTTTAGACATTGGCGGTTACAGCACACGCCCAGGTGCGGAAAACATTTCAGAAGTTGAAGAAATCAGAAGGGTTGTTGAAGCTATTGAAATTATTCTGAAAAACTTTCCCGAAACTTTAATTTCCGTAGATACCTTCCGAAGTGAAATTGCAAAAAAAGCTGTGGAGGCGGGAGCAGCATTGGTAAACGATGTTTCCGGCGGAACGTTGGATACAGAAATGTACAGAACCGTTGCAAAATTGAAAGTACCTTACATTCTGATGCACATGCGCGGCACGCCAAAAACGATGGCGAAGTTAACAGATTACAAAAACGTTACGATTGAAGTTTTAAAGGATTTATCTGAAAAAATTGCACTCGCCCGTGCCGAAGGAATCAACGATATTGTGGCTGACCCAGGATTTGGTTTTGCAAAAACACGGGAACAAAGTTTTCAGCTTTTGAGCAATCTGGAACTTTTTAAAAACTTGGAAGTTCCGATTTTAGCTGGCGTTTCACGAAAATCCTTTATTTATAAAACTTTGGAAACTTCGGCAGAAAACGCTTTGAACGGAACTACTTCACTAAACACAATTGCACTTTTAAAAGGCGTTTCAATTTTAAGAGTGCACGATGTTAAGGAAGCGGTGGAATGTGTGAAATTGTTTGAAAACCTGAAATCTTGACCCCAATCCATTAAATATTTTAAACTACTTTTACAAAAAAACGCATACCCTTGGATTTTCTCGACATTCGAATTATAGATATTGTGGACATTGTGCTAGTGGCACTTCTGTTGTACTATCTCTATAATTTGGTAAAAGGCACCGTTGCCATAAATATTTTGGTGGGTATCATCATCGTTTACGCCATTTTTGTTGTTACCCAACTTTTGGGAATGGAGCTTTTGAGTAAAATTCTCGGCGGTTTCCTTGGTGTAGGTATGTTCGCGTTAGTCGTGGTTTTCCAGCCCGAAATCAGAAAGTTTCTTTTGATGTTGGGCTCTACAAATTTCAACGCGCGGCGACGTTTTTTCAAGCAGTTTAAATTGTTGGGAAGAGATTCTGGCCCCAACACAAATCTTGAGGGAATAATTGCAGCCTGCAAAAAAATGTCTGCTTCAAACACTGGAGCATTGATTGTGTTGCAGCGCAACAACAGTCTCGATTTTGTGAAAAACACGGGCGACGAAATGAACCTGGAAGTAAACCAGCCCATCATTGAAAGTGTTTTCTTTAAAAACAGTCCGTTGCACGACGGCGCAATGATTATTGAGGAAAACCGGATAACCGCAACCCGTGTTATACTACCCGTTTCAAACGATAAAAAAATACCATTGAGGTTTGGCCTTAGGCACCGTGCCGCTGTAGGGATTACTGAAAAAAGTGATGCTCTTTGTTTGGTGGTTTCCGAAGAAAATGGACAAATTTCCTATTTAAAGGATGGCGATTTTGTGCTTTTTGAAAATACGGATGAATTGTTGAAGATTTTGAAAAAGGATTTGAGTTAAACTTAAATCGCTTCCTCCGCCATAAACTGCACTTCGTAAAGATTTCTATAAAAACCATTCTCAAGCTTCAGCAATTCTTTGTGGGTGCCCTCTTCCACGATTTTTCCGTGGTCCATCACGATTATTTTATCAGCTTTTTTGATGGTTGCCAATCGGTGGGCAATGACTATTGAAGTACGGTTTTTCGTAATTTTATCGGTAGCCGTTTGGATCATTTCCTCGGAATAGGTATCTACGGATGAAGTTGCCTCGTCCAAAATCAAAATGCTCGGCTTGCTAACATAAGCGCGAAGAAATGAAATGAGCTGTCGCTGCCCGGAAGAAAGCATGCTACCGCGTTCTTTCACATTGTATTGATAACCGCCCGGAAGTGATTCTATAAATTTATGAACCCCAATTTCTTTTGCCGCAGCAATCACTTCTGCTTCGGAAATATTTGGATTGTTCAGTGTAATATTGTTCAAAATTGAATCCGCAAAAAGGAAAACATCCTGCAAAACCACAGCTATCTGGCTTCTAATTGAAGCGAGTTTGTATTCTTTGAGTGAAATACCATCAATCAAAATTTCACCGCTGTTTATTTCGTAAAAACGGTTCAATAAATTGATTATCGTACTTTTTCCTGCGCCAGTAGCACCAACAATGGCAACGGTTTCACCCGGATTAGCATTAAATGAAATCCCTTTAATCACTTTTTCGTCTTCGTTATATCCAAAGTGTACGTTTTTGAATTCAATTTCTCCTTTGGTACTTGTGTAATCAACCGTTCCAGTATCTGCAATGTGCGATTTGGTGTCGAGAATTCCGAAAACACGGTTTGCGGCCACCATTCCCATTTGGAGGGTGTTGAATTTATCGGCAATTTGTCGCAGCGGCCTAAAAAGCATTTCGGCATATTGAATGAAGGCAGTTATAATCCCCAACGTTACAATGCCGCCGCCAATTACGTTCAACCCACCATACCAAACCACCAAACCTGTAGCCACGGCTCCCGTCATTTCAGCAATAGGGAAGAAAATGGAGTTGTACCAAACGGTTTTAATCCACGCTTTTCGATGGTCTTTGTTGATTTCCTGAAAACGTTCGTACTCGGTTTTTTCGCGGGTAAAAATTTGGACTATTTTCATCCCAGTTATGCGTTCCTGCACAAACGTATTGAGGTTTGCAACTTGGTTACGGACGTCTTCAAAAGCAACTTTCATCGCTTTTTGGAAAATGCGTGTGGCATATAAAATGAAAGGTAAAACAATAAAAACTATCAGGGATAACCGCCAACTTTGTGTTAACATAAACCCTGCAATTACAAGCATTTTCAGTAAGTCGCTTATAATCATAAAAAGACCTTCGCTGAAAATACTGGAAATGGTTTCCACATCGTTCACCGCTCTAGTCGTCAACCTTCCCACGGCGCTTTTGTCAAAATACTGCATTTTGAAACTCATCATCAAGCGGAAGAGTTTTTGACGCATATCGCGGATAACGCTTTGCCCGAGCCAGTTTGTGTAAAAAATAAATGCGAACTGAAAAATAACTTCCAACAGTAGCACGACTATCATTAAAATGACGTACTTCATAAACCCAGTTCCATCTTTTGGAACCATTGAATTGTCTATGGCTAACCGCAACAAATACGGACGCAACACGGCGAGACCGGACATAACAACGGCGGCAAAGGCCACAAAATAGAAGACCCCTCGATAGGGCGTTGTGAAGGCCAACAACCGTTTGAAAAGTTTAAAATCGAATGCGTTGCCTGTTTTTTCTGACACGGATTATTTTGTAAATTTGTTAATTCGGGATTCGGGATTCGGTAATTTGTTAGTTCGTTAAAAACTGATTTTTAGTCTTTTCTCTCTATTCTTTTCTCTTTAAAAATTTTTTCGGGATAAACAACCTTCGTCAAATACAATCCGTGGGCGGGCGCTGAAGCTCCAGCTTCTTCCCTGCTTTTGCTGTTTAATATTGCTTTAAAATCTTCCAAAGAGGTCTTTTTGAAACCAACATTCAATAGTGTTCCCACAATTGCGCGTACCATATTCCGCAGAAAACGGTCTGCGGCGATTGTAAAAATAAGCCTATTATTTTTTACTTCCCAAAACGCTTTCACAATTGTGCAATTGTACGTTTTTACATCTGTTTTAGAGCGTGAAAAGCATTGAAAATTGTTATGGTGCAATAGCAATTCTGCGGCTTCGTTCATCAAACCCACCTCCGGTTCGTTGTTTATCTGAAACGCAAAATCCTGCGAAAAAGGATCTTTTTCAAGTGAGATAATATATTCATATTCTCTTTCAACAGCATCAAAACGGGCGTGTGCATCTTCTTTAACTTCAAAAATATTCTTTACCGAAATATCCTTCGGAAGAAAGGAATTCAATCTGAAAACCAATTCTTCATTGTTTTCAATTTCATCAAAATCAAAATGTGTGAAAAGTTGTTTTGCGTGCACGCCGGTATCGGTCCTTCCGGCTCCGGTTAGTTTAATTTCCTTCCGAAGCAAAGTGGAAAGTGTTTCTTCCAAAACCTGTTGCACGCTAATCTGCTCGGGTTGGCGTTGCCATCCAAAATAGTTTTTCCCGTTGTAGGCTATTTCTATGAAATATCGCAACTGTTTTTTTTCAGAATTGACAAAATTACAATTTACAAGCCAGCATTTCTGTTATTAATTTGAAAAACTTAAATACCTTCGCAATCCATCAATTACGCATATTTTGAAAAAAATCCTTCTTCTCAGCGACACCCATAGTTATATAGACGAAAAAATCCTGAAGTATGTAAAACAGGCCGATGAAGTATGGCATGCGGGCGATATTGGCAATCTTGTGGTCACCGACACTATAAAAAAACTAAAACCACTGCGCGCCGTTTACGGAAATATTGACAACACAGAAGCGCGAATGGAATTTCCACTGCACAACCGTTTTATGTGCGAAGGAGTTGACGTTTGGATAACGCACATTGGCGGCTATCCGGGAAGATATAATCCTTCCATCCGGCAAGAAATTTATTCCAATCCGCCGAAAATTTTCATCTGCGGGCATTCGCATATTTTAAAAGTGATGCCTGATAAAACCACGGGATTGCTACATATGAATCCCGGAGCTGTGGGGAAACACGGCTTTCAAAATGTACGCACCATGCTCCGTTTTGAAATTGACGGTGAAAAAATCCAGAATTTGGAGGTTATTGAATTTGAGAAGTGAAACCAATAAATCCTCAAAGAGGATTTTTTGAAATTTATGTGGTTTTTGGTTTCAGTAATAAATACAAAAAACCCCCAAAGGTGGCTTCCTTTGGGGGTCCTGCACTAATATACCAAGATCGGTTTATCGCAAACGATCAACAGATTTTACGAGGTCCTCATCCCTTTTTATGGCCTTGTTGGCCAGCACTAAAAACACGATAGAAATGATGGGAAAAAGCACCCCAATACCCTTCTCTGAAACAATAGTTTCTCCGGATAAAGTTAGCAACCTGTAAACGAAAACTCCCAGTAATACAAAGTTTAATATGATATTCAAACGGTTGAGCACAAACTGTTGCTGCCGTTTTCTGAAACTTAAAATTGAAATAAAGGCCAATGCGATGGAAACAAAAATCAATCCAGCTATCAAAGGCTCATTGCGTTCCATTATTACAGAACCATCTTTGCCCAAAACAACTGGAAACCACATAAACAAAGCTCCCATAATGGTGGCGGAAACAAGTAGATAAATGGTCTGTATGCGTTGTATCATTTTATAAAACTGAATTGCGAAGCAAAAATACGCTATCTTTTTAAAAAAAATAACAGTACGTTTTAATTTATTATTGTAATATTGCAGTATCTATTCGTAACCGGTTCAACAAAGGTTACTTAGTCTTCGAAAATTTTTTCAACGTACTTACCTTCTCAATAGGAACAAATAGTATCAACTTAAACTACAGTATTTTCTACATGTTTGAAATTTCAGATTTAAAAAACAAAAAGCTACCTGATCTTCAGGAAATTGCGAAAGAACTCAATGTGCCAAAATATCGCACTCAAAAAAAATTGGACTTGGTGTATCAAATTCTCGACTACCAAGCGGCAAATCCCAAAGCTGTGAAAGCGGTCATTAAAACGGAAGAGATTTCTTCGGAAACAAAAAAAGAGGAAATAACTCCTTCTTCAAATGAAGAAAAAACTCCTTCCTCTAATGACGATCGCAACAAAAATCCAAATCCACGTCCACAGAAAAAGGACATTCGAATCAACAAGCCACAGCCCCAAAAGCAGCATCACAATAAAAAAGATGATGACGATAAACAGGGAGCTGATAGCAAGTCTAATGAAGACAAGCGTTCTGGCAACGAAAAAAGGGACGATAAAAAACCGCAACACCAAAAATCAAGCGCTGGCGACAATGACAACCGACAACGAAACCAACGCAGCGAGAGCCCAAATTCAGACAACCGTCCAAAACACCAAAGCCACAAACAAAAAGACGGCAACGTGCAGGACAACCGAAGTAACGGAAACAAAGACTCCCGAAATCGTTACCGCGAACCAGATTATGAATTTGATGGAATAATTGAAAGCGAAGGTGTGCTGGACCTTATGCAGGATGGCTACGGCTTTCTGCGCTCCAGTGATTACAACTATCTTTCATCTCCCGATGATATTTACGTGTCGCAATCACAGATTCGTCTTTTCGGTCTAAAAACCGGCGATACTGTTTTGGGCGAAGTGCGTCCACCAAAAGAAGGCGAAAAATATTTCCCTTTAATAAAGGTGAACAAAATAAACGGGTTGAACCCAAATGTGGTTCGCGACCGTGTTTCCTTTGAGCATTTAACGCCGCTTTTTCCACAGGAAAAATTCAATTTGGCCGACAAGCAGAGTACAATTTCAACAAGAATAATAGATCTTTTCGCACCAATTGGGAAAGGACAACGTGGAATGATTGTTTCGCAGCCAAAAACTGGTAAAACAATGTTGCTGAAAGATATTGCAAATGCAATTGCCGCAAACCATCCCGAAGTTTACCAAATCATCCTTTTGATCGATGAACGCCCTGAAGAAGTTACCGATATGCAACGTAACGTTCGTGGCGAAGTGGTTGCTTCAACTTTTGATAAAGAAGCGAGCGAGCACGTTCGTGTGGCAAACATTGTTATTGATAAAGCAAAACGATTGGTAGAATGTGGCCATGACGTAGTGATTCTTTTGGATTCCATTACGCGTTTGGCGAGAGCATACAACACAGTTCAGCCAGCAAGTGGTAAAATATTGAGTGGTGGTGTGGATGCAAATGCGCTTCACAAACCGAAACGTTTCTTTGGTGCCGCCCGTAATATAGAAAACGGTGGTTCTTTAACTATCATTGCAACTGCTCTTACAGAAACTGGTTCAAAAATGGATGAGGTTATTTTTGAGGAATTCAAAGGAACCGGTAATATGGAACTTCAGTTGGATAGAAAAATTTCCAACAGAAGAATTTTCCCTGCTATTGATCTAACTTCTTCCAGCACACGTCGCGACGATTTGTTGCTCGATGAAAAAACCCTTCAACGTATGTGGGTTTTGCGAAAATACCTTGCAGATATGAACCCTGTGGAAGCAATGGAATTCATCAACGACCGCATCAAACAAACCAAAAACAACGAAGAGTTTTTGATTTCAATGAATGGATAGATTTTTTTAATCAAAACAATATACGCCCTGCAAGAAATTGTGGGGCTTTTTTATGAATTAAAATTTGCGCCAGCTTTCAAAAAATGTTTTCGTCCCTTTACTATATTTGTTTATTATACTATTTCGATGAAAAAAAAATTATCTTTTTTAAGTCTGCTCTTATCGGTGTTTTGTTTCGGACAACAGAACAGTTCTTCCCAAAATCTAAATACAACCTTTGAATCCTCGAACGGTTTAAAAACGGGAACTTATGAAGAAGTCATTGCATATTATATAGCATTGGCAAATAAATTTCCCTCCGTCACTGTTTATGAAATAGGACAAACAGATAGCGGCTTTCCACTTCATTTAGTTGTTATTGATCCACAAAACAAAACCCAAGAGAAAACCTCAGAAACATTTTCAAAAGATGACAGAAATTTATTGCTAATCAACAATGGAATCCATCCCGGAGAGCCTGATGGCATTGATGCCATGATGCTACTTTTTCGAGATTTTGCCGAAAATAAAATTCCAGTACCAAAGCATACAATCATCGCAACAATCCCAATTTACAATATTGGCGGCGCTTTAAATAGAAATAGTACCAGCCGAACCAATCAAAATGGCCCCGAAGAATACGGTTTCCGTGGCAACTCAAGAAATTATGATTTAAACCGTGATTTTATAAAATCTGACACTAAAAATACGCGTGCTTTCACCGAAATTTTTCATTGGCTAAACCCAGATTTATTTATAGACAACCACGTGAGCAACGGCGCAGATTACCAATATGTACTCACCCATCTTTTTACCCAGCACAACAAATTGGATGGTGAATTGGGGAATTATTTGCATACTTCACTAATGCCGCAATTGGAAGACTCGCTTCATCAAAAAAAATGGGACATAACGCCTTATGTAAACGTTTTCAATGAAGTTCCCGAAAAAGGTTTTGAGCAGTTCTTGGATTCACCACGCTATTCAACAGGTTACACCACGTTGTTCAACACTTTGGGGATGATGGTGGAAACACATATGCTAAAACCCTACAAACAAAGAGTAGAAGGCACTTATGAACTGATGAAAACTTTTATAAATATAGCAGACGCAGATGCTTCAAAAATCAAAACCCTTCGAAAAAATTCTTTCGAAAAATATAAAGTAGGAAGCTACTACCCTATTTCTTGGGAAGTGGATTCTTCAAAATCCTCTACCCTACAATTTAAAGGTTTTGAAGGAAAAATGGTGCCGAGCCATATTACGGGAGCGGAGCGTTTAAAGTATTTCCGCGAGAAACCTTTCACAAAAGATGTTGTGTATTACAATTATTTTAAAGCGACAGATTCCGTAACAATTCCTTCGGCTTATATAGTTCCGAAAGGGTATTGGAACGTTGTCGAGCTTCTGAAATTAAACAATATTGAATTTGTGAAAATCAAAAGTGATTCAACCATTTCCGCGGAAGTTTACAGAATAAAAAGTTTTGAAACGGTGAAGAATCCGTTTGAAGGACACTATCTTCATTTCAAAACCGAAATCATAAAAAGTGAAGAAAATGTATCAGTAAAAAAAGGTGATCTTTTGGTAAAAACACAACAACCGGGTGTGCGTTATCTATTGGAAACATTGGAGCCAGCAGCTCCCGATTCGTTTTTTAATTGGAATTTCTTCGATGCAATACTTCAGCAAAAAGAAGGTTTTTCGCCCTACGTTTGGGAAGATATTGCTGAAAAATTCTTAAATGAAAACCCAGCAATCAAAACAGAATTTGAAACCAAAAAGCACAACGAGCCTGAATTTGCAAAGAATTGGTATTCGCAGTTGGACTGGATTCACAAACAATCGCCCTATTACGAAAAATCACACCTCCGATATCCGATCGTTCGGGTGGGTGGTTAAATATTCTTTCGGGAAAAGCAATTTTATGTTTTCGTAGGAATCCCGCAGTGCAACTTGCGATTTTTCAAAATTTTTCCACTTTACTTTTTTAATTCCTTCCGTGGGCTCTGGAATGAGCGGTCCGTCGTAATCGCTGAACATTTCGTACCAATAGGTTATTTTTAAGCGGAATTTTTCGTTGCGGGTAAAGACGTGATAGGTTTTCATTATAAAATCGCGAATTTCAAGATCCTTCACGCCCGTTTCCTCAACAACTTCACGAATGGCAGCTTCTTGGTAGGTTTCCCCTTTTTCAACTTTTCCTTTGGGAAGGTCCCATTTTTTGTTCCGGCGAATGAAAAGAATTTCTTTTTTGCTGTTATAGACCAACCCTCCAGCGGCTTCAACTACTTTTATTTTTTTCCGAAGAAAGCGTTCCAGCTTTTCTGCATTTTTGTGATATAAGTTCACGTAAAGCAGTTCGCCGTCGTTTATTTTCTTCACCAACTTTTTAAAATGCGCCTCTTTTAAAGGAATGGTGGTGTAATGCTCCCCAATATTTTTTTCCGTGGAAAGAATAATAGGAATATCTTTTACAAAAACTTTATACATTTGCACAATGATATTAAATAAAGAAACGGCGCAAAAAACCGCTGCCTTGCTATTGCAAATTAATGCAATTAAATTACAACCACAAAACCCTTTTACGTGGGCATCGGGGTGGAAATCGCCAATTTATTGCGACAACCGCATCACACTTTCCTATCCGATGATACGAAACTACATACGCGAAAACCTTGCAAAACAAATTGAGGAAATCTACGGAAAGCCCGAAATGATTGCTGGTGTGGCTACTGGCGCGATAGGCATTGGCGCTTTGGTGGCGGATTATTTGAACGTTCCTTTCTGCTACGTTCGGCCCGATGCAAAAGACCACGGACGCCAAAATAAAATTGAAGGTTATTTGGAACCAAACACCAGCGTTGTGGTTGTTGAAGACCTGATAAGCACCGGAAAGAGCAGCTTGATGGCTGTAGAAGCTTTAAAAGAAGCCAATGCGAATGTTAAGGGTATGCTCGCCATTTTCAGTTATGGTTTCAGCACTGCGGAAGAAAATTTTAAGAATGCCAATGTTACTTTGAATACGTTGAGTAATTATGAAATATTGCTGGAAGAGGCCGAAAAATCTAAATATATTAATGCTGAAGAGGCCGTTTTGCTTGCAGAATGGCGGGAGAATCCTGCTATTTGGGGGAAATAATTAAATAATGCAAAAAAAATAAACCAATCTTTTCAAAATGAAAAATCTAAATTTACTTATTGCAATTTTAATTACAACAATATTATTCTCTTGTTCTTCAAAAGATGATGATAACTCAAATAGAAGCTCTGGATTTTCTGTTGAAGGAAAATATTATCCTACCCCAAATGGCTACATAGTTACTAATGCAAATGGAACTCACAATTATCCAGAAGCATTTTATCTTTCAAATGGCACGATTATTAATAATGAATGGACCGGAGGAAATCATTGCGATTTTTCAAATGATTTGACACAAAGTGTTATTTTCTATATTCAGCCAACCTTATTAACGGAATTAACCGATGGTACATATAATTACGAATTAAATACAACCGAACCTTTTATTCAACACGTTAATTTTGGTGTTAAGACAAAAATTTTGAATAACTGCATTTTTTCAGAAGTGTCAATGGATACACCTCAATTTGAAAGCGGAAATTTAAAGATTGTAGTTTCTGGAAATATTTATAAAATTACATATTCTTTTCAAAGAATTGACGATGAAATTATCGAAGGAACTTATACAGGAGAACTTCAATTAGTTCAGGATTTAAGATAAATTCCAAATAAAAAAACAATGAAACTAAACAGCAAAAAAGTAACCACACAAAAATCCGCAGACGAACTCTGTGATTTTTTGACCGATGTAAAGAATTTTGAATCATTAATGCCCGAAAACATCAGCAAATTTGAGGTTATAAGAGAAAATGCATTTGTTTTTGCTTTAAAGGGAATGCCCGAAATTGCTTTGGAACTAAAGGAAGTTGAAAAACCAAACAAAGTTGTTTTGGGGGCAATCAGCGATAAAATTCCTTTTACACTGATCGGAAATATTGAAGAAGTTTCAGAAAATACATCAAGTGTAGAATTGCTTTTTGAAGGTGAATTCAACGCAATGATGGCAATGATGGTGAAAGGGCCAATCTCAAAATTTATTGATACACTCGTCTCAAATTTGGAGCAGGTTTAGTTTCCTATTTTAATAAATTAATTTTACCTCTTTCAGTTGGAATTTTTGCTGTGCAGCATTTTCCGTTTCCACCAAAAGTTCACCAACGTCTGAAACTCCCTTAATTATTCCGTTGAAGCGCAAACCTTCGGGAGTTTCAAAAACCGAAACCATTCCATTTCTAAATAATTTACTCTCATAAATCTGTTTCATTTCTGAAAAATCTTTTTTATCCAGATTTTTTAGTTTCTCAAAAACATTTTCTGAAATTTTTTGAAAAACTTCTTCTAAGGTAAAATTTTTCCCTGTTTCAAGCTTCATCGAGCTTGCCTTTGGGAAATTCGGGAAATTCGTTTCGTTCACATTGAGTCCAATTCCGATTATAGAATATTTTACAAAAAGGGCTTCCAGCACGTTTTCAATCAAAACACCTCCAATTTTATGATTAGCTGACAATATGTCGTTTGGCCATTTTATCGATATATTGGGAATATTCAGCCCTATTAGTGTCTCTGCAATGGCAATAGATACCTCCATCGAAATCATAAATTGGCGCTCGGTCTGTAACCCCTCAAATGCTTTGAACATACTGAAGGTAAGGCTTTGCCCTTCCCGTGAAAGCCAACCATTGCCCATTTGTCCTCGCCCCGAAAGTTGACGGCTTGTAAGCACAACCGTTTCGTCCTGCAACAGGGTTTCTTTTGCCAATTGCTTTAAGTAGGAATTTGTGGAATGGATGGCACTAAGTTTGATTAATTTCAAAATGACAATTTATGTTTAGTATTACGTTTTTAAGGCGCTTCAAGAAACAAAAAAGTAATAACTTTGCGAAAAAGAAAAGAAAAAATATTTAATGCAGAAAAAACAAGCTGGAACAGATCAACTTATTTCCCAAATAATAGGGGGGATTGAAGAAGTAAAAGGAAAAGATATTGAAATTCTGGACCTTAGGGATATAGAAAATACCGTTTGTGACTATTTTATTATCTGTAATGGGACCTCAAACACTCAGGTAAACGCCATTGTGAATTCCATTCAAAAATCAGTAAGCAAAGCTTTAAAGGAAAAACCTTGGCACGTTGAAGGCAGCGACAACGCGGAGTGGATACTTATGGATTACGTACACGTTGTGGTTCACGTTTTTCAGAAGCACATCCGCGAGTTTTATGACATTGAGGGGCTTTGGGGCGATGCTATATCGGTCAAAATAGAAACAACAAACTAAAAAAAAAATTGCCTTATGGCTGAAGAAAATAAAAAGAAAAAAGTCGATCTAAAGAAGCCGAAGGGTGGGTATTACTGGATTTATATAGTTATCGCTCTTCTTTTTTTGGGATTGAATATTTTTGGGGGTGGCAGCTGGTCACAACCCGCTAAGACCACCCAATCACAATTTGAGGATTTTTTGAAAAGTGGTGATGTTGAAAAAGTAGATGTCATCAATAAGAAAATCGCAAAAGTCTATTTGACCGATGCAGCGAAAGCAAAGGAAATACATTCCAAAAAAGACGAAACTCCTTCATTTTTGGCCCCTGGCCCAAATGATCCGGATTATCAGTTTGAGTTTGGGGATCTTCAAAATTTTGAAAATTCATTTCAAACCATAAAACAGGAAAACAACCTCTCCACCAAAATGGAATGGCACACGGATTCCAACGTTTGGAGCGATATTTTGATGGGCATCCTGCCATTCGTTATCATCATAGGAATTTGGATTTTTATCATGCGACGAATGTCTTCGGGCGCTGGAGGAGGTGCTGGCGGGCAACTTTTCAACATTGGAAAATCCAAAGCAAAACTTTTTGACGAAAAAACCGATATAAAAACTTCTTTTAAAGACGTCGCAGGTCTGGAAGGCGCAAAAGAGGAAATACAGGAAATTGTTGATTTCCTTAAAAATCCTGAAAAATATACTTCTCTGGGAGGAAAAATTCCGAAGGGAGCCTTGTTAGTAGGAGCACCGGGAACAGGTAAAACCCTTTTGGCAAAAGCCGTTGCGGGCGAAGCTAAAGTTCCATTCTTTTCGCTTTCAGGTTCAGATTTTGTTGAAATGTTTGTAGGTGTGGGAGCATCTCGTGTTCGTGACCTTTTCAAGCAAGCGAAAGACAAATCGCCAGCAATTATATTTATTGATGAAATTGACGCAATTGGCCGCGCCCGTGGGAAAAACAATTTCTCTGGGGGCAACGATGAGCGTGAAAACACACTGAACCAGCTATTAACCGAAATGGACGGTTTTGGAACCAACACAAACGTAATCGTATTGGCCGCAACAAACCGTGCAGACGTGCTGGACAAGGCCTTGATGCGTGCCGGCCGTTTTGACAGACAGATATACGTGGACCTTCCGGACGTGCGCGAACGTAAAGAAATTTTTGAAGTGCATTTGCGCCCTATTAAAAAAGACGAAGGCTTGGACATCGATTTTCTTGCGAAGCAAACCCCAGGTTTCTCCGGAGCAGATATTGCAAACGTCTGTAATGAAGCAGCACTGATTGCTGCCCGAAACGGGAAAAAATCTGTTGGCAAGCAGGATTTTCTCGATGCGGTTGACAGAATTGTAGGCGGTCTTGAAAAGAAAAACAAAATAATGACAGTGGCCGAAAAACGGGCCATTGCCTTCCACGAAGCAGGCCACGCCACTGTAAGCTGGATGCTGGAGCATGCAGCGCCCTTGGTTAAAGTTACCATTGTTCCCCGCGGACAGTCCTTGGGTGCAGCTTGGTATCTGCCCGAAGAAAGACTGATAATCCATCCCGAACAAATGCTGGACGAAATGTGTGCAGCCCTTGGTGGCCGTGCCGCCGAAAAAGTGATCTTTAACCGTATTTCAACAGGCGCATTGAGCGATCTTGAAAAAGTGACCAAACAGGCTCGCGCCATGGTTACGATTTACGGATTGAACGACAAAATTGGGAACATTACCTATTATGATAGCAGCGGACAGTCTGAATACAATTTCAACAAGCCTTACAGCGAAAAAACTGCGGAACTTATAGATCAGGAAATTTCTGCGCTCATTGAAAGTCAATATCAACGTGCGGTGAAACTTTTGGAGGATAACAAAGATAAATTGACCGAACTGGCAAATGTGCTTCTTGAAAAAGAAGTGATTTTCAAGGACAACCTTCAAAAAATATTCGGCGAACGACCTTTTGAAATACCGGAAGAAGTACCAAGAGTGGCAACAACTTAATGTTGCCACTTTAGTTTCTGTTCCATAACTTTGTTATGTAAGTATTAGA
Source organism: Flavobacteriaceae bacterium (assembly GCA_016649715.1). Taxonomy (GTDB): domain Bacteria; phylum Bacteroidota; class Bacteroidia; order Flavobacteriales; family Flavobacteriaceae; genus Aequorivita. The sequence goes on along the minus strand of JAENXC010000004.1, from coordinate 181,883 downwards.
CTTCGATATAGATTTTATATATTTGAAGTTTAGCACACATATGAACTCCTCAATTTATTAATAATGAGTCTATTCAAAAGACTTTTAAATCCAAATTATAAATCGGAAGAGAAGGCCAGACGTGCCGGCAAATCCGGAGAGAGTAGCTATTACCCTGAGCAAAAACTACCGATAGACGAAAAATTCACCTATAACTTTAAAAACAACGGCGGCAAATTTATCTATTGCGAAAACTGGAAAGAGATTTTGGAAGCTTTTGACAATATTATGGCTGAAAACGATTGGTACGAGCAGGAAGTATTTTGCGTCAATGAAATGCTTATCAAAAAATTTGATGGTTTCAACCTCAACTTCGGAAAAAATACAGACTCAAAATTCTTCCTTTCCACTTGCGAATCGCTTGTTTCAAACAACGGTTCCATCTTGCTTTCTTCAAATCAAATAAAGGAAAAGAAACTGAAGGAACTGCCTACAAACGTTGTTATTTTTGCAACAACAAGTCAGATTGTTGACACCATCAGCGAAGGTTTACGAATTATAAAAAACCAAAGTTCAGGTTACATTCCCAGTAATATCACCACCATTCAAGACTTTGAAACCGAAAAAGAAAAGGATTTTATGAGTTATGGAAGTAGCACAAAAAACCTATATTTGTTGCTACTGGAAGACTTATAATATGAAGGAAATTCTCGTACGGACCCTCTCGGGCGTATTATACATTTCGATCATCATTTTTGCAATGTTCACCTCGCGCGAGTGGTTTATGGGGCTTTTCTTCGTCCTCGCAATAATTACTTTAAGCGAATATTTAAAATTAGTACATCTCACCAGTTACTTAGCTTATTTCCTGCTTGCGGTTGCTTTTTATTTTTTGAGCTACAAGGTTTTTGCCGACAACGCCGTTTACCTTCTTTTAATTTTAAGTGGTTTTGTAAACCTTTATCTTTTAAAGGATGTGCTCTGGACAAGTAAAATCCCAATGTTTGAAAAGAAGAAATACATCACGGTAATATTCTATATTATTAGTGGGTTTGTCTTTCTTACCCTTATTCCCGTAATGGATATTGATGGCCCTTTTAAGCCAGAGTTAATTGTGGCGGTTTTCATATTGGTATGGAGCAACGATACCTTTGCTTATCTAATTGGAACAAAATTTGGAAAACATAAATTGTTAGAGCGCATTTCACCAAAAAAAACCGTGGAAGGTTTTATGGGTGGTATGCTGGGTGCTCTTTTGGCTGGATTTGTTATCTTTAAAGTGTTAGAAAACTATCGTCCGATGGACGCTGAAAAATACCCATTATGGGTTTGGGTAGCGATGGCCATCATTGTTGCTATATTTGGAACGATTGGAGATTTAATACAGTCCAAGTTCAAAAGACAGGCCGGTGTGAAAGACAGCGGGATCATTATGCCGGGTCACGGTGGATTATATGACAGGCTGGACAGCATTATTTACGCCAGTCCATTTGTTTATGCGTTTTTATTAATTGTTGACAATGTTTCATAAAGAAGGTTTTAAAATTATTTTTATAGCACTGGTAATCGCTATCGGGGCTAGTCTTTTGGCTAATGTTTTTGTTGAAGACCCTACTTTCCGTGGTGGTATTATCATTTCTCTCATAATACTTTTGCTTTTGGTTTTACAATTTTTCAGAAACCCGAAGCGGAACTTTTTGGAGCATCCAGCCAAAGTGTTTTCGCCTGTTGACGGAAAAGTGGTGGTTATTGAAGAAGTTTTTGAAAAGGAATATTTCAATGACAGAAGATTACAGGTTTCGGTGTTTATGAGCCCCATTAACGTACATATAACCCGCTATCCCGTGGGTGGAAAAGTGGTTTATAGCAAATATCATCCTGGGAAATATTTGGTGGCTTGGCACCCAAAATCATCCGAAGAAAATGAACGCACCACCGTTGTAGTGAAAAATGAAGTGTTTGGCGATGTACTTTATAGACAAATTGCCGGAGCCCTAGCAAAACGCATTGTAAATTATGCCGAGGTAAACCAAGAAGTGACGCAAACCAGCGACAGTGGTTTTATAAAATTTGGTTCACGTGTGGACGTTTTTCTTCCTCTGGATACAAAAATAAAGGTTGTGCTCAACCAAAAAGTTAAAGGAGGAATCTCGATAATTGCTGAAAAATAATGACTTCGAAAGAACTTGATATTGCTTTTAAAAATGCCGTAAAAAGTATAAACGAGCATAAGGAGCCATTTCCTGCCGATGTTTTACTTCGGCTCTACGCATATTACAAACGCGCTACCAATGATGAAGTTACGCCAAGCGGTGGAAAGCCACATATTTCTGCTTTTAAGACCAATGCGCTTTTCCAAACCCGCGGGCTTACTATTGATGAGGCCAAACAACTCTACATTGAGGCCGTGACCCAATATTTTTTATACCGGAAATAATTTAGGCCTGCTGCGCCTTGTTAAATTTTATTTCGTAATCTTCAATTGCTTCCCCAATTTTCTCAACGTTTTCTGAAGCGCGCTCGTGGGCGGCTTCCATTGCTTTTTCAAGGTCTTTGTCTGGGTGTTGGAAAAGGCCGGTGATTACATGATTTATTTTGTCAATAATGCTCTTTTGACTGTTTTTGATGTCTTCCAGTTTGTGAAGCATCGCTTCCATTTCATTATACTTTGCTTGATCCATATTAGTTTTGTTTTGGAACAAGTTACGGGCAAATAGTTTTCAAAAGCAGTTAATTAACCTCGCTTTAAAACAAATTAAGAGTTTTTAACGGTTTGTTGATGGCTTTAGCGGCACATTCAATTGTTGCAATTGTGTAGTTGAGAGTTGCGATTGTGTAGTTGAGAGTTGCTTGTGTGTAGTTGAGAGTTGCGTTTGTGTATTCAACAGTTGCTTTTGTGTAGTTGAGAGTTGCTCGCGTGCAGTGGAGAGTTACTATTGTGTAATTCTTTTTAATAAAGGGAGTGTTCATTAAAGTGTGTCATCGGTTAAAAATCTGTTTTCAAAATAATCTACGAGGTCACGTCTAACGGATGTCCATGCAAACATAGTTCCATTCCATCTGGTTTGGGCATTTATTGTTGCAAGATATAATTGTTTTACAATTGCATTTTCTGAGGTAAAAGCTCCTTTTGTTTTTGTTGTCTTGCGGACCATCCTGTGGTAGCTTTCGATCGGATTGTTGGTGTATATTACTCTTCTGAGTGCTGGTGGGTATTTATAAAAGTTGGTCAGCCTGGCCCAGTTATTGTTCCAGCTTCTAAATATAACTTTATATTTCTTTCCCATTTTTCTTCGGCTTGCAACAAATATTGAGCGGCCGCCTGTTCATTCAGAGCTGTATATATCTTTCTCAGATCCTTTATTAAAGGCTTGACATCAGCGTGGGATGCATACTTTATGCTGTTTCGCATCTGGTGCACCAAACAGAGCTGCACATCGGTCTGGGGAAAGATATCTTCAATGGCATCGCCAAAACCGCTTAGGTTGTCAATGCAAGCTACAAATATGTTCTGGACACCTCGTTGTTTAAGTTCGTGGAGGACACTTCTCCAAAAACTACTGGATTCATTATCGCCAAAATAAATACCCAAAACCTGTTTCTCTCCGTCCCGATTGACTCCCAGGATATTATAGACAGCCTTGGTAACAACCTTTCCATGCTCCCTTACCTTAAAGTGCATGGCGTCAAGCCACATCACGGGATATACGCTCTCCAATGGACGTTGTTGCCATTCCAATATATCTGGAAGTATCTTATCGGTTATTGCGTTTAAGGTGCCTACGGACAGTTCAACATCGTACATTTCCTTTAACTGGTCCTGGATATCGCGGGAACTCATTCCACGGCCGTAAAGGGCCAGAATTTTCTTGTCAAGGTCCATATCGAGCCTGCGCTGCCGCTTCTTTACTGTCTGGGGCTCAAAGGTGCCATTGCGGTCACGCGGCGAAAAAATTTCCAGCCCACCGGAAGAGCTAAGGACATTTTTTCGCCCTCGCCCATTGCGACGGTTCTTTGACGATTTGCCCTCTTGGTTCAAGTGGGCATCCATCTCGCCCTCGAGACTGGATTCAATAACCTTTTTTATCAAGGGAGTAAAAATACCCCCAATGCCCGTCAAAGGTTTTCCAGAACGAAGCTCATCACCCATTTGTTTAATGAGAGCTTCCATATCTAAATTACTTTCTGTATTTTTCATATGTCTAATTTATTAAATTATAAATTGACACACTTAATTGAATAGACTCTTAATAAATTTTAAAAGGGTTTCTTCAAAACAGCACCTAGAAACAAAAACTGCAAAATTTACTTCAGTCCTGCTAAACTTGCTTTTAAGGTTTCAATCTTCGCCAACGCATCTGCTTCTTTTTGTTTTTCCAAAGCCACAACCTGCTCCGGCGCACCGCTTACGAAACGTTCGTTTTTCAGTTTGCCCTGAACACTTCTTAAGAAACCTTCGGTATATTTCAATTCTTCGGAAAGCTTTGCTTTTTCTTCTTCAAGGTTTATGGAGCCAGCGATTGGAATGAAATATTCGTTGCTTTTTACGCGGAAAGTAAGGGCGCCATCTAGTTTTTCTGACCTGCCTGCCGGCGAGGCAGGAATGTAATTCAATTCTGAAATGTTGCCGAGTTTTGATATTACTGCATCAAATTCCTTTGAAGCATTGTCATTATTGAGCACGGAAAGCGTGATGGTGTCCTTAAAGGAAATATTCTTCTCTTTGCGAATAGTTCTTATTCTGGAGATTACTTCCGAAGCAAATTCGAAATCTTTGATGATTTGTTCATTATAAGATTCAATTTTTGGCCATTTAGCAATTATCAAAGCTTCGGAAATGTCGCGTTGGGTGATGTGCTGCCAGATTTCTTCAGAAATGAAGGGAACGAAAGGGTGCAGTATTTTCAAGTTATCTTCCAGAAGTGAAATAACTTCCAAATAGGTTTTTTCTGAAATCTTTTCACCGAAAGGCGGTTTCACCATTTCTAACAACCAAGAGCAGAAATCGTCCCAAATCAATTTATAGGTTGACATTAAAGCGTCGCTGATGCGGTATTTGCTATAGTGGTCTTCAATTTCAGCAAGGGTTTTTTGGAATTTGCTTCGGTACCATTGAAGGGCGATAACGTCACTTTGTGATTGTTTCTTTTCCAAGGAAACTTTCCAACCATCAATCAAACGATAGGCGTTCCAGATTTTATTAACGAAGCCACTACCCTGCTTGCACAAATCCTCATCAAACATTAAATCATTTCCCGCAGGTGAACTTAAAAGCATCCCTACACGCACGCCATCGGCGCCGTAGGTATTCATCAGATCTATTGGATCTGGGGAATTGCCCAAAGATTTACTCATTTTTCTGCGCTGTTTATCGCGAACTATTCCCGTTAAATAAACATTTGTGAAAGGCTTCTCGTTTCTATATTCGTAACCAGCGATTATCATTCGTGCTACCCAGAAAAACAATATTTCGGGTGCAGTAACGAGGTCGTTGGTTGGGTAATAATAATTTATTTCTTTGTTGTCCGGCTCCAGGATTCCGTTGAAAACGCTGATGGGCCATAGCCAGGAGGAAAACCAAGTGTCCAAGGCATCGGGGTCTTGTTTTAAGTCGGTAGTTTTTAGTTGGTAGTTGGTAGTCTTTTCTTGGGCAAGTTTTAAAGCTTCTTCAATGGTTTCGGCAACAACGAAATCTTCCTTTCCGTCGCCATAGAAATATGCGGGAATTTGCTGTCCCCACCAAAGTTGGCGGGAGATGTTCCAGTCGCGCACATTTTCCATCCAGTGGCGGTAGGTGTTTACGAATTTTTCGGGAACTATGTTTACGTCTTTATTAAGAACAGCATCCAGAGCTGGTTGCGCGAGTTCCTTCATTTTAAGGAACCATTGATCGCTTAGTTTTGGTTCTATAATCGCACCGGTACGCTCGCTGGTGCCAACTTTGTGGATATGTATTTCTATTTTTGAAACCACGCCCATTGCTTCAAGTTCCCTTACAATTTCCTTACGGACCACAAAGCGGTCTTTCCCTTCGTAATGAAGACCGAAGCTATTTAAAGTTCCGTCATCATTCAGAATATCGATAATTTCAAGATTGTGGGTATCGCCCAACATTTTATCGTTTTCGTCGTGGGCGGGAGTTACTTTTAAGCAACCAGTTCCGAATTCAACATCCACGTATTCATCTTCAATGATTGGGACAACGCGGTTGCAAACGGGAACGATGGCTTTCTTTCCTTTGAGGTATGAAAACCTTTCATCATTGGGGTTGATGCAGATGGCGGTATCGCCCAAAATGGTTTCGGGACGCGTGGTGGCGATGGTCAACGTATCTTTGCTGCCTTCAATTTTATAATCTAAGTAATAGAGATTGCCTTGTTTTTCTTCATAAATAACTTCTTCGTCAGAAAGTGTAGTTTTGGCCTGTGGATCCCAATTTACCATTCTGTATCCGCGATAAATATTCCCTTTTCGGTAAAGATCAACAAAAACCTTTATCACGGAGGCAGACATTTCAGGGTCCATCGTGAATTTGGTTCGGTCCCAATCGCAGGAAGCACCGAGCTTCTTTAGCTGTTCTAAAATAATACCTCCGTGTTTGTGGGTCCATTCCCAAGCGTGTTCTAAAAATTCTTCGCGGGAAAGGGCTGCTTTATCAATTCCATCGGCTTTCAACTTTGCCACAACTTTTGCCTCAGTTGCAATGGAAGCGTGATCCGTTCCCGGTACCCAGCAGGCATTAAAACCTTGCAACCGCGCACGGCGGATCAAAACATCCTGCAACGTATTGTTGAGCATGTGGCCCATATGCAAAACTCCGGTAACGTTTGGAGGGGGAATGACTATGGTGTATGGTGTCCGTTCGTCAACTTCGGAATGGAAATAGTGGTTTCCCATCCAGTAGCTATACCACTTGTTCTCAATCTGTTTTGCATTATATTTTGCTGCTAAGGCCATACTTTGGTCTGGTATTTGAGTAATGAGTTGCAAAAGTAAATATATCCGTAGGATAATAAAAGGAATAAGTTATTTTGCAGAATGTTTAAAAGTTCAATACTTTTACAAATATTAAAAACACAAAATCATGAAAAAATTAACTCTTATAGCTCTTGTTGCCTTTATCGGTTTTTCCGTTAATGCACAACAAGCAAAAATCAGTTTCAAGGAAGACACCGTGGACTACGGCACTATTGCAAAAGGTAGTGATGGAGTTCGTGAGTTTAAATTTACTAACACTGGCGACGCACCACTTATTATTAGTGATGTAAAATCCAGTTGTGGCTGTACTGTCCCAAAAAAACCGGACGGTCCCATTGCTCCAGGTGCCAGTAGCACTATTGAGGTTAAGTATGATACCAACCGTGTTGGCCCAATCAGAAAAACCATTACCGTTTATTCTAATGCCAGCGAACCTATGGTGGCCCTAAAAATAAAAGGGGAAGTGATGAGCGATACAGGCAGCGTTTTAGAAAAAAGCTAAATAACTTTACATTTAATAAAAACCGGTTGTGGAAAATTTTCCTCAGCCAGTTTTTTTTTAGAATACACTTTTTAGGAAAAACTTTATTTTAGTTACAGCCCCAGCTCTTCTTATATCCATTGTTATCCTTTTTCCCTCTTCGCTTGAAAACAATTCAATCAAATGATGCAGTTCATATTGATAACAAGGTTTTCCATTTACAGCGATTACCTCATCTCCCTGCTGAATTCCTGCCAATGCCGCAGGAGAACCTTCACGAACATCTGCCACCACATATTTTGGCACTAACGAGAAATGGACCTCGGTGGTTATTGATACACTGTTTCTGGAAAGATTGCTGTTTTCATTTGAATTGACCGATGCCTGCCGCTCCTGTTTTACCAATTCCATTCCCTCGTGTTCAAGCGTTATCCCACTCATGTTATAATGAAATGGCTCCTTGAACTTACTGTTTTTCTTAAGGCGAACCAATTTATTGCCATAATCAAAAGTTACTGTAAACCTGCTCAAAAAACCACCTCCCACACTGCCGTCCCGATCTTCGTAAATGCGGGCTTTCGTAATTGCATCTTCTTCGGGAAAGGAAGTGTTCACTTCTTTTAAACGGTACTTGCCCACATTAAGTTCTGGAATCTGGGTGCGCTTTCCGAAAATGTTCCCACTCAGACCAAGGCCCAAAAAATCATTGAAATAATTTTTGGGAGATTCTTTAATATATCCTTTGTCATCAAAGAGCCACATTACATCGCTAGAGCCTGAATCTATTAATAATTTCACTTCTTTCTGTTTCTCCTGCCTGCCGACAGGCACGGCTTCGGAAGCAACATTCAAAGAAATGTAGGGTTTGCTCTCCACAAAATTAAGCGGTAAATCCTCACACTTTTTACACGCTTTCAAAGTGTATTTTTTTGGATCGTAAATGGTTATGACCTCAGCGTCATAATTTATTTTAACAATGAAATTCCGAAAAAATTCAGTGCCCAAAATGCCATGGATCGGAATACCCATTCTCGGAGAAAAATTGAGAGAACTATCAAAAATTATATAAAGTGAATGATTGACGTCCATTGCATCACCCACTTTCATTTTATTGTTCAAGCTTTTTAATGCATTCACAGTTCCCCCCGGTCCCAAACCCTGCAACAATACGGGAGAGGTATTGCGGAGTTGAACGCTATCTGCTTCCTCCAAGCTAAAAAGAATGGTAGATTTCACGCCCGTATCAAGAATAAAGGAAAGCCGAGTACCGTTAATTTCCACCTCAATAATAGGTAGATTATTAATCAAGCGAAAAGGAATGCGATCCCGTTTTTTATTGTGTTGCAAAAAAAATCCCGATTGGGCCACCAAAGTGGCAGAAAAAAAGACAAACAGTATGAAGGCCAACAATTTCTGCAAGGTTTTAGGAATAAATTTGAACCGACTTGAAGATATAAAAAAAAGCGGAATGTTGTTAGGTGCAGCATGGAATTATAAAATATATTTTGCAACTTTGCCACAAACAAATTCACTATGCCTTCAGTTTCTAATAAAGGGAAAAACATGCCGGAGTCACCTATCCGAAAGTTGGTTCCCTATGCCGAAAAAGCCTACAAAGCAAACAAAACCGTTTATCACTTAAATATTGGGCAGCCCGATATTAAATCGCCAGAAATAGCGATGGAAGCGGTGGCAAACCACAATTTGGAAATTCTTGCCTATACCCGTTCCGAAGGTTCGCAGGAATACCGTGAAAAAATTGCTGATTATTATCACAAAAACAACATCCCCGTTGAGGCAAAGGATATCATTGTTACCACAGGAGGAAGTGAAGCACTGCTCTTTGCTTTGGGAAGCATTGCAGATGTTGGTGACGAAATTATCATCCCCGAACCGTTTTATGCAAACTACAACGGTTTTGCAACGGCTTCTGGCGTAAAAATTGTTCCCGTAATTTCAAAAATTGAAGACAATTTCGCCTTGCCTCCTATTTCAGAATTTGAAAAATTGATTACTCCGAAAACCAAAGCTATCCTTATCTGCAACCCTGGAAACCCAACTGGTTATCTGTATTCAAAAGAAGAAATTCAGACTTTGGCTAAAATCGTAAAAAAACACGATTTGTTTTTAGTGGCCGATGAAGTTTACAGAGAATTCACCTATGACGGCTACAAACACTACTCCATTCTTGAAGAAGAAAGTATGGCCGAAAACGGAATCATTATCGATTCGGTTTCAAAAAGATACAGTATGTGCGGCGCGCGCATTGGCTATTTGGTTTCTAAAAACAGAGAGGTTATCACCACTGCCCTGAAATTTGCACAAGCTCGATTGAGCCCCCCAACTTTTGCGCAGATTGCGAGTGAAGCTGCACTTCAAACCCCACAAAGTTATTTTGACGAAGTAATCACGGAATATCAGGACAGAAGGAACACCTTGGTCGCTGCACTAAAAGCAATTCCCGGCGTACAAGTGGGCGAACCGAAAGGCGCATTTTATTGCATCGTGCAACTTCCTATTAAAAATAGCGACGCCTTTGCGCAGTGGCTTTTGGAAGAATTTGACGACAATGGCGAAACTGTTATGGTAGCGCCCGCTGCAGGTTTCTATTCCAGTCCCGGTGTAGGTCTGAATCAAGTTCGGATTGCGTATGTACTGAAGAAAGAGAGCTTAATTAGAGCCGTTGAAATCTTGAAAATTGCCCTTCAGAAATATAAGGATTGATGCGCGTTGAAGAAAACAAATCGCTAAAAAATTACAACACCTTTGGAATAGCTTGCAACACGCGCCATTTTGTTTCGGTTGAAACCATTGACGAACTGAAACAAGCACTTTCCAAAAAATCTTCCGAAGCGCTTTTCATTCTCGGCGGTGGAAGCAATATGTTGCTCACTGGCGATTTAGATGCGATTGTGCTTCACATAAATTTAAAGGGAATTGAAGTTTTAAAAGAAACCGAAACCGAGGTTTTCGTAAAAGCAATGGCTGGCGAAAATTGGCACAGTTTTGTTCAATATTGTATTTCGAAAGATTTTGGCGGTTTGGAAAATCTTTCATTGATTCCCGGAAACGTTGGTACGGCACCCATTCAAAACATCGGGGCATATGGCGTGGAACTGAAAGATACTTTTGAAAGCTGCAACACTCTTGAAATTGAAACTCTAAAAGAACGAAAATTCACGAAAGACGAATGTGCTTTTGAATACCGAAATTCCATATTTAAAAGTGAGGTGAAAGGAAAATACATCATTACCAGCGTAACTTTTCGGCTTACAAAAAAGAATCATAAAACCAGTATCACTTACGGCGATATTAAGAAAAACTTATCTGATAAGAATATCGAAAACCCAACAATAAAGGATATTTCGGAAGCGGTAATTGCCATTCGCCAGTCTAAACTTCCCGATCCAAAAGTTCTGGGGAACAGCGGCAGTTTTTTCAAAAACCCCGTAGTAGATTCTGAAACTTTTCAGAAATTCCGAAGAAATTTTCCAGAAGCCCCTTTTTACGAAGTTTCACCCACGGAATTTAAAATTCCCGCTGGATGGCTTATCGAAAACGCAGGTTTTAAAGGAAAACGCTTTGGCGATGCGGGCGTGCATAAAAACCAAGCCTTGGTTTTGGTGAATTACGGAAACGCCACTGGCAAAGAAATTTGGGCGTTAGCAATGGATATTCAAAAAAAGGTAAAAGAAATGACCGGGATTTTTATTGAACCCGAAGTGAACGTTTTTTAGTTCGCGTTCAGCAAGCCGTCCACAACATAAACCACTCCGTTCGAAGCATCTATACTGCCTTTTGTAACAGTAACTTTGGCGCCTTTTCCATCAGAAATAACAATACTTTCATCAACTTTCGTCGCTGTTAAAGTTACTCCGGCCAAGGTTTTTAACTTTGCTTTTCCGTTTTTATTTATAGTCTGCATTAAGGTTTCCTTATCCATTTTTCCTTTCACAATATAGGATTGGAGCATTTCTACCAGCTTCGGTCTATTTTCTGCGATAGCATAAAATTTCTTTTTTTCAGCAGTTAAAGATTCCAGCGCAGTCGTTGTGGGCGCAAAAACCGTAAATGGACCTTTGTCTTCAGAAAGTGTTGTTACCATTTCGGCAGTTACCAAATAACTTGCATATTTTTTTGTCTCGGGAGTAGCCATAATCCGCGCCATTACGCTGTTTACCATTTCAACATCTTTGGGGGTAAGCTCTTTTTTTGGAGCTCTTTTCACGGGAGGTTTTTCAGAAATCACCACCGTAGGCGTTTTTACAGCTTCTTCTTTTTTTGCTTCATTTTTACAGGAAACCGCCAAAAGTGAAAACATTGAAATCAATAAAAAAATAAATGATTTTTGCATCGTTAAAATTGTTTAAAATGGAGGCCAAAAATACTTAAATTCCGAGCAAAACAGTAAGAAAGATTGTATTATTGTACCTTAAAATATTGTCGTGAAATGCCCGTTAAGGAATTTTAAATAAAATTGGAAGGTTTTATTGGGGCATTCCGCCTTCCGATCTAACAAATATATATTAAAGATGAAACTTTTATTTATCACATTAGCATTATTATTACTCGCCGTTGCTGGAATTGCCATAAAACTATGGGCAAAAAAAGACGGAAAATTCGGTGGTACCTGCGCCAGCCAAAGCCCATTTTTAAACAAAGAAGGCCAAGCGTGTGGGTACTGCGGAAAAACCCCGGACCAATTTGATACTTGCAGTGGGGAAAATTCCAAATTAGAAGCGCCAACTAATAAATAAATTCCAAAAATTAAATTCCAAACCTGAATTCTTCAATCTACAATCGTAAATCTCTATGGTGCTACTTTACGTTTTCGGTGCTGTTGTGCTGATTAACTGTGTTTATTACCTTCTTTTTTCAAAATTTTCCTTTCTTAAAACTTCGGAAAAAATAGCTTCGGAAAAATATCCTGTTTCACTTATTGTATGTGCCAAAAACGAAGTTGAAAATCTTCAAAAACACATTCCGCTTTGGCAAAAACAGAACTATCCAGATTTTGAAATTATCCTTATAAACGACGCTTCCGTTGACGAAACGCTGGAGGTGATGGAATCTTTTGCCGAAAACGACCCGCGCATTCAGATTGTGAATGTGCAAAACAACGAAGCTTTTTGGGCAAACAAAAAATATGCGCTCACTTTGGGTATTAAACGCGCAAAAAACAAACGGCTTATTTTTACCGATGCGGATTGCTACCCTGCTTCCGATGAATGGTTAGCGACGATGGCCTCAAAATTTTCGGATAAAAAACAATTGGTTTTAGGCTACGGAGCATATGAAAAACAGCCCGGATTTTTGAACAAAATAATCCGTTTTGAGACCTTGATGACGGCAATCCAGTACTTTTCATACGCCAAAGCCGGCAATCCATATATGGGCGTGGGCCGTAATTTGGGCTACACAAGCACTCTTTATTATGAAAACAATGGCTTTATGAGCCATATAAAAATTCCTTCGGGCGATGACGATCTTTTTGTAAACGAAGCGGCTAATTCCGAAAACGTCGCAATCTGTATGGAACCTGACGCTTTTACGTATTCCCTTCCAAAGAAAAAAAAGAAAAAATGGCTGATTCAAAAAAAAAGACATTATTCCACCGCCAAACTTTATAAGCCAAAACATAGGTTCCTGCTCGGTATTTATTTTCTTTTTAACCTACTTTTCTGGCCACTCGCAGCAGCGATACTATTTACGGATTTTTGGATTTACGGGTTGGCTATATTTTTTCTACGTCTTCTCTTTCAATACATTATCATAGGCAAAGCAGCAAAGAAACTGAAGGAACAGGACTTAATTTCTTTTATTCCTTTTTATGAATTGTTTTTGGTCTTCACACAAATAAGTATCTTTATTTCCAAGAGCAGCGAAAAAAATGCGCGATGGAAATAACTTTAGAAGAAATTTATAGGCAAATAGAAAAGGCAAAAGACGGAAAACAGGGCGCTTTCAAGTTTTTGCTGGATTATTATTGGAACGAAGTCTATGGTTTTCAGTTGAAAAGGGTGCGGAACGAATACGAAGCGGAAGATATTGCCATTGAAACATTCGCGAAAGCCTTTGACAAAATTGAAACTTTTGATGAAGGTTATAACTTTTCCACTTGGCTTATAACTATTTCAAAAAACATCCAAATAGACCAGACCCGAAAAAAGAATGCCTCCATTTATACCAACACGACCGATACCTCCAATGAGCAAATCCAGAAAATCGTCGACCACTCGCCCACTCCGGAGGACAAATTGATTCGGGAGCAAAATCTTGCGGAGCTACTTCAATATATTAAACAGTTAAAACCGCATTATCAAGACGTGATAAACTTGCGTTATTTTCAGGAGATGAGCTACAACGAAATTTCCGAAAGACTGGAAGAGCCCTTAAACAACGTGAAAGTGCGATTGCTCCGCGCACGAAAACTGCTTGCTGAAATAATTACGCAGAAAAGATAAAAGTCCACACCCCAGCCTTTCCCGAAGGGGAGGAAGCTATACATTCTGCCATATTTTCTTTATTCTTTGTTCTATCATCTTTATTCCTTTTTCAACCTTCTATTTTGTACTTTTGTTTCCCTTATGAGCACAGAAACCTTGGAAATTCAAAAACCTGAACCAAAACCAAAATGGTTACGCGTTAAACTTCCCACCGGAAAAAAATATACCGAGCTACGCGGTGTGGTTGAAAAATACAACCTTCACACCATCTGCACCTCCGGCAGCTGCCCAAATATGGGCGAATGTTGGGGCGAGGGCACAGCAACTTTTATGATTTTGGGAAATATCTGCACTCGTTCCTGCGGTTTTTGTGGTGTAAAGACCGGCCGACCTCAAACCATTGATTGGGACGAACCCGAAAAGGTTGCACGCTCCATAAAATTAATGAACATAAAACACGCCGTGGTTACTTCCGTGGACCGGGACGATTTAAAGGATATGGGTTCCATTATTTGGGCGGAAACCGTAAAGGCAATCCGCAGGATGAACCCTGAAACTACTTTGGAAACCCTAATCCCTGATTTTCAGGGAAACACCCGAAACATAGACAGAATTATTGCTGTAAAACCTGAAATTGTTAGCCACAATATGGAAACCGTAAAACGCCTAACTCGTGAAGTGCGAATTCAAGCAAAATATGAACGCAGCCTTGAGGTTTTAAACTATTTGAAACAATCTGGAATGCCACGAACCAAAAGCGGTATTATGTTGGGTCTGGGCGAAAAGGAAGACGAAGTTTTGCAGACCATGGAAGATTTGAAAAGTGTTGATTTGAACATTTTGACCATTGGGCAGTATTTGCAACCTTCAAAAAAGCATCTTCCCGTGAAGGAATTCATCACCCCAGAACAGTTTAAAAAATATGAAACCGTCGGTTTGGAAATGGGTTTCCGCCATGTGGAAAGCGGCGCTTTGGTGCGTTCATCCTACAAGGCGCAAAAGCATTTAACTTAAACTATTATTTCTGAAAATGGGAAAAAAAATAACTGTTGGCATTAATGGTTTCGGTCGCATTGGCCGGAATCTTTTCAGATTATTGCTGAACCATCCATCAATTGAGGTTGTGGCTGTAAACGATTTGGCAGACAGCAAAACGTTGAGCCATCTATTAAAATACGACAGTATCCATGGGGTTTTAAAGGAAGCTATTTCATATTCGGAAAATGAAATTATCGTTGCAGGAAAAAAAGTGAAATTTTCTTCGGAAAAAAACATCGAAGATATCCGTTGGGGAAATGTGGATGTGGTTGTGGAAAGCACTGGAAAATTCAAAAGTCGGAAACAACTTGAAAACCATTTAAAAAACGGTGCAAAAAAAGTAATCCTTTCCGTTCCACCTTTGGATGACGATATAAAAACCGTTGTGCTTGGCGTAAACGATTCTATTTTAAATTCAAAAGATTTAATTGTTTCAAACGCATCCTGCACCACCAACAACGCCGCGCCAATGCTGAAAATAATAAACGAACTTTGCGGCATTGAGCAGGCTTACATTACCACGGTACATTCCTATACCACAGACCAAAGCCTGCACGACCAACCCCACCGCGACCTGCGGCGTGCTCGTGCTGCTGGGCAGTCCATTGTGCCCACAACTACGGGTGCAGCAAAAGCGCTGACGAAAATTTTTCCCGAACTTTCTGATGTCATTGGCGGCTGTGGCATCCGTGTTCCAGTGCCAAATGGGTCATTGACAGATATAACCTTAAACGTGAAAAAAGAGGTTTCCATTGAAGAAATAAACAATGCTTTCAAAAAAGCTTCTGAAACCTCACTTGCCGGAATCCTTGAATATACTGAAGACCCCATAGTTTCCATAGATATTGTGGGCAACACACATTCGTGTATTTTTGATGCGGGAATGACGTCCGTGATAGGAAAAATGGTAAAAATCATTGGCTGGTATGACAATGAAATTGGTTATTCGTCCAGAATTATAGATTTAATCAATAGCATTTCAACTAAATAACTATATTTATTCCCCCAAAACTGAATGATGCGCCAACCAATTTCGAAATACAGAATTCTTTTGCCCTTACTTCTGTGCGCGCTGTTTTCATTAAAATCCTTTTCCACCCAAATAAAGGACACCATTGTAACAATAAAACAGTTGCAGTACGACGCCGCGAAGGCACTGGAAAAAGAAGAATTCCTTGAAGCAGTAAAAAGCCTGAACGATGCCAATAAACTGGCAACGCTCCCAAAATACCAAAGCTATAAACCCGATGTTGAACTAAGCATAGCCAACCTTTACTACAAGCTTGAATATTTTGACAAAGCAGCTCAACTGGTGGAAACCGCCGTTAAAAATGCGGAAACCTTTCAGAATGAGTATAAGTTAGCGAAAGCCTATAATCTATACGCAACAATACTTATTTCTACCAGTGATTACAAGGCTTCGAGAATGTATTTGGAAAAGGCAGATTCACTTTACACAAAACTCGGTAACAAAGAAGATAAAATAAATATCGTCTACACTGAAGGCCTTTTGGCTCTAAGGCTTGGCGACTATGATATAGCTATTCCAAAATTCAGAGAGGCTGCTCAAGGTTTCAAAAAACAAGGGCTACTCTATCAAGAAGCTACTGCAAATAGCAATCTGGCAGATGCCCTTTCGCTCGTAAATTCAAAAGAATTTCCTAAACCGCTGGAGGAGGCCAAACAGATTTTGAAAACCATTTCAGAAATCGCAAGTTCACAGGGTTTTTCTATACTATTGGTTGAAAACCATCGCATCAATTCGCAAATTTTAATTGCCGAAAAAAGGAGTGCAATGGCTGAAGAAGAATTGAAATATTATCTACGCCAAAAAGATTCACTGAAACAGACCCATCTAAGGGCAATAGAACTTGGTATTCAAGCGGAATCGGCTATTGGTGATTTACAAGAAACCATTGCCAGCCAACAGGACGATTTGAGCAAAAAGGAAAAATCACTTTTCTTGGGAAAACTCACGGGTTGGTTGAGCATTGCGTTGATATTGATACTTTCGTTATTGACGCTTTCACTCTACAAAAACAACAATTTAAGGGCCAAGGCAAACCAACTGCTGCAGGACAAAAACACAGAACTTCAGGAAGCTAAAGAAAATGCAGAAAAAGCTTCACGTGCAAAAGCGCTGTTTCTTTCAAACATAACCCACGAACTGCGCACACCGATGTACACGGTTACAGGTTTGACCCATTTACTTTTGGAAGAAGACCCAAAACCCGAACAAAAAGAGCATCTCAATTCCCTTAAATTTTCTGGGGAATACCTTCTTTCACTCATTAACAACATTCTCGATCTTAACAAACTGGAAGCCAATAAAGTTGAAATTGAAAAGGTGCCATTTCATTTGAAAAAAAGAATAGATGGTGTGTTCATCGCGTTGAAAAAATCTGCAGAGGCCAAAAACAACACCCTGCATTACGAATACGATACTTCCCTACCCAATGAGGTTATAGGCGATTCGCTGAAAATTTCACAAATCCTGATCAACCTTATTAGCAATTCGATAAAATTTACCGAAAACGGAACTATCTGGGTACGGGTACGCAACGAAGAAACAAGTGATAATAAGGTGGTCGTCCATTTTGAGATTGAAGATACCGGCGAAGGCATTTCAAAGAAAAAGCAGAACACTATTTTTGAATCCTTTTCGCAGGGTTCACTCCAAATAAATCGAAAATACGGAGGTACAGGGCTTGGGCTATCCATTGTTAAAAACCTTTTGGAGCTAATGGGCAGCAAAATAAATTTGGAAAGCAAATTGGGCAAAGGCTCCAAATTCTGGTTTGATATAAGCTATGAAGTGCCTGAAAATGCGAATGCGGAAATGGATATCAATGAAATTGAAATTGTTCTTAATGACGAATATTTAGAAAACAAAACCGTGTTGATTGTTGAAGACAACAAGATTAACCAAATGATCACCAAGAAAATCCTAGAGAAGAAAAAAATGGTCTGCACAGTGGTAGACAATGGTATGGACTCTATAAAACTAACCAAAGAAAAAGACTTCGACTTAATATTGATGGATCTACACATGCCTGGAATAAGCGGAATTGAGGCGACCGAAAAAATCCGTGAGTTCAATAAAACCGTCCCTATTATTGCCTTGACCGCAATTACTATTGAAGAAAATCTGGAAGAATTTTACAAGGCAGGTTTTAATGAATTCATCCCCAAACCATTCAACGCCGATGATTTCTTCGAAAAGATAAATCGGGTACTGAAAGGGAATGACTTTTTTGCAAAATAGTTATTTTTTTAATTGAACTTCTCTTGCTATTCTTTGCTTAAAATCAGTTTCAGCTCCGTTTAAAACAATCGTTTTTATGGGTAAATAATAGATTTCAACTGAGCTGCCTATAGATTTCAGCCTCATAAAATCCTTTTCAGTGGTCAGAATCAGTGGATGTTTTTTTAGTTTCTCAATTTCAGAAGTTGTGAAATTATGATGGTCCGGAAATAACTTTTCTTCAAAATTCAATCCTTTCTCTTTTAAAAACGAAACCAAAGGCTTGGGGTTTGCAATACCTGTAACCAAAAGAAAGGTTTTTTTCTTTAAATATTCAAGCGGTTTCGATTCAATTTCATTCTTAATTTCAGAACTGTAACCAATTTTTGAAAAATAAATTTTCTGATTAGGTTTTGGTTTCAGCTTTCGTTTTATGGTTTCAATTGTTGAAATATCGAGATTTTCGTGGCATTTCGTAACCACAATTATATCCGCCCGTTTAGCGCAAAACTTTGGTTCGCGAAGATTTCCAGCCGGAAGCATACAATCGTTGACGTACAAATCATCAAAAGAAGTGAGCAAAATATTTAGCGATGCCTTTACCTTTCTATGCTGAAAAGCATCGTCGAGCAAAATTACATCTGCTGATTTCTGTCCGTTCGGCATGCGGGTCTGAAGTTTTTCAATACCAGTTTGGCGGTCTTCACAAACTGCAACCGTTATTTCGGGAAAATTGGTTTTAAACTGGAGAGGTTCATCGCCCACTTCTTCCACAGAACTAATTAGCGAAACCTCCCGATAACCACTTGTTTTGCGTTTATAACCTCGGCTTAAAACGGCAATGCTGTGATTATCTTTCAGAAATGAAACCAAAAACTCTATCATCGGCGATTTTCCTGTGCCGCCAGTAGAAAGATTTCCAACACAAATAATGGGAAGACTGTAAGCTTTACTTTTCAGCCAGCCAATGTTGTACAACAAATTGCGGAGCGTTGTGATGCCGCCGTACAACAGGGAAAAAGGAAAAAGGAATTTCCGAAGGAATTTCATACAACGAAAGTACTAATTCCAAAGAAAACTGCGATTACTTTAAAATAAAAATAGATTCAGGTAAAAATTACGCAAACCGTTATCTTTACTGAAAATGTAAAAAAATGAAGGTAAAAGAAGTTATTGCGCTGCTGGAAGAGCTCTCGCCACTCTCCTATTCCGAAGATTTTGACAACACCGGACTGCTTGTGGGCAACGCAAATGCAACCGTTTCGGGAATATTGGTTACTTTGGATACATTGGAGTCTGTAGTTGAGGAAGCCATTGAAAAAAATTGCAACCTCATCGTGAGTTTCCATCCCATAATTTTCTCAGGATTGAAAAAAATTACCGGAAAAACCTACGTGGAACGCGTGGTTCAAAAAGCGATAAAGCACGACATCGCCTTATTTTCAAACCATACGGCACTCGATAATTCGTGGAACGGCGTGAACGCAATGATTTGCGAAAAGCTCGGATTGAAAAACCGAAATGTTTTAATTCCGCAAAGTGGAACCATCAAAAAACTCATCACATTTGTACCTTCAAAAGATGCGGTAAAAGTCAGAAATGCGATCTTCGCTGCCGGTGGCGGAAGCATTGGCAATTACGAAAATTGTAGTTTTAATATTGAAGGAAAGGGCAGTTTTAAAGGAAATGAAGCTTCAAATCCAGTAAAAGGGAAAAAAGGTGAAATTCATTTTGAAGAAGAAACCCAGATTGGGATTACTTTTGCAAAACACCTTCAAAATAATATATTGAGAGCACTTTTTGAGGTGCATCCTTACGAAGAAGTAGCTTATGAAATAACCACACTCGAAAACCAAAACCAACATTTGGGGATGGGAATGATAGGCGAATTTGAAAAAGCAATGGACGAAAAAGCATTTCTGAAATTTCTGAAAAAAACAATGCAAACCGATTGCGTGCGCCATTCCGAATTGCTAAAAAAACCCATTAAAAAAGTTGCCGTGCTTGGCGGAAGCGGAAGTTTTGCCATTGACGCCGCAAAAAAAGCTGGAGCGGATGCCTTTGTTTCGGCAGATTTTAAGTATCACGACTTCTTCAAGGCCGAAAACACTATACTTCTGGCAGATATTGGGCATTATGAAAGTGAACAGTACACAAAAGACCTTTTACATGCTTTCCTTAAGAAAAAAATTACTAATTTTGCAGTCCTTTTATCACAAACAAATACCAATCCTATTAGCTATTTATAATTTATGGCAACAAAAACCGAAGTTACTGTTGAAGAGAAGTTAAGAACCCTGTACGATCTGCAACTTATAGATTCCCGAATTGATGAAATAAGAAGCGTTCGTGGCGAACTTCCGCTGGAAGTTGAAGACCTTGAGGACGAGGTGGCAGGAATGAACACCCGTTTGGAAAAACTGAAAGCCGATCTTGAAGTAATTGAAGACCAAATCAAAGAAAAAAAGAACAGCATTGAAGAGTCCAAGACACTTATCAAAAAATATGCTACGCAACAGGACAACGTTCGCAACAACCGTGAATACAACTCTTTGAGTAAAGAGATTGAGTTTCAGGAATTGGAAATGCAGCTTGCCGACAAGAATATAAAAGAATACCGCGCACAAATAGAGCAAAAAACCCAAGTCATTGAAGAAACAAAAGGCCGTTTTGACGAGCGTTCCGAACATTTGAAACACAAACAAAGCGAGCTTGACGAAATATTGAAGGAAACCGAAAAAGAAGAGAAAACTCTTATAAAGGAGTCTGATGCTTTTGAAGCGCAAATTGAACCGCGACTAATAAAAGCCTACAAAAGAATCCGCGGCAATGTAAAGAATGGCCTTGCCATTGTGGCTGTGGAGCGTGGAGCTTCGGGCGGTTCTTTCTTTACCATTCCGCCACAAGTGCAGATGGAAATTGCAAGCCGCAAAAAAATAATTACAGATGAACACAGCGGCCGTATTTTGGTAGATCCGGATCTTGCAAACGAGGAACGCGAAAAGATGGAAGCCAAGTTTTCAAAACTTAAATAAGCGTAGAAAACCAATTATAACAAAGCCTTCACAATTAGTGGAGGCTTTTTTTTGTACTTTAATTGCAAGGTTTTGATTTTAGTAAAGACGAATCCGATAAATAAAAATGAAAATGAAAAAAATCACGATTTTAGTATTCAGCGTTTTTCTTTTTTCGCTCCAAGGCTCCTGCAAACCATCAAATGACGGCAATAAAGAAGCTGAAACAATAGCTCAAAAAGAGCAAACTCCAGTTCAAACTGAGACTGTAAACGGATTGAAAAAAGCCTATTTTGCCAGTGGCTGCTTTTGGTGTGTGGAAGCGGTTTATGAAAGTGTAAAGGGTGTGAAAGAAGCAATTTCGGGCTACAGCGGCGGAAAAATGCAAAATCCAACTTATGAAAATCACGGAGACCACGCCGAAGCTGTTGAAGTTATTTATGATCCTGAAGTTATAAGTTTCAGTCAATTGATTGATGTTTATTTCGGTTCACAAAACGTAACCCAAGTAAATGGACAAGGTCCAGACAACGGTACTTCTTATCGTTCCATTATTTTTTATCAAAACGATGAAGAGAAGAAAATAATAGATGAAAAGATTGACACAATGAACAAACAACTAAGTGGCGATAAAGTTGCAGCTCAGGTTTTGCCATTTCAAAAATTTTGGGACGCAGAAAACTACCATCAAAACTATGAAAAGAACAATCCGGACAACCCTTATATTCAAAATGTTTCCATTCCGAGAATAAATAAGTTTAAACAAAAATTTCCAAATCTTTTAAAGAAAACCGAAAGTCATTAATAAAAATTTCTCTGTCATAAAACCTAACAGTGTCATTGCGAGCTACGAAGCAAGTTAAGCTGTTAGGTTTTTTTTATTGCTTTCACTTCAAAAATTAAAGGATACATTTTGGAAGGAAGTTCAAACATGCCTTCATCATTTTTCACCAATCCCGGAAAAATATCATAGGGTGAAGCAGGATGTTCCTTAAGATATTCAATGTATAGTCCCGCTTCGGAAAGTGAAGAAATTACTTCGCCCAAACTGTGATTCCATCCGTATTCCTTGCTCATCATCTTTGAATTTTTATCGGCATACGTTCCTTGGTATTCTTCGTAAATAACACCTTTTTGCTGGTAGCCATATTTCATAACGGGCGTCGAAACGGTATAGTCAAACATCCAAGCTATGGGGTGGAATTCAACTATATAAAAGTAGCCGCCGGGCTTCAACCTCTCTGAAATCATTTTAGCCCAAGGTTTTAAATCTGGCAGCCAGCCAATAGTTCCGTAACTCGTAAAAACAATGTCGAATTTTTCTGTAATGTGTTGTGAAGTGTCCAAAACATTGCAGCAAACAAATTTTGCATCAAGTTTCAATTCATCGTTCAATTGTTTCGCAAGAGCAATTGCTTTATCAGAAATATCATTGCCTGTACACTTTGCGCCCATTCGTGCAAAACTCAATGTGTCCTGCCCAAAATGGCATTGAAGATGGAGTAATTTTCTTTTGGAAATATCTCCCAAAGCCTTGGTTTCATAAGCATTTAGAGATGTTTTCCCTTTTTTAGAATTCTTCAAATCATAAAATTCGCTTTCGGCATGAATGGCAACTTTGGTGTTCCAGGTTTTTCGGTTGGTTTCAAATTCCTTTTTAAAATCCACAATTCTATTTTTTATAAAATTAAAAAATTAACTAAAAAAATACATTCGATAATCCATTTGATAAATAAATTGTGTTTCTATCATGAATTTCGTTAAATCTCGGTTAAAACGGCTAAATAATGAAATATTTTATGTTAGATTTCAGAATACTAACAAAAAAACAAACCGTTATGAGAGATTTAATTTGGTTAATTGTAGTAATTTTAATAATAGGATGGCTGTTTGGCTATTTCTATTTTTCGTTGGGTGCCTTCATTCACATTTTATTGGTGTTGGCCATTATTGGAATTCTTTGGCGCTTAGCCACTGGCCGTAGACTATGATTTTTATTTTTCTAAAATGTATTTAAACAGCGAACTATTTAGAAAAAAGTATTTTTAATTTTATTCGCCGCAGGTCTAATGAGTACTGGCTTCACAAGTTGCCGCGAAAAGAAATCGGTTGGTGACAAAATAGAAGATGTTGCTGACGATATTGAGGATGCAGTAGATTAAAATGCTGCGGATTTAAAAAGAAAAGCCCTTTCAAAACTAATTGAAAGGGCTTTTCTCTTAGCTTTCGGTAGCCAAAATAGATTTCCATTCGGGATGTTTCTCAATATACTTTTTTGTGTAAGGACATGCTGGTATTATCTTTAAACCACGGAGTTCTATTTGCAGTAAAACCTTCTCTGTCATTTCACTAGCAACGCCTTGTCCAGCCAATTCCTTGGGAACTTCAGTATGGTTAAGCGACAAAACGTTCGGCAAAACCGAATATTCAATAATAGCTAGGTGGCCATTAATTTCAGTCTCGAACCTATTTTTTTCTTTGTTATCAACTACGCGCATGGCATTTGAGGATTTAAGAGGTTATTGACCTTTAAAAATACGAAAAATATGAAAGCTAAAACTATTTGTTATTTTTACTGAAAATACCCAACAATGAAAACCAAATTTTTTGCTGTTTTAATATTCTTCGGAATGATTGCCTGCAACAATACTCAAAAATCCACGGAAACTTCAACTTCTGAAATAAACGCTGAACATAACGATTCCATCCAAAAGATGAATATCGCCCACCAAATTGCAAATGCAAACGGTTATGAAAACTGGAAAGACGTTTCAGAAATAGCTTTCACTTTTAATGTGGACCGCGGCGAAAACCATTTTGATCGTTCTTGGGTCTGGAAACCAAAAACCGGAGATGTGTCTATGACGTCGGCCAAGGACACCGTTAATTACAACCGTTCGCAAATGGACAGTTTAATTATGAAAACCGACGGTGCATTCATCAATGATAAATATTGGTTGTTGGCTCCTTTTCAAATTGTTTGGGACGAAGGCACCACTTTTTCCGAAAAGGAAAACGCTGTGGCACCCATTTCAAAAGACACTTTGAACCAACTTACAATTGTTTACGGAAATGACGGCGGCTACACTCCCGGCGATGCTTATGATTTTTTCTATGATAAAGATTTCAAAATAAAGGAATGGAACTATAGAAAGGGAAATGCTGAAAAACCTTCAATGAGCACAACTTGGGAAAATTATGAAAACTTCAACGGTATTGAAATTGCAACAACGCACAAAGACAGCACTGGAAATTTCAAGTTGTATTTCACGAATATTTCAGTAAAAAAGGAAGGTAAGAATTAATTTTTCAGAAGTTTCTGTGTCCACACTCTTTTCTTTCCTTCCTGTAAACTGAAGAAATACAGTCCGGGACGCAAACTGGAAATATCCATTTTAAATTCATTGTTTGTATTGAAATTGGTAACGGCCTGAAGCACGTTTCTTCCCAACACATCAAAAATTACAGCTTCAAAATTTCTATCGGTTTTATAGAGTACGGTAATATTTTCATCTGCAGGATTTGGAAAAACCACTCCATTTTGAGCAATTTCACCCGTGAAATATTTTTCACCAAAAGAAAATGCCTCCAAGCCAATTTCTTCGCCAATAATTCGGCCGGGAATGTCGTCTATAGGAACGTGAATCCCGCCCCAAATACGCGAAAGACTGCACTGATCCGAAGCATCGCGATAGGTAGCCCACTGCAATTGAAAACTAGTGCTGGGCCCTTCCTCAAAAAACAAAAATTCGTTTTTCTGAATATCGAAAATGCCCATTCCCTCTGGAAAATATTCGCTCCCGGTAAGCATCGTCATAACTTCAGCTCCTGCCCTCGAAAAAGTGGAATGGCCCGAAACGTAACCCGCAAAAGGAGGCGTAACAAACGAGGGGCGTTGATACGGCCACCATTCCTCCGAAAGTATCCAGCCAACACCCGCTTCATCAATATTCGGGTTGACCACATAATCCGGCCCACGCCACGTATAAAGCTTCATCTTGCCAACATTTTCATTGAAATTTCCAGCCAAGGAGTCGCCTACTTTTACCAATTCAATTCGCCCGGGAATAATAGGCAATCCGTGCGGATCATAACTCGGCAGGTTCGGATCGGTTGATTGTCCGCGGTCGCCCATATAGCGAATGGCACTCACAGGGCGCACATAATCGTAATATCCTTTAATGCCCCAAGCACTTACTGCCGCATCGTGCATTGCGCCTCCCAAAATAAAATAGCATTTCACATCCCACTCCAAATCTGAAAGTACGCGCCCTTTCCCTTTGAACTTTTTTACGGTTGCAGGATGGTCGCTAACATAGTTCAGCAATACAAACCAGTGTCCCGGCGGCGTTTCACTGTTGGGACC
Organism: Flavobacteriaceae bacterium; assembly: GCA_016649715.1. Taxonomy (GTDB): domain Bacteria; phylum Bacteroidota; class Bacteroidia; order Flavobacteriales; family Flavobacteriaceae; genus Aequorivita. Next base: position 156,337 of record JAENXC010000004.1, on the reverse strand, counting down.
GTCAGCCCAAAATTCGGCCAAAGCCCTTGTATAATCGCCCCTGTAAACCATTTGGGGTTGATAAGGTTGACCGGTAATCGCATTCATTTCCCTGCCATGGCTGGGGTCGCCGCCATTTTCCAAATTGTAAAATTCCTTGTATTCAGAAAGAGTCTGTGGGTATTCATTCATATTTAAATTTCCCAAACCTTTTGGCGAAATATCCAGCTTCACGCTGTCTTTCGGATCCAAATGTGCTGCCCATGCCGCTACAAGTGCGAAATTCCATTTATATGGATCTTCTTCACCCAAACCCTCCTGAATGTAAGCAGGTGGTCCCGGATCGTGATAAACCCAATAATCATAACCAGGAACGTGAAACACGGTTTTATCCTCTTCCCGCAATGAAAACGGCACCACCCTGCCCCACTCAGGACCCAAAAATGGCGGTTGGCCTCCGGGAATGGTGTGTCCGCTTTGGTCTACATAATCATCTATTTTCAAGGGCTGCCAGTTGTTGGGAAACTGAATTTCAGGGTTACCCGAAATATCCATATTAAGGGCTTCATTTAAAGGTTGGTAAAATTGATTGCTGTAATCGTCCGCCTCATTGGCGCCGTCCTGCAAACCGAACTCAATCATTTTTTGGGCCATATAATTGCCCAATGCGGCGGGGTTTCCGTTGTGATAATCAGTTTTAGTATAGTTTTTGTCATAGCCCAAAGCGTCCATCAAACTATCAACGGATTGCATAATTTCCTCCTTTTCGGGAGAATTTGCAAAACGGTGATTTATCAATCTATAAACACCGTAACTGATTGCCTTTTTTTGTGATTCCAAAGTGGGTTCCTTGGTTTGAAAACCATCAAACGGACATTCAAATCCGCCAACATTTTTTCCCAAAAAATAAGTATCGGCCTGCTTGTTGAAAACCGCCCACATATCATACATAATTACCGAAGAATGGAACAAATTTCGGGCATGAACCACGGGTCGTGCGTAATCATTTCTAATCCCGTTCAAAACCTCCTCGTTCCATTGCCGAGCAACGGACTGTGGAAAGAGTTGTCCGCAAAGAATCAAGAAAAAGAATAAAAGTAATTTTCGAATCATTTTATGACATTGGGCTAAAGGACATAAGACTTTTGAATTGCATTACAAATTAAACAAATATTAATTCCTATTTTTGTGAAAAGCCAAAAAAAATATCTTTCCCGAATGTTCCAAAACACTTTAGAATTTGCAAAAAGGCAAGATGTCGAGGATTCCTTGGCTTCTTTCAGAAATAAATTTCACATTCCAAAAAGTGCTACGGGTGAAGAATTGGTTTATCTCTGTGGAAATTCCCTCGGGTTGCAACCCAAAATTACTTCAGAATATATTAAAGAAGTATTGACCGATTGGGCAAATCTTGGCGTAGAAGGCCATACCGAAGGAAAGCACCCTTGGCTTCCGTATCACGAATTTTTAACCGAGAATATGGCTAAAATCGTTGGAGCAAAACCTTCGGAAGTAGTTGTGATGAATACACTTACAACGAATCTTCATTTAATGATGGTTTCATTTTACCAACCCACAAAAACCAAGTATAAAATTGTGGTTGAAAGTGACGCTTTTCCGAGTGATAAATACGCAGTAGAAAGCCAGTTGAAGTTCCACGGAATTGACCCAAAAGATGGATTGATCCTTTGGAAACCCAGAAAAGGTGAAGAACTCTGCCGTTTTGAGGATTTGGAAGAAATAATGAAAACCCACGGAAACGAAATCGCTTTACTGATGATTGGCAGCACCAATTATTACACTGGCCAATCCTTTCCACTTAAAAAAATTACAGAACTCGGCCATAAATATAATTGTATGGTCGGTTTTGATTTGGCGCACGGGGCGGGAAATATTCAACCAAACTTGCACGAAACCGGAGCCGATTTCGCCGTTTGGTGTACCTATAAATATTTAAACAGTGGCCCCGGAAGTTTGGGCGGTTGCTTTGTTCACGAACGCCACGCAAACAATGAAAAGCTAAATCGTTTCGCAGGCTGGTGGGGCCACAACAAAAAAACGCGTTTCAATATGCGCCACGAATTCGATGCCTTACCTGGCGCGGAAGGTTGGCAACTCAGCAATCCGCCAATTCTTTCAATGGCTGCGATTCGTGCTTCTTTAGACACATTTGCAGAGGCAGGTTTTGAAAACATTCGGAAGAAATCTGAAAAACTTACCGGTTATTTAGAATTTCTATTGGACGAAATGAAAAACGAATCCATCAACGTAATCACGCCCAGAAATCCTGAAGAACGTGGGTGTCAACTTTCCATTCAAGTGAAAAATGCCGATAAAAGTTTACATACAAAATTGGCCAAAGCAGGTGTAATCAGCGATTGGCGCGAACCCGACGTAATCCGCGTCGCTCCTGCCCCACTTTACAATAGTTTTGAGGATGTGTTTAAGTTTTCGGAAAAATTAAAGGAAGTTTTACAAAATTGACATAGGACTTTTAGACTTAGGACGTAAGACTAAAGTTTAATAAATTTTGTCCTATGTCTTAAGTCCTATCGTCTTAAGTCAAGAGATATAAATAATATGAATAAAAATATCCTAATAATCGGTGCCGGTCTCTGCGGAAGCCTACTCGCTCTGCGAATGGCCCAACGCGGCTATCAAGTAACCTTGGTTGAAAAACGCCCCGATTTGCGAAAAGTAACCCAAGACGCCGGCCGCTCCATAAACTTAGCTTTGAGTGATCGCGGTTTACGAGGACTTCGTTTAGCAGGAGTTGAGGAAGCCGCAAAAAAACTCTGCATCCCAATGAATGGGAGGATGATTCACGACAAAGCCGGAAACACATTTTTGAGTCCGTATAGCGGTAGAAAGGATGAATATATAAACTCAATATCACGACCTGGGCTGAATATACTTTTATTGGATGAAGCCGAAAAAATGCCAAACGTAAAAATCATTTTCAACCACGCTTGCGAAACTGTGGATTTGGAAAATGCTACAGCCGTTTTTAAAGAATATGATACTAATAAGGAAATAACTATTTCAGCTGATGTAATTTTCGGAACCGACGGCGCAGGGTCTGCGGTTCGCAAAAGTATGTTCGAGAGTCACAAGTTTCTCTTCAGTTTTTCGCAGCAATGGCTGAGCCACGGTTACAAAGAACTTGAAATTCCTGCATTGCCCAAGCGCGAATCGAATTCCGAAAACGGCGGTTACAGAACTTATATTAATGCTTTACACATCTGGCCACGAGGCGAAGATATGTTGATTGCCCTGCCAAATCTGGACGGAAGTTTTACCGTTACGCTATTCCTTCCCTATGAAAACAGCGACTATTGCTTCGCCAATTTGACCACGCCAGAAATGGTGCACGAATATTTCAACAAAGAATTCCCCGATGTGGTGGAAATGATCCCGAACCTTTCCGAAGAATTTTTCGGAAACCCAATTGGGCCGCTCGGCACCGTAAAATGTTCGCCTTGGAATAGCTACGGAAAAGTGCTTCTTTTGGGCGATGCCGCGCACGCAATAGTCCCATTCTACGGGCAGGGAATGAATGCTTCCTTTGAGGATGTTGTGGTTTTTGATGAAATTCTTGAGAAATATGTCACCTCCTGGCCTCCCCAAGGGGGAGGAGTTGATTGGGAAGCTATTTTTAAAGAATACGAAGCGCTTCGGAAAAAAGATACGGATGCAATTGCAGATTTGGCGGTGGACAATTTCCACGAAATGAAGGAGCACACCGCGATGGAAATTTTTCAGAGAAAAAGAAAACTGGAAACAGCTTTTGAAGCAGAATTCCCCGAAGATTATTACAGCAAATATTCTTTGGTTACCTTTAAGGAATCAATCCCCTATTCCGAAGCACTAAAACGAGGACGGGCACAGGACAAAGCAATTTTAAATCTTTTGGACGAAGGAAAAATCACTGAGGAAATGTCGCTAAAAGAAAAACTGGAACTGGTAAAAAAACATACCGAAGCCATCCTTCACGATGATGAAATAGCTTTTGGGTAAAAAACCTAAAAGGTCTTTAAGACCTGTTAGGTTTGAGCGGAACCGAAGTGACAACTTTAAAAAATTAAATTTATGAGCAACAAAAGCAGATTGGTAGAAGGAAAAGCAACGCCCCGTGGCGCATATCCCCACATTAAACGTGCTGGCGATTTTTTATTCGTCAGCGGAACAAGTTCCCGTTTGCCCGACAATACCTTTGCAGGTGTCCACAAAGTGGATGAAATGGGCACGATGCATTTTGACATTAGAGAACAGACCCGCGCCGTACTTGAAAACATAAAGGACTATCTCGCCACCGAAGGTGCAACAATGGCCGATGTTGTGGACATAACCAGCTTCTTAGTAAATATGAACGACTTTGCGGGTTACAACGAAGTTTACGCTGAATACTTTAACAAAGAAACCGGACCCGCGAGAACTACTGTGGCCGTGCATCAATTGCCGCATCCTTATTTGGTGGTGGAGATTAAGGCAATGGCCTATAAACCTGCGCCTTGACCTGCAAGCTGTTATGCTATATTAGAAAATCTCACTAATTTTTCAGATATTTACGATAGAAAAAAACACAATGACAACAGTTGATAAAATAAGAAACGGATTGATTGACAAAATCATTTCAATTAGGGATAAAGATTTTTTGGAGGCACTTGATAAACTTATTTCTTTAAGCACATCTGAATCTGATATTGTAAAATTGACAGCTGACCAAAAGAAAATGCTGCAAATGAGCGAGGAGGACATAAAAAATGGAAAGTTGATTTCTCAAGAAAAAATGGACAAAAGAAATCTTGAATGGCTGAACGGAATGTAATTTGGACAAAAACTGCGGACATCCAATTTGTTGGAATTTTAGAATATTGGGTCAAAAGAAATAAATCCACTACTTATTCAATAAAACTAATTCGGATGGTCAATGCCCGAACAAATCAAATTTCCAAATCACCTTTTATTTACAAATCCACTGATTTTAATGATGTAAGGGTAGCTTCCTTGGGCAATTTCAGTGTTTTTTATAAAATTACGGAAGAGTCCATAATAATTTCCGCTTTTTGGGATAACCGACAAGATCCTAAAAAACTATTAAAAATTCTTGAAAATAAAAAATAATGTGATTGCTTTTGGCTTCCTTAGTTTCCGATGTTTGTCTGGTATTTTTAAAAAAAATTAGGCCGGAATCTATTACTGTGTTGTGCATGAATTACCGCATCCGTATTTAGTGGTGGAGATTAAGGCTATGGCTTATAAGCCAATTATTTAATAGAATAATTTCATTATGAAAAAATGGTTTAAAAAAAATATTATATCAATTATTTTTGGTGTTTTATCTTATTTACCCTTTCATTATGCTTTTTTTATTAATCGAAAATATGCCAGTATATATCCAGTATTTTTGTTAATAATAACATTTTATTTTATCTCCAATATTCTTCCAAAAGGGAAATTTTTCAACTATTTAAAAAATATATTCTCTTTTCCTTTTTTTATTTTGCTACTTAGCGGAACTTTAATTAAAACGTTTTATGTTGCATTTCTATCTTTTGGCGTGCCTTTTTTTTTAATTTTTTATTCAATAAAATATTTTCCAGAATCATTAATAAATATTAATTATAATACAAAGCTTTATTTATTCTTGTTTTTAACTTCAGCATTTACTACCCTATACTTGGAAAAAATAATGTCCAAAGTAAATAATTTAATAAATAATACTAAAGATGGGAAAACTAATAAAAAACAATTACAATTAGCATTAGTACTAATAAATCGAAATAGAATTAGATTTATCATTTATTCACTATTTCTTATTTATTTGATAGTTTATTCAGTTTCCATTTTAAATGATTATTTAATATTCAAAGACTCAAATGTCGGTAGATCGGTTTTACAATCATTTCTAACTTATTTAGCGTTTGATAGAATAATTATAAATTATAATCTCTTGAATTTTAGCTTTAAAAATTTTATGAAAAATCTTATTTTAAATTGGAAAGAAGAAGATTGGTATAAAAATAATTCCGAAAATACTAAATCATAATTTTCTAATGCAAAAAATCCTAAACTACATAAACGGCGAATACGTTGAACCGCTTTCAAAAAAATGGTTGGACAATTACAATCCTTCCAATGGCGAAGTCTATTCGCAAATTGCCAATTCAAATTTCGAAGATATTGAATGTGCATATCAAGCCGCAAAGGATGCCTTCCCAAAATGGAGCAACACAACCATAGACGAACGCAGCAAAATTCTCCTAAAAATCGCAGATTTAATTGAGGAAAAATTGATTGATTTGGCAAAAGCCGAAGCAAAAGACAACGGCAAACCGCTGAGTTTGGCTTTAGCAGTTGACATTCCGAGAGCATCTTCAAACTTTCGGTTTTTCGGAAACGCAATCACGCAATTTACCAGCGAAGCCCACGAAAGTATAGGTCTGAACACGATTAATTTCACGCTTCGCCAACCCATTGGTGTTGTTGGCTGTATCTCGCCTTGGAATCTTCCACTTTATTTATTCACTTGGAAAATTGCGCCCGCAATCGCTGCCGGAAATACCGTGGTTGCAAAACCTAGCGAAATTACACCGATGACCGCTTTTCTTTTAGGTGAAATCTGCACCCAAGCTGGTCTGCCAAAAGGTGTTTTAAACATTGTTCACGGCAGCGGTCCTTCTGCGGGACAAGCCATTGTTGAACATAAAAATATTAAAGCAATTTCCTTTACAGGTGGCACCAAAACTGGGGAAAGCATTGCCCGAACAGCAGCCCCGATGTTCAAAAAACTTTCATTGGAACTCGGTGGAAAAAACCCAAACCTCATTTTCGCCGATTGCAATTATGAAAAAATGCTGGAAGTAACCGTTCGCTCTTCATTTTCAAACCAAGGTCAAATCTGCCTTTGCGGAAGTAGAATCTTTGTTGAGAAATCAATTTATGAAAAATTTAAAAAAGATTTTGTCGAAAAAGTAAAGCGACTGAAAATCGGAAATCCCTTTGATGCCGAAACGAATATAGGCGCTTTGGTTTCAAAACCACATTTGGAAAAAGTGGAATCGTACATTAAACTCGCCGAAAGAGAAGGCGGAAAAATCCTTTGTGGTGGAAACCGAGTAACTGTGAAAAATTTTGAAAACGGTTATTATTTGGAACCGACGGTTATTGAAGTTTTTGACGACCAATGCCGCGTAAATCAAGAAGAAATCTTCGGTCCGGCAGTAACAATTATGCCTTTTGAAACCGAAGATGAAGTTCTAAAAATGGCAAATTCAGTGAAATACGGATTGTCCGCCACACTTTGGACTTCAGATTTAAACCGAACGATGCGTATTTCAAAAGAAATCGAAGCGGGAATCGTGTGGGTAAATACGTGGTTAAACCGAGATCTACGAACCCCTTTCGGCGGAATGAAAGACAGTGGAGTAGGCCGTGAAGGTGGCTTTGAAGCGCTTCGGTTTTTTACGGAGGCGAAGAATGTTTGTATTAAATATGAATGAGAATGTCAGGCTGAGTTCTTCGACTGCGCTCAGAATAAACTAAAGTCGAAGCCAGATTGAAATTATAAGTAAACAAGCCCTTCGACTGCGCTCAGGGTGACAATAAAAAATATTATGAATTTAGACTTAACAGATAAAAACGCCCTAGTCTGCGGAAGTACCGCCGGCATTGGAAAAGCAACCGCTATTCAATTGGCAAAACTGGGTGCAACCATAACTTTAGTTGCCCGCGATGAAGAAAAATTGAGGGAAACCTTGATTGAACTTCCGTACGATAAAGGCCAAAAGCACAACTATTTTGTAGCAGATTTTACCAATCCACAACAGTTGAAAGACAAAGTGGAAGTAGCCGTTTCAAATAAAATATTTCACATTTTGATCAATAATACTGGAGGACCAAAAGGCGGTCCAATTTTTTCGGCAACAACCGATGAGTTTGAAAAAGCATTTTCAATGCACTTAGTCTGTAACCAAATTTTGGCGCAGGCTGTAGTTCCCGGAATGAAGGAAGCAGATTACGGCAGGATTATAAATATAATTTCCACTTCGGTAAAACAACCAATTGACGGACTTGGCGTAAGCAATACCATTCGTGGCGCGGTTGCAAGTTGGAGCAAAACCTTGGCTAATGAATTGGGTCAGTTCGGTATTACTGTAAACAATGTTTTACCAGGTTTTACAGCTACTGACAGATTGGAAGACATTGTTGGCAACGCCGCAAAAAAAATGGACAAAACCGAAAAGGAAGCCAGCGATTTTATGAAGAGTCTTGTTCCCGCAAGACGTTTTGCCCAACCCGGTGAGATTGCAAATGCCGTGGCTTTTTTGGCTAGTGAAGCAGCAAGTTATATAAACGGAATAAACCTTCCAGTGGATGGCGGACGCACCAAAAGTTTGTAACTTTAGCATTCATTAAATTTTCTTATGAGACGAAAACTCCGCATCAACGGCCATTCACACCTCCTTCCCTATCCAGAGGAAATTCCACAGTTTATGCGGGATAAGGAAATTTTTTGGGTAGATAAAGATCGAAAATTCATGCTCCAAAAGGATTGGAGCCGCCCGGTGACCGATTCCAGCTTCTTTTTAAATGAAAAATTGGAATGGATGGCACGTTTCAAAATTGATCACGCCGTGGTTTTAAACCTTTCCCAACTTTACGGAAACGGGCTGCGCGTGGAGGAAATGAAACAAGCGCTTCGTTTTCAGAATGATTTTAACGCAAAAGTGCAGCACGAGCATCCTTCAAAATTCACTTGTGGGTTTGTGGTGCATCCCGGTTTTGTGCGCGGCGCACTTTGGGAAATGGAGCGTTGTGTGGAAACTTTAGGGCTTCAATTATTGTGTTTACCAACGCATTATATGGATACCATTGGAACCTGGCGCTGTATTTTTGACGAAGAAAACGAACCTATTTTTGAATTGGCTTCGAAATATAATTTGGCTGTTGAAATTCACCCATATGATGGTGAAAAATTCATAAAACTTGAAAATACATCGTGGCGTTTCCACCTTATTTGGATGCTTGCGCAATGTGCAGACGCCTATCATTTTTTAACATTGAACGGATACGCCGATAAATTTCCAAATATGCGAACCTGTTTTGCCCACGGCGGACAATTGGCCCAGATAAATTTAGGGCGAAGAATTCAAGGTTTTGATGGCCGTCCCGATCTTTTTAAAGGAAAAACCCATCCGCGAAAATCGGTTGGGCACAAAAATATTTTCTTCGATACACTTCTTCACGACACCGGAGGACTGGAATTATTGGTGAGAAACCAAGGGTACAAACAAGTACTTATGGGCTTGGACGACCCTTATCCGTTAGGGGAAATGGAAAGTGCCGTACAATCTTCCTACCCCGGAAAAATTTTAGACCTGGCCGTTGAGCAAAAGATAATAACACCCGAACAATGCGATGCCATTTGGGACGAAAATGTAATACAATGGCTCTGCGGCGATGACGAAAAAGCTAAACAAAAATTGGTAAACAGAATTCTTGGCGAAAAATAAAACTTCCAACGACTAACTGACCACTAAAAAATGGATCTTCTTCCCGAAAAAATAAACGATTACGTAGAAAAACATTCGCAACCCGAACCGGAATTGCTTCAAAAATTAAACCGCGAAACCTGGCAAAAAATGATTGCGCCACGAATGTTGAGCGGACATTTGCAGGGCCGTGTTTTGAGCATGCTTTCAAAATTGATTCAACCTAAAAATATTCTCGAAATTGGAACTTATACCGGTTATTCCGCCTTATGTCTGGCTGAAGGAATACAGGAAAATGGCGAGTTGCACACAATAGACATCAACGAAGAATTGTTCGATTTCCAACGAAAATATTTTGATGAATCTCCTTTAGGAAAGCAAATTTTTCAGCATTTGGGAAATGCTTTGGAAATAATTCCGCAGATGGACAAAACCTTCGATTTGGTTTTTATTGATGCCGATAAAAACAACTATCCAAACTATCTCGAAATCATACTTCCGAAATTAAAAAAAGGGTCGGTTATTTTAAGCGATAATGTACTGTGGAGCGGAAAAGTGGTGGAAAAACTTAAAGAAGATGATGAAGATACCAAAGCACTTCTTCAGTATAATAAATTATTGAATGAACATCCAAAATTGGAAACTGTAATACTGCCAATTCGTGATGGACTTTCGGTTTCGCGGGTTGTTGCGTAAAAAACCCCGCTACAGTTCGGTATTTAGAATTTCCTTTTTATGGGGCCAGTAACCTCATCAACATCATCCTTTACTTTGTCAATTTCTTTGCGGACGTCTTTAGTGATGTCAATATCAATTCCCTGTTTTTCGGCGCTTTTGGTGATTTCAGATTTAATGTCGTTGGTGGCATCTTTTATTTGGCGCATCGCTTTTCCCATTCCGCGCGCTATTTCTGGCACTTTGTCTGCACCAAATACCAATAGTACGATGAACATGATGAACCCTATTTCGGCACCGCTGATGAATAGAAAAATAGCCTGTGAAATCATGCTGCAAATATACTAATGTGTTATGAGTTATGAGTTATGGGTGATGAGTTTTTCTGAAATTCAACCTTAATCAAAAAAACCCTTCTCCAAAAATTTCGGAGAAGGGCATTTATGATATATTTTTAACTAATCTGTCTTTGTTTTGTTTTTAAAACTATCAAAAGCTCCCAGTTTTTTGCGTTTTGGCCAACTGTTGTTTGATGTGTCAATATCTGCGGTTTCCTCATCGGGATCCACTTCTATCTTGGTAATTTCCTTTTCAGAAGCTATAACCTTTCCAACGGATTGGTCATTTTTTCGCCATATCTCAGCTGGATAAGTTATCATTTCGGAGCTTCCGTCGCTGTAGGTATATTGCGCGATAATTGGCATTGGGATACCTCCCGGTTTTTCGAAAGTTACTTTATAAAAATAATTTGGATTCTTTAAACCTGCTCTTTCTTCCACGGGAATATTTTCCATAATATAATCATTCAATGTTTTTACATCTTCCAATTTTGAGTTGCGCATGTTTTCCTCAAAATCTTCGCTGTCCTCTTCCACTAAATAGACTAATGGAGGCAGATCACTTTCAGAAATGCCACGGGCAGCCATCATTTCCTTAACTTCCTTGTTCATTTTTGAAGTTACATAAAATTTCTTAACGTCCTTCACGCTAATATCCACATAGTCCGTAGTGTAAAACCATTCTCTCCAATACCAATCCAAATCAACTGCGGAAGCATCTTCCATGGTTCTGAAAAAATCCTCTGGCGTTGGGTGTTTGAACATCCAACGGTTTGCGTAGGTTTTAAAGGCGAAATCAAAAAGCTCGCGGCCCATAATAGTTTCGCGGAGAATATTTAGAGCTGTTGCAGGTTTTGCATAGGCATTTGCGCCAAAATCAAATACATTCAATCCTTTACTCATAATAGGTTCCAACCTGCTTTGGTCTCCGCCCATATAATCAACTATGTTTTTTGCAGGTCCGCGTCGTGATGGATATTTTTTGTTGGGCGCAATAGCCTCCGGGTGTTTTTCGCCAAAATCCTGCTCGGCAACATATTGTGTAAAAGTGTTTAAACCTTCGTCCATCCAAGTCCATTGGCGTTCGTCGCTGTTAACGATCATCGGGAAATAGTTGTGGCCCACTTCGTGAATTATCACACTTATCATCCCGAATTTAGTTCTTTCGCTTAGGCTTCCATCTTTGTCGGGACGCCCGTGGTTCCAGCAAATCATTGGGTATTCCATTCCTTGATTTTTTGCGCTTACCGAAATTGCTTTTGGGTATGGGTAATCAAAAGTCATTCGGGAATACGTTGTTAAAGTACTGGCCACGGTGCGTGTGGACCAATCTTCCCAAAGCGGATTCGCTTCCGGTGGATATAACGAAACTGCCATAACAGAGCCACTGCCCATTTTCACGGCCATCATATCCCAAATATATTTACGTGAAGTTGCGAAGGCGTAATCGCGCACGTTTTCTGCTTTAAATTTCCATGTTCTCTTTGCAGTCGAAAAGTTTTTCGAAGCTGCTTCTGCTTCGGCCTGTGTTACAATTACTACCGGTTTGTCAAAAGATTTTTGTGCAGCTTCATAACGGCTCATCATCTCCTTGCTGAAAATTTCCTTTCTGTTTTGAAGCTCACCGGTGCCATCCAAAATATGGTCTGCGGGAACGGTGATATTCACTTTAAAATTTCCGAAGGGAAGCGCAAACTCATCTCTCCCCCAAAACTGACTGTTTTGCCAACCTTCCACATCGTTATAGACTGCCATTCGTGGGTAAAACTGTGCAATCACATACCCGCGGTTGCCATCCTCAAAAGTTTCGTATCCGCTTCGGGCGCGGTCCACAACATGGTCGTTTATGTTATACCACCATTTGATTGAAAAAACGAACTTTTCACCGGGCAATAAATTCCTCGGCATATCCACACGCATCATGGTTTGGTTTATAGTGTATTTCAGCGGATTGCCCTTTGCATCTTTCACTTCCAAAATATTGAAACCGCCATCAAAGGGTTTGCCCATATAATTTTGCACGAAACTGCCCGCCATATCCGCAGGTTCTGCATCTGATGATTCAATCAATGGCGATTTTGAATCTTTCGCCCTTTTGTTTTGGTCCAGTTGTACCCATAGAAATTCCAGTTGGTCGGGCGAATTGTTGGAATAAGTAATGGTTTCATAACCAGTGATTTTTTTGTTTTTATCATCCAGCTCCACGTCTATCACGTAGTCTGCCTGTTGTTGATAATAACTTGGGCCAGGCGCTCCACTTGCGGTTCGGAACATATTGGGCGTAGAAAATTCTTCGTAAAGCTGCTTAAATCGGTTGGTGTTGTAATGACCGGGTTCACGTTTTGTGGTTTCGGTTTCGTCCTGTGCTGAAACCACCGCAGATACAAGGAATAATGCGGCAAGAAAGAGGGAGTTAAATATTCGCATAATAATTCTGAAATTTTAAAAAATAATTTTTGGCTGACAATATATTAATTAAAATCCAATTTTCCTTTGGGTTCGTCTCTGTCCAGAATCAAACTTCGGCGACTTTTTGGGGTTTTTAAATGGATTATGTTTTGCTGCTCGGGAAACACTTCCATCAGCACTTTGTTTTCAATTTCGATGGTTTTTAATTCTTTCACATCCTTCACTTCCATATAGGCTACCACCATATCGGTGTCGTATTCCTTTCCTATATAATTTAGTTGAACAGGTTTTCCGTTCACTTTGATTTTTAACTTTTGAAGAATGTAGTTTTTTAAATCTTCATCGGCTGCTTCGGTTTCCTTTTTTGCGTCCAGCGAAATGGAAGGGTCATACCGTTGTTGCAGTGCATCTTCAATATCGTCTATAAAAATTTTGATGATTATTTGAAGGGAATTTTTCTCCTTTACATATTCTATTTTTGTGATGCTCACATAGAATTTATGCACTGGAGTGGCCGAAACCATTGGAAGCACAAGTAATAAAAAGAAGATTCTGAAAAATTTCATATAAAAATAAAAGGAGGTTAATGGAAGATTGGACGGTTTCCACAAACGTACGTTACAAATATCACTTTTTATTTTCTTCGGTAATTCGTTCGGCATAAATTTTTGCCTTTTCGTCCAAAACAAGTAATACACTTCCGTAATGTTCTTTTTTGAAATCACTTTCAATTGTAGTTGTTTCGGCGCAAAACAACAAAAAGTCATAGACCCTGTTTTCGGGAATGCCGTAGGTTGTTGTGAAAAATGGAACCGTATAATAATTGAGCATTCGCGCTACAGCGTTGTTTTCAACTTCCCACTTTCTTCTAATTTTTAAGTTTTTGTAATAACCCGAAAGGTATTTATACAGCGCATCAATATTTATGGAAGTGGGCGTAACCACAAAATATAGCGGCACAATCTTTTCCTCGGGCTCCCCTTTAAAACCGGGTATTCCCACATCATCATAATTGATGGGTTTTTCAGTTTTTATCTTTTTAAGGTCTGTTGCAATGTTGCCCGATAGATTTGGCTGTAAAAAAACTTCATCCAACTCATTCACCAGTTCCGTGAGTTTTATAGTGATGACCCCTTTTTCAAAAATAGTTTCGGTAACCACCACTTTTTCGGGCATGTATTTTATGGAGGAAAAAAGCAGCGTGTCCAACGGTTTCACATTTATGGAGAAATGACCGTTTTCATTGGTAATGGTGTTGAAGCGCGATGAAGTGTTCAGCACGTGGATGCCGTCAATATCGGCATCATTTGTGACTTTTCCCTGCAATGATTTTTCCTGTGCGGAAAGCTGAAGCAACCCGAAAAAACTTATGAGAAAACTATAAAAAAAAATTCTACTCACCGCGTGCTTTGTATTCTTTACTTTTTTTGACAAGAAATTCCATCAACTGCATTTCGTTTTCGGGTTTCAGCAAATTTTTATCCAAGCCGTTTTCCTGTGCATAAAAGAGAAAATCCACGGCTTTATCTTCTGGGATATCGAAGTTTGCTTTGATGAATTCGGTACTAAAACGCTGCTGTATATTGTTGCTTATAGTGTTTTGGGTGTCCTGTTTTTCAACTATTGTAATCTTATTGCCTTTCGGAAAAAGCAATTGCCCCACTCCGCCCAAAATTGCCAATATATTCGCTCCGTTTCTTAACGTATTGCCGTGAAGTGCCTCCTCGGCGGCATTGCCAGCAATAGCGGTTTTTTCATCCTGTTCAAAATGGTAGCCGTATTCCATATTTTTATAACTCAAATCCCAATCTTTTGTAACGTTATAGGTGGGAATTTTTTTAACGTCCACATTTATGTTTCCCGAAAGGTCGTAAGGCCGTACCACTACTTCTTCCAATTGGTTAACGGCAGGGTTCAGGAAAATATTCATCACCTTTCTGTCCACAATGGCTTTGTCCACAATAACCGTGAAGGATTGGTATTGCAGGGCTGTGATTTGAATTCGGTCGTTTTCGGCCAATGAAATTTCAAAAGTACCATCGGCATTGGTAATGGTTCCTTTTTGAGAGGAAATATTGTAAACGGAAATGCCCTCGGCATCCTCGCCCTGTGGCACGTGAATTTTTCCGGAAACCTTGGTTCGTTCAATGTCCTGCGCAAAAAGCATAGGGGAAACAGCGATAAACAGTAGGATAAGTAGTTTTTTTGTCATCCTCTAAAAGTACGGATTTGTTTTGTTAGTGAAAAGGTAAAGTTTCCGTTTTCAATAGTTAAATTTACATTTTAGAAAAATAACATTTTCGCTCCTTGTTCTGTGGGTGAAGGAATAAATATAAAACCGTGAAAAACCTAATAATAGCAAGCACCTCCACCGTTTACGACGGAGAATATTTAGATTATCTAACCGATGAAATGGCCAAGCTTTTTAAGGATGCCGGAGAAGTCATCTTCATCCCCTACGCCCGCCCCGGCGGCATGAACCACGATGCGTACACTGAAAAAGCCGCAAAAGCTTTTAATAAAATTGGAAAAAAACTGGTCGGACTGCACACTTTTGACAATCCCATAGAAGCTATCAAAAATGCAAAAGGCGCATTTACGGGTGGCGGCAACACCTTTGTTTTGGTGAGCGCGCTATACCGTTTGGAACTGATGCAACCGCTTCGCGAAGCTATTTTCAATGGGTTGCCGTATATGGGCACCAGCGCAGGCAGTAACATTTGTGGGGTTTCTATGCAGACCACCAACGATATGCCTATTGTGTATCCACCTTCGTTTAAAACTTTGGGTGTAATTCCCTTCAACCTCAACCCGCATTATTTGGACCCAGACCCAAGCAGTAAACACATGGGCGAAACCCGCGAAACCCGCATTGCTGAATTCCACACCCAAAACAGTGTTCCTGTTGTTGGTTTACGCGAAGGCAGTTGGCTACGCGTAAAAGAAGATGAAATTATACTGAAAGGAAAACTGAAAGCCCGCGTTTTTGAACAAGGGAAAGAGCCTTATGAGGTGGAAACCGGAACAGGATTTTCAAATTTTTAAAAAAAATCGACCTCAAACTAGCTTGCCAGCTTGCAGAAATTCCGCAATAAAAATCTGACGCTTCCCTTACGTTACATAGGGACTTTCCCCATTTCAATAAAAATTAATTTCCACGCTATTTTAACACTGAAAATTATATCCTTTTATTGTGCAATGGTGTATTTAATTTATAAATTTGCACGCCCTTCATCCCCGCCAATAAAATTTGAGGGATTAACGGGTGTTAAAAAGGCATTATTAATATCCATATTTATGTCCAAAGACATTAAGATTAAAAAAGGTCTTACCATCAACTTAAAAGGCGAAGCAGAGAAAACGCTATCCAGCGCTCCGCGATCCAGAACCTTCGCGATAAGACCGTCCAACTTTCATCTTATCATCCCAAAAATGGTGGTTCGGGAAGGTGGAAAAGTTCAAGCTGGCGATACCATTTTCTATTCGAAAAGTAACGAACTGATCAAGTTTGTGTCGCCTGTTAGCGGGACTCTTACTAAAATTGAACGCGGCGCGAAACGCGTAATCAAAGAAATCATCATTGAAGCGGATCCACAGGATACTTTCAAGGATTTTGGCGTTTTGAGCCCAGATTCTTCAAGTGCTGAGGCTATTAAAGCCCGTTTGCTGGAATCTGGTTGCTGGCCGTTTATTATTCAACGCCCCTATGCGGTGATTGCTGATACGGAGCAAGAACCGAGAGATATCTTTATTTCTGCACTTAGTACAGCGCCATTGGCAAACGACTACGATTTTTCGCTTCACGGAAAAGAAAAAGAACTGCAAGCTGCCGTAACCGCGCTCAGCAAACTTACCAAAGGGCAAGTGCACATTGGCGTTGGCAAAAGCGGAAGCTCTCCTTTTAAAGATTTGAGAGATATTACACTTCACACTATTTCTGGACCGCACCCTGCCGGAAATGTGGGAACGCAGATAAACAAAATAGCACCTGTCAATAAAAACGAGATAATTTGGACCATTACGCCACAGGATCTTGTTATTATTGGGGAATTGTTGCTTACCGGAAAATTCAATCCAGAACGCATCATCGCGCTTTCGGGTTCCGAAGTAAAGACTCCAAAATATTACAGAACTCGAATCGGCTCAGAAGCTGCAACGTTTTTGTACGATTCTGGCCTGAAAGACGAAAATGTCCGCGTTATCAGTGGCGATGTGCTTACCGGAGCGAAAATTTCCCCAAAAGGGCATTTGGGGTATTACAGCAATACTGTTACCGTGATTCCGGAAGGGGACGATTACGAACTGTTTGGCTGGACAAGACCCGTTTTCAATAAAATTTCAACTTCAAGGGCACTGACTTTTTCTTGGTTGACCCCAAATAAAATATACGATCTAGATACCAATACCAACGGAGAGCACCGCGCTTTTGTGGTTACTGGCAATTACGAAGAAGTTTTTCCGCTGGATATGTTCCCTATGCAAATGCTGAAAGCGTGTATGGTGAAAGATCTTGACGCAATGGAAGCTTTGGGAATGTATGAGGTGGCTCCGGAAGATTTTTCGCTTACCGAGTTTGTTTGCGTGAGCAAGCAGCCACACCAACAAATCATCAGGAACGGTCTTGATTTAATGTATAAAGAAATAGGATAATCGCTATGGGATTGAAACAGAATTTACATAAGCTAAAGGAAAAGTACAAGGGCACCAAAATGGAGCCTGCGTTCAACGCGCTACATACCTTTTTATATACCCCGAACGATACCACACATTCCGGTGCACACGTTCGGTCCGCAGACGATTTGAAGCGTACCATGAACACTGTGATCATGGCACTTGTACCTTGTTTGATCTTTGGAATATTCAATACAGGTTATCAGCATTACGCGGCTATAGACAACACCTTGCGATTAGATCCACTTGGCAATTTCTTCACTTGGGATAATTTCATCTTGGGTGCTTGGACCGTTTTGCCGTTGGTAATAGTTTCATATGTTGTAGGTCTTGGCGTGGAATTCATTTTCGCCATTATTAAAAAACACGAAGTAGAGGAAGGATATTTGGTAACGGGAATGCTCGTGCCGCTAATTGTTCCTATTGATATTCCACTTTGGATGCTTACCGTTGCGGTAATCTTTGGAGTTGTTATCGGGAAGGAAGTTTTTGGCGGAACTGGGATGAACATCCTAAACCCTGCACTTACTATCCGTGCCTTTTTGTTCTTTGCCTATCCAACGTGGATGAGTGGTGATAAAGTTTGGGTGCAAGGCGCACAAGCAATGGCGGGTCAGCCGGATGCAATATCTGGGGAAACCATTTTGGGAACTTTGGCCGCAAACGGTCATCCTGTTTATAGTGTTTGGGATATGTTCTGGGGCTTTATTCCGGGCTCTGTTGGGGAAACTTCTACCTTCCTTATTCTAATTGGAGGACTATTCTTGATTTTCACCAAAATAGGAAGCTGGCGCATTATGCTTTCATCAGTTATCGGTGCCATAGTAATGGGATTGATTTTCAACGGCATTGTAGATCAAGGTTGGATTCAGGAAGGCAGCAAATTCTACGGACTGATGAGCGAAGTTTGGTGGCATCAACTAATTATTGGAGGTTTGGCCTTTGGTATTGTTTATATGGCAACGGATCCCGTTACGGCTTCACAGACCAATAAGGGGAAATGGATTTACGGTTTCTTCATCGGTTTTATGGCCATAATGATTCGGGTTTTCAACCCAGCATATCCGGAAGGTGTTATGCTCGCAATACTGCTGATGAATGTATTCGCACCAACCATTGACCATTACGTAGTGCGTGGCAATATAAGAAAGAGAATGAAACGTTTAAAAGTTAAAACAGCGTAATAATGGCAAGATTTACTGATAAAAATTCATATACAATACTATTTTCAGTAATAATGGTATTGGTCGTTGGAAGTCTTTTGGCTGGGGTGGCCCAAGGCCTGCGCAGTAAGATTTCTGAAAACGAGCGCTTTGAGAAACAACAGAACATTCTTTACGCAATGGGCGTTGACGATAATGAAGGAACGGGAAGTGTAACTTTTATTCCTACCAAGGAAGTTGAAGCTACTTTTCATAAATACATTAAAAAGCAGTTGGTAATTCAAGGCGACGAAGCTACCGAAGATGACAATGCTTATTTGATTGATATTAAAAAAGAAGAATCACACGCAAACGATGATCACAATTACAAAAGAAAACTCCCTCTGTTTATTGGAGAAAAAGACGGCAAGACCTTTTATATAATCCCGATGCGTGGAAAAGGCCTTTGGGATGCTATTTGGGGATTTGTTTCCCTTGATAAAGATTTGGTGGTTGAAGGAGTTTATTTTGATCATAAAGGTGAAACTCCAGGTCTGGGTGCCAATATTAAGGAACGTTTCTTTATGGACGATTTTCAAGGGGAACAGATTATGGACGGCAATGCCTTTGTGGGAATTACCGTGGCAAAAGGAAACAACGATCCGCTGAACGAAAGAAAAGACGATCAAAAAGTAGATGCTCTTGCGGGAGCTACTATCACAGGAAATGGCGTAACTGCAATGATTAAAAAAGATGTTGCAAGATATATTCCTTATTTGGAAAAATTAAAAGGAGCTGAAAAAAATGAAACGAGTGAGTCAATCCAAGTTTCAGATTCAATTCAATAATATAAGATAGTTGTTTTTATAACGAACAAAATTTAAAAAAAATGGCTTTACTTTCAAAAAAAGACAGCAGATTAATTTTAGACCCATTGGCAGATAACAACCCTATTACCATTCAGGTCTTGGGTATATGTTCGGCATTGGCAATTACAGCACAATTGAAAGCTTCAATAGTGATGGCACTTTCGGTAATGGTTGTATTGGCTGTGGGGAACGTGGTTATTTCGCTCTTGCGAAATGTTATTCCCGGAAAAATCCGAATCATTGCACAGCTTATTATCGTTGCAGCTTTGGTAATTATTGTGGATCAAGTGCTAAAGGCTTTTGCTTATGAATTGAGCAAACAGCTTTCGGTTTTCATTGGTCTTATTATAACCAACTGTATCATTATGGGGCGTTTTGAAGCTTTCGCTTTGGCAAACAAACCTTGGCGCTCTTTCCTTGACGGAATTGGAAATGCCGCCGGTTATGGACTTATTTTGATAATTGTAGGTTTCTTCCGCGAGCTTTTGGGCTCCGGAACACTTTTGGGTTTCAAGGTTTTGGGAGACCCTATCGCAAAAACTGGAGTCTATGCATTTGGCTATGAAAACAACGGGTTTATGTTGCTTTCCCCTATGGCATTGATCATTATCGGAATTATTATTTGGGCACAACGATCAAGGAATAAAGCATTAATAGAAGAATGATTCAGTTTTCAGTACGCAGTAAGTCAGTACGCAGTGATCAGGGATTAAATTGAAATTATGGGATTATGAAATTTCAGGATTTGATAGCTTACAAAAAATCATTTTCATTGGCTATGGAGATTCTTGAAATTTCAAAAGGTTTTCCGAAAGAAGAAAAATATTCTTTGACGGATCAGATTAGGAGGTCTTCAAGAGCGGTTTCAGCTGCAATTGCAGAATCTTACGGAAAGAGAAAATATCCAAAGCATTTTGTAAGTAAGCTAACGGATAGTGATTCTGAAAATTTAGAAACACAAAGTTGGTTGGAATTTGCAGAAGCAAGTGGATATATTGAAAAAACAGAATTTGATAAACTAATAAATGAAAGTATTGAAGTCGGCAAATTGTTAAATTATATGATGAACCACCCCGAAAAATTTGGAGTGAAAACTATATAACTGACCACTGCATACTGCGTACTGACTACTAAAAACATGGAACACATAGAGTTATTTTTTAAATCGATCTTTATAGACAATATGATATTTGCCACTTTCCTTGGAATGTGCTCTTATCTT
The DNA here is from genome assembly GCA_016649715.1 of Flavobacteriaceae bacterium. Taxonomy (GTDB): domain Bacteria; phylum Bacteroidota; class Bacteroidia; order Flavobacteriales; family Flavobacteriaceae; genus Aequorivita. The sequence continues at coordinate 135,538 of JAENXC010000004.1, read as the reverse complement.
GCTGTTTCCAAAAAAGTTACAACCGCCGTTGGCCTTGGTGCCGCCGTAATCTTTGTATTGACGGTTACAGTGCCCATCAACTGGCTTTTGGACCAATACCTGTTGAGAGACGGGGCTTTGGTGTGGCTCGGCCCAGAATATGCAGACTATAATTTAGGATTTCTTTCCTTTATTCTTTTCATCGCTACCATCGCAACAATGGTACAGTTGGTAGAGATAGTCGTTGAAAAATTTTCACCCTCACTTTACAACTCGTTAGGGATCTTTCTTCCGCTTATTGCCGTAAACTGTGCTATTTTGGGAGGATCGTTGTTTATGCAATCTAGGGATATTCCAACCTTGGGCTTAGCTTTGAACTATGGTTTTAGCTCAGGAATTGGATGGTTCTTGGCTATCTTGGCAATTGCTGCCATTCGAGAAAAAATACGTTATTCAAACGTTCCCGCACCTTTAAGAGGCTTGGGAATAACCTTTATAATAACAGGTTTAATGGCGATAGGGTTTATGAGTTTTGGAGGAATGTTGACAGGTGGCGACGAAAAGAAACCAGCTCACGAAGCAAGTGCAGCCGAAGTAAAAACTGAACAAATTCAAAAAGAAAATACAAAAGAAACTGCTGCTGCAGTTTCAGTGTCAGAAGTTTCAACACTAACGAAGCAATAATATGTTTTTAGAAATAAGCACTCTTGGAGTTATAGCAGTAACCGTCATTGCCCTTCTGGTTTTGACACTTTTATTGGTTGCATTATTGTTATTTACCAAAGAAAAATTGGCTCCATCCGGCCCCGTTAAAATTACAATCAATGACGAAAAAGTAATTGAAGTTGCTTCTGGTGGTTCATTGCTTTCCACTTTAAGTGCCGAAAAAATATTCCTGCCTTCTGCCTGTGGTGGCGGTGGAACTTGTATTCAGTGTGAATGTCACGTGCTTTCTGGCGGTGGTGAAGCATTGCCTACAGAAACCCCACACTTTACCCGCAAGGAATTAAAAGAAGGAATTCGTCTTTCCTGTCAAGTAAAAGTGAAGCAGGATATGAATATTCATATTCCTGAAGAAGTCTTCGGTATAAAGAAATGGGATGCTACGGTTGTTAGAAACTTCAACGTCGCTTCTTTCATTAAAGAATTTGTGGTTGAAATCCCTGAGGATATGAACTACAAAGCTGGTGGCTATATTCAGATTGAAATTCCACCTTGCGAAGTGAAGTTTGAAGATATGGACATTACTGCGCATCCAGAGGAACACGAAAGACCAGACAAATTTCAGGAAGAGTGGGACAAATTCAAACTTTGGCCTTTGGTGATGAAGAACGCCGAAACCACTGAAAGAGCCTACTCTATGGCTTCATATCCCGCCGAAGGACGTGAGATTATGCTTAACGTGCGTATTGCCACGCCACCCTTCGACCGTGCAAAAGGTGGATGGATGACCGTTAACCCTGGTATTGCTTCTTCTTATATCTTCAACTGTAAAAAAGGTGACAAAGTTGTTATCTCTGGCCCTTTTGGCGAGTTCTTCATCAACCCTTCCGAAGCAGAGATGCTTTACGTAGGTGGTGGAGCCGGAATGGCGCCAATGCGTTCGCACTTGTACCATCTTTTCAAAACATTGAAAACTGGAAGAAAAGTAACCTATTGGTATGGTGGTCGTTCAAAAAGAGAATTGTTCTATCTGGAACACTTTAATGAATTGCAACGCGAATTTCCAAACTTTAAATTCTATTTGGCTCTAAGCGAACCTGCTCCAGAAGACAACTGGAAAGTGAAAAAAGACATTCACGATGAGGCTGGCGACGGCTTTGTTGGATTCATTCACCAAGTTGTTATAGACAATTATTTAAATCATCACGATACGCCCGAAGATATTGAACTGTATTTTTGCGGCCCACCGTTGATGAACCAAGCCGTTCAAAAGATGGGTGAGGATTTCGGTATTCCGGACGAGAACATTCGTTTTGATGATTTTGGAGGATAACTAAAATATATCACATGTTAAAAAGTCCTTTCCCAAAATGGGCAAAGGACTTTTTTTTATCAATATACTTTCCACCGTCAATCTTGAATTTTGAATCTTATGGGAGAAAAACTTACAAAACAAGAACTCCACAACCTCGCGATGAACATTGTTGGAAAACAATTGGAAGCCGAAGGGTATGAATTTTTGGGCGTAAATTCAAAATTGAAAAGAGATCCACAATTCGTAGTTTTGAAAGATAAAGTGCTGCATTTCATAATTGTACGCGCCATCTCCTATCCGCAAGATGCACATGCTTATGATCCTCTTTTTATGAAAACCATTAAAGAGCATGCTGCAAAATTCGAAGCCAAAACCTATTACGCTGGCGTTGGGCTCGGTCGCGGCACCGATTACGGAAAATCCGTTTTAAAAGACGAAGACTACACTATGGTCTATAAAGGTTTACAAGAAATTTTATGAAGAAATTGATTTTAATTCCCGTTTTGTTGCTTTTCATTTTTTGTGAAAAGAAAGAGCCACAGCCTATTTTATTACAAGGAGATGCCTTCGGCACCACTTATAATATCCAGTTTTATTCAGAAAAAAACATAGATTTCAAAAAGGGGTTAGATTCCGTTATTGCTGTTGTAAACCATTCTGTGAGCACCTATATTCCCGATAGCGATATTTCCAAAGTGAACGAAGGCGATTCCACCGTTGTTGTGGATTCCATTTTTCGGGAAGTCTTTAAAATATCTGAAGAAGCTAACAAAACAACCAACGGTTATTTTGACCCAACCATTGGCGTTCTGCGCAACGCTTACGGTTTTGGCGATGTGAAACCGCTGAAAGAAATAGACAGCACAACCTTGGATTCGTTAATGAAATATGTAGGTTTTCATAAAGTGAAAATCAATAGCGATGGAACCGTTTACAAAGAATATCCGCAAATATATTTCGACTTTAACGCCGTGGCGAAAGGTTTTGGGATAGATTGTTTGGGGCGCTATATGGAGTCAAAAGGCGTGACAGATTATTTGATTGAATTGGGCGGTGAAATTCTCACGAAAGGGGAAAATCTTGAAAAAAACCAAGAATGGGTTGTTGGCATTGAAGCTGTAGATTCCGAACTGGATAACCGAAGTTTTGAGGCAACCGTAAAACTAAAAAATGTGGGGATGGCTTCCTCGGGAAATTACCGTAAATTCCGGATTGATTCGTTAACTGGAAAAAAATACGTACATACTTTAAACCCATTGACAGGTTCGGCTGAGATGAGTGATGTTACAAGTTCAACAGTAATAGCTCCAACTTGCGGTGTGGCCGACGCTTACGCAACTTCCTTTATGGCACTTGGCCTGGAGAAATCAAAAGAACTGTTGAAAAAACTGCCGAATATTGAAGCTTATTTAACCTTTAACGATTCTTTGAACCAACATCAGGTTTTTATGACGGATGGTTTCAAAAAGCGTTTAGGAAACTAATTTTCTACAAACCGGAATTAATTCTCCTTTTGGCAATCTGTATTTTTCCACTACTTCTAAGGAAAGGTTTTTAGTGAGATCTACAGCTTCAACTTTAAAACCAATGGTTTCAAGTTTGCTGAAATAATCCATCCCGTAAACCCGCACGTGGTCGTACTGTCCAAAAATTTTGGCGCGTTTCTTTGGGTCTGTGATGCTGTCATCTTCAAAGGTGATTTTTAAATCTGCTTTATATGGAACTTGAAGAATTGCCGTGCCTCCGGGAGCCAAAACACGATAAATTTCCTGCATTGCTTTAGTGTCATCGGGAATATGTTCCAAAACGTGGTTGCAAATTATAAAATCGAATTCATCATTCTGAAAAGGCAAATTGCAAATATCCGCTTTCACGTCTGCAATGGGCGAATTAAGGTCGGTTGTGGTGTAATCCAGATTCTTCATTTTTCTGAATTTCTTATAAAACGCCTGTTCGGGTGCGAAGTGAAGCACTTTCAAATTCTTGGTAAAGAAATCCGTCTCGTTTTTAAGATACATCCAAAACAATCGGTGTCTTTCAAGTGAAAGCGTTCCGGGCGAAAGCACATTTTCACGCAAGTTTTCATAACCGTATGGCAGAAATTTTCGGTACGATTTACCGTCAATCGGGTCTGTGTATTTATCCCCTTTCAGAAAAAAGGCAAGTATGGGTCTGCCAATAATACTCAGTCTTATGAGCAGCGGGCGGGGAAATGTATTTAGGATTTTTTTAAACAATCGATATGTCAGATTTACTTTTGTCTCTGTGTTCTCTGTGCCTTTGTGGTTTTTTATCCACCACAGAGACACAGAGGACACAAAGCATACTTTTTTAGTCGTTAATTTCTAAACTCCTTCTCCTCGTCGCTCCCAATTCCTAAGGCTTCATAAACGTAAGCAAAAGTGGAAAGCAATTCCGGTTTTCCGTTTACCAACGCAATGTTGTGCTCAAAGTGTGCGCTCGGTTGTCCGTCTTGGGTAACGATGGTCCAGCCGTCGTCTAATTGCTTCACTTTGTGCGTTCCCATATTTATCATCGGTTCCAAGGCAATGGTCATTCCTTCGATGAATTTTTTGCCTCTTCCGCGACGGCCGTAATTTGGCATTTCAGGATCTTCGTGCATTTTTGTTCCCAAACCGTGTCCCACCAGTTCGCGAACAACGCCATAACCCTGTGCTTCACAGTAATTTTGAATGGCGAAACCTACATCGCCCACACGATTTCCGGCTTTAAATTCACGGATGCCGATGTAAAGCGATTCTTTGGTAATTCTCAGCAATTTTTTAATTTCCGAAGAAATTTCACCCACTTCAAAAGTATAGGCGTGGTCGCCGTAAAATCCGTTTTTGATGGCGCCGCAATCTATAGCTACTATGTCTCCATCTTTTAATGGAACATCGGTTGGCAAGCCGTGAACAACGGCTTCATTAACACTGGTAAGCAGGGTTGAAGGACAGCCGTACAATCCTAAAAACCCAGGGATTGCATCTTGACTTCTTATATAATCTTCTGCCATTTTATTGAGCTGATTGGTTGTAACGCCTGGTTTCACTTCCTTTGCGAGCATTCCCAATGTGCGTGATACTACCAGTGCACTTTCGCGCATCAGTTCTATTTCTTCTCTTGTTTTTGGAATTATCATAGTGTTATTTCAGAAAGGAAAACAATCCTTTTTTTTGGGTTTTATTTTTCGTAGGCGTAGGTTCACCGATGAGTTGCTGGTAAATTTCGCCCCAGCTTTTCAGGCCGCCTATGTTGCGGTCGTCTATAAAAACATCAGCGTGAATTTTTCGACTGTACGAAGCATCGAATTCCTCCTCTGGAAAACTTTTGTTGACGGCGTAAAAAACAATTCCGTTTTCTTCACAGAATTTTACGGCGTCTTCCAAGGTACGACCTTTGCGATAGGTCCACAAAATCAATCGGTGACCTTCGTCCTGAAGTTTTTTAAGCGTTTCAAAAGCAAAAATAATGGGGTGGCCAATGCTCGGATATTCATCCTCGACGATGGTTCCGTCAAAATCTACAGCAATAGTTAGGGTTTCTCCGATCATTTTCATTTTTCAAACCGCAAATTTACAAAGAAATATACCGTCGCTAAAGTATTATTCGGCGTAAGCGTGTTTGTATTCTTTTCCACTTAAAATGGCGAGCATATCTTTTTCGAGGCTTTCTATTGGGTATTCCACGATTCGTCCCAATTCCTTACCGTCTTTATAAAAAATTAAAGTTGGAACATTGGTTATGTTTTTCCCTTTTTCAAAACCTTGGGGTGTAGTTTTATCTTCGGAAACGGTTATCAAAGTGAGTTTTAATTCATCAAAATTTGCAGCATCCAAAATTTTATAGAAATGTGGCGTTTCCCGCTGGCTGTCCTCACACCATGTGCCCATAAAAATAGTAATGGTTGCATCTTTTAAAAGTGGTTTCAGTTTTTCCAATGATTCCGCATCGAGCTTATAGGTTTCGTAGCCTGGATTGAACCACTCTTTAAAGGCGTCCATCTGCAAACCTTTTCTGTTGGCTTTTCCCAAAAGCATAACAGATTCCTCGTAGGGAACGGTGTCGTTTATTTTTTCTTTATTTTTTTCAGAGATCATTTCAGAGGAAGTGTTCTTTCCAATTTTGTTTTTTTCTTTTGAAGAATTGCAAGCAATTAGAGAAACTGCTGTGATAATTAGAAATATTTTGTTCATTGAATCTATTTTAATATTTGCGATATTTATTTTTATTTAGAAAGAGAGAGTCCATTTCCAAAAACTTGTATTTCATTAAACTTAAGGCAAACGCAGCGGCAGATGCACTGAAAACCGAATAATCGAAAACACCTTTTATTCCTGTTAAAAAAGTCATCGATAGGGCAAAAAACAACAAGAGAAATCCGCTTAATTTTGCCACAAGTTCTGTTTTTAAGCCAAGGAGAAGAAACAGTGCGAAAATAATTTCGGCGGCAGTGGCAGTTATTGCGACTGTGGGAATTAAGTAAATGGGAACCCAAGGATTTAATATTTCGGTATATTCCAAAAATGCGTTCCAATTTCCCCAAGCCGATACGTCCTGCGGCCACCAACCAAATCGATCGGCAGAAGCTGATAAAAACCCAAATGAAATTGCGAGTCTTAGAAAGAGTTTGATTATTCTTTTAGTCATAATTTATATCTTTTAATCTTAGTCGATCAATCGTTAATTCTGACATATTAATTCAAATCAGAGATTCCCGTGTCATAATCTTGGGTTTTTCAATCCCCATAATATCGAGAATAGTTGGAGCAATATCGCCCAAAATTCCGTTTTTAACTGTTTTGATTTCGTCATCCACAATTATTATCGGAACTGGGTTAGTCGTGTGAGCCGTGTTCGGAGAACCATCTGGGTTTCGCATGGTTTCACTGTTGCCGTGGTCTGCAATGATTATTGTTGCGTAATGGTTTTCCAAAGCTTGCTCCACTATTGAACGTACGCAGTTGTCAACGGTTTCGCAGGCTTTTACGGCTGCTTCAAAAACGCCAGTGTGGCCAACCATATCTGCGTTTGCGAAATTTAGGCAAATAAAATCGGCGGTTTCATTTTCAATTTCCGGCAAAATCATATCCCGAAGTTCATAGGCGCTCATTTCGGGTTTTAAATCGTAAGTAGCAACTGTAGGTGATGGGCAAAGGATGCGTTTTTCACCCTCAAAAGGAATTTCCCTTCCGCCCGAAAAGAAGTACGTTACGTGTGGATATTTCTCGGTTTCAGCAATACGGATTTGCTTCTTTCCATTCTTCTCCAATATTTCCCCCAAAGTATCGTGCAGGTTTTCCTTGTTGTAAACCACGTGAATATTTCCGAAGGAATCATCGTAATTGGTGAGCGTTACAAAATACAGCGGAAGCGTTTTCATCCCAAAACTTTCGTGATCTTTTTGTGTCAAAACTTCGGTGAGTTGTCTGCCTCGATCCGTCCTAAAGTTGAAGAAAATAACAACGTCATCTTTTTCAATGGTTGCAACTGGCTTTCCCTGCCTGCCGGCAGGCACGGCCTCGGATGTTGTCATTACAATTGGTTCGATAAATTCGTCGGTGATTCCTTCGGCATAACTTTCTTCAATGCTTTTTACGGCATTGGTTGAAGGTTTCCCTTTTCCGAAGACCAACAAATCATACGCTTTTTTAACGCGTTCCCAACGTTTGTCGCGGTCCATTGCGTAATAACGGCCAACGATTGATGCCAATTTTCCACCAGTTTTTTCCAAATGGTTCTGTAAATCTGCTATAAAACCTTTCCCCGAATGTGGGTCCACATCGCGGCCATCGGTAAAAGCGTGGACATATACGTTTTTCAAACCATCATTCTGTGCTGCGGTAAGCAATCCTTTTAAATGATCAATGTGCGAATGCACGCCACCATTGGAAACGAGACCCAAAAAGTGTATGTTTTTATTATGGCTTTTTGCGTATTCAAAGGCTTTTTGCAGTTCGGGCTCGCTGTTCAGCGTTCCGTTTTGAACTGCCATATTTATTTTGGCGAGGTCTTGATAAACAATCCTTCCCGCACCGAGGTTCATATGGCCCACTTCGCTGTTGCCCATTTGCCCGGGCGGCAAACCCACGTTCATCCCGTCTGTGAGCAATTGAGCGTGTGGATATTTTTTATACAGTGAATCTATAAAAGGCGTATTGGCCTGTGCGATGGCGGAAACGGTGGGATCTTGCGTAACTCCCCAGCCGTCGAGGATCATTAGGAGGACTTTTTTATTCATTGTGCAAAGTTATAACTATAAAAGTAAAATTTAGAAAGAAGAGTTGGTTTAACCTTTTTGTTTGATATTCTTTACGAGCTTTTTAAGTTTTCTAAGTTCTCTTTCTTTTATTTTTTCAATAAAATTTGTTCGATTGCAAATATCTGAACGTAAAAAGGGCTTCCTTTTAATTGTTAAAGATTTTTTAGGGAAAAAAGATGTAGACTCTCTATAGCTTGCATAAACTAAATATATATCGTTTATATTAAATTCTCGATCGCCACAATCAAAACAAGTGAGTCTAGACAATATCGCTATAGTGTCTATATCTGTTTTTGTTCTCATTTTAATAGATTGTAAAACATGAAATTTATATTCTGTGAATTTATTTTCATCAATAAAAATTTCTTTGTTTTTTTCAGAAATATATGCTGTATCTGAAATTGTTTTGTCAAAATTCACTTCAATTACTTTCCCAACAAAAATTACATCTTCTTGATAAAAGCTTTCTTTTATACTTGAATCAAAACATAAATGTTGAGCAAAACTTGAAATTGAAATGGATAAAACAATTAACGTTAGCACAAAATAATCTCTCATTCTTTTCTTTATTTTTTTACAACCTATAAATTAATGTTGAATAATCAATGTAACAAGTTAAATTTATAATAGCAATTTCGGATTGATATCCAAAATATTCTCTTTCACATACTTTGAAACAAAGGCTTCGGAAAAATGCTCGTTGCCCATAATTTTTTCTTCGGAAAGCATTTTTTTCACATCAATCTTTTCTTTGTATTCTTTCAGCATTGGGATGGAAACGGGCGCGTAGCTGAAATGCCACGGCTCATATTTAAAGCCTTTTCGGTTGCCATTGTCTGTGTAAACTTCGAAAAAACCATAACTTTCAGCGTTTTCGTTCAACCACATTTTCAGTTTGCAATAGGGACCTGCTCCATGAAAATTTTCGGGCATCAGCACATTTGCTGGGTGCGGGGCGTTGGCATCGATTATATCCAAATCGGTGCCCCAATGGTGGCGTGAGGTACCGGGAATGGTGGAATAGTCTATTATTTTCTGAATTGCTTTCTCTGGCGAAAGTCCTTCGGAAGTAAACTTTTTGTATTTTCCTTCAAAAATTTCTTTCTGCCGCTGAAAGCTTCGGTAAGCGGAAACCACTTCAATATTTATGTTTTCTTCCGCGGCGGCCGCCTTCATTTTATTGAATGCTTCCTTCGCGGTTTTGTGCATTTTTGAAGTATAGCTGTCGCCCACAATATCTGGGTTTCCTTTGCCTATCAATTGGTTTCGGGTAAATTCTTCAGTGAAATTTTTAAAAGATAACTGTGGAAATATCGCTAAACTTATTCCTGCAATACTTGAAATTTTGATGAATTCTTTTCGTCTCATTAGTTGAGTTACTGATTGGCCCCTAAATCCCCAAAGAGGATTTTTTGGAGTTATTGGGTTTAAAAATTTCCCAATTAATAACATAATAGGGAATAACTTAATTTCCGCTACTAAATTCGTCAAAAATAATTATACAGTCGGTTACAGCACTCTCTTTTAATTCAATTTTGGGAATTGAATCCGAATTTATTCCGAAGAAAACCAAAGTATTTTATACATTTACGAACCTTTTAAAATTTGAAAATAGTATGGCTTCCAAAAAATTACTCTCCATTTTATTCCTTTCTGCTTTGACGATTGCTCCTTTGGCAGCACAGAACGTAATGATTACCAACAACAATGACCCGAATGAACCTTCTATAATGATCAATCCGCTGAACACTGATATTTTGGTAGCGGGCGCAAATCTGAACAACGTTTACAACAGCAGTGACGGTGGGCTAACGTGGAGCGAGCAAACAATGTCTTCCAGTTATGGCGTTTGGGGCGACCCCTCTTTTGATGTGGATACAGACGGTAATTTCTATTATTTCCACCTTTCCAACCCTTCAAGCGGCAACTGGATTGACCGCATAGTTTGCCAAAAATCTACAGACAACGGCAATAACTGGAGCAGTGGAACTTACACAGGCCTCAATGGAACCAAGGCGCAGGACAAGCAATGGAGCGTGGTGGACCGGACCAATAACAATATATATGTAACCTGGACGCAGTTTGACGATTACGGCAGCAGCAACCCCAACGATAAATCAATCATTCGTTTTTCAAAATCTACAGATAGAGGCCAAACTTGGTCAACGCCTAAAAAAATAAACAGTGTTGACGGTGATTGTATAGATGAAGACGATACTGTGGAGGGTGCTGTTCCCGCTGTGGGTCCAAACGGTGAAATTTACGTGGCTTGGGCAGGACCCAACGGACTTGTTTTCAACAGATCATTGGATCAGGGCGAAACTTGGCTGCCCCAAGAAATTGCAATAGACCCTATGCCAACAGGTTGGGACTACAGTATTCCAGGGATTAGCCGCGCAAATGGTTTACCCATAACAAAATGCGATATTAGCGGTGGGCCAAATAATGGAACAATCTACGTAAACTGGAGTGACCAACGCAATGGCGCAAATGATACCGATGTGTTTATGAGCAAATCTACCGACGGCGGTGATACTTGGAGTGCACCAATTCGGGTGAACGACGACCCAGCCGGAAAACAACAGTTTTTCACTTGGATGGATATTGACCAAACCAACGGCAATCTATTTTTTGTTTTTTATGACCGAAGGGCATACACCAACAATCAAACAGACGTTTACCTTGCGTATTCAGAAAATGGCGGAAATACCATAACCAACAAACGGATCAGCGAATCGCCATTTACCCCAAATTCAGGAATTTTCTTTGGAGATTACACAAATATTGTGGTGCACAACAACATAGTTCGGCCTATTTGGACGCGCTTACAGAGCAGTCAACTTAGCATTTGGACCGATGTTACTCCGTCCCCAATTCTTTTTGCTGGAAATGGCGCTGTGCAGCAAGTAAACAATGTGGTTCAATACCCAAACCCAGCCAGTGATGTGAGCTATGTTTCCTTTAAACTTCACGAGGAATCACAGGTGAGTATTGATCTTTTTGATGCGCAGGGCAGAAAAGTTTATACGGTTATGGACAACGAAACCAAGGGGTATGGGAAATATATTGTCCCTATAAATTTAAGTGAAATAAATCTTGCCAACGGAAGCTATTTCTGCAAACTAACTGTGAATGGAACTTCCAAAACCCTAAAAATGATTGTGATTGAATAATGGTTTCGAATAGCAAAATCTCCATAGAAATTATTCCTTCTTCAGAAATTTTAAGCATCATTCCCCTTTTGCAGAAATTGGGAAATTTTTCTGTTTCCGAAGCACTTTTGAAAGAACGCTTGCTGGAAATGGTGCATCAAAACTACGAATGTTTGGGTGTTTTGATACCGAAAAATTAATAGGCGTTTGCGGCCTGTGGTTTCAAACTCGCCATTATGCTGGGAAAAGTATGGAAGTGGACCACGTTATCATCGACGATGCATACCGAAGCCACGGAATCGGTAAAGTTTTAATGGAATACGCTTACGAATACGCAGGAAAAAAATCCTGCAAATGGGTGGAACTTAATACTTATGTGCACAATTTTCCTTCGCATAAATTTTACTACAACCAAGGTTTTGTGGCGAAGGGGTATCATTTTGTGAAGGAATTATAAAGGGCGTCCGCTCGCAATCGAGAACTGCAAGCTGTTGCTTGTGAATAAGGTTTCGACCAGACAAATCGACTAATTTTCACTTTTTAAACAGCCTCCGTTTTACTGATTTTTGATTCAATAAAAAACAACACTTTACTTCTTTTAAGGACTACCCACAGTAAAATCACCTACTCACCATCCTCTTCCGTTTTGGTTCCCTTTGGTTTAAAATCCACGGGGTAACTGTTCTCGTCCGGCGTTACGGGCTGTTCCATCTCCAAAGTCATTTTCTTATTGAATAATTTTCGCATCAACTCCTGAAAAGTATTGAAATCCACCGAATAGGAGATTCCCATTCCCTGCTCAAAAATTTGATCCTCGCCAATAAACTGCAAATCAGCCTGGCGGTTAAAGAATTTCATTCGCAGGCTTCCGTCTTCGTTAATGAGCCATTGCACTTCAATATCGCCAGCCACTGCGGTTTCGTTCGCACCACCCACGGGCACGCCCACTTTTCCATTGATGAGGATGCGTTTGCTAATATTTGCTGAAACTGTAAGTCCAATACGGTCTGCGGTTTCTTGGTTTGGGGTTCTATTGCCAACTGAATAATCCAAACCTAAACGGTATTTACCACCTTGGGCCGCAAATATATTATTCACAAGCGAAGAAACCCTATCAGCCACCGTGCCAGCAAAAGCGTTGGAACCTGCATAGTTGTCATTCACAAATGAGTTGGAAGCCAACAGAAAAAGTGCTTGGTTCTGCATCTGCTCCTGATTTTGCAGTTTGTACTGCAGCTCGCTTTTTAGAGTGGAACTTACGCGGGGAAAATCAATGCTAAACTTAAGCTCAGGTTGGGCAAGCTCACCATTTAAACCTACATAAACTTCCACTGGTATTTTTGTGTTAATGGAAGGATTGTCCAGTAAAACCGAGGGGTTGGCTTCTGTTCTATAAACCGCACTCAAGTTTAATTTCGCTTTTTCGGGAGCCCCGTCCCAATTTATGTTTCCGCCAGGCACTACCTCAATATTTCGCTGAATGATGCCGCCATATCGAAAATCATACTGTCCTTCATACACTTGAAAATCGCCATACATCTGGAATTTCCCCTTAGTGTTTATTTCAATCAAAAGTATTCCAGCTCCACGTCCCTTCAAAGTGGAATTGTTCACTTTATCTACCACCACTTCCACTTCTGCGTTTTTATTGATGTCCAATTCAAATTTGAGTGTCAGCCCCTTCTTTTCCTCAGAAACTAACGTTTCCCCATTAATACGCGCCTCTTTTTCTTTTGGAGAAAGGAAATGGACAAAGGAATCATCGCTGATAGATTCCGTATCGCTGATGGGTATTTTAAAAGTTGTCCCTTTTTCAGTTGTAGCATCAACATTTATTTCTAATTCATTTATAGGCCCTTCTATGTCTGCCTTTCCGCTTATAAAAGCAGTTCCGTAATACAGTGCATCTTCCTCTGGCGGAGTGTCCAAGACCAATAATCTGTCCGGAGCTTCAATATGAAGATTCAATGCCCAATTGCCAAAATTGGTGTGGGTTGCATTTCCGTAGAGTATCCCATCGGTTTTATATTTTGTGTCTTGAATATTTGTACGGTTAATTTCTAACTTATTTTTGGTGACAATAATTTGTGCGTTGTTTTCAATATCAAAATCCGTGTTCAAATACGGAATTTTCAAACCACTGTTTTCCAAGGTAAAGCGCCCCAAAATATCGGGTGATTTATAATTGCCGGATACTTTTGCATTTCCAGTTATTAGTCCCCGAATGTCCGTTATCACGTCGCCGCCAAAGGGGCTGAACGCCTGCAAATTGAACTGATTTAGGTCAACATTCATCTGTATTTGCGGGTTTTTGGCAGAAACATCTATCTCCCCCACAGCGTTTATTGACTTTACGTTGTTGTTGGTAAGCGAAGTGTTTATCCTGTATTTTGTGAGGTCTTCATTGCCGTCAATTTTTAAATCCAAATCGCCGAAGTGAATTTCGTTTATAGTAACGTCATCAATGGTAACGGAACTGTTGGGGTAATAGGCTCCGTTTTTCTGAAGAAAATCAAACTTTCCGTTCATATTTCCTTTTAGGCGCAGACTGTCTATTTCGGGTGTTACATCGCCAATATTTACATCCTTAAAGCGCACCTTTATATCTTTATAGGTGGAATCGCGCAGTGTCCCCGCCATTTGTATTGATTGTTCATTGTGGCTCAGCACCAACGAATCTATTCGGATTTCCTTAAAATTATCGTCAAAAACAACCTTGTTCAAACGGTTGTTCTTTTCGTTTAAATACCAAACATTGCCTTTATAAGTAATGTCTGATTTTTTTACACCGATAACCGATTTTCCCTCAGGGTTAATAGTGTGATAAAGCGAAAGGTTGAAAAGGTCTTCTTTCTTCGTTCCACCTTTAAATTCCGAACGCACATACATCGTATCGTTCAAGGTTTTGTTGATGATGTTCACATCCTTCAAATTATAAAAGCCCGTATAAACTGAATCGGCAGATATATAAGTGTTGTACAACGGGTTATCATTATCTACCTGAATGTTTAGCTTGCTGATGTAATTGTCAAAAAGAATAATCTCCGGTGAACGGAAATCAAGTTTAAACTTAGATTCATCCGAAGAAACCGAACCTTTTACCCGCGTATTGTCGCCCAGTTTCAATTGCGGTACAAAGACGTCAACAATCTTGTTGTAAACCACAAATTCATAATCGATGTATTGATTGGTAGTCACTTCCTGCGGAATATAGTTCGCATAAATACTAGCTATCCCGTTCTGAAAAAGGTTCGGGATGTCCTCGATTAAAAATTCTCCCGAAATCTTGCCGTTTATAATATCTGGCGAATTGATCTCTATAGTTCGTTTAGGGCCTTCAAAAGAAGAGGTAATCGTAAAATCGTCAAAATAAAAGTTGTCGCGTTCGTTTTGATAAAATGTTTGGCTGAAATTGATGGTCCCTACTACGTCGTCAATAGTCTTTCCATCCATATCCACCACTACTTTTCCTGTAAATACCGAAATACTGTCGCGTTTTATAAGGTTCAATTTATTCAATTCGGCAAATTCCACATCAGCCTCAAAGTCAAGATGGTTTGTTTCTTTTGAAGCGTCTATCAATCCTTTAAACTGAAGTTTTAAATTGGGGTCGTCAATGGAAAGCTCGCCATTGAAAAGTGGATTCTTCAACTTGCCGGATACTTCAATGTTTTGATAACTATATCCTTCAAAATCAAAAGATGAAATCGTTCCGGAAATTTCGGTGTTCACGGTGGTTTTGCTGAATCCGCGCCCATCAAAATCAAGATTCCCGGTCATTTTTCCCAGCGAAGTGGTTTTAGCTATTTTTCCGAGATTAAAATTTTTCAATACCACATTTCCTTTGTAATAAGCTATGTCAATATTGTTGATATTGCCCATCTTTAAATCTACATTGGCCTGCCCTATTCCGCTTCGTAGGTCACTTTTCGTGTTCAGTTCATTGCCAATTATTGTAGTATTCCCACTAAAGTTGAAACTTCCCAATTCTTTCAGTTCCGCAGGGACCACATCGCCCAAAACCCGTGGCATAAACCTTCGCAAATCAAAATAATTCGTAGAAATGTTGTGATTTTTCGCAGTAATGGCGTATTCCTTTTCTGCATCCAAAATATTTTGAAAAGCATAATCGCCTTGAATATCGGTATCGCCAGTTTGCAGTTTTAAATTGTTTACGGTAAAATTATTTAGGGTTCCTTTTAGCTCGGTGTCCAGCAAAATCAATTGGTCTGGGCCAAATTCGTTATAAAATGCGTTCAAGTCGTTTGTTGCCACTTTTGAATCTTTCAAATTAGCTGTTATCACCACTTCATTCACAAAATCGGCCATTCCGTTTTTGGAATGATCCAAATCCACATCGCCAATAATCTTTGATTCCGTGGTTTCCAAATTCATATCTTTCAACGTAATATTTGTTTCGGTATATGAAAAATCCGCTTGCAAATTTTTAATGGTAATTCCGCGTGTGGCAACTAATGACAATTCTTTAATATTGGCTTTAACTTCAGGGCCATTAATTTTAAAATTATCCGCAACTATATTCACGTTGTTCAAAATGAAAATGTCGGGGTTTTCAAGATTTTCGTCAGTAATCTTAACTCTGCTATTGGTTAAAGTCACATCATTGCTAAAAAGCGAAAAAGGCGAAGTACTTGGCTTGCCCGTATCAAACTTTTTTGCAAAAATGGAAAGGTTGTCGGTTTCTTCGTCTTTGTAAGTTTTAACGTAGAATTTGGCGTGGTCCAGCGCAATATTTCCAAAACCTAATTTGCCTTTTATCAAGTTTTGAAAACTGATAATATTGGTCTGCACCTCTTTGCTGTAAATCAACGTATCTTGGTGATGATCGGCAATATAAACTTCCCGAATGTCCACTTCGCCTTTCCAGTTTAGGCCCAAACGTTTAATGTTGATGTCGGTGCCGTAGGTTTCATTAAGCTTGGTCGTAACTTTTTTTGCGGCCCAAGTTTGAACTGAAGGAATAGAAAAAATAATCACTATAAGCACGAGCAGCAATACAATGATTACGAAGGTGCGAACTATTATTTTCCGAAGTTTTTTGATACGCTTTTAAAGTTTTAATCTATAAATCTCCCCGAAGAGAGTCCAATTTACCTCTCCTTGGGAGAGGTCGAAACTGTCATTTTCTGGCTCCCGAATTCTCGGGACGGGAGAGGTAAAATATAAAATTTATCCTACCCTAAAATTTAAAACAAAATTATCTATAAACCCTTTATCTACATTAATAACGAATAGACGGTCTCTATAAATTTTATATTTTTACACCCAATAAATATACCTCTTTTGCTTTGACACAAAATGATTGTTACATCCTCGGTATTGAATCTTCCTGCGACGACACTGCTGCGGCCGTAATCAACAACGGCGTAATACTGAGCAATGTTGTGGCCACGCAGGCAATTCACGAGCAATACGGCGGGGTGGTTCCTGAGCTTGCCTCGAGGGCGCACCAACAAAATATCGTTCCCGTGGTGCACCAAGCTTTACGCAAAGCAAATATCGACAAAAAACAGTTATCTGCTATTGCTTTTACGCGTGGACCTGGCTTGATGGGTTCTCTACTCGTAGGAACCTCATTTTCAAAATCTTTGGCCATGGGTTTGGGCATTCCGCTGATAGATGTGAACCATATGCAAGCCCATATTTTAGCACATTTTATTAAAGCTGAAGGACAAACAGCACCCAACTTTCCGTTTTTGGCGATGACCATTAGCGGCGGCCATACACAGATTGTGAAAGTGATCGATTATTTTGAAATGGAAATAATTGGCCAAACCATAGACGATGCCGTGGGCGAAGCCTTTGACAAAAGTGCCAAAATCCTAGGTCTGCCCTATCCCGGTGGCCCGTTAGTTGACAAATTCGCACAAAAAGGAAACCCAAAAGCCTTTAAATTTCCAAAACCAAAAGTGAATCCTTTGGATTTTAGTTTTAGTGGCTTGAAAACTTCGGTGCTTTATTTTGTTGAAAAAGAAGTAGCCAAAAACCCCGATTTTATTTCGGAAAATATTGAAGATATATGCGCAAGTCTTCAGTTTACAATAGTTGATTATTTAATGGATAAACTGAAAAACGCGGTAAAGAAAACAGGTATAAAAGAAATAACCATTGGTGGCGGAGTTTCAGCAAATAGCGGAATTCGCTTTGCTTTGAAAGAAGCTGAAAAAAAATACGGATGGACAACCCACATCCCTAAATTCGAGTTTTGTACAGATAATGCCGCAATGATTGCCATTGTGGGCGAACTGAAATACAAAACCCAAAATTTTGCCGAAAATAATGTGGTGGCTTCGGCACGGATGAAGTTTTGATGAAGTTGAAGTTGAAAAATTTATAAATGAATCCCAATTCCGAAGCCGTGCCTGCCGGCAGGCAGGAAATATTAAAACGAATAAGGGTAGCACTCATTCCTTGGAAAAACGACATTGAGGAAAAGCGAATGTTCGGCGGCACGTGCTTTCTTTTCAAAGGAAAAATGTGTGTAGGCGAAACCAAAGAGCGACTTATGGTGCGGGTGCCCCGTGAAAAAATGGAGGAAATGTTGCGCAACCCATTTGTTGGTCCAATGGATTTTACAGGAAAACCGATGAAAGAATTTATTTTTGTAACCACCCAAGGTTTCGATACCGAAGAAAAACTGCAGCAATGGACTGAAATAGGCATTGCGCACGCAAAAACAAAATTGACCCCCAACCCCTAAAAGGGAGCAAGTATTAGCTCCCGCCGCGGCGGGCTGGGGTAAAAGCAAGAATCAAAAATAAACAAACAGTATAGATGCAGCTTTTTTACAACCCAACCATTTCAGAAAATTCAAAAGAAATAGCTTTTGACAAAGAAGAAAGCCGCCACATTGCGAAGGTTTCGCGGATGAAGGAAGGCGATACTTTCAAAATAACAAATGGGAAAGGTTCCTTTTTTTCTGCGGAAATAATAAGTGCAAACCCAAAAGGATGTTTGGTAAAAATTCTTTCCGAAGAAACCCAGCCACCACCGCCCTATCAGCTCCACTTGGCCGTGGCACCCACAAAACTGAACGACCGCTACGAATGGTTTTTGGAAAAAGCCACGGAGATTGGAATTACAGAAATCACACCAATAATCTGCGACCACAGCGAACGAAAAACCATAAAACCGGAACGCTATGAAAAAATCCTGCAAAGCGCAATGAAACAATCGCTGAAAGCGTATTTACCTATTTTGAACGAAGTCGTTCCCTTTAAAGATTTTATCAATTCAGAAAAAACTTCCGAAGGTTTAAAATGTATTGCACATTGCGAAGAGACCGATAAAAAATCCTTGAAATCCATACTTATTCCTAATAAAAAAATAACCATCCTCATCGGTCCCGAAGGCGATTTTTCTTCGAAAGAAATAGAACTTGCAAAACAGGCGGGATTTATTCCCGTAACTTTGGGTGAAAGCCGTTTGCGGACAGAAACAGCGGCCGTTGTTGCTTGTCATAGTGTTGCTTTTATTAATGAATAGTGAAATAACCCAACAGGTTTTGAAAACCTGTTAGGTTTATCTCCCCTATTTCGTACTTTTGAAAACTATGCGAAAAATACTTTTTTCAGTTTTCTTTTTCCTCCCGATTGCTATTGGAATTGGAAACATTTCTGCGCAGGAAATTGCGTTATTACAGTACGGCGGCGGTGGCGATTGGTATGCAAACCCAACCTCACTTCCCAATTTGGTGAAATTTTGTAACGAACATATTGACACTGCCATAAAGGCAAAACCCGAAACCGTTACCCCGGGAAGTGTAGATATTTTTGATTATCCATTTGTGCATATGACGGGGCACGGAAATGTTTACTTTTCTGCAGAAGAAGCTGAAAACCTTCGAAACTATTTAACGAGCGGTGGCTTTCTTCACATTGACGACAATTACGGAATGGACCAATATATTAGGAAGGAAATCGTGAAAATTTTTCCAAACAAGGAGCTGAAAGAGCTTCCAGCCAATTTCCCGATGTTTAATTATTTTTATAAGTTTCCGCAGGGAATGCCAAAAATTCACGAGCACGACGGCGGGCCGCCACAAGCTTTTGGTATTTTTGTGGAAGACAGATTGGTTTTGCTCTACACTTTTGAAACCGACCTTGGCGATGGCTGGGAAAATCCCGAAGTGCACAACGACCCGCAGGATGTCAGACTGAAAGCCCTGCAAATGGGTGCCAATATTGTTAAATACGTTTTTGAGAATTAGCTGAAAAAATCCATTCGTCCAGCGGCAACGGCCATCGGTCATCTTTCAACCGTCATCCGTAATCCTTAACAAAACTTTGATTTTTTCTACTTCGGAATATAGTATATTTACGTTGTGAAGATCACCGCAAAAGCAATAACCCTCGGTATTTTAAGAGCATTGGCCGTATTGACGGGCATCTTTCTTTTAGTATGGTTTTTATATGAAATCCAGGCACTCATTCTCTATATTGGCCTGGCACTCGTCCTTTCGTTGATAGGAAGGCCCGTTGTATTGTTTTTGAAAAGAAGGCTTAAATTCGGGAATACTTTCGCTTCTGTTGTCACCCTTCTATTGAGCATTGGCATCTTTAGTTTGCTGCTCAGCATTTTCATACCCATAATTATTGAACAGGGAAAACACATTTCCCAAATAGATTTTGTGCAGGTAAAGCGCGATTTGAACGAACTAAATATCCAGGCCAGTGATTATCTTGGTGTGGATCACTTTCAGATAGTTGAAGCAATAAAACGTACTCCCTACGTACAGAATTTTGATAAGGAAATTATTCCCAGTTTTATTGATGTTTTCTTCGGAAATATTGGCAGCACCATTGTTGGTATATTCTCGGTATTGTTCATTTCCTTTTTTCTGTTGAAGGATGAAAACCTGATAGCCCGCTCTGTGCTCGCCTTTGCAAATAGTGGTGATGAAGAAAAGTTCAAACGGATTTTAATAAAAATAAAGGAATTGCTTTCCAGATATTTCATTGGTCTTTTATTGCAGATTTTCATACTTGCCCTATTCTATTCTGTACTCCTGCTTTATTTGGACATTACTGATGCCGTGGCAGTTGCGTTGATCTGTGCTTTTTTGAATATTGTTCCCTATTTGGGCCCAATCATCGGGTGGATTTTGATGCTGCTCGTGGTGGTTTCCAACAATCTTGGCGCCGATTTTTCTTCAGGACTGTTGCCATTATTGCTGATTGTTTCGGGTGGTTATGCCTTGGCACAACTTTTTGATAATTTAATTTCACAACCCGTTATTTTTGGGCGCAGTGTACGTTCCCATCCCTTGGAAATTTTTATTGCAATTCTCACCGGAGGATTTTTATTTGGTATTCCAGGAATGATCCTCGCCGTTCCTACCTATACGGCGTTAAAAGTGATTGCCAAAGAATTTCTTTCGGAATATAAAATTGTGCAACGCCTTACCCGAAATCTTTAATAATTTTTGAACACAGCACTTTTAAATACCGAAGTACAGGATTTTATACGAAATTTTGACGGCGAAGTTTCCAAACTTGCCTTCGCCGGAAGTCCCTTTGAAAACGTTACGGTGCAGGAATTGATGCAGCAAATAGAAAGCAGGAAGAAAGCTGAAAAAAAGTTGCCAACTTGGTTTGGAATGTCAAATATTTTGTTTCCCCCGAAACTAAATTTAGAGCAGACTTCTTCTGAAATAACAGCTACTTACAAAGCATCACTCGTCACCGGAACTACTTTGGCAGATATAACGGGTGGTTTTGGTGTGGACAGTTTTTTCTTTTCTGAAAAATTTTCTGAAGTAGATCATTTTGAAACCAACACCGAGCTTTCTGAAATTGCAAAACACAATTTTGAAGTTTTCGGAAAACATAATATTTATTGTCTTCCCGAAAATGGTTTGAAAGCCGTTTTAAGCAAAAAATACGATGTAATTTATGCTGATCCTTCCCGCCGCCACGACAGCAAAGGCAAAGTTTTTTTTCTGAAGGATTGCCAACCCAACATCCCTGAAAATATTTCTGAAATATTAAATCATTGCAATCAGTTTCTTTTGAAAACTTCGCCAATGCTGGATATTTCGGTAGGCTTGAATGAATTGCAGCATGTTTCAGAAATTCATATAGTAGCAGTTGAAAACGAAGTGAAGGAGCTGCTTTGGTTACTCCAAAAAAATGCTTCCGATGAACAAAAAATCAAAACAATCAATATTAAAAAATCTGGTGCGGAAACTTTTGATTTTGAGTGGAGTGAAACTGGCGAAGCTGAATATTGTTTTCTGCAAGAATATCTTTACGAACCCAATGCCGCAATCTTGAAAAGCGGTGCTTTCGAATTAATTTCGGAAAAACTGAAGGTGAAAAAACTTCACAAAAACACACATCTTTACACGAGCGAAACTTTGATGGATTTTCCGGGAAGAACTTTTTTGATTGAAGAAGTAGTGCCATATAACAAGTCTGAAATGCGGCGCGCTCTCACTCTCAAAAAAGCAAACATCGCCACCCGAAACTTTCCCGAATCGGTAGAAACCCTTCGTAAAAAGTGGAAAATTGCGGAAGGCGGAAGTGTTTATTTATTTTTTGTAACCAATTTGGAAGGTAAGAAGGAGATGGTGGTTTGTTCAAAACTATAAATCCTACAAACAAAAATCCCCAAAAAATGAGGATTCAAAGTGATCGCAGCAGGATTCGAACCTTCGACCGTCCCGATTAGAAATCGGGATGCTCTATCCAGCTGAGCTAATGAGATTTTGAATAAATTTAATGGATTTTTTTCTTTTGATATCCAACTCTCGTGCGTACGCATCTTTTTTGGAAGGATATTCTTCAGTGTATTTTAATTCCCAATCCTTGGCTTTTGAAGTATAACCAGAATGATTAGAAAGATGTTTTCTTAGACGTTCTGCGATTGTCTCTCCTGTATGGCCAATATAATATCTGTCCAGTTCCTTTGAATACAATATATATACTAAATATTTCATACAAAAAATCCCCTTAGTAGGGGATTATCTGTGATCGCAGAAGGATTCGAACCTTCGACCGCCTGCTTAGAAGGCAGGTGCTCTATCCAGCTGAGCTATGCGACCATTATTATTTTATTTTAACTCCCCTGTGAACGTCCCGATTGGAAATCGGGATGCTCTATCCAGCTGAGCTACGCGACCAATAATAAACAAAAAAACCGAACGTACAGTTCGGTTTTTGTCGGGGTGGCAGGATTCGAACCTGCGGCCTCCTGCTCCCAAAGCAGGCGCGATAACCGGGCTACGCTACACCCCGTGAACAGTAATTATACTATTGTTCACTGTAAATTTGGAGCTTTTGTTGAAACTCTATAATGCGGAGAGACAGGGATTCGAACCCTGGCGACGGTTGCCCGTCGACAGATTAGCAATCTGCTCCGTTACCACTCCGGCACCTCTCCAATTTTTATGAACGTGTCATCCTAAAATGCGGTTGCAAATGTAACTTTATAAATGCTATAACGCAACAAATATTTTACGTTTTTTTCAGAAATTAAAACCCCTCTCTTAATGAGCAGATTACAAAATTCTGAAACTAATTTTTCACTCACATATATCATTCAGGATACTCCACCCGAAGATGATAAATATTGTTAAGTTTCTTCTTTAATACCTTTTTAATGGTTTCAATTTCCTTGAAAGTAATATTCGCATTTAAAAACTGACCCTGCGCCATTTGGTTGTTGATTATCTTTTCAACAAATTCATCAATTATAGAGGAAGAAGGTTCCTTCAAACTCTTACTGGCAGCCTCAACACTATCAGCCATCATCAATATTGCGGTTTCTTTTGAAAAAGGAATGGGACCGGGATAGATAAAATCTTCTTTGTTGGCTTGGCCCTGCTGCTCTCTTTCCTTTTTATAAAAATAGTACACCAAACTGGTTCCGTGGTGGGTGCGAATAAAATCAATCACCCTGTCGGGCAGATTGTTTTTTCGGGCTATTTCAATTCCTTTTATTACGTGATCGATAATTATTTTGGCGCTTTCCTTGGGGTCCAATTCATTGTGTGAATTGATGGAGTTTGCCTGGTTTTCAGTAAACATTGTTGGGTTCAGCATTTTTCCAACGTCGTGATAAAGTGCACCGACGCGGACGAGCATGCTGTTGGCCCCAATTTCGTTTGCAGAGGCTTCGGCCAAATTTGCCACGTTCAACGAATGGTGAAACGTTCCCGGGGCTTTGTTTGAAAGTTCTTTCAGCAATTTTGAATTGGTATCACTCAGCTCCAGCAATGAAACATCTGAAACCAATCCGAAGATTTTTTCATAAAAATAAATCAAAGGATGTGCAAAAAGTGTTGCCAACCCGCAAAGAATGAAATATCCAAAATTTTCCCACTGAAGCGTCTGTATGTTCCCTTCCTGAATTACAAAAAAGGCGAAATATCCAAGTATATAAATCAAAGTAATTTGCCCTACGGAGATAAACAGATTGGCGCGTTTGTACAGTTCAGAAACGGTAAGAATGGTAACAATTCCCGCAATGAACTGCAGAAACATATATTCAAAACTGTTCGGAACAATAAAGCCGAGCAAAAGAATGGTCAAAACGTGAACAAAAAGCCCCACGCGCGGGTCAAAAAAAGCTTTCAGGATAAGTGGTAAAATACATATTGGCACTACATAAACATAATCGGCATGTACTTTCAGCACCAGCGTGGTGAGGAAAACCATTAAAAGAATGTTGAAAAATATAAAGGTTACCTTTGTGTTGTTGTTATAAATGTAGGGCCTGTAATTTTTCAGAAAGAGAAAAAGCATCAAAAACACCAATGAGACTAGCATAGAGTAACCTACCAACAACCACAGATAATTGTTTTTGCTCCATATTTGGCTTTCAAATTCCGCTTTTAACGAATTCAATATTTGAAACTTATCGCCTTCAACCACCTCGCCTTTTGCGATGATGCGTCCTCCTTTTTCAATAATCCCTCGGTTTGGGTTCAGTGCATTGATCTCGGCTTCTATGGCGGCTTCGGTGAGCTTTGTGTTTAGCTTCACATTGGGCTGAAAAACTTCATTTAGCGTATTGTAAAGAAGCACTTGAACGTCCTCAATCTTGTTTTTTTCAACCAATTCCCGAACCTTCTTGTTTAAATTCACTTTTTTGAAAAGTTGGGAATAGTTGCGCTCCTCAATCTCGTTGCCCTTTTTTAAGTAAATGAGTTTGTCGTCATCATAGGCATGGATTTCATCGGTAACGCCGTTTTTATAGGTTTCGGAAATAAAAGACTCCCCCACTCTTTCAACCGTTTTTTCAGGAGTTTTGTGAAGGCTGTCTACATATTTCGTTTTGAGATTGTCGCGAAAATTTTCTGAAACGTCCCCTTCCACATCACCATCATATTCAAAATAAGGGATGGAATTGGTGCGTATTTGTTCTCGCTCCCTCTTTAATGTATCATCGTTTTTCTTTATTGTGAAACTGAATGGAGCGTACAGGTTTTCATACTGCCAAGGTTTCCCTTTTTGGAAATTGTACTTGAACTGGCCACCCTTCGGCAAAAGATAAATAATTAAAAGCGTGGCGATTATGAAAAGAAAAACCTTGTAAATAAGGGATTGGTTTCTGGCGAACAAAGAAAAAAGGTTCTTCATATAATTATAACTTAAAGTAAAGGTATAAATAAGGAACGAGTTATCCCAAAACCAATACTTGCAAAGATTGATTTTTAAGATGGAAATCCGTAATTTCGCAGTCCTTATTAAAAATAAAAAAACAGTAGCATGAGCAATAAAGTAGTTATAGTATCCGCAGTTAGAACGCCAATTGGTAGTTTTATGGGAAGCCTTTCTTCACTAACCGCCGCCCAATTGGGTTCAGCAGCAATTAAAGGTGCTTTAAAAAAAATAAACCTTGACCCAAGTTTGGTGCAGGAAGTTTTTATGGGCAATGTAGTGCAAGCTGGTGTGGGTCAAGCACCCGCAAGACAAGCTGCTTTGGGTGCCGGACTTTCTGACACCGTGCCTTGTACGACAATAAATAAAGTTTGCGCATCTGGAATGAAAGCTGTGATGCAGGCCGCACAAACCATTGCCCTTGGTGATGCAGATGTTGTGGTTGCCGGCGGAATGGAAAGCATGAGCAACATTCCTCATTACGTGCATATGCGCAACGGAACAAAATTTGGACCCGCTACTTTAATTGACGGAATGCAAAAAGATGGTTTGGTAGATGCCTACGATCACAACGCGATGGGAACCTGCGCAGATCTTTGTGCTACGGAATATAATTTTTCGCGCGAAGACCAAGATGCTTTCGCAATTCAATCTTATGAGCGTTCCGCAAAAGCTTGGGCCGATGGAAAATTTAAGGAGGAAGTAATTTCAGTTGAAGTACCCCAACGACGTGGTGAACCTATTATATTTTCCGAAGACGAAGAATACAAAAACGTGAAAATGGACAAAATTTCCACTTTGCGTCCCGTCTTTTCAAAAGATGGAACCGTTACCGCCGCAAACGCATCAACCATAAACGACGGTGCTGCTGCAATGATTTTGATGAGCGAGGCCAAGGCGAAAGAATTGGGTCTTACACCATTGGCGTATATTAAAGGTTATGCCGATGCCGCACAAGAGCCAAAATGGTTTACTACCGCCCCTGCAAAAGCACTTCCAAAAGCATTTGCCAAAGCCGGAATAGCTATTAAAGATGTAGATTATTTTGAATTCAACGAAGCATTTGCGGTTGTGGGTCTTGCAAATATGAAAATTTTAGGGCTTAACGACAGCAACGTAAATGTGAACGGCGGCGCTGTTTCTTTAGGCCATCCACTTGGATGTAGTGGCGTTCGCATTTTGATTACACTTCTTAATGTCTTGAAACAAAACAACGCCAAAATTGGTGCAGCAGCAATCTGTAACGGCGGCGGCGGTGCTTCTGCAATGGTCATTGAACGTATCTAAAAAACCCGTAAATAGTATCAATAACTTTTGAATGGATTACGGTATCAGTAATTTAAGTATTGTGCCCCTTCGAGCCGAAGCTTCCGATGCGAGTGAAATGGTGTCGCAACTACTTTACGGCGAACAGTTCAAAATACTGGAAACTCGCAAAAAATGGAGCCGTATCCGTTTGGCTTTTGACAATTATGAAGGCTGGATTGACAACAAACAATTTGTAAATATTACCGAAGAGGAATATTCAGATTTTGAAGAGAAGGAACTCAGGTTTTCTTCAGATTTGGTAGATTTTGTTACCGCTCAGGACAATCAATTGTTCTCCATTTGTTTGGGAAGCAACGTTTCATCCTCGGAATATTTGAAGCATCATTTTGAGGGAAAATCGATTTCCAAAATTCTTCCAAAAGAACATTTAATTGAAACTGCCCTACTCTATTTGAATTCTCCTTATTTGTGGGGAGGCAAAACCCCTTTTGGAATTGATTGCAGTGGTTTCACCCAAATGGTTTATAAAATGAATGGGTATAGACTGCTTCGAGATGCAAGCCAGCAAGCAACGCAAGGCGAAGCACTGAGTTTTATTGAAGAAAGTGAGCCTGGCGATTTGGCGTTTTTTGACAACGAAGAAGGAAA
Source organism: Flavobacteriaceae bacterium (assembly GCA_016649715.1). Classification (GTDB taxonomy): domain Bacteria; phylum Bacteroidota; class Bacteroidia; order Flavobacteriales; family Flavobacteriaceae; genus Aequorivita. The sequence goes on along the minus strand of JAENXC010000004.1, from coordinate 108,625 downwards.
TATTACACACGTTGGCATTATAATGAAGGACAATTACATTATCCACGCTCACGGAAAAGTGCGAATAGACCGTTTGGACCACAGCGGAATTTTTAATTATGAACTGCGCAACCACACCCATAAGCTCCGCGTTATTAAACGAATTGTCTAAAAAGCAAAACCCCCGAAATTTCGAGGGTTTCTACTTTTATGTTTATTCGGAACTTAAATTATCCCTTCTTTTCCAAAGAGTCAAGTTTCGCTTTCATCTCTTTGTATTTTGCGTCCTCGGCAAGTTGTCCATAAATGTTCATCAAGGTTCTGACCACTTCCGCGTTATTGGGATTTAGTTTCAGTGCTCTCTCCAAATAGGGCATGGTTTCTATATATATATTCTTGCGCTGTTGTTTCAGTTCTTCATATTTTTGATTGTCTGCCCTGGAATTTCCTAAACTGTTCATTTCTTCCACCAATTTGTCTTCGCCGGAAAGTTTTATAACCGATAAATTTATGAGTGCTGCTTCGTAATCTGGGTTAAGTTCCAAAGCTCTTTCATAATATTCAACAGCCTTAACGTTGTTCCCGATTTCTGCACTTCCAACACCCAGGTTAAAATAAATTTCAGGGTTCTCTGGGTCTGATTGAACAATTTTGTTCATCAACTCATTGTATCTTTCAATATCCCCCATTTTATAACTCATATCAGCATCGGCGCGCATTAGGTAAACATCATTGGGGTTTTCGGCCCGGGCAGCTTTCATTACCGCCATTGCTTTTTCGGTATTTCCCTGTTCAATATAAATAAGGGTCATGTTGCGAAGTATTTCCCCTTTTCTTGATTCGGTAACACGTTTTTCCGGTTTGATGAATTCCCCAGATTTTATTGCGATGTTCCGAAGATTTTCGGAATCAAAAGCTTCTACTTCGCCAGTTTCTTTTCGAGTGGCTACAAATTCTGAAGTTTCGCCTGTGTAACCGGTATCCAACAGCATTTGATAGTATTTTATAGCAGTGTCATAATCTTTTCCGTTAACGGCATTCCCTGCAGCAAAATACAGATCGGAAGGATCTTTGCTCACCGTATAACTGGTATATAGTTTGTCAGTCGCCATTTTGTACTGCTGCGCGTTCTGATCTTTAATGGCACCATTAATTAAAGCGGCACGCAGGTTCTGCAATGGAGCGGATAACTGCTCACTCATTTTTGGATCCAATTCAAGTGCTTTACTAAATGCTTCGGCAGCACCTTTTAGTTTGGTATAATCTGAACTTCCTGAACCAAATAGTGCTTCTCCTTTTGCGGCGTAAAATTGTGCTTTCAAATCATTGTCCATAGACCCCATCATAGATTCTGCTTCATTCAAATAAGTTATAGCTTCACTGTATTTATTGGATTTTATGGCTTTTTCGGCGTTTTTTATTTCCTTTTTTTGTCCAAATGAAATAGCAGACACAAAGGCCAGTCCTGTTATTAAAATTCGTGTTTTCATGTGTTATGGTTTATTCGTTATTTTCGGTTTGAGTTTCGTTATTGTCAAGATTTGTGCCATCGTTGTTTTCATCAGTGATGTCTCCGTTTTCTTCACCTTCGTTTTCATCTTCATCATCATCCTTCATCGCTTTTGCTACTGCGGCAATGGCATCGTCTTCCCTCACTTTTATCAATCGCACCCCTTGTGTGGCGCGGCCCATAACACGTAGGTCGGTAACGGCCATCCTGATAGCAATACCCGATTTGTTGATAATCATTAAATCATCATCATCGGTTACATTTTTGATGGCGACCAATTTACCCGTTTTTTCGGTAATATTTATGGTTTTCACTCCTTTTCCACCGCGGTTGGTAATTCGGTAATCATCTATGGACGACCTTTTTCCGTAACCGTTTTCGGAAACAACAAGAATGTCGGAATCATTTTCATTTACAGCAATCATACCTATAACCTCGTCATTTTTATCGCCGAGCCTGATTCCGCGAACACCGGAAGCGTTTCGGCCCATGGATCTCGTTTTTTCCTCTTCAAAACGAATGGCTTTTCCGGAGCGTACTGCCAACATTACTTGGCTATTACCCGTAGTCAATTTTGCTTCAAGCAATTCATCATCCTCACGAATAGTGATAGCATTAATACCGTTTGTTCTTGGTCTTGAATATTGCTCCAAAGGCGTTTTCTTTACCTGTCCCATTTTGGTGGCCATAATAACATAATGACTGTTTATGTATTCTTCATCCTTTAAATCTTGGGTACAGATAAAAGCCTTCACTTTATCGTCCGGCTCAATGTTTATTAGATTTTGAATTGCCCTTCCTTTTGAAGTTCTTGTTCCTTCGGGAATTTCAAACACGCGCATCCAGAAACATTTTCCTTTTTGGGTGAAGAACAACATATATTGGTGATTGGTCCCCACGAAAAGGTGCTCCAAGAAATCTTCATTTCGTGTAGCCGAAGCTTTTTGGCCCACTCCACCTCTATGTTGGGTTTTGTATTCTGAAAGTGAAGTACGCTTAATATAACCTGCGTGTGAAATGGTCAACACTACTTGCTCGTCCGCAATTAAATCGGTAATGCTAACGTCTCCGCCAGCATATTCAATGGTGGAACGGCGCTCATCGCCATATTTTGTGCGGATTTCCTCAAGTTCTTCTCTGATTATCTGCATTCTGCGCTCTTTGCTGGCAAGAATTTCCTTGTAATCCTCAATGGTTTTCATCAGTTCTTCATACTCACTGCGCAGTTTGTCCTGCTCCAGCCCCGTCAACTGACGAAGGCGCATTTCAACAATGGCCTTGGCTTGTATTTCTGAAAGCTTGAAAGCTTCCATCAACTTTTCCCTTGCTTCGTCTGCGTTGGAAGAAGCACGAATCAAGCGGATCACTTCGTCAATATTATCGGAAGCAATAATCAATCCTTCTAAAATATGTGCGCGTTCCTCTGCTTTTCGAAGTAAATATTCGGTACGGCGAACCACTACTTCATGGCGGTGCTCCACAAAATAATGAATCAATTCCTTCAAATTCAGCATTTGCGGCCTGCCTTTTACCAAGGCAATATTGTTCACGCTGAAACTGGACTGCAATGCTGTGTATTTATATAAGGTATTCAGCACAATGTTTGGAATGGCATCGCGCTTCAAAATGTAAACAATGCGCATCCCATTTCTGTCACTCTCGTCACGAATGTTTGAGATGCCCTCTATTTTCTTATCATTCACCATATCTGCGGTTTTCTTAATCATATCCGCCTTGTTCACTTGATATGGAATTTCAGTAACGATGATACATTCCCTTCCTTGCACTTCTTCAAAACTCGCTTTAGCCCGCATCACAACGCGACCTCGGCCTGTATGAAATGCTTCGCGAACGCCTTCGTAACCGTAAATAATTCCGCCCGTTGGAAAATCAGGGGCTTTGATGTGCTGCATAAGCCCATCGATATCGATATCGTTATCTTCAATATAAGCTATGGTTCCGTTTATAACTTCGGTAAGGTTGTGTGGCGGCATATTGGTTGCCATACCCACGGCAATACCGGATGCGCCATTAATTAAAAGTCCAGGAACACGGGTTGGGAGAACAGTTGGTTCTTTTAAGGTATCGTCAAAATTCAACTGGTGGTCAACGGTTTCCTTGTCAATATCGGCAAGCATATCTTCAGAAATACGCTGCATTCTTGCTTCGGTATAACGCATTGCGGCAGGGCTATCGCCATCAACGGAACCAAAGTTTCCTTGGCCGTCAACCAGCATATAGCGCAAGCTCCACTCTTGGGCCATACGCACCATTGCATCATAAACAGAGGTGTCACCGTGTGGGTGATATTTACCGAGAACCTCTCCCACGATCCTCGCTGATTTTTTATGGGCGCCCGTGGCTCTTATGCCCAGTTCGTGCATTCCGAACAAAACCCTTCTGTGAACGGGTTTCATTCCATCGCGAACATCTGGCAGCGCGCGTGACACTATGACCGACATCGAGTAATCGATGTAGGCAGATTTCATTTCATCTTCAATGTTTATAGGGATTATTTTTTCACCTTCAGCCATAAAAAAATAGGTTTATTTATCGTTGTTAAACTAATGGAGCAAGATACACATTTTCGTAGGTTTAACAGGGGGTTTTGGCATCTGTTATTCACGAATTTATTAACAACTTTGGGGGTTGAAATCGTTAATAAGTATCGCGGAATCTTCTTTGTATTTCAAGAGATATTTTGTCCTTTTACTAAAATGATACCAAAGAGGAACAGTATTTGTCCTATTTTGGTTAATTTAGTACCTAAAAGAAGAGGATTTTATATATATGGACGATAATTTTTCCCCCAGAGTAAAAGATGTAATTGCCTTCAGCAAAGAAGAAGCCCTGCGCCTGGGCCACGATTTTATTGGCACCGAGCATTTAATGTTAGGGCTTTTAAGGGATGGTAGCGGCAAAGCGGTAACTATACTGAACGCACTTTCAATAGACCTGAACCACCTACGGCGAAAGGTTGAAATTTTGAGCCCGGCAAATCCCGGAATCACTACAAACACAAACGATAAAAAGAACCTTCACCTCACCCGTCAAGCGGAAAGGGCACTGAAGACCACCTTTTTGGAGGCCAAACTTTTTCAAAGCAACTCCATCAATACGGCACATTTGCTGTTGTGCATTCTTCGGAATGAAAACGACCCCACTACAAAATTGCTGAACAAAATGAAGGTAGATTATGATGCGGTAAAAGACCAATTTAAACTTATGATTACAAACGACGACGATTATATGGACCTCCCAAGTGCCGAAGCGTTTCCGAACGATGACGACACTTCTGCAGAAGATGCAAGTAAAGAAAATCTATTTGCCAGTTCTACCGCAAAAACCAATAAAAAGTCAAAGACCCCTGTTTTGGATAACTTCGGAAGGGACCTGACTGCCATGGCCGAAGAAGGAAAACTGGATCCCGTTGTGGGTCGCGAAAACGAAATACAGCGTGTTTCCCAGATTTTAAGCCGAAGAAAGAAAAACAATCCATTGCTGATTGGCGAACCTGGCGTTGGTAAATCTGCCATTGCCGAGGGTTTGGCACTGCGCATTATTCAACGAAAAGTTTCCCGAATTCTTTACGATAAAAGAGTTGTGACGTTAGATTTGGCGAGCCTTGTGGCGGGAACCAAATACCGCGGCCAGTTTGAGGAACGCATGAAAGCCGTGATGAACGAGTTGGAAAAGAATGACGACATTATTCTTTTCATTGATGAAATCCATACAATCGTTGGTGCCGGTGGCGCAACGGGTTCTTTGGACGCTTCCAATATGTTCAAACCAGCGTTGGCACGGGGAGAAATTCAATGTATCGGCGCGACCACTTTGGACGAATACCGCCAGTATATTGAAAAAGACGGCGCGCTTGAAAGACGTTTTCAGAAAGTGATAGTGGAACCAACGACTGTTGAAGAAACCATCGAAATTCTTAAAAACATTAAAGATAAATACGAAGCGCACCACAACGTGATCTATACCGATGATGCCATTGAAGCGTGCGTTAAGCTTACGAATAGATATATGACGGAGCGTTTTCTTCCTGATAAAGCTATTGATGCGTTAGACGAAGCTGGTTCCCGCGTTCACATCACGAACATTAACGTTCCCGAAAAAATTCTGGAAATTGAAAAACAATTGGAAGAAGTGCGCGAGCTGAAAAATACGGTCGTAAAAAAACAGAAATACGAAGAAGCAGCCAAACTTCGAGATGATGAAAAAAATCTTGAAAAAGAACTCGCCATTGAACAAGAACAATGGGAGGCAGATTCTAAACTTCACAAAGAAACCGTTTCTGAAGAAGATGTGGCAGAAGTGGTCTCCATGATGACAGGCGTTCCCGTAAATAGAATTGCACAAACTGAAAGTAAAAAACTTGCCGCCCTACCCGACCGAATAAAAGGAAAAGTGATTGGGCAGGACGAAGCGGTTGCCAAAGTGGTGAAAGCAATCCAACGGAACCGCGCGGGATTAAAAGACCCAAACAAACCAATTGGTTCGTTTATATTTTTGGGACAAACAGGGGTTGGTAAAACACAGCTTGCAAAAGTTCTTGCTCGTGAATTGTTTGATTCGGACAACGCTTTGGTGCGAATCGATATGAGCGAGTATATGGAGAAATTTTCCATTTCCCGCTTGGTTGGCGCGCCTCCGGGATATGTGGGTTACGAAGAAGGCGGTCAGCTTACTGAAAAAATAAGAAGAAAACCTTATGCCGTACTTCTTTTGGACGAAATTGAAAAAGCGCATCCCGATGTTTTCAATATGCTTCTCCAGGTTTTGGACGATGGGTATTTAACCGATAGTCTTGGAAGAAAGATCGATTTCAGAAATACCATTATTATTATGACCTCCAATATTGGTGCCCGTCAAATTAAGGATTTTGGGCAAGGTGTTGGTTTTGGTACTGCGGCGCGGAAAAGCCAAGAAGAGACACACACAAAAAGCGTGATAGAAAACGCACTGAAAAAAACTTTCGCCCCCGAATTCCTTAACCGAATTGATGACGTTATGGTCTTCAACCCATTGGAAAGAGAGGACATCCACAAGATTATTGATATTGAGTTGGACAAATTGTTCCTTCGTATTTCAGAATTGGGTTATGAGCTTAAACTTACCGAAAAGGCCAAGGATTTTATTGCCGATAAAGGTTTTGACAAACAGTACGGCGCAAGACCATTGAACCGTGCCATTCAAAAATATATTGAAGATGCTTTGGCCGAAGAAATAATAAATAGCGGTCTGCAGGAAGGCGATTCCATCACGATGGATCTCGATGAAAAAACGAACGAGCTTACCATTAATATTAAAAAACAGAAAAAGACTACGGAATCTTAGTTTTTTTCGACTTCAATAACTAAGAGTTCTTAAGTACTACTTAAGGACTCTTTTTTTGCTTTTACAGAGAAATTATAGACAACTCATTAAAAATCCGTATATTAACTATTCTTAAATATAGCTTTATGATCAAAACTTTACATTTTGAGTTCGGAGAAATTCGAGTTTTTAAAAATTTTGTGGTTGTGGTCATGAAAGAAGGAATTACGGTCATACCCGAATATAATGACGACTTGGTGGCCATTTCCAATGAATATTTTAAAGGGCGCCCATTCGGATATATTACGTACCGTAAAAACTCCTACGCCGTTGATCCAATGGTATATTTAAAAACATCCAAAATTGAAAACTTAGTCGCTTTTGCAGTTGTTTCAGGTGTTGGACTTAAAGTAAGTAATATAGAAATTGAAAAAAGATTTCTAAAAAAACCGTTTAAACATTTCAGCAACTTGGATGATGCGAAAGATTGGGTGAAAGAAATGATAGAAAACGCTTCTTCCAAATAAACCTACTTCATTATTTTGAAAGACCTCTTCGTGTCGCCGAACCCAGTGGCTAGAAGGATATACAAACCATTTTGATAATTAGACATATCAATAGATATTGAATTCTTCCCATTATTGGTTATCATTTCAAGTTTTTTGCCGGAAAGATCGAAAACAGTTACATCTTTTACTTGTTGGGTATTGCTCAAAATACAATTGTTGCTGTTGGTCTTCTTTGAGGCAATAACATTGTCTAAGTTATTCTTTTTAATCCCTAAAACAAGGGGTAAACAATCATCAATGGAGTCTAAGTTCACATAAAAAGCTTCCGTATTTTTAAAAAAACAACTCAAATTTCCTACGGCATTTATGTCTGGATGACCTCCCGGAGCATTTATTAATGAAAGTGACCCAAGCCCCTCTATCCATACCGCATTTTCTGTGCTGTTAGTATTGCCGGCTGTGGGTGAAAAATAAAAATGCTTGTACGCATTGCCGTCCACCAAGGGTCTTTCAACAATGGAGTCTAACACAAAAGGACCGCCATCTTCCGGGAAAGGGCTAATCGGATTTTGCATATTGAAAACATCTCCTTCATTCAGCGAAAAATCATACAATAAAAACTCCTCATTGCCTGCTGCAGAAACGAGGTTCAAATAAACCTTTTTATTTGCCACATCCTCACGAAGTAAAAAAGTGCGGGAAATGTAGTGATACCCATCTAAAATTTTATAATTTTTTCCATCAACTATAGTGTCGCCATTGGTGTAATATACGTCTGTAAAACACCCAAAATAACAGGAGGTAAAATGCCATTCATTAATATTGTCCAGCAATGGCTTATAGTTTTGCGAAAAAACTGAAATACCGAAGAAGGAGAAAACCGCAACCAATGCTATTTTTTTTATATTGAATATTTTCATTTTATAATTAAAATTTACCCAAATAAAATATCAGCGTCAACATCCAAAGATTGCAAAAAGGCAATGCTCGCGTGAATATCGTCTGCCAGCAACCTGTCATTTTCAATAAAAGGAACTACAGAACGATAGGGCTTTAAAAATGACTCCACAAAAGGCGAAGACTTTTTTGGCTCCCTAAAACTTAGTGCTTGTGAAGCATTCATCAACTCAATGGCGAGTATGGTTTCAATGTTTTTGATAACCCGTAAGCATTTTGTGGCGCTGTTCGCCCCCATACTCACGTGGTCTTCCTGCCCGTTTGAAGAAACAATGGAATCTACCGAAGCTGGCGTAGCCAACTGTTTGTTCTGGCTCACAATACTTGCCGCGGTGTATTGCGGAATCATAAACCCGCTGTTAAGTCCTGGATTATTTACTAAAAAAGCAGGCAGTTCCCGAAGACCGGAAACCAATTGGTAGGTTCTTCTCTCGGAAATACTCCCCAATTCTGCCATTGCAATTGCCAAATAATCCAACGCCAAAGCCAAAGGTTGACCGTGAAAATTTCCGCCAGAAATAATCAAATCTTCTTTTACAAAAATATTCGGATTGTCGGTTACCGAATTAATTTCGGTCTTAAACGTTTTGTGCACAAAATGCAATGTATCCTTTGTAGCCCCGTGAACCTGCGGAATACAGCGAAAAGAATACGGATCCTGTACATTTTTCTTTTCGGAAAAGCCCAATTCGCTTCCTTCCAAAAACCCTAAAATCTGTTCAGCGGTCTTCACTTGCCCTCTGTGCGGCCGCACCAAATGAACCAAGGCGTTGAACGGGCTCATATTGCAATCAAACGCATCTACGGAAATCGCCCCAATCAAGTCGGCCAAATAGGAAAGTTTGTAGCTTTTCAACATGCAATACACGCCATAGGCACTCATAAACTGGGTTCCGTTAAGCAATGCCAAGCCTTCCTTAGCTTGCATGGTAATGGGTTCCCAATTGAATTTTTTCAGCATTTTTTCTGAAGAAATCCGTTCGCCACCGTAATACACTTCGCCTTTGCCGAGCAACGGTAACGAAAGGTGCGCCAAGGGTGCCAAATCGCCCGAAGCTCCCAAACTTCCTTGGTTGTAAATTACGGGCAGAATATCGTTGTTATAAAAATCGATCAACCGTTCCACAGTTTCAATCTGTACGCCACTGTAGCCATAACTGAGCGATTGTATTTTCAGCAATAGCATCAACTTTATAATGGGTTTTGGAACGAATTCACCCGTGCCACACGCGTGGGACATCACGAGGTTTTCCTGCAATTTCGAAAGGTTTTCCGTAGAAATCTTCACATTGCACAAAGAACCAAAACCTGTGTTTATACCGTAAACAGGCGTATCGTTGTCCTTCATCTTTTGAACAAGATACTCTCGAGACTTCTTAATATTAAGCTGCGCTTCATCAGAAAGCGATAAGGTTTTATGGTTTTCAATTATTTCCTTGACGGAGACCAAATCAAGGATTTCAGAACTTATATAATGTGTTTCTTGCATTGGATAGGTATTCGTTTTGCAAAAATACTATTTTTAAATTGTTGTGCCGCCTTTCTTTGTTTCAAAAGCAAGTGAGCTTATTTTTTAGTATTGAATTCATTCAAAATAAAAATTAACAAAACATCGTGGAAAGAAATATTTATACAATATGTAATTTTACGTTCCAATTAAAATTCATAACTATGAAAAAATTAAGTTTATTTGTTTTAGTACTCTTTGTAATTTCTTGCAAACAAGAAGAAAAACCAGATTATTCCGTGATCAATGGAACTGTTGAAAACAACACGGCAGAAACCGCACTTATCCATGGAAATGATTTTGAGGCCCACATTCCCATCAACCAAAATGGTGTGTTTTCCGATACCCTTCGTTTAAAAAATGATGGGTTTTATGAACTTTATGTAGGTCGCGAACGCACAGAGGTTTACCTTGAAAAAGGAAAAAATCTTTCCGTCAGTTTAAATGCAGACGAGTTTGATGAAAGCCTAAAATACACAGGTGATTTGGCAAATGTCAATAATTTTTTGGCAACCAAATATCTTTGGGGCGAGCAAAAAATGGACAGTAAAGAAGTGTTTTCATTAGGCGAAAACAACTTTAAAAAGCGCTTGAACCAGAACCAAAAAAGCATTGATAGCTTGTATACCGCAAATAAGATTGACAATGAGAATTTTAAGAAGAAATTCGATGAAGAGGAAAAATATTCCTACGCACTTATGTTAGAGAACTACAAAGACGCGCATCGTTATTATTCAGGGGATGAGGCTTTTAGAGTTTCTGACGATTTTTATGATGAACTGAAGAACATAAATTATAAGGACACCCTTGCATTTAGAAATTCCGTGTCATATCAAAATCTATTGGAGGCCCATTTTACGAGGTTGGTGAATGAAGAAACTTTTGAAAGTGGCGATAATAGCCAAACCGTTCTGTACCTTAAAAAAGTGAATGAAGCACTTCCAAACGGTTATGCAAAAGATAAAATAATGAGTTCCTATTTGCAGTTCGGCCTTAAACCAGATGGAACTTTGGATGAAGCTTATACTATTTATAAAAACAGCAATCCAAGTCCTGAAAACCTAGCAAAACTCACCGAACGCTACAACAAATTGAAAACCATTACAGAAGGCAAGCCCTCGCCCACTTTCAATTATGAAAACCACAAAGGCGGTTCTACAGATTTGGCAACATTAAAAGGCAAATATGTGTATATAGATGTTTGGGCCACTTGGTGTGGGCCTTGTTTGCGTGAGATACCTTCACTGAAAGAAGTTGAAAAAGATTATCACACCAAAAATGTTCAGTTTGTGAGCATTTCAATAGACGAATCCAAAGATTACGACAAGTGGAAAGCTATGGTTTCTGAAAAGGAATTGGGCGGCATCCAACTGATGGCGGACAATAATTGGAAATCAAAATTTGTGGAAGACTACGCCATTTTGGGAATCCCGAGATTTATATTGATAGACCCACAAGGAAACATCGTTTCTGCTGATGCGCCAAGACCTTCGGACCCTGAGTTGCGGAAGACGTTTGATGGGTTGATGTAAAAATTAAGCTGCGAATTCACGAATGATCTTACATTTTTATTCGTGAATTCGCGGTTAATTATTTCCTATTTAATCATTTGTGATTTGTTCCTCCTCTTCACTTGCGAACAGGTCCAAATACGCTTCTCCCAAATTATCTATAATATCGCCCGCCATTAGAGCTTCATAACCTATTTGTCCCGAAGCAATATCGCCCGCACGGCCGTGCAAATAAACCCCAAACACCGAAGCCAACAGCGAATCGTAGCCTTGGGAAAGCAGTCCCGTTATTACGCCACTAAGCGCATCGCCACTGCCAGCAGTCGCCATTCCTGGGTTTCCGGAGTTGTTTATGTATAATTTATTCCTGTACACAGTTATTGTGTAAGCGCCTTTGATTACAACCACAACTTCGTGTTTGTTTGAAAACTTCTTTACTTTTTCAAGTTTTTCGTAATCGTTTTTCCACTCGCCTATAAGTCGCTTCAATTCCCCGGGATGTGGTGTGAGCACGGAATTCCTGCCTGCCGGCAGGCACGGCTTCGGAATGAGATTTAACAATTCCTTGTTTTCGGAAATATTGTTTAATGCATCTGCATCAATTACAAAGGGAACTTTGCTGTTTTTGAACAGTCTTTTCATCGCTTCAACCGTCACTTTGTTTTTCCCGATTCCCATCCCAATTCCAATTGCTGATGGTTCAAAATCTACGGAAACTTCACTTATAAATTCTTCTTCTTTATCGGTAATAACCATTGCTTCGGGGATTGTGGTCTGCAAAATAGTGTAGCCACATTTGGGAATAAACGCAGTAACCAATCCAGCCCCAATTCTAAAAGCCGCAGTTGTGGAAAGCACTGCCGCACCAATTTTTCCGTAGCTTCCCGCAACAATCAAAGCGTGGCCGAAGTTTCCTTTATGGCTGAATTTTCCGCGTGGCTGATAAAAACGCTGTGCTTCGGGTCTTGAAATAAGCTCTGCCAAAGGCTCTGTATTGTGAAGGAATTCCATATCCAACTCAATGTCCAAAACGTCAAAGTTTGAAACGAATGGAGCGGTTTCGGGCAAAAAGAAAGACAGTTTTGGCGTTTGGAACGTTAGGGTGTGGTTTGCTCTCAAAACCGCTTCTTTATCTTCCAAAGGCGAATTAGAAAAAAGTCCGCTGGGAATGTCTATTGCCAATTTAAACGCTTTGTTTTCATTGAGATATTGTATCAATTTTTTCACCCAACCGCCTGAGCAGCGGTTCAGCCCAATACCAAAGATGGCGTCCACAATAATATCCTCAGGGTTTATTTCAGGAAAGTCCTCTTCGCCCTTCATCAAAATGGGCCATTTTTTGGTCGCATTTTTTATCTTGTTATAATTCGCCAAAAAATTCTGGGAACGTTTGTCGCTACAGTTCACCACATACACAATCGCGTTATAGCCTTGCTCAATTAGCAATCTGCCTACAACCAAGCCATCACCGCCATTGTCGCCAATGCCACAAAAAATGCGGATGGGAATAGGGGCTCTGTTCAAGCGTTGGTGCAGCCATTGAAAAATCTGCGTTCCCGCACGCTCCATCAATGCTTCGGAAGTTATTTCTTGTTTTTCAACCGTGGTTTTGTCGGCTTCGTATAATTGTGCTGCTGAGAATATTTTCATAACAAGCTTTTTCTTTTCCTCCGTGTCATCCGTGCCTCTGTGGTTTTTTCACCACGAAGGCACAGAGTTCTGAGTTACTTTTCAAAGATAGCAACATTCCTTCGCATTGTTGAAAAGAACGTTTATAACTAATTGTGCAATCGCAGAAAAAGCGCTCTATAATTTTTAATTTTAGAAAAAACCATACAATGGAAACACGAGATAGTTTACTGCTCTGTATGCGCCCCGAAATTCCTTCCGCTAAAATCACTCCCAACATGACTCCTGACGAATGTTTTCAAAACAGGGCCTTGCGGCCTGTGGCCAAACTTCAAAATGATCTGTTGCTGGCGGTTTTCAGGAATTATGTGGCGAAGCATAAAAATGTTTTTTACGACCTTACTATTGAAAAAAGACTGGATTACATTGAAAACGCCATCCACAAGGATATGAAGTTCCGGAACTCGCTGAAAGGAATCATCATTGGACAATTTACTTTGGAAGAGTTTGAAATCTATATTCAAAATTCCTCCGACCTCAATAAACGGATGATGGATATTGTGAAGGAACGGCTTAAAAGCAATATTCAGCTTTTGGAGTATGATTTTGCTTGATAGTTGGTAGACTTTAGTGGGTAGAGGGTAGAGGGTAGAGCAAGATGCCCCCTTTTAATTTTTTTTTCGAAAATTTATGCACTAGAAATATCCTTTCCGACCACTACCGTCTCATTACTACCCTCTACCCACTAAAAACTACCCTCTAAAATGGATTCCCCATTCAGATCGGTGGTCAAAACATCGCTCATATAGTTGAAGAATGGGCGGAGCAGTCGGTAATGGTGAATTAAGTTATCCATAAAATCGGCCGCAAAAACTTCTTTGTCGGTGAAGCGATGGTTTACGAAATAGCTTTTAAGCCGTATTAAATCTATATTTTGGTCTTCTTTGCTGAAACCTTTTGGGGCAGTCTTTACAGCGTATTCCTGATCGAAATCTCCGAAGGCTTTTTTAAAGTCTTTTTGTGCTAAAATCTCCCGTATTTCTGAACTGTCCATTTCAAATTCTTTGCGGATTCGCAATAAATCTGATGGATTGGGTTCAAAGAAACCCCCGGCCATATAGCTGTTTCCTGATTCCAAACGCAGGTAATAGCCGCCCCGCCGCTGGGCTCCTGCCCTACTGAAACTCGCACTGCGGTGCACGTTATAGGGCGTTTTATTATTGCTGAAACGGATGTCGCGGTTTATTCGGAATATTTTGGTTTTGGCTATTTCATCGGTTTCATTCAAACCCTTTTCTACCGCAGTATAGAATTCTTTCAAAGCTATTTCATTGGCCAAATATTCCTTTTTATGCTCCTGCATCCAGTCGCGGTTGTTGTTCATTTTTAGTTTTAACAGAAAGTCAAAGGCTGCTTTGGGAATGGTTGGGCTCATCTTTATTTTTTTGGATAGTAAATATACAATGAACATTTAGTAATGAATAATGTGTAATAAACAATTAGTAATGTATAGAATAAATAAAATTACTTATATTTATGGCAACAACCTTAGAACCAAATAAATATGAATGCAACAACAAAACCAAACACGGCGTTTTGGATTATCGGCGTGCTCGCACTTTTATGGAACCTTATTGGTGTATTTTTCTGGGTATCCGAACACTGTTTAATGACCGAAGAAATAAAAGCCACGCTTCCGCCCGAACAAGTTGAAATGATGAACAACGCACCCACTTGGGGCATGTATGTTTATGCGATAGCCGTATTTGGCGGTGTGCTGGCAAGTGTATTGTTATTGATGCGCAAAAAACTGGCCGTTGCCCTTTTCGGTATTTCACTGCTATGCATATTAATACAGATGGGCTATTGGATATTCGGAATGGATCTCGTTGGCGTTATGGGGCCAAAGGCGATTATTATGCCGCTAATTGTTATTGCCATTGCTATTTTTGAATATTTCTACAGCAAAGGTGCTGCGCGCAATGGTTGGATAGGATAATTTAGGTTTGATTGTAAAAAGGAAAGCGTTGGATTACCGCTTAAAGTCTCTATTAAGCATTTTCCAGAGTGCGTTTTGATTTTCTGTACAGATAATTGGGATAAATAGTGCGCTTTGCAAAACGGTTCAGTTTATCGCTGTTTACCATTTTTATGTATAGCTGTCTGCTAACGCCAAAGTATTCATAGGTGTTACCATCTAAATAGGTAATCTCTAAGAGCATTCCTTTATGCTGAAAATCGGCAATACCGGAGTTCGTGATGGTTTCTGTGTATTCTTCAAGGTTCGCGGTTTTGGTTTCTGGGGCAATGCTCACCAGAAAGTGATACCCATCTATAATCTTGCGGCTGTTCACTTCGGCTTCTTCACGCATGGCGTCTCCGTCTTGGAACTTGTCTGGGTGCCACTCTTTTACTAAATTTCGGTAACTGGTTTTTAAGGCTTTTAATTCTAATTCCTTTTCAACCCCAAAAAGTTTTTTGTATTCGTTGATGCGTTTCATAAGCTTATTTCTTTAGCGGCCGCGAAAGTAGTGTTTTATATTGAGGAAAAAGTGGTTTTTATAATCATAATAATCGCGTGTTAGGTATGCGTCCAGCGATTTGAATATATTTGAAACAAAAATACGCTGTACTTGACAACGCATTTAGGCTGGCTTCACTAATTCTACTAAAGCTATATCGTAATAGGTTTATTCTTAATAGTCGTTAGCAAAGGAATTATGCTTTTAAAATAAGAAAAAAAAAGGCGTCCTATGGGACACCTCTTTTACTATTATTTTAAACTATACTTTATTTCGGTTGTACCACGATATTTCCGTCAAGGATTACTGCAGTTTGCGCTAAGGCTCTTCCGTTTAATGAAGCACCTGTTTGTAAGGTTATACCTGTCCTTGACAAGATAACACCTTCAAAATGGGAAGTAGTTCCAAGGGTTGCTTCCCCAGCTACTTGCCAGAAAATGTTCGAAGCTTTTGCTCCACCTTCTAAAGTTATGTTTACAGCAGAGCTCATAGTTAGATCTCCAGCAATTTGGAAGATCCATACATCGTCTGCAGTTCCCGAAATAGTTACATCAGTAGGCATTATTACAGTATTGGTCCATTTGTAAAGTCCTGTAGTTAATGTTAGTCCACCAATATTTCCTGCTCCAAGTTCAACAAAATCGGGCGTAGGACGTCCAGCGGCATCATTGTATGCTGTGATCATATTTTCAACCGCTGTGGTTAAATTTATTGGGGTTGGGGCTGCCATATCGGCTGCATATACTTTTCCAGTTACCTGAGCAGAGGTTGCAAAACCTGTAAAATCTGTTAAGGCTAATCCGGTGATATACGATGTAGCTGCAGGGCTTAATCCTAAGTGACCTGTAATAGTAGAAGTTGGAACGTTGTTGATAGCAGTTTTTGCTAGAATTACATAATTTCCCGCATCACCAAGATCAACAACCGTTAAACCAGCTTCGCCGACGCTTGTTTTAAAACCTAATTCGGTGTTAGCTTCAAGGGCATTTCCGGCTACGTCTGTTACTCCCGTAGTTACTGTTACTGTGTAGCGAGTTTCAGGAGCTAGCAGTGTTCTTGAAATAAACTTTGCCGTAGTTCCTGAGTACGAAACGTTTCCTTCCAAAGTAACATCTCCTTGTTTTAAGTAAAAAGTTTGCCCATTAATAGATGATGGGTCCATAGTTTCACTGAAGTTTACAGAAATAACTTTATTTCTTGCAACGTCAATATCGTTATCAGCTGGATCGGTTAAGATCACTGTAGGTGCAACGACGTCTGTCTCAGTTAAAATCCCTGTAGAAAAACTCCATACAAAATTTGATTCAATTGGCTTTCCTTCCAAATCTTTAGCACCGGCTGTTAACGTTGCCGTATAATTGGCGGAAGGTTCCAAAAAAATTGTAGGAGTGAAACTTGCAGTTGTGCCTGAAAAACTGACATCTCCGCTTACATTGTTTTCACCGTCCGTTAAACTAAAGGATGTGGCATTGATGGTCGTAGGATCCATAGCCTCACTAAACTCTATTGTAATAACTTTATTACGGGGCACTTCAATGGCATTATTTGCCGGACTGGTAGAGTTTACTGTTGGGGGAATATTTGTATCAGAGGTTTCATCGTCTGAACAAGCTGTAAATAAAATAACCAATGCTAATGCAAAGGCAGGTAATAGATTTTTGATTTTCATATGTGTAGGTTTTGATGAGTGTGAAAAATTATCACAGGCGAAAGATAGGCTTTCGAAACCCCTTAAATGTTAATTACTGCTTTCCTTAAGTTAAATCGTTCCCATATTTTAGCGATCCTTTCTCTTGTGATTTTTTTTGTAGTGAATGCGTTTTGGTATGCCAAAAAAAAACCATCCGTTAAGATGGTTTTTTTCTTGTAAGCGTTAAGCGTGTTATAGTAATCTTACTTTTACCGCGCTAAGACCTTTTTCTCCTTGCTCCACATCAAACTGAACTTTATCATCCTCACGGATGTTGTCAATAAGATTGGTTGAATGGACAAAAATGTCTTGATCTGTGTCTTTTATTTTTATGAAACCAAAACCTTTGGCTTCATTGAAAAATTTTACTGTACCTTCTTTCATTACTTCTATCTTTTTAATATTCATTAATTTATTTATAAATCGTTTTAACATTGTTTCTGTTTTTTAAATTAAAATGTGTTGTTTGCCTGTTTTGGGCTGAGATGATTTGTTTTACCAACTTCTGAGGAGATTGTTACAGAAAGCCTATTGGTCTTTACCATAAAACGCCTAATGTACTACGACTGTTAAAGTATGGTAGAAAGCGAAGGATTAATTAAAATTCGGAAGAAATTAAAAAAAGATAAGCTGCCTAAATCATTTATGGGGTAAATGTAGGCTAATTTAACTGGCCTCTTCCCTTTTATATGTTAAAGAATTGATTTTCATATAAATAAATAAGAAAGGCCTTAAGTTAAAGAATATATATCCGAACCTTTTTCTTCTTAAGACGACTGTTGTTCAGCTTACTTACTAGTCCATTTGCAAGTGCCAACGGCACAGCCACAAACGCGCAATCCTGTTTTAACTCTATGGCGCCCAATTGTTCATTGGTTATATTTCCCTGTTTTATAAACAGTCCGGCAATATCGCCTTTGGAGATTTTGTCTTTCCTTCCGCCCGAAATAAAGAGCGTTTCCCATAATTCTGTTACTTTAGTTGCTGTTTGGGGAATTTCAATGGGTTCTGTTTTTTCAATAAATTCTGGTAATAGTTGGTTTTTCCATTTCAGTACATAAGCCGTTCCTTTTTCGTTCACCCTTGCCGTTCTGCCGTTTCTATGGGTAAATTCTACGGAAGAATGTGGCAATTCATAATGGATGATGAATTTTAATTCGGGAATGTCAATTCCTCTGGCGGCAAGATCTGTGGCTACCAATATCCGGCTGGTGCCATTTCTGAATTTTATAAGCGCCCGTTCCCTGTCTTTCTGCTCCATTCCGCCCGAAAAGCAAGTGTGACTTATCTTGTTTTCATTCAGAAAATCGCTGACCATTTCAATGCTGTCCCTAAAGTTGCAAAATATAATTCCGGGTTGATTTCCAAGGTAACGCAAAAGCTGAAGCAAGGTTCCCAATTTGTCTTTATCGGGAGAAATTACCGTTTTGATGGCGAGTTTAGGATCTATCTTTTCAGATAAGTAATCCAATACCGCTGGCTTGTCCAATTTCACAAACTTTGGAATTCCAACTCCTTGTGTGGCAGATGTTAATATGCGCTTGCTCACAGCAGGCAATGCACTGAGTATTTCGCTCATTTCACTTTCAAAACCTATCTCTAGCGACTTGTCATATTCATCAAGTACTAAAGTGTTGATGCTCGCTTTTGAAAATCGACCATCGTCAAAGTGATCCAAAATCCTTCCCGGTGTGCCTACTAAAATAGCGGGCATATGTTTCAATTCTATCTTGTCCTTGCTTTTGGCTCTACCCCCATAAACCGCATTCACCTTAAAGCCCGACCCCATATTGCGAACCACTTGTTCAATCTGAATGGCGAGCTCGCGGGTGGGCACCACAATTAAAGCCTGTACTTCAGTATTATCAGCATCTAAATTTTTAAGAATTGGCAATAGAAACGCCAAGGTTTTTCCGGTTCCCGTTGGGGATAATAGGATGGTATTCGCCGTTTTTTCAATTACGGCAATGGCTTCCTCCTGCATGGGGTTTAAGGCCTCTATGTTTAGCTTTGCTAGTATATCCTGTCGGTCCTTTATTTCGTTTGCCATTATTTCTTCTTTTTCTTTGTTTGCTTTGCTGGCATTTCAACTTTTGGAGGCGCAACAGCGGTTTGCGCCAATTGATGGGCGAGTATTTTATCTATCAACTCTTCCTTGGTTAAATGGTGGAATACTGTGCTAATTTTTTCCTTAAACTCGGCTGAAATGGTCCTGTTGGGTTTTGTTTTAAAGATTTTCTTCGCCCATAACAAGGTATTATTTTCCTCAGTGCTTTGTGCGTCCGGCTTTTTCATTTCCGTAAAAACTATTCCCAGTTCTTCTTCAAACTCTGGGATCTCAAAAACTTCCTCTTGTTGCAATATGGTTATTGAAAGTCCCGTTGCCCCTGCCCTAGCCGTTCGGCCACTTCGGTGTACGTAGGTTTCGTAAGTATCTGGCAAATGGTAATTTATAACATAACTGATTTCCTTAACGTCCAAACCTCTCGCGGCAAGGTCTGTGGCCACAAGTATATCAATATTCCCTTCCCGAAACTGCCCCATCACACGGTCGCGGATAGCTTGGGTCAGGCTGCCGTGGATGGCACCGGAAGAGAATTTATTGATAGCCAGATTCTTCGCTAATTTGTTGACGGCTGCCTTTGTTTTGCAGAAAATAATACCCCGCTCCCCTTCTTTGGAACTTAAAAAGTGCAACAATACCTCCAGTTTTTCAATAGGTTCCACCACCATAAATTGATGGTCTATGCCTTGATGGCCCATCATTTCCATGTCGGCTTCTATATGGAGCACGTACTTGCTCATATAGTTTTGAACCAGTTGCTTGATGGTGCCCGGCATGGTAGCTGTAAACAGAAGTGTTCTTCTGCTTTTTGGGATTTCCGCAATAATGCTGTCCAAATCCGTTTTTAGGGCAGTTACCATTTCATCAGCTTCGTCCAGAATCAAATAGGCTACATTTTTAAGATCAATAGCGTTGCGGTTTATTAAATCTACCAAACGCCCTGGGGTTGCCACCACTATATGGGTGGTATTTTTTAAACGCTCAATCTGTGGTTTTATGGGGATGCCGCCACAAAGGGAAGCGATACTTATTTCTGGAATATGAGTGGCAAAAGCAACCAAATTGGAATGTATTTGTTGCCCCAGCTCCCGCGTTGGCGACAAGATTATTGCTTTTATATTGGTGTTTTTAGTATCTATAAGTTGCAGCAACGGCAATCCAAACGCTGCTGTTTTCCCGCTTCCAGTTTTTGCCAAGGCCACTACATCCTTGGTTTGGGTCAAGATGAGCGGGATTGTTTTTTTTTGAATGTCTGTGGGTACGGTAATGTTTAACTCGGCTAAACTTTGTTGTAACTGGGAATTGATCCCTAAAGCGGAAAAAGTATTGGGCATAAAGCAATTTTCGGCAAAGATAGGTAGCCTTTTACTGGAATGGGCTAAATAGTTAAGCAATCTGCTTGTCTCGATTGTATGTTGTAGTTTGTAAACTTTAAAGGGAAATTCACAGCTAGAAGGTCTCTCGTCTCTTGTCTATTCTCTCTTGTCTCTTGGAATAGCACTTCTAATTCCCTACTTCCATATTCTATAGTTTATCACCAACTTCTTTGTCTGAATCAGTTTTCGCCAGTCTACGAAGAAAAGACAGAAAAGAAGTAACAAACTCAGTACTAAGCTTGCAATTGATTGCCAGGAGAATGTGTTCTCAATTAGACTTTCAATGTTTTCTGATGCGTATTTACCTAAATGTAATGCAATAGTATCACTAGTAAATTTGCCAATGATAAATGCTGGTATGATATAAATGGGTTTTAATTTGGAAATGCCCGCGCCTAAAAAAAGCGGTGTAGTGGGAAGGGGTAATAGTGAATACGCAAGTACAATAGCCTGCCCCTTCCATTTATTCTCTTTCATTTTAGCACCAAGAAACTGAATGTCGTTATTTTTTGATTCTTTTAAATACTTTGTTGCTAATAACGGAGCATATAAAAGCAGAATGTATCTGCCCAAAACCGAGCCAGCTACTCCTATTAAAATTACTAACCACACATTCAATCCAAAAATAATCTGAAAGAACATCATTATCGTAAATGCAGGTAGGAAAGGGAAAGGAACTATATCAAACAATAGCGCACCTAAAAAAACTAATATATACTGCCACCCCATTTTTTACTTTTCTTTACTAAAATTTCTATTTAACAATTACCGCACAACAGTCTATATTTACCTGTTTTGATAGGTTCCATCACAGTCGAAAGATAATTAATTAGGTCGAATTCCCTCCGAATGGATGAAATAAAAACAAAAATTTATAATAGTTCAGTGTACGATGGCAGCAGTAACATTATTTGGGCATAAAGCTATTTTCTGTAAAGATAGCCAGGGTTTTGATGGAAAGGGTTAAATACGGTAGGGAAAATTATGATTGTTGTGGTAAATTGGATATGCGTGTTGAGTATTAAAAACCACAGAGAGCACAAAGAAGGCACAAGCACACAGAGTTTCTTTGTGAACCCTGCCTGCCGGCAGACAGGTTTGTGCAAAACCATTGTGTCCTTTGTGGTAAAAAAGCTATTCTATTAACGATTAACTATTTACACTTGATGCTGCTTCTCTTTTAGTTGTTACTTGCGAAAGTTTTTCCGCTACTCTCCTTCCCGTTTCGGCAGCGCCATTCATAAAACCTTGAAAATCCTCGCTACAGTGTTCCCCAGCAAAATAAAAGTTTCCAACAGCTTCCATCTCCAAGCCCGAAATAGTTGTCCACTGCCCTTTTTTATAACAGGAATAACTGCCTTTTGCATACGGATAATCTATCCAATTTACGAATACGTGTTTCTCTAGAAATTTCTCTTTTGAATTTACAAATACCTTGTCGAGTTCATTGACGAAGTTAGTAACCGTCTCTACTGGCAATTCCGTTTTCCAACTGTGGTCCGGCGGCGCCATCTTGTTTTTAAATGATTCCTTGTCAAGATTTACTGAGAAAGCACCTCCAAAATAGCAAACATAAGCCCCATTATTGTTGTTGGGGGTTTTGTTGTAACTGCTGTCCCAACCGTTCACAATGTCCTTATGGAACAGATACCCCATTGCATTATTAGGCGCTTCGGTCCAAGGCGTTCCCGTGTATCCCAACACAAGTTTTGTGTTCATACCATACCCCAATTCATCAATACACTTTTGCTTTTCCGTTGGAATATCTTTAAGGTCAAGTTTTATTTTGCGCAATAGTGTAAACGGAATGGTGCAAACAATCTTCTTCGCTAAAACTTCTTCGTTATTGGCAAATTTAACTTGGTAAAAATCTTCTTCGGTTTCATTGATTTCTAAAACCTCGTAATTTATTGCTATCCTTTCCTCTCCAATTTTTTTAACCAAACCCTCGATGATTTTTGAGTTGCCTCCGTGTATTCTGAACCGTTCATCACTTTCGCCAAAAACCTTAAACCCTTCGCTTGTGTCAGTATCAATCATGTCCAGAAGGTTTATGGTAGATTGTTCTGAACAATCCAATCCGTATTCAGCTATGAAGGCCGCATTAAAAAGCTCTTTCAGCCAATTGGCGCAGTTTAAGGATGCGATATAATCACTTAATGCGGTGTTGTCTAAAGCTATGGCTTCGGGAGTGTCGTAATCTTCGCCAAGGGAATTTTTATCTGTTGCAATTTTTTCGGTAATCTTTTTGAATTCCTTTATTATTTCCTCTTCGGAAATTATTCTATCATCAAAATAGTAAACATCCTTAATTAGGTTTCTTGATTGTTGTTCTTCCACCAAATCAATAAATTCAAGGTTGAATTCCTTGGCGAGATTCAGCATATCTTCGTGGTCTGAATCTATAAAATCCCCACCGAATTCAGGAAAGATACCCAAACCGAGCGAATCGTTGTAATGGGTAAGAATCCTACCTCCCATTCTTCTACTGCCTTCAAATACCTTAAAGTTCAGTTTTGAATTCAATAGATGGTTCGCGCAATTCAGACCCGCTATTCCCCCTCCCAGAATGGCAATGTCTAAAATATTGGCGGTAGCGGCAGTTGTATTATTTTTACAGGAAACAATAAAGGAAGGTAAACTCACCACCAGCCCTATCCCAATTGTCCCTTTTGTGGTGTCGGCAATAAATTTTCTTCTGCTGTACAGAGTAGCAGGAGTATCATTTGACACGTTGTATTCCTTGACTTCTTTGTTTAAATTTTCAATTAACTTTCTTAAAATGTTGGTTTTTGCTTTTTTCATAGTGAAGCTTTTTAAGAATGAAATAATTATAATACTTTTTAAGTCTTAATCAATTGGGGTTTCTTTATTTCAACACAGAGTTTTTCATAGCGAATGCCAATCCGATATAGGTGTTGTTATTAAATTCAAATTCATCTATTATTTCCCAGCCCAGTTTTTTGGTGTGGGCCTTTTCAGAAATCACGTTCACTTTATTTATAAATGTAACAGAGATCGGATATTTTTTGATGAATTCAAGCCTCATTTCCTCAAAAATCAAGTTTAACACACCCTTCCCCCTGTAGGCTTTATCAATACAAACTGGACCATATTGAAAGCTATTGGTGGTTGTTATATTATTTCCATTAAAAGATAATTTAGGAAAACGGGATACCATAAAGTTGAAGATTTCCCATTGTTCAAAATATTTCCAACTTCCTGCGAAGGCGTATGCAATAATTGCAGCCCGCTCATTTTCAGCTACAAAAACTCCATTTTGATCAATTATTTCTTCAATCTGATCAACCGTGAAAGGCGTGGTTACAAAACCATCTTTTCGCTCTATTTCAGTTAAGTTCCTGTATAAATATTTTTCTTGAAGAAATAAAATTCCATCTATATCATTCTTGGCCCCTATTCTGGTTGTTATCATTGGCTTTAAATTGACTGGGGAGCTAAAGCACTCGGCTTCAATCCAAATATATTAAAAATCCCTATTCGTTTAACATAGGTTTCTTAATAACTTTAACATTTAGATATGAGGTTATTTCAATCGAAGGTATTGGCGAAAGAAAATTAATGGCGTTGGGGGCGTTAGTGCACGTATGGGACGCGCGCGCCAAGGGGCATATTTACGCACTAAATGTTTTCTACTACAAAAGATAGTCTTGCGCGTTTCTTTCCTGGCTCGTTGAACTGTTTGATTAAAGTAATTATAAATGTAGTTCCCGTTTTTTTATCGCTCAAGAGGTTTATATCCCCACCGTGAGCCTCGGCAACAATCTGGGCTAAAGTCAAACCCATTCCCCAACTTCCAGAAACCGATTTTTTATCTTTTTTAGCAGTGCCCATAAACTTAAAAATCTGTTCTTGTTTTTCTTCAGGAATTGGATTTCCAAAATTATGAACCTTTATTTCAACAGCATCTTCTTCATCTGTAATGGAAATAGTGATTGGTTTTTCAGAGAGCCCATATTTAACAGCATTGCCAATGACGTTCTCAAGCAATCTTCTAATTGCTGTACTGTCAAAAATTCCCTCTATTTTTTCTGCTTCACATTCTAAATTTATTTTATTGGTATAGACCTCTTTACACTCTGCGTGAACCAATTTAATATCTTTTATTAAATCCGTTTCCTCAAAATATAACATCATCCCTTCACCTGCTTTAACGGATATTCCGTTCATCAATCCTTCAATTAAGTCTATGGCTTTCTTTACACTGCTTTGCGCCATTTTTCTTGTTTTTTCTGTCCATTTCCCGGTTTTGTCCTGCTCCATCATTTGTAAAGCCAATTGTGCAGCTGAAAGTGGATTTCTTATATCATGGGCAAGCGTACCTATTAGCTTTTCTTGCATTTCTTGAATTGCAAGTGAAAAGGCGCCCACAGATTTTAAAATGGAAGTTTCAATTACATACTTTAATAAATGCGACATTTGTTGGTCGTAGCCACCGTGTGCGGATATATATTTACTCAAAGTGCGATGGAAAATAATGTATTCGTGAACAACCTGTTCAACAGTATAATGTGCAGTAGTTGCGCGGTGCCTGCCATGGGTAACACTGTTTTCTATAATTTCTGAATAAGTCTTGTCCGCATTAATATCTGTCATTTTATCGCTTCGCTCCATGAGGTCAGCAATATCCATTATGATATTGGGAAGATGGTCAAATAACGCAATTGCATTGGCATCTTTTGCGGCAGGAACATCTTTTATAACTTGATGCTGCCAGAGATCCATTATTTCAGGAATATTCTCACGTAGAACTTTCGCTGTTTTGCTCATTATTACATCTTTTTTTTCAAAGTTAACATAATTTTTGAAATAGCAATTATTGTATAATATGAATACACCTAAATTTCACCTGCTAGCGCGAGCGTCTTGCACCTGCCATTTATAATACTTGGTTACACACTGTTTTTTTTTGGGAGGGGGGGACACGGGTAGGATACCCACGCCAGCAGGGCTTTTCGGCAAAAATAGACAGGGTTATGGTGGAAAGAGTTAAATACGGCAGGAACTTAGCGCAGTGGCTTTAATTTACATGCCTAACTTGACTTTTACCTTATTCCGATACATTATCTTTTGCACTACAATAAAAAGTAATACTGCGCCAACAGCAAAAGCTGCTTCGGTATTGAGCATTCCTTTTGCGCCAAGGTGTGTGTAGGCAATGCCAACAACATAGGTCATTAGGTAAATAGGGGAATTTGACAGAGCTGCAAAAATATTATATTTCGTAGCGGCCGCACCTTTTCCAATGGCTTCCAGTACAAAAGCCGTAAAGCCCGCATAGCAAAGGCCGGTTGTCATCGCATAGAAAGAAGTCCCTATTATGAACATCATTTCTGTTCTTGGCGCATAGCCCAAACCTGCGGCGGCGGCGGCGGCCAGCAACCCAAATAGCAAATAAGCATTTCGGCTATTCATCCGGTCACATATATAACCACCTATCATACAACCAACTGCAGAAATTAACCCACTAGCTATTCCTGTTACTAATGCTACCGTATCGGCACTGACATGCCAGTCTTTAGCTATAGAAGCCCACAGATTGCCCGCAGCTCCAGTGCCAAGGGTGAGAAAGCAAAGCATTAGGGCCAACAAACCACTTTTTGTCTTAATGGTGTTCCATACATCTTTAAATAGATTCTCATAAGTTTTACTAAGCTGTTCTTCCTTGATCGTAATTTTTGGGTCTTTAAAAAAGAAGAGTGCTAAACAGCAAGCTAAACAAATAAGGCCTAAAGATGCACTTACCATCCATGGTGCAGATAAGCGCTGCGCCAAGAAAAGGCCAATGCCACCGCCAACACCTACACCTCCAAGATTACCGGCCTGAAAAAACCCTCCAGCTCTTCCTTTTAATGCTAAAGGAACATCATAGGCCATTAAACCTTCTGTCGCCATACACAAAAAGGTAATAGCAAACTGAGAAGCCAAAACAATCAATGTTAAAATAGGCAAACTGGATGCATTCAAGGGGAAAATACCCGTAGCAATAATGCCAACGGAACTAATAATACTCGCCATCAAATACCATTTCTTAAAAGAAAGGGTCGTATCAACTAAAGGCGCCCATATAAATTTGAAAATATGGGGAAGCAGTGTAGCACCTACTAAAGCCGCTATCTTTTCAACCGAAACACCTGCCTCTGATAACAGATATCCAAGGGTAACCGATACAAATCCAACAGACACCCCCATCGGCAATATGAGTATCGTGAATAGAAAAGGGTGTACCGGCTTGTGTGAAATTTCTTCTGTTGAAGTGGCTGCAGTAGTGTCCATTAGTTGCTCTTTTTTATGAGGAGTCCTAGTTAGTAACGTTTTTGTGTAAGAGCTTTGCGCTGTTTCGCAATTAAACTACTAAATAATTGCCAATAATCTATAGGCCTTATATTGTGATAGTACCGCATATCTGCCTAACTATTTCAATTAAAAAATTAACTGTATTCAAAATTTACACGGTGTCTGGCACCTATGGGTTTTTATGTTTAGTGAAGAAAGTATAGCACTAGACTTCAGACCAAATTTAGTGATAATCCATATTTCTTTAACCTGTTTTTCTTTAAAATTTTAATAGTTACAGCGCAGGAGGGAGATGCTGTAGCCTGTATATAAAGAACAAAGCAGCCAAAAAGCTGCTTTGTATAATAGAGGAGTTAAAGTAGATACGCTTTGTGCAAGCCTTATCTTTAATGGGTTGGTTTTAGTCTAACCAATCTACTTTTCCAGTTTCCAGATTGTAAACTGCACCTACTATTTTTATTTCGCCCTTATCTTCCATTTCCTTAAGGATTGGGCTGTTTTTCCGGATGTTGTTTATGGTGTTTCGCACGTTGCTTTCGCAGGCCATAGCCACAAATTCATCGTTTTTTGAATTCTTTTCTCCTTTGTAGTCCACCATTGCAATAGCTGGCTTTATTTTTTGAAGCATAGGTGTAATGTTACCTAATTTAACATCATCTACGGCAGCCTTAATGGCACCACAATGTTCGTGGCCCAATACCAGCACAAGCTTTGAGCCTGATACTTTGCAGGCGTATTCCATACTGCCAAGTATATCTTCATTGGCGAAGTTACCTGCTACACGTGCCACAAAAACATCGCCTATTCCTCTGTCAAATACATCTTCCACGGGAACCCTACTGTCTATACAAGATAGTATTACGGCTTCTGGATACTGCCCTGTAGCGCTGTTCTCCACTTGTTTTGATTGGTCTCTTGCGGTAGGTTTATTATTCATAAACCTTGCGTTTCCTTCAGTGAGGGATTTTATTACAGCAGCTGGCGTTAGTGCGGTTTGCTGTGCTTGGGTCATAACGTCTCCAACCAGTATGGCTGTAACTTCTTGTTGCTCTACTTCTTTGTCTAATTTTTGCTCTTGCTTACAGCCTGTAAAGGCCAAAAACGCAAAGGCAATTACTGAAATTTTTAGTATACTGTTCATGATTGGTTGTTTAGGAAATAGTTGTTTAAGATAATAGGTTATTGATTTAAAACTGTGAAGATAAGATATTAATGTATGGAATTTTTTATTCACTTTAGAATAGCGTTTTGAGATTAACGCTGTTGAATCTTCGATTTGCCATACTTCACTCCCAATAACAATATAAATTAATAAAGAACCCCCTAAAACTATTTATGCAAATAGTTTTAGGGGGTATATGTTAGTTCTTTACTCTTGGCTCTTGCTTCTCTGTTCTTTATTTAAGCGAAGCCATATCAATCACAAAACGGTATTTTACATCTGCCTTTACCACGCGGTCATAGGCCGTGTTGATGTCTTTGATGTCAATCAGTTCAATATCTGAAACGATGTTGTGTTTGCCACAGAAATCTAGCATTTCCTGGGTTTCCTTAATCCCGCCAATCAAAGACCCAGCAATGCGCTTGCGGCCCGAAATGATGCCGCCACCGTGGAATGGCTCCAAAGGTTCTACGGCGCCAACCAGTACCATTGTTGCATCAACTTTTAAAAGGGAAAGGTATGGATCCATCTTGTGGCCTACGGGTATGGTGTTCAAAATAAAATCGAACGTGCCTTTGTGTTTTGCCATTTCCGCATCGTTTTTGCTGATGAGCACTTCGTGGGCTCCCAGTTTTTTGGCATCCGCTGCTTTTGAGGGTGAGGTTGTAATCATTACAACGTGCGCACCCAAAGCATTGGCAAATTTAACGCCCATATGGCCCAGACCGCCCAAACCAATAACGCCCACTTTGTCGCCTTTTTTTACCTTCCAATGCCTAAGTGGCGACCAAGTAGTAATACCTGCGCACAGCAAAGGTGCTGCGCCGGCCTCGTCTAAGTTTTTGGGAATGTTGAGAACGAACTCTTTGTTCACTACTACGCTGGTGGAATAGCCGCCGAAGGTTTGTTTGCCTTTTAAGTGTTTATCTGCGCTATTGTAGGTAAACGTTGCGCCTTTTTCGCAGAATTGCTCCATATTGTTTTTGCATTGGGCACATTCCTGGCAGGAATCTACCAAACAGCCCACGCCAACTACATCGCCTATTTTGAAGTTTTTTACATTTTTGCCAACGGCGGTAACGTGGCCAATAATTTCATGGCCGGGAACCACAGGATATTTTGAACCGCCCCACTCATTGCGAGCGGTGTGGATGTCGCTATGGCAAACGCCACAATAGGTAATGTCAAGTTTTACATCGTCATCCCCCACTTCCCTACGCTGGATGTCCATTGGTTTTAGGTTGTCTTTTTCACTTTGTACGCCGTAAGCTTTTGTTGTTATTGTCATTAAATTATATTTAAATTTTGTTATTCAATTTTGATTAAAAAAGTACTAAAAATAATTGGTTGAACTTGTAAAGGTATTTACCCATCCAACAAAATTGGGTTAAGGCAGTGTTAATACTTAATTGATTACCAAATAGTGATTCTATTAAAATAACAAAGTATTAACTATTGTCTCTCAGCAACTTATGTTCATTGTGTTGTATCTTGGCAAGGCTGATTAACTTCTGAATTTAGTTAAATTGTTTTTTTTCAAGTCAGTAAAAAACCGAATTGAGCTTTTGCTTAATTTCAATAAAAACTAAATTCACTTCACTAACAATTAAACGAAACAACAATGGGAGACATTTTATGGATTATTGTAGTCTTGCTCGTACTGAGCTGGCTCGGTGGCTTTTTTCTATTTCCTGCAGTAGGCGGTATTATCCACCTTTTGCTGGTAATTGCAGTAATATTGATAGTTTACAAACTACTTACCGGAAGAAGGGTTTAATCCTTTACCGTTAAGTTTTTATAAAGACTTCCAAAATTATTTTTGGAGGTCTTTTGTATTTCAATTCTTCTTTTTCTGAATTTACTTTTATTCATTATTCTTTGTTATACGCCCAGAAAATCTGGGAAGTGTAATAGAAGTACGGCTAGTATTGATAAAATACACTCCGGTTAAGAGCACAACAGCCGCTATGATGGATTGCAGGGTTATTTGTTCATTTAAAATATACCAGCCTAAGAAGATCGCAATAACGGGGTTTACAAGCGTGGAAGTGGCTACCTTGTCTGGCGAAACGGTTTTTAGCAAATAGTTGAAAGAGGTAAATGCAACAATACTTCCGAAAAGAATCAAAAGCACCATACTGAGCTGTACGGACTGCCCCCAGTGGGTTGGCGCAATCCATTCTTCCCCAAAAAGAAAACTGGCAATGGCAAGGGTAATACCTGCAGTGAACATTTGGTAGCCTGTGTTTACAAAGAAATTCTTTGGGAGGTCTGCATTGCCCACGAAAATGCTGCCGTAGGCCCAACTGAGCATACAACCAAAGATCATCAGCATCCCCATTACGGTATCTTCATCAGCAATAATCTGTTTTTGGCCAACCAGGAGAAATATCCCCAAAATACCCAAGCCAACGCCTACCAAGGACATTGTTTTGATGCGCTTCCCCTGCAATAGCCGCATCAACAATAAAACTACCAAAGGTTGTGCGGAAATCTCCAATGCTGCAAAACCACTGTCAACATATTTTAATGCCCAAACAATGATCCCATTTCCGAACGAAAGAAACAAAACGCCCACAATAAAGGTGTTTAGCAATTGCTTGCGAGTAATTGCAAGGCTCTTCCCCATTATTTTAGAGATGATAAATATCAACGAACCCGCACTGGTGAAACGAATGGACGCTAAAAAGAAAGGTGGCAATTCCGTAACCGCAACCTTATTTAGCATATAGGTAGAGCCCCAAATAACGTAAATGGAGAAAAAAGCAAGAATAATTAATAAGGAGTTTCTAGTTTCTGGTTTCAAGTTCTTTTAGTTGGTAGTTGTTAGTGGGTAGAGGGTAGTTTGGAGTCGGTTAGGGTTGTGGTTTGCTTTTTTTGGAATTTAGATTTTGGTAGATATTTGGTTTTGATTTTTCATTTTTGAAATTTGAAATTTATTTGGTGCTTGGAATTTATTTCCCCCTCTTCTTTTTATTATAAATCTTATCCCCTCGGGTTAGTGGTTTTTTGTATTTCTGTTTTATGATGCGCTTGTAGGAACCGCCTTGGTTTTCCTTTTGGTTCTTTTCCTTCTTTTCGTGAAAGGCAGGCCCAACTTCTTCTGTGTTGTTAGGATTATTTATCTCTACAACTTGGGGCTGTTCCTCGTAAGTGAGCTGTTTTGAAATTTCTACTTCCGAAGGAAAACCGAGTTCTTCAATCTTTAAACCCATCAAGGTTTCGATGGCTTCCTTGGCGTCTTTTTCCTTTTCGGTGTAAAGCAAAATAGCGGTTCCCTCCTGCTCCGCCCTTCCCGTTCTTCCAATGCGGTGCATATAGTTTTCGGGGAAGTTGGGAACATCAAAATTGATTACGTGACTGATTTTGTCCAAATCCAAACCGCGCGCCATAACATCTGTGGTTACAAGAATCCGCGTTTTTTCAGTGTTGAAGTTTTCTATGGAACGGATCCTGTAATTCTGGGTTTTGTTACTATGGATTACTGCAACTTCACTTCCGAAAAATTCATCCAAAATTTCAAAAAGCAGATCAGCACTTTTCTTATTCGGAACAAAGACGAGTACTTTTTTAAAGTCGCTTTCCTTTTGAAGCAAATGTTTCAGCAGATTGGCTTTCGTATAAAAATTAGGAACAGCATAGGTGTATTGCGAAATGTTTTCCAAAGGCGTGCCGCTAACCGCTACCGAAACTGTGGTTGGCCCAACAAAGAAATCGTGTATAAAAACATTCACCTCCTCGGTCATTGTTGCCGAAAACATAATGTTTTGGCGTTTTGTGGGAAGCAGTTCCAAAATGTTCGTAAGCTGAAAACGAAAACCGAGATCGAGCATTACATCCACTTCATCTATCACCACTTTTTTAATGGATTTTAATTGAATGGCTCGGCTAATAATCAAATCGTATAAACGTCCTGGAGTTGCGACAATGATGTCGGTTCCCTTTGCAACGGCTTCTTTTTGGTTGTTGATGTTTGTGCCGCCATAAATTCCCACAACACGCACGGAGGAATATTTTCCAAACTTTTCAATCTCTTCAACCACTTGCAGCACTAGCTCACGTGTTGGCACCAAAACCATAACCCGAGGATGTACTTGCTTTGAAAACTTCAAATCTTGAAGAATGGGAAGCATATATGCAAAAGTCTTCCCCGTTCCTGTCTGAGCAATTCCCACCATATCAGCACCCGACATAATTACCGAAAACGACTGCGCCTGTATGGGCGTTGGCTTTTCAAAACCGAGGTCGGTAATGGCGTACTGCAGTTGTTTGGAAATATTAAGCTCGTTGAAAGATTCCATGGATGATTATTTGCCGCAAAAGTAGTGAATTGATAGTTAGGATGATTGATGATCGGTGATCGATGACGGATGACCGATGACGGAAGTTGAAAAAAAATGGCAACCAATTATTCATTTATAAATTGCATATCAACAATTACAGCAGGGGCTTGAGTAGTGCATTGGTCAATTTTCACTTCTAAAATTTCAGGAATGAAAATTGATGTCTATTTTTGGGAATGAACTATTTAAACCCAATAACTCAATAACCAATTAACAAACCTGTCATGCTGAGCGCAGTCGAAGCACCCAATAACTCAATAACCAATTAACAAATAACAAACCTGTCATGCTGAGTAGCCTGTCCTGAGCGGAGTCGAAGGGCAGTCGAAGCACCAAATAACTCAATAACCCAATAACCCAATAACTCAATAACTCAAATTATGAAAACAGACAACTACACAAAAACAATCCTGACCATCATCGCCATTTGCTTAACGATAAACGTGTTAAAGGATTTTGAGATCATTCCTTCGGCCTATGCCGCAGAAAAAGTGGAAACCAAACCCGTAAACGAAGTGATGGACGTGCGTTTGGTGGACATCAACACCTACGATGAACTGAACGTAAACCTAAAAAGTGTTGATACCTATGACGAGGTAAAGGTCAATATTAAGAAAATAGAGACCACAGACAATCTGGACGTGAACATTGATGAAATCGGAGGCGGCTGGGTTTCAAACGGCGGCCCGATTCCTGTGAAAGTGCAATAAAAGACCCCAGCCCTAAAGGGAGCCAAACTTGCTCCCTTTAGGGCTGGGGTAAATATTTTAACTATTAACTTTTTTTATACGGCCTAATAATCAACCGCGCCGCACGGTCATAGTTGATATAATTATACGTCCAATTGAAAAAAGTCACAGCCCTGTTTCTAAAACCGACCAAAAACCAAAGATGTACGAACATCCATAAAAACCAGGCAATGGCACCGCCAAAGTGCAGTTTACCAATATCAACCACGGCTTTGTTTCTGCCAACGGTTGCCATTGTTCCTTTGTCAAAATATACAAAAGGTTTCATTTTTTCGCCTTTCAGCATCTTTCTGAAATTATTTCCCAACTGTTTTCCCTGCTGTATTGCGGGTTGTGCCACTTGCGGATGGCCTTTGGGATATTTCTTTGATTCCATTAAAGCAATGTCGCCCAAGGCATAAATATTTTGAAAACCATTTACTTTATTGAATTCATCAACTTTGTATCGGTTTGCCTTTTCAATCAATGCTTCGCCGTCTATTCCTCCAATGATCGCTCCCGTAACGCCAGCTGCCCAAATAAACGTAGCGGTTTCAAACTTTTTACCGTCATTGGTGGTTACCGTTTTTCCGTCATAATCGCTAATATACGTTCCCAAATGTAGCTGCACGCCAAGCTTTTCTAGAAAAATTTGTGCTTTTTTTGAAACGGTTTCGCTCATAGGCGGTAAGACCCTGTCCTGGCCTTCAATGAGATGGACTTTCATTTCGTCTTCGTCCATTTCGGGATAATCGTTTTCCAAAATTCCTCTACGGAATTCTGCCAAAGCGCCCGCAAGCTCAACGCCCGTAGGTCCTCCACCGGCAATAACGAAATTCAATAATCGTTTTCTTTCAGTTTCATTTTCGGTAATGTCTGCTTCTTCAATATTTTGCAGAATCAAACTTCGGATATTCAACGCTTGTGGCACTGTTTTCATCGGCATACAGTTCTCTGCAATGCTTTTATT
This sequence comes from Flavobacteriaceae bacterium, assembly GCA_016649715.1. Classification (GTDB taxonomy): domain Bacteria; phylum Bacteroidota; class Bacteroidia; order Flavobacteriales; family Flavobacteriaceae; genus Aequorivita. The sequence continues at coordinate 74,527 of JAENXC010000004.1, read as the reverse complement.
TCCGAAGTAATTGGTGCGCGTGCCCGTGGCAATCACCAAATAATCATATTTCAAGCTTCCGATGGAAGTAGAAATTGTATTATTTTCAGTGTCAATATTTTCAACCTCAGCCAACCTAAAGTGAAAATCTTTATTCCTTCTGAAGACCTTCCGAAGCGGATACGCTATGGAATCTGGCTCCAACCCAGCGGTGGAAACTTGATATAACAAAGGTTGGAAAGTGTGGTAGTTATGACGGTCAAAGAGCACGATCTGCACTTTTTCATTTCTAAGTTTTTTTATGAAGGAAATACCGGCAAATCCGCCACCTATCACAACAATTCGGGGCGCCCCGGTTTTGGGTATATTCATATTTTTATTTTATGCCACAAAATTAGTCTTTGTTGGGCAGTTCCTTTAATTTTTAGGATTTTTGTAACAAAGCAATTTAGTTGAACACTAACAAATAGCCAACAACAAACCATTGAACAAAGAACTGGAACATCGTTTTGTGGCCCTATTACAGGAAAACCAGAACATTGTACACAAAATCTGTAGGTTATACACCAACGACAGCGACGCCCACAACGACCTGTTTCAGGAAATAACCATTCAGCTTTGGCGCGCGTACCCAAAATTTCGGGGCGATTCCAAGTTCAGTACGTGGATGTATAGGGTGGCGCTAAATACGGCGATTACGCTTTATAGAAAATCGAAACGCAGCATAAAAACCCAGGATTTTGAAGGAGTAAGTTTTAAGATTTCTTCGGAACCTTATGACGATTCCACCGAACAACAATTGAAACTGATGTACAGCGCCGTGAAGGATTTGAACGATATTGACAAAGCTTTGGTTTTTCTCTATTTGGAAGACAAAAATTACAGAGAAATTTCCGAAACACTTGGTATTACCGAAGTTAATGCACGTGTAAAAATGAACAGGATAAAGGAAAAATTACGAACTAATTTAAATCCGTAACCCACTATGGATGAACTGGAACTTTTAAAACAACAATGGCAAACGCGGGAACAGACCCTGCCGCATTTGTCCTTTGACGATATTTATAAAATGCTGCTGAAAAAGTCTTCTTCCATCGTTAAGTGGATATTCTATATCAGTATTGCAGAGATTATTTTTTGGAGCCTGCTCTCTTTTCTTTTGCCGGAATCCAACACAAAATTTACCGATGACATTGGGCTGCATACTTTCTTGATTGCGGCCAATGTTCTGAACTATTTGGTTTTTGGGTTTTTCATCTTTCTCTTTTACAGAAACTACCGCAAAATCTCAACTACTGATTCCATAAAAGAATTAATGACGAATATTTTGCGCACGCGAAAAACCGTCAAATATTTTGTGATATATAATGTGGCTAACTCGGCTTTATTGATAATAGGAAGCAATTTTTATTATTATTTAAACCAGGATATGGTCTTTAGGGTTATGACCGAAGATTATGGAATCCGAAACGTATCACAGGTCCAGTTTATGAATCTGTTTTTCCTAATTCAAATTCTTTTCGGGATTGTGATTATTGGTTTGGTGCTGCTGTTTTACAGAGTGGTGTATGGCATTTTACTGCGAAGACTGCACAAAAACTACAAAGATTTGGAGAAGATTGAAGTTTGAAAAAAAAAGTAGCAGTATTCAGTAACGGTTAGCAGTGATGCGTATACCGAAAAATTATTAATGAGTGGCGCGCAATAAATCGTGAACTCACTATTTACTGCCAACTGCAACTGAATACTGAACACTTTTTTAATACCGCCACTCCCGCTCTTTGTTGCGCTCTTCCTCACTCAGTATTTCTGATCTTGGGATTACTTTTAGGAATGAAGGATGCTGCTCGATGGCGTATTCCAGTTTTTCCACAATTTGGTCCATAGTGTCGTTTTCGTAATCAATCTCCAGCGGGGGTTTTATTTCCATAGATTGAAGAATGCCGCGCTTTTTTATATTGATTCCTTTCTTGTCAAATGACCTTCTGAAACCGTCAATCACAATTGGTATCACAATGGGTTTGTTCTTTTTGATAATGTGTGCTGTCCCTCTGCGGATGGGCTTCCAAGGCTTGGTGGTTCCCTGCGGGAAAGTGATGACCCAACCATCGTCCAGCGCCTTGGTAATGCTGCTCACGTCGCTCATCTTTACCTGTTTGTTCACATCTTTGCCTTTTTCGCGCCAAGTGCGTTCAATACTTATGGAGCCTGCATAGGCAAGAATTTTGGGCAACAGACCTGCCTTCATCGTTTCCTTTGCTGCCACAAAATAGATGTTGAGTTTTGGGCGCCATAAATACCCAACGTTTTTAATGCTGTCGTCCCTGCCGCTCAAACTGGCGTTGAACACATGGAGCATGGCAGCCACATCTGCAAAATAGGTTTGATGGTTGCTCACAAAGAGAACGTTCTTTTCGGGCAAATCCTTTAGTATTTCACTTCCGTGGATTTGCAAATCATTAAAACCTTTAAAACGCCTGTGGGTCAATAGGCCCGCAATCCGTATTAACCAGAGTTTTAAAAAAAGGTAATGTCCGAATGGATTTTTTTTGAAGAGACTCATTTTCAGTAATCAGAAATCAGTGGTCAGTGGTCAGTGGTCAGTGTTCAGTAATCAGTGTTCAGTAATCGGTGTTCAGTAATCAGGGATCGGTATTCAGGCATTGACAGTAGCAGTATGAATTTCTATTTTCCCTCTACTAACTATCAACAACCAACTATCAACTATCAACTATCAACTATCAACTATCAACTAATAATGGCAAATATACTAAAATTAGCCATCACAGTACCATTTTCAACAATTCGCGCACTTCGTTGAGCATCATTGCGGTAGCGCCCCAAACTATGTGGCCGTTCAGCTTGAAGGCCGGCACCTCCATGCTTTTGGCGTAGGAGGTTGACAGGGTTTGGGTGGTGATGTTCACATCGTCCATAAAATCGCGCAAAGCAACTTCAATCAATGCTTCCACCTCTTCCTCCTGCCGAACAAATTTCGGAGATTCTGTGGTTATTCCCAAGAAAGGTTGCACAAAAAAATTGCTGGGCGGAATGTAAATCTCGGTAAGCTTTTTTATTACCGAAATATACTTGCGGGAAACTCCAACTTCTTCTTCCGTTTCCCGAAGTGCCGCATCTTCAATAGATGTATCGCCTTTTTCAAGTTTGCCTCCGGGAAAAGCCACTTGTGCTGAATGGACACCATTGTAAGTTTTCCGCAGAATCAAGAGCAACCGTGTTTCAAAATCTTCCGATGGATAAAAAAGCGACAACACGCCAGCTTGTTTTGCCTTAACTTTATCTTTGGCTATTCTATTCAATTCCCGCAAACGTTCAATCGGCGCCATTTTAAATTGCACTGCCTCGCCGGGAAGTTCCATTTTTGTTACTTTTGCAATTCGTTTTTCAAAATCGTGAAAATCCATTTATGAGCAAGTTGTTTATTTATTTCTTCGGAATTGTTCTTTTCTTCGGAAGTTGTGAAGATAAGAAAAAGGCTTCCCAAACTGAAGTTGAAATTGAAAATGAAAATGAAAAAGCTATCGAAAAAGCAAGCGAAGCCGAAACCGAATACCCACAAATTACTAACGACAATGTGGTTTCCTTTTTAACGGAATACGGCAAAAAAAATCCTGAGGCCAAGGTTTTGATAAGCACCCGTTTTGGCGATATTGAAATTGAGCTTTATAAGGACACGCCCCTGCACCGCGCAAATTTTATCTATTTGGTGAAACAGCATTATTTTGACGAAACCTTTTTCCATCGCGTGATGCCCAATTTTATTATCCAAGCTGGCAACAGCGATTTGGTTTCAACCCAAAAGAAACGCGCAGCTTTGGGAAAGGAATACTTGCTTCCCGCAGAAATAATACGCGGTCGTGTTCACGAATATGGCACGGTTTCCGGTGCGAAGGAATACCGCGAAAACCCCGACAATAGAACAGCTCCGTATGAATTCTTCATCTTCCTCGGCCCAAAATCTTCAACTGCCCATCTAAACGGAAAATACACCATCTTCGGAAAAGTGACCAAAGGAATGGACGTGGTGGAGAAAATTTCAAAAGTGAAAGCCGATGACGGCGATTGGCCTTTGGAGAATATTTATATTTCGGCGAAGGTGATTAAATAAGGAAACCTGCTGGCTGGCAGGTTCCAAATTTTAAGCACCATTCCGATAGCTATCGCGACAAAATCAAATTTCTCTTACAATTTCGTAAACGATAAAAGTTTGGTATTGCCATTGCCTCCGCTCACGTCCCTAAGGTCAATTTTTGAGTTGCTTACCGCAATAATTTCCCAATTGTCATTGATTTTGTCAAAGGGTACGGTTTCGCTGAATTGCAAAACCAATTCCTCGTCACTACTGGAACTGTTGTCATAGGCCCACGTTCCGGTTTCGGTAAATAGATCGTTCTTTGCAGCTACGGTTCCGTCTCCATTAAAAGTGAAAACAAAGCTTTCAAAATCTGCCGTGTGGTCTGACTGGCCATCAATCAAATTGCCCACTTTCCATTCGCCTTGAATCAAGGTGGTTTTTATTTTTTCGAATTCATTGGTCTGTACATTGCCTGGATCATCCTTGGAATTGCAGGATGCAAAAACAATTATTGTAAGAGACAAAAGGATCTTTTTCATAATAGAGAGTTTTATTCAAAGATGATGGAATAACGAAGAAACCCTCTTAAAATTATTATAAATATTAAAAGGCCTAATGATTCTTTAAGAAACTATTAGGCCTTTTTGGCAATTCTGAAAATGTTGTAATAAAGTTTTGTCGATAGCTTTACATTTTGTTCACACTTCCCGAATGGCTTTTGTTAGAATTTACAGAAACTGGGTTTCCGTAATAATTAATATCGGCTCCACTGCTAACGTGGGTTTCCAGCTTTTCCTTTACATTCACGGTTACTTCGGCCCCGCTTGATGCTTCGGCGTTACAGTTTATTACCAAAAGTTCCTTTGCGTCTATTTCGCTTCCGCTGGAGGCATCGGCGGTTAAGGATGACGCTTTCCCCGAAATTTCCAAATCGGCGCCGCTACTAGACTTGGCGCTGAGTTCTTGGGCAAAAACTTCCACTTTTAAATCGGCCCCGCTGCTACTTTTTAGGGATAAATTTTTACTTTTTATCACGGAATTTCCTGTAACATCGGCACCGCTGCTGGCTTTAATGGTGTTGAGTTCCTTAAAAGTTATATACACTTTTTTCGCTTTGGAACGCCCAATGTTTTCTGAAGTGGTAATGTGCAGTCTTCCGTCTTCAATATCGGTTTCAATATACTGGAGTAGGTTCTCATCGGCCTCTACTACTATTTTGTTTTCGTCGCCTTGTGTAAGGTAAACGTCTAGGCCGGCACTGCCTTTTACTTCCGTGAAATCTTCGGTAACGGTGCGTTCTTGGGTAACAACCTTTCCGTTTCCGTTTTCGCCTCCGTTGATGTTTATATTGCAGGAACTCAAAATAAGAGCGACTCCAATTGCTGTAATACTGATTGCTGTTTTCATAATTTGAGTTGTTGAGTTGTTGAGTTGTTGAGTTGTTGAGTTGTTGAGTTATTGGTTATTGGGTTATTGGGCTTATGAGTTTAAAAGTTTAGGTACCTACCAAAATCATTAGGAGTACAACAAATTAACGAATCCCAAATCCCTATTTAGTTGTTTTTGAAATCATCCTTCACTTCTTCCTCCCAGCTTTTGTTTTGAATGGTATTTACAGTGTCTGAAATTTTTTCGGAATTCAGTATTTCCAAAGAATCGGCTTCTTCAATAGTTTCTTCCTTCGCTTTGCAATCGAGACATTCAGCTTTGTTTTTCAAAATCCGGAAATAATGAGCCTGGTTGTCCCAATCACTCAGTTCGGCAAAATCTGAGTTGAAACCCCCGTAATAGGAAGTTGTGTTTTCTTCGGAATAAACCACCGTTCCTTCGGGCAGATAAAGGGTTATTTCTATCTGCTGATCGCGATATTTATTTGAAGTGTCTGTTGTGAAAAATCCATCGAGCAACATACTGTTGTTTTCAAAAGTATATTTGTATTCAATGGCTTCAGCGCGTTTTTTTGCGTCTAGATGGTTGTTTCCTTCAGCAGACTTTTCAATAATTATTTTCCCAATGGAATCTTTTGTGGATTTTATGTTCAGCAGAATATTGTTCGAATAAATAATCTTTTTGTCATCTGCAGAATATTTCAGTTCCAAACCATTGTCTCGGCTCACTTCATAACTGTACTGTTTATCGGCACGCATTGAAATGCGAAGCGTATCGGCCGTGCGAATGGGCAGGGCTTGTTCTTCAATATAATTTCCGTCATAAGCTTGTTCGGTGGCCTGTTTTATTCCCAAAATAGCCAAACCGATTATGGACAAGGCCCATACCACAATCAAAAGTATTTTTACCGTGGAACTCATGGATTTTAGGTTGCTTATCAATAATTTCAAACCTAAAACGAACAATGCAAAAAACGGAATTCCAATTGCAAATAGCCCTAATAAAGCCAAGAGCCACATAGGAACATTTGTTACGTCCACCATTGCAAAATTTTCCATTAGCTCGTTATTTCCCCAAAAATTCAGGGAGCCAAATGTGAAAAAACCAATTACGAGCCCAATAATTGTAAAGAGCGAAACGAGGATTATCAGCACGCCAATAAATTTGGCAAATACTTTAAAAAGCGTTACGATTACGTCTCCCAAACTGTCGAAAAAACTGGAAGCACCTGTTTTTATTTTATTGCCGTATTTGTCGTAATCTACATTCTTTACTCTATCGGCAACATTGTCAAAACCCTCTTTGAATTTCCTTTCAATATTCGAAATGTTCACGGGCTCACCGGTCATTCGCAACTTATCCGAAGTAGTTAAAGCGGGCGGTACCAATATCCACAATAATATATAAACAACTATTGGAGACCCAAATCCTGCAACTATCAAAAGCACCCAAAAAAGACGAATCCAAATTGCATCGATTCCAAAATAATGGCCCAAACCGGAGGATACACCAGAGATATATTTATCGTCAATATCCCGGAAAAGCTGTTTGTGTGAAGCATTTCCGCGCGATTTTGAATACGGTTTTGAGGTTGGGGGAACGTCTTCGAATATTTCGTCGTCCACTTCGTAATCTTCGGGCTGTCCCATAACAGCAATCACCTCGTCGAGATTTTTTAGGCTTATAACTTGCGATGGGCTTTCAATCTTTTCAGAAAAAAGTTCGCCAATGCGGGTTTCAATGTCCTGCATAATTTCCTCACTTCCGTCAGCACCTTTCAGCGATTTACGGATAGCGTCCAGGTAGCGCGAAAGTTTCCCAAAGGCATCTTCGTCTATGTGAAAGGAAGTGCCTGCTAAATTTATGTTTACTGTCTTGTTCATTTTGTGTTTTTTTCGCTGGTTACTTTGTTAACGGCCTGTTGCAATTCTGCCCAGGTGTCACTCAATTCGGTTAAAAATAATTTACCTGTTTCGGTAAGGTCATAATACTTGCGTGGTGGTCCACCGGTAGATTCTTCCCAACGGTAGGAAAGCAATCCTTCATTCTTTAGCCTTGTGAGCAGCGGATAGATAGTGCCTTCCACGACAAGCATTTTTGCGTCCTTTAGGGTTTCAAGAATGTCCGAAGTGTAAGCCTCTCCGTCTTTTAGAACGGAAAGGATGCAGAACTCCAAAACCCCTTTTCGCATCTGTGCTTTTGTGTTTTCGATTTTCATTTGTCTTAATTGTTTGTTTTTTAAAGGTCAAATGGAATTCACCTATTGAAGATCTCAATTTGAATAATTAAGATTCGACTTCGGCTCATTTCATAATTCGTTTTTACTTGTTTTTAATTCCTGTTCGCTATTGATGATGAATGAATAAGGAAGCGTGCTTGTGGTTTCTTCGCATTGTTGATGAGTCAATGCACTAACAGTTTCCTGTTCCTTCGGCATGCTTGTGCCTATAAACTGCAGAATGGCAGCTAATAGGTAACTAACTAATGTGCTCATTTTGAATTGGGTTTAGATTGGTTTTTATAAAGGGTATGCAAAGCGGATATTTATACAATTGCCCTCGTGAAGCGTGAATGGAAGCGTTGATTACTGCGTAAAGTTCAAAAACGAACAGTCCAAGCAATAACAAAATTGCCAAACCGAACAGGAGAATATACCCCGATAGGTTTTGAATGTTGTTTACTGAAAAATCTCCTGCGCTGTGATCAATCGTTTCTATCAACGAAATAAAATCTGTGGCGAAAATGATAACGAACGGAAGGCAGATCAACCCTATTAATAAGGTGTATACCAAAACGCTCAGTTGAAAGTTGATTGCCTGTTTGCCGTGCTCGTCCACAAAAGGCTTTTCTTTGTTGAAAGTCCAAATCAATAAAGGAGCGATGTAGTTAGCAAACGGAAAAAAGTATTTTAAAAATGTTGACAAGTGAATGAAAGCACTTGTGTTTTTTTGGTTTTCAGAGATTGTAGTTTCCATAGCTTGTTATTTTCCTATGCAAATATATGTCTAAAAGATAGTAGTATGTTACGCATAGTACTATAATTAACATATATTTAACAAATAGGAAATCATTGATATATTGAATATCTTCGTGGAATATTTAAGCCAAAATGAAACTCAGCCCAAGTAAAATCAACACTTTTCTATTATTTAAATTGCCCTCCGCATACTTTACTGGGGTGCGTGTAAAATCAATTTCAGAAACTACTTGCGTAACCAGCGCAAAACATAGATGGATAAATCAAAATCCATTCAAATCTATGTTCTGGGCGGTGCAGGGAATGGCCGCTGAATTAAGCACGGGAGCAATGGTAATGGCGAAAATCAAGGGAAGCAACAAAAATATCTCTATGCTCGTGGCAAACAACAAAGCCACATTTTCCAAAAAAGCACGCGGAAGAATAACATTCACTTGTGCCGATGGCACTTTAGTGGATGAAGCAATTGGAAAAACCATTTTCTCAGGCGAAGGCCAGACGGTTTGGATGAAATCTGAAGGAAAAGATGCCGCTGGCGATGTGGTTTCGGTCTTTGAATTTGAATGGACGTTGAAGGTTAAATAATTTCAAGGCCAATGCATTCAAGGGCTTGAATGACTTTCGTGTTGATTAACAAACTTTTAACATAATAAATTTAACAGCAAAGAGAATTTAATCCACAAAAAATGGTTATATTTAAATCGAAATTAAGACAAAAATCTTCGCCTATTGTAAAAAATCTACCTACTTAAATTTTTAACTAAACCTCAAATAGCTATGGCAAGAGCAATGTTTGATTACACCAAAGCTGTACTTTCAAAAGTCAGTTTTGACGTCAATCTGTTCTGCAAAGAGTTGAAAAAAGCGTTGACCCGATTGCTCCCCTACGAAATAGAAGAGCTTAAAGTCTGGGTTGATTCGCTTATCAAGCAGAACCCACAATTAAATCAATGTCTAATCTATCTAAACCCCTAAAAAAATCCCCCTGAGAAATCAGGGGGATTTTTAGTTAATGGACAATGTTATTGGTCATTAAGTTATTTTACTGACCACTGATTACTTTTTTAGTGGGACTGATGATTTTCACATCCTGAAAAGCAATAGCACCACGTATTACCCCAGAAATAATATCGTGCAATGCATTTATAATCTGCATCTTCAATTCACTTTTACTGTAAATAAGGCTCACTTCCCTCGCAGGCGAAGGTTCCTTAAAATATCTTAGGTTTTTTGTTTGCGCAACAGAAATATCCAAAGTGTGCAAATAAGGCAGAAGCGTCATCCCGAGCCCTTCATCAGCAAGTTTGACAAGGGTTTCAAAACTGCCGCTCTCCAGTTGAAATTTATCACTGTTGCCATTTTTTGACGCTTTGCAAAGATTTATTATTCCATCGCGGAAACAGTGCCCATCTTCTAAAAGCAAAATATCTTCAATATCAAGATCATTAACTTCCAATTTTTCTTTTGAAAACAATCTGTGGCTTTCGGGAATATAGCCCACAAAGGGTTCGTAGTATAATGGCCTTTCCTTTATTTTTTCCTGACCCAAAGGCGTAGCGACAATGGCAGCATCCAGATAACCGTCGTTTATTTTCGATATTATTTCATCGGTGTTCAATTCCTCAATCTTCAACTGTACTTTTGGATAGCGATTTGAAAAATTCTTCAAAAACATTGGAAGCAACGTAGGCATAATCGTAGGAATTATGCCGAGTTTGAAAGTTCCGCCAATAAATCCTTTTTCTTGGTCCACAACATCCTGCATCCTATCAGATTCGTTGACTATGTTTTTTGCCTGGTCCACAATTTTCCTTCCAACTGCGGTTAATTCTATCGGTTTTTTACTTCTGTCAAAAATCTGTATTTCCAGCTCGTCTTCCAGTTTTTGTATTTGCATACTAAGCGTAGGTTGTGTAACAAACGTCTTTTCGGCAGCTTTCGTGAAATTTTGGTGTTCGGCTACGGCCAAAACATATTTAAGTTGGGTAATTGTCATTGTAAATTTTGTTTATGCGAAGATACATCTTATATCAAAAAAAATTATTTGGTATTTTAAAGAATAGAGATGAAAGAAAAGAGAACCAAGACTAAAGTGAACCACGACCAATTGGAATCACGATTTACTACTTTTTTATTGAGAAAGAGTTCCCCCTTTGGGGTTAGAGGGCCTATAGCAATCCTCTCGCCTTTATTTCTAAATACTTGTTTATAGTGTTCACCGTAAGATTTTCCGGAGCGGTAAGTATGGATTGAATGCCGTATTTGTGAAGTTCGTTTACAATCAGTTTCTTTTCATAAATGAATTTTTCTGCGATTGTCTTTTCAAAGATCTGATGTGTTGTGGTTGCCTTTTTGTTCAGAAATGATTTCAGTTCGGTGTTTTCAAAAAAGATGACCACCAAAAGATGGGTTTTGTTGATTGCTTGCAAATATGCCAACTGACGGTGCAAAGCGTCCATCGTTTCAAAATTTGTAAACAACAATAACAAACTTCTTTGCTTGATATGCCGCTTCACATCTACATACAAACGCGAAAAATCACTTTCCGAAAAATCGGTTTCCACATTGTAAAGTGTTTCCAAAATAAGGTGCATTTGGGCGCTTCGCCTCTGGGCAATCACGCGGTCGCCAACTTTTCGGGAAAAGGTAAACATTCCCGCTTTGTCGTGTTTTTTCAACACTATGTTTGAAATTACAAGCGTTGCGTTTATGGCGTAATCCAACAGACTGAGATTGTTGAAAGGCATTTTCATCACCCTTCCTTTGTCGATAACAGAATAAACGGGCTGCGATTTTTCGTCCTGAAATTGGTTCACCATCAAGCTGCTTCGTTTCGCGGTGGCTTTCCAGTTTATGTTTCGAACGTCGTCGCCCGAAGTGTAATCCTTAATTTGCTCAAACTCCATTGTGTTGCCAATTCTTCGAATCTTTTTAAGACCGAAAAGCTTCAATCTATTGGTAAAAGCAATGAAATCGTACTTTTTAAGCTGAAGAAACGACGGATAATTTGGAACCATCGCTTCCGCGGAAAACTGTTGCTTTCGAGCTATCAATCCCAAAACAGAAGAAGAAAAAACGTTCAGATTTCCAAAATGATACTCGCCCCGCTCCGTAGGCCGGACTTGATAGGTAAATTTCTTTTCTTCGGAAGAATTCAAAAGAGCTTCAATCTTAAAATCGCGAATCTGCCATTGAATGGGCAATTCGTCAATGATTTTCACGGAAGTTTTAAATTGAAATCTGTTTACAATTTTAATTTCAATGGAATTATCATCGCCATTCGAAAGCTTTTCGGGTAAAATCCGTTCCGCCTGTATTCCAGTTTTATTTCGATAGAGCAATAAAACGTCGAAAATCAACCCCACTAAAAGCAAATAGAAAAATAGCCTGACCACCCCAAACAATTCCTGAAAGAAGTACGAAACCACAAACAGAACCGCAAGCGAGAACAGCACGATAAAAAATCGCTTTTTCAGGTATAGGCTTTTGAGGAATTCTTTCACTTTAAATTTGTTTCAGGTTTCAGGTTTCAGGTTTCAGGTTTCAAGTTGCAAGTTTCAGGTTTCCGGTCAATTTTTTAGCATCCATCATCCAGCACCCTTATCTCGGAATTTCGATGGTTTCAAGAATTTGTTGCACTACTTTATCAGCCGTTATTCCTTCCATTTCGCGTTCTGGCGTAAGCATAATCCTATGTCTTAAAACTGAAGGAGCTATTTTTTTAATATCGTCCGGTGTTACAAAATCGCGGCCGTTCATTGCTGCCAAGGCTTTGGAAGCGTTCATAATTGCCAAGGATGCCCGTGGCGAGGCTCCTAAAAACAAGTTGGCGTTTGTTCGCGTATTATCCACAATTGCTGCAATGTATTTCAGCAGATTGCTCTCAATGATTATTTGTTTTATCGTGTGCTGGTATTCTGCGATTTGTTGTGCATCCAAAACCCGAACTACACTATCCAAAACGAAAGCGTCTTTTCGATTGTGTTCGTTTTCAAGTATGTGGATTTCCTCTTCCAAACTTGGGTAAGGCACGTTTATTTTGAAAAGAAAACGGTCCAATTGCGCTTCGGGCAAGGCGTAGGTTCCCTCCTGCTCCACAGGGTTTTGGGTGGCGAAAACCAAAAATGGAGGTTGCATTTTATATTCGGTGCCATCCATGGTTACCTGCCGTTCCTCCATAATTTCAAAAAGTGCGGCTTGCGTTTTCGCGGGCGCACGGTTAATTTCGTCAATCAAAACGATGTTTGAAAAAATGGGGCCTTTTTTGAATTCGAACTCACTGCTTTTCACATTAAAAATTGACGTTCCCAAAATATCACTCGGCATCAAATCGGGCGTGAATTGAATCCTGCTGAAATCAACATCCAAAGTCTTTGCCAATAGTTTTGCGGTCAACGTTTTCGCAACGCCCGGCACGCCTTCTATCAACGAATGGCCGTTGGTCAAAATTGAAATGATAAGCATTTCCAGCATATCGTGTTGCCCAACGATTACTTTGCCGAGTTCAGTTTTTATTCTTTCTGTCGCTTCCTGCAGATTTTTTAAATCGATTCGCGAATTGAATTCCAACGGATTGTCCTGTGTTTCTTCCATAATTTTATAGTCTAAATGCTTCTATTTGCTTGTTCAGTTCCAGCAAATCAGCTTCGCTGTGAACAGATTTTTCTTTTAAGTGTATTATTAAATGCATCAATTTCTGGCTTTTTTCAAAAGTGTTCCCGCTTTTCAAAGCCAATTTTTTGATGAAATCTTCTGTAATATCATTCGTGTTCAAATAGTATTTTGAACGAAGGGATTCCATAAAATAAGTGATTTTCTTCGCAATGATATTGCTGTAATCTTTATGCTGAAAATACAAATCGCCAATGGTTTTAGTAAATTCAACCGAAGTATTTTCTAACGGTTCCATAACTTCCACTATGCGCTGCTCCCTTTTTCCTTTGAAAAGTACAAAAATCAACAATCCCCCAATCAAAACATAATACGCCCAAGTGAGCGGCGCTTGATCCAAAATAAACCGCATTGGCGAAGTGACCACTTTTCGGCCAGATTTGAGATACTCGTCCCAGTAAATTTTGTCCGCATCAATATATGAAAGCACGTTGGCGGCGTATTGTTCGTTGCCTTTTAACAAATAATAATTTGAAAATGCTTCGGGTAAATTGTGTAAAAGAAACTTACCTTTTCCATAGTTCACTTTTACATAATTTAGTTCTTCCAATTTCGATTTTTCGGATTTGTAATACCCCAAAGCCATGGTTTTCAAAGTGTCTATTTCAACAAAATAAGTTTTAAAAACCCCTTTTTTGAAAGCGGGAAGCGAATCCTGTTTTAACGATGGGGAGAAAAATTTTGGATGAAGTTCTTCCTCGAGAATATTGTAATTGGTCGATGAATCTATATGCAACGAATCGCGCAAAATATTGCTGATGCTTCGCGAAGAGATAAACACGGTGTTTCCGTTTTCAACATATTTTAAAATTTCATCTACTTGTCTTTCATCAAACAACACATCATCGTTTATGAAAACATAAGCCGAATTTTGTGCATAGGTACTGTCCGTAAAAAAAATATACGGGTCTTTATCAATTTTTTCTATTTTAGCATTTTTGAAAAGTGAAGATACTTCCTCAAAAAGCACAAACCCACCAAATGGAATTTTGTCCGTAGAAGTATAACTGGCGCGCCAATCTATTGGTTTTGGGCGCACGAGCTCCGTAATTACGATGCCGAGCAACGCAATTCCGAAAATCCAAAGCACTCTTTTTGAACGTTTATCCAGCATTTTTCAAGTTTTGGTTTAGTCGTTCAAAATCTTTTTCGGCGTTTTCAAAACCCGCTTTGTCCAGCGCAAATTCGCCGTACCAAATATTGTCGTACAAATAGGACGTCTTTTTGAAGTTTTCCTTCAAACCTTCATTTTCAATTTCGCGGTAATAATCGCTATTCGTTTTTTCAAAATGCCATTCAATAATATTGTTCAGTGACAGTGATTTCAACGATTTTAGATACATATACCGAATAGCCAATCGGTAATTTTCTTCCTTAAAAGCGTTTTTTATGTAGCTATCCAAATCCACATTTTCAATATGTTCCTCTTGGATATTGAGCGGTGACACCATCTTGCTTTGTCTGCTGAAAAACGACGAAGCATTATCACCGACGAGCAGTTTCACCAAAATATATATTGCGAAAACGATGAGCAGTATGTACACAATAATTTTTATAAGCTGATACATTTCGGGCGAAAGATGGATGCCGAAAAGTTCTCCAAGTTTGTTGAAAAACCACTGTATGGCCCGCCCCAAAAAGTTTTCGGCCTCACCTTCCACGGTATCGTAATCAAAATCACTTCCAGAATATTTTTCGAATAAATTTTCTGAAAAATGTTTTTGCACAACCGCATTGCTATCAACAGAAACGGTGAGACTGTCCTTCACAGAAGCTATTGCTGTGAGTGAATTCAAAAGAAAAAATAATATGAAAAAGAATCTATTCACCCGCGCCAATGTTATCAATGCGTTCGCGAGTGGCTTCGTTATAAGTTTCTTCGTGAAGGGAATAATAAAGAATGCCGTTCACAAACTGCGCCAGCGATTGGTTAATGGTATAAAGTATCAAAACCAGTGAAAGTGCAAGCGTCCAAACCACGTTTGACACGGGCGAATTGGCAAGATCCACGCCTGTGTCCAACGAATGGAAGGCGTAAATACCTATCAAAATTCCGGGAACCATCAAAACGACCATCATTAAAATGCCGAGCAACATGCCAATCACCAAATTTGAGAGCACGCTTTTCCAAAAGAATTTTCTCAGCAGTTTCCAGCCTTCGCCGAATGCGTCGGTTACTTCTTTATTGTCGTTTATCATCGCCATAAACGACAGGCCCATCCAGCTGGTGTAGGCCAAAATCATTATATAATAGGCGAAAGTTCCCAACAGTGGAATAAAGGAGATTATCACGCCAACAACCATTACCCCAATGTACATGAGCATCATTAAAACGATAAAAAGTGCAATTTTCCCAAGGTTTTGTTTCACCACTTCCCAAACTTTTCTTTTATCTACCGCTTCGCCTTTATTCGCTTCGTATTGAATCATATAAACCGCGGCAAGACTGTAATTTAGTATTGCAGTGATAAGAAAAAGCAACAAAAAACCGAGGGATCCTGCAACGAGAAAAGCAATATAATTGGATGGGTCGTTCTCAATTCCAAAACCCGTTGGCGCTGAAAATGCACCTACAAAACCAGTGACCAAAAGGTAACTGACACCCAGAAATCCCAGAATAAAAATTCCGTTGTAACTGATGAAAATATTTAAAAATGGCTTGAAATTCTGTTTAAAAAACTCGAAATAGGTAGTGATCATTTCGCCTACATCGCGTTGCTGTTTAAGCTGTATGTGTTTGTGTTGCATGCTTTTTGTTGAGGATAATTGGATAAATAACGTAATAAAAAATAACAAGTGCCAAGGAACTAAAAATAATGGTCATTGCCAACCAAACGGGCATATTGCTGTAGCGAGTTATGAACCCTTCAATAAACCCGGCAATGATGAAAAACGGAATGGTGCTCACCACAATCTTAAGGCCGTCCTTCGCGCCTTTCAGAAATGAAACTTTCCGCGAATATGTTTTTGGGAAAAGAATGCTGTTCCCCATCACCATTCCCGCACAGCCCGCAATAACGATTACCGAAATTTCAATGGTTCCGTGCAACCAAATACTTTTTGAAGCTTCAAAAAGCAAGTCGCGAGTGTAGAAAAACGTGAAAAAAGCACCGAGCATCACCCCGTTGCTGAACAGTAAATAGGCCGTTCCCAAAGAAGTAATTACTCCAAAAGCATAAGCCAAAAACGCTACGCGGATGTTGTTGATGGTTATTCCCAAAAAGGTGCCGATTTCACTGCCGCTTTTATAAATGGCGGTTGGGTCGCCTTTGTCAATGTTGTTTAAGGTTTCGTTTACGTAGCTGTCGCCAAGGATCAACCGAACGAAGGAATCATCGTTCAGCGCTGATAATGCCCCGATTGCGGTTGCTATTGCAAAAATCAGAAAAGAAAACAAAAGCATACGTTGGTGCTGACGGAAAAACAGCGGAAACTCATATTTCCAAAAACTTACAATGCGGTTTTTTGATTCTTTTTTGTTTCTATAAATCTTTTGGTGCGCCTGTGAAGCAAGCGAATTTAAGTATAGAAGTGCCTTGCTATCAGGATAATAAGTTTGCGCATAGGCAAGGTCGTTGGTAAGTTGGATGTAATGGTCGGCAAGCTGGTCTGGACTTATTTTTGAATTAAGTGTGATTGCCTTTTCAAATGCAATCCATTTTTCCTTATTTTGCTTGACGAATGCCGCTTCGCGCATCTGCTGAAATTTTCGATAAATATAACCACTTGCTTTTACATGGCAAACTTAGAAATCAATACAACTCAAAACGTAAACCTAGACTACAAAATAGTAAGTGTGGGCGAGCGTATTCTCGCTTTTTTAATAGATTTCTTTCTCTTTTTTGTGTATTTCTATTTGGTTGAATTGGCCACGGAAACTATGAATATGGCTTTTAGCGACCATTGGACCGTTTTCGGCTTGCAGCAATTATTGCTTTTGCCCGTAATGTTCTATTCGCTTTATATGCACATACTTTTCAACGGAAGAACAGTGGGCAAAATGGCGATGAAAACCCGAGTGGTAAAAGTAGATGGAAGCCCAGCCCGTTGGAGCGATTATATGGTTTTGTGGTTGCTCCGTTTGGTTGATATTTGGATCTTTTTGGGCTCCATCGGCTTGCTCTCCATTATTTTTTCGGATAAACGGCAACGCGTAGGCGACCACGCCGCGGGCACGGTTGTTATAAGCACAAAAAGCACAGTGAAAATAAGCCACACTATTTTAGAAGAAATAGCAGAAGATTACCAACCGAAGTTTTTGAACGTGACCAAACTGACCGACAAAGATGCGCGGCTTATTAAAGAAACCTATCTTATTGCCATGAAATCCAATGATTTTAAAACCTTGAATGCACTTCGGAAAAAAGTGGAAAGTGTTTTGGAAACTTCTTCCGATTTATATGATAAACAATATATAGATACCATTTTACGCGATTATAACCATTTTACCCAGAACATGTGAAATACCTATTGAAAATTGATAAACCAAACGAAGATGTATAATTTGGGCATTCCATTCCTGTGCAGAGCGCAGTCGAAGCATTCCGCTTTATCAAATATTATATACAGATGAAACTGATACTTTTAATAGATATTCTAGGGACCATCGCATTCGCCATTTCGGGAGTGCTAACGGCTCTCAACAAACGATTGGATCCATTTGGCATTCTGATAATCGCTTTTGTAACTGCAGTTGGTGGTGGAACTTTGCGGGATATGCTTATTGATGTTCCCGTAGCATGGATGCGGAACCTAACTTTTGTTTACGTTATTTTCGGTTCCACGGTGTTGGCGGTCATTTTCAGAAGAAGGTTGAATTATATCCGCCGTTCGCTGCTTTTATTTGATACCATTGGGATTGCGCTTTACACAATCGTTGGGGTTGAGAAAGGCATTGCCGCTGGTTTTCCGCCTATAATTTGCATCGCTTTGGGAACGATAACGGCTTGTTTTGGAGGTGTGCTTCGTGATATACTCTGTAATGAAATCCCCATAATCTTTAGAAAGGAAATTTATGCAACAGCTTGTATTTTGGGTGGCTCTGCCTACTTCTTGCTTCACTTTACCCCGATTACAGAAACTTTTATTGTTATCATTTCCGGCGCAATTGTATTTATTGTTCGGTTGCTCGCGGTTTATTTCAATCTTTCTTTGCCTAGTATTTATAGGAAGGATGAGATGGAAAGTCGATGAGTTTATGAGTTTAGAAGTTTAGAAGTTTAGAAGTTTAGAAAAATATTATATATTGCTGCAAAAACTATTTTGTCTTAAAATCTTTTATATGAAAAATATTTACTTTTTGCTTTTTCTTTCAATCTGTGGGTTTGCCAATGCGCAGATTGTGAATATTCCGGATGCTAATTTTAAGCATGCATTAATTTATGAATTAGTAGCTGATTTCGATGGGGATGGATACCCCGATACAGATGCTGATACTAATAATGATGGCGAAATTCAAGTGAGTGAAGCAGTTGCGGTTAAAGGACTGTTTGTTTACGGCAGGGAAATCGAATCTTTAGAGGGTATCCAAAACTTTGTTAATTTAAAGTTTTTAGATTGTACTTTTAATGATTTATCAAGTATCGATTTATCCCAATGTGTAGATCTTCAATACTTATTAATTCAACAAAACAATATTTTTTCGTTGGATTTGACACAAAATCTTATTTTAAAAATTTTGACTTGTGAAAACAATGAAATATCAAGTTTGGATATGACAGCGAATATGAATCTTGAATCTTATAGAGGTTACAATAACTCAATGACCAACTTGCTATTACCCCCCACTCCAACTCTTACTCACGTAAGTTGTTGGCAAAATCTTCTTACAGTTATTGACGTGTCACAAAATCCAAATTTAGTCGAACTCAATTGTGGGGGAAATTTATTGTCAAGTATCGATGTTTCACAAAATACGAATTTGGAATTTTTGGCCGAAGGAGGAAATCTTTTTACAAATATAGATGTTACAAACAATGTAAATTTAAAATATCTTTTTTGTAATCAAAATCAGTTGACAACATTAGATGTTTCACAAAATTTGGAATTAATCATATTAAGTTGCCACAAAAATGGTTTTGACCAGTATAAATCTTGCAGATAATTTAGACTTAAAAGAGTTTTCTTGCTATGAGAATGAATTTGTCATATTAGATTTATCTACAAATATTAATTTGGTTAATCTTAAATGTAATTCAAATCTTTTGATGAATCTAAATTTAAAAAATGGAAACAATGTAAACATGTTTACAATGTTTGCTTTTAATAATCCAGAACTTAGTTGTATTATGGTTGACGATGAGAACGCAATCTATCCAGAGTGTTTTCAGTTTGATGGCTGGTGTAAAGATTCAACGGCATCTTATAGCGAGTTTTGTGAATTAGGAACTGAAGATTTCACAATTACCGATTTTCAATTGTACCCCAATCCAACAGAAAACATTTTAAACATCCAATCAAAAGAGAATATTGAAAACGTAAAAATCTATTCCACACAAGGGATTTTGGTAAAAGAAGATTCTTCAAAAACCGTTGATGTTTCGCAGTTGAGTGCGGGAATGTATTTTGTGAAAATTTATGTTGAAGGGAAAGGTTTTACGAAGAAGTTTATAAAACTTTAAAAAAATGATTAAACTAACCCAAAAATATTGATGAGGTTTTTGTCAATTTCCTTCAAAATGGTATTGTCCACATTTCCAAGTAAACCGAGAGCAAGGGTTTTATCCAAAGTAGCCAATTTGGATAAACGAATAAGTGAAGCTTTCTTCAAACCGTTTTTTAAATTTGGTTGAATTTCCACATCCGTTGCTTCTTTCCATTTTAATTGTGTTGAAACAAAAGCAACTGTTATGTCTAATGGGGACGCAACTAAGATTATCGCAGGACGATTTTTACTTCCAGATAAGTCTGTGAAAGGGAAAGGGATAAGAACAATATCGCCTTTTTTCATTTGTAAATAGCCTTTAAATCATTTACCGAATACAAATCCTCTTCATCTTTTAGGAATTCATAGGTCTTTGACTTAGTTGCCAAAGTCGTAATTCCTTTTTGGAGAATTTCCTCTTCATACTTTTTGGCAATAAAATCAGCAAAGTCAAGTACTTCGTTTATTCTCTCTTTTGGTAATTGGGAAAGCTTTTTTATTGTTTTTTGAATTAGCGCTTCTTTAGTCATTTTAAAATTTTTTTATAACAAATATAAGGAATTGTCTAAGGTCTTTGATTTTGATTTTTGAAATTTATTTGGAACTACGTGATGGAAAAAGATTTCATCAAAATAATATTTCTTCACCAAATAGATGAAATTGGTGCGGGGTGGCACCAAATCTTTGTAAAACTATATCCCATTCTAAATCAAAAATGCCGCAAAAAAAGCGGCATTTTTGATAATAATTATTTTTGAAAACCTAAGCCGTAACCTCAGTTTCAACAGTTGCAAGATAACGCTCAGCATCAAGAGCAGCCATACAGCCTGTTCCCGCAGCGGTTACAGCTTGGCGGTATTCCTTGTCCTGCACATCGCCACTGGCAAACACGCCGGGCTTGTTGGTTTTGGTGGTTTTTCCTTTGGTAATTAGATAACCAGTGTCGTCCATATCCAACTGGCCTTTAAAGATTTCAGTATTTGGTTTATGTCCAATTGCAATGAAAAGTCCCGTGATTTTTATTTCTTCCTTTTCGCCCGTTTGGTTGTTTACCATTCGCAGACCTTCCACAACTGTGTCGCCCAAAACCTCATCAACTTCAGTGTTGTAACGTACTTCCAGATTTTTTGTATTATCCACTCGGTGTTGCATCGCTTTTGAAGCACGCATGAAATCTTTACGAACCAACATTGTAACTTTATTGCAAATATTTGCAAGGTATGTTGCTTCTTCGGCAGCAGTATCTCCAGCACCTACAATAGCCACATCTTGGTTTTTATAGAAAAACCCATCACAAACCGCACAGGCAGAAACTCCGCCGCCACGCAATTTTTGCTCACTGGGGATTCCCAAGTATTTTGCTGTTGCGCCCGTTGAAATAATAACCGTTTCGGCTTCAAGTTTGGTAGAATTATCCACAGTAACTTTATGGATTCCGCCCACTTCACTGCTGAACTCAACGTTGGTAACCATCCCGATTCTTACTTGCGTTCCAAAACGTTCGGCTTGTTGTTGTAGTTGCACCATCATTGTTGGGCCGTCCACGCCATCTGGATAACCGGGAAAATTGTCAACTTCGGTAGTGGTTGTCAACTGTCCGCCAGGCTCCATTCCTGTGTAGAGAACGGGTTTTAAATCGGCACGCGCGGCATAAATGGCTGCGGTATATCCGGCTGGGCCTGAGCCGATAATTAGGCATTTTATTCTTTCAATTGTTTCGCTCATGATATTTTTTTCAACATTATTTCGAACGGCAAAAATAACAACTTTCAAAGGAATGTCCCTTAAAAGTTATGAAGAATTGCCACATATCCATTACTTGCCGTTATTGCCTTTCTTCGGAAGATTGATTTGAAGTGTTTCCGAACATTTGTAGCGAAGATTTTTGAATTCTTCTTTGTTCTTTTCAATCTCTTTCTTCCAAAAGGGAACCATTTCAGAAAGTTTCTGCTTCCACTCCTTCGATTTTGCTTTTTCTGGAAAGGCAAAGTGCAATAGTTCAATCATAATATCCACTGCTACCGAAGCTCCAGGCGATGCGCCCAAAAGTGCTGTGATGCGGCCATCTTTGCTGTGGACCACTTCGGTCCCAAATTCTAGGATGCCTCCCTCCTCTTCGTCGCGTTTAATGATTTGGACACGCTGCCCGGCAATTTTTAAGTCCCAATCAGAGCTCTTTGCTTCCTTCACAAACTTTCGAAGTGCCTCCATCCTATCCTCATGGCCCATCCGCACTTCTTCAATCAAATATTTTGTGAGCGGGATATTATGCCAAAACACGCCCCACATGGAGGGAATATTGTCCCATTTAATACTTTTGAAAAGATCTAAAAACGAACCCTGCTTTAAAAATTTAGTGCTAAAGCAACTTGCCTAGCTTTATAATTTGGTTATTTTTGCCTTTCATATTTCGGGATGTAGCGCAGCCTGGTAGCGTACACGTCTGGGGGGCGTGGGGTCGCAAGTTCAAATCTTGTCATCCCGACTTTAAAGAAGACATCTTTCAGGTGTCTTCTTTTTTTTTGGGGTGGCATTGTCCTTTGGCGCAGCCAAAAGGGCAATGGCGTACGGCGAACCCCAAGCAAGTTCATCCCGACTTTAAAGAAGACATCTTTTACGGTGTCTTCTTTTTTTTTTTGGGGTGGTGCAACAAAACCACCACGGAAGTGGTTTTGTTGTGCCGTTCCCACGACCCATGCAAGTTCATCCCGACTTAAAAAAGACATTATTCGTGGTATCTTTTTTTATAATAATGATGAAGTTTTTTACAACGAAATTATAACCAAAATCGAGCTTATAGAAATAAAAATCCAAAGCGAAACCCCAAGAATCATCGGCTTCCAACCAGCGGATTTTATTTTGTCAACGGAAAGTCCAGCACCAATAAGGAACAACGTAAGCACCAACAGCGATTTTGAAATGCTAGTAATGCTTCCTGTAATAATTTCTGGGATGGCAAGGTAGCTGTTCATAACAATTGTCAAAATAAAGAGAAAGATGAAATAAGGTATTTTTATGCTTTTTCCTTTTCCCTTAAATAGAAATACGGAAAGAATTGAAAGTGGAATGATCCAAAGTGCTCTGGCCAATTTAACTGTTGTTGCCACTTTCAGTGCCTCTTCCCCAAAAGTATAGGCCGCACCAACCACTGAACTGGTGTCGTGTATGGCAATGGCGCACCACAGTCCGAATTGATGTTGGCTCAACCCAAACAAATGGCCCAAGGGTGGAAAAACGATAAGGGCGATAGAATTCAGAAGAAATATTACACCCAAGGAAATTGAAATATCTTTTTCCGAAGCATTGATAACCGGCGCAACGGCGGCAATGGCGCTACCTCCGCAAATGGCGGTCCCAGAACTGATAAGGTGGCTGCTTTTGCGGTTCATTTTCAACCATCTTCCAAAAAAATAGCCGAGAATCAAGGTTATGGAAATTGAAAACACGGTTAAAATAAACCCGTCTTTTCCCGCTGCCAAGGTTTCTTTTAAATTCATACCAAAGCCCAAACCAACTACGGCAATTTTTAAAAGCCAGTTTACCGCTTTGCTATTGAGCGTCAAGAAAGGATGTCCCAAAAAATAGGAGAACAAAAACCCTCCCACCAAAGCTATTGGGCTACTTACATAGCCCGAAATGCACAGCACCATACAGATTATAAAAAGAACTTTTATAAGGGTTTCTTTATCTTTAATAGCCTTTTTCATTATAGACCGATTGTTATTTTATGCGTAAAGATTCAAAACAATTTTCATTTGATAAGAATTCTCGTTTGGAGTTTAAGAGTTATTGTTTGGGATTTGGGGTTTCCTTTCTTTGGAATAAATCTTCATCCTTAAAAACAATCGTCCGGTGCGGATATGCCAAGTCAATTCCTTCCTTGTCGAAACGTTTTTTTACGCTTTCCAAAAGATCGCAGCGCATGTTGAAAGCATCGTTATAATTTCGCGTCCACGTCCACGCGCGGACCGTTAGGGTGGATTCATTAATTGAAATAAGCGCCGTTCGCACCATAGGTTTTCCGTCCGAAACATCAGTTTCCGAGCGATTGTCAATAATCAACGGATGTTTTTCACTTTCTTCTCGCATTATTTTTTTGGCCAAATCCAGATCGCTCTCGTATGATATTTCAAATTCTATGCGTTCGCAGATTTTCAGTTCGCCCAAATCGTAATTGATCAGTTTCTCTTTGTTTATGATTGCATTGGGAATGACAATCATTTTGTTTTCAAAATTGCGGATCACCGTATGCCGAAAGGTAATATCTACTACAGTACCAACCATTGAATCGGAGATTTTTATAATGTCGCCAATTTTGAAAGGTTTAAAGGAAATGATAAATACGCCCCCCACCAAATTTGCAAGCGCTTCCTGCGAAGCAACCCCAGCAATCAGTGCAATAACCCCTGCTCCACCAAGAGCAGCCTGCGCAACTCCCTTTAAAGAAGGAAACGCCAGAAGACCAATTAACACGCCAATTGTATATACTGCAAAGACCGCTATATAACGTAAAAATTTAAAGGCAGTTGGGTCTTCCTTATCTATTATTTTACGTTTTATACTTTTCCTAAACCAAATGTGCACTGAAGATGCAATTACAATGGTAATCACCGATACAATCCCTAAATATAAAAACACCTGGAATTCGTGTTTCAATTTCTGATACGCATCTCCAAAAAACAAGAAAACAAGGGCCATAAATCCTATTACCAACCACAGGGCATTTAAAATTCGTTTTACCAAATTTATTGCCGTTGGCTGTCTTTCTGGCGACCTCTTTAGCCCTTTTCTAATTAACCATTTGTATAAGAGATTTGTTAAGTACCTAAGTGATAATACCCCTACTACTACTAATACAGCGTAAAGAAGTTCGGTTTTATATGTTTCAAAAAAATCAATCATAAACTCCAAAAATATTTGTTATTTCAATCTCTATTCAAACCAGAATTACCTTGGGACCGGCTGAATGTATTTCTTTTTCTCCCGTATCAAATAAATTCCCCACAAGATAAGCAATCCGCCAATTACATACCAAATACTAAATTTTTCACCGTCCAGCAAACCCCAAACCACGGCAACCAAAGGTAATAAATAGGTTACAGTGCTTGCAAAAACAGCGGAAGTATTCTGTATCAATTTATAGTACAAAATCATGGCGATCGCTGTTCCCATAACGGTCAAAATACTTAAATATCCCAACGCATGCCAGGTTTGTGGATTCGCTTTAAAATCACTAAAAAATCCTGAGAAAACCAATATTAATAAAGAAGGAACCAACCAAACCGAGAACACTGCTCCCGAAAGTTTTATTGAAGGTACATCTTGCAATTTTTCTTTGATAATCAGGGCAGCGATGGCATAACAGGCTGTTGCCAATACTACCAAAAGTGCGTAGCCTAATTTTGATTCCTCGGAAGTGGTTTCAGAAAAATACATTAGCATCGCTGCACCGGCAAAGCCTAAAATAGCGCCCAAAGCCTGTAGCCATTTGCTTTTTATTCCGAAGAGAAAAAAACCGAATACCAAAACGAAAACGGGTACCAGTGAATCTAAAATCCCCGCCAGCGAACTGCTTACCCGCGTTTGTGCAATTGGAAAAAGATACATTGGCAAGAAGTTACCAAAAAAACCCGTCAGTGCAACCCAGAACAAGGTTTTCTTCGTCATTTTTCTTAGTACGGGAATACCGATATAAGCTAAAATAATCCCCGAAATACCCACGCGAAAAGCACCTATTTCATAGGGTGTGAATACAACTAGCGATCTTTTTATTAGGATAAATGAACTTCCCCAAGTAAGCCCAATAATGATAAGTAGAAACCATCGGTTTTCTAAAATTTTTACCATAGTTCAAAAATATATAAAACCAACACTATATATCTTTAGATTTATTCCTATCCGCTTCCTGTTCTTTAATTCTTTTGTTCTCTTTCTCAACGTATTCTTGGTGCGCCATGGAAGCCACAAAATCTTTTTTACGGGAATACAGATTTTTAATGACCTCCGCTTTTCCGTAAATTGTGATCACATCTTCCGGATGAATTTCAAAACTGCCTGTGGGCGAACCAATATAATCGCACTCCTTTCGATCTATCCCCAAAATGGTGATGCCTTCGTGACGCAAATCCAGTTCTTGTAAGGTTTTGTTGGCCATCCAGTCTTCTTCCCCCACTTTTTTCTCGCTAATTTTATAGTCGTCCTTCAAATGGAGAACTGCCGCATAATCCTGTACTTCCAAATCTGTATATTTTTTAAGCATTCTGTTTATAAGTTTGGAAAGACCGCGATCCACCCATTTACTTTCTACCGCCCACCAAACCAAGCTCAAACCAGTAACTACGATAACCAAACCGTACAATTTGGATGATAATGTATCCGGCAGGACAAAAGTCAAAATCAACGATGACATTACGGTTACAATCCCCGCATTCCCAATTAGCATCAAATTAAATATAATTTTTCTACGAACAGGGTGATTCATTATTTTTTCAGATTCCGTTGTGGTAAAACCAGCGCCAGTATATGCAGAACGTGCTTGAAATCTTGCACTTTGGGTAGATAATCCGGTATACTTTAGCGCAATTGTGGCAATTTTTGTGATCAATGCCGAAAGGGCTACTACTAAAAATAAGGTTATTGCTGCTATCATATACTTTCAAAATTAAGAAGAAATAGCTACGACTTCTTATTCTTTATTAAAATATTATAGTTTTACACCTAATATTGCTGATCTGCAAATTTCTGAAAAAAAAATCCAGATTTCGGATAATCAATTTCGAAAATCCGGATTTGTTAAAAAAAGCTATGGAATATAAATTCTTTGACCCTAACTGATATTTATCATTTTATAGTTTTTTCAGCAAAGGTAATTTTGAACCAGAATTAAAAAAAATGCAAAATAGTTTAGTTTCAAAATACAACGTCCCTGGCCCACGCTACACCAGTTATCCCACAGTTCCATACTGGAACAATGAAGATTTTTCGCTGAGCGAATGGAAAAAAAACGTGGTTCAAAGTTTTTTAGAAAGCAATTCCACCGAAGGAATTAGTCTTTATATTCACTTGCCGTTTTGCGAAAGCCTCTGCACCTTCTGTGGCTGCAACAAACGAATCACAAAAAACCACGGAGTGGAAACGCCCTATCTGGATTCTGTTTTAAAAGAATGGCAGCTTTATTTGGAAATGTTCCCCGAACGGCCGATTATAAAAGAATTACATCTCGGCGGCGGCACGCCCACTTTTTTTTCCGCAGAAAATTTACGTTTGCTTTTAAAAGGAATTTTTCACGGTGCAACGATGGCCGAAAATCCTTCATTTAGTTTTGAGGGGCATCCCAACAATACCAAAGGCGACCATTTGCAAACGCTTTTTGATTGTGGTTTTACACGGGTTAGCTACGGCGTGCAGGATTATAACTCCGCAGTTCAGATTGCAATCCACAGACTTCAGCCTTTTGTAAATGTGAAGCGGGTAACAGAAACTGCGCGTGAAATTGGCTATACTTCCGTAGGCCACGACCTTATTTTCGGGCTTCCCTTTCAGAAAAAGGAACACGTAGTTTATTCCATTGAAAAAACGAAGGAATTGATGCCAGACCGAATCGCCTTTTACAGTTACGCCCACGTGCCGTGGATAAAAGGCAACGGCCAACGCGGTTTTAAAGATGAAGATCTGCCAAGTGCCGCAGAAAAGCGCGAAATGTACGAAACCGGCAAAAGGATGTTGGAAGAAGCTGGTTATATTGAAATCGGGATGGACCACTTCGCCCTAAAAACCGATAGTTTATACAAAGCTGTGGAAGGCAAAAAACTGCATCGCAACTTTATGGGCTATACAGACAGCAAAACCCAGTTAATGCTTGGTCTTGGCGTTTCGGCCATAGGCGACAGTTGGTACAGTTTTGGTCAAAATTCAAAAAATGTGGAGGAATATCAGGAATTGGTGGAACAGGGAATCCTTCCCGTTTATCGCGGTCATTTGCTCACTGAAGAAGACCTATTAATTCGCAAGCATATCCTGAATATGATGTGTCGTTTGGAAACTTCGTGGGAAGACGCATCACTACAATTTAAGGAATTGCCCAACACACTTCTTAAACTGAAAGAAATGGAAGATGATGGTTTAATTAAAATCGGTTCCACAAAACTTCAAATCACTGAAAAAGGCCGTCCGTTTGTTCGCAATGTCTGCATGGCTTTTGATGTTCTTTTGCAACGAAGCAAGCCGGAAACACAATTGTTTTCAATGACGGTTTAGTTATCCATTCTTAAAAAATCACAAAAATTTTTTCGATACTGATAACAGTCCTATTTTCAGAAAAATCACAACAAGACCCCTTGTATCAGAACCTTACCTACCGCTAATCATTAATTTTTCAAAATGCCTTCAAAAAAAAATTAAGTATAAAGCCCGATTTTCATCAATTTTTTGCTGTTTCTTAAATTGA
This sequence comes from Flavobacteriaceae bacterium, assembly GCA_016649715.1. GTDB lineage: Bacteria > Bacteroidota > Bacteroidia > Flavobacteriales > Flavobacteriaceae > Aequorivita. The sequence goes on along the minus strand of JAENXC010000004.1, from coordinate 46,326 downwards.
CGATGGTGTTTCAAAAAACTTGGGTTTTGAAATTGATTTAGTAACTTCGCAAAAAATAAGTGAATACGTGGATATCCAAGCTGGGTATTCGCAATATTTCGCATCAAAAGGTATTAAATTCGTAAAAAACAATTTTGACGGCAATACCAATAACTGGGCGTGGGTCATGCTTACCATTGATCCGGTTTTGTTCACTTTCCAAAAACAAGATATTGAAAATAAGCAAAATAAATAAAACCAAATTTTAAAAAATCAACATATGAAATTGAGCATCAACAACACTTTTATTCCCAAAATGATGCTGTGTCTAGGCGCAGCGGCATTTCTTTCGAGCTGCGTGAACGAAAAATCCGATAGAATATACAATCGGACGGTAGATATTCCCGTGAGCCAAGAAATGATTGCGGAGCTTACCTCCCCGCCAAACGTACCAACCCCAGTTGGAAGAAGAAAAGCGAAAAAATTAATCGTTGACTTGGAAATCCAAGAACGGGAAGGCGAAATGACAGGCGGCACAAAATACATTTACTGGACTTTCGGTGGAACCGTTCCTGGAAGCTTCATAAGAACACGCGTGGGCGATGAGGTAGAATTTCACCTAAAAAATCACCCGGATAACAAACTGCCGCACAACATTGACCTTCACGCCGTGAATGGTCCTGGTGGTGGGGCGGAATCTTCTTTTGTGGCTCCAGGTCACGAAAAAGTATTTTCTTTCAAAGTGCTTAACCCTGGACTCTTTGTTTACCATTGTGCCACCGCACCCGTAGGTATGCATATTGCCAACGGAATGTACGGCCTTATTTTGGTAGAGCCCGTAGGTGGTTTACCCCCAGTTGATAGGGAATATTACATTATGCAAGGCGATTTCTATACCGAAGGCAAGTATGGCGCGAGGGGTCTGCAAGCGTTCGATATGCAAAAAGCCATTAACGAAACTCCAGATTATGTGGTTTTCAACGGTCACGTTGGCGCCATGACCGGCGATAATGCCCTTACTGCAAAAGTGGGTGAAAAAATACGCCTCTTTGTGGGTAATGGTGGACCAGGTCTAGTTTCATCCTTCCACGTAATTGGGGAGATTTTTGACAAAGTTCATGTTGATGGTGGAGATCTGATTAACGAAAATGTTCAAACAACGCTAATACCTGCCGGAGGAGCCGCGATTGTGGAATTCCGTGTGGATGTCCCGGGAACTTTTATACTTGTTGACCACTCTATTTTCAGGGCATTCAATAAAGGTGCTTTGGCAATGCTAAAAGTGGAAGGCGAAGAAAACAAAGTAATCTATTCCGGCGAGATACGCGATGGTATCTATCTTCCCGAAGGTAGCGTAATCCAGTCTATGCCTAACGGAAAAAGTAAGGAACCAAAAGAAGAAGTGAAAGCTTTGAGTTTTGAAGAAAAAATGAAATTTGGTAAAGACAAATTTATGGCCACTTGTGTTGCCTGTCACCAAGCCAACGGACAGGGGATTGAATCAGCTTTTCCTCCCTTGGCAAAATCTGATTACCTGAACGCCGATGTTGACCGAGCCATCAGTATTGTGCTACACGGAAAAACTGGTGAAATAACGGTAAACGGAAAAAAATACAACAGCGTTATGACTGCCCAGGCACTCAGTAATGAGGAAGTGTCCAATGTACTTACCTACGTTTATAACAGTTGGGGCAATTCCAAAAAAGAAGTTACCCCAGAAATGGTGGAAGCTATCAGAAACCAACAGTAATATTGTTTAAATTGAAATTTTATAGCACCGCCCTTTTCTTAGTCTTTTCTTTATTGTTTTGTGAGGTAACAGCCCAAAATAATAAAATGTCCATAGTAAAGGGCGGTGCTTATCTTCCATTGTACGGTGCGGCCAATAAAACCGTAAAAGTGGAATCCTTTATGATGGATGTTTATCCCGTAACCAATGAAGATTATTTGAACTTTGTGGAAGAAAATCCGCAATGGAAAAAAAGCAAAATAATAAGTTTGTTTGCAGATAAAAGTTATTTGGCGAAGTGGAAAAATGATGAAAGTTTCAGTGGGCTTCCAAATGCCCCTGCAACAAACGTTTCGTGGTTCGCTGCAAAAAAATATTGCGAATGCCAAGGCAAACGTTTACCAAAAATGGACGAATGGGAATTTGCCGCAATGGCGAATGAAAATGTACCCGATGCCAGAAAAGTAGAGGCTTACAACCAATATATCCTCGGTTGGTACGAAACACCCAAAACCTTCAATAATCCAATTGGGCAAACCTTCAAGAATTATTGGGGCATTTATGACCTTCACGGTTTGGTGTGGGAATGGACCCAGGATTTTAACAGTGTTTTAATTTCTGGGGAATCGCGAAAAGATGTGGATAAAGATTCCAATCTTTTCTGCGGAAGTGCCGCCATCGGTGCTTCCGATTTAATGAATTATGCCGCCTTTATGCGCTACGCATTCCGCGGAAGTATGAAAGCGCGCTATTCCTCCCAAAATTTAGGGTTTAGATGCGCTAAAGATTTAGAAAACTAAAAATCATTGTTATGAAAAACTTCAAATATATTTTACTTACCCTTTCATTGGTTGCAATATCCTGCAATAATTCTTCAAAAAAAGACGCTGAAACAGTTGCTGCAAATACCGTGGAAAATACGGAAAGCAAGAAAATTTCAGATATGTCCATCTACAACCTTCCCTCCCACTGGACCACCCAAGACGGCAATGAAATTGAACTTAAGGAACTCCAGGGGAAAGTAGTGGTAATGGTTATGATCTACACTTCTTGCCAAGCCGCCTGCCCACGTTTGGTGGCGGATATGCGCAATATTGAAAAACAAATTCCCGAAGACAAAAAGGATTTTGTGCAATACGTTTTCGTAAGTATCGATCCCAAAACCGATACGCCAGAACGTTTGACCGCCTTTGCTAAAGAAAACAAAATGGAAGATAACAAATGGCTCTTCCTGCGCGGGACGGAAGACGATACCCGTGAATTCGCAGCCGTTTTGGCCGTAAACTACAAACAGATTTCACCTATGGATTTTTCGCATTCAAACATTATCAGTGTTTTTGATCAAGGTGGCGAACTTGCCCACCAACAGGAAGGCCTTGGCGTGGACAATAAAGAAACAGTTCAGGCTATTATTGATTTGGCGAAATAATAAAAAGTAGGTAGAGGGTAGTTTGTAGGTTTAAATTTAGTGACGAATGAAAATTTTCAATTATATGCTTGTTATTTAAATCCCATCCCCAGTCTTCTACCAATTAAAAACTACCCTCTATCCTCTGGATTGTCGTCCTTCTTTTTGCCACCAAAAACAAAGTTAAGCACGATGGCAGAAAGCACTACACATAATACTGCGAAGAAAATAATCAATGCAGTTCCCATACCCCAATTTGCGAGTGGTAAAATTGAATTTATCATAGTCTATATATTTTAATGGTTATTGATTGTTTTAATTTCTGAAACTATCGGGGCACAATTTTGATTAGCATCAACGGTTTCAGTCATTGGTTTGGGTGAAATATATGGAATTCCCAAGCCTAAACCACGAACAATAAAAAGGCAGCCTATGATTACTATAAGCACTGGAATGGCACGACGAATTCTTTGCCGCACCTGTCCGTTCAAAAAATTACCCAAATAAATAGCCGAAGTCATCAGCGGAATGGTCCCCAATCCAAATAGCGCCATATACAAACTTCCCTGTAAAGCGTTGCCCGAAGCAATAGCACCAAACACAGCCATATAAACCAAGCCGCACGGAAGAAAGCCGTTTAAAAAACCGATGGTTAAAAATGTGTCCGGAGTTTTCTTTTTGAGTTCCTTTCCCAAGGCAGATTTCACTTTAGAAACAATTTTATAAATAGGTTTTGAAAAGTTGTATTTGTTAAAAGTTTTCTGCGGAAGAAAAATAACCAACAACATCAAAACTCCAATAATTATTGAAAGCTGCTGTTGAATCCCGAACAGGTTTAAACTTTTTCCAACCAGCCCAAAAACCAATCCAAGAATGCTATACGCTAAAATCCTTCCGAAATGATACAGAAATATCTGCCCAACTTTTTTAAAGTTGTTATTCCTTTCAACTGGCAACAAAAACGCTATAGGCCCACACATTCCCACGCAGTGGAAGCTTCCGAGTAATCCGAATATGAGAGCGGTGTACAGCATTCAATTTTCAATTTTCAATGTTCAATTTCGATTTCGATTTCGATTTCGATTTCGATTTCGATTTCGATTTCTATTTCTAATATGTAATTTCCTCTTTATACAAATAATCCTCCCCGTTATACTTCCATCGAACAATAGTGTTCCAACGGCCCGCCACCAAACGTTCGTCCGGGATAAGCAAGTTTGGGTCTGAGAGCTTCAAAGGCAATTCAAAATCCAATTGTTTGTTGGATGGCCTGTAAAGGAGTACCGTACCTTCTATTTTTGAGTAATCAATATTTTTTGGAAAAGTGAGCATCCAACCTTCGGGCGTCTTTTCACCTGAAATGCTTCCTTCTAAAGAATTAGAATTTTCTTCTGCATCAATTTCTTTTTGGTAAACCATTTCCTTTTTATAGTATTCTTCGGTCACCAAATCATAATCATACTTTTTGTCGGTGCTAATTTTAATTACGAAATACATAATGAACGCAATAAAAAGCACCATCACAATCGCCAATCCCCAACCCCAGTTTATTTTCATCGCACTGTTATTTATTGATTATTTTTATTGTTTATTTTCCGCCATCCAGCATCTGCCTCCCAGCACCCAGCTATTTATAACTCCGCGGTCCCAAAAAGGTAACGCTCGTGGTTTCAATTAAATCATCACCGCTGTAAACTTCAATGACCGCCCGGTTTTTATCACCACTAAGTGCAGCATTGTTTATTTCAATAAAGAGGGTTCCTTCTGCCAAATCCTGAGCCGGAACTACAATTTCCCCTTGTTTTACGGTGTGGATTGTTCCCTTGGGCGATTTCAGTTTAAAGTGAATATTCTCGATATTCTTCGTGGTTTTATTCAATAATTTATAGGTGAAAACATTGCTGATAATATTATCTGCCTTGTGTTCATAAAGCTGTCCCGGCAAACGAAGAATGTTTGCTTCCACATCGCTTCTTAAAAAGAGCAACCCAGAAAGCACACCAATTAAAATAACCAAAACGGCGGTGTAACCTTTCAGTCGTGGCGTGAATTTGAAAGGTGCTTTCTTCTCAATATTCTCTTCACTGGCGTAGCGGATCAATCCTTTCGGAAGGTTCACAGCTTCCATAATACTGTCGCACTCATCAATACAGGCTGTGCAATTCACACATTCCAATTGCGTTCCGTTGCGAATGTCTATTCCAGTTGGACAAACGTTTACACATTGAAAACAATCAATGCAATCGCCTTTTCCGGAAGCTTCGCGGTCTTCGTTTTTCTTGAATTTGGCCCTCCCAACTTCCTTTTCGCCACGTTTATGGTCATAAGCCACCACGATGGATTTGTTGTCGAGCAAAACACTCTGCAACCTTCCGTAGGGGCAGGCTATAATACATACTTGCTCGCGGAACCACGCAAAAACGAAATAGAAGACGCCCGTAAAAATAAACAGTGAAATAAGCGTGCTGATGTGTTCCAAAGGTCCTTCAAAAACGTATTGAATCAGTCTATCGCTGCCAATGAAATAGGCGAGAAATATATTCGCAATCAAAAATGAAATGATAAAGAATACGATCCATTTCAAGACGCGTTTCCTTATTTTTTCAGCATTCCATTTCTGTTTGGCCAAACGTATCTGTGCGCCCCGATCGCCATCTATCCAATATTCTATTCTTCGGAAAACCATTTCCATAAAAATGGTCTGCGGACAGATCCACCCACAAAAAATTCTACCAAAGGCAGCGGTAAAAAAGATGATGAAAACCACGCCAATAATCATCATTATCACAAACAGGTAAAAATCCTGTGGCCAAAAAGGAAATCCAAAAATATTGAACCGCCGCTCTAGCACATTAAACAACAAAAACTGGTTGCCATTTATTTTCACAAAAGGTGCGGCAAACAAAAACGCAAGCAGAATATAACTCACATATTTGCGGTACTGATACAATCGGCCCGAGGGTTTCTTGGGATATACCCACGCTCTTTTGCCTTCTTCATTTATGGTTCCTATACTGTCTCGGAACCTTTCATTTTCTGGAGTATCCAATTTAGATTTTAGATTTTAGACCTGCCACTGGCTGGCAGGCGTTAGATTTTAGACTTATGTCTTAAGATCGTTATTGAAATTAAATTTCGAATATTGAATATTGAATATTGAATATTGAATATTGAAAAATATTAATTCCCTGGTTTTATGCTGTCAGTAACAGCAGCATTTGTGGTTTCAACATTTGTTTGTGTAGAATCAACCGTTTTCGCATTTACATCAACCGGAGTGTTTCCATCGGTCCAAATATCTCCTTCAGGGGCCTTGGCATCTGGAGGGTTTGTTCCGTGGAGACTCAAAACATAGCTCGCCACTTGTGCAATTTCGCTTGGTTTTAAATCGGATTTCCAGGCAATCATCCCTTTTCCGGCTCGGCCACCTTCACTAACAGTGTGGAAAACGTTTTTAATACCACCACCCAAAATCCAGTTGTCATCGGTAAGGTTTGGACCAATTCCACCTGCACCGCCATCTTTATGACAAGCCACGCAGTTCTCGGTAAAAATGGTTTTTCCAGCAGCAATATCAGCAGGATCTGTCAATTGTTCAACAGATTCAGCATCTATCAGATCTTTGTTGTTTTTCTTGAATTCGGCAATGGCTACCTGTGCTTCTGCAACATCGGTTTCGTATTCGTCAATTTGGCTTGGGCCATCAAATACTTCATAATACACAAAATAAGCTACTCCAAAAACAATGGAAACATAGAATAGGTATGTCCACCACGGCGGAAGTTTGTTGTCCAGCTCGCGGATGCCGTCATAATTGTGGTCCAATACAATTTCGCTTTCCTTCGACATTGGTTTGGCCCCGAGCATTTCTACGTATTTTCTTTTTATCCAACCAAAACGATTTTGTTCCCTCACTTTTTCCGCAGCCAAATAGTTTTCTTTTGCTTCAGGAGTCAATCCCGAAAAAAGAATGCGTTGCAGTGCTGCGACAATTATTTCCAAAGCAATGGCGAAGAAAAACACCATTCCCAAGACTACCCAAATAACTGGATATTTCACGATTGCCCACGCTTCGCCGGAATCAATGATGAGTTCCATTAAAAAAAAGGCAAGGATCATAAAGCCGATGACCCTTAAATATGAGTTTGTGGTTTTCATCTGTATATAATATTTGATAAATAGGAAGATGCCCGCCTGTCGGTCGGGCAGGGAATGCCCCAATATACATCTTCGGTTAGTTTACAATTTGTTAATGGACATTTCATAACTGATTTTCGTTTTGGTTGTTTGTATCATCCTCCAAAGGAATATTGCTCACTTCGTCAATGTGCTCTTTCTTTGCTGTGAATACCCAATAAAAAAGCACCACAAAGAAGACGAAGAATATTATAAGTGAAATCATTGGATATATTTGAACATCATCAATGTTTTCGAGGTTTCCTTTTATAAATCTCAACATAACTATTGGTTTTTGGATGAAGCGTTTTCAGTGTTTTCTACTTTAATATCGGTTCCCAGTCGTTGTAAATAAGCAATCACTGCCACGATTTCACGGTTTTTCATCTCTGTGAAATCTTCGCCGTTTTCCTGTGCATATTTTTTACTGGCTTCATAAGAACTCACAAAATCGGGGTCGCTGTAAAGATTCTTCTCAATTTTGGTTCCCTGCTCGTCCATCCATTTTTGGGCGTTGGCTATTTCTTCTTCTGAATAGGGCACTCCAAGGAAAACCAGAGCTCGCATTTTTGCTTCGGTGTTTGATTTGTCCAATTCTGAATTTATCAACCATTTATAGGAAGGCATAATGGAACCGGAAGACGTGCTCTGCGGATCGTACATATGGTTCAAGTGCCAGTTATCTGAATATTTTCCGCCAATGCGGTGCAAGTCCGGTCCGGTGCGTTTACTTCCCCAAAGGAATGGATGGTCGTAAACATATTCACCCGATTTTGAATATTCGCCATAACGCGCCACTTCACTTCTAAAAGGGCGTATCATCTGCGAGTGGCAGCCAACGCAGCCTTCGCGGATGTAAATATCACGGCCTTCCAATTCAAGCGGCGTATATGGTTTCACACTGGAAATAACCGGCACATAATCATCAACCATCAAGGAAGGAATAATTTGTACCATTCCACCAATCAAAATAGCTATGGTTGCATAGATGGTCAATTTAATAGGGCGGCGTTCCAACCAAGTGTGATAGCCTTCGCCCGAAGTTTGTCTTTTTGTTACTGGTGATAATGGTGCAGCTTCGGCAAGTTCATCGGTAACTTTGCTACCGTGTCTGGCAGTCATCACGATGTTGTAAAGTAAAATAAATGCTCCCGTAATGTATAACGTTCCTCCAATGGCACGCATCCAGTACATTGGCATAATTTGAGTAACCGTTTCTAAGAAGTTTCCATAAGTAAGTGTTCCGTCAGGATTGAACTGGTTCCACATGGAAGCCTGCATAAATCCTGCAACATACATAGGCAACGCATACATAATGATACCCAAAGTACCAATCCAGAAATGTGCGTTCGCCAATTTAATGGAATACAGTTTTGTTTTGAAAAGGCGCGGCACCATCCAATAGATCATCCCAAAAGTGAGGAACCCGTTCCAGGCAAGCGCACCAACGTGTACGTGCGCAATAATCCAGTCGCTAAAGTGGGCAATGGCGTTTACGTTTTTAAGCGAAAGCATAGGGCCTTCAAAAGTTGCCATCCCGTAGCCCGTGATTGCCACAACCATAAATTTTAAAACTGGATCCACCCGCACTTTGTCCCACGCGCCACGAAGCGTCAAAAGTCCGTTTATCATCCCGCCCCAAGATGGAGCCAAAAGCATTACTGAAAAAGCAACCCCCAAGTTCTGCGCCCATTCCGGTAGCGCGGAATACAGCAAGTGGTGTGGTCCCGCCCAGATATAGATGAAGATCAAAGACCAAAAGTGAACGATAGAAAGCTTATAGGAATACACCGGTCTGTTCGCAGCTTTCGGCACAAAATAATACATCAAACCAAGGAAAGGTGTGGTAAGGAAAAACGCCACCGCATTATGCCCGTACCACCATTGCACCAGTGCATCCTGCACGCCGGCGTACATTGAATAACTCTTCAAAGCGGTTACAGGAATTTCCATACTGTTCACAATATGCAGAACGGCAACGGTTACCCAGGTTCCCAAATAGAACCAAAGCGCCACGTACAAATGGCGCTGGCGTCTTTTCACCATTGTCATTATTAAGTTGACACCAAATGCAACCCAAATTATTGCGATGGCAATATCAAAAGGCCATTCCAGTTCGGCGTATTCCTTTGAAGTTGTGTATCCCAAAGGAAGCGTGATGGCGGCACCAACAATAATGGCCTGCCACCCCCAAAAGTTTAGGTTACTGAGAAAGTCGCTCCACATTCGCGCTTTCAGCAAACGCTGGGAGGAGTAATATACACCTGCAAATATTGCATTCCCCACAAAAGCGAAAACAACGGCGTTGGTGTGCAATGGTCGCAAACGACCAAAACTGAGCCACGAAATGCCCTCAGTCATATTGGGAAACAAAAACATAAATGCCAGCAGCAAGCCGACGCTCATACCTATGAGCCCCCAAAATATAGTGGCGTGGACGAATTTTTTGACAATCTGGTTGTCGTAATAAAACTGTTCTGTTTGCATAGTGTTCGTCAATTTATTCCTGCGCTATGACAGGTTCGGTTTCTGGTTTGGTTACTGTTTTATTTGAAGTTTTATTTTTCCTTGAAGCATCCTCTTTTACAAGTTCATCTTCAAAAAGCATACGGACGGAAGGGGTATAAGTATCATCGTATTGTCCTTTTTTTACCGAATAAATAAACAGCGCAAAAAAGATGAGTGCCACAAAAACACTGATTGCCAGTAGCATATAAATGATGTTCATATCTGAAATTTAAAGTTCAAAAATATCGTCGAAAATACCTTAAATATATGACATTTGTCAAATTTCCTTATTTATATCCATTCTTAATTTCTTCCCTATATATTGCGTTGCGATGGTCGTAAAAACAACGATACTTATGGAACTCAAAGGCATCAAAATAGCCGCCACCACAGGTCGTAAATGTCCCGTAACCGCAAAGGAAAGTCCAACCAAATTGTATAGCAACGAAAGCAGGAATGCCCATTTTATAATTTTCACTCCTTTTTTTGAAAAGTTTAAATAATCAGCTATTTTTTTGAACTGGGAAGCATCCAAAATTCCATCGGAGGCGGGCGAAAAAACGTTGGTGTTTTCTGAAATAACGAAACCGACATCACTCTGTTTCAAAGCTCCCGCATCATTGAGCCCATCACCGATCATCAATACTTTTTTTCCGTTTTGCTGAAGGTTTTTTATAAAATCGAGCTTGTCGTCCGGTTTTTGGTTGAAATAGAGTTTTGTGCCTTTAGGAAGCAACGTTTCCAACCGTTCGCGTTCGCCTTCATTGTCTCCGGAAAGTACGATTACATCTTTATCATTCCCAAGTTGTTCAAAAATTTCGGCAACGCCTTTTCTGTATTCGCTGTTGAAAATATAACACCCTTTATAAACCTTATTGGCGCTGATATGAACGGTGGTTCTGTTTTTTAATTCAGAATCCAACCATTCATAAAAACCCACAAATTCATACGAACCAACTTTGATGGAATTGTCATTGAAAGTTGCGGAAATTCCCTTCCCTATTTCTTCTTCAAAATCGTCCAAGGTTTGGATGTCGTTTTTATCCAAAATATTGTAGAGTGAGCGGCTCAGCGGATGGCTGGAAGCGCGAAGTGTGCTGGTGAGCAATTTCTTTTCTTCCGCAGAAAGCGCAATGCCTTCATAGGTTATCAGGTTTTTTTGATTGGTGGTCAGCGTTCCTGTTTTGTCAAAAACCACGGCGTCCACCTTCGCCATTTGTTCAATTACGGAAGCTTCCTTTAAATATAATTTTTCCCTTCCGAAGATGCGCAACACATTCCCCAAAGTGAATGGCGCCGCCAAGGCAATGGCACACGGACAGGCAACAATCAAAACAGAAGTGAACACATTGAACGCTTTGGAAGGATCTACCATCAACCAAAAAATGGTGGAAATAAAAGCTATTGAAAGAAGGATTACGGTAAAACGCTTGCTGATGCTATCAGTTATATTCTCAAAAACTCCCGTTTTGTCTTTACTGAAAACGTCGTTGCTCCACAGTTGCGTTAAATAGCTTTGCGCCACTGGTTTCAGAACTTCCACTTCCAAAATTCCAGCTTGCTGTTTTCCACCAGCAAAGAGTTTATCGCCGCTTTGTTTGGAAATGGGTTCCGCTTCACCCGTAACAAAACTGTAGTCTATTAGTGCGTTTCCTTTGATTAAAATAGCATCCACCGGAATTATTTCATTGTTGCGAATAAGCAATCTGTCTCCCTTTTTAACGGTGTAAACCTCTGCTTGTTCTTCCAAAGTTTTTCCTTCGGGATTTTTAAAAAGTCGTGTAACGGCAATTGGAAAGTACGATTTGTAATCCCTTTCAAATGAAAGATATGAATAGGTTTTCTGTTGAAAAAATTTCCCAAGCAATAAAAAGAAAATAAGCCCGGTAAGACTGTCAAAGTAGCCCGTGCCCCAATCCATCACAATATCTATCGTGCTTCTTATAAAAAGAACTGCAATCCCAATAGCGATGGGAACGTCAATATTCAAAATTTTAGATCGCAAGCCTTTGTACGCCGAAGTGAAATAACCACTTCCGGAATAGAGAACCACGGGAAGCGAAAACGCAAACATCAACCAACGGAAAAAGGGTTTGAATTGGTCCAACCAAAATTCGGAATGTTCAAAATATTCGGGGAACGAAAGGAACATCACGTTTCCAAAGGCAAAACCCGCGATGCCCAATTTGTAGATAATGCTTCGGTTGATATATTTCTCTTTTCTTTCGGAATCGTCCAATGAAATATAGGGTTCGTAACCTATTCGGCTTAAAAGAATAACCAAGTTTTTCAACGAATTCTCCTTCGCCCGCGTGCCGCCTAAAGCTTCAGCGGAGGAGCCATTAAAAGTTATGCGAACCGTTTTTTCAGGAAAATTTACTTGAGAAGATTTTACGGCAGAATTGAGCTTATTGAGGTTTTCCAAAATCCAAATACAGCTGCTGCAATGAATGGAAGGAATTAAAAAAGAAACAATCTGGGTGCTTCCGTCATTGAATTCGAGTAGTTTTTCAACAATGGTTTCATTGTCGAGAAAGTCGTATTTGCCAGCAATTTCTTTTGGGGAAATGCCCGGTGTTTTTTCAAGATCGTAATAATAACTTAAATCGTTGTCGTGCAGAATATCGAAAACCGTTTTGCAGCCATGGCAACAGAAGGATTTCTCCTCATGCTTTATCTCTATGTCTAAACACGCATCACCACAGTGGAAACAGTTTGCCATCAACCTAAAATTTGCTCTTTATACCTGTTGCAAAGATTGGAAAAAATGGGGGTATAAAAAAATGATAAATATCAGATGTGGACTATAAACTGTGAGCTATGAGGTTACTGATCACATCATTTAATCTTCTGGAGGATGGCCGTGAATTTCCTCAAAAACCGTATCGAAATATTCGCGTAGATAACTTCGTAGTTTTAGGCGGTAATCGTCTTTTAACCAACTGATGAAATTGTGCGTGCTTTTGCTGATACACTGCGAATATTTCTCGATGCGGTGGTCAATATCGTCGCCCAGCATTTTTGCCAAACCCAGCGCGTCGTAAACATCTTCGCTGTTTTCAATACAAATATAGGCGTGCTGTGCAATGGAGCGTTCCAAAACTACTTTGGAGGATTCACCCTTAAAAGTAGCATCTTGATAAGTCCCTTTTATATCGAAATAAACCTCTTTGCTGTTTGCGAATTCTGCGCGAAGCTCTTCCGGCATTTCATACCTAAAATGACTTTCCAATTCATCATCGCTCAACAGACGGTCCATATAATATTCTGGCGATCGGAAAATTGCTTGCCAATCCAACGGCGATTCCCAAGGGCCAAAACGCTGGTAATTGTTCCCCAAATCGATTACGGAGAATTTTGATTTGTTGTTCAAAATCCGCGAACCACGGCCAATCATTTGAAAATAAAGCGTCAGCGAACGGGTGGCCCTGTTCAGAATAATGGTGTCTATAGTTGGTTCGTCAAAACCGGTGGTCAAGATACTTACAGAAGTAAGAATAGCGTCAGGCGTTTCGTGAAACCAGCGCAAAATCTGTCTTCGTTGCTTTTTGGTGGCGGTATTGTCCAAGTGCATAATGGGCAAACCTTCCGCTTTCAAATGATAATACACTTGAATGGAAGTATTTATCCCGTTGTTGAAAATCAAGGTTTTTTTTCCTTTGGAATGGTTTAAATAAGCTTGATACAGCTGGTCCAACATTCCCACTGCGGAATACAAATCATCGGAAGATTTCACGGTGTAATCGCCATTGGAACCAATTTCCAAGGAAGTCAATCCCATATTGTATTGAAAAACCTCAACCTGCGCCAAAAACTCATTATCAATCAATGACTGAATGCTTTCGCCAACAATCAATTCCTGGTAATTGTCCTTCATTGGAAGGTCTCTGTTGGAACTCAGCGGCGTTGCGGTAACTCCAAGAATAAAAGACTTTTCGAAGAACTTAAAAAGTTTTGTAAACGAATTGTAATGTGCTTCGTCAATAATGACCAAACCGATGTCTGAAATATCGAGTTTGTTGTCGTTCAAACGGTTGTTCAAGGTTTCAACCATTGCCACAAAGCAACTGTACTTGGCTTGATCGGAAAGGTTTGCGGTGCTGTTCACCACTTTGTTCACCACCCCGAAGGCAGTCAACATTTCCGAAGTTTGCTTGCAAAGCTCCACGCGGTGGGTCATTACCAGCACTTTTCTGTTGTGATGCTTTAAGTATTGACGCACAATTTCAGAAAAGATAACCGTTTTACCGCCGCCCGTGGGCAATTGGTAAAGCAAATGATAATCGTCCGGAGCGGTTTCAAATTTTTCAAATATTCTGTCAATAGCCCCTTTTTGGTAGCTATACAGTTCTTTGTCGGTCTTTTTCTCTTGAATTGCGTCTTGAATCTCAGTCATAAAATCCTCATTTGTGCAGGTTTGCAAAATTACATCCTTTTATAGGTTTTGGACGAAAAAATGGCAGATTTATTTATTCGGAAAAAATAAATTTTTAAAATTGTATTTATGATGAAGTAGCTAGGGGTTTTTTACCAGAAAGTGCGCAAAGGATTTACACAAACCTGCCTGCCGGCAGGCAGGGGGCACAAAGGCTATACTTATATTTTTTTATTTGAATTTAGACTTCAAATAAAGTTGTTCCACTTTTTCCCGCGCCCAAGGGGTTTTCCGAAGAAATGTGAGACTCGATTTAATAGAAGGGTTGCTGTTGAAAGAGTTGATTTTTATTTTTTCACCCAAAACTTCCCAACCGTAATACTCCACGAGATATTCCATAATATCAGCGAGTTTGATTCCGTGTAGTGGGTTGTTGGGTTGTTCGTTAGTCATATTGTTTGCGTTGCAGCGTACATATTTAGTCTTGAGTCAAACCGTCTTGGTTCAAAAAGTCTTTTTTCTTTATTCTCTATTCTTTGTTCTAAAAAAATCTACCACTCAATCGGCCTGTAATCTTTCAAAAACTTTCCGCTCCAGTGTTTTCCCGTGTTTATGCCATCAATCAATGGATCCATCACTCGGGCTGCACCGTCAACAATATCCAAAGGTGGTTGAAAATCGTGCAGTTCCATTTTTCGTTTTGCCAATTCCGCGGGATCTTCATCGGTAACCCAACCAGTATCAACTGCATTAATATAGATTCCTTCTTTTGCAAGACTTCCAGCAGCGGTATGGGTCAACATATTGAGCGCAGCCTTTGCCATATTGGTATGCGGATGGCGGTCTTCCTTAAAAAAGCGGTGGAATTTTCCTTCCATCGCCGAAACATTTATAATGTGTTTTTTGCCTGTGTTTTCCTTTTTCATAATTTCTCCCAAACGGTTGCAAAGCACAAAAGGAGCAATTGAGTTTACCAATTGAACCTCGATCATTTCAGTGGTTTCAATCTCCCCAAGCCTTAAACGCCAACTGTTTGTTTTTCGCAAATCTACTTGTTGCAAATCGGCGTCCAATTTTCCTTCGGGAAAAACTTCTTTTGCGCTCAAAGAGTTATCAAAACTATAAGGTATCTGCGAAAGCTTTGCGGAAGCGCGAATCCCAATTCCCGGCTCGGAACCATGCCAAGTTACGGGTAAGTTCTTGTTTGGGTTTTTGCCAATATCGGCCGTAAGTGTTTTGAGTTCCTGCAAACAATTCATATGGTCCTGCAACAAAGCTTTCACAAATTGCGGATGTTCTTCAAAAGGCATTTCCTCCTTCGCCATTAAATGTTGATAAAAGCCGGCTGGTCTGCGAACGGTTTGAGCCGCGTTATTGATGAGAATATCAAGGTTCTCATATTTCTGTTCAATATAATTGCAGAAAATTTCAACGCTTGGAATATGCCGAAGATCCAATCCGTGAATTTTTAAACGGTCCGCCCATCGATGGAAATCTTCTTCCTGCGCAAAACGATATGCGGAATCAGCAGGAAATCTGGTGGTGGCCACAACCGTTGCGCCAGCACGGAGGAGCATCAAAGAAATATGATAACCAATTTTTAAACGGGAACCCGTCATAACTGCAATTTGCCCAGTTAAATCAGTAGTTTGGAAACGTTTCGCATAATTAAAATCACCACACTCGATACACATAGTATCGTAAAAATGGTGCAATTTTGTGTAAAGGGTCTTGCAGACGTAACAGTTGCGGGGAGTTTCGAGCTCTAATTCTTTTTTGGAAGACAAATCGGCTGTTTGTAAAAGTTTTGGGGCTACAAACACTATGTTTTCGCGAGCACTTCTAATTCCGGTTTCTTTTCGAGCAGTCCTGTCTTTGTTGGCTTGCTTGCGTTTTTCGGCTTTCTTTGCGTCTTTTTTTCTTCGGGAAAATTCATCGCGGTTTGGACGAGAAAATTTACCTGAAGCTTTTATCAATGCAGTACGCTGCGCTTTTGGGATTTCGAATATTTGATCTGTATTGCTGTTCAGATATTCAAGAATAGCGACACACTTCGCTATTTCTTCTGCATTTATTTCTTGGATGTTTTCAATGCCAGAAACAGTTTTGCTCAAATTTTCCATTTCTTCCATTTTTTCTTTTGTGGAAGTTTCCATTTCTGAAAGCCGCTGCGACATAAATTAATTTTCGGTAAATATAGTTACAGTTTGAACAGGGAAAACGCATTAAACCTATAAAACCATGAATTTCACGAATTTTAGATGTGCAAGGCTCGTTTATTCGTGTTAATTAGTGAAACCAGTCTGCCGGCAGGCAGGTTCGTGGCTAAAAATAGGACTGTTGGTTCTATAGCGTTTGTACTGACAGTTTGAACGTACAACCCTCTTTATTCCAAATTATTCTGATTGACGGACCAATTCCTTTTGAACATTCGCCGGAACAGGCTGATAGGACGAAAATGCAGATTTAAACGTCGCTCTGCCCTGCGTCAACGACCGCAAATCTGTTGAAAAACCATAGAGTTCGGCCTCTGGTGTGAGACATTTTAACACTTGATAGTTGTTGTTGCTTTCTATCCCTTGAATCATCGAGCGGCGCGCTTGCAGATCGGTCATCACGTTTCCCACCATTTCTTCAGGCACTTTCACGGTTAGCTCCAAAACGGGTTCCAAAAGTTTTGGATTGGCATTCAAAAAAGCTTCTTTGAACGCGTGTGCTCCCGCAATTTTAAAGGAAATATCATTTGAATCTACAGAGTGCATTTTGCCGTCATAAACCATAACGCGTATATCGCGGATGTATGAATTAACCAACGGGCCTTCTTCCATCACTTCCAAAACACCTTTCATTATTGACGGCAAATAGCGCTGATCTATCACCCCGCCCACAATACAGTTGTAGAAAACCAATTTTCCGCCCCAAGCAAGATCCACTTCTTCCTTTCCGCGGATATTGAAACCTTGTGGCTCTTCCATACCTTCATACCAAGGTTCAATTTTTAAGTGAACCTCCGCAAACTGCCCGGAACCGCCTGACTGCTTTTTATGCCTATAATTTGAAGATGAAGAGCGTTGAATGGTTTCTCGGAAAGCAATTTTTGGTTTTTCGAAACTTGCTTCCACGTTGTAAACATTTTTCAATATCCAATCTATCGTAGCCAGATGCAGATCGCCCTGACAGGAAAGTATAAGCTGTTTGCCCTCTTTTGAAAAGGAAATATCCACTGTGGGGTCTTGGCTGTGAATTTTCCTTAAGGACTCACTGAGTTTTTCTTCGTCTTTGGTGTTTACTGCAAAAACAGCCTTTTTTACTCTTGCCTGCGGAAATTTAATGGGCTTGATCTCAACTTTGTTCTTTGATGAAGCCAAGGTATCATTGGTTTCCGTAAACTTCAGTTTCAAAGTGGCGCCAATATCGCCCACGGTCAACTTGGTAACGGGTTGCCGCTCTTTTCCGTCCATTATAAAAAGTTGGTTTATTATCTCTGTTTCGTCATTTCGGGAATTGATGAGTTTGTCGTTCAGGCGAACTTCTCCGCTCATCACCTTAAAGAAAGTGATTTGGCCCAAATTGGGCTGATAGACCGTTTTAAAAACGAACAATGCCGTTGGACTTTCCTTTTTAGCCATCACTTCTTTCCCTTCCACACTTTGCTCGGGTTTTAAATCGGCTGCTGCGGGTGCCACATTGTCTATGAAACCCATCAATCTGCCCGTACCCATATCGTTCAGTGCGGAAACACAAAACACTGGAAAAAGCTCATTGTTCAACATTCCAGCTTTAATACCAACGCGCATTTCGTCTTCGTTCAAAGTGCCTTTATCAAAAAAAAGCTCCATCAATGTTTCATCATTTTCTGCAGCTTTTTCTATCAATTCATTGTTTAGTTCGTTGGCCAATTCCTTTTGATTATCGGGAATTTCCAACTTTTCGGGCTTTCCTCCATCGGGGGAGAATTTGTACAATTTCATCTTCAGCACGTCAATGATGCATTGAGCGCCATCCACAATTAAAGGGTATTGGATTTTCACGGCATTGTTGCCCACCAAGTTTTTTATACTCTTAAAACTCTCGTCAAACTTTGCATTTACGTGGTCAATTTGGTTTATCACAAAAAGGGTGGGTTTGTGGTATTTATCTACGTAATTCCAAATAATCTCTGTGCCCACTTCCACGCCCTGTTGCGCGCTCAACACCGTAACAATAGTATCAGCAACGCGGATGGAAGAGATGATTTCGCCTATAAAATCGTCCAAGCCGGGGGTGTCTATGATGTTGATTTTGTAATTGCGCCATTCAGTGTGCAGCGGGGTGGCAAAGATGGAATTGCCGCGCTCGTGCTCAATGTCGTGATAATCGGAAACGGTGTTTTTGTTTTCAACCGTGCCGCGGCGGTTTAGGAGACCTGCTTCAAAAAGCATGGTTTCGGCAAGTGTCGTTTTTCCGCTGTTGTGTGCACCCACAAAAACTACATTTTTTATGTATTTGTCGTCGTATATTTTCATCTGTACAAAATATTTGAGAAATAGGAAGATGCCCGCCTGCCGGACGGGCAGGGAATGCCCCAATATACATCTTCATTTGGTTTATAATTAGTCAATGGGCATTTCAACTGTATAAATTTTTGGTTAGTATTTTTTTTAGATGCAATGAGCCAAACGGTTTTTTGTAGTTTGGACTTGCTTATTTTCTGTAAATCATACTGTGGCTTTGTGTTTTTAGACTCTTAAATATATGAAATTAATTCAATAAAACTTTCAGATTTGCACTTTTCGTTTCAGATTTTAAGGTGATGAAATAAAGTCCCGATACAAGTTTCGCACCCTTTTGGCTGTTGCCATTCCAATTAATTTTTTGTTTTCCGGAAACGGTTCCATCCAGCAAGGTGTTGAGTTTTCTGCCCTGAATATCGAATACTTCCAATTTCACATTTTCAGTTCCATCAATGGTAAATTCCAAAGATGTCTCGTTACTGAAAGGATTGGGATAGCAGATCAGTTTAAAACTATTCGTAGCAATATTCCCAACATTCAAAATGCCATCGGGAGAAATACGGGTGTAATAAACATCCTGGCCGCCATTAAGCGTGTTGGCCCAAGCCAGATGAGCGAAATCATTATCGCTTACCATGTGAAAATAATCGCCCATTTTGTCCTGTTGCGGATACCCGATAGAAGGGTTAAAAGATTCTGAAATCGCGGTGTTATCAGACCAAGTTTCTCCTTCGTCCTCGGAAAAGGAATAATAGAGAACTGAATCAATTCCGTTTGTAGCGTCACGCGTGTCTAACCAAACTACATCAATGCGGCCGTTGGGCGCGACGGACATAGTTCCAAACCATTGATGGGCAGTCGTTCCGGAGTCGGTATTTATTCTTATGGGAGGTTGAAAAGTATTTCCCCCATCCGTGCTTTTTGCAAACATAACATCTCCCGGATCGCTATTTGAAAAACGAAATACCGAAGCGGCTACATAAACATTCCCCCGTCCGGGGCCGTTGGAAATATCAACATCTACCCAAGCCTGGCCCATCAATCCTTCAGGATTTATTGGTGTGCCCATATTAAGGTCGCCATCCAAATCAACAGGGGTCGCGCTATCCCAAGTTACGCTTAAAGAAGGGTCTTTCGCCGTTGTGGATTTTACAACCACAATTCCGGTATTTGCAGTTCCTGTTACATACAGCGTTCCTTCCGCATCCACGGCCAAGGTTCCCCAAAAGGGATCGTCATCTACATATATACAGTCTTCAAAAGTATTGCTGCCATCCGTGGAACGGGTAAACTGACCCGAACAGGTTGAAAAATAAGAAGTCCAAAAAGAATAATTATTCCCATCTCCGATCCCGCCAGAACGGTCAAGACGCATCCACTGTTTGTCTCCGCCTTTTGCGGGAAATGATGCTCCCCAATCTTGGCCTCCATCAGTTATTTTGAAGACGGAGCAAAAATAATCCGGAGTGTTAGTCAAGGAATTGTAATAGAAATTGCCGTCGGCATCAAAATCTAAAACGGGATCTGAACGGAAAACACCAGGTTCCAGCACTTCCTGAAAAGTCCAAGTCAATCCGCCATCCAGCGAGTAACCATTTCCCGCTTGACGGAAATTACTGCTTATGGTGTTAAATTGGCGCCAACCAATAACCATCCTGTTTGGGTTTGTGGGATCCACGGCTATGGAAGGTTCATTGCCCGCATCACCAACTATATTTTCGTCGTTTTCATCCACATTCACTTGCCTTGTAAAATAGTTTGGTGCGGTTACATTATAGGCTGGGCTTCGTTGCATCGCCGCTCGGGAAACTGGAATATAGGGGTCGTCCTGTACTTCGTGATGCCTTTCGCGCAAAGCTTGTTTTGAAATGTTTTGGGAAAAAACAGCAGTGTGGAACACTAGAATAGCAAAAGTGAAAAGCAAGAATTCAATTTTAAATTTTGTAGAGAAAATATCATTTTTGAAAAATTAAGGGAGCGTTTTTAAAATTACAATATTTTGATTAGAAAAAATATACGTACGAATAAATAAATTGAAAAGTAACTTCGTCAAAAAAATTAGGATTATTTTTCAATATTGAATGCTTTAGTCCTAAAAATATATTAAAGTCGGTTTATAATTATTGGAACAGCTGCTAAAGCCGTATCTTCACTCAAACAAAAAAAAACAACATGAACAATAAAGGAAAAGGATTATTAGCATTGCTAGGAGTAGCAGCTGGCGCATTTGCATTTTGGAAATACAAAAACATGACGCCCGAAGAAAAACAAAAACTAAAGGATAAAGCTACCGAAACAGGCAGAAAAATAAAAGAGAAGGCAGGAGAAGTTGAAGATACTATCTCTGAGAAATATGAGCAGCTTAAAAATGCAGCCAAAAGAGAAGCAAAAGATGTGACCGATTAATACTCTGGTTATTAAAAAAGGAAAATCCCGCAATTAGCGGGGTTTTTTATGCTTATCTTTTATACGAATTAGATTTTAGTAACTTTCACAGCGTTCATCCCGCGCTGGCCTTTTTCGAGCTCGAAGGAAACATTGTCATTTTCGGTAATTTCGTCAATAATCCCGCTCACATGTGTAAAGTATTTCTCGCTGTTTTCATTATCGATAATAAAACCGAAACCTTTGGAAGAATCATAGAAAGAAACTGTTCCTTTTCTAACAGGGTTAAAAGCTTCGCGGTCGCCTTCTTCTTTTGGGGGAATACCCAGAATAATGTCTTCCGCATCTATTTCAACTTTCATTGATGGATCTGGGGGAGTATCAACCAAGTTTCCGTTGTAATCTACATAAACGAAATCTATACCCGGCGTTTTTTCCAATTTACGGACTTCCCTTTTCTTTTGCTTGTCTTCCCGTTTTTTCAGTTTTGCCTTTTCCTTTTCTTTCTTGCTGTATGTTTGTTGCGATTTTGCCATTTGTGTTTTTGGAATAAAAAAAGCCATCCGCTGAGGGCAGATGACTTTTAAATTAGTTATATGAAACTTGTTTTGTTATTAGTTTACCTTACTGGGGTTTAATGTTCATTGTCCTAGTGGCGCAAAGGTACATTAAAATAAATGGTTAAAGTCATAAAAAGGGTTAAAGGTTAAAGAATTCAAGATTCAAAATTCAACCCTTAAATAAAACCTCCCTAAGGAGGCTTTCCAAGCATAACCATAATTGGGGAATTTAGTCCTGCTTTACAAATTTTAGTGCCGCAGAATTCATACAATATCTCAATCCCGTAGGTTTTGGCCCATCATTAAAAACGTGGCCAAGGTGCAATCCTGTTGATTTTTCAACAATTTCATCACGGCTCATTCCAAGAGTGTTATCTTTTACCCAAACAACCGCATCGTCATTGATTGGCTTTGTGAACGATGGCCATCCTGTTCCCGATTCAAATTTATCTTCACTGCTGAACAATGGCTCACCCGTTGCGGCACTCACATAAATCCCTTTTTCGTGGTTGTCATTGTACTCATTGTTGAAAGGTGTTTCGGTTCCTTTTTTTACCATAATTCCATACTGCTGTGTAGTTAGTATTTTTTTCCATTCGGCATCCGATTTAGCTCCTGGAAATTGCTTCTCCATAGCCAAATCTTTGGAAGTATCCATTGTTTTCTCAGTAGTTTTCATCGCTTTGTCAGCGTTTTGTTTTGCACTGTTTTGACAAGAAACTTGTGAAAGAACCAAAAATAATCCGAAAGTAAGCGCAAGTGTTTTTAAAAAATAGGTTTTCATCTGTTTGTATTTTTAAATGATTTACTATTAAAATATACGCAAACTAAGTCGGGACGGTTTGCGAATGCTTACTTAAAAGTTTCACAAAGTTGGAAGGTTAATTTAATTTTAAAACTGTCAGCTTTTTGATTCAATACTTTTCAATGTTTTAAATATTTCAGTTTAAATTGCGATTCTTTTTTATAATTCCCACGGAAATTTATACCTTCGGAAAACCTATAAAAACAGTCCCAATGATTAAAAAAATACTCCTCATTCTTGTGGTGATATTAAGCTTCACTTCCCTATTTTCACAGGAAAAACCCATAGAAATTGTTGAAGAAGCCAAAGCCAACCGGCTTTTTCTATATGCCCTTAACAAGAATGAAAAGGATTTGGATGTTTCCATTACCGTTGAAGGCACCAATTTTAGGCAGAGTAAAGGTGTGCCAAGGGCTGTCCGTGTTCCAGCAGCTTCAAAAGTGTTGCTCACCAACTTGATTGTTGAAAGAGGGAAAAGAGCAAATTACACCTATGAGTTAAAAGTAAGCGACAGTCTTTCGCGCCGCGCCCTGCGAAGGGAATACGAATCCATCAAAATTGAACCTCGAAAAAAAGTAACTGTTTACATTCCAGAAAACTGCACAAGTTGCGACAGTCTTGTTTCCGATCTCGAAAAAAGCCGTTATTTATTTACCGCGTATCGTTTTTCTGAAAAGCCCGAACTGAAAGACCAATTGGCCCCCGCTTTTATAAATTCTACAGTGCAAATTGATTCGGTCACTACGCCAATTATAAGTCTGGGCGGTGTGCTTTATGTGAAAATTGAAGATTACGAACAATTATTGGAAGAACTGAATAAATAACTTCAACTTCAGTTTTATTTCCCTTAAAATAGATTTCTTATCATACATCAATGCAAGGGTTCACTGATCGCCCTAAATTTGTCCTATAAATAATTAATAACTAAAACTTATAACAATGGACAACACTTTAAATTCAACTTGGAAAATTGATGGAACACATTCAGAAATCAATTTTAAGGTGAAACATATGATGATTTCTACCGTAACGGGCAGTTTTGAAAAATTTGGAGGAGATGTAGAAACTACAAATAAAGATTTCAAAAATGCAAACTTTTCTTTTTCCGCGGAAATTGATTCCGTAAACACAAACAATAACGACCGGGATACCCATTTGAAATCTGATGATTTTTTTGGAGCAGACAAATTTCCAAAACTTACATTCACCTCAAAATCATTTGACGGCGAAAAAATAGTGGGCGATTTAACCATAAAAGGAGTAACCAAAGAAGTAACATTTGAAACTGAATACAACGGAACCGCCGTAGATCCATACGGACAAACCAAAGCCGGTTTTGAATTTGAAGGACAAGTAAGCCGTAAAGATTTCGGACTGACCTGGAATGCCGTAACCGAAGCCGGAAGTGTTGTGGTAAGTGACAAAGTGAAGTTAATTGCTTCGCTTCAATTCATAAAACAATAATTTTTCAAGATTTTACTGTTCCCTTTATTAAGAATCGAGAGCCTTATTTATTGCAAATAGAGTTCTCGATTTGCATTTTTGAAGGTGTATCAACTCTTCGCTGATTCCTGTTCGTTAAAAGCAGTTCTTAACATACATCAATGTAAAACAGTAATCTACGATGTAATTTTACAGTATAAAATAAATGTAATTTACCATGAAAACAAAACAAATAGAACGCGTATTAACACCTCCGCCACCACATATGGTTGGTGATGGTTTTAGGGTCCACAACTACATCCCCTCTGGTTTGGGTGTTGGTTTTGAACGAATGGATCCATTTATATTAATGGACTATAACAGCAAATTTTACTTCTCTCCCACAGATCAACCTCGTGGCGTAGGCGTGCATCCGCACCGTGGTTTTGAAACGGTTACTATTGCCTATAAAGGAAGTGTTGCCCACCACGACAGCGCCGGAAACAGTGGCGTTATTAAGGAAGGGGACGTGCAATGGATGACGGCCGCTTCGGGTGTTCTTCACAAAGAATATCACGAAGAAAATTTCAGTAAAGCTGGAGGCGATTTCCAAATGGTGCAACTTTGGGTAAATCTTCCCGCAAAAGACAAAATGAGCTCCCCAAAATATCAGGGAATCTCAAATGCCGAGATGAAGAAAGTGAAATTGCCTGCTAATGCCGGCGTTGTGGAAGTAATCGCCGGAGAATTCAACGGTGAAAAAGGTTCCGCATCAACGTTTACGCCTTTACATCTTTTAAATGCAAAGTTGAACAAAGGCGGAAAAGCCACGTTCAATTTTCCTGAAAATTACAACACAGCGGTTTTGGTGATTGAAGGAAACATAAAAGTGAACAATTCCGATGCAATAAAAACTGACGGTTTGGGACTTTTTAAAAACGAAGGAGAAGAATTTACCATCGAGGCCAGCGATGATGCCGTAGTTTTAATATTGAGCGGTGAACCCATTAATGAACATATTGCCGCCCAAGGTCCGTTCGTTATGAACACCCGTGCGGAATTGATGCAAGCAATGAGCGATTTCAATATGGGAAAGTTTGGGTATTTGGAATAATTTTAACTCGGCTTAAAGTTTCTATGAGCCAGTTCTTTCCTAACACGGCTCAAGCTTTCGGGCGTAATTCCCAAATAGGAAGCGATCATCCATTGCGGAACGCGAAGCAATAAATCTGGGTACATTTCAATAAAACTCAAATAACGTTTTTCTGCCGTAGCGCCTAGCAAAAGGTTGATTCGCTTCTGCATTTGCCGAATATGGTTATGGAGCAACTTTTCGTTAAACTTGCTGAAAACAGAGCTTGTTTCATTCGCTTTGCAGAGAAAATCTTCTCTAACTAAAACTACTTCGGTGTCTTCAATTGCTTCAATATAGCTTTCGGAAGGGTCGTTAAAATACACACTGCTCCTGTCTACAATAAACCAGTTTTCAGGAGCAAATTGTATTACGTGTTCCTTTCCAGATTCATCAAGCATATAGGATCGCAACAAACCTTTTTCCACAAAAAACGAATGTTGGCAAAGGTCGCCACTTTTCAAAAGAACGTCGCCTTTCAAAAATTTTAAATGTTTCAACCCTGCAACAATTAGAGCCCCCTCATCTTCGGCTAATCCCGCAGTTTTTATTAAATAGGAAAGGAACCCAAATGGTTCTGTTTCTTTTTTTTCTGTAATCATCTTTGATAGAATTGAAATGTAGTTTTAAAATTACGGTATTCTTACGAAAGCCACACTTCTTCCTATAAATAAACTCGTGGCACTTTTTTTGTTTCTGAAAAATGGAACTCTAAAACCATTTTCAATTATGAGAAACTCCAATATGCCCTCCGTAAATGCCGGCAGCATGGCCGACATCGCTTTTCTGCTTTTGATTTTCTTTTTGGTAACCTCTATGATTCCTAACGACAAAGGCATTGCACGAGATCTTCCCCAAGCTTGCCCGCCTGGAGCGGATTGCAATATTCCGCTAAAAAAGAATAATATTTTTACAATTAGTGTGAATGAAAAAGGTGAAATTATGGCGAATGAAACGCTCACCAATATTAGAGAATTAAAAGCTTCCTTGAAAAATTTTATCGACAACAATGCCGATAAATCCTGCGCTTACTGCAATGGCGAAGAACTTGCAGAAGCTTCAGACAATCCGCGAAAAGCTTCCATTTCTTTATCAATCCATCGCGAAGCACCCTACCAGACTTTTATTTCGGCTCAGGATGAAATTGCAAAGGCGTATTTTGAATTACGAGAAAACTATGTTTCTGAAGTTTTAAAAAAGGAGACATCTAAAATTACAGAAGAAGAATTGAAAAAAGTGCAGGAGGCGTATCCTTTCCGAATTATTGAATCTT
Organism: Flavobacteriaceae bacterium; assembly: GCA_016649715.1. Taxonomy (GTDB): domain Bacteria; phylum Bacteroidota; class Bacteroidia; order Flavobacteriales; family Flavobacteriaceae; genus Aequorivita. The sequence goes on along the minus strand of JAENXC010000004.1, from coordinate 20,081 downwards.
CCTTGTAGCAATTATGCAGTTTGATCTGTTTAGAATTGCGTAACCTAATTTTTTAAAATTATTTAAAAAACGAATCCACAAATTCAAATTTGTTGAAAACCTGAAGGTCTTCCATTCCCTCGCCCACGCCAATATATTTCACTGGGATTTTAAATTGATCGCTGATGCCAATTACCACACCGCCTTTGGCTGTACCATCAAGTTTTGTAACGGCAAGCGAAGTTACTTCGGTTGCGGCGGTAAATTGTTTTGCCTGTTCAAAGGCGTTTTGTCCAGTAGAGCCATCCAACACTAATAGCACATCGTGTGGCGCATCTGGGATCACCTTTTGCATTACGCGCTTCACTTTTGTAAGCTCGTTCATTAAGTTTACCTTGTTGTGTAGGCGACCGGCAGTGTCAATAATAACAACGTCAGCATTTTGGTTCACCGCACTTTGCAGAGTGTCAAAAGCAACGCTGGCGGGGTCGCTGCCCATATTTTGTTTTACGATGGCAACATCCGTTCGGTCTGCCCAAATCTGCAATTGATCTATTGCGGCTGCACGAAAAGTATCCGCAGCGCCCAAAACTACTTTCTTCCCTGCTTTTTTGAATTGATAAGCCAACTTCCCAATGGTTGTTGTTTTTCCAACGCCGTTTACGCCAACTACCATAATTACATACGGTTTTTTGTTTTCGGGAACTTCAAACTCGGTGGCGTTTCCGGAATCCACTTCGCTTAAAAGTCCGGCGATTTCTTCGCGAAGAATCTGGTTCAACTCATCCGTTCCCAAGTATTTGTCTTTGGAAACGCGGCCCTCTATTCTGCCTATTATTTTTAGGGTTGTATTTACGCCCACATCACTGGAAACGAGGATTTCCTCAAGATTGTCCAACACATCATCGTCAACTTTGCTCTTTCCAGCAACGGCTTTGCTCAGTTTATCAAAAAAAGAAGTTTTCGATTTTTCCAGTCCTTTATCAAGCGTTTCCTTTTTCTCTTTTGAAAATATTTTTTTAAATAAACTCATGTTTCAGTGGTCAGTAATCAGTGGTCAGTGGTCAGTAATCAGTAATCAGTAATCAGTAATCAGTAAAATTAGTTATATTATTTTTACTCTTTCTCCTTTTTCAGGGGAAGGTAGATTTTAAAACGCCCTAAGGCGATTTAAAAGACGGAAGGGGTAAATTTCAAAACTTGTAAAAGCTATTTTGGTGAAAAGATAAAAATACGAAAAGCCACCTTCGTAAAAAAGTGGCTTTTTCTCAATATTTTAAGCTGGTTATTTTTTGTTTAACCAGTCGCTTACCATTTCTGGAGCCATGATAGACTCAGAAAATGTATATGCGCCTGATTTAGGCGATTTAACCATTTTTATCACTTTGGTTAAACGCTTTGAACCTGTTTGTAAAGATGCTATTGATTTCTTTGCCATGACCTATATTATTTAATCTCTTTATGAACCGTCATTTTCTTAAGGATTGGGTTGAATTTCTTCAACTCCATTCTGTCCGGTGTATTCTTTTTATTTTTGGTAGTGATGTAACGCGAAGTTCCAGGCTGCCCTGACTCCTTGTGCTCTGTGCACTCCAAAATTACTTGTACTCTATTTCCTTTTTTAGCCATTGTAAACGGACTTTATTGATTATTGCAATTATTTAGTTAAAAAGCCTTTTTCACGGGCCTCTTTCATAACCGCAGAAATTCCTTTTTTATTGATGTTTTTTATTGCTGAAGCCGAAACACGAAGGGTTACCCACTTGTCTTCTTCAGGAATGTAAAAACGCTTTTTAAGCAAATTTACATCAAACTTACGTTTGGTTTTATTCATCGCGTGCGACACGTTGTTTCCAACCATCGCTTTCTTTCCGGTAAGTTCACAAACTCTTGACATTTCCTTAACTTTTTTAAGTTATTTTAAAACAGGGTGCAAATTTAAGTAATTCTTTTGTGATGTACAACAAAAGAAAATCAGTTTTTTGAAATTTCTTTCAAAAGCATTTCGAAGGCTTTGTTTGTGGTCTTTTCAATCACGCGATATCGGTCATTCCCAAAGCTGAATTTTTCCGAAACAACACCGCTTGGCGAAGCAATAGCAATACATACCGTGCCCACTTCGTCTTCTCCATCGCCTTTTGTGGGGCCCGCAATTCCCGTGGTGGCAATGGCATAATCTGTACTGAAAAGTTTACAGCAATTTGTTGCCATACTTTCCGCCACTTCAATACTTATCACAGTATATTTTTCAATCAAGGAAGCTGGGACGCTCAATAATTTGGTTTTTAGTTCCGTTTTGTAGGGAACAATGCTTCCCAAGAAAAAGGAAGAAGCGCCTGCTTCAGTGGTTATTTCTTTCACCAAAGCTCCACCCGTACAACTTTCCGCCAAACTCAATGTTTGTTTTTTTTGATTGAGAATATGAGCAATCCTACTAATAATAGTCGTTTCGGCTTCATATCCTATTGCGACATCCGAAAGCAGCTCTCTTAAAACTACCATTCGCAAATCTATGCTTTCCCTTAAATTTTTTTCATTATTGCCGCTTGATGACAATCGTAACCGGACTTTTCCCAAAGAAGGCAGATAAGCGAGTTTTATATTTTCCGGCAAACTGTCCTCCCAATCGGCAATCCTTTCTGCAATTGCGCTTTCGCCCAAACCGTAGGTTAAAAGCGTTTTGTGGTATATAAAAGGTCTGTTGAAACGTTTTACCACTCTCGGCAAAACTTCTTCCTGCAACAAATGCTTCATTTCATAGGGCACTCCGGGCAGGGAAACAAAAACGGTTTCGTCTTTCTCCATCCACATTCCTGGCGCGGTGCCTTGCAAGTTCATCAAGACTGTTGCTTTGGAAGGTACCATCGCTTGCAGGAAATTTGCGGGCAACGGTTTGTTGAGCTGGTATTTTTTGAAAAGTTCTTTTACATTTTCAACCACAGTTTGGTCTTCAACCAAAGTATCGTCAAAAAAATCACAGAATGTCTGTTTGGTTATATCGTCTTTGGTAGGGCCCAATCCGCCCGTGACAATAACGAGGTCTGCGTGATTTTTCGCAGCTTCAAAAGCTTGCAAAATATGAGTGCGGTCATCTTGAACAGAGGTAATTTGATAAACCTTTACCCCTATTTTGTTCAGCTCTTTTGAAATATAGGCTGAATTTGTATCAACAATTTGGCCTATGAGAATCTCATCGCCTATGGTAATAATTTCTGCAAACATGTTATAATTGGAAGTCTTCTCTCAGCTCGTCAAAAACGTGGTTTAATGTAATAATTACGTTTTCCAGTGATGGAAGAACTGAAGCTGTATTTTTAGAGGTTTTAGTCCAAGTTTCAATATTGGTAATATCCTTTAGCACGTCTATGCCAAACATCTCAAAATTGGGTTTCATTTTATGGGCAAATTGATAGGCCAATTCCCTATTTTCATTAACAATGGCCTCTTCCATTGAACGTAAATCAGGAGAGATTTCATCCAAAAAAGTCTGTGCCAATATTTTTAAAAAATCCTGATCGCCATCGGCGATTTCATTAAGGCTTTCTTTTGTATAATACTTTATCATTCTACTTTACTTTTATGGAAAACATTTCGGTTTTTCCAATAAACCCCGTCAAAACATCATTAGCTTCAACCTTGCTAACACCTGCGGGAGTTCCGGTAAAGATAATATCTCCTATTTTCAGGGTAAAATATTTTGAAACATATTCGATTAAAGCATCAATTTTCCATATCATCAGCATAGAATTGCCCTTTTGAACCGTTTTTTCATTCCGTTTTAAGCTGAATTCTATGTTATTTAAGTCAAAAAACTCGTCTTTTTTTATGAAATTTCCCACAACCGCAGCACCGTCAAAGGCTTTTGCCTTTTCCCAAGGTAAACCTTTTGCCTTTAATTCCGTTTGTAAATCCCTTGCAGTGAAGTCAATTCCCAATCCAATCTCGTCATAATATTTATGTGCAAATCTTTGGTCAATATGCTTTCCTATTTTATTGATACGGACCAACAATTCCACTTCGTGGTGTACATCATTGGAAAACTCGGGAATAAAAAACGCCTGTTTTTTTAATAATAGTGCTGTGTCCGGCTTCAAAAAAATAACAGGCTCGGTTGGGGTGGCGCTTTTCAGCTCGCTTATATGGTCGGCATAATTTCGACCTATGCAGATTATTTTCATTTTGAGGTTAAAGCTTTGTGTTCAACTTTTGAAGTCGGATTCGCGTCAATACTTTTTTGGTATAAAGCGGAAAATCAGCGTGTAGCAACCATCCGAAATAACCGGAATCCTTCTCCATAATTTCCGTAACCAAACTCCCTTTGTATTTTCCGAAAGAAAAAACCTCAATGCCCTCTTCGTTATAACTGATGAAACCCGCAAAATCTGCATGGTCCCTGTGCGAGCTGAAATCTGCCAAAAAGTTGATGTCGTTTTCCAATTCGCCGTATCTTTCCAACTGTGCCTTTAAAACTTCATAAGTCGCATTTGTATCAGCCGCTGCGCTGTGTGCATCTTTTAAATCTTTATCGCAGTAGAATTTATAAGCGGCTTCCAAGGTGCGTTTTTCCATTTTGTGAAAAATAGTTTGAACGTCCACCGAGAGTGCCTTTTTTAAATCGAAATCAATTTCGGCACGGAGCAGTTCTTCGGCAAGCAACGGAATATCAAAACGGTTGGAGTTGAACCCGCCAAGGTCGCTATCCTTAATCAAAGCGTACACTTTTGTGGCCAGTTCTTTAAAAGTGGGCTCATTGGCGACCATTTCATCGGTAATTCCGTGAATTGCGGAAGCCCCTTCGGGAATGGGCATTTCTGGGTTTACGCGCCAAGTGTGGCTTTCCTTGTTCCCGTTTGGGAATACTTTCAAGATTGCAATTTCCACAATTCTGTCTGTTGCCACATTTATTCCCGTGGTTTCAAGGTCGAAAAAACAGATCGGTTTTTTTAAGTTGAGTTCCATTGTTTTGTTTTGTCGTGCAAAGATACTTTTTATTGAAGTTTTGAAAGAAGATATAAAAAGAAAAGGGGACTTTGAATTCAAAATCCCCTTTTTAAATTATGTTATTTTGAAATTATATCTCTCTATTAACGTCCCAAGCTTCCAAATAATCCGCAACTCGTTTTACGAATTGTCCACCCAAAGCGCCATTTACAACCCTGTGGTCATAACTGTGCGAGAGGAACATTTTGAAACGGATACCGATGAAATCGCCTTCAGGGGTTTCAATAACGGCAGGTACTTTGCGAATAGCACCCAAAGCCAGAATACCTACTTGAGGTTGGTTTATTATAGGTGTGCCCATAATGCTTCCGAAGGTTCCAACGTTTGTAACGGTGTAAGTTCCGCCTTGTATTTCGTCCGGTTTCAGCTTGTTTTCGCGAGCTCGGTTTGCAAGATCGTTTACGGCTTTGCTCATTCCCAACAAGTTCAATCGGTCTGCGTTTTTGATTACGGGGACAATTAAATTGCCATCGGGCAAGGAAGCGGCCATTCCCAGGTTTATGTTTTTACGCTTAATGATATTGTTGCCATCAACCGCAATATTCATCATTGGGAAGTCTTTCAGCGCTTTTGCCACTGCTTCCATAAATATTGGGGTAAAGGTCAGGTTCTCGCCTTCGCGTTTTGCAAAAGCGCCTTTCACTTTATTTCTCCAGTTCCAAACGTTGGTAACATCACACTCCACAAAAGATTGAACATGTGCCGAAGTTTGGGTACTTTCAACCATGTGGTGGGCAATGAGTTTGCCCATTCGTGTCATTTCTATTACTTCGTCTTCGCTGTTTACTAAAACCGAAGCTTTCGGTTTTGTTGGCTCTGAAGGCTGTTCTTTCACTGTTTCAGGGCCTTTGGCTTCAACAATCGTTTGCGGTTGCGGTTGTGTTTTTACCGAAGAACGGTTTTCCACATACGTTAAAATATCGTTTTTGGTTACGCGGCCATCTTTTCCCGTACCCGAAATTCCGTCGAGTTCTGCTTGCGAAATACTTTCGGCTGTGGCAATGTTTTTTACCAATGGGGAATAGAAACGATCGCCATTATTTTCAATAGGCGCTTGTGTTGCTTGTTTGGCAGTTTCAACATGCTTTTCAACTTCTTTTCCCGTGCCCTCCAAAGCTTTAGCGGAGGTTAGGGCTTCTTCGGGGGAAGGCGTGCTTTCGGTTACGGTTTTTTCTGTTCCGTTGCTTCCGCCTTTGATTTCAATTATAGCTATGGTTTGACCCACTTGCACCACATCATCGACGTTGAAAAGTTTTTCCAACAAAACCCCATCCACCTCGCTTGGCACTTCGCTGTCCACTTTATCGGTGGCTATTTCAAGCACAGCTTCATCGGCTTCAATGGTGTCGCCCACTTCTTTTAGCCAGTTGGTAAGGGTTGCTTCTGCAACGCTTTCGCCCATTTTGGGTAGTTTCAATTCAAATTTTGCCATAAGGATTCAAAATTCAACCCTTCGACTGCGCTCAGGGTGTCAAGTTAAGTCTGCAAAATTAGTTAAAATTTGTTCGTTTTGGGTTTCAAATTACTTAAAAAACGACTACCCCGCCCTTTTCGTCACTTTGGTCGCTTCCTATAATGAAATTGCAGCCGGGAGGGCGAATGCGAAAAAGATTGTTATTTCCCTTCAACTGTTTCATCAGTTGGAAAATTTCTTTATAGGAAATGTATTCGGCATCAAAGACCAACAAACTGTTTTTAAGCGTAATCTGGGAGTGTACATTTTTTGAAGCTATTTGAAAAACCGCTTCGGTTGCTTCCGAAAGTTTTTCGAGCAACTCGATATTTTCTGTAAAAAAATAGTTTCTTTCAACTTTTTGGGACTTCTTGTTTTTCGTTTCCGAAGAAAATTTTCGTGCTTTTTTAGCCAAAGCAACCCCAGCGGAAACCGAACCTTCCAACAGAAAATTTCTGCGGAAATGTTTCTTGTAAAAAATCTGCATCGCACCGTAAAACCGCTCAAAATAGGCTTCGTCCTTTTTAGTGCTTTCGCCTTTGTAGTGCAGGATTGTAGTGCTTCCCAAATAATGGTTTTTATAACCCGCCTGCGTAATTTTATAGGATAGGTCTATGTCTTCGCCATACATAAAATAGTCTTCGTCAAAACCGCCCACTTCATTGTAAATACTTCGTTTGAGCAGCATAAATGCGCCGACCAAAACCGCTGTTTCGCCACTGGAAGTTTCTGGTAACTGGTTTGCGTAATATTTCTGGGTAAAGCCCGTAAGTTTCAACAATGAGACTTTTGGCGTGGGAAGATTGCGCTTGCTTTCGGGCAAAAAATTTCCCGTACCATCCATTAAATAAACACCCAAAGCACCGATGTTCTCAACGCTTTCAGAATATTTAATCGCTTGTTTAAAGGTGTCTTCGGCAACTGCTGTATCGGGGTTTAAAATACAAATGTACTCCCCTTTCGCAACGGCAACTGCTTGATTGTTCGCTCTGCTAAAACCCACATTTTCTTTGTTTTCAATTAAAACAACATTTGGAAAAAGGGTCTTGACCATTTGGCAACTCCCGTCCTTGGAATCATTGTCTATCACAATGATTTCGGCATCCAGATTTTCGATTGCCTTTTGGACAGAAAGAATACACTGTTCCAAAAAATAGCGCACATTATAATTAAGGATAACAACGGAAAGCTTCATCAGTATTAAATATTTTAGATATAGGAAGTTGTAATGCCCTAATATACATCTTTGATTGGTTAGCTAATTGCATTTGGGCATTTCAAACTACAGACTTTTTAGTGAAGATTCAAACGGAATACGGTGCAAAATACTTCTGCCCAAGGTAACTTCATCGGCATATTCCAGTTCATCGCCCACCGAAATGCCACGGGCAATCGTTGTGGTGATTATATTGTAAGCCTCTATCTGTCTGTATATATAGAAATTTGTAGTATCGCCTTCCATAGTTGAGCTGAGTGCAAAAATAAGTTCGCGGACGTTTCCTGCTTTTACTTTTTCAACAAGTGAGGGAATGGTCAAATCGCCAGGGCCAACGCCGTCCATTGGCGAGATTTTTCCTCCCAAAACATGATAATGGCCGCGATATTGGCTGGTGTTTTCTATTGCCATCACGTCGCGAATGTCTTCAACCACGCATACCAATTGCTCATCGCGGCGCGGGTTGGCGCAGATTTCGCAAAGCTTCGTATCGCTGATGTTGTGGCAGTTGTCGCAAAAATTTATTTCCTCGCGCATCTTTACCAAACTGGCCGCCAATTTTTGCGATTGCTCCTTGGGCTGTTTCAGTAAATGAAGCACCAAACGCAGGGCGGTCCGCTTGCCAATTCCGGGAAGTTGGGACATTTCGTTTACCGCATTTTCAAGAAGTTTTGAAGAAAATTCCATAGCATTTTTCCTGCTGCCAAGATAAAAAAAATGCTTCAGAAAAAGGAGATTTTCCCTGAAGCATTCCTACTATAAAAATGATTCTTAGTTTATAAGCAATTTTTTAGTGGCGGTGCCTTCTTCGCTATTGATACGAACAAAATACACTCCCGAATGAAGCGCTGAAACATTCATTGTATGCTTGCTTTCTATCAATGCCTGGGGTTTGTAAGCCAAAAGTTTTCCGGTAACGTCAAAAATCCGTATTTCAGCATTCATCGATTTCGGCAAAGCGATTGTTATTTCTGAAGTTGCAGGGTTTGGATATATGCTTACGCTGCTTTCTGAAATTACATCTTCCACTCCCGCAGAGCTATCCACCAAGGGGGAAGCCCAAAGACCTCTTCCGTAGGTGCCGGCATAGAGGGTGTTGGTGGTGTTGTTTATATCCAGTTCGTTAATTATTACGTTTGGCAAAAGATTGCTGTACGGTTGCCATTCGGTAAAAGTATTGTCTATGTAATAGATTCCATAATCCATTCCCAAGTACAGTCCATCTTTCCCGTTATTGTCCCAAATAACCGCCAATGCGCTGAAATTTGGTAGGTTCATTTTATAGCTTGTCCAAGTAACACCACCATCGTTTGAGACAAAAACGCGGTCGTTTCCAGTTGTCGCTACCGCCACTTTGTTCGGGTTTGTGGGATTGATGGCAATGGAGTTAATTGTTCCGCCGGGTACTGTCATCTGCGTCCAATCTGTGGCTCCGGCATCTGTGGTTCTATAAATAAATGGTGATCTTGAAGCGTACATAATTTGATTGTTTGAAGGGGAAATCTTCAAGTTATTCAAATTGGAGCCAAAATTCTGTGAAATGGCTGACCAAGAACCTCCAGAATTAGAAGATTTATAGACAGTATTATACCCCACATAAATTGTATTGGCGATCACGGGATCCTGTTCGAAAGGTGTCACCCAATTTCCTGAGCCACTACCTGGCTCATTAAGATCTGAATAGGAATTTCCCCCGTTGTTAGTGCGGTACAATTGACCATTTTGGCTTGTTCCATAAAAAGTATTGCTATTGGTTTTATCAATGAATGATTCCATTCCGTCAGCACCCAACCAATCCCTCCATCCAACAGCTGGTTTGTACCAGGAAGTTCCGTTATCTTGGGCACCTCCAGAAACAATTACATCTGCGGTTTGGGAAACCCCAATTTTATAAAATTGACGAATTCCCAAGCCAGTGGTAAGGTCTTCGTAATAGTTTGCATTTAAATTGCCAGTATCCGCAGCTTTATAAATACCACCATCGGATATAGCGAAAAGCGTTGTTCCGTAGAACATCAAATCATCAACATCTGCATGACAATAGCCAATATTTTGTGAGCCTGCATTTCCTGGAACCCAATCTGAGGTGCAGGTAAAATTGACCCCCGCGTTCATGGAGCGCCAAGTAAGGATTCCTGCAATATGTACTTCATTTGCGTCAGTAGGATTTACAGCTATGGCCATATCGCGGGGAGCTTGACCATTATTATCGTTACCGCTGGTGCTATAACCAAAAAAGTTAAGGCCTCCGTGGTTCAGCTTTGTAAAACTGGCCCCGCTGTCATTAGAGGTATATAAAGCTCCAAATTTGCCTCCCGCAGCTTCCAAAACATAGACAACACTTGCGTCGGCAGCAGAAACCCCAATCATTTTGGGGCCGCTTGTGAAACCGCCTATAGTGGTAAAAGTAGCACCTCCATCAGTTGATTTATGAAAACCACCTCCCGAAGCATAAACTACTGAAAGATCTCCTGGTTTGAATTCAACATCAAAACCTTTGTTGTCACCTGAAATAACGTTTACCCAGTTTGTCCCGCCATCAGTAGATCTATATATTCCTGCATTTTCGGCAGTTGCAAACATCATGTTTGTATTAGTGGGGTTTATGAGAATTCTATTCACAATACTGTTTCCGATTGTTCCCTGTAAATTCCAAGTTGCACCTGCATCAATAGATTTAAATATTTTTCCATTTGTAGAACCAAAAAAATAGGTGTCGGAATTTGTAGGGTCAATAGCAACTGAATATACTGAAAGGTTTGAAAAATAATCACATAATGGAGTCCATGTTTGCGCAGCGTCTGTGGTTTTCCATACACCACCGGTATTAGCACCGATAATCATATTGTTGATATTCCCTTCTTCAATTGCAAGACCCGTAATTCTACCAACCCCAGGATTCCACCCTGAAGTGGCATTCCAAGCCTTTGGGCCAAGTTCTTGCCAGTTGTCGGGAAGAACCAAACGGTTTTGGGCTGTGCTGTTCATATATGCATTCCAAAGTTCCAATTCATTTAAACGTTCCTCGGTGGTGGGTAAGTAACCATCCTCTTTAACCATTCTAAGGGCGTTGTACTCCCACCTTTTATATGGTTTGTAACCAGTGCCTCTTCCTTTGTCCCTGTTGGCAAAGTAAGCTTCGGCACTGTCAATAACATCCTGAACTTTATAAGTTCCGGCATCAATCATCTGAAGATATTCTTGAGCCTGACTGGCAAAAGAACCAAAAAATAACGCAATAAGTAGAAGTAATTTGAAACGCATCGTTTTAATTTTTAAGGAGTTATAATACTATTTATTCGAAGTCCCCAAATGTATCAAAAATAAAAATGGTGGGGAAATCAAACTTTGTATTTTTACCAAAAAAGTATTTCCTAATCCCTAACGTCAAAAATTTTATGCAACCCTTACATATACTGCTTTTAATTGTCGGTTATTTTTTGGTTTTGATACTCGTTTCTTTTTTAACAAACCGAGGTGGCAGCAATGCCGATTTCTTTAAAGCGGGAAAGCAGTCGCCTTGGTATTTGGTAGCTTTCGGGATGATTGGTGCCTCGCTAAGCGGAGTAACTTTTATTTCCGTACCGGGCTGGGTGGAGGCTTCAAAATTCAGTTATTTTCAAGTGGTTCTTGGGTATATTGTGGGGTATGCGGTTATTGGCACGGTACTGCTTCCGCTGTATTATCGGTTGAATCTTACTTCAATCTACACCTATTTGGAAGGAAGATTCGGAAAAGCTTCCTATAAAACGGGGGCTTCGTTTTTTCTGCTTTCACGTGTTGTCGGCGCGAGCTTTCGGCTTTATTTGGTAGCAGTTGTTTTGCAAAGTCTAATTTTTGACGAAATGAATATCCCTTTTTGGGTAACGGTAACCCTCACTATTTTGCTAATTTGGCTTTACACCTTCAAAAGCGGAATAAAAACCATCGTGTGGACCGATACACTACAAACCCTCTTTATGCTTGTGGCTGTGGGGGTTTCGGTATATTATGTTTCTACAAATTTAGGGCTTTCGGGAAGCAATCTCTTCAATTTTATTGCGGACAGCGATATGAGCCAAATCTTCTTCTTTGACGATTGGAAATCGAGCGACTTTTTTGTGAAACAGTTCATCAGTGGCGCATTTATAGCAATTGTAATGACAGGTCTGGATCAAGACATGATGCAGAAAAACCTGACCTGCCGCAACTTAAAGGACGCACAAAAAAACATGTTCTGGTTCACCATTGTTTTGACCATCGTTAACTTCGTGTTTTTGGTTTTGGGACTTTTATTGACGGTTTACGCACAACAAAATGGAATAGACGCCCACAAAGACCAATTGTACCCAATGCTTGCTATGCGGAATGAATTCGGAATTGGCGTTGCGGTGCTTTTCATTTTAGGGTTGATTGCCGCGGCCTACAGCAGTGCTGATAGCGCTTTGACGGCACTCACGACTTCTTTCAGCATTGATATTTTGGAAATTGAAAAAAGATACGAAGAAAAAAAGCAAGTGCGCGTCCGTAAACTAATTCATATATTGGTTTCGTTCGTATTGATTGCGGTTATCGTCATTTTTAAATATGTAATTGCAGATGATTCCGTAATTGCAAAACTCTTCGTGTTTGCGGGTTATACCTACGGCCCACTTTTGGGATTGTACGCCTATGGACTTTTCACAAAATGGAACGTAAAGGACAAATTGGTTCCCGCAGTTGCTGTATTGACGCCCTTTTTGGGATACGCCCTAAGCTATCTTGCTGCGGAATATTTGAATTTCGAATTCGGGTTTTTCATCTTAATATTGAATGGGGCCTTAACCTTCTTCGGCTTAATATTGATTCGTACCCAAAAGAACTAAGGTACAGGCAACTTCCGTTTCAATATTGTTTTTCTGAAGTAGTTCGTAAAATTCAGGATTCTCAGTTCCGGGATTGAAAATGACCCGTTTCGGTTTCAACGAAACGATGTAATCGTAATACTCTTCCTGACGCTTCGGATTTAAGTAGAGCGTAACCGTATCAATATTTTCAAAATGTTTCTTTTCAGTTGAAATAGAAACTCCCGCAAATGTTCCTTTTTTAAGGCCAATAGCTTCAACGGTATGTCCGTGATTCACCAACCGTTTGATTGCAAGGTTTGAATAACGACTGGGATTCAAGCTGGCTCCAAGTACTAATGTCTTTTTCATTATTAATAATTTTCAGGAAAAATACAACTACTTTACAAGATTTCATAAATGTTCGTTAAAAAGAAACACGCGATGAAACATTATTGAAATTTGGACGTCTATATAAGTAGTAGAAATTAATTCTTTACTGCTATATTTTTTACGTTGATGGTTAGTGTTAATTATTGTAGTAAAGATCCAAACCCGAAGCCTTCGCTTCGGGTTTGCTTGTTTTAGGCCAGTAGTGTTATTGTTCTGTTAAATTAGCGATTTGCAGTGAAACTAATGGAACCCTTTCTTCGTCTATACTATAAATACCTAAAATTTCATTTTATAATTTACCTGCCCGTCCGGCAGGCGGGTTTGAACCTGCCTGCTGGCAGGCAGGTTAGCCTTTAACGAATTATACCTTTTTTAGGTAAAGAAAAGCCTTTCAACAGAAATTGAAAGGCTTTTTCATTTTTTTCTTCCGAAGCAAATTACCATCTAATAATTGCGCTCCCCCAAGTAAAACCACTTCCAAAAGCAGCCAAAACGACCAGATCGCCCTCTTTTATTTTTCCTTCTTCCCAAGCCTCTGTTAACGCAATGGGGATAGATGCCGCAGTTGTGTTTCCATATTTTTGGATGTTGTTGAAAACCTGGTCGTCCGTCAATTTCAATTTATGTTGGACGAACTGAGAAATCCTCAAATTAGCTTGATGCGGAATCAACATATCAATATCTTTCACTTCCAGATTGTTGGCTTCCAAACCTTCCTTTATAACTTCAGAAAAACGCACAATGGCGTGTTTAAAAACAAACTGCCCGTTCATCACTGGATAGTACGGAATATTTTCCTGCTGGTCTGTCTGCCCCTTGCGCAGGTTTTCGGCAATGATTTGTGGTACCCAATATTCGGTGCTCGGTCCTTTCAGCGAAAGCTCATTTTTGTGCTTACCCTCGCTGTGAAGGTGTGTGGAAAGAATCCCACCTTTTCCCGTTTCGTTTCTGGAAACCACCGCCGCGCCAGCGCCATCGCCAAAAATCACGGTAACATTTCTGCTTCGTGTTGTAAAATCGAGGCCGCCGCTGTGGTTTTCGCTGCCAATTACCAATATGTTTTTATACATACCCGTTTTCACAAACTGATCGGCCACCGAAAGGGCATACACAAAGCCGCTGCACTGGTTGCGGACGTCTAATGCAGGAATAGTGCGCATCCCCATTGCTTCCTGCACCTCTACCCCACCGCCGGGAAAATACATATCGGGGCTCAGCGTGGCAAAGACAATCATATCTATATCCTTCGGTTTAAGGTTGGCGCGTTCCAAAGCGATGGTTGAAGCTTTTACGGCCATTACAGAAGTGGAGTTGCCATCGCCCTTTTTTATATGCCTTCGCTCCTTGATGCCCGTGCGTTCTTGAATCCACGCATCGTTGGTGTCCATCAATTTTGAAAGGTCGTCGTTAGTGACCACATTTTCGGGTACGTAATATCCCAAACCAGTAATTTTTGAAGTGTACATTTAATTCAATTTTAAATAGACGGGAAAGATAAGTATATACGGCTTTTTAAGGAAACAAATTGCGGTTTATATCGCATGTGAGCATAAAAAATAAAGTATTTGCACAACTCTTTAAAAACCCAAAAAAAGAAGGGCGCATAAGATGCGCCCTTCTTAAACAACCTAACCAATTAAATAATAGAATATTTTTACTTTTTCATAGCAATTTTATATCCCATTATTTGATGGTAAATATACCACTCTTTGTTTAGTGGAATTGTTAAAGGGTTAAACAAAGTTTTGTTAAAATTTTAAAGGGTGCTTTAAAAAGTTTCTGCGTGACATCGTGTCAGCATTTTGATGCTTGGTATTTTATTTGACTACTATCAAACCAATAGCACAGCAATAAAAAATAACAATTAGAAATAAACAATAAATAAGATGAGTAAAGGAACAATCAATGTATCAGTTGACAATATTTTTCCGCTGATCAAAAAGTTTTTGTACAGCGACCACGAGATTTTTCTTCGTGAATTGATCTCGAACGCCACGGATGCAACCTTAAAAATGAAGCATTTGTCCAATATTGGAGAAACCGAAGGTGCCGAATACGGAAACCCAATAATTGAAGTGAAGCTGGACAAAAAGAAAAAAGAACTCCGCATTATTGACCAAGGAATTGGGATGACCAAAGAAGAGGTTGAAAAATACATCAACGAAATTGCCTTTTCCGGTGCCGAGGAATTTCTTGAAAAATACAAAGATAAAGACGGGAAAGATGCCGGTATTATTGGGCATTTCGGACTTGGTTTTTATTCTGCTTTTATGGTTGCCAAAAAGGTTGAAATCATCACCAAAAGCTATAAAGACGAACCGGCGGTACATTGGGCGTGCGATGGCTCGCCTGAATTCACCTTGAAAAAGGCCGATAAAAAAGAAAGGGGCACGGAGATAATCCTTCACATAGCCGATGATTCCAAAGAGTTTTTGGAAGAAAGCCGCATCCGCGAACTGTTGGTGAAGTACAACAAGTTTATGCCTATCCCAATTAAGTTTGGAACTCACACTGAAACACTTCCAAAACCTGAAGGGGCTAAAGAGGAAGACCTAGACTCCGCGGAAGCTACATCGGGCGAAGGCAAAGTACCTACACAGGAAGTTGATACCATCATAAACAACCCAAATCCTGCTTGGACAAAGCAACCCACGGAACTTGAGGACAAAGATTACAACTCTTTTTACAGGGAATTGTACCCCATGCAGTTTGAAGAGCCACTTTTCCACATTCACTTAAATGTTGACTATCCGTTCAATCTTACCGGAATCCTTTATTTCCCAAAGATGACGAACGATATGAGTATTCAAAAGGACAAAATCCAGCTCTATCAAAACCAGGTTTTCGTCACCGATAATGTGGAAGGAATTGTACCCGAATTTTTAACGATGCTCCGCGGCGTTATTGACAGCCCAGACATTCCGCTGAACGTTTCGCGAAGCTATCTGCAGGCAGATGGTGCGGTGAAAAAGATTTCGAGCTACATCACAAGAAAAGTTGCCGATAAGTTGAAAAGTCTTTTCAACAGCGACCGCGAAGGTTTTGAAAAGAAATGGAACGACATTAAAATCGTCATCGAATACGGAATGTTGACCGAAGACAAATTCTTTGAAAAATCACAGGACTTTGCACTTTATCCAACGGTTGACAATGCTTTTTACACTTTTTCAGAATTGAAAGAGAAAATAAAAGACGTGCAGACCGATAAAGACGGAAACCTTGTAATTCTGTACGCTTCAAATAAAGAGGAACAACATTCCTATATAGAAGCTGCCAAAGAAAAAGGGTATGAAGTTTTGCTTTTGGATTCGCCAATCGTTACCCATTTGCTTCAAAAAGTGGAAAGCAAAGAAGAAAAAGTCTCCTTTGTTCGCGTGGACAGCGACCATGCGGAAAACCTCATCAAAAAAGACGACGCGCAAATTTCAAAACTTTCCGATGAAGAAAAAGAAAGTTTGAAAACCTTTTTGAACGGCGTTATTCCGAAGGAAAAATTCAGCGTACAGTTGGAAGCCTTGGACAGCAATGCCAATCCGTTCATCATCACCGAGCCCGAATTTATGCGAAGAATGAAGGATATGCAGAAAACCGGCGGCGGCGGTGGAATGTTTGGGATGGGAGGCTTCCCCGAAATGTACAATTTAATCGTAAACACCAATCACGAATTGGTGGGCGAAATTATAAAAACCAAAACCGAAAAGAAGAAAGAACGTTTGGTAAACCAAGCGCTAGATTTGGCAAGATTGAGCAAGAATTTACTCAAAGGAGAAGAGCTTACAGCGTTCATAAAGCGTAGTTATGAGATGATTAAGTAAATTTTCACAATTTTTCAGTTCCAAAAAAGCCATTCCAATAAATACGGAATGGCTTTTTTTATGGCATTTGCACGATGTTTCACAATAAAATAACTTCATTGATTTTTTTAACATAAAATTTTGATTAATGACTTAAAAGTGAATGATTTAATATATATTTATAGTTCTAACTATAAATATATATATTATGAAAAGAATTACTTTTTTAATTGTTTTGTCTTTGCTGTTTTCCTTAAATGCAAAGAGCCAACAAATTACTACTAGCAGTAGTAGTGATTTGTCGGTATTTACACCCTGGGTAAACCCAGTGGATTCAAAGTCGGACTATTTTAATCTAGATCGCCAAAATTTGGTAGTCTGTGATGGAGTTTTACCAAACTACAACAATCTTACCCCAGATGGTTTAGGAGGTGTTACCTCCCAGGATTTTGAAACAGCAAATAATGCTTACGACAGCTTTGCCGCCGATGACTTCATTGCCCCGGCAGGGGGGAATTCCACAATTTGTCAAATTTCAATAATCGGTATCAGTACCGGAGCGGGATTGCCTGCGGATCCTGCTACTCTTATCGTTATGCGAATATACGATGATGCTGGAGGGGTTCCCGGGGCTCAAATATTTACCGAATCATTCCCTGGGTCGCTGGACGCAAACAACGACGGCGATTTTATTCTGGATCCTACCGGAGTTCCGGACCTTACTGCTGGCACCAAATATTGGTTGAACATTCAGGCACAAATGAATTTTGGCACGAGTGGACAATGGTTCTGGGACACCTCATCGGATGGAAGCGACAGTCCCTACGCCTTTCAAAATCCCGGCGGGGGCTTTGGAACAGGTTGCGCTACATGGAGTCCTCATAACGTTTGTGGACTTTCTGGAGCAGCCGATTTATTGATGGACATTAGCTTTAATGCAGTTGGCGGAGGTCCAGTCGCCGAATGCGGCACTGGCAACCCACAACCCATTCCTGCATCTGGAACTGGAAACTCTGCTTGTAATTTTAAAACCATATCCCCAGCCAATGTTACTGCAACCGGAAATATTGGGACAAACCCTGGAGATTATACCTTGGACAGTGTTCAAATAAACCTTACCCATACTTGGGATAGCGATTTGGACATTTCTTTGATCTCCCCGTTGGGTACTACTCTTGATCTTTCCAGCGACAATGGGGGAAGTGGAGATAATTATACAAATACAGTATTTATGGATGGCTTTCCAAGCATCACTACTGGCACTCCTCCTTTTACTGGCACTTTCCAAGCCGAAGGCGGAACATTTGCCGCTAAATTTGCTGGACAATCAATTAATGGAAACTGGACCCTTAGCATTTGCGACGATGCAGGAGGTGATAGTGGAACTCTATTAAGCTATTGTATAAACTTTAGTCAAATTCCCATAGTTATTGGCAACCCACCAGTTATAGCCTGCCCAGCAGACCCTACCATTGCAAGCAACAGCCCTGGGCTTTGCTCTGCGGTCGTAAACTTTGCGGGTGCAGCCTTTGACGTGGAAGACGGCAATATTTCCGGCAGTATCATTGCCACCCCGCCCAGCGGCAGTGTGTTCCCTGTTGGCGACACCCTAGTAACCCTCTCTGTAACCGACAGCGACGGCAACACAGCTACCTGTTCCTTTACGGTTACTGTTCAGGACACTGAAGCTCCCGTGGCAATATGCCAGGACATTACCGTAGATCTTGATGCAAGCGGAATGGCGACCATTACCGCCGCACAAGTGAACAACGCTTCCACAGACAACTGTGGCATTGCCTCTATGAGCCTGAACGTTTCCTCGTTCGATTGCGCTGATGTGGGTGCGAACACAGTAATTTTGACTGTTACAGACAACTCTGGAAACTCTTCAACTTGTACTTCTACCGTTACCGTTCAGGACGTTACCGCTCCCGATATCACCTGTATAGGTGGAGTAGCAAACGTTACCGAATCGGAAGATTTTGAAGGTGCAACTATTCCAACTGGTTGGACTACCAATATCCTTGTGGGCAGTTGGGACTGGACCTTTGGTTCTGGCGCGATGCCAGGCGGACCTGATTTCCCTACCAATGCTGCCATCTTTGACGATGATGCTGCCGGGATAGGAAATAACAACGTTGCCGAATTATTGTCCCCCGTTTATGATCTTTCTGGAGCTACCACTGCCGAACTATCTTTTGATTATTCATTACAGGACATTGGTGGTTTAGGATTATTACTTGCCGAAGTATGGGACGGAGCAGCTTGGCAACAGATCCTCTTGGCAGACAATGCCGATATTCCCCCTGTGAACACCGGGGTCATCGATGTACTGCCATACGCCAATGCTGCCTTCCAGGTAAAATTTACTTGGGACGACGAAACAGGCTGGAACTGGGGCGCAGGCGTGGACAACTTCCTGTTGAACTACGAAGTAGCAGCCGGTGGCGGTCTTGACGTTTATCTTGACGCAAACGGATTGGCCACTGTGGACCCTAACCTTTTGGTTACCGTTAACGAAGCCTGTGGTTACACTGTTACCGCCGGTGGCGGTGGTGGAGGAACAACAGGGTCATTGACCACATTGTTCGCCTCTGGGAATAATGGTTCCCAAGGTGGTGCTGTTTATTTTGACATAACTGTTGGTCCAAGCGATTTGGAAGTAACAGATATCGATATAAACACAGCCGATCCAGGTTCGTTCACAATGAATATATACACCTTGGTGGGCACTTATGTGGGCAACGAGTCCAATCCAGGTGCCTGGGGTGCCGCAGTTGCAACCGCGTCGGGAACAGGTGCAGGTATTGATACCCCATCCAATGCTGTGTTGGCGTCCTCAATTATATTGAGCGCAAATACCACTTATGGTATGGCATTGGTTCTTGATGGAACTCACGGTCATTATTATACCAATGGCAACGGAAGCAACCAGAACTACTCAAACGCCGATATGTCAATGGCTTTGGGTTCTGCTTCAAACGTACCTTTTACCGCTCCAACTTTCAGCCCACGGGTATTCAATGGAGCAATCCATTACATAACCGGCGGCGGCGGCGGCGGTCTTGACTTCACTTGTGCGGACCTTGGTGTAAACCTTGTTGAGGTAACCGTTACGGATGCAAGCGGCAACGTTTCCACCTGTATGGCCACAGTAAATGTGATAGACAACATTGCGCCTGTTATTACTTGTGGAAACCCTACGGTAACAACAACTGAAACGGAAGACTTTGAGTCTGGGCTCCCTGCAGGCTGGTCAACAATTATGAACACAGGTACTTGCAACTGGATAAACAGTAGTAATATGCCTACTGGCGATGATTTCCCAACCCTGGCGATGTTGTTTGATGACGACGCCTGCGGCAGTGGCGCACCGGCAAGTAACGTATCGTTGCTATCTGCTGTTTATGACATTAGCGGAGCCACATCAGCCACTGTTGGCT
>JAENXC010000023.1 GCA_016649715.1 Flavobacteriaceae bacterium | reverse complement strand
GGCACAAAACGAACCGAGACAACTGGCACAAAACGAACCGTTATAGGTCCGGCTAAACAGCTGAAAGTGGCACAAATTGAACCGAAATGCCTGGCACTAACCGACCGAAATCACTGGCACCATTTGATCCGAGTTATCCACATTTTTCTTTTTCTTGTTTTTAACAGGTAAAAGAGAGGGTGTAATAGTGTATAAAAGCAGTACATACATGTTGGTTACTATATAGCCCCACACAAGACCTACACCAATATCCAAAAACTTATTGTGGAATAGATGTTCTGTGAAATACACTGCGCTCAGAAAACAACAAATAAGAATTGTAAGCACGAATGCCCCAATAGTTGAAAAATAAAACTGGATTTTCGCACCACAATTTTTTATAATTGTAAAGTCCTCACCAGAGAGTTTCCAGAAGTGGACCCTTAAACTTTTAGGAATCGAATTCATCAGGATCAATTTTTTTAATATAATCATCCAAGTTGCTGTCAATTTTTTCTTTCTCTCTTTCTTTGTACTTGGCAATAGCGTATTCTGTGAGCTCTTTTTGAATTTCAGTAACTTTAATTTTTTCAAAAATCATTTTTTCGGCTTCGTGATTGATGATTAAATGTCTTTCAACCCCTTCTTTATCTTTGTAATGATCATAACGTACCTCAATTCCATTTTCTGCTCGAATTAAATCATCACGATTTTCACTGAGATAATCATAGGGGGTTTTGGTTAACATTAATTTGAAGAAAATTGGGGTTAGTTCTATACTCAAAAATAATAGTGTAATGAAGAGTGAAATCCAAAATCCTGCAACTTCATGAGCAAGTTTTAATCTTTCTAATAGTCCATCTAAACCTTGAGCTACTTGAACATTGGTTTCTAAAACCTTGTCCTTTTCCGCCAGTAATTCTTTTCTCTTTTTGTCTGCTTGGGTAATTTTGTCTTCATTGATTTGATCAAACCTGTCTAGTTCGGATTTTAGAGTGGTTATTTGCTGATTTAAGGCTTTTGATAGGGGGCCATTTCCAGCAGCAATTCCGCCTGCCTTCCCCATAAGATTGTCTGTATAGGCTTGTTCAGCTTTTTTTATCCGCTCAATATAATCTTGTCTCTGTCTACCTACTTCGCCTAGATCCTCTTCTACAACTTTCAAACGCTCTTCAAAATTAGCTGTAGTCCTTTTTTCGAATTCTTTTTGGAGCTCTAACTGTTTTTCGTAAAGCTTATTATTAATTTCCGTTTGGAACATCCTTATCTCAATCGGTTTGGAAATCGTGAGTGCTATTATTGTTCCCATTATGATACGGGGAATAGCACTTTTGAATTCATCCCAAGTAATTTTCTCAGTCCCATCTCCTTTACCTGTGCTTGTTACAATGAAACGATCAATATTAAAAATCATCAACCCCCAGATAATTCCGAAAATAATGGAAAGTGCAGCTGTGGGTCCATGTATATCGTCAATTAAAGCGGAGCCTTTAGGAGAGAAAATAGTATAAAAGGCATAACCTCCTGCGAGCCCAGCCATGGCCCCAGTGGCAAAAACAATTCCACCTAAGCACATATACTTTACTTGGTCGCTATAGGTAGCTCTTTCCAAAATGTACTTATCTCCTCCAGCAGCTTTCCACAGGGCATGCATTATTCTGCCCGCTTTTGGTGTTATGTAGTAGTCTCTTGTTTTCATATATAGTCTTGGGTTTTAAATTTACTTGGAATAATTTCTATACTAATACTTTCAACTGATAACCCACTGATTTTTACTTTTGGTTTATCCACTTTGATTATCGGTTTTGTCATTTGGGGAAATATCTGATTAGGCATAATTGTCAATTCAGAAATATTAAAAATTTTAGTATTGAAAGGTTGGTTATCAATCTTTGTTGCTTTGTTTAGCTTAATGTAATAAACTTGTTTTTGGAAAAATCCATAAACCTCAAATACAACAAGGTCTGATTTTGTATTTTGTAGATTCAAGAAAATTGGCTTTATGAAATCCAAACTTTTATAATCTCCTATTTTATACCAAATGGCATTTTTAAACTGGAAATTAATAACCAATAAACCATGTTCAAACTGCCAGTTTTTATAATAGTCAAATGAGATTTTATGTAATTTTCTATTTCTTTTAAACAGAATAAATATCCATTTCCTGAATTTTAAGGATTGAAATTTTAGGTATTTACCAAACTGTCTAAGAGAGTCAGAAAAAAGAAAGATATTCTTCATAATCTTCTATCCTTTTCAACTTATTTAGTTCGTATTGAAATCTATTTAAATGTGCCATTTTCGCCATTATTTTGCGACTTCATTATTTTAGCCAATCCCAAATATAAAAAACCAAATCCGATCTATTTTACGGGATTCCTCATTTACGTAAAAAAAATTCAGAATACTTAATATCCCTATCCAATTTGTCCTAAAAAGGCTTCATCACAACCCCTCTTTGTTAACCCCCTTCCATTCTTTGAACCTTATCTTTTTTGGGATTTGGATTTTTAGTGATGGTTTTGCAAAAGGGAAGGAGCACTCCTAAATTGGTTCGGATTTCTGCATAGCAGAAAGAGTGTTATTGAGATGGTTTGTTAGCAGTTTTCTTCTGAAATAAAAGCTCCTTCCCCTCAGCGAAAATATTTTTTAGAGCCTAATGCTGATAAAGAGGAAGGTGGCCGCCGCTACGTATTTTCTTTATTGTTATAAATCTTTTCCGGCGGCCGGAAGGGGTATTTATCTTTTAGTTTTAATAGGTATACCCACCCCGTCAACTAAAGTTGCCACCCCTCCCTTTCAGGGCGGGGAACACACATTCTTGTGCAAATTTGGATTGTTAACCGCTCCTTCCCCTTTCAAGAAACTTCAATTAAAAGCAAAACAGGCAATAAAGGGGAAGGTGCCTTCCCCTTCGTCCGCGTGTCGCTGAAGCTTTAGCGGAGGCACAAGCTTTTCAGCGTAGAAGTGGCCGCCCGTCTTTGTGCTTACAGCTAACCATTCTGGATTTAAGCACGGGCTCTATTTTGAGTTTACAGGATATGTGATTGCCGATATTTTTAGATGCTCCGAACAATCTGATTGCTTGGAGTGGGTGATGCCGTTTAAAAATTTTATAAAAAAGCAAGCCGATTACGGTTTTCCGTAAAATATATTAAAAACGAAGTTTTAGCTTTGTTTCATTGGGGAGGCCGAAAACCAAAAGAGTAGGCAATTCTAAAAATATTTTCTTTATGTCACTTAAATGGTTTCAATGCGAAAATTGTGGAATCGCAATTAAAAAAGGCCCAACTCCGAGTAGTTTAGGATGTTCGGTTAAATCAATTCACAGTTGGTCTAAATTGGGCGAAGTGGGAGATACCAATTATAGCTGTAAAAAATGTGGAACTGTAGTTCAGATGAATTCAACTCCATCATCATTGGGATGCCCTAAGGCTAGCTCCCATTCTTGGAGTAAGCTATAAGCTATAGGAAATCACGTTTTGCTATATATAATAATGAAGTTGAATACTCCAAATGGAAGTTGGATTTTTATTAATTAAGTTTCAGGTTCAAAATTCAAAGTTCAAAGTTCAAAATTTCTGTCTCCTGTCTCCAGCCTCTAGCCTCCAACTTCCAGCCTCTTAATCATAGCAACTAATATAAATCAACAAATCAGCAACAAACGCCTCTCTCCATCATTTTCCTTCGGAGCGCGGTGCACACAGGGGAGTACGTTGCTTTCGGGATAATCAACCGCCAACTTCCATAAGTTGCCAATCCCTAAACTGATGGGACGTGCATTTGGCTTAATTTCATAGTGTAGATCAAAGAAGTATTCCCTTAAAAAGGCTTCAAAACCGGCGTCTCCTTCCCCTTGATAAAGTTTTTTGAGTTCAACTCGTATTTCCGGAACAAGTACTTTTTGAATGGCTTCTGCATTTGGTAGTATGTCACTTGACGCACCGTAATAGGTGCATAAAAATGTATCGGTCGGTACAGGAGAACGATCTACATGAAACGAATAAACATCGGTTGGCAACAACGGAAAGTCCTCATCCCGCTCATAATTCTCAATTACATTTAGAATGGGAGCTGCGCCATAGCCTTCCAATAGTTTCAAGTCGTTTAAAAGTACCTCACGAGCAAGCTTTCCTTGTTCACTCAGCTTAAGTTCGAGCAGTTCCTCCGGGCTAATGGTCGCCATATTTCCTTTGCAGACTGCCTTTTTAGCGATCTCAGAAAAATCACCTCTCAAGGTGCGGTTCCAGCACAGCGCATTAATTTCACCTCGAAAAGGCGTATCAACTAAGTCTTGAAAACTCGTGACCTCTTGAATTTGATTCACGGTAAGGGATAAATCTTTCATAGGAGCAATAAGCATACAATCAATAAATAATTTGAACGATGATGGGGTTGATAGTTGAAAATTGAAAATTGAATATTGAATATTGAATCGTTTTTCAAATCCCTAATCCCTAATCCCTCATCCCAAATCCCTCATCCCTAATTCCTAATTCCCTCATCCCTAATCCCTAATCCCTAATCCCCCTTTTTCATTCCTCAGAATCATCTATTTTCCCATCCCTTTTATCTTTTCTATATTCCTTTTCCTGACTGGCATTGTTCTTCTCCGGATCAACAGGGCTTTGTTTTGGGCGATGGGAATCTTTATAATTTTCCATGAGTATATATTTTAATAAATTAGTATAGAATATTACCCCAACAATAGATTTTAAAGTAGGGAGCCTATAAAAATACTATAAACCTTCAAAAAAAGGAAGATAAAGCAACATTATAGTTTTAACAGGGTGGGTCTTTCGTTAATTAGGGAACAGTATCAAATGGAAGCAAATGTAATTCTTATTCTCTTTTAAGAACAGAAAGCCCAATAAAGTTCGCAACTGTTCATCGAAAATACCGCATTTAAGTATACAGTGTTTTGGGGATTTGATATATTTGATACTCTCGTCAGAAAATTTGTCCTAAATGCGGAATCCCGTAAAGAGATGGATATGCATTGTTTTATATTTGAAAAAAAAAGTAAAGCCTCATACCAATGACAAAAAAACTACTTCTCTTATTTCTCGGACTCTCCATGGTTGGATGCAAAAGTTATGTACAGGTTATTGAAACTAGAGCGGATAACGTAAAAACTGTTGATGACACTTATGTTTATGAGAATGTCTCTTTAAGAATAACCTATAATCTTTGGAGGAAAAAAAGGGATTGATGAAATTTGATATCTATAATAAACTAAATGTGCCTTTATAGCATGAAACCTATTATATTTTGAAGTGACACTTATTGGGATAGCGTCATAAAAATGTTTGCTTTAGATATGAGATCCACTAATTTAGTTTTCCAGTTATCTCTGAAATATTGAAGCTTCCGTCTATATTCTGAATTTCAATTTTTCCGTGTAAAATGGCAAAAAAGAATTCTTTTATTTTTTCCATGCTCAATGTGGCTTGCTCTCCATTTGAATCTAGTCCCAAGTCATAGTTTTTTAGAAGTTGTGAACCTAAACTTGCTGCAGTAAGAAGGAAGTGATTTTGAAATTTATCCATATCTAACAGATCTGCTGCCAGTACTTTTCCTACCACCGTATAGCTGCGAAGTGTTTTTTGAGTTTCGTCATTTGTTAAAGTCGTCTTTACCTCATCGGTATCGATATTCATTTCAATCTTCCCTGAATTTGTGGCTTGTTCTAATCCTTTGTAAAGAGAACCTAAATCCGCGAGACTTAAATTGTAAAACTTGGTGCCCGGAATAACAATAATTTTTTCTATTGAAAAAGCACTAGGTAAAAGAAAGCTTACCATTTGGGCTGCCTTTATGGAAGGAGTGTTAAAAGTACCGACAATTGAATTTGTTAAATCGATAGTTTGAGTTGCAAATACACCTCCAATCACTACGCAGTTTTCAAGAATAACCTCATCGGCATAAATACTTCCCGCCACAAATGCATTATAAAGGGTTACGCTTTTTGCATTTATATCTGAATGAAAGATAATATTGCAATCTTGCGCTCTGGAAACTATTGAATTTGCGGAGCCAACACTCTTTTTGAAAGAAATATTTCCCTTGGCTTCACTGTTTATATATAATTCGAGTTGGGTGAATACCGCACCTTGTATTTCTGAATCCCCTTGTTGTATTTCAAGTTTATGGGCATAAACCGGGCCTTCTATTAAAGTTCCACCTTGAATAGTTATGGTTCTGTTTAATTCAGCAATTTTTTCAGGAAGTATAGAGCCTTTCACCAAATTATCCTTCAGCTGAATATTGGTTTCATTAAATCGAAGTTCTTTTAATTCTTTCATTTTGGTGTTTTTTAAATATTTTAATAACTAAGTACGTTTATTGACCCAAGGTTGGAGATTTTTTGAATCATCTCTTTTACTCTAACCGAATGTGGTTCCGCCGTTGAATATGTTTTGTTTACTTCGGCATTAAAATATATTTTCAAATTATCATTATAGGTCGTTGACATAATACGCCAGGATTTAGAGGGTTCAGAAAATTGCTCTAGGAGTTCATTCCTTTTTGAAGTGTTCTGAAAAGCAGTTATAAAATTGGGTGCGAATAAACTTTTATCGATTTGGTTTTTATCTGCCTTTGTTTCAATAAAACAAACTGGAGAAAATTGAGAAGTTGCAATACTCTCGTTTATCATACTTTTTTGAACGGTACAGTTTAATTTTTTCTGTTGCCAAAGAAATATTTTCGCTTGGGTTAAGGTATCCAATGCTCTTTTTTTAGCAATTGAAGCACTAACTTTTGATTGCAGTTCTCCGCTTTCCTTGCCAAAAATAGCAACCGTATTCACCAAATCATTATTTGATGATCTTATCTTTTGGTTGTCCAGCTCTTTCTTAAATACAAAAGCAGGTTTATCCAGTTCAAATATTCTATTGGAAAGTTCAGAATTTAGATCTTCAAAAATCTTAACATAATGGCCTGAAATTCTCAAGAAATCCCCTTCCATTTGCTTCTTCTTAGCGAGACAGGATTGTGATAATTCTTTTAAGTGCATTAGCTGCGCATCTATGTTTACCGAAAGTTCCGCAACTTGTTGGCTTATCTCAGAACGGATATAACCAAAGAAGCCTGAAACAATGGTTTTTGCAACTTTTTTGGAATTGTTATTAATAGACACCAATTGTGCCGCCTCTGTAGCTACCACTGCACCTGTTAATAAATTGACATTCATATTACAGTCTTCCACACTATAATCAAATGGATCAGTGTCCACATTGATATTTACATTTACCGGCACCTCTTCAGTATAATGAACAGTAGCAGATGTAGTACCACCTCTTTCTGATGCGGGATAGGAAACAGAAATAGTTTTGGAACCTCTTACCGTTATTATCTCACTATAGCTTCTATCATAACTCATAGTTTTGTTGTTTGGATGGTTTGGTAATTTGCAGAATGAAACAATTGTAAGGCTAAATCTTTAACTCTTTGTGATTTTGAAGAGGATAAGACGAGTTTACTGAATTCACTTTTAACTTCCGTATTAGGTGTAGTTTGCTGTTTCCATTGAATTTTTTGTAATACGGCAAAAGCGGTGTTCTTTATTGTTGATTTTGATAAATTGTCCAATTCCACATTAGAAATTGTGATTTCAATACTGCTATCCGTTTTATCCCTATTGCATTCACATATCAAAATTGGGATATATACAGCAGCTGTTTTAGTATATCTACCGTCATTTATCAAGATTTGGTCAGTAAGTTTTTTTTGAGTATTCATCTCAAATAAGAAGGTTCTCATGGATTTAATTACATTTAAACCTCTGTGTTTTATATTGGAAGCAACAATCTTCTGACTTTCCGATAAGGATTCTAATTGTGTGATTGGGATTGTGGCCGTTAGGTATTTTGCTCTATTAGAAACTTTATCAACCTCTTTTACGGCAAAGTCAATCGTAGGTTTGTCCAGTTCAAAAACACGTTGTTTTAGATTTACATTTAGGCCATTAAATAACTTGAGATATCTACCCGCAATCATGTTATAATCTTTCTCCATTCGCTTTTTAATGCCTGTTAAAGCATTTTTTTGCTGCACCAATTGCATAAGATGAGAGTCCACCTCGCTTTGAAGTTTTGCCATTTTCTGCGAGATCTGAGACCGTATCAAGGAATAAAAACCTTTATTCACGTTGTTGCAAACATGGTCTGCCGCCCTTTCTTCCGCGAGAATAACGGCAGCTTGCATCGCTACAACGGCGCCAGTAGTTGCATTCACGTGACGTGAAACACTACTCATTTCCTGGGCCATTGGCTTTGTATCTACTGTGTAATTGAATGTTGCCATGATTCTAAGGATTAAATGCGTTAATTATTTTTATTTTCATCATCATCGTCATCCTCTTCAACAACATCGTCATCGTCATCGTCATCGTCATCGTCATCCTCATTTATATCCTCTTCATCTTCACCTTCATCTTCACCTTCATCTTCACCTTCATCTTCACCTTCATCTTCTTCCTCATTAAAATCTTCAAAATTTGAGGTTTCATCTTCGGTA
This sequence comes from Flavobacteriaceae bacterium, assembly GCA_016649715.1. Taxonomy (GTDB): domain Bacteria; phylum Bacteroidota; class Bacteroidia; order Flavobacteriales; family Flavobacteriaceae; genus Aequorivita. Next base: position 35,293 of record JAENXC010000023.1, on the reverse strand, counting down.
TCTATATCTGATTCTTCGGTTTCATCATTATCATTTGAAGCAAATCCATCTTCAAAATCATCGCTATCGGTAGTATTATTTTCTTTTGAAGTCTCATCTGGCATTTCATCTATACCGCTACTTTCAGTGGAAGTTCCTTCAAACCCGTTTTTATCATGACTTACAGGTTCTGAAGCCAAATCGTCCTCCAGTTCCTGCAAGGTTGTTTTAGCTATTAGTGGCAAGTTCAAGGAGATATGCTCATAGGTAAGATCCTCTATACTTGGGGCAGGGGGTAAATCTGAGACTTTGGCAAACAATGGGTTGACGCTAATAAGAGGTTTTCTTCGCATATCTAAATTAATAGCCTCGTGTGCTGCCACAGCAATATCTTTTGAATTGCCATCACGTAGCAGAGCATCATAATAATCAATATGCTCAAATTTCTGGGCTTTTACATCGATATCCTCCTTTAAGCGCTCCATGTAGTTTTCAAATTCCAGCTGAACATTTTGAAACTCTTTGGATTGTAATTCAAACGCAGCAAAAACTTCTGCTGAATTTTCAGTTGTAGTAACCACTGTTGAATCTAGAGAGCCACCAGACTCAGCCATACTGTCCTCAGTTTTTTTCAAGGAAGCCAAGGTATTGTAGGCAGAAACATAATCTCTTAAGCTGGCTCTCATTAAATTAATTAAGTCGGCACTTTCAGAGCGATTTCGCCCATAAAAATCTTCAGTATCCTGATGCCACTTGTTTAAATAATTTATTTTTTGATCTTTAATGTGGTTGTATATTTTTAGACGTTCAATTCTTGTTTCATTCATTAAGTTTTGAACAATTGGGGCAACAATCTCTTCGTGGATTTGATGCACTCCAAAAGGAAAATTGGTGGTACTTCCATCTTCTGCAGTCCACATGCCAGAAACAAGATTGAACTTCACCTTCGAGCTGTCCTTTAGTTGAAAAGGAACATAGTCCGAAACAGCTTCCCCATAGTTAAAACTTTCATTTCGGATTCTTTCAATCTCTGAGGCTTCCAGTATAGGGGAATAATGGTTGTAGGGCGCTTTTAAAATTTTGTAGAGCACTTTGTTTGATTCAAAGACCATCTTATCTGTAGAAGCAATTTTTAATGCCGAAATAGCTTGAACGGAATTTGCCATCGTTGTCATCAATCCCTTTAAAACCTCTTCAAACTGAACAGTATCTCTAGACAAGGAATCTTTAAGTTTATTTAGTTCTTGGAATTTAGCGATTTGGTCATTGTATTTTGTGGTATCAAAAGCTTCAAAAATAGGGGAGCCTTCGGGCACTTCGTTGGTTGCATATTCTTTAAGGAAATTAAAGTAACTACTTTCGTTGGCAACCAAGGGTAGCTCTACGGAAGTTACATCTAAATCGTCCATACAATACGAAATGGTTCGCAGCGATCTTTCCAGTTTGCCAAAATAATCATGCTGGTTCAAATGCTGCATGGATCGCGAATAATTTTCGGTTTCAATTTCTTCAATTTCATTAGAGCTTTCAACAATAGGTGCCTCTGCAGATAGTTTTTCCAGTTCAGAAATCGTTTCTATCAACAGGTCATTTTGCTTGGAGAGCTGCAATTTCACATCAGATGATTCAACCATTCCCGTATGGTCCACAATGAAACTTTTATTTTCATATTCAATCTGGTCTGCAATTGGCACATAGGCAACTCCCAGTTTACTTACCTTGTAATCTCTGAATATTTCCTTGTGTAGGGTTTGAAATTCAGCTATTCTGCCTTGGATGGATTCTACTTCCTGTCTCGTCTTTTTGAGTTTTCCTTGAATCCAAAGTTTAAATTTTGTCCATAAACTGGACAATATATTCTCTATCATCGTTTTTTCTTCTTCGAGTTTCGCGATTTCTTTCTCAAAGCGTTCCTCTTCTTGAACTATCTTCTCAGCCATTTGCTGATAGTAGTTAAACAATATCTTTGCCTGATCTTGAAAGATATTACTGGATTCCGGAAAAATTTTACCTTTCATACTGTTTGAAATTTTAGGTTTATTTTAATTTGAGAAAACTTGTTTCCGCTCGTTATAAGTTCTCTCGCAATTTTTAATATGGCTTATGGAATTTTCAGGATTTAGTGGTGTTTCAGAAAAACTAAGGTCCAATACTCTCATCTCATCGATAAATTGTTTTTCCAATTCAACCGCCGAACTATTGTTGCAGGGCGAAAGAAACCTGAGATTTTCTTGAAGTTCGTCAATACGGGAAATGATTTCTGAGGGAATATCCTGCATCGTGTCTAACTTTAGCTGTAATTCTTTCGTGACTTTTTTCATGCCGTCAATTTGGTTGCGGAGTTGCGTTTCTTCCACATATACTTGTTTCACTTTTTCAGCAGCAATAAAAGACAAGTAAAAACCTAGGATTAGGACGAAGAAAAGGATGCTATGAATAAGTAACTGAGTGTTAAAGGCCATGGGTTGGGCATCGTTAAATGCCGCCATAACACCAATTGCAAGAATTACATATAGTAAAGTAAAAAACCATCGTACCCCAAGGGCGCCAATTGTTTTTTGTGATTTGTCATTAAAGTCAACCCAAGGAATAAGAATATCGATAAAGAAAAGACCATAGATTACTGAGGATACTACAATATTCAACGTAAGTATTTCACTTTCCACATTTTTTCCGAAATATAGAAAGCTGATAATTATTAATAATTCCCCAATTAGGAGGAGCAATAGCCAAAATATTTTTTTTAACTCCATATTTATTTAATTTAAATTATCGCTTTTGCCCGCATTTTGGACAGAATTTTATAGAAGGTGCCAAGGGATTTGCACATCTGCTGCATTTATCATCTGCATGTTGTTTTCCGCAACTCCCACAAAAGGGGCTTCCTGGCGGTAGAGCGGTATTGCAATTGGAGCACAAGATCATTTCACTTTGGAAATGGGTGCCACAACTCACACATCGTTTTGCATTTTTGTCATTGTCGGTACCACATTTGGGGCAAGCATCATAAGGATCACCACAGTGAGGACAAAAGCGATGTGAATTTGGAAATTTCTTCGAACAATTTGAGCAATAAACCTGCTTTGTTGGATTGGCAGGCTGAGCAGCTCCGTTTTGCTGTTCTTGATTAGTGCCTTCAAAAGACGGCTGATTGTATTGTGGGTGAATAACCCCCCCCGCACCACCTAAACCGCCCATCATGCCAGTAGCAAGTATAGCACCTATAATATCAGAATTACCATTGGAAAATCCTTCAATAGCGTCTTTTGCTACATCAAATGCTTTTTCTTGTTGCCAAGTATATCCACCAATAGATTGTGCACTTTGTCTTGAAATTGCCTCTAAAACCCTTCTGCCTTCTTCGGTAGAATTATCGACTTCGATGCTGGTAACATAAAATTTTGTAAGTTCCAATCCCAGATTTTCCCAAAATGGAAGCATTATTGTTTTTAAATGTTCGGAGATATCATCTAAATGGGCTGAAATTTGTTTTAAACCAATTCTATTTTTAATCATGAACTGCAAAACCGAAGATTTTGTTTTCGTTGAAAACTCCCCAAAAAACTGATCGGTTAAATCGCTTTGGTCAAAAGAGTTTTTTGTCCCCACAATTTTAATGAGAAACCGTTCAGCATCTTTAATTTTTAAACCATATCTGCCATTGGCGACCAAAGGGATGCCCGTGTTGTAGTCGGAATCGTGAATATCCATTCTGTCAATAGCCCAATCAATATTGTAGGGTTGAAGCTTGTTCACAAACCAAACTTCTGCCGTAAATGGGTTTTTACCACCAAAAGGCAAGCCGTAAAGAATCCTAAGTTTGGGTAAATTCTCGGTGTTTAGCGTATGCTTTCCAGGCCCGAACTTTCCTACTATCTGTCCTTTTGAAAATAAAATAGCCTCTTGTGATTCCGATACAAGAAGTTGTGTAAATGTGCTGAGATTTGTATGGGGAAACCTATAGGCATAAATATTGTAATTTCCTTGAGGAGCCCAGCTTACGAGATCAATTATTTTCATAATTGTTATAATTAAAGTTTATATTATTGGATTTATTTTGCTGATGCTTTGCTGTTTACTTTTCAATTCTTCTCAAATATATAGAATTAATTTAGCCAAACTTTACGGAATCCCTCATTTTGGATAAAATTCTCCGATTCCTTTTAAAATATCCCTATTTCAATTGTGTATTTTTCAAACCTACGGATAAATTATTTGTGAAGATTCAATTTTTTAACAAAAATTTATATAGATTTATATCCGAGCTAAAAGTGTTTTATTCCTCTAAAAGAATATTTATCAAAAGGAATACCCGCATTGTTTGGCGCTTTTATTTCCAACATTGGGTAACTTATCAAGGATGGGTGAAAATTATTTAATTTCTGAAATGGAATATTTTGTTTTAATTTTAATAAGAATCTGACTTTATGGCGATAGCAACCTATATTGTGGGGCGTGACCCGAAAATTTCAGAGGGGGAGATAGCTATCGCTATAAACGATCCTTCCAAGCGAGTCAGTAAAACCCATTGTAGAATTTCATTTGAAGGGCAACATTTTTCTATTGAAGACTTAAACTCTACAAATGGCACCTATGTTAATGGCAGTAAAATAACAGACATAATCAGCATAGATTATGATAGCTCTTTGAGCTTGGGGAAAAATTTTTCATTTAGTTTAAATTCTCTAAATATTCCGGATCCCGAAGAATTATCCGCTTCAAATCTAAACGAGGAAGCGGATTTTCAAAAAGATTATAATGGGGATGCAAACAGTCCTGGAGCGTTTGAGGACAGTTTGCCTATTGAAGAGGAAAATACTCCTCCCAACATCATACCTGTATCTATTCCTATAGGCTCTAAGCTTGTTGTTTCGGAATCTCCTCCGTCCTATAAAAAATCAAAGAAAAGCCTTAATCCTGTCATAATGGTTGTCATCTTGTTAGTGATTGCAACATTGGGCGGAGGGGGCTATTATTTTGCGAATAAAAATAGCACTGATTCAGAATCTGAGCCTACCATTTTATTGCAGAGTGCCGAAAACTATTTCAACCTAGGAGATTTTAGAGGAGCCTATGGAGCATACAATAGTGTTCTTTTGCAATACCCCGAAAATAATATAGCTAAAAAACGTGTGGAAGAGCTAGTGGCACAAAGCAATTCTTTTCAAAAAAGAAGTGTAGATAGTGTGATGCAATTATATCTTCAAATCACTTCGCTCGAAAATTTTAACCCTAATGATTCCATTTTGGGTTATAAACTAGTGAATGGTTTTACACATATTTACAATGAATTGGAAAATTTGCGAATCAAGCCGAAAGTTGTGGGCGATGCAACTATTTTAGACAAAGTGAAAAATGATCTTGATAAGGCAAACTGTTATTTTCAAGAAGCTTCAAATCCTAATAATCAAACAAGATTGGCTGTGGGAAGGGATGCACTAGGCAATGGACAATCTGACGCCGTTTCCTTTAGCATTATTGAGACCCCACCCATTTTCCCAGGCTGTCCTCCCGCAGAAGCGTCCTCTCAAAAACGATGTTTTGAAAATAAAATTACCGATTATTTAAAGAAACGTATTCAAGTCAAGAATTATAGGTATATAGCTTTAAAGTCTGGTATTCAGCAATGTAATTATTCATTTGTTGTGGGAAAAGATGGCTCTGTGAAAAGTGTACAGGTATCAGCACCGCATGAGAAAATAGAAAATGAAATACGCTTGGCCCTAATGCAATTGAAAGGTATAAAGCCAGGTTTTCAAAAGTACATTCCTGTAGAGGTTGTCTATAATGGCTACATTGCTTTTGAAGGGCGGAAAAGCGAAGATATTACGGAGGAGGAGAAAAATATTGTAGAGGAGGAACCTGACACACCAAGTTTTCAAGTACGAAAAATTGTTTCTTTGGAAAGTGCAGACCAAGCACCCATCTATCCGGGCTGTGAAGGAAAGGGCAACGTACCATTGTTGATTTGTACTCGAGATAAAATATATGATTTCATAAACGATAGAAGCAAGTACAATGCCATTGAAAGGTCCAATACCAAAATGGGGCAACAAAGGATTGTGGTAAATTTCAATATTGAAAGAGATGGAAGCATTAGCAATATTCGTGTACGTACACCCATGGAAGTAGTAAAGATGGAAGTTGAAAAAGTGATAGCCTCTTTGCCCAGGATGAAACCTGGCTATGATAAGGACGAGCTTGTGATTATAAAATGCAGTTTTACCTTCATTTTAAATATCTAATAGGATTTAGCAAACCTTGACAAAGCTATAAAAAATTCGCAAATGAATTTCTTTAATCTTGACAAACAGGGAGCGCTTGACTTAAAGCCTATCAATGATTTAAGAGGATGTCCATAGTGTTTATAACCGATCTTAACGTTGATCATTAAAAATTAAAACCAGAGAATATTTTAGCATTCGCTTGAATTTTTAAAAAGCTCGCATTTTATGATACTAGCATTACAATAGGGGTTTAGTAGGGAAACACTAGCATAAACGTAGCACTCGAGTAGCATGAGGGGTAGGGGGACTATGCATTTATCCGTCACGAAGAGTACATAAATACAGGCTGAACTATGTATATATAGTTTGGGAACCTACATAAATGCAATTGAACAATACATTGATATTCTCAAAAAATCTTTTATTTTCCCTTGACTTTTGCTTTTAATTGACGTTTTACTACATTTATCAGAGAAGTTTATCTTCCTTCACTTTATCGAGAAAACCATTTTTAGTAATGCAGTGTTTTGGGGATTCGATACCTTTGGTATTCTCCCTATGATCTCCGTAGCTTTTAGTGCACCGAAGCTTCTACGTAGGAGTAGAGCTAAGGAAAACCAGAAAAATTTGTCCCAAATGCGGAATCCCGTAAAGGGATGCATTTGCATTGTTTTATATTTGAAAAAAGATACTCCGATAAAAACCATCAATAAATGATAAAAAAATTACATTTTTTTCTTCTTCCCTATTTACAATTACATTTTAAAAACGATAAATTAAATTTGGATTCATCCTGATTCACCCTGATTCACCCTGATACATCCTTTTCACCTTTTAAACTTTGGGAATTCTGTTTTCAAAGTAATAAACTTTAATAACCCAAAAACATAGAACACATGAAAAAAATCTTTACACTTATTTTATTTACCTTAATCAGCACCTTTGTGCTAGCTCAAAACAACTATCAAGATGTTGTTTATTTAAAAAATGGAAGCGTCATTCGCGGAGTAATAATTGAACAAGTGCCAAACGAGTCCATTAAGATTGAAACTGCGGACAGGAGTATATTTGTATATCAAATGGATGAGATTAAAAAACTCACCAAAGAAGAAAAAACCGTAGCTAAAATAGATAATCCAACTCCACCCAGTGAAGGCTCGGGCCTGAAAAGTGGCTACAGGGGAATCGCAGAATTTGGTTACCAATTTGGCCTCGGCGATTACGGAATGGATCGTTTAAAAATCAATATTATCAATGGCGGACAGATCAGCCCCTTCTTTTTCATAGGTGGAGGAACTGGCTTACGCTACTACATTGATGACGATGCTGCGCTCATCCCGGTTTTTGTGCATGCAAGAGCAAATGTCTTGGATAAAAAAGTATCTCCCTATTTCGCTTTGTCTATTGGTTATACTTTTAATGCTTCCAATGACTTTGAAGCGGTGGGGTTGTTGGTGAGTCCATCCTCAGGGGTAACCTTCAATGTTTCTGAAAGAGTGGCTTTGAACGTAGGTTTGAGTTATGAAATGCAGAGCATGGAATTTTATGATTACGATTACTATTATGGATATCAAAGTGGTATTTATAGAAAAAACTCAGGAGCCTTAAGTATTGATTTTGGCCTCTCCTTCTAAGTAAAAGAACCCACCAACACCAAATACTTGTTGGTGGGTTTTTCAATTTTATTTATTTTTATAGATTTACTCTTTAACGAGATTATTATTTTTATTGAGGAAGTACTTTCGGGAATTGATATATTTACGTTTCTCCCCGTAAAAAAATTTGTTCCAAATGCGGATTCCCGTAAAGAGATGGATTTGCATTGTTTTATATTTGAAAAAAGATACCTCGATAAAACCATCACCCAATGGCAAAAAAACTACTTCTCTTATTTCTCGGACTCTCCATAGTAGGATGCAAAACTTACGTACAGGTTTTCGAAACCAAAGCGGACAACGTAAAAACTGTTGACCAAACCTACGTTTTTGAAAATGATTCCTTAAAAATAATTTACAATCTCTGGGGGAAAAAAGGATTGATGAAATTTGAAATCTACAATAAACTCAATGTGTCTTTATATATAGATTGGCGAAAATCATCCTATATAGCTAATGATGTTAAGCTAAATTATTGGGAAGATGTGGAGCGAACAAATTCACTTTATGCGAGCTATTATTTTGATAACTCCCTTTTACGAACTAGATCTTCCGCAGGGGTATCAACTTCTGCCACGGTTAAAGAGGAAAGAATTACATTCATTCCCCCAAAATCCAAATATACACGCGGTCAATTCTATATTATTCCTTGGAGTTTCGTTGTTTTGGACAAGAATGGACCCTATACAGAAGTTGCTTTAAGAGAAGGTTCAAAGAAAACAACAAAAGTTTTTTATAAGGAATACAACAAAAATACTACTCCCCGAGTTTTTAGAAATTTTCTAACTTTTTCACTGACCGAAAACTTTACAGAGGAATTTTATGTTGATAATGAATTTTATATCAGCAAGATTTTAGAAATGGACCAAGCACAATTTTACAGAAATGCAGAACGGTTTAGAAGGCCAGAATACGGAAAAGAAATACTTCCTTATAAGGACAACCGATATTTCTTTATAAATATTGGAGAAGGAAATGACCCGAATAAGGTTCGAAAAGTAAACAAGAGAGATTAATGAACTAAACACTCCAGAAATATGAAACATTTCTTCACGATATCCCTTTTTGTCTTTTCCTTAAACCTTACCGCCCAATCAGTGTCTTGCGAGGAACTGTTGAACTATATAGAAACAAAAGGAATGTACAATAGCAGTGTGAGCAGTTATACCTTGGACTCCAGTTGGCTTACAAAGGTAACTTTATACAGTTATGACATGAATTATTTTGTGGTAGCCAATATTAAAGCTAATGAATATAGCTATACCTCCAAACCCTATATTTTTTGTGGTATTCCTTATAGCAACTGGCTAAGATTTTACTCAGGTGGTTATGGCGATACGGACTCTTATGGGGAAAGGTTCCACAAGTATATTTTTGATTATAAGTGTGATTGTAATTAAGGTAAAGGGTCTTTTTTATTCAAAACTTTACAGCCAAGATCGATCTTTAAGGATAATTTACATTTATTATTAATATACCTCTTCGGCGGCCGGAAGGGGTATTTATCTTTTAGTTTTAAAAAGTATACCCACCCCGTCAACTAAAGTTGCCACCCCTCCCTTTCAGGGCGGGGAACACACATTCTTGTGCAAATTAGGACTGTTAAACGCTCCTTTCCCTCAGTAAAAATATATTTTTTAGTGTTATTAAATATTTAATATTCCATATGCCTTACCCGTTTCTCCCTCCCTTTACCACGAAAAGCCTCAATTTTGGATATGGCTTTATTCGTTCCTTGTTTGGTCGTTGTTCGAACCTTGTTCGAATAAAGGGCTCTTATCCGAAGGATATATGAATGAGTCTCGAACAAGACTCGAACAAAGAGCGTACATAATTGGAATAGTGAGGCTATGAATTTTTATCAAAAGCGGTCAAATGTGGGCAAATTTTGTTTTAGAGAAGCATAGTGCACTAACAACTACTAAAGTTGCCCCATAGTTGCTATAAGTGTTTTAATAGTATATATAAACCGCCAAAAACTTTTAATAGGTTTCTAAAGTTTGATAAAAGTTGCCTAAACAAACTATGAGTTTTCACTTGGATTTTTTAGGGGTTAAAACTGGATCTAAAACTTTCATAAGTTGTAAAATATGTTGCAAAAGTTACCTAAAGCAATCAATACTTTTCAAATGCGGTCAATTTCTTCAAGCGTTTGTTTGTCAGGAAATTGCGTTCTATTTTAGCTCTGAAATTTTAACTGATTTATTAATTTAAATTTTAACATCATGGGAAAAATACCAGATGGAATTTTCGGAGGTTTCTCCGGAAGAGTAGGCAGAGTAGTGGGGTACAACTGGCGTGGCGAGGACTTGTTGCGCAAAGCTCCTAGAAAACGACCTAAGGACTCAGGGACCGAAAAGCAACTTGAACAGCGTGAAAAGTTTGCATTGGTTATGAAGTTCTTAACTCCCATCCAAGATGTGGTGGGTGTGTATTTTGGTAACAAATACAGATCTAAATCGCGCTTTAACTTAGCAGTAGGCTACAACCTTTCCTACGCCATTATTGACTTGGTGGGTGGTGGCTTTGCGTTAGATTATTCCAAGGTGCTCCTTAGCAAAGGAGGGCTAAGAGGAATGGAAAGCGGCACAGTGGTGGCACAGCCGGGAAGAATTTTGGAACTAAACTGGACAGACAACAGCGGGCAAGGCTCCGCAGCAGCCGACGATTTGGTGTTGGCAGTGGTGTATTCTGCTACCCAGGAATTGTTTCAAATTTTTGATCCTGCGGCGCTACGCGGTGAAGCGACCATACAGCTTAGTATGCCTACGTATTTTAGTGGCGATGAGGTGCAGGTATGGGGAACCATGGTTAGTGCAGATAGAAAAGTAGCTGCTATTAGTTCCTATATTGGGACGGCTATTGTTACCTAATGTTGCTAAGTGGTTTAATGAAAATGGCGAGGACTATTCCTCGCCATTTTTTTTTTGAATACAGTTACGGAATTTATGAATCATCCCGCGTGGGCTTTACCATTTTTTCTTTGAGCATCTTTTTTAGTGCTTTTGGCAAATAAAAATAGGAACCTCCCACTTTTGAATGCGGTATCTCCCCACTTCTGCGTAACCTGCCCATAGTAGATTTACTAAACCCGAGCAGGTCCATAACTTCCTCTTCCCTTAGAGCGATCTTCATCATCCAATCATCTCTAAATTTTTTCCTTTTTGAATCCATATCAAAAATATTTAAAGTTAGCGGGGAGATTTATTACTAAAATAAAACATTTTCTCCAATTAAAAAAGAGAAAAGTACTTGTAAATTACTGGTTCGTAATTATTTGTTGTTTGTTGGTTGCCTTTTGAACATTTAATCTTGCGCCGTTTTAATGATAAATCGCTTATTATAATTCAAATGATTATACGGTAAAATGGGTGTTATATGTTAAAATGCTCTTAAGATAAATGGTATATTTGGAATTGGAATTTTTATATGTTCCAAATGCGGAATCCCGTAAAGAGATGCGATTGTATTGTTTTATATTTGAAGAAATAATTATCCAACAAAAACTTAAATGGCCAAAAACCCCACCCCAAAAAAACAAAAATCAATAGAAGAAACCCTTTGGGAATCTGCAAATAAACTAAGAGGCTCGGTAGAATCTGCTGAGTATAAGCACGTGGTGCTTGGGCTTATTTTCCTAAAGTTTGCCAGTGATAAGTTTGAAGCACGACGCGCGGCACTTATTGCAGATGGTAAGGAAAAGTATGTAGAGATGAAAGAATTCTACAACCAAAGCAATGTGTTTTATCTTGCAGAGACTTCTCGTTGGAACTACATTATAAAAAACGCAAAGCAGGATGATATTGCCCTAAAAATAGATACCGCACTACACCAAATTGAGAAAAACAACCCAAGCCTTAAGGGCGCTTTGCCTGATAATTATTTTAGCCGTTTGCAATTAGATAAAAGCAAACTTGCCTCTTTACTAGACACTATTAACAAGATAGATACCCAAGCCGATAAGGCACAGGATATAGTAGGTCGTGTTTACGAATACTTTCTCTCCAAGTTTGCACTGGCGGAAGGAAAGGGGAAAGGAGAGTTCTATACCCCCAAAAGCATTGTAAACCTTATTGCAACAATGATAGAACCCTACAAAGGGATTATCTATGACCCCGCCTGTGGTTCTGGAGGTATGTTTGTACAGTCCATAAAATTTATAGAGAGCCACCACGGGAACAAACAGGAGGTGAGTATTTATGGACAGGAATATACCAACACTACGTATAAACTGGCAAAAATGAATCTTGCCATTCGTGGGATAGCCGCAAATCTTGGAGAAAAAGCCGCAGATACTTTTGGGCAAGACCAACACCCAGATTTAAAAGCAGATTATATTATGGCAAACCCACCCTTTAACCAAAAGGACTGGAGGGCGGAAACGGAATTGGTGGACGACCCACGATGGATGGGCTATGAAGTACCCCCAAAGAGCAATGCCAATTACGGTTGGATATTGAATATGGTAAGCAAGCTATCCGATAATGGGGTAGCGGGATTTATCTTGGCAAACGGTGCTTTGAGCGGTGGAGGCGAGGAATATAAAATACGACGGAAGTTGATTGAAAATAATTTGGTGGAGGCGATTGTTATTTTGCCACAGAATATGTTTTATACCACCAATATCAGCGTGACACTTTGGGTCTTGAACAAGAATAAGAAGGCACATACAAAAAGTATGGGTGATGAAATACGAGAATATCGGGAAAGAAACGAAGAAATCCTCTTTATGGATTTACGGCAAATAGGAGAACCCTTTGAGAAAAAATTTATCCAATTTAGCGAACAGCATATAAAGGAAATAGCACAAACTTACCATAGTTGGCAACAGAGCGAATCTGGTTATAAAGATGTACCTGAATATTGTTATAGCGCTAACAGAGAAGAAGTAGCGAAAAAGGATTTTTCTTTAGTACCCAGCAAGTATATTGAGTTTATAAACCGAGATGAGAATATTGATTTTGATACCAAGATGCAAAGTTTGCAAAGTGAATTAAGCGATTTGTTACGACAAGAAGAAGAAAGCAAAGCAGATTTATTAAAAGTTTTTAAAGAGTTGGGCTATGCGATCGAATTATAAGCGGATTGGAGATTATATAGCACTTGTAGATGAACGGAACGTTGATTTGGAAGTTACAAACCTCTTGGGGTTGAGTATTTCAAAACAATTTATTCCTTCTGTCGCCAATATAATTGGTACAGATATGAAGAATTATAAAATCATCCGTAAAAACCAGTTTGCTTGCAGTGTAATGCAGGTGCGCCGAGATGGAAAAATGCCAGTAGCATTATTAAGAGATTTTGAAGAGGCAATAATCTCACAAGCTTACCCTGTATTTGAAGTATGTGAAACTTCAATGCTTTTGCCTGAATATTTGATGATGTGGTTTACGCGTAGTGAATTTGACAGACAAGCAACCTTTCACGCGGTTGGTGGCGTTCGGGGAAGTTTGGAATGGGAGGATTTTATGGATTTTGAATTGCCAATACCTTCCATAGAAACCCAACAGGAAATCGTAAATGAATACCACACCATTACCAAACGTATTCAATTAAACGAACAGCTCAACCAAAAGTTGGAAGAATCGGCACAGGCACTTTATAAGCATTGGTTTGTGGATTCGAAAAGTGATGAAATAGTATTTCTTAAAGAATATATCGAAACTAATCCAAAACTAGATTTAAAAAAGGGTGTTGTTTCGACTTATATAGAAATGGCGAATTTATCAGAAACCTCTATGAGTATCAATAGTAAAATAAAAAGAAAATATAAAGGAGGCGCAAGGTTTCAAAATAATGACACCCTACTTGCTCGGATAACTCCTTGTTTGGAAAATGGAAAAACTGCATTTATTAACGTTCTTGATGAAGATGAAATAGCGGGAGGGTCAACTGAGTTTATTGTAATGAGAGCAAAGAGAAAAGTGAGTCCGTATTGGGTTTATAACTTAGCTAAAGATGATGAATTTAGAGCATATGCTATAAGTAGTATGATTGGGTCATCAGGTAGACAGAGAGTTCACGAAAAATATCTTGGCGAATTTCAATTACCAATGTTTAATTCTGAACAAATGAAAAAGTTTCATACAATAGCAAAACCAATTTTTGAAACTGTGAGATTAAGATCCTTGGAAAATCAGAAATTATCTGAACTCAAAGACTCGCTACTCTCAAAAATGACGACTGCTGAAAATTAAAATATCATGAAAACAAACCCTACATCTGATAAAGTAAACCTCAATACATTTAATTTTTTATCTAATAAGGCTATTGGAGAAGATTTATTTAAAAATAAATCTCAAGATAAAATCGCAACAGTAATAAGTGAGAAAATTATAAACGAAGCGGCTTTTAAAGTAATAGGGATTGATGGTACTTGGGGCTCTGGAAAAAGCAACTTAGTCCATTTAATCGAAAAAAAACTAGATAAAACACATAAGTTTTTTATTTATGATGTTTGGGGACATCAAGAAGACGAACAGCGTAGAGCTATATTAGTTGAATTTACCGAGTTCATAAAATCAAATGAAAACAATCTCGTATCAAATAAGAATAATTGGGACCAAAAACTCGAAAAGCTTTTATCTAATTCAAAAACAACTAAAACAACAAATTTACCTTACTTAAGTGTTGGATTCATATTTTCTATACTATCGATAGTTTACATACCTACCGTTAATGTATTTAAGGATAGCATGACAGACTTTTTTAAAATTGAATCTTGGTTTTGGAAATTAGTTCTTGTTGCATTTCCATTATTTATTGTTTTGCTGATTTTTATTTATAATTTGATTGAGAAATGGATAAGAAAAAATGGATTTTGGAAGAGCTTTAAACTATCTGCTGAAGAAACCTTTCAAGTTTATACCAATAAACAAAAAATAGAAAGTAAGGTTGAAACAATTTCAGAAAATCAACCAACGGTAAGAGATTTCCAAAACTGGATGAAAGAGATAGATGATGATTTAACTCGAAAAGTCATTATAGTATTTGACAATTTTGACCGCCTGCCAAAAAAACATATTCTTAACATTTGGTCATCAATACATATTTTCTTTGCCGAGAAAGAGTATAAAAACATTAAAGTTATTTTACCATTCGATAGGGACCATGTCCAGAATGCTTTTAAGGAATTGAACAGTAATACAGGAGATAACACGTTTGCGGATGATTATGTAAACAAAACTTTTGATATTGTTTTCAGGATTTCACTGCCCATAATGTCAGATTGGAAACAATTCTTTAGAGAGCAATGGGGAAAAGCATTTAATCAAATTGATGAGATTGAATTAGAAAAAGTTATTCAGGTTTATGAATTTTTAAACAGAAGAATTACTCCAAGGGAAATAATTGTTTTCATTAATGAAATTTTGACAATAAAACATCTTGATGATGATTTAAAGGAAAGGTATATATCTATTTTTATTTTATGCAAAGATCATATTCTTTCCGATTCTTTAAAAGCTATAATAGAGTTAAATTATCTGAATGGATTAGAAACTTTGTATTCTAATGATGAGGAATATGCAAAACAAATAACGTCTATTGTATTCCATATTCCTGTTGAGGAAGCCACAGAATTGATTTATACAGAACAACTAAAACAGTCTCTGAATAAAAAGGACATTAAACAATTTAATAATATCTGTAAAACCGCTTTTATTAATGATATATTTTTTGGGGCAATAAATGGTTTAGAGGAGTTATCTAATCCTATTCTTACGCTTTCCGAAATCGCCCAAGATTCAGAACTTTCAGAACATAATTTAGAAGAAGCTTGGAATACTTTTTATTCAAAAACGCTATCGAAAGAGATTAAAATTGCTGATTTAAAAGTCGAAGAATGGCAACTAGTTCTTCTGAAAAATTCAACAGACAGCCGTTTTTTAAATAATTTATTGAATAGATATAGTTCAATGGTGCCAAATTTTGAAATTGATGAATACTTAAATGTATTAGATGTTTTGTTCGAGAATCTCGGAAAAGAAGATGTTCTTAATAATTTAAATATAGTAATGATTTCACCAGAAAAATTATTGAAGATTATTGAATTAAAAGGACAGGAATTCTCTGATTATAAATGCGATTGTAAAGCTGAAGAGCTGGATGAATATTTGGCTAAATTAACAATTGAGAATATACTTAACATAAAACATACATCGATATTAGCGTCAAGTTTTGAGCTTCCAAAGTATAAGAAACTACTATTAACAAAGCTAAAGGAATTTGCTAGCCAAAATAATATTGAAAATTTTGATAAAGTAATTACCAAGATTAAAGAAACAGTAAATCAAAATGAAGACTTAAAGGATTGTATTACAGATGATAAAATACATGAATTATATGCAACTTATTATCAGCAAAAGCCCCAGCCATTAGCAATAAATGAATTAATTGCGATGAGAATTGCTAAGGGCAATAGCTTTAATCGTTCTTATATAAGTCAATTTGATGCAATTTTGAAATCAGATAGTGAAGAATTGGCTGAGGTAATATCGAAAACTATACTTAATTATATTCGTTATGTTGATTTATTATTGTTAGCTGATGATTTTAAAGATTCAGTTTTGTATAGAAACGTTGTTAAGTTTTTAATGAAGGATAACGAGATAACTAAAGATTCAGATAATAGTAAATTATTTAATAAATATAAAATGATTAAAAATTCTTTGAATATTGAGAATAATATGTTGTTAGTTGAACTGGATAACTGGGAGGTGGACTTTGAGGCAATAAAAATAGAAACTTTAGAAGATGAATTTGTGTCTGATTGTTTTGATAATAGGGATTTGGATATATCTAAAGTATTTATAAAGGAATTTAATAAGTTTAATGAATTTGATGAAGAATCCTATCAGGAGGTTTTTGGAAATGAATCTGATTTTTATTTCAGACACTTTGATAAATTAGAAGATATTTCACTAAATCAGACATCATTAAATGTTTTTAAAACTAGTTTCATTAATCATTTAAAAGAAAATACCACCATAAGCCACTTATGGAAAAAAGCTTTTGATAAATATGAGAAAAATAATACTAATTTATCCGTCCAAAACCTACTCAAGGATTTACGTGATGAAGTTTTGAATTCTGGTTTAGATTTTAATGTTGAAAAAGCATTATTTCTTATTCCATTTTTTATAAAATATAATCTTTTTGAGGGATGTAAAGATATATTTAGAAAGATTTTCAAAGTCGATTTCTTTTCAGATAATGAATATTTAAGCTTGATTTTAGAAAATTCAGTTCAAATAAAACAATTATATAAATCTGCAAACACAGATGATAAAAGCGATTTCAGAAATACAGTAAATGAACGTAGAGAAGTAGGAAATGAATATGATAAAATAGCTAGGCTTTTAGATATTAAAAAAAGTAAAGAAGATAAAAAGGAAGAATAGAAGATTCTATCAATAAAGATCCAAACCTTGTTCCAGCTACTATTGCATAGTCGTTAAACAATGGATATAACAAACTCCAATATTATGACCCAACCACAACAAGATTTTTTAAAAGATGAAATATGGCTTTTGACTTTTGGAGGTGCCTTCCAGCGTAATAAAGTTTATAAAGAGGGTGTAAGTGAAAAGCAAAGGGAATTATACAGAAAAGAATTACGAGGTTATTTCGAGAAAGAAATACTTCCTGCTTATGATAAAAGCGTGGAGCATGATGAGCATTGTGCGATGATAGAAAAAATCGCTAATGACTCGTCAAAGCATAAATCTATTTTAAGCAAAGAAAGGTTGAGTGTGGGTACAGCACAGAAGTTATTAAATCTAGTATTAAAATATTACTGGTGTCTGGGTTGGCTACCTGAACCACCACATTTTCCAATAGATAGCCGCATCCAGACTTGTCTTCCTGCAAAGGGCAGAATGAGCTGGACTAAGATTACAAGTATGGGGGAATATCAGGGAATAATTGATTGTGCTAGGGGGAAATTAAAGGAAGGAGAGACATTGGCGCGTTGGGAGTTGCAAAATTTTAAGAGGGGTTAATAGAAGAATTTAAGATGATTGAAAAAGATATTCAGGAACTGTAATCAATTAAAAACAGCAATGGATGCCATACGATCCGAAAATACACCATCGTAAATCCATCAGATTAAAAGGGTACGATTATTCACAAGACGGGTTATATTTCGTGACCATTTGTTGTGAAAATAAAGTATGCCGATTTGGTGATATAAAAGATGGCGAAATGTGTTTGAACGAATATGGTGAAATAGCATATTCACAATGGCTAAAATTAGCCGGACGTTTTACCAATTGTGAATTGGATGTGTTCCAGATAATGCCAAACCATATGCACGGAATTATTGTGTTGAATAATCCCGCCCCGGCAAACCGTGCGGTTTCAAAAAACGTCGAAAAAAATATGGCAGGGGCACCCATTGCGAATGGCAAAAATGATATTGAAAATATCGCCGCAGCAGGGGCGCCCATTGCGGATGCCCATAATGATATTGAAAATACCGCCGCAGGGGCACCCGTTGCGGATGCCCATAATGATATTGAAAATACCGCCGCAGGGGCACCCCTCGCGGGTGCCCTTATTGATGATGATGCAGGGGCGGATTATGAAAATGGGGCAGGGGCGGATTATAAAAATGGGGCAGGGGCGGATTCAATAAAAGGGGCAGGGGCGGATTCAATAAAAGGGGCAGGGGCGAGCCCTGCCCGTACGGGCGCAAATGCGGCCTATTTGGGGGATATTGTGGGGGCATATAAATCCATTGTGGCAAATGAGTGTTTGAGAATTTATAAATTAAATAATCAAATAATGGGAAAATTATGGCAGCGCAATTATTATGAAATTATCATTCGAAATCAGCAATCGTATTCGCGTATTTCAGAATATATAATCAACAATCCAGCGAAATGGGATTCCGATAAATTCTATATTTATAAATAAAAATAATAGAAGAAAGCAAAAGAGTGTTGGAGAGAGCAAGTATTAGATTAAAATAAAAGTAAATAATGAAATTCACCGAAGCCAAATTAGAGGAAACGTTTATTGAATTGCTAGGTATAGAGGGCTATCCCCATACTTCGGGCAATACCATTCAAAGAACGGTGGATGAGGTACTCATTGAGGCAGACTTATATACCTATTTAAAGGAGCGTTATAGTGCGGAGGGAATTACAGATGCTGAAATCAAAACAATACTCTTACAGTTAAAAACCCTACCTGCTTCGGATCTATACGAAACCAATAAAACCATTATGCGTTGGTTGGCTGATGGGTTTATTTTGAAGCGGGAGGACAGAAACCAAAAGGATATTCATATCGAACTTATCGATTATAGCGGTCTCACAGCCCATAAAATAGCAGCCGATCTGGATGTGATTGCTGCCGAACCAAAAGTTGAAGAATATACAGGAACCCACAACATATATCGCTTTGTCAACCAACTTGAAATCACAGGCACAGAAAAGCGAATTCCCGATGGCATACTTTTTATAAATGGATTGCCTGTTGTGGTGTTTGAGTTTAAAACTGCTATTAAAGAAAACTGCACTATTCACGACGCTTATGTGCAGTTGACCACCCGTTACAGACGGGATATTCCCGAACTGTTTAAGTACAATGCGTTTTGTGTTATCAGCGATGGGGTAAACACCAAAGCGGGATCATTTTTTGCGCCTTATGAGTTTTACTATGCATGGCGTAGGATTGCGGGTCTTGCCAAAGAAGTGGACGGGATAGACAGTATGTTTACGATGATACAGGGAATGCTTCACCCCACCCGAGTACGTGATATTATTCGGAATTTTATTTTTATACCAGACAGTTCCAAAAAAGATGACAAAATAGTGTGCCGATATCCTCAATATTATGCGGCGCGTGCATTATATGACAACATAAAAATAGCCCAAAAACCTGATGGTGACGGTAAGGGTGGTACTTATTTTGGAGCCACAGGGTCTGGAAAAAGTTATACCATGCTCTATTTAACGAGGTTATTGATGAAGAGCCTTTATTTTGAAAGTCCCACCATAGTCTTGATTACAGACAGGACAGATTTAGATGATCAATTGTCAGGGCAGTTTACCAATGCCAAAACCTTTATAGGCGATAACACGATTATTAGTGTGGAAAGTCGTGCAGAGCTGAGAGAGCTACTGCAGGGCAGACAGAGCGGAGGCGTATTTTTGACTACAATTCATAAATTCACCGAAGACACCGAGTTGCTAACGGAACGAAATAATGTAGTCTGTATTTCTGACGAAGCCCATAGGAGCCAAACCAATTTGGACCAAAAATTACGGATAACAGAGAGTGGAGTACAAAAAACCTTTGGGTTTGCTAAATATCTTCACGATTCTTTGCCCAATGCTACTTATGTTGGCTTTACAGGAACACCTATTGATGCAACTTTAGATGTATTTGGAAAGGTGGTAGACGCCTATACTATGACCGAATCTGTAAGAGATGAAATTACAGTTCGGATTGTTTATGAAGGAAGGGCTGCAAAAGTGGCCTTGCACAATCAGGAACTTGAAAAAATAGAACAGTATTACGAAGAAGCGGCAGAGGCTGGAACTAACGAATACCAAATAGAAGAAAGCAAGAAACAATCTGCCAGTATGAATGCCATTTTAGGCGACCCTGACCGACTTGAGGCCATAGCGAAGGACTTTGTGAAGCATTATGAAAAGCGGGTAGAAGAAGGTGCTACGGTTAAAGGCAAGGCTATGTTTGTGAGCAGCAGTCGAGAAATAGCTTATGAGTTTTATAAAAATGTAATTGCATTACGCCCCGAATGGGCTGAGGTAAAGGTTGCGGCAGAAGGGGTAGATCTCACTGAGAAAGAGCGGAAGGAGATTATGCCGATGGAGCGCATAAAAATGATAATGACTCGCGGGAAAGATGACCCTAAAAAGATGTATGACTTATTAGGTACAAAAGATTACCGAAAGGAATTGGACAGGCAGTTTAAAAATGAAAAGTCCAACTTTAAGATTGCCATAGTGGTCGATATGTGGCTTACAGGTTTTGATGTTCCCTTTTTGGATTCCATTTATATTGATAAACCTATCAGACAACACAATTTAATACAAACAATATCTAGAGTAAACCGAAGGTTTGCTGGAAAGAACAAAGGGCTTGTAGTTGATTATATCGGTATCAAAAAACAAATGAACCTTGCATTGGCCCATTACAATGATGGAGAACGGGAGAATTTTGAGGACATAGCCGAATCACTTATTGTAGTTAGAAATCACCTGGACTTGTTGGCGCGAATGTTCCACAAGTTTGACAGTTCGAGATATTTTGGAGGGACAGCTTTGCAACAACTTAGTACCTTAAATACTGGAGCTGAATTTGTACAGGCTACCAAGGAGCAGGAGACACGGTTTATGGATATTGTAAAGCGTTTAAAAGCCGCTTATGATATTTGCGTGGGCAGTGAAGAACTCACACAAAAAGAAAGAGACTATACACATTTCTACCTAGCCATACGATCGATTGTGTTTAAGCTAACGCGAGGAAACGCACCCGACACAGCCCAAATGAATGCGAAGGTTCGGGAAATGATAAAAGATGCTCTTGAAAGCGATGGGGTTGAGGAAATCTTTAAAATGGGAGATGAAAACCAGAAGGAGCAGGATATTTTTGATGAGGACTATTTGGCTAAGATAGATAAGATAAAACTCCCCAATACAAAGATCAAATTATTGCAACAGCTACTCGCCAAGGTTATTGGCGAAATGAGAAAGGTCAATAAAACAAAAGGGGTTGATTTCACAAAGAAAATGGAATCATTGGTGCAAAAATACAATGAGCGGAAAGAAGATGTATTGCGAAGTGAGGTTTATGAAGAGATGGCAGATCAGCTCACCAATTTGATTTGGGAGGTACACAAAGAATTCTCAGCCGGAGACGAATTGGGAATCGATTTTGAAGAAAAAGCTTTTTATGACATATTGAAAGAGCTTTGCATAAAGTATGATTTCAGTTATCCCGAGGACAAATTGATTGATTTGGCAAAGGCAGTTAAGGATTTAGTTGATGAAAAAGCCCGATACCCAGATTGGAACAAACGGGATGATATTAAGGCCGCCCTAAAAGTGGGATTAATCTTATTGCTCGATGAACACGGCTACCCACCTGTGGAGCGTGATGAGGTTTATCAGGATATTTTTGAGCAGGCTGAGAATTATAAGAAGAATAGAATGATGTAATTAATAAAAATTTAAAGAAGATTTATGAAAAAAATAGCACTCTTTGTTCTATTCACGATGATTGCCATTTCCTGCAAAAACAACTCTTCTTATGACAATAGCAATTGGGTGGAAGAAATTGCCTGCGACGGGTATTGTGATGGTACCTATTGCGCCGAGATAGATTACTACTATGATAAAACGGGTACACAATCTACCTATACCCTAAAAGTTGAAATTGAAGATAATGAATTGGTTAAAATATATTGGCCCAATGGGGGATGGTTGGATAGTTCACATTATAATCCGCCAGATATAAGTGATGGCTATGCAAGTTTTGAGAGTTACGAAGGTATTGAGTATACCATTGATATAATTGGTGATGGAGATGATTGTTACTATGATGGCTCTGCTCAGAGCGAGGATGACTTTATAGATGAAGAGAATGATAAAATTTGTCCTCAATGTGGTGGTCAAAAATCTATTTCTGATAAGTATTGTGAGGATTGTACTGATGAAATAGAGAATACCTGCTCTCGTTGTGGTGCCTTTCAATATTATGTATATGGAGGACTGTGTGATAACTGCCAAGAAGAGCAGAATTCAGAAGATGATTTTTAATTAATATTATATATGAATCCTGCAAAAAATATATTAGCAATTGAAGGAGAGTGGACAAATAGATTAACTGATAAAGAAACTATTAAGTCTTCTCTTACCTTTTTAGAAGAAATATATGGAATTCAATACATTTTCAGAAAAGTTAATACCTTCAATTCACTAGTAGATTATTTAGATCAAGGCACTAAAGCGAGTTATAAAAATTACGGCATTATTGTACTGGCTTTCCACGGTTCAAATGAAGGGATTAGATTAGAAGGAAAGGATATTAGTTTAGAGAACTTGGCAATGGAGTGTGATGGTATTTTAGAAGATAAGCTGGTTCATTTTAGCTCTTGCGCAATTTTTAAAGATATTGAAGATATAAAATTTTTTAAAAAAATAACTGGCGCAAAAAAAGTGATGGGATATTCAGAGAATGTTGATTTTCTAGAAAGCACTTTATTTGATATTGCATTATTGCAAAAACTTAATGCTTTTTCACATCCCAAAAGAGTTGATAAAAATTTACAAATCAATTATCCTGCTTTATACGATAGGTTAGGTTTTAAAATGGTTTAATAAAAAAATCATAAGAAATGAAAATTCTAAATGGTTGAACAATGGATATGAACCAAAAAATCTTAGCGGTTAATTTAGTAGTGCAGAATTACTTTATAAAGCATCCAGGGGAATCAAAAATTCCTGCGAAGGATATGATGCTATATTTTGTGCAAAACAGAATATTTAGCAAAGATCATAAAAATGGTTTGCCTATCCGTAATTTATTGAGAGATCTAGATAAACTTAATCAACTAAAAGCAATACCATTTGTTCTTGCCGAAAGAGGTAATGTAAATACGAATTGGTTTTTTGTTCGTTCTTCAAAATCATTTGTAAATAATCAAATCTCAAAACCACCTGTCGTTAAAAATGAAAGTGTAGAAACATCTGTTAGGAAGGAAAGTGATGAGAGTTATGTAATTGATCTTTGTGATAAAGTGTTGGACCAGAAAGCGTCACGCCAGCATAAATTTGATTTTCTGGTTGGCGACTCTGGTCGTAGGTTGCCAGTTGATGCCTTTTATGGAAAGTTGAAAATTGCAGTGGAATATAGAGAGAGGCAGCATTTGGAGGGTGTAAACCATTTTGATAAACCACATATAATGACAGTAAGTGGTGTTCATCGAGGGGAACAGCGCAAAATTTATGATCAGAGAAGAAGAGAGGTTTTACCTGAGTATGGAATCCAACTTATAGAAATTGACTTTTCCGATTTTAATTACGACTCACGGAAAAGTATAATTAGGAATTTTGAAAGCGACTTGTCTGTTGTGAAGCATTTATTAAGAAATAATAATTAGCAAAAGAACTAGCATATGACTTATCGAGAACTTGTAGAAAGAAAGTAATGACAGTACAAACTCATAGAATTTTGAAATGAAATAAGTTTATATGTCATAATTTTAATAATGCACCCTGGCAGGTGCCGTTAACAACGCGTATCCCCCACACGAGTCTCTCTACTATTAACTAACCTTACAAATCAAACCCACTCCCCATCAACCACATTAATAGCCTCCTCCCAAGCCCGTTTCATTTCCAACAGCCCCTCCGCCGCTTCCTTTGCACTGCCAAAGTGAATATCATACCGTTGGGTGCCGGTCCATATAAGCTCCCACCGCTCCGCCTCAGGATTGTAAACAAACTCCGGTTGCGGCCGCAAAGTAAGGGTCACAAATCGCGCCTTAGCACTCTTCTTTGCCAGCGAACCCTGCGTAATAGCCATAATAGCATCCAAAATAAAAACATTCCCGTAAAATTCTATAACCCGTTTCATACCTATAAAGTTAAAGAAAATTATAATATTGAAAATACCATTTCTTCATCAAAAGAATAACATTTTAAGAAAGATGTTTCAATAAATTCCACCCAGCTTCAGTAAATTTATTCCTGTGTTTCAATGTGCTCCTTAATGGCTCTTAAGGTCTCCTTAAGGTATAGCCCGACTAGGAGGTGTTTTTTTAAAAGAAATTCTATAAATAAATAAAATAAAAAATTGACCCAAATGCCAAGGTGAGCGCAGAAGAAAACCCAAATGTCAGGGTGAGCCCTTCGGCTGGGCTCAGGACAGACTACTTAGTGTAAGAGCAAGATGTCAGGGTGAGCGCAGTCGAACCCCTTTGGTTAGCAAGAAGTTTGTTGTTTACTACCGAGCACTTCGACTGCCCTTCGGCTGCGCTCAGGACAGGCTACTCAGTGTGACAGCCGAATGCCAGGGTGAGCCCTTCGGCGAAGTTTATATTGAGCGAAGTCGAAATACTCAGGACAGGCTAAAGTCGAACCCCTTTAGGAGGAGGAAGCTTGATACGGCATACAAAGCACTTCGACTGCCCTTCGACTGCCCTTCGGCTGCGCTCAGGACAGGCTACTCAGTGTGACAGCCAAATGTCAGGGTGAGCCCTTCGGCTGCGCTCAGGATAAACCGAGGCCGAAATACTCAGGACAGGCTATCCAGCGTGAGAGAAGAATGTTAATTTAAAGCAGAATATCAGGGCGAGCACTTCGACTGCGCTCAGTGTGACATTGGAATGTCAGGGTGAGCGCAGTCGAACCCCTTTGGGAGGAGGAAGCTTGCTACGGCGACCCCCCCCCTTTTGAAAACGAAAACGAAAACGAAAACGAAAACGAAAACGAAAACGAAAATGTACTACCAATACTACGTTTACATATTAGAATGTTCAGACAAATCGTATTACACAGGTATTACAAACGATTTATCAAAAAGACTGGAACAACACCAAGCAGGTATTAAAAGAGATGCCTACACCTATAAAAGAAGACCAATAACCTTAAAATTCCATCAAGAATTCAACGATGTGTTGCAAGCAATTTACTTTGAGAAAAAAATTAAAAGGTGGACAAGAGCAAAGAAAAAAGCACTGATTGATGGAGATTATGATATGTTACAGATTTTAGCAGAATGCAGGAATGCGACACATTATAAATACAAACCTGAAAGTGAGTAACTACAAAGCACTTCGACTGCCCTAAGAGTAACAGCCAAATGTCAGGGTGAGCGCAGTCGAACCCCCTTAGGAGGAGGAAGCTTGACGGCATACAAAGCACTTCGACTGCCCTTCAGCGAAGTTCATATTGAGCGCAGTCGAAATACTCAGGACAGGCTACTTAGTGTGACAGCCAAATGTCAGGGTGAGCGCAGTCGAACCCCCTTTGGGAGGAGGAAGCTTGATCCGGCATACAAAGCACTTCGACTGCGCTCAGTGTGACAGCAGAATGTCAGGGTGAGCCCTTCGGCTGCGCTCAGGACAGGCTAAAGTCGAACCCCTTTGGGAGGAGGAAGCTTGATCCGGCATACAAAGCACTTCGACTGCCCTTCGGCTGCGCTCAGGACAGGCTACTCAGTGTGACAATGGGATGCCAGGGTGAGCGCAGTCATAGCTATTTGAATAAAACCAATTGTTAAACGGGCATTTCCTGAAGCTCTTTGAGTTCCTTATGGTTTATTTCATATGTGGTGCAATACACACATCCGGAACGGTCGGTAATGAGCCTTACTCCCCTTTTAAAGGTGAAGTAATTCCAGATCCATTCCACAAATACGCGGGTCCTGTTTCTAAACCCAATCAAGCCAAGAACGTGGATGAACGACCATAGGAACCAGGCAAAAAAGCCACTGAATTTTAATCCCTTGATATCGGCTACGGCTTTTGCCCGCCCAATCGTTGCCATTGTTCCCTTATCGGTGTATTTAAACTTGGAACCGCTACTTCTTTTTCCGTCCTTGGCGAGGAGTTTTCCAACAAATTTTCCCTGTTGGGTAGCAACGGGTGCCAAGGCGGGCAAAGGCATTCCATTTTTGTCTTCCCTATGGGCCGAGTCGCCTATAATAAAAATATCGGGATATTGGGGAATACTTAAATCGGCTTCCACAAGTACGCGGCCGGATCTGTCTTGTGCTACTTTCAAGGAATCCAATAGGGAGGAAGCCTTGATACCTGCGGCCCAGATAATATTGGGGGTTTCTATAGAGCCCACTTTAAGGTGAACCTTGTTTTTTTCAATATTGGTTACAGGGGTATTCAACAATACCCTAACCCCCATTTTCTCCAACATCTTTTTAGCCTTTGCGGCCAAGGATTCGGGAAAGGCATTTAAGATTCGTGGACCTGCCTCAATCAGATAAATACGGGCATCCTCCGGTTTAATGGAATGGTATCCGTGTTTTGCGCCATTGCCAGCTATTTCTGCTATGGCACCGGCCATTTCAACTCCAGTAGGGCCTCCGCCTATGATAACATAGGTGAGAAGCGACTTTCTTTTGCTGGAATCATGAAGTTGTTCGGCTTCTTCCATGGACATAAGAAGTTTTTCCCGAACTTTCAAGGCGTCGCTGATCGACTTCATTCCGGGGGCGAATTCTGCCCATTCCCCGTGTCCGAAATAATTGTATTGTGCCCCAGTGGCCATTACCAATTGGTCAAAGGAAATGGATTGGCCATTTCTCATTCGCAAGGATTTCATTTCGGGACTTATTTCCGCTACTTCCCCCAAAATCACCTTTATTCTGGGGTTTTTACTTATGATAGCACGAATGGGCGCCGAAATATCCCCAGGAGACAATTCGGCCGTGGCCACTTGGTACAGCAGGGGCTGAAACAAATGATGGTTCAGTCTGTCAATTATTGTAACATCTGCATCGGTGTGTTTTAGGGCCTTAGCCGTGGCTATCCCCCCAAAACCACCACCGATTATTACAATATGCCTGCGCTCGGATTCTATTTTTTCTTTTTTCATTTGAACGATTTTATCTTGTTCTTTTAAACTGTTGTTCCCAGTAAAATTCTACGGTACAAAGATACAACTAATCTTATAGAAGATAAGAATATCCGCTATGAAAATACAAAGTTTTATGGAGAAATATGCGGTTGCTTTGTTATTCGGGATTCTTAAGAAAAGCCAAGCCCGTATTCAGGTTTTCAGCTAAGCTTCGGATGGTGGTGTTTTTAAAGGAAGTGTACATCTGGCTGCGGGTTTTTACATATTCGAAGTGCATAGGGCAGGGGTGGTCATCGGAACATTGGTGGAGACCGAAGACACAGTCGGTAAACACGCCCAGTCCGTCAATGGCATTGACCACTTCGAGAATCGGTAAATCCAGTTGGGCTTCATCAGAATAAAACCCGCCATAGGGGCCTTTAAGGGAAGTGACGATTTTATTCTTGTTTAAAGTCTGAAGAATCTTTCCGGTAAAGGCCTCTGGCGCCTCAATCTCCTCAGCTATTTCCTTAACCCCCACCTTGATGTTTTCCTTGGCTTTGGAAGCGATAAAAACAGTGGCGCGAATGGCGTATTTGCAGGATTTGGATACCATATAATTAAGTATAGAGTTCGATAGAAGTAAATAAGACTCCCGACCTTACAAAGATACTTAAAAGATAGATTTATCTTTTGTGAAATTCTGTAAATCGGGTATTAAACAGAATTTTAAAGCCTTTTTAATCTAGTTTCAATTTCATTGAGGGTGTACGTCCCTGATATAGGTTGACCACGAATACACGAATAATTTTTGGGATCGTGCCTTCAGCAGGCAGGGTTGTCAATTCGTTGATTCGGGGGGGTGACTACCAATACACGAATGTTTTGACGATGGGAATTAATTATAAACCGGTCAACACTAATCAGGGAAGCTCACCATTCTCCCATCTCCCATCTCCCGTCTCACCCTCACCTAACATTCAAGACAAACTTTACCTCTTGAAAAAGCAGTTTCATCCTTTCGCTTGGTAAAGCGCTTAAATTTTGGGCTTGGTCTGAAACGAACTAAACGGATTGCATTTAGAATTACCAAGAGCACACTCAATTCGTGTATCAACATTCCAGAGGCCAAGTTCACGTTTTTGGTCAGCACACCTGCCAATAATATGGCAACCGTTCCAACTGCGAAAAACATGTTTTGTTTCATATTGCGAACCGTAGCTTTGGAAAGCCTTAAAGCGTGGATCAATTTATCGAGATTGTCGGCCATCAGAACCACGTCTGCTGTTTCCATCGCAATATCGGTGCCTGCAACACCCATTGCAATGCCCACATCTGCTGAAGCGATTGCGGGGGCATCATTTACGCCATCCCCAACCATTGCGAGCTTTATGCCTTTCCCCATACATTCCTTAACCTTCTGCGCCTTGTCCTCGGGAAGCAGTTCCGCATAAATACGATCCATCCCCAATTGTTCCCCAACTATATTGGCAGTGTGTTTATTGTCGCCGGTAAGCATCACCAAATGCTTAATACCTTCTGATTTAAGTTGCTGCATTGTCTCTTTGGCAGTGTCCCTTATGGTATCAGCGATAGAGATAATCCCCAGGACTTTTTTGTCATCGGCAATAAAGACGGCGGTATTCCCCGCTTTTTCCTGTTCCGTGGCATAAAATTCTACTTCAGCCGCTATGGGTATTTCATTCTGAAAAAGCCCTTTTCGATTGCCGATATAGAGTTGTTTTCCACCAAGGCTTACTTCAATTCCGCGACCTTTAAGAACGCTTATTTCCGTAGGTTTGTTCAGCAGTTTTAATCCTGTTCTTTCTGCTTCTTTCACAATGGCTCTCCCTAAATGATGTTCGGAGATCACTTCTGCTTCGGCAGCCATTAGCAGCAATTCTTTTTCGCTTATACCAAAGCCTTTAATGGCTGTAACTTCGGGCTTCCCTTTTGTTAGTGTTCCTGTTTTGTCAAATACCAGGGCGTTAATTTTCGCTAGGTTTTCCATCACCTCTCCCCCTTTGATCAAAATTCCGTTACGGGCACCATTTCCGATTCCGGCAACAATTGAGACTGGAGCCGAAATAACCAATGCCCCTGGACAGGCGATCACCAAAAAGGTAAGCGACAAATGGACATCCCTGGTAAACACCCAGACGAGTAAGGAAAGCACCATAATTCCAGGCGTATAAATAGCCGCAAACTTCTCTAAAAACCGTTGGGTCTTTGCTTTTCCTTCTTGGGCTTCTTCCACTAATTCAATAATTTTTGAGAAGGTGGTGTCTTCCCCAACTTTCTCTGCAACTACCTCCAGATATCCGCTGTCCAAAATGCTCCCGCTGAATACCTGATCGTCTTTCGCTTTGCTTGCGGGAATGGATTCGCCGGTAATCGCCGCTTCATCCACAGAGGCTTTTCCTGAGATAACCCGACCATCAATGGGTATTTTTTCTCCCGTTTGAATAATCACCAAATCATTTTCAACAACCTCCTCCGCCATAATTACCGAGCGTATGCCATTGCGCAATACAGTGGCTTCAAGCGGCGCCATGTCCATTAGGGCTTTGATGGAGGCACGGGCTTTTTCTAAAGACCGTCCCTCCAAATATGCCCCAAAGAGGAACAAGAAGGTTACTGCTGCAGATTCCATGTATTCCCCAATGATCAGGGCCCCAATAACGGCTATGGTCACTAAAAGTTCAATGCTGAACATTTTTAGCTGGGCTGCTTTCCACGCTTTTAGGAAGGTGGGGTATCCTGCCAACAAGGATGCTGAGATTAAAAATGTATTCAACAACCAACCGCTCCCGCTAATCAAATAGATCACTACGGCAGCTAGCAGTAAGATAGCTGACGCATACATAATTCGGTTTATTTGTTTAGCTTTCATAATCATTTTTATTTTTAAAATTAGGACGATAAAATTGGGTAGCCTACTTTTTCTATCAATTCGGCCAATCGAGCAGAAGACACTTTTTCTTCGTCATATTGTACTTTTACCTTGCTTGAGTTAAAAAGCACTCTTGCATTTTCCACGCCCGGTTCTTTATTTAAAACACCTTCTATCTTCGTAATGCAACTTGGACAGGTAAGGGTTTCCAATTGAAATTTTGCGTTTTTTAAATCTTTTATAGTTTCCATATTTTTTGTTTTATAGGTTATTATTTTTTTCTCTTTGGAAAAAGGACAGGCTAATGTCCTGCGTGACTTTCTCCTCCAGAATGGGAGACAGGGGCGCGTAATAGTTGCTCCAATGCCTCAAGTGTATGGGTGTATTGAACATAGGCTTCTACATAGGCCCTTCCTTGTTCTACGGATTTGTCCTTTGTTTTGCTGAGTTCTGCAACCTTGGCATATCGCTCTCTTAATACTTGCTCCAAATGATTGGTAACGGTTGAAACTACCTCTTCTACGCTATTTTTTGCTATCGAATTATCTGCCATTGCAATCAAAGGGGTCATTGATCCTGCTGGTTTTAGGCCAGTATAAGGTGCGCCTTCGGTCTCCCGGTGCAAGCGTACCAAGGTTTCCAAGAAATGTTTTTCAACAATGGAATACACTTGTTTGTCACTATTTTTTAAACTGTAGGTCTTATCGAACAAGGAAATGATTTCCTTTTCCTGTTGTGGTTCAATCCACTTTAAAACCAGTTGCACATTGTTTTGGTCCAATGCTTTTAGGGCATCCTTAATAACGGGGCCGTCATAGGAATCGCAATGCGCAAATCCAGAAATACTGGCCAACATAAAGGCGAAGCCCAAAAGAAGGGAACGCGTATTGAATTTAAAAAACCTTTCTACTTTTAAAGGATTTGTTACAGTTGTTTGTTTTACTTGTGTTTTCATAACATTTGTTTTTAAATAATAATCTGTTTTAATTTTCTGTAAACAAATGTATGAATGAACTTAGGGCTGTGCGACCTCGCTTGTAAGGTGGCACCTATTTGGATAGAAAGACAAGTCCCACTTTATAAAACAAGACTTGGGAGGAGGAAAAGTGCAGTTTAGGAGGGGGGAAGGGAGTCCCGAAATTGACTGGGAGTAATTCCTGTAATATTCTTGAACACCCTATTAAAAGCAGATTTGGAATTGAAACCGCTTTCAAACGCGATTCCCAGTAAGGAGTAATTGTCAAAAGTTGGATCTTGAATTTTTCTTTTCACTTCCTCAACCCGGTACTCATTGATAAAATTGAAGAAATTTTTTCCGTGTACTTCATTGATGATCTGCGAAAGATGGTGGGTGGACACTTCTAAATCTTCAGCCAACTTAGGTAAAGTTAAATCGGAATCTAAATACGGCCTTTCAGTTTTCATATAGCGTCCAACTTTATCGCAGTATTTTTGCAATTCTGCATCTTCCATTTTTGAGGCAGCATATTTAATTTCGGGTCCACTAGCAACCTCTTTCCCGCTATCAATGCTATGATTTATAAAAACTTCTTTTTGTTTAAATCCGAAATACCCGATTGCTATAATAAAGGCCGAAAGGGATAGGAAGAGTCCATTGGTACAAAAAGCCATGGAAAACAGCTGGAAAATATGATGGATTACGGCTATAATAATCAGCACTGTCCATACAACACCAAAAATAGGGATCAGTTTCCCCAGCCAGTCCAAGTTTATTTCCTTGGAAGAAAAATCAAAGGAAGATTTCCTGCTTTGTTGAAATTTTTTATAGGCCAAGAAAAAATAGACAGGTCCGGAGATTGCGGTTATAATGAGGAAGAAGATAAAGAGGAAAGGGGGTTCGGCTGCTCCCTCAGCTATATGATCTACTCTAATTCCCTCTGAATAGGCTGGAAAACCGGAGGCGATAAACAAGTAAAGAATAAAGGCCACAAAAGGCGCAAAATGCCATAAGTTTTTAGCCTTAAAATATTTTTTGTTTGCGGTAAGGGCGGAGACATAGAGATATAAAAAAGGTCCGTGCAATAAGAACAAAGCGATAATTCCACTGGATACTAAAGGGGAATGGGGAAAAAAATCTATACTTAAAGCATAGGTAGCGGTAGCAAGCCCCAGATACAGGAGCCAAAAAATCAGGATGCGATCATGAAGCAGTTTTGCTCTCTTTTGAAGAAGCAGTGCAAGAAAGAAGAATGCGTTGAAAGAAGCTATGAAAAATAGATATGTCATCGTACTATCGTTGCTATACTGTGTTTTTGTGGAATTCTCTATCTCTTGGAAAACACGAATCATTTTATTCAAAACTATATTAATTTATCCGAATAACTCAGTTCTTTCCCTAGCTTCTTTTTCCTTTTATCACTCCAGCCGTGATAGCATTAAATAATGAAACGGTTTTTGGAGCTGAGGCCTGCCGTAGTTATTTTTGAAATGCTTTAAAAGCACATCAAAAGTGGGTATTAATTCACAAGGCTATAGTAGTTTTTTTTAAATTTTGAAAAAGAGAGTTAACTCTTGTTTCTCTTGTGTTTTTCCTGTTAAATCCTTAAATTACAAAAGGAAGAAAAAATATAAAACAGTATGGATATAGTAAAAACAATTGTCGAGTTTTTTAAGAAACCCGAAGCAGAAACCGCCAATAAAACCCCCGAAGGAGTTTGTTCCCTGTGCTGGGGTTTTCAGGAATACGACGGTAAAATAAGGGAGCTGTACAAGGATAAACAGGTGGACGTAAACAACCACAAAGATTCGTATATGCTTATTCAAGGTTTCGTAAAGGAACATGTGGATGGGTATCAAATTAAGGATGGCGTTGTTCACGTATGCCCCAATTGCAGTGAATTGGAAGCGGGGAAGGAAAGGATTGAAAAATATAGTCCCTCGGAGATAGTGGAGTGAAGGAAATATTGGGGTGCATTGGAATATAAATGTCAGGGTGAGCCCAGAATGTCAGGGTGAGCCCAGAATGTCAGGGTGAGCCCTTCGGCGAAGTTTATATTGAGCGAAGCCGAAATACTCAGGACAGGCTAAAGTCGAACCCCTTTGGGAGGAGGAAGCTTGATCCGGCATACAAAGCACTTCGACTGCGCTCAGTGTGACAGCAGAATGTCAGGGTGAGCGCAGTCGAACCCCTTTGGGAGGAGGAAACTTGATCCGGCATACAAAGCACTTCGACTGCGCTCAGTGTGACAGCAGAATGTCAGGGTGAGCGCAGTCGAACCCCTTTGGGAGGAGGAAGCTTGATCCGGCATACAAAGCCCTTCGGCTGGGCTCAGGATAAACTAAAGTCGAACCCCTTCCAAACTACTTTTTATAAAACAATTAGAATGTGTTTAAGGTGCTATCTTTACCTTCAACATTTTGAAATGCCATGAAAAAGACAGCCCTTTTTATAATCACAATTATAGTTGCCATTGCAAACCTTACGGCCGCAGAGGACTGGGGCAAGACGGGCCACAGGGCAGTGGGGGAGATTGCCGATTCCTATTTGAACAAAAAAGCGGAAAAGCAAATCTCAAAATTGCTCAACGGCCATTCCCTTGCTTATGTAGCGAACTTTGGCGATGATATTAAAAGCGACCATCAATATGATTCTTTCAAGCCGTGGCATTATGTAAATTTCCCTTTCGGTGAAAAATATGAAACCTACCCCAAAAGTGAAAAAGGCGATATAATCCAGGGAATAGAAAAGTGTATTGCTGTCTTGAAGAACGCCAACAGTACACGCGAAGACAAGGTTTTCTATCTAAAAATGCTGGTCCATTTTATGGGCGATCTGCACCAGCCGTTGCACATCGGTTTGGCGGATGATAAAGGCGGCAACGACTTTCAGGTACGATGGTTCAGCGATGGCACAAACCTACATTCCGTTTGGGATTCCAAAATGCTCGATTCATACGAAATGTCCTATACCGAAATTGCCACAAATACCGATGTACTTTCAAAAGAACAAGTGGAAGCCATAAAAAAGGGAACTGTTATAGATTGGATGTACGAGAGCCGCGCCCTCTGCGAAGATATATACAAACACACAGAAATTGGCGAAAAGTTAGGCTACAACTATATGTATGAATACATAAACCCCCTGCGCTCCCAACTTCAAAAAGGGGGCATCCGCTTGGCGAAAATATTAAATGGGATATTTAGTTAACTAGTCCTAAGTCCTATAGCGAAGCGGTCCTAAGTCCTATGTCCTTTTAAGTATATAGATAAGCCCAATACATCAGCCCAAACTGCAACGGCAGCCTTAGAATTAGCACCCACTTCGGCATTTTCATCGCTGCCTTTTCATCCTGAAGCATATAAATGTGAACGGGGATAAAAATTATTAGCATAGCAATAATCCCCCAAGCGGCAACTTCTTGGCTGTTTTTATTCATTAGCATAAACCCTAAAGCCATTTCCACAATTCCGCTTACCATAACCATTGTGCTGTGCGCAGGTATATATGGGGGGATAATGCTCTCGTACAGTTTTGGTTTTCTAAAATGGTTCATTCCGGCAAGTACTATTAGTACTCCCATTAAGTATTGATGCCAAGGTAACATAGATTTATATTTAGTTTTTAAAAGTAATCTTTTTGAAAGGTTCGTAAAACTTCAATCTATTAAAAAGTGAAAACCTCCCTATTCTTTATAGGAAGGCTTTCTTTGTCAATCAACTATTAATAAAAAACTACTCTTTAATTAAGCGCTTCACAATGCTTGCGTTTTCACCAATAATCTGAACCACATAAACACCGGAGGTAAGGTATGAAACATCTATTGCTTTTTCACCTTGCATAGTGCGCAGGTCAACTTGGTTCACAAGTTTTCCAATAATGTTGTAGATCATCATTTTTTCAAGGGAAATGTTGGACTTGTTCACAAGGTTTACCGAATTGCTTGCTGGGTTAGGGTATAACGCCAATCCGTTATCCAATGAAGTTTCATTGATTCCAAGTTTAATACTATTGCCATCTAATGTAACAGC
>JAENXC010000057.1 GCA_016649715.1 Flavobacteriaceae bacterium | reverse complement strand
GTTTATCAGGGCTAGTATTATTACCGCATCAGATTATATTGGGTCTATTATGACTTTGTGTCTCGAGAA
This sequence comes from Flavobacteriaceae bacterium, assembly GCA_016649715.1. Classification (GTDB taxonomy): domain Bacteria; phylum Bacteroidota; class Bacteroidia; order Flavobacteriales; family Flavobacteriaceae; genus Aequorivita. The sequence continues at coordinate 1,808 of JAENXC010000057.1, read as the reverse complement.
ACGTGGCACAATGATCAAGCAGGATTACCTGACTACCGATCGTGTTGAAATGATATTCGATCTTCCCTTAGGCGAAATTGTATTCGATTTTTACGATAAGCTGAAGAGTATTTCGAAAGGATATGCCTCGTTTGATTACCACATGCTCGATTTCCGCCCGGCCAAACTGGTACGTCTTGATATTTTACTGAATAGCGAAATGGTTGATGCTTTATCGACACTGATTCATGTTAGCAATGCCTATAGTTTTGGGAAACGGATGTGTGAAAAGCTGAAAGAACTCATTCCGCGTCAGCAGTTTGATATCGCCATACAGGCAGCCATTGGAGCAAAAATAATTTCGCGCGAAACTGTGAAGGCCGTGCGCAAAGATGTTACCGCCAAATGTTACGGAGGTGATATTACCCGTAAACGCAAATTGCTCGAGAAACAGAAAAAAGGTAAAAAACGGATGAAACAGGTCGGTAATGTGGAAGTTCCTCAGAATGCTTTCCTTGCGGTACTGAAATTGGATTAATTTATATTTTCTACGATATTTTTTGAAAGGGTTTTCCTGTTTACGACGGGGAAACCCTTTTTGCATAGGGATAAAAGTGAACAATTAAGCTGGAGGGAAACGGATCACTTCATATAGTTTTGTTGCAATATTAAAACGGTCAATTTCAAATCCGTTTTCTGTCCTTAGGCCGGATAGGCCCTAACTTTTCCAATCGATGAAAAGTAAGCAAAAATCTTGTCAAAACGAACCCTCAGCCGGGCGTTTTGACGGCCCTCGCACTCGCTCCGATCAATTGTTGCTTCAAATTTGAAGAATGATGTTTCAATCCAATTCATTCGGGATATTTACTTTTTTTGCTCTAGAAAAAAAGGTAAAAGCCCGTACGGCTTGAGGATAGTCTCTTTTATTTCGGGCAAAATAATCGTATTTTGATTGGATCCATGAAAACCATACCAATACCTTTCCCTACAACAAGATCAACTGATCCAGAAAACTTTAGTTATAGGGTTGCCGGGGATTATCTTAGGTTATTCATCTGCCTCTCTTTGGGCATAAAAAAACCTGACTGACCGAATTTCGGTCAATCAGGTTAAATTTTACAGAGCGGATGAGTTTAACTATCCATCCCAATATTTAAATTCAATATTAATGTATTGCTAATCCAATAGTTGAAACGCCTGTCGATAAGTCAAGGAATAAACCAACCTTATTACTTAAATGATATTCGGCTCCAAAATGTAAGTCAAGAAATAGAGGACTTACTTTATGGTATCCATCATAATAATCACGATCGTAATTATCCCAACTTGTATTTACTATTGAAAATCCCAGTGAACCTGCGACATAAAAATCCCAGTCTGAACCTGCATTAAAAGCATCATCAAGATAGTACGAACCTTTAGCACCTATTGGAATAACTGTTTCACGATAGTAATGTTTGTCATTACGGTATGTAGCGAAAGTAACAAAAGGGGCCAGCGTGAAATTATTAGCCACGTCAAATTCATAGTTAAGACTAAGAACCGGTAATGAATGTCCTTCGTACCCGTAATATCCTGAATATCCTCCAATACCCACGCCTAAGTTTAGGGTATTTCCGTAATCTCCGTAATAATGTCTTTCCTGAGCCGATAAAGTAGTCCCTATTGTCATAAATATGGACAGTAATACAACTGTTAAAATTCTAGTTTTCATTTGAATCATTTTAAGTTTGGTAATAAATATTTTCCTGATTATTTCTTATTTTTTCCTGCCTTTTCCTTTACTATGACCGGAATGTTTTTTGTCACTATGGTATTTTTTTTGACTG
>JAENXC010000065.1 GCA_016649715.1 Flavobacteriaceae bacterium | reverse complement strand
CTCGCCTTACAATTTGCGGAACGATTGATAAACCATCATCAGGAAGCTTTAGAAACGACCACTTTTTATGTTTTTCCTAATATGTCTCCCGATGCGTATAGCCAATATCATAGCAGTTTAAAATATGAGCGCAGAGGAAATGCCACAAAAGAGGACCAAGATCGCGACGGCAGCATCAGTGAAGATCCTTATGAAGACCTCAACAAAGATGGTTTTATCACGCAAATGCGCGTAACTAGTGTAATGGGCAATTATAAAGTTCATCCAACAGACGCACGAATTTTAGTAAAAGCCGATAGGGCAAAAGGAGAATCTGGAAATTATTTGGTGTTTTCCGAAGGAATAGACAATGACAAAGATGAAAAATTTAACGAAGATCTTGAGGAAGGCATTGCTTTTAATGCCAATTTTACCTACAAATTTCCTGTTTTTCAGCCTTTGTCTGGCGATTATCCAGTCTCTCAAAAAGAAACGAGAGCCCTTGTGGATTATCTTTTCGATCAATGGAATATTTTTGCCTTTGTAACTTTCAGTCCGGCAAATAACCTTTCCGAACCTTTAAAATTTAATGAAGAAGTTGCCAAGAAAAGAGTTTTGGCTTCAATGACGAAAAAAGATGTGGCAATTAATAAAATGGTTTCGGATGCGTATAATAAAATTGTTTCTCAAAAAGCATTTCAACAAGACAACCAAGGTACCGATGGTGACTTTTTTCAATGGGCATATTTTCACTTTGGTCGATTGAGTTTCAGCACACCGGGATGGTGGGTTCCTGAAGTTAAAGACGAAAAATCGAATACCAAGGAAGAAAAAGAAGATAGCCAAAACAAAAAAGCTGAAGATAAGGACAAACCTTTGGTTACAAAAGAAACTAATTTTATGGCCTGGGCAACGCAGCAAGGGCTAAAAGATGTTTTTATTCCCTGGACATCCATAAATCATCCCGATTTTCCAGATCAAAAAGTGGAAGTGGGTGGCATTAAGCCTTTTGTGATGTACAATCCGCCTTTTAAAATGGCCGACAGTATTGCCATAACACATACCAACTTTATTCTGAAACTAGCCGAAATGCAACCCAAATTGGAATTTCACCATATAAAAACAGAAAAACTTGGTGGCGGACTCACCAGAATTACGGCCGATTTATTTAACAATTCTCCCTTGCCTACACATTCGGAGTTGGGAGAAAAATCCAGATGGCTGCAAAAAATAAGAATAGACATCACCAAAGACAAAAAAGAGGTGATTTCCGGAAACACCATCAATCTCATCAATAAAATGGATGCTTTTGAAACCAAAACATTGTCTTGGATAGTGAAAGGTTCGGGTAATGCAGAAATCAAAGCCGGCGCTCCACACTGCGGTATCGCAACGTTTAACGTAAAATTATAATTATGAAGAAGTCTTTATATATTCCCTTTAGTTTTTTGTTGGTAAGTTATTTTGGTCTTTTAGCGTCCAACGCCCAAGAAAAGTTCTTTAGGGCCATAGGAACACCCGAGCATCCAAAAGTTGCAGTGAGCTGGAATCGTTACAACACTTATGACGGTGTTGTTGAAATTATGCGAAATATCTCCAAAGTATATCCGGATTTAGCGCGAATGCAAAGCATAGGAAAATCGGTGGAAGGCAGGGATATTATGCTGTTAGCCATTTCCGATTTTAAAACCGGGAATCCGGATAAAAAACCTGCGATGTATATTG
>JAENXC010000022.1 GCA_016649715.1 Flavobacteriaceae bacterium | reverse complement strand
GAAGGAGGAATCTCACACACTTGCGCACGGGCTATTTGTCATTCCGACGAAGGAGGAAATCGAAGATTCAACGTAGTTAATCCCATCCACCTGAGTCTCCAGCCTCTATTCAAAACTCGAAAACTCACTCTGATGGGATTTCTCCCTCTGGTCGAAATGACAAGTAGACCTGAATACGATTTTGTCATTCCGACGAAGGAGGAAATCGAAGATTCAACGTAGTTAATCTCATCCCCTTGCGCACGGGTTGTGTGTCAGCTCCCAAAGCTCTACTTCTTCCAAAGCCCGCCAATGCGCATCGCGCTTTGTTTTATCAGAAGCCGCTTTTACTGTTTTCTTATAACATTTTTCCAACTGGAACCTTCCGCCTTCGGCCAGTTCCTTTTCTATGGGGTGCTCTTTGGCCACCTTTGTTATTTGTGCCAAATTGGAAAAGAGAACCACTAGTTTTCCCTCTGGCAAAAGGCGTGACTTTGCTGCCGCAAAAAAATCCGGGAATAGGTTTTTGTCGTAATAAATGGCTTGGTCCATGTTCTCTGAGGTATGCGACTCGGGTAACCACGGCGGATTAAAAACAATGAGCTCGGTCTGCTTTTCAAACTTCCCAAAAAGATGCCCTAGGTCCAATTCTATCTTTCGCGACAACTTTGTGTTGCCCATAAACTCGGTTAAGCCCACAATGGCATTGGGGTTTGTATCTGTACCAAAAACCTTTTGAAACCCGTGTTTAACCATTTGAAAGGCTAGTATGCCACTGCCCACCCCAACGTCTATCGCTGTTTTTTTAGGCCCCGTATAGCGTTTTAACCATTGGTCAAATAGTTCCAAATGATCAAAACGTGTAGGGAAATAGGTGCCGTAATAGGGGTGTATTTTATTTCGCAATACAGGAATGGAAATCCCGTTTTTGTACCACTGCCAAGCACTGTTCAGGCCTTGTATTTGGGGGAAGGACAAAAAGAAATCTTCAGTTTCCGGGTATAGTTTTTCCAACCAACCAATTGCAGGGGCTTTTTTTACTATCAATATATGCGCTACAATTTCTATTAAAACAAGATTGGACAGCCTGTGGTATTCCGCCCGATACTCGCGTTGCTCCTGAAAAGTCTTGTTGGGCAGCTTTCTTTTGAGATGCGTTTTCAACTCCTTGAGCAGTAACAAGCCGTCGCCGTAAAATTCTGTTATCAACACAGGTTTATCAGCTTCCAATGTTTTAATGGTAAACTCAATAGCTGCAGCGCTATCAAACAACGCTACTTCTTTAATTGAAGTAATTGGTTCTGGCTTGTTTATTTGTATATCTGTACTCATGGTCTGGTTTTGCTTTTGCATAAAAAGAAGAAGCATTTTTTACTGATTCCGCTATGCCTTGGGGGGCTTGATAAGAAAAATAAAGGCTTAAAAAAGAAAGCCTCAGCAATTCGCGGAAGTAGTGCGAAGGGATACTTAATAGCTAAAGTTAAATAAGATTTTTGCAAAGGTAGTCCATTAAAATCCAATATGGGTTTAATCCTGAGGTAATTATAAACGCTGTCGCAGGCGTCCCGCCCGTGTCATTCGCACAGTTCCTCAACCCTTCTTTTACTCTAATTCGCCCATTGTTCGCAAAAAGTACCATTTCGCGAACAATTCGCGAACAACACTCGAACAACACTCGAACAAATGCAACAAAAAAAACGCAAATGTCGGGTTCAAAGCTGCTGCCAATTGTGTGCAAAAATGTGCAAATGATAGCAAATCACTGCAATTTTATGCAAATCGTTCCATCCGTATGCAAAAGATGCAGTAAGGATGTAAAAGCTGTCAGTATTATTCATTTAACGCTATATGTGGTTAAAAAATAGCAGTTTAAACCAATTTGATGCATTTTAAGGCAAGATGGCGCATGTTTTTGGAGCACAGCGAACTGCGCAATACTTTGGCTCTGAATTAATAACTGAATGTTAAACTTAAATTTAAACAAAATGGGAAAATTCAATGACGGAATTTTCGGTTCCTTCTCGGGACGAGTGGGAAACGTAGTAGGTGCCAATTGGCGCGGAATCGATGTACTTCGCAAACGCCCAAGAAAGAAACCTAACAGAACCGGTACCGCTGGACAGCTTGAACAACGAGCTAAGTTCGCAATGGTAGTGGAATTTCTGAACCCCATCAAAGAGGTGGCGGGCGCGTATTTCAGTAGTCAATTAGACAGTATGCTTATTTTAAATACTGAATCAAAAAAGCAATAACGATGCTCACTGCAAGACCTATATTCACTTTACCGAAATCTTTGGCAATAATGATGTAAGTGGATTTCATTTTTGGCTTATGCAATAAATAAGTGATCGCCAATTCTCTACCAGCCAGAATACCAATAAAAACCCATGTAGTACTCATTGGAATTGAGTTGAGATTACCAAAAACAAATAAAAAGACCCCATAAATTAAATCAATAATTGTGGCAGAACGAATATTCTTGGTATTTGATTTTTGATTGACTATTTCTTGAATTTTACCACCTCTTCTCCTAAAAATATATGCCATAATTAGAAGAATACAGGTTAATGAGATAATGAGCTGCTCTATGGAAAGTTTTCTTGGAAGAAAAACGAAAATATTTGCAAAATCCTGAATTAGCCATTGTGACCACAAAAACCCTGTTGAAAACCATTGCGCTACCAACCAATAATGCTTCTTTTTCTGTTTATCTAACTTATCCAATGAATGCTTGGTTTCTATTTGTTTTGAAATAACAACATATACTAAAATGGCAAAAACAAAGGCAAGAGCATACCCATAAACTGATTTCAAAATCATTTTTTCTACCATCTGCCCAGAAGAAAATACACTTAAAATCATAAAAGTTGTACTTACCGGAATTCCGAAACGTGTTATAACCAATAGGCCAATGGGCGCTAAAAGGAACCACCATTTCAATGTTTCTGGAAACGGAATATTGCTCAATCTGCCGTAAGACACATCCCCATCATTTGTAAACCATCCATAAAATAAAGTTATTGATAAAATACTAATGGCAAAAAGCCAGAGCCACCACCATTTCACTTTAAAATTCGATGAAATAAAAGTGCCCAGGGTTTGAATAACATCGTTAGCTATAACAGAATAAGCAGAAATAATAAAGCCAATATATCCAATGATTAATTCCATAATTTATAAATAAACTTACCACAAATGTAGGAGGAATTGAATGTCAAAAAATGCAATTAAATAAAGATTTTTATAAATTTAATTTATGAATTTATTAACTTATAATTGTCTTACATTTATCACATAATTATTCACAAATGCCTGGCTTTAAGATTTTTATTTTCAGCCTTTTTTTATGGCTATCCTTTGCCTCTCCAAAAGATTTCATTGGAGTATCTTCTAATTTTGATAGCCAAACAGAAATCACTATTTCGTCTCACGACACTAATGATAATGCCTTAATTGTTAATAATCATTTAGAAACAAATCGGGCTAATTGGGTTTTAAAAACATTTAAAATACCGTACCCCCATTCGAATGAAAAGTTCAAGCATTCCATTGCCAAAACCTATGATTATAAACTCATATATTTAGAGATTGGGAATACCATTCCCTTGAAACTAACGTCTAGGACAATCATCTTTCCCTTTCACTTTTTTACTTAAAAAACCCTTTCCTTATTTTCTTTTAAATCTGTTCTCAATTTCTGGGTTTACAGACCTATTACAACTATTTCAGTCTAAATCTTAAAATATTATTACCATGAAAATATCAATGTCAGTAGTCATTATACTTACTACCTTATGCTGTGTTTTACCATATATATGGTTCGTATTCATTGCAAAAAATGAGGCCCAAAAAATAAAAAAATTAGTTAAGGATGCTATTAAAAAAGAAAACGTGTCATTTAATACAAAAGAACAATGGCATAACAATTTAATTGGAATTGATGAAACCAAAAATTTACTATTGTTTGTAAAAATGAATTCTCAAGAAACACCTTTTGTGAGAATAGATTTTAGCGAACTCAAAAGCTGCCGAATCAATATAAAATCAAGAGATTTTAAAAAGGAGAAGAAATGGGAAACTGAATTACAAGCATTGGATTTAGAATTGACATTTTTTTCAGAAAAAGAAGCTATTATTCTTAACTTTTATGATATGAACGATGATTTTACAGAATATTATGAAATGAAAAGGATAGAAAAATGGCAGGCCTTAATTCAACAAAAAATTAATACATATTCAATTAAAAAATCCGCATAATTCAATTCAATTAAAAAAAGTCAGCCAAGCCAAAATCCTAAAAGACATTAGTATTGCATCAGATTTTGGCTTGGAAATGGCTAATAAGCGAAAGAAAAAAACAATTATCAAAAATTGAAGATACCCTTAAGGAATGAACTTTACAGACACAAGCCCCCATGGAAATTATTAATAATTTATTAGACTTCATAATAAACCTAGACCAACATCTTTTTGCCTTGGTGTTTGATTATGAAAATTGGATTTATATAATCCTATTTCTAATAATATTTATGGAAACCGGACTTGTGGTTATGGCTTTTCTACCTGGAGACATACTGCTGTTCAGCGCAGGTACTTTTTGTGCAGGAGTTCAAAACGATATTGGACAAACAGCTGAATTAAACCTCGTTATTATCCTGCTTCTATTATTTATAGCCGCAGTCCTTGGAGACGGGGTGAATTATTATCTCGGTAAGAACATCGGACTTAAAATACTCAATTGGAAAATAAAAAATAAGCCAATCGTAAATCCAAGATATATCCTGAAGACTAATGAATTCTATAAACTTCATGGTCCAAAGACTATCATTATTGCCCGTTTCCTACCTATCATAAGAACCTTTGCGCCCTTTGTAGCAGGAATTGCAGAAATGCCTTATGCAAAGTTTATTCGCTATAATGTGGTGGGAGCGTTTGTATGGGTTTTTAGTCTAATATTTCTTGGTTACTTTTTCGGCAACCTTCCCATTGTAAAAAATAACTTTGAAACTGTAATCTTCGGAATTATAATTTTGTCATTAGTACCCATGCTAATTGAAATTATTCGGGATAAATTTAAAAAGACTACTGTTAACAATATTAAAACATAACGAATAAGGAGCTACTCCACTTTCACAAACTCATCAATTCACCGATTCAACAATTCAACAATCGAACAATCGAACAATCCAAAAATCAAACAATCCGCTAATAAACTAACTTTACCCACCAAATAACCTCCACTTTTTTTGAAAATAGCAATCCTCACCCCAAAGCATTTCCTAACCAGCCAATGGTCCGGCGGCAGCACTACCCAACTCTATATATTCCCTGCCACCGCCACCTATGCAGAACGAAATTTTGAGTTACGGATAAGCACAGCAAAAGTAGAAGTTGCCGAATCTACCTTCACGGCATTGCCGGGTGTAGATCGTAAACTTATGATTTTGGAGGGAGCAATCAGCATTACCCACGAAGGCCAATACAGCAGGCACCTAAAACCTTTTGAGGTAGATGAATTTAGTGGAGATTGGAAAACCACCGCTGTAGGCACTTGCACAGATTTTAATGTGATGACAACGGGCAAACAGCAAAGCGAGTTATATCATATAGCCATGGAAGCAATTAGCAATTATACTCTAAAACCTAAAGCGGCTTGCAAGAATTTTTTCCTATACGCCACTTCCGGCACTATCCATTTGCAGCTTATGGATGAAAATTATGTTCTGGAAACCGGAAACTTAATGGTCATAGAAAATGGCAAAGTTTCTTCCATTGCTATCAACTGCGCTAACGGTTTTGGGCTTGTAGTCTTGGAAATTTATTAGTCTTTCATATTCCCCGGCTTGAGTGGGCGGTGCCGCCCGTGTTTTAAACAATGTATTTTTTATTTGCTTACTTCACTACAGAAACAAGCCTATAACTTGATGGCAACTTCACTACTGTTTAATAATGGATTGTTTAATATGATATAAGTTATTTCATATTTATAGGAAATATTGTAACTTCATTCACTGAAAAAATCATTTTAAAAACGAGAAGAAATGGAAAAGAAAAATTCAAAACTCACCAGACAGACCGGAGCTCCTGTTCCTGACAATCAAAACGTGCAAACAGCGGGCCCACGCGGACCTATGTTGATGCAGGATGCCTGGTTTCTTGAAAAAATGGCAAACTTTGACCGAGAGGTAATCCCGGAAAGAAGAATGCACGCAAAGGGCTCAGGTGCTTTCGGCACTTTTAAGGTTACGCACGATATTTCGAAATACACCAAGGCTAAGATTTTCAGCAAAGTGGGGAAAAAGACAGAAATGTTTGCACGGTTTTCTACCGTTGCCGGAGAAAGAGGCGCTGCGGATGCGGAAAGGGATATCAGAGGTTTTGCGATGAAGTACTATACCGAGGAAGGGATATGGGATTTGGTTGGAAATAATACGCCGGTATTTTTCTTTCGCGATCCGTTGAAGTTCCCCGACTTGAACCACGCGGTAAAACGCGATCCCAAGACCAACTTGAGGAGTGCCAATAACAACTGGGATTTCTGGACGCTTCTCCCTGAATCCTTGCACCAGGTTACAATAACGATGAGCGATCGTGGCATTCCGAAAGGTTTTAGAAATATGCACGGATTTGGAAGTCACACTTATAGTTTTATCAACAAAGACAATGTTAGACACTGGGTAAAGTTCCATTTTGTCACACAACAGGGAATCGAAAACCTCTCTGATGAAGAGGCTATGAAAGTGGTGGGTATGGACAGGGAATCCTCCCAAAGAGACCTTTTTGACGCTATTGAAAGAAAGGATTTTCCGAAATGGAAAATGTTTGTTCAGATTATGACGGAAGAGCAGGCGAAGACCTACCGCTTCCACCCTTTCGACTTGACTAAAGTGTGGTCTAAAAAAGATTTCCCACTTATCCCTGTCGGTGAATTTGAGTTGAACAGAAATTCGGAAAACTATTTTCAGGATGTAGAACAAGCCGCCTTCAACCCGACGAATATCGTTCCCGGAATTGGATTCTCTCCTGATAAAATGCTCCAGGGAAGACTGTTTTCCTACGGAGATGCACAGCGGTACAGACTGGGTGTAAACCATTATCAAATTCCAGTAAACAAACCCACTTGCCCATATCACGCCTATCATCGGGATGGAGCCATGCGTGTAGATGGCAACTATGGCGATGCTAAACATTACGAGCCAAACAGTTATGGCGAATGGCAGGAACAGCCCGAAGCACAAGAACCGCCTTTAGCAATGGATGGTAGTGCATACGCCCACAATTTCAGGGATGATGATGAAGATTACTTCACTCAACCGGGCAATTTGTTCCGCATCATCAAAGCCGATGGCAAAGCAGGGTTACTATTTAAAAATACAGCCGCTCAAGTGGGTGGTGCCGATAAATTTATCCAGATCCGCCATATCAGAAACTGTTTTAAAGCAGACCCGGAATATGGAAAAGGAGTGGCCAAAGCCCTTGGCTTAACTATGGCCGAAGTAAACAACTTCGATATGAAGCCCTATGATAAATGGGCGCCGAGACCTAGCAAGGGATAGGTTTACTATATAAAATAACAACTCTCCTAAACAGCACGGGTAATTTTCCGTGCTGTTTTTTATTTATGGACACTCGCTGAATACCAACTATTAGGAGTATTGTTATATTTAAATCAACTTCACTTCAAGCCGTGAACTGACTGTCTATATTCAATTCCCCACTTGGCCAATTCATTAATAAGTGGCGAAAGCGTTGCCCCGTATTCAGTAATGGCATATTCAACAGTTATCGGTTTTGTATCCATAACTGTTCGGCTAACCAAATGGTTCAATTCCAAGTCTTGAAGTTCCTTAGAGAGCATTTTAGTCCCAATTCCGCCTACTTCTCTCAACAAATCCATAAACCCCAATTTGTTGCCTTCTATAAGCGTTCCTAAAATATGGAATTTCCATTTCCCAGATAAAATGCTCATCGTATCGCTTATGGCTTGCATCCTAACCTAACAAACGGGCGTATCGTTTATTACAGCTTGCTTTTTCATTACTTTCAATTTATATAAAAATACTAAACTAAATGCAAAGTCCCCAAGGGTAGTTTCCTATTGGAAAGTACTTCCCAAAAGGAAATGCGTGCCAGATATACACTAAGTATTGATTATATTTGTATTAATATTTCAGTAGATAAGAATTTAGAAATGAAGGAAGTATAAAAAAATGTCGACTGGAATTAAAGAAAGTGAATCATTAAATAATTATTTTAAACAAAAAATATGAATACCAAAACATCAATAAACAATCCACTTCTTTGCGATCCTGAAACGGGAATGTGCGAAATGCCAGGCGAAGGGACGAAAGATACAGGTGTAAAAATCGCTCAATCCTCAGAGAAATCAGTAAAGTTAGTTTACTTCACAGACCCAATTTGTTCCTCTTGTTGGGGTATTGAACCGCAGTTGCGAAAACTGAAATTAGAATATGGAGAACATATTGAAATTGAATACAGAATGGGAGGTCTTTTGCCAGATTGGAGTTACAATAGCGGTGGCATCGGAAAACCATCAGACGTAGCTTCACATTGGGACGAAGTGAGTGTTCATTACGATATGCCCATTGACGGGGATCTGTGGCTGGAAGATCCTTTAGACTCTTCCTATCCCCCATCCATCGCCTTTAAAGCCGCACAAATGCAAGATGAAGAAAAAGCCAACTTATTTATGCGAGAAATTCGTGAAATGGTTTTTTTGAAAAAGAAAAACATCGCCAAATGGGAACATTTAGCAACTGCGGCTAAAATTGTCGGACTTGATGTAGCGCAATTAAAAACTGATTTTGAAGGAAAGGCCCAAGCCCTCTTTCAAGACGACTTAAAAACCGCCAGAGAGTATGGTGTTAGAGGATTTCCAACCATATTCTTTTTAGATGAATCGGGCAATAAAGAAATAGTTTATGGGGCAAGACCCTATGCTTTTTACGAAATGGCAATTCTAAAACTCAATCCTAATGTTGCGAAAAGTGAATACAGTAAAAATTGGGAAACCCTCTTCGAAATTTATCCTACACTTACAGCAAAAGAATTTTCTGAACTTTCAGGAACCCCAAGAAACGAAAGTGAAAAACAATTAAATGAGCTAGTCGTAAAAGGGAATTTAGAAAAGCTTACTACCAAAATGGTTCTATTTGGACAAGGAAGAATACCGCCCGCTAAATACACAATAACTGAAATACATTTATTGAGAAGTTATGTGTCAACTTAAAAATCTGAAAAGCAGGTAGAAGATATAAAATTATTAATTTATAAATAATGGCTCTAGTTTAAACTATCTATTATGATTGAAATATCTAATTTTCGGCACTTTGTCACCCTTTAGGGATGGGGAAAGAGCAAAGGGCCGAAAATTCAATTATTTTTACCCTAACCCTTCCGCGTGCCGTCATAGCCCCGCCTGCCGGACGGGCAGGTTTAGCGGACAGCCGTCGGCTAAAGCCTATGGCGTCGGCCGAGGAGCAAAGGGAATAATTGAATTTTCTACGTTCGAATCAACTTGAAACCTCCGAAATATGGATTTGAAATTAAATATCAACGCTCAATTAAACTAGAGCCTAAATAATTAAAAAAAGGTAAAAGATTTCCATGCGCTACTGATTGATGTAGAAGATAAATTGCAAATACATTTGGAGAAAAAAGGGTACATTTATATTTTTTTAATCCAATAATTTGATAGTAATTTAAAACAATTAGAAATGAAAAGAACCTTAAATTTTTTAACCGGGGATGGGAATATATGCCATGATACCGGTCTGTTGATTCTCAGGTTAGTCTTTGGCCTTGTTTTGATCTATGGCCACGGCTTTGAAAAAATGTCTGTTATTCTCAGCGGACAGGAAATCCAATTTATGGACCCCATAGGTATTGGTGCGGGCACATCCTTTTACCTGGCTGCATTTGCGGAAGGGGTTTGTGCCATACTGTTGATTTTGGGATTGTTTTCCAGAATAGCCACTTTAGTTTTGTCCATAAATTTTATAGTCATTTTCATCTTTCACGCCTTTTTGATTGGCGATGGTTTTGCTGTTTTGGAATTGCGCTTCCTTTACCTGTTTTCCTTTATAGCCTTAACGCTCACCGGCCCAGGAAAGTTGTCGTTGGACTATCTGTTGTTCCACCGGAAAAATGAATTGGAAAAAACCTAAAGAATACATGCCGAACTTGCTTCCAAAGCAATCAGAAATACAAACCAATTAAAATGTATCCTTTTCCCCATTTATAAGTCTACTCTACAAATATTAAAAACCGTAATTATGAATACTTGTAAATGTACCGACTGCGATTGCACCAAGTGTAATTGCAAAGACTGCTCGCAAAACAACTGTTCTTGCGATAAATGTGAATGCGACAAATGCAGTTGTTGTTAATTTAAATAAAGGTTGGTTTAAAAGCTGACCTTTGTTTTATTTTTGAGAACTCATCTCGACTTTTTGTTTTGAACCGAAAATTTCGGCTTTTGTGCCGTAATGAAGGCTTTTTTTAATTGCATAGCCGTAGCTACGGAACTCAAAAAAGACAAAATTAGAGTGCAAAATGTGAAATTTGTAGGTAAAAGAAAAAGTCTAGATAAGTTCTAATTATGGAAACAGTGAAGTTATGGAAACAGTTTAATGAGGAACTGTATTTTTTTATTCTAAAAAAAGTAAAAAACGAATCCGCCACCAGCGATATTTTTCAAAATACCTTCCTTAAAATCCACAAAAACCTGAACCAGCTTAAGGAGGAAGAAAAGGTAAAAGCTTGGGTCTTTCAGATTGCGCGGAATGAAATTGCCAATTACTTTAAACAAGAGTCCGTTTATATTGCTTCCGTTAATGACGAGAGCGAATCCCTTTCCGAAAAATATCAAAACATCTGTTGCTTTGATAAATTTATAAATGATTTGCCCGATATCTACAGAGAACCCATTGAATTGGTTTATATAAAAGGAAAAAAGCAACAGCAAGTTGCGGAAATATTAGCCATAAGTCTTCCCAATGTAAAAGCAAGAATACGGCGGGCAAAAGATATTTTAAAGAAAAACTTCAACGAATGCTGCAAATTTGATTTCGATAAAAATGGGAGTTTGATTGGGGAGCCCAATTGTTCTAAATGTAAGGAAGCCTAAATATTTTCCTTTATGATTTCCACTTAGTTCAGCAATATTATCGGGAGAAATTCACCTAAACAAAAATCATTAGAAATTTCCTGTATTCATGAAGAAGATTGCATTCCCCAAAAACAACTTTTCATTCCGCCAAAAGGAGCGGAGGATGCCTCTCTTCTTTAATATTTAGTTGCTTATATAATGATGGCTTCATATCTGCCACACTTTCGTACAATAACCTCCAGATTACTTCAATTTTCACTCTTCCCATTAGGATGTGCTCTTCAGTTTGTTTTTTTTTATGCTTGATGGGCCACACGCAAACCACTCTCCACATCCTTGATAGATTGCTTTTTAGAATAACTGTTAAAACTAATACAACAATTCATTTTGGAAATAATGAGCTAATGTGATAAATATCATCTTTTGATCCTATACCGTATTCTACCTTTGTATATGTTAAAATCTTAATGATCAGTTATTCTAAACCCTAAAAAGATGTCAAACAAAATCCCTCCCCTTAAAAAAGTCCATTCAAAAGGTACTTCTACTGAAAACAAAACAACCATGAAAGGCCTTGTGTATGGTGGGCCAGGTAAGATATCTTATAAGGAAGTGCCAAGACCTAAAATTGAAAAGCCAACCGATGCAGTTGTTAAAATGGTTAAGACCACGATTTGCGGAACAGATTTGGGCATCCTGCACGGCAAAACACCCAGTGTAAAACCGGGAACCACCTTGGGCCATGAGGGTATTGGGGTGATAGAAGAAGTGGGCACTGGGGTAAGTCATTTTAAGAAAGGAGATCGCGTAGTCATTTCCTGCATCACAGCTTGTGGTACTTGTGAATATTGCAAAAAACAAATGTACAGCCATTGTAAAGATGGAGGCTGGATATTAGGCAACCTTATTAATGGAACGCAAGCAGAATATGTGCGCATTCCGCATGCCGACAACAGTCTTTATGCTGCTCCAAAAGATATTGATGACGAAGCATTGGTAATGCTTAGCGACATCCTGCCAACAGGCCATGAGATAGGGGTAATAAATGGTTGTGTAAAACCAGGCGATACCATCGCTATTGTAGGTGCCGGCCCCATCGGTATGTCTGCTTTGCTTACCGCTCAATTCTATTCCCCAGCCAAGATCTATATGATTGATTTAGACGAAAACCGTCTGAAACTGGCAAAAAAATGGGGTGCTACAGACACTATCAATTCAGGCTCAGAGGATGCCGTTAAAAAAATAATGGCCGAAACTGCAGATGGTGTAGATGTAGCTATAGAAGCCGTAGGTGCTCCTGCTACTTTCGATATCTGTCAGCATATTGTACGTCCTGGGGGGCATATCGCAAACATTGGGGTGCATGGAAAAAGTGTAGATCTGAAAATTCAGGATCTATGGATTCAAAATATCACCATTACTATGGGACTTGTAAACACCAACACCACTCCTATGCTACTTAAAACAGTGGCCTCTGGAAAAATACAACCAGAAAAGTTAATTACCCACCACTTTAAGTTGAGCGAGATAATACAGGCCTATGAAGTGTTTGGCAATGCGGCCAAAGAAAAGGCGCTTAAAATAATCTTGACAAACTAAAATTAATATAAACAGTTCAAATCTAAAAAATGAAAAAATGAAAAAATATTTAGAAGGTATAACTCTCATCTTGATGATGATAGGTATTAGCAGCATTGGATATGCACAAGCTACATACAAAATTCAGGACAACAATGGTGTCGCTATGAAACTAAAAGGAACCTCCTCTTTGCACGATTGGGAAATGAATGCCCATCGCGCCAAGGAGGGAGAAGCGCAATTTATCTTTAACGAGCTAAATGAAAGTGAACTCACTTCAATGAAATCGCTTACGTTCACTTTAGAAGTTTATGCTTTAAAAGGTGAAAGCAAAGGACTTGACAATAATGCCTACAAAGCATTAAGGGCCGACAAGAATAAATACATATCCTACAAACTAACTTCTGCTACGGAGTCGGCAGAAAAAGGAGGGTATTTAGTCAAAACCAAAGGCAAACTCACCATAGCAGGTGTTACCAATGATATAGCTATGGATATTCACCTTGTAGTGAATAAAAATAAAACGGTCACCCTTAAAGGTTCCTACCAGTTAAAGATGTCAGATTACAAGGTTGAACCACCTTCGTTTATGATGGGTATGATGACAACCGGTGATATTATTAAAATAAATTTTGAAGTAACATATATAAAACAAAATGAAGGGTAACCTTCACTAATCAATAAAAACAAAAAAAGATGAAAAAAATCCTATTATTATCGATTTGCCTTTTCGCAATTAGCTTAAACGCACAACAAAAAAAACTGCAATATTTTAGATCAAATGATCAGAGCGGTTTAAATGTTTTTGAAACTTCCAAAACGGACTCTGTAGCATTTGAGGGTGTGAGGGTTCGTGTAGGCGGCGATTTTGCCATGCAATTTCAAAGCTTAACCCAAAGTAATGATGCCAACAATTTGGTTGATCTCGGTACCGACTTTAATCTCCCAAACAGCTAACCTAAATGTAGATGTACAATTGATCGATGGGGTTAGGATGCACTTGACAGCCTATCTTTCTTCACAACACCATGAAGAAACCTGGGTAAAGGGAGGACATATTCAAATTGACAAACTGGATTTCGTTAGCCCTGGATTCTTAGAGGGGGTCATGAATTATACTACAATTAGAATTGGTTTGGACGAATTCAATTATGGGGATACCCATTTTCGCAGAACAGACAATGCTAGAGCGATTTTCAACCCTTTCGTGGGAAATTACATAATGGATTCCTTTTCTACCGAAGCTTTTGGAGAGGTAACCGTTCAGAAAAGTGGATTACTGGCAGTGGTAGGTGTTACCAATGGTAAACTTAATCAAAATGTAGTGAAGAACGACAAAACTGACAACAAGCCCTCTTTTTATGGCAAGTTGGGCGTTGACAAACAAATAAGCACTGATTTAAGAGTACGGTTAACTGGCTCAATCTATACCAACCATGGTACAACCACTGGCACTTGGCTATACGGAGGCGATCGTGCAGGTGGCAGATATTACAATGTAATGCACACTCTGCCTGACACTTTAGGAGTTAGTCAAGGTGGTGAATTTGAAGGCAGATACAACGCGCGCTTCACAAAACTTACTGCTGTACAAATTAACCCTTTTGTAAAATTCAAAGGACTTGAGTTCTTTGGTATTTATGAATTGGCTTCTGGAAGTAATGAAACCCCTGCTTATAAAGAAGGTGCTTTTACCCAACTGGCTGCAGAATTGATTTATCGTTTTGGAACAGATGAAAAATTCTATGTGGGCGGAAGGTATAATACCGTAGAGGGAAAACCTAAAGATAGTGATCCAGTTGATTTAAAAATAAATCGTTTAAATATAGGCGGTGGCTGGTTTATTTCAAAAAATATTTTAGTGAAAGCAGAATATGTCAATCAAGAATACATAGGCAGTGCTTGGACAGGCCCAAGCAATGCAAGATTTGCAGGAGCAAAATTTGACGGCTTTAATTTGGAAGCAGCGATTAGTTTCTAGCCAGCTATAATACATTCGCTGACTTAAATAAAATTTATCCCTAATAAAAAAGATTTATCAAAAGACAAATCAATAAATAATAAAATGATGGCACTAAATCAAGAACAGGAAATAATCAGTATGCCTCGAATTGGTGATGTAGCCCCATCATTTAAAACAGTGACCACACAGGGTGAAATCAATTTTCCCGCAGACTATAAAGGCAAATGGATAATTCTTTTCAGTCAACCGGCAGATTTTACACCTGTGTGTACCTCTATGTTTATTACTTTTGCCAAAAGAGCGCCTGAATTTTCGGCCTTAAATTGTTAACTGGTCGGTTTGTCTAATGCCGTGCAAACAGCAGACGTCTATAATATTGCTACGCCTGCAGATTGGCAGCCAGGAGATGAATGTTGTTGTACCAACAGCAGGATCCTGCGGGGTTGCTAAAGAATGAATGGAAACAAAGAAAGAAGGATTAACTTGTTCTGATAGGTTTTTCTGCACCAAAAAACTCTCTTTGGAGCAAGTTAATAATCCTTCAAAAATTAAATAATGGTATAAAGTTTAAAACAACTTTTAGATATTATACCCGTGGAAGCACACAATTATAATGTAGAAATAAATTGGGAAAACAGCCGCAAAGGCATAATGTGTTCTCCTGAATTGAACAAAAAAAACGGTGTCTGTATTGAAGTAGCCACCCCTCTGGAATTTCCCAAAGGAATTGAAGGGATTTGGTCTCCAGAACACTTGTTCGTTGCCGCGGTTAGTAGTTGTTTAATGACTACTTTAGCCGTAGCCGAAAACTAAACACTTGAATTTACAAGTTTTAGCAGTCAAGCAAAGGAAAAGTTGGAAAAGATTGATGGTAAATTAATGATGAGCGAAGTTCTCCTTAAACCTACTGTTGTAATCCAAAATGAGACTTATAGAGATAAGGTGCGTATTTTAAAAAAAGCTGAAAATGCTTGTTTAATCACCAATTGTAAAGTCAAAAATCACTATGGAAATAGAAGTAAAACCTATTTTAATAGAAGTCAAATGAAAACTTATCCACATTAGCGAACTCAATAACCCCTTTCAAGATTAATGGGAAATGAAATGGCTGGTGCCTAACAAGCTAAATAAAAAATGATGACTAAATATTCTAGATTACTCGTTGCATTAGGTATTTTAATATCTATTGTATTTGTGCAATGCAAAAATCCTAAAACTGACAAAGCGCAGGAAGAGACACAAATAGCTGATTCAATTTCAGGGATTACTTCTGAAACCACAAAGTATATAGATAGTTCTGAAGGAACAGTTATTGATGAGCCCGAAACAATAACAACTGATAACACTAAACCAGCTGTTATTGAGAAGACCAAAACAACAACTGATAACACTAAGCCAGTAGTCATTGAGAAGACCAAAACAACAACTGATAACACTAAGCCAGTAGTCATTGAGAAGACCAAAACAACAACTGTTGATAACACTGAGCCATCAGTTATTGAGAAAACCAAAACAACAACTGTTGAAAAGCCAGCAGAATTGGTGTATGCTGACTTTTCCATGAAATCGGTGAAGGCCACAATCGTAGGTACTTCCACATTGCATGGTTGGGAATCAAATATTACTAAAATCGAGGGCAAGGGCTCATTTCAAATAAAAGACAATATGCTTGCCTCAATAAAGGATGCAGAAATTAAAATTCCTGTAAAGGGCATTAAAAGTGACGAAGGGAAAAAAATGGACAATAAAACCTACGAAACCTTTAAGTCTGATGAGTACCCATATATAATATATACCTTCAGTAATGCAGTGGTAAAAATAAATGAATCCAATGTCGTTAGTATGGAAACTATTGGTAAGCTTAGCATGGCCGGTGTGAGTAAGTCAGTTCCTATTTCGGCACACGGAAAAGCATTACCTAATGGCGATTTGCAACTAACGGTTTCCAAAAAATTAAAGATGACAGACTTTAACATGGAGCCACCTGTCATGTTTCTTGGAACTATAAAAGTTGGTGACGAAATAACGGTGAGCTTTAACTTTGTGCTTTACAAAACCAATAATTAAACAATCCTTAAAAAGTTTAATAAAGACCCTAGGATAAAACAGGTCCGAATGTTTTGTAAATTCAAAAAAATAATTCAATTAAGATTACTTGATTGAAGGTTAATATTAGGCGCAATTTTACTCAGAAATTTCAGATAATCAGGCATCAAAACACGCATCACATGATTTGGATGAAAATGGAAAATGAGTAGCTATGCGAAATATCCCTTAACTTTTAATTTGACAGAACTACATCTCATTTTAGTTTACTCCCTGCACCCTGCACTTGGGCATGATTTAACTTTTCGGTAGGAATGATTGGTTTATAGAAATTGGGATAAATTTCATATCTTCAAATAAAATCCGAGTGCCCATTATGGGCATAAACAAGTAACTTAACATTCTCCTTAAAAAGCAAATATGAGCGAGTTGCCAGATGATTATTTAGACAACCATTACATACACAAAAGTAATTGGTTAAGAGCGGCAGTACTTGGCGCAAATGACGGTATTTTATCAACCGCAAGTCTTGCCATTGGTGTTGCAGCTGCAAGTGATTTAAGAGAACCTATTATTTTAGCAACTTTAGCAGGATTAGTCGCCGGTGCATTATCAATGGCCGCGGGAGAATACGTTTCAGTAAGTTCCCAAACAGATGTGGAAAAGGCAGATATTGAAAGAGAGAAAATAGAATTAATGGAAATGCCAGAAATTGAATTACAACGTTTGGCTGAAATTTATGAAAAAAGAGGCCTTAAAAAAGAAACCGCTTTAATTGTTGCTGAAGAATTAACGGAGCACGATGTGTTAGCGGCCCATGTGAGAGATGAGTTGGGGATTAATGAAATAAGTCAAGCAAAACCCATACAAGCTGCTCTTGTATCTGGCTCATCATTTACGCTTGGAGGAATACTACCGCTATTTGTCGCACTATTTCTACCAATTCAAAATCTGGAATACTATTTATATGGTTTTGCAATTATTTTCCTGATTATTTTAGGGGGAGTAGCTGCAAAAACTGGTGGTTCAAGTATCGCAAAGGCCATTTTAAGAATTACATTTTGGGGAACCGTTGCAATGGGATTGACCGCTTTAGTGGGATATTTATTTGGAGCTAATTTGTGAAGTATAAATCAATCTTTTCAGTTCAATTTCAATAAAGATTTCTCCCCATCTTTTCATCAATGAAATATTAGAAGTCCTTATTAATGATCTGTCATTTTGTATTACTCAAAATCTCCACCAATTTTAAAAAAACACCGCATTAGCCAAAAACAGTTTCCCGTTTTGCCAAAAGGAGCGGAAGGAAACGTCATCAACCATATAAATCACACTGCCCCTGCCCTTTTCCGCTTCGGCAAAAACGATGGAGTTTTTTAAAGAAATCTTTGATGTTCCATACTTCTGCATTTATTATTACATTTGTAAGGCATTGATAACGATATTTATAATGAAACATCCATGATTAATTTTTAAAAACACAGCTAAATGACTAATTGGATGTTCCACCTGCCTGCAGGCAGGTATGTCCTTTAAAAAACAAATATTATAGACAGATGAAAACTGTTAGAAAATTTACATCCTTCGAAGATTTGAAATCTTATGAAAACAAGCCTATGAAACTTGCTTTAAGGTTGAAAAAACATACTGCCTTTGAAAAGGTTATTAAAAATTTACAATCACTTTCTAAAAGTCCTCAAAGTCATCCCATCCCATAATGGAGCAGAACTTCAAAAATAGTTTGTTGTCGGTTTGCAGTTTGTTTGAAAAATATAAGGTGGAATATATGCTTATCGGAGGTACTGCTGTTGCGCTCAATGGTTATTATCGGCATTCCACAAACACTGAAGGAGAATTAACCGACAAGCCAGACATCGATATTTGGTACAAACCGACTTATGAAAATTACTTCAATATTTTGAAAATAATGGAAGAGCTGGGGCATGACATCACCGACTTTAAAAACGAGCAAAGTCCAAATCCACGTAAGTCATTTTTCAAATTAGACTTTGACGATTTTTCCTTTGACATTTTACCGGAAATCAAAGCACCAATCAAATTTCCTGAAGCCTATCAAAGAAAAAATACAGTTGAATTTGAGGAAACTCAAATTCATTTTATGAACTATCTTGACTTAATCGAAGATAAGAAGGCAACAGCACGAATGAAAGATATAAAGGATATTGAAGAATTGAAAAAAATAAAAGGTAAGGAATAATAACTTACCTAAACAATAGCCCGTGCGAACATTTCAGGTCGCACTTCTTTTTATTCCGCCCCAACAAAAAACATCGCATTAGCCAAAAACAGTTTCCCGTTTTGCCAAAAGGAGCGGAAGGAAACGTCATCAACCATATAAATCACACTGCCCCTGCCCTTTTTCGCTTCGGCAAAAACGATGGAGTTTTTTAAAGATGCTTTGGCGGTTTCCCCAGAAAAACCTGAAACGCTTTCGGGTTCTTTTATATAGCCCACGTTATACCCATCTTTTAAAAATTTATAGGAATCGCTGCCCAGTTTTAAACTGTAATAGGTATTGCCATAACCAAAGGCCAGAGGGTGGGTATTGTCCAAAGTAACTTTATAGATACTGCCCGTAATAAAATCTTTAGTGCTTTCCAGTTCGCGTTGGGCATAAGGAATAAGGTTGCCTTCAGAAAGGGAATCCTTCTTTTTTTCTTCTTCTTCGGAAATGTTCTTCTTTAAATCAAACCCATCCTTGCCTTCAAAAATACCCATGGCATTGCTGATGGCAATCACTCTTCCTCCCTGGCTTATCCACTCTTCGATATTTTTAAAAACCTCATCCTTTAAAATTGATTTGTAATTGCCATCGGGAAGCACCAGTACATCATAATCCGACCACTGAATATCGCCTACATCGTCTGTATTTATGGAGGTAATGGGGTATTTCAACTGGGTTTCAAAAAAGTGCCAAAGTGCGCCGTAATTCAATGAATAAGTGCCTTCGCCCTGCAACATCGCAATTCTTTTCTTTTTAATTAAATGCACATATTGCGATCCAAAATCGGTCAAACTATCGGCCAAACTGGTTGGGGAAGCGTACAGTTGGCGCCCCATTTCGTTTGCAATTTGGATAAGGGTTTTGTCAAAATCCGGATTGGTTTTGTTGTCGCTTCGGGTGATTATCAAACTACCGCGGCCAAAGGTGTTGCCGCCAAAGCCAAGTTCCTTTTCAGAATAACGCACTTTTATGCCTGCCTGCAACAAAGCCGAAAGGAATTCAGCATCCCGCAAACTGTTCCATTTGGCAATATAGCCCGCAGCGGTTGCCGTTGGAACATTGGAAACAGTATTGACAGGTGCAGTGCCATTTGAAACAACCAAAGTGGTGCACGCCACAGCTTCCAGTCCGAAAGCATACGGCAGGCTCCACGAAGTAATGTCATATGTTACGGGCGTTGACAGTGCGGCATTTGGTTCAAAAAGCACCTGCACCATTTTGCCTTTCGGTTGGTTGGTGCTCACCACCAAAGCGCCTTTGGCGTCCATAGTGCCCTTCTTATTGTCGGTATAATTAAATCCACTCACACTTCCGCCAGTTGCATATCCGTACTTTATTTCGTGCCGGTCCAACATATTTGTCAGCGTTTTTAGGTTATCGGGATTGCCTTTTAGCACAAAGCTTTTGTACTTCAAATTATCGTTTTTGAAGAATTTCTTAAACTCAGAATTTAGAGAAGCTGCATTTTGCGACGCGACTTCAATTGTGGAAAGTCCCGTGGCGGTGTGGTGTGCCATGCGATCCACAAGTGTAAGTTTTACATCTTCGCCATTAAGTATGCCCAGACCGGCCCTACTACCGCCCGCCTGTTCATAGGTCATCCCGATGGCTCCCATAAAGAGCGGATAGGTATCGCCATAACTGGGGTACAGCAAATCAAAACTCTCGCGGGTAAAGAAAAGCCAGCCGTTTTTATCAAAATATTTGGCGTTGTTCTTCCCTACTTTATTTTGGAATTCCCACTGCCAATCTGTGATAATTTCGTGAAAAGGTTCCGCCGCAGGCGCAAAATAATACGGATAGTTGATAGACTGCTCGTGAAAATCTACATGTATCTGCGGCATCCACTGGTTGTATATTTTAAGGCGTTGTTGGGTTTCCACTTGGCTTGCCCACATCCAGTCGCGATTTAGATCAAAAAGATAATGGTTTGGTCGGCCGCCGGGCCACGGTTCGTGGTGTTCCGTGGCATCACGTGAAGAATTATAAGGTGAAGCTTTCACTTGGTTATACCAGTTTACGTAGCGATCACGGCCGTCGGGGTTCACGCCAGGATCCATAATTACAACTGTATTTTTCAACCAATCGGAATGTTCGGTAATAAGTTTATAAATGGTATTCATCGCTGCTTCGCTGCTGCTGGCCTCGTTGCCGTGCACGTTGTAACTGAGCCAAACGATTGCTTTCTCGGGAGTTGCGGAACCGTTCAAAATTCCGGTATTCTTCAAATTATCGGTTCGTATTTTTTCAAGGTTTGCCAGATTTTCTTCGGAAGAAATTACGGCGTACGTCAATCTTCTGCGCTCGTTTGTTTTTCCGTAATCGAAATATTTCACCATTGCGCTATTTGCCGCCACGTGTTCAAAATAGGAAACAACATCAGCGTTTCGGGAGAATTGGGTACCGATTTCATACCCCAAAAATTCGGATGGGGATTTTAGTTGGGCGAAAATAAACAGCGGAAAAACCAGTAATAAAAAAGTAAGATACAGCTTCATTTGAAGAAATTTAAAATGCGGGATAAAACTAAGTAAAGATTTTCAAATATTGTTGGCGATTTTCTGCCACGATTGCACGAATGTTTATTTATTCGTGAACCTGCCCGTCCGGCAGGCGGGTTCGTGGTAAACCCTTCCCTAATTTCAAGATTAACGTATCTTTAAACCTGCCGCCCACTTAAAACGGTTATTTTTGTTTCAATTTTTCCGAAGAACCTATGCCAACCCATTCCATTCCGTATAAATACACAGGTTATTTTTCCAAATTGATATGCGATTATCTCGCTGTTGACGTTGCTTTAAAACCGTTCTACAATCGCTTCCCCAACTTGGAAAATTTCAAGCAGCAAGCAGCAGAAAAGCAAAAGGATTTTACAGTCGAAAAAAGACATTTGTTGGCAAAACGGATTATGTTCCAATACGCCGACAATTCGCTTTCGCAATCCACTCTAAGCAATATTGATTTGCTTCGCGAGCACAATACCTTTACTGTAACCACGGGGCATCAGCTCAATCTTTTTACGGGGCCGCTGTATTTTTTATACAAAATATTTTCTGCGATAAACCTTTGTGAACAACTGAACCAAACGTACCACGAAAATCATTTTGTACCCGTTTATTGGATGGCGACGGAAGACCACGATTTTGAGGAAATAAATTATTTCAATCTTTTTGGCAAGAAAATGAAGTGGGAAAGAAATGCCTCTGGCGCTGTGGGCGAACTTTCCACGGAAGGTTTAAAGGAGGTGAAACAACAGTTGAAAAAAGCGTTTGGCGAAAGTGAAAACGCCAAAAAGTTGATTTCCTATTTTTCCGATGCCTACACCAAACACGACAACCTTGCCGATGCCACTCGGTTTTTGGCAAACACCCTGTTTTATCATCACGGGTTGATAATTATTGACGGAAATGATGACGAACTCAAAAAGTGCTTTATTCCCTACGCCGAAAAGGAACTGACCGAAAACCTCAGCTATAAAATGGTTTCCGAAACCACGGAGAAACTGACCGATTTGGGTTTTGCGGAACAAGTGCATCCGCGGGAAATAAACCTTTTCTATTTAAAGGAAAACCTTCGCGAACGCATCATTGAAAAGGAAGGACGGTTTTATGTGAATGAAACCGACATCTCTTTTTCAAAAAAAGAAATATTGAAAGAGCTGCGTGAAAATCCAATGCGGTTCTCGCCCAATGCCCTGCTCCGTCCGTTGTACCAAGAAGTTGTTTTGCCCAATCTGTGTTATATTGGCGGCGGCGGCGAGCTGGCTTATTGGTTTCAGTTGAAGGATTATTTCAACAAAGTGGAAGTGCCCTTCCCTATTTTGTTGCTTCGGAATTCTGCACTTTTGGTACCGAAAACACTATCGGAAAAACTGCAAAAACTGAATGTGAAAGAGGAAGATTTATTCCTTCCGCAGCACGAATTGATTACAAAACACACTTATAAAATTTCAAAAATAGACATAGACTTTTCAAAGCAGAAGGAGTATCTAAAACAGCAATTTAAAGATTTATACGAATTGGCAAAACAAACCGACGCCTCATTTTTGGGAGCCGTAGGCGCACAGGAAAAAAAACAATTAAACGGCTTGGACAAGCTTGAAAAACGACTGCTAAAAACCCAAAAGCGCAACCTTTCCGAAGAACTGGACCGATTGAAGAATATCCAAAACCAATTATTCCCCAACCAGAGTTTGCAGGAACGGCAGCTTAATTTTTCGGAGTTTTATTTGGAATATGGAGAAGGGTTGCTGGATGTTTTGAAAGAAAATTTAAATCCTTTGGATTTGAATTTTACGGTTTTGGAACTTTGATGAATTTCTTTAATAATGCCCTTTTAGGGAAAGTATAATTACTCTATCTTCCTTTACTTGATAAACTAGTCTATGTTCCTTATTAATTCTTCGGCTCCAGCAACCAGTAAGATTATGCTTTAAAGGCTCCGGTTTTCCAATACCTTCAAAAGGGTGATCTATTGTATCTTTTAAAAGTTGAAAAATCTTGTGAAGTATTTTTAAATTGCCCGATTTTTTATGAAAGGCAATATCTTCATTGGCCTGTTCCGTAAAATCGAGAACGTATTTCATCATTTAGACTTTAAATACTTTTCCAAATCTTCATTCGCTACGGT
Source organism: Flavobacteriaceae bacterium (assembly GCA_016649715.1). GTDB lineage: Bacteria > Bacteroidota > Bacteroidia > Flavobacteriales > Flavobacteriaceae > Aequorivita. The sequence continues at coordinate 27,583 of JAENXC010000022.1, read as the reverse complement.
AGTATAATCTCCTTCTTTATATTGGTGTTGACTCTTTTTAATCTTTTCAACAAAATCAGGATCGTATGGATTATCTTCGTCTCTAATTTCAAAAGCAACCTTTAGTTCTTTCAAAAATGCTGTGATTTTTTTCATTTTATCGACTTTGGCATGAACAATGATTGTCTTCATAATTAAAATTTTTGTCAAGAATAAATATACAAAAATAAACCAAACCTGAGAGTTTTTATAAACCTATTAGGTTTACTGTTTTAATTCGTGAATTCGTGGCAAAAATCCCTTATTTAAAATTCTAAACTTTGAATTCCTAATTCATAATTAAAAAAGTATTTTTGCCTATGCAAAACAACGTCCTCATTTTAGATTTTGGTTCGCAGTACACCCAATTGATTGCACGGCGCGTACGGGAACTGAACATTTACTGCGAAATTCACCCTTATCATCACATTCCAGAAAACTTGGAGCCTTTTAAGGCCGTAATACTTTCCGGCAGTCCGTTTTCCGTTCGCGCGGAAGATGCGCCGCACCCCGAACTGTCACAGATTCGCGGCCACAAACCTCTTTTGGCGGTTTGTTATGGCGCGCAGTATTTGGCACATTTCAGTGGCGGAAGCGTGGAACCATCCAACATTCGTGAATACGGCAGGGCGAAACTTTCAATGATTAAATCTGGGGAAGATTTCTTTAAGGACATTCCCGAAAACACAAATGTGTGGATGAGTCATAGCGATACCATTGCACAACTTCCCGAAAACGGAGTGCGTTTGGCGAGTACCGTTGATGTTTTGAACGCAGCTTATAGAATTGATGGCGAGGAAACCTACGCCATCCAGTTTCACCCCGAAGTTTATCACACAACCCACGGCAAACAATTGCTAGAAAACTTTTTGGTAAATATTGCCAAAGTCCCACAAACTTGGACTCCTGCTGCTTTTGTGGAAACGACAGTTCAAAGTTTAAAAGAACAGATTGGCGATGGAAAAGTTGTTCTCGGTTTGAGTGGCGGTGTAGATTCTACGGTTGCTGCAATTCTTCTGAATAAGGCCATCGGCAAAAACCTGTACTGCATTTTCGTGAACAACGGTTTGCTTCGTAAAAACGAATTTGAAAGCGTTCTTCACCAGTATAAAGATATGGGGCTGAACGTGAAAGGCGTGGATGCTTCCGAACGCTTTCTGAAAGCTTTAAAAAACGAAAGCGATCCCGAACGAAAACGCAAAGCCATCGGCAACGCGTTTATAGAAGTTTTTGACGATGAAGCACATCAAGTAACGGGCGTGGACTGGTTGGCACAGGGCACTATTTACCCAGACGTTATTGAAAGCGTTTCTGTTAACGGGCCTTCGGTAACCATTAAAAGCCATCATAACGTTGGTGGTTTGCCCGATTTTATGAAGCTGAAAATTGTGGAACCTTTGCGTATGCTTTTTAAGGATGAAGTGCGACGCGTCGGAAAAGAAATGGGCATAGACCCTGAACTTTTGGGCAGGCATCCCTTCCCCGGACCTGGTTTAGCGATTAGGATTCTGGGCGATATTACAGCCGAAAAAGTTAGAATATTACAAGAAGTTGATGCAATCTTCATTAATGGCTTGAAAAAGTGGGATCTTTATGACAAAGTATGGCAAGCTGGAGCAATCCTTTTGCCAGTAAATAGTGTGGGCGTAATGGGCGACGAAAGAACCTATGAAAAAGTTATTGCCTTGCGCGCCGTAGAATCCACAGACGGAATGACCGCAGACTGGGTAAACCTTCCCTACGAATTTCTGCAGGAAGTGAGCAACCATATAATAAACCGCGTGAAAGGCGTTAATAGAGTAGTCTATGACATCAGCTCTAAACCGCCAGCCACAATAGAGTGGGAATAAAAAAACGAAATCGAGACTATGTTTGACAAACTTAAAAAATTGATTATCCCTATGTTGAAGTGTTTAATATACGTTTCGGTCACCCTTCTTTTTATGGTTAGTTGTGGCTCTGTAGCCCAGCAACAGTATAAAAGTCACGCCGTGCAAAAAGGCGAAACGGTTTATAGCATTGCTAAGGAATACGGCATTTCGGAAGAAACTATTTACAGCCTCAACCCTGATGCAAAGGCCGGATTGAAAGTGAATAGCATACTCATTATCCCTTCAAATAGCGTGATTAGTTCAGGAACGAACAATAACAACTATCGCGACCACAAAGTAAAGAGAAAGGAAACTTTATACGGAATTGCACAAGAGTACAATGTTAGCGTTGAAGAAATTAAAAAACTGAACAAGGAATTATATTCCCGTGGACTTATAAAAGGCGAACTATTGTTGATTCCCGCAGCTTCCAAAAATGCGGAAATAAATGGTCCAAATTCTGAAGCCACATTACCCGGCACGCAGAAATACACTGTAAAAGCAAAGGAAACCAAGTTTGGCATCGCCAGAAAATTTGGTGTTTCCATTGCTGAACTGGAAGATTTAAACCCTGATTTGGGCAAAGAGTTAAAAATAGGCGAAACACTTATCGTTCCCGATAAAACGGTGCTGGAAAATGCCGAAATAGACAACGAGAATTTTCAGTATTACGAAGTGAAACCAAAAGAAGGTTTTTACAGGTTGAAAGCAAAATTCGGGCTTTCCGAAGAAGAAATCATCGCTCTCAATCCGTATGCAAAAGAAGGCTTGAAAGAAGGAATGATTTTAAAGATTCCAAAAGAAGAAAAAACAATTTCACAGGAAGATATTTCAACAGTCAATCTCGAAAAAAGAATCGACAATAAAAAGATGAAAACCATCGTGCTGATGCTCCCTTTTCGATTGATGCGCACTCAGAATGACACTATCCGCAACGACCAAGATTGGCTCAAAAAAGATCCAACCCTACGTGTGGCACTTGATTTTTACAGCGGGGCGCTGATGGCTGCGGAATTCGCAAAGGACAAAGGAATTTCAGTAACACTAAATGTTTACGATACCGAAATGAGCGATAGCAAAGTGGCCTCGATCATTTCAAAAAGCGAGTTCAAAAACGTGGATGCCGTGATTGGGCCACTGCTTCAAAAAAATGTTGAAAAGGCTTCCGATATGCTGAAAGACGAAAAAATACCAGTCTTTTCGCCATTGAGCAATAGGGAAATGGCAATGAACAACAATCTTTTCCAAACTCTTCCCACAGACGCCGTGCTTCAAAAAACAATGATTCGCTATTTAAAAGAACACAGTTCTGGGAAAAACATCATTATTATTTCAGATTCCAAAAGGTTAAAGCAAAAAGAAATGATCCAAACTGCCATTCCCACGTCCAGAACCGTTTCGCCTCGCGGTGGTGGGTATATTCAGGCTAGCGATATTACGGCCGTAGTTTCCGAAGGTATGGAAAACTGGGTGGTTCTTGAATCGGAAAATCCTGTTTTGGTGAGCAGTGCGGTAAATGTACTGGCTGCCATGCCCAACAATTACAAAGTGCGCTTGTTCACTTTGAACAGGAATGAAGCTTATGAGTGGCATGAAGTTTCAAGCACGCGTTTGGCAAAACTGAACTTCACATTTCCATCGGTAAATAGAAATATTTATGAAGACGACCACAACCCTTTTATAATCAGTTATAAAAACAAATATGGGGTGTTTCCCAATAGATACGTCATCCGCGGCTTTGATGTAACTTATGACGTGCTGCTGCGGTTAGCCTCGGAAAAAGATATTTACGATGCCGTAATGCCCGAAAGCGAAACGGTTTATATTGAAAACAAATTCCGCTATGAAAAATCGCCAACGGAAGGATATTGCAACGAAGCCGCCTATATTTTAAAATACAATAACGAACTTAAATTTGAAGTAGTAGAATGAGCACCTCAAAAGTAACCTATCTCGGAAACCTCCGCACCGAGAACGAACACCTAAAATCGGGGAACAAATTCATCACAGATGCCCCGACGGACAACAATGGAAAGGGCGAGGCTTTCTCCCCTACAGATACCGTGGCCACTGGGCTCGCCAACTGTATGATTACCGTGATGGGCATTAAGGCGCGAGACATGCAAGTGAATATGGACGGCACAACGGCATTGGTAACCAAGACTATGGCTGCAGACCCGCGCCGAATTTCAAAAATTGAAGTAATTTTGAAGTTTCCCTCAGGAATAGATGCCAAATCCCGAAAAATCCTTGAAAATACAGGAAGAACTTGTCCCGTTATGCAGAGCCTTCATCCCGATATTGAAAAGGTGATTGAGTTTAATTGGTAGGCCTCCCCAAACCCCGCCAAAGGAGGGGCTTTAATAAGGTATTGTTTTTGATGTTCCTTAAATATGAAACTACTTTTCACACTTATATTTACTTTCCTCCTCTTTCCTCAGCACACTTTTGAAAAGATTCCGTGGAATGAAAACCAGAAATTAACTTGGGACGATTTTCGCGGAAACCCTGTGCCAAGTGCCAGTTTCGTGGCCAGCACCAATACGGGGATCAGTTTCACCTATTCCTATTCCATAAAAAATGACGAAATAAGTGTGGAATATTCCGTGGAAAGTTTTTTCAACCCCGAGGGGTCTTGGTTTATTCCTGAAAAAGTCAATCCCTATATTTTAAAGCACGAACAAGCCCATTTTGACATTTCGGAACTTCACGCTCGGATGCTTCGAAAAAATTTATCGGGAAGAAAATTCTCGAAAAAAATAAAATCTGAAATAGAGACAATCTATCAGCAAATAGAGCAAAAAAGAAGGGCGATGCAAACAAAATTTGATGCAGAAACCGACCATTCCCGAAACGAGGAGAAAGAAATTTTCTGGCAAAAAAATATTGCCAACCAATTAGCCGAATATGAATCTTGGAAGTAAACCCGACCCAAACCACTTAATTGAATTGGCAAACTACAAAATGCCTTTCGGAAAATACGAAGGCTATTATTTGGCAAACATTCCCGAATACTATTTTGTGTGGTTCAAACAAAAAGGCTTCCCAGAAGGAAAATTGGGAAGGATGATGGCGGAAATGTATGAATTGAAATTAAATGGGCTTGAAGGTTTGCTTCAGAAACTTATAAAAAAGTAGCAGTTGGCAGTTGCGGTTGGCAGTAAAATGAAACACACTTTGTGGAATGAAGAAAATTCTTAGTTATTTTTGGCCCTTTACGAAACGCTTTTCTTCAGAAATTAACGGGACATTGGAAGTAACCTATATTAATGGCAAAAAGGTTTTGGATACTGAAAATGCCAATTATTCCTATGGGTCACTTCAAAAAATATTGGAGTTTGGGCTTACAAAAGTTGATTTAAAAAATGTTGAAAACCTACTTCTTTTGGGAATGGGCGGCGGAAGTATTATTCATTCCCTTCGAAATACTTTTGAATATGCAGAAAACATCGTTGCAGTTGAAATTGATCCCGCAGTAATAAACCTTGCAAACAAAGAATTCGGAATTACACCTTCAAAAAAGCTTCAAATTATTGAAGAAGATGCGTTTCAATTTGTGAAGAATTCAAACCAAAAGTTTCAACTTATAATAATTGACCTTTTTATCGACACCAAGGTACCTCCTATTTTTTATGGAAAGGAGTTCAGCAGAAATATAGATCAGATAACCCAATCTGGTGGGGATATTATTTTTAATGTTGGCTTTAATTTTGAAAAAGACAATAGTGCCGTTCAGGAAATCACGATACATTTTGGGAAAAACTATAATTTTAGAAAATTTGAAAAGGTCAACCACACCAATACATTACTGCTATGCCGAAAAGGTTGAAGTATTAAAGTGGTAAGTTGGTAGTTTTTCTATTTGTACTTCAAAAGATTTTTATAAATGCCTCTTGTCTTTTGGAACCTATAATGTGATCCTCACAACATTTGGCGCAAGCTTTAATTCTTTCAGCCTCATGTCCTTTGGGTTTTTTCTTTCCAACAAAATTTCATCATTGGGTTTGTTCAATAAATTGCCAAGTTTGAACAGTAGATCCGATTGGGCAGTTTCCCTTCGTTTGTTGATGGCGATATGATTATTGTTTTTTTCATTAGCCCCAAAAAGGTCGTTAATTTCGTTGAGCGAAACCCAACGTTCTTTGTTCAACGATAGGAAAACCAATAGGTCGTGGGTGTTTTCATTAAGATTCACTATTGGTTTTTTATTGAAATGGAAGGTGTTCCTTTTGCTGTCAAAAATGAGTTCTTTTTTCTTTTTGTTCAGCGACTGAATATATTTCCCCATTACCATCATAAGCAACACAATCATCAACGCTCCAACCAAATAGATCGCCCAGGAATAATTTGATTTCACAAAACTTTCTTCGGTTTCAAGCTTTCCCAAAAAATCTTTTAAAGGTTCGGCCATTATCGTGTAAGAACCTTTGTTGGTCATCAAATAAGTATATACCACTTTCTTTTGGACAGTGTCATAAACAATATCGTTTATACCTTTCCATTCTTTAAAGGCAAAGGTTTTTATCGTATTTTCTTCAAAGTCCACTTCATATATTTTCTCATAGATCAAATACAATTTATTTTCGGTTTGAAAGGATTTATAGGGTTCGATCCCAAAATGGGAAGCATCATATTTGCCATATTTTTCCCATTTCATTGTTGGTAAATGTAATTTCCAAACCGTTCCATCACCCACTTTAATATGCTCCTGTACCTTTTCTGGATTTTTGGTAAAGCCGCCAAAAACGTACAGATTATCGCCCCAAGTAAAGCTAAACGCACGGAACCTTTCCGTAGGTTTTTCGCCTGGGGGTATTTGCGATTGGGTCCATTCCGCCGTTTTAAAATTGTATTTGGTCACTAAATTTTTATGGGTAAAAAGGCCATAGCCGCCAAAAAGATGGATTTCACCATTGAAGGTGAACGGAGAAGCAAAATATTGATTTCGTTGCGGAAAAGAATTGTCGATACGGTAAAAACCGTTGTTCCGAAATTCCAAAACAGGCCCACATCCATCGGCCACCAAATAGGTTTGTTTTTGGATTTGAAAGGAATACGGATGTTGAAAATCCAAAATTTTAAAACCCGGATTATTTGCTATTTGCTGTTTTTCAAAACCGTATCCGCTGTATAAAATGGAATCGTTCACCACCAAAACCGGTTCATTGTTCCGAGCGTCGAAAAACAGGAAATGATCTTTGCCGAATTCAAGACTACTTTGTCCAAACAAGGAGCAATGGATGAATGCATAAAAGAAAAAACAGGGTAAAAGTCTTGGCACAGGTCAATGAAAATTAAAATGGTTGGTAGCCGAAAGTAATGAAATTATTTGATTTAGAAGTGGATGCCATTGCTGGGATTAGGAAAATCAGTCCCGTTTTCAAAATACCCGAAAGTATGGTTTCGGATGTTTTTTTTTTAATGGAGTAGTGTTCTTTTATAGTTTTAACCTTCTAAATGCAAAATTAACATGAAATATTCTAAAGCAGCTTTTTGGATATTTAGTATTCTTCTATATTCTTTATTAGGATGTGAAAATCAAAATAAAAATATGGACACTATTGAAACCACTAACATAAAAAACATGGAATGGTCTATTACAAACCTTAAAACTCTTACATATCGAAATGGGGATTCTATTTCTGATTCTGATATTTATATACTTAGGGATCCCAATACTTTAGAAATTTTAGAGGTATTTTATAATTTTTATGCGATAGATGATGTTAGAGGACTTGCAATGCATGGTTTTCATATTCCTGAAGAAAGAGAGTGGGATTTATTAAAAGAGAAACTTGGGGATGGAGCTGTCAAAAAACTAAAATCCAAACAGGGATGGAAAGAATCCGAAACAGGAGGAAATGGTACGGATAATTACGGAATGAATATTTACCCAATTGGGTTTGCGAGAGCCGATGATGAAGGACATAATAAAATATATGAAAATATTAATGCATATTTTTGGACATCAACTTTTAAAGAACCCCCAAGTTATGCTGGTGGACAAAGATTGAATGCGTTGATGGTTTTCGATAGTAATTTGGATTATTTTTATGATGATTATGCACATCCACGTCCTGCTTATTATTATGATGATTATGCATATCCTACTTATTATTTTTCAGTAAGATTAATTAAAGACTATTGAAGATATGATAAATCATAAGTTTAAAAACCACGTAGTTTCTTCAGATACTTCCATTTTAATTTTAGGCACTTTCCATCCTGAAAATATGAAAAATGGCGATTTTTTCTATACAAGACCACATAATTTTTTATGGAGAATTCTTCCAATATGTTTTAATCGTAAGGATCTAAAGAAATCCGACCTAACGGAGAAAAAAAAACTTATGTGTGAAAATTCAGTTGATTTTCATGATATTATAAAAAGTATTCAAAATCCAAAGAATAACGAGAATCTAATCAATGATAAAATCATTGATAAATATGCTTTAAAATTTCACGACACAATTACTCTACTAAAATCCCTTGAAAATTTGAAAGCGGTTTATTTTACAAGAATGACTTTTGATGGGATACCCAAAATTGCCAATCGAATGGCTGAAATACGAAATTATTGTGTTGAAAATAATATAAGATTTTCCTTATTGATTACTCCCGCAAGATATTCAAATGATGATAAAATTAATAGTTGGAAAGCAGTTATAATCGATAAGACAAAATGTTATTAAGAAATTAAAATCAAAAAAAAATGAAAACAAAATTAATAATGATACTAGCCCTAAGTATAGTAACAGTTAGCTGTAAGGACACTTTGGATAATAAATATGACTTAAGCAATTCTAGCTTAACATCTAATTTAAACGAAAAAAATTTATACAGAACACAATCAATTCAAGTTGATCCGTCCACAATTTCTATTGGAGATCAAATTTGGGCCAAAGAAGATTTGAATGTTACTACATTCAATAATGGAGATATAATATTTGAAGCTAAAACAGAAAATCAATGGAAAGATGCAGGTATTAATAAAATTGCGTGTTACAGGCGTTTAGGTAATGGAACTTTCGTTTACAATGGATATGCCTTAAACGATTCAAGAGGTCTTCTTCGAGAGGGATTATCAATACCAGAAAAAACGGACTTTCAAATACTTATAAACTATTTAGGAGGAGGTGATAATAATTCAGGAAAAGCAACACAGGCATTAACTACTTATGAGTGGTATGTGGAATATTGGGATGACGAACTCGAATCATTAATGGATAAAGTGATAAAAGGCAATAATAGTTCAGGTTTCGGAGCTGTGCCGGGAGGTTTTGTATATGACCATGGTGGTTTGGACAATCATGGTGCTTGTAACTTTTGGTGGACAAATACAAAAGAAGATGATAGTTTACAAGCAGTAATTCCAATTGGTTACTGTTCGCAAGATATTGGATTACCCTATGAATCATTACCTTTATCATATGGATTTGCAATAAGAGGAATAAAAAAATAACCCTTAAGTTTGAGATAAGATAAGAAAAAAAATGAAACAGTTAATTCTTTCCATAATCGCCATTATTCTTACATCATCATTTGCGCACGCCCAAAAAATATATTCTGTAGATTATGAAAACCAAGCCGATGTAAAAGTCTTTGTGGTTGATTATCCAAACCAAGCCGACCTAAAAGTTTATAAAGTAGCGTATCAAAATCAAGTAGGTAAAAATGACGGTTTATGGTTTTTCGTGGATTATGAAAACCAAGCCGAAAAAAAAATCTTCTTTGTAGAGTATGCCAATCAAGCCGATATTAATATCTATTTTGTGGAATACCAAAATCAAGCCGGCTGGCAAAACAATGCAAAAATGCAGTTCATGTTTTAAAACCGGTACACGCCATCTTTTCCTCTATCGCAATACCCTTTGGAATTCGGATTTTAAATTTTTAAACCCGAACCTGCAACTTGTAACATTTAACCCGCAACATTTAATAACAATAAACCACAAACCATACAAGATAAAAACGTACTTTTGCATCCCGTATAGTTATTTCAGCAAAGGCATTCATGAGCACTACAAAATACATCTTCGTTACGGGCGGGGTTTCATCATCTTTAGGAAAAGGAATTATAGCGGCATCGTTAGCTAAGTTATTGCAAGCTAGAGGATACCGCGTTACCATCCAAAAACTGGATCCATATATTAACGTTGATCCGGGCACACTTAATCCGTATGAACACGGTGAATGTTACGTGACCAATGATGGCGCCGAAACCGATCTCGATTTAGGACATTACGAACGTTTTCTGAACGTAAACACTTCACAAGCCAACAACGTTACCACTGGCAGAATCTATCAAAGTGTAATTGAAAAGGAACGCCGTGGCGAGTTTTTGGGAAAGACCGTGCAGGTTATCCCGCATATTACCAATGAAATTAAAGAGCGTGTACAGTTACTCGGAAACACTGGCGATTACGATATAATAATCACCGAAATCGGTGGAACCGTAGGCGATATTGAATCGTTGCCCTACATTGAAGCAGTGCGCCAAATGAAATGGGAAATGGGCGATGACAACGCTTTGGTAATCCACCTAACGCTTGTGCCCTACCTTTCCGCCGCCGGCGAATTGAAAACAAAACCCACCCAGCACTCCGTAAAAACCTTGATGGAAAGCGGAATACGCGCAGATATTTTGGTTTGTAGAACAGAACACGAACTTTCGGTCGATTTACGTAGAAAACTTGCACTTTTTTGCAACGTAAAACAGGAAGCAGTCATTCAATCCATCGATGCTTCAACCATTTACGACGTACCGAATATGATGTTGGAAGAAGGTTTGGACACGGTTACGCTTCAAAAATTAAATCTGAAAAATTCTAAAAAACCGGATTTAAAACAGTGGAATAAATTTCTGCAAAGACATAAAAACCCTAAAGGTGAAGTTCATATTGGGCTTATAGGGAAATATGTGGAATTGCAGGACAGCTACAAATCCATTCTTGAATCGTTTATTCACGCAGGTGCAGAAAACGAGTTGAAAGTAAAAGTTGAATTCATTCATTCCGAACATATAAACGCGAAGACCATCGGTAAAAAACTGTCAAAACTTGACGGAATTTTGGTGGCTCCAGGTTTTGGAGAACGTGGAATTGAAGGGAAAGTCGCAGCCGTAAAATACGCCCGCGAAAACAATTTACCATTCTTGGGAATCTGTTTGGGAATGCAAATGGCCGTTATTGAATTCGCAAGAAATGTGCTAAATCTGAAAGATGCGAACAGTACCGAAATGAATCCGCAGACCAAAGACCCCGTAATCAGCATAATGGAAAATCAAAAACACATTACTAATATGGGCGGCACCATGCGCTTGGGAGCTTGGAAGTGCGATTTGAAAAAGGGCAGTATCGTCAGCAAGATTTACAAAACTGAAACCATTGAAGAACGCCACCGCCACAGATATGAGTTCAACAACAAATATCGTGAACAATTTGAGGCCGCAGGGCTAATTGCCACTGGCATAAATCCTGATACTGGACTTGTAGAGATTATTGAAATCCCTAGCCATCCTTGGTTTGTCGGTGTGCAATATCACCCCGAATACAAAAGTACCGTAGCCAATCCGCATCCGCTTTTTGTGGCATTTGTGAAAGCGGTGCATGAACACGCTACAAAAAAGAAATAGGACAATTTGACGTATTAAAAAAAATAGGCGGGATTGTTGCCTTGCCATTCAAAATTAACGATAACCCACTTTTGAAATATTTCAAAAGAAGAAATAAAAGATGGAAAAAAAGAAATTCGACCTTAACTCACTCATAGGCTTTTTATTGATTGGCGGAATCCTAATCTGGATGCTGTACCTCAACAAACCCACCGAAGCTGAACTTCAGGCTGAAAAGGCAAAAACCGAAGCCGCGGCAAAAGAGAAAGTTGCCACTGAAAAAACCAAACAGGACATTACACTGGCGGAAGCGACTTCCGATACTATGGATACAGTGAAACCAGGTGATTCCCTGGCTTTGGAACAGTTGAAAAACAAGTTGGGTTCCTTCGCGTATTCGGGAACACTTCCCTCGGCAAATGACGCTACGACTGTACTTGAAAACGATGTGCTTTATTTGAAAATAAGCAATAAAGGCGGTTACATTACCGAAGCACTTTTAAAGAATTTCCATCAATATGATTCGGTTCCTATTTATTTAATTAAAGACGGAAACGCCTCGTTAAATCTTCAGTTTTCCGCAGAAAATAGAACTTTAAATTCCCAGGATTTATACTTTGAGCCTACGTTGAGCAAAAATGGCGAAGACCATGTGCTGTCCATGAAGCTCAAAACTTCTGAAAACGGGTTTATTGAATACCGCTATACACTGCACCCAGGCGAGTATATGATGGATTTCAGCATCAACAGTCAAGGGTTGGACGGCATCATCAATACTTCACAGCCGATGTATCTGGATTGGAAGCTGAAAGGATATCGCCACGCGAAAAGTATTTCGTATGAAAACCGTTATTCGCGGTTGACGTATGAATACGACGGCGAAAAACATTCTAAACTCTCCCCTTCCGGCGATGATACCGAAGTTGAAAAAGATGTAACTTGGATGAATTTCCGCCAGCATTTCTTCAGCTCCATGCTGCTTACGGACACGCCTTTTAAAGAAGTAACCCTTACCTCTGAAAACCTTGTTCACGATGAAGAAGTGGATACAACTTTCACGAAACAATACGGAGCAAAAATACTTTTAGAACCAAAAGATGGAGCTTTGGCATATAATATGAATATGTATTACGGCCCGTCCGACTACCAAATTTTCAAAAAATACGGTCGTAATCTTGACGAGGCTATGCCGCTTGGCTGGGGAATTTTTGGGATAATAAACAAATACATTATCATCCCGCTATTCGCTTTCTTAACCGATTTTCTACCTGCGGGAATCGCTATTATCGTTTTGACCATTCTCATAAAACTGCTGCTATCTCCGGTACAATACAAACAGTATTTGGCACAGGCAAAAATGAAGGTTTTAAAGCCTGAAATGGACGAAATTAAAGTGAAATACAAAGACAACAAACTGAAAATACAGCAAGAAACCATGAAGCTGCAAAACTCCGCTGGCGCCAGTCCGCTGAAAGGGTGTTTGCCAGCATTATTGCAGATTCCCGTGTTTTATGCGCTCTTTACGTTCTTCCCTTCCGCTTTTGATTTGCGGCAGAAAAGTTTCCTTTGGGCGGAAGACCTATCCAGTTATGACACCGTGGCGGAATTGCCGTTCCACATTCCCTTTTATGGAGACCACGTTAGTCTGTTCCCAATTCTCGCTTCCATCGCCATCTTCGTTTATATGATGATGACCATGGGCCAGAACATGCAGGCACAGCAACAACCGGGAATGCCGAACATGAAATTTCTGATGTACCTTTCGCCGCTGTTTATGTTGGTGTTCTTCAACAACTACGCGAGTGGGCTTTCGTTGTATTATTTCATTTCAAACCTGATTACCATCGGGATTATGCTCGTGATAAAAAACTTCATCATTGATGAGAACAAAATCCACGCTAAAATTCAAGTAAAAAAGGCCACACCGAAAAAACAGAACAAGTTTCAGCGCAAAATGTCAGAAATGATGGAGCAAGCTGAAGAGCAGAAAAAGAAAAAATAGAGCCCCCTAGCCCCCGAAGGTGGGGACTCTCACGTTTGTAAATAAAATTCTTAATCTGGAAGGGTTTCCCTTGTCCACCGACTGTGTCGCAGAAGCTTTAGCGGAGGCACAAGCTATTTCAGCGAAGGGGGAAAATCCTTCCAGATTTATTTTTAAAATAGAATACAAATTACACCGTTTACTCTCTTAGTAAATGAAATACAATTATGAAAAAAATCGCTCTAATCTTTTTCTTCGGAATAATTTTCGGTTCCGTCCACGTTTTTTCACAAAGTGAAATAAACCAAATGGACGCCCAAGGCAAGCGTCATGGAGTTTGGAAAAAAAAATATGATGGCACAAAACAACTTCGCTACGAAGGCACTTTTGAGCACGGAAAGGAAGTGGGCGAATTCAAGTTTTATTGTGCAGAGTGCAAAGACAAACCCACGGTAACCAAAAACTTTAATAGCAAAGACAATATTGCCGAAGTGAAATATTTCACCATTAAAGGTAAGTTGGTCAGCGAAGGGAAAATGAAGGACAAAGACCGCCTTGGCGAATGGGTTTACTATCACGAAAAGTCCAAAAATGTGATGACGCGCGAGAATTACACCAACGGAAAACTTAACGGAAAAGTAACCACCTACTACCCCGACGGAAAAATTACCGAAGAGACAAATTATAAAAACGGCATCAAAGAAGGGGAAGACAACTACTACTCACCCGATGGCGTACTTCTAAAAAAACTACTTTATAAAGACGACCAACTTCAAGGCCCCGGAATATATTACGATGCCAATGGCAATGTGGTAATTGAAGGTTTTTACAAGGATGGAAAAAAACACGGACTTTGGAAATACTACAAAGACGGGAAAGTGGTTTTGGAGGAAACGTTTCCGAAGAAAAACGAAAAATAACTTTCAAAAATTCCAGAAAGCAAATCCCATTCCGATAGCTATCGGGACCAAATAATCTCCAACATAAAAGGACCAAATTCCAAAGGTACAACCACAAACTTTCTCTGGAGAACCAATAATTGAATACTGATTGTTCTTTGATTAATGACATTTTGTGATTTCTTTGGAATTTGAAGCTTGGAATTTGGTGCTTTCCAATCGTATCTTTGCACATTCTTAGATTATTATGAAAAAACGAGTAGTTGTCGGACTTAGCGGAGGTGTAGATTCCAGCGTAGCAGCCTATCTTTTAAAAGAACAGGGCTATGACGTTATTGGCCTTTTTATGAAAAATTGGCACGATGATTCCGTTACAATTTCTGACGAATGTCCGTGGCTGGAAGACAGCAACGACGCTATGCTCGTAGCCGAAAAACTCGGAATTCCCTTTCAAACGGTAGATTTAAGTGAACAATACAAAGAACGCATCGTTGATTATATGTTCCGCGAATATCAAATGGGGCGAACGCCAAATCCAGATGTGCTCTGCAACAGAGAAATAAAGTTTGACGTTTTTATGAAAATAGCCCTCGGTTTGGGTGCTGATTTTGTGGCAACGGGGCATTATTGTAGAAAAGACACCATCCAAAAGGACGGGAAAGAAATTTATCAATTATTAGCCGGAAAAGACCCGAACAAAGATCAATCCTACTTTCTGTGCCAACTCTCGCAGGAACAGCTTGCGAAAACCCTTTTCCCCATTGGCGAATTATTGAAACCGGAAGTTCGGAAGATCGCTTCACAACAAGGTTTGATTACAGCCGAAAAACGCGATTCGCAAGGTTTGTGCTTCATCGGAAAAGTGAGGCTGCCTGAGTTTCTTCAGCAGAAATTGGCTCCAAAAGACGGAGTTATCATTGAAGTACCAGCAAGTTTTTCAGAATACAAAAGAAGCCAACCGGATTTTTCTTCCGAAGTAGAAAAATTAAAATATCTATCAGCCAAAAGAAAATATACAATCGTGGACGGCAAACAAGTGGGTGTTCATCACGGGGCACACTATTTTACAAAAGGCCAGCGCAAAGGTTTGGCTGTGGGCGGAACAAAAGAGCCGCTCTTTGTAATTGACACAGACGTGGATGAAAACGTAATCTACACTGGTCAAGGCAAAGACCATCCCGGTCTGTACCGACGTGGGCTTTTTGTTAAAGACGAAGAAATACATTGGATCCGCGAAGACCTAAAACTGGCTGAAGACGAAAAAATGGAGGTGATGGCACGCATCCGTTACAGACAACCTTTAGAAAAAGCAACTTTGCATTGTACAGTTTCAGGACTTTATGTTATCTTTGAAACCCCACAATCCGCCATTACGGAAGGTCAATTTGTTGCCTGGTACAACGGCTCTGAATTGCTTGGAAGTGGTGTAATCTCTTAAAAAAATATATGATGAAAAAATTATCCCTACTAGTGCTTATTTTTATTTCTACATTTAGTTTCGCACAAACCGAAGACGCACTCGTTTATTTGGAAGCCAAGGACCCAACAGTGGTTGCTACAGGTTTGGCAGACCCTGTAACAATTTTGACACAAGCGGCCATAGACAGAAAAAATGCCCAAGGAATTGTTATTGATGATCGCGACGTGCCGTTGAATGAAACCCAAAAAGCCACAATTGAGGCTGCAGCAGGAATTTCAGTTCTTGCAAAATCAAAATGGCTGAATGCTGTTTATGTGCGCGGCACCCAAAACAACATCAACAACTTATTGAACCTTACTTTCGTTACCGATGTGGAGTTTGCCGACAAAAGCTTAAACAGACCAACCGGAGGAAAACAATTCACAAAAGACAAATTTGAAATTGAAAACCAATCCAGACCTGTTTATAACTACGGAAGTGCCACCAACCAAACAGAGATGATCAATGTGGATTATCTTCACGAAAACAATTATACCGGACAAGATATCCTCGTGGCCTATATGGACAATGGCTATCCAGGCGTATTGACCAATCCAGCTTATGCAACATTGCGGAATGAAGGAAGACTAAAAGGCTATTATGATTTTGTGGCCCGAGAGGAAAACTACATTGGAACCGGAAGCCACGGAGCTGGCACGTTTAGCGACGCCGCCGGATTCTTGAACGGTCAATTTGTGGGTACTGCCCCAGGCGCATCCTATTATTTGTTCATCACGGAAGACGATAACAGCGAATCTCCAGCAGAAGAAGCCTATTGGGTTGAAGCATTAGAACGCGCCGATAGCTTAGGGGTTTATGTTACAAATACTTCATTAAGTTACCAAACATTTGACAACACTAGCTTTGACCACGAATATGTTGACCTTGACGGACAAACTACCATTGCCGCTCGAGGCTCTAATGCCGCTTTTGATAAAGGATTGATAAATGTAGTATCTGCCGGAAATGCTGGAAATGATTTTGGATATGTTGCTACACCATCCGATGCTCCTGGTTCACTTACCATTGGTGCAGTAGATGCCAATGGAAATTATGTTTCTTTCAGTTCACGCGGACCGAATTCTGCCGGTGTAATAAAACCAGACGTAATGGCAAAAGGGCTGGATGCTGCAATCGTTAGCCAAAACGGCAATGTTACAACCGCAAGTGGAACTTCATTTAGCTCACCAATCACAGCTGGTGCCGTTGCTTCTTTGTGGGGAGCCGTTCCCACTTTGAAAAACAACGTTGTTATGCAGGCTATTCGCGAATCTGCTGACAGGTACAACAACCCCACAAACCAATATGGTTATGGCATTCCAGATTTTGGTGCGGCCTTGGATTACCTTTTGACCTTAGGCACAGAGCAACAAATGCTGGACACTAATTTTGCACTGTATCCAAACCCAGTTAGCACACAAATAAATATATCTTTTCCAAAATCTGTGGAAAATGCGAAATTTGCGCTCTATAATGTTTTAGGCGAAAAGATTCTTCAAACAAGAATCACTTCAATGAAAAACAGCATAGACGTTTCCGGTCTTTCTTCGGGAATGTATATTGCTTCCATCACTTCAAACAACAAAACAACGAGCTATAAAATTATTAAAGAGTAGTGCAAAACCGGGTTACCGAACTTTTTAATATTCAATACCCAATAATCCAAGCTGGAATGATTTGGAACAGCGGTTGGCGTCTTGCCACCGCTGTTTCCAATTCCGGAGGTTTGGGGCTTTTGGGCGCAGGCTCTATGTATCCCGAAGTGCTTCGGGAACATATCTTGAAATGCAAAAATGCAACCGCCAAACCCTTCGGCGTAAACGTGCCGATGCTCTATCCGGATATTGACAAAATCATCGATATTATTATTGAAGAAGGCGTGAAAATAGTTTTCACTTCCGCCGGAAATCCAAAAACATTTACTTCAAAACTTAAGGAACACGGAATTACAGTTGTTCACGTAGTGAGCAGTGTAAAGTTCGCTTTAAAAGCACAGGAAGCTGGAATAGATGCCGTGGTTGCCGAAGGCTTTGAAGCAGGAGGCCACAACGGTCGCGAAGAAACTACCACCTTCACATTAATCCCGATGGTAAAAGAACAACTGGACATCCCTTTGATAGCCGCTGGCGGAATTGCCACAGGCCGCGGAATGTTGGCCGCCATGGTTTTGGGTGCTGACGGCGTGCAAGTGGGTAGCCGTTTTGTTGCTTCGGAAGAAGCTTCATCGCATCCTGCATTTAAGCAGATGGTTGTGGATGCAAAAGAAGGCGATACGCAACTCACCTTGAAAGAATTGGCGCCCGTTCGGATGCTTAAAAATAAGTTTTTTGAAAGTGTAATGCAGCTTTACAATACCAATCCCACAAAGGAAGACCTTATAAAACATTTGGGTCGCGCTAGAGCCAAACGCGGTATGTTTGAAGGCGATTTGGAAGAGGGAGAATTAGAAATTGGGCAGATTGCCGGACTTATTCACGATATAAAACCTGCGGCCCAGATTCTAAAAGATATGATTGAAGAATTCAAAGTTGCGCAAAAAGAAATGACGGATTTATAATAAAAAAAACCTTCTGCCACTATGTGCGACAGAAGATTCTCTTCAATTATTAAGAACTAATTTATCTCTTTGATAAATGTTTTACCACAGTTCCTTTATCGCTCGCTATTTGAACCAAATAGATGCCGGGAACCAAGGAAGAAATATCGATAGTTTTTTCATGGGACATTTCTGATAAATCAACATTGTTTACTACTCTTCCGCGAACATCAAAGATTGTCAGTTTTTTCAACGATACATCAGAACGCAAGGTAAATTGACTTTGTGCTGGGTTGGGGAAAATATTAACGGCAGCTTCCAATGAATTGGAGTTTGTACCAAGAACTGAATTGAAACTTATATCCATCAATAAATCTGCAGTTCCTGCAAGACCACAAACAGTATGGGGAGACCAGACAGCACAGCCCATTCCAAATCCACCACCTGGGTTCTGCCAAGCAAAAATATCGTCATTAGCATCGCCAGCGGTATCCCAGAACCATTGTCCTCCCAATCCGAAATCCATTGAAACCTGAACACTTAACCAATAGTGTGTGCTTCCTGTTAAGGGGAAGAGAACAGTAGGTTCAAGTATAAAACTTCCGTCGTTATTCGCATCTGTAGTTCCTGGAAATGTTTCAGTAAACAATTGCGTACCTGGAGTGCCGGCACCCGTATCATCAAATACACGGAGTACAATTGCACTATTAGGGTCTGCTAATAACCCACCACCTGTTATGATACCGGTAATAGCAACTTCACAAATGTAGGAAACTCCGCCCGCTGGAGCTACAAAATCATCGGCGGCAAAGCTGTCATAAGCATCATTTGCTGCTTCAAAATCTTGGGAAGTAACACCTCCCGCACCATCAGGAATGCTATTGGTGTAATTCGCCAAAACTCCATCACAAACCACGCGATTCTGGGTGTTCGTAATTATTGAAGTAGTTGATACGCCCGAGGTTAATACCGGAACATCATTGTTAATTTGCTGTCCAGAAACCGAAAAGGTCAGAAGGCCACACAATACGATTGGTAAAGTAAATTTTTTCATAATTTTTAAGAGTTTAAGGTTAATGAATCAATAAGTCTAAAGTAATAAAAATATTTAATCAAACCCCGATTTGTTCAAAGACTTTTTAAAAATAGAAAAAAGGCTGTCTAAAAAGGCAGTCTCTTTTTTTTTGTTTTTTGATTTTGAAATAAGCGTGAATTTGTTTAATTTCATGGAATGAAACGCAAAGTCACATGGAAGACCAACAGCCAGAATCAGCTGAGTCTTCTTCCTCCCAGTTATGATGATCTTGTTCCCACAAATCATCCAGTTCGCATCGTCAATTCCATTTTGGACCAAATAGATTTAAGCACTCTTGAGCAAACCTATAAAGCTGGCGGCACTTCCAGTTATCATCCCAAAGATCTTCTCAAGATTTTAATCTATGCCTATCTGCGTAATTTATATTCCTTGCGCAAGATAGAGCAGGCTCTTAGTGAGAACATACACTTTATATGGCTTAGTGGCTGCATAAGGCCAGACCATAATACCATCAGTAACTTCCGTTCGGGCAGGTTAAAAGGCAAGTTTAAGAAGATTTTTAATCAAGTGGTTATCCTATTGAGCGAGCAGGGCTATCTAAGTCTAAAAGAGATTTATGTGGACGGCACAAAAATAGAAGCCAATGCAAATCGCTACACCTTTGTATGGGCCAAAAGCATCAAAACTTCCCGTGCCCGAATTGAAAACCAACTCAAAGAACTCTGGCGCTTCGTTGAAACGGTTTTTGCGCAAGAAGAACAGAAGCCCAATGAGCCCGACGGTTTTGAAGCCATCGATCCAGATAAAGTATCCAGAACCATAGCAGCTATCAACAGGGCCCTGCAAGGAAAGGACATCGACAAGAAAGTAAAGCAAAAGCTCAATTATGCCAAGAAAAACTAGCCCAAGAATATTGAAAAATACAACAAGCAAGAATCACAGATAGGCGATCGTAATTCTATGAGCAAGACCGACTCCGATGCTACTTTTATGAGGATGAAAGAAGACCATATGTTGAACAGCCAACTTAAACCGGGTTATAATCTACAAGCCTCAACCAACAATCAGTTTATTGCCAACGATACCCTTGCGCAGACTACAGCAGATACCACAACGCTTATTGACCATACCGAGGATTTTATCGAAGGATATAACCAAACACCACAATCACTCACTGCGGATGCAGGTTATGGCAGCGATGAGAACTACACCTATCTGGAGGACAAAGAAATAGAAGCCTTTGTAAAGTATAACTACTTCCATAAAGAGCAATTAGACGAAAAACGAGGAAAGAACAAAAAACCTTTTGCGAGCAACAAATTATATTATAACAGTGAAACAGACACTTACTACTGCCCGATGGTGCAGCCGATGGAAAAGATAGGAAGTTATCACAATACTACCGCCACAGGATATAAACAGATCATTGACAGGTATCAGGCAAAAAACTATCAAGGTTGTCAGCTGAGAGCTCTATGCCACAAAGCAAAGGGCAACCGTATTGTTGAGCGTAACCATAAGCTCATCAGGCTTAAGGCAAAAGCCAAAGAGAGACTATTGAGCCCGCAAGGAGTGGCGCATCGCAAACAAAGATACTGGGATGTGGAAGCGGTTTTTGGGAACATAAAGCACAACATGAACTTCAAACGCTTCATGCTGCGGGGAATTGAAAAGGTAGAAACCGAAATCGGACTTATTGCGATGGCTCACAACCTTAAAAAAGTGACTTTAGCCATTTAAGAGTCGCTTTGTTTTACTTTTAACCAGTAACAATTAACTCAATAACTCAATTTGGGCAGGGTTTTAAAAAGTAGCGCATAAAATAAAAGGTCGCCTAAATAGTTTTTAGACGACCTCTTTTCTTAAAAAAGTGTTGCGTATATTAAAGTACTTTTACGTTAACCGCGTTCAATCCTTTTTTGCCTTCTTGAAGATCAAATTCTACTTCGTCACCTTCACGAACTTCGTCGATTAGGCCTGTAACGTGTACAAAATGTTCTTTGTTTGTTCCTTCTTCAGTGATAAAACCAAAACCTTTGGTGTCGTTGAAGAATTTTACTGTTCCTTTGTTCATTGTATTTAAATAAAAATTAATATAAGCGGCAAAGATAGCATTATTATTGACAAATACAGTTTTTAATAATATTTATTTTAAAAACTAAATATCAGAAACTTCATTTACATTTTAACAATACAATTATTAATTTTATAATTTTCTATTAAGCCCATCGATTAACTGCTTAAAATTTTTCTTTTTTTGTTTTCTATTTTGTTGTTCAACCATTTTGGATAATTAGTATTTTCCTCTGCTTCCAGAATAGTTATTGATTGATCGTCGCCCGTTTTTAAAAGGTCTTTTTGTTTCAGATTTAATATTTCACCAGCAGTCTGAAGTCCTGAATAACCAGCTCCGGCAACACCGTGGCTCACAATACTGGCACCACATAAATAGAGATTTTTTATTTCGCTTTTCGCTTTATAGGCAAATGGACCTATTTGCGTAAGTTTTTTCTCTGTTCCATAAACACTTCCTTTTGTTGTATTTATATAGTACTCGTTGGTTATAGGCGTGCCCAATTCTTTGTGAACAATATGTTCACGAATATTGGGCAGTACTTTCTCCAATGTTTTTATCATCTTTTCCGTCAGTAACTCTTTAAATTGAAGGTATTCTTCAGAACGAGGTTCCTTTTCATTTTTAAATTTCTCAAAAATCTTGTAATCCAGATACGTGATGGCCTCGATGCTATGGTGTTTTCCGTCAAAGCTGGAAGGGTCTTTAAGGGTTGTACAGCTAATGAACATTCCTTCAATTGCCTCTTCATTGGTTATATCTGGTTGCATCATTCGTTCATAAACCGTGTCCATATCTTCGTTTGGCATCAACCAAATATTTCCTGAATCGATTCCCGAAGCCCTAAGGTCCATATCCACCGTTAGGAAAAGCATTAAGGAAGTACAGGAATATCTGGTTTTACTTAGCTTTTCCCTTAATCTTTTACTTAAATTTTCTTCACCAATAAATTTTTGATACGTAATATTAGGGTCTGCATTTGATATGATCCGTTTTGCAAATATCCTCTCCCCGCTCTCCAATTCAACACCAATAGACGTTTTTTTCTTTTTCCCTTCGAGTAAAATTCTTTTTACCTTTTGTTGTGTTCTTACTTCTCCACCATTCATTTTTATAGCCGTGGTCATTGCCTTTACAATGGCAGCACCACCGCCGCAGGGATAAAAACCTCCGTTAAAATAATGATCCATAACCGCGCAATGCAACGGGAAACTTGCTTTTGCTGGGGCTAGCCCATGATCGCCAAACTGAATGTTGAGGATTTTTTTAAGAAGCGGATCTTTAATGTGCCAATCTATAACTCTTTTTAAACTGAAAAGAGCATATTTACCCATATGTTTTGTGCGATAAGGAATAGTCAAATGTTGCCAAAAACCTTCTACATGCGGAAGCAACTGCAATTCCGCGCTAACATTTCTGACTAGATTTAAGTACTTTTTTATGTTTTTTTCTTCCTTTGGAAATCTTTCAACAAGCGCCACAACCAAATCTTCAAAATTTCCAGGAAAGTTGAAACGCTCGTCACCAATATACACATGCTCATAAGCCGAGGGATTCATTCTGAAAAAGGTAAGGTCATTAGCAATTCCCAAAGCTTCGTATAGTTTTGCGGTAGATTGCCCCTTTTCCAAAAGCCCGACGTAATGAACCCCCGGCGTAAAACGATGTCCGTTTAGATAAAAGCTGTGGCACCAACCGCCGGGAACATCGTGTTGTTCCAAAACCAAAACCTTTTGGCCGGCACGCGACAAAAAAATAGCCGCTGAAAGACCGCCAACGCCACTGCCTATAATAATTGTGTCAAAATGGCTTTCCGCGAAATTAGAAGAAGTACTTTTCAAGCTTCTATTTTGTTTAAAATTCTATAACTGAACTCAAACAAATCTATAACTTTTCTTCAGAAAGAAATGCGACAACCTAAAATTTAAAAATTTACAACTCGACTACTATTTGATTTTTCAGAATATCGTCAAAAGTCTCTCTTTTACGGATGAGATGTGATTTGCCTTTATACCAAAGCACTTCCGCGGGCCTATAACGGGAGTTATAGTTGCTGGACATTGTGAAACAATAAGCACCCGCATTGTGGAACGACAAAATATCGCCTTCGTGAATCTCTGGAATTCTTCTGTTGTTTGCGAAGGTGTCGGTTTCACAAATGTAACCTGTTACTGTGTAAAAACGATCTCTTCCGTGTGGACGGGAAACATTTGAAATTTCGTGCTGTGAGCCGTAAAACATCGGGCGGATCAAATGGTTAAAACCGCTGTCAACCTGAGCAAAAACTGTGGACGTTGTCTGTTTTATCACATTCACTTTCACCAAAAATTGCCCTGCTTCACTTACCAAAAATTTACCCGGTTCAAAAGCCAATGTTAGTTTTTTTCCGTATTTTTTATTGAATTCATTGAAACGTTTGCTCAGTTTTTTGCCGAGTTCTTCAACATTTGTTTCAATATCGCCGTCTTTATAGGGAACTTTAAAACCGCTTCCGAAGTCAATAAATTCAAGATTGTCGAAATTTTCGGCAGCGTTGAAAAGTATTTCCGAAGCATATAGGAATACGTCAATATCCAGAATATCACTTCCGGTGTGCATATGGATTCCGTTGATGTTCATTCCTGTGTTTTCAACTATCCTTTTGAGCAAAGGCATTTGATGGATTGAAATCCCGAATTTACTATCAATATGTCCCACGGAAATATTTGCATTTCCACCCGCCATGACATGAGGATTTATACGGATACACACAGGTGTTTTGGGATGCTTGGTTCCAAACTGCTCCAGAATAGAAAGATTGTCGATATTTATCTGAACTCCAAGTTTTGCAGCTTTCTCTATTTCTTCCAAAGAAATTCCGTTGGGCGTGTAGATAATGTTTTCAGGTTTTGCGCCAGCTTCCAGGCCGAGCATCACTTCTTGGATTGAAACCGTGTCCAAACCACTTCCCATATTAATGAGCAATTTAAGCACAGAAATATTTGAAAGTGCTTTTACTGCGTAATTTATTCTCAACTTCTCCACCTTTTCAAAAGCACTGGTCAAGCGTTTATACTGCTTTTCAATTTTAGCAGCGTCATAAACATAAACAGGGCTTCCAAATTCTTGGGCAATTGCCAAAAGGTCTTGATTTTTCATGGTTTTAAGAATAAATTTTTAAAAATTAAGGCGCAAAAATAGTGATGTAGCCCGAATTACTTCATTAATAAATACTTAAAATTCCATTTTCAATAACACATTAGAAGTTCGGAGAGTAATGCCTTAAAAAACATTAGTGCATTCCTGTTACATTTGTTATTTTTGCAATCCATAAACAAGCCTGCCTGCCAAACGGGAAGGTACAAAATCGTTACTATGAATTTACACGAATATCAGGGAAAAGAAATTTTAAACAGTTTTGGCGTTGAGATTCAGCGCGGTATCGTGGCAACCACTCCAAAAGAGGCAGTGGAAGCCGCAAAAAAACTTACCGAAACAACCGGAACGGGCTGGCACGTAATTAAGGCTCAAGTTCACGCGGGTGGTCGTGGAAAAGGCGGTGGTGTTAAACTTGCAAAGAATTTACAGGAAGTTGAGGATATTGCTGGAAAAATCATTGGAATGAACCTTATTACGCCGCAAACTTCTGCGGAAGGAAAAAAGGTACACCAAGTTTTGGTTGCCGAGGATGTATATTATCCGGGCGATAATGAGCCAGAAGAATATTATATGAGCGTTCTTTTAAACCGTTCCACTGGAAGAAATATGATTATGTATTCTACCGAAGGTGGAATGGATATTGAAACCGTTGCCGAGGAAACTCCGCATTTAATTTTTACTGAAGAAATTGATCCAGCTGTTGGTCTTTTAGGTTTTCAATCTAGAAGAGTTGCTTTCAATCTTGGGTTGAGCGGAAAGGCTTTTAAGGAAATGACGAAATTTGTTACTGCTCTTTATAAAGCTTACAATGAATCTGATTCTTCTCTCTTCGAAATAAACCCAGTTTTAAAAACAAGTGATGATAGAATTATCGCGGTTGATGCGAAAGTAAGTATTGACGATAATGCCTTATTTCGCCATAAAGATTACTTGGAAATGCGCGATATCCGCGAGGAAAACGCTGTTGAAGTTGAAGCGAAGGAAAAAGGTCTTAACTATGTGGACCTTGACGGAAACGTGGGCTGTATGGTTAACGGCGCTGGACTTGCAATGGCAACAATGGACCTTATTAAACAATCAGGTGGGGAGCCTGCAAACTTTCTTGACGTTGGCGGAACTGCCGATGCCGAGCGTGTTGAAGCGGCTTTCAAATTAATTTTGAAAGACCCAAATGTAAAAGCAATCTTGATAAATATTTTTGGCGGAATTGTTCGTTGCGACCGTGTGGCGCAAGGAATTATTGATGCCTATAAAAATATGGGAACCATCAACGTACCAATCATTGTGCGTTTACAGGGAACCAATGCCGATATCGCAAAAAAATTGATTGACAACAGCGGACTTGACGTTCAAAGCGCAATTGAATTTCAGGAAGCTGCAGATATGGTTAAAGCGGTACTTTCTTAATTATTCTCGATTAAAATTATTTAAAAAGCTTTCCAAATAAAACTGGAAGGCTTTTTTTATGAATCTGTTTTCATCTCGGCCAATGTTCTCAAAATACGTTCGTCTTTTTCAGAATCAAAATCCATATTATCTATAAGTACTTTTAATTCTTCTTTAATCGTCGTTGTATATGTTTCGTCCGCAGCGGGTTGCACTTGTAAATACTTCAGCATCCAAATCAGTTTTTGCATCACTAACGGGTCGTGCTTGCAATAGGTGCGCAAAGATGCCATAACATTATAAAGCAATTCCTCAAATTGAATAATGGCAATCTTTATATAAGCCTCATTATCAGCGACAAGAACTCCTGAGTTATTTTTTTTCATCCGTAGTGCAAAGAGCTCCGTTAAATAATCAATGGCGTTAATAGCGGTTCCAGGATCATTTATTCCTGGCGACATAGCCTTTACGGCAATTTCTGTAATCTGCTTAAAAGCTAGCGTATAATTGTCTCGGATATATTCACCGCGCGCAAAATTTATATTAGAAAATATTTCATCAACAATCTTTTCATCCAACAACCTGCTCGTTTTTAAAAACGAATTATTCTTCAAAACAAATAAGCCTTTAGGTATTGTTATATAAATACGGACATCATTCTTTTTACATATTTCAGTGATGTTTTTGATAGAAATATTTTGGAAATAACCGCTTTTAGAAGAACTATAACAGTGCCATTCCGAAGTATCCGGAAAAGGGACGGCAAGGTTTTTAGAGGCCTTTTCTTCAGCATTAATAATTTCGTTCAAACGGTTTTTAGCCTGGGCATAAATTCCATCCATTATATTATTGATCTGAATACTCTGGGAAATATTATGTATAAAAAATATGAAGGCAGAAAGACAAACAATTGTAAATAAAACACCGAGAAGAATTGAAAAACCTGGTAGCGTGTATTTCTCTTCGCTGGTATTTACGGAAAAGAGTGTAAATATGTTATAAACGATTGTCGCCAAAAAAATACCTAAAATTATTTGGTGCTTTTTGTTAGAAATTAACCCTGGCAATAAACGCGGTGAAAAGTTGCTGGACGCCTGACTCAACAAAAGCATCACCATTGAAAAACTAAAAACCATCATTGAAATCAGCCCTCCAATGCAAGTGCTTAGAACGTTGAGCGCCGTATCTCCATCTTCCACCATCAACATCGGGAAAACATCGATTATTTTTCTGGAGATACCTTGTTGCTCCAAAATTATCATTCCCAAAGCAAGGAAGAATCCAGCGATGGCTATAAGTGTTGGATAAAAGGCAATCTTACTCTTTACTGTTCTAAAAAAAGTAGCAAAGCGTATAAAGAAATGTTTCATGGAATTGATTTATAAGACAAAAAGGCATATATAATCACTCAAAAGCCGTCAAAATGTCTTGTTTTTAACAATGGAATTGTTATTGGTTATTAATGAATGAAATTAGTTAAAAATAAAACAATATATCAATATGAAAACAGTTAATAAAAACAGCGTTTGGTTGCCAGGACTTTTGGACAATCTATTTTTTGAGAACCGGCTT
>JAENXC010000024.1 GCA_016649715.1 Flavobacteriaceae bacterium | reverse complement strand
ATTAATACTTGATCTTTCAAAGTGGCACAAATCGAACCGTTATAGGTTTTTCAGGTGTAAGCAAAAATGGCACAGTTTGAACCGAAATGCCTGGCACTATGAAACCGAAATCACTGGCACAAATCGAACCGAATTATCCACTATTAAGTTTCGTTTAGAATTAATTGCTTTTAAATCAGAAATAAGCAGTTTAAAGAGTTGTTTTTCTGGATCATCTTCTTTACGATTTTTCAACTTCCAAGCCACAACATTCGAAAGGTGTTCAATAGTTTGACTTGCAGAAAATGGCTCTAAAAGAATTGTGACTTCTTCAGCTGTTCCGCAAAGAAATCGTAGTTTATTTTTAATTGCAAAAAATAGGTGCTCAAAATTAACGACGAACTTACCAATCGCTAAATATTGTTCATTCTGTTGTGATTGTAATTTTGCTTTTCGCTCTTCCTCTGTCATACTTCTCATTTATTTTGCTTGCAGGTAACGTTTATGTATATCTTGAGCTGTGGCGTACTAAAGCACTAACCTCTCCAAATAAAAACTGAATTTGGAAAATCCGCAGGATTTTCCAAGTAAGGACTGACCAAGCCATAGCTTATTCTTTGTTGTGCAACGTATTTATATTTCAAAGCCTTCATTTCTTAATTCGGATTTTTCTTGTTCATTAAAATTGTTTTTGACCAAATCCATTCTTGATTTAAATTCTCTTTTTTGTCGTACCCAATAATATAAGTCTCCCATTTTTGATGTAGGTCCGAACCATTTTTTATTCGGATTCACTTTTTGATTATATCTAAAGGCTTTCCAATCAGCTGTTCTATCTCGTTCTCTTTCTCTAATTTTTTCCCAACTTCTTTCTTCCCCAAATTGTAATATCCAAACATCTTCTATTTCTTTAATTAATTCGGAAGTTAATTTCTCCTTGTTATCTCGAACTGCGTGATTGAATCTATTCTGCCAATTCATTTTATTTGGGTCTTCATCGTCATATAAATCCTTAAGAAATCTTGACGCTGTATCAATTGGGTTCCTGCTTTTGGCAGAAATATCAAGTCCGAGGTTTTCTATTTTTTCAAGAACATCAAGTTTTTTTCCACTTTTGTTTGCTTTTTTAAGAGCTTGAAGCCAAGTCCCTAAACGAACGCCTTTATATTCATAACGTTGACTTAATCCTATATCTTCGCCATCTTCTAAAGCTTTTTCAATCAATTTTATTTTTTGGTAATCTTTGTATTCTTGCCATAATTTATGTGCATCCCCAAAATAAAATTTCTCATCTCTTAATAGTTTTAAATGCTCTGGTAAAAGCATATCATTTTTGGAATATATTTTTTGTTTTAAATACCAAGTATATAATGAAGGGTTTTTATAATCTCTTGGAACGGTAACACCATATCTGTGTCCTTTGTGTTTGTTTTCTTGTTTAAACTCTTTAAATAACTCAAAATATTTTGGCCAACTTTTTAAGTATGTATCTGTTATTGGCGGAATATCGTATTTACTTTGATATTTCTTATTTAGTTTAGTTGGCTTTATTTTTCCTAATTTTTCTTTTTCGAACTTTATTTTTTTTCGTTTTCCAAAAAGATTTTTGTTTTTTTTGACAAACTCAAAATCGTCTCTGGTTTGAGATTCAGGCCAAACAAAACCGGAATTTATTAAGTCCTTTAAAACTTCGTTAGTAAGTCTTTCAACATTTTTGTCAGTTCCGGTTAAAATTGAGTTGAAGTAATTTTCGAATTGTCTTACATATTTTAATCCTTGTTGGTCATTTTTTGAAAACTCCATAAAAGTTGAAGATTCGATATTGTGAAACAGTCCATAACTGGTAAGGTTCGAAGAGCCTAATATAAAACGATTGTTGTGTTTACCTTCAAAATAATAAATCTTTGGATGAAACATTATTTGGTCTGAAGTACAAAAAATATATGTTTCAATTTCGTTTTCTATCAAGAATTTCAAGGCTTCTCTGGAAGTTCCTTTTTCAACAATTCCTAAATAGAACTTAATCGACTTGAAGTTAGTTTTAGCTAAGAGCAACTCTGTTTTTATACTATTTATTCCTGACATTTTTGTGAAAGCAGAAAAACCAATAAATGTTTCATAATCCGAGTTTTTAAAAGTATCAATCAGATAATGACCAACAGTATTTGTGTGGTCTTTATGCAGTCCGTGACCTAAAAATTCTAATCTCATTATTCGGTTTTCTTATATGTTGCACACGTCCAGTATAAGCGCAGTAGCGGGATTGATGCTCGGACTTTTCAGTTTATAACAGACTTTAGACTTATAAAATTACTTTCGGGTTTAGCATTTACCCGCTATTGTGTTTATGCCTTGTTGGCAACTGGCTTTATTCATAACTAACCAATTTTCCTTATGATTTCTTCATCGCCTTGAACTCTGATTCCATTCTGAAAATTTTCCTTTATGTAAGTATCGTATCTGGGCTTAGATTCAATAATAGCTTCTATTATTTTCTCATTTGTTGGATATTCAGAAATATTTGGTACTACTGGTGTTGCAAATACGTAGTCTATGTTTTCGGGTATTTTGAATGGAAAATTCAATTCTCCATTATTCTTTATTGAGGGTTCTTCTTTTCCGATTTTGTAATCACTGTTTTTAAAAAAATTAAATTCTTGATGCCATTTCCTTTTTATTGAATCCAATTCCTTTTCTTTTGATTTATTGAATAAGACTCCAACAGAACCCCAAGATGCTTTCAGTCTATTTGGGTGCTTTTCAGTTGAAATACCTTCCGCTTCAGATAGCTCTAAAGCTTGATGTTTTAATTCTTCAAAACCCTCTATCTCATTTTTGAACGGGACAATAAATGCGGTTCCAAAATCAGAAACGGAATTAGAAAAAATCATTGTATAAGTGCAACTTCTAGATGTGGATTTTCTTCCATATCGAATAGGGACATTTACAGCAATTTTTTTCTCCAAATCTAATTTTTTTCTCCAATCACTTCTTAATTTTCCTTGTATAGAATTTAATGCGTTTTTTTCATTCTCCCAAAGTAGAGAACCAATTATTAAAACAGCTCCTTTCATAATATGTGAATTTTAAGGTTTTTATCCAAAGTTACTTGTATTAGTGAATTGCTGGAGTTTTTAAATCAATAAGTAGAATAGCTAATCTCTTACGAATAAATCAATTCTCGTTTTTTAACAAATCGTATATTCCTGCGTTCATTAATAGTTTCCATTACAACCCAATTATCTTCATCATCATATTGATAATTAAATATAATTTCGTCAACAATTGTATCATTTGGTAATCGACCAATAGTTTCAACGACATCACCTTCAAAATTTATTTTATTTTCTTGAGTATAAAGTAATTCATTCGTGTCTCCATTAAAAGTTTTAAATGAAACAATATTCCCAAACTTATCATTTATATATAGTGTCAATTGTTTGCTTGGTCCACCAAAAAAATTAAATCCTCCTTGTACAACTAATAGTTTAATTGCTAAATTATTTTCATCATATTCATAAATATTTTTTGAATTTGATTCCGGATATAATACTTCAATTAATCGACCAGAATTATCATAACGATATTTCTCTTCAATTTGTCCATTATGATATTTCTCTATTATTTGTCCTTGATAATTTAAAATATAATTTCCGTTACCTTGTTCGAAGCCATTTGAAGAATAATTTGTGTAACCTTTAGGAAAGCCGTTTTCAAAAGAAAATTTTTGTTCAAAATCAATTCTTCCATTTTTGTAATAAATTGTCTTTAATTTATTACCAACATCATTATAGAATGTTTTAGACTCTTTTTCGCCTTTTTTATAATTGGTACTTTCAAGAACATTCTTGCGAAGTCCATCGAGAAGCCTCTCATTTTTTATTCCAAAATTTAACATATTAATTATATTTTTTTATTACTCCTATTTTTTTTAGCTTGTTGCCAACATATGTATAAACGACATACGTGTTGGTGTTATCCCGCACATGTGCGTAAGTTATTTAGTTTTCTATTTGTTAAATATACCACAAACCACAAAACTCTCCAATAATAGCTTCTTTTATTCCCAGTTTTCTTCAAATAGATTTTGTTCAAAAAATTGTAGCTTTGCAGCCATTATAAAATGTATATGTTAGACAGGCTTCAAATAATAAAACAACGTTTTGACGAGGTGAGCGACCTCATTATTCAACCGGATATAATGAGCGACCAAAAGCGCTATATCCAGTTGAACAAAGAGTATAAGGATTTGCGGATTTTGATGGAGAAACGAGCTGAATTTTTGGAACTTACCGATAATATTACGGAAGCTGAAGAGATAATTTCAGACGGAAGTGATGCGGAAATGGTGGAAATGGCGAAGTTGCAACAGGAAGAAGCGAAGACCCGTTTGCCAGAGTTGGAAGAGGAAATTAAGTTTCTTTTGGTTCCTAAAGATCCTGAAGATGCCAAAAATGCCGTGATGGAAATTAGAGCCGGAACGGGTGGTGATGAAGCGAGTATTTTTGCTGGGGATCTTTTCAGAATGTACACTAAATATTGCGAGAATAGAGGCTGGAAAACTAATGTGATCGATTTTAACGAAGGTACCAGTGGCGGGTTTAAGGAAGTGCAGATTGAAATAGAGGGAGAGGACGTTTACGGAACTCTTAAATTTGAAGCAGGTGTTCATCGCGTGCAACGAGTGCCTCAGACTGAAACCCAAGGACGTGTCCATACAAGTGCCGCAACCGTGATGGTTTTTCCTGAAGCTGAAGAATTTGATGTTGAAATTAACCCAAAGGATGTTCGTGTAGATTTCTTTTGTTCTTCCGGACCGGGCGGACAGTCAGTAAACACTACTTATTCCGCGGTTCGGTTAACGCACATTCCAACTGGATTGGTGGCGCAGTGTCAAGATCAAAAGTCGCAGCACAAGAACAAGGAGAAGGCGTTTAAAGTATTGCGCTCAAGACTTTATGATATGGAACTAGCCAAAAAACAGGCCGAAGATGCGTTAAAACGTGGCTCCATGGTAACGAGTGGAGACCGTAGTGCGAAGATTAGAACTTACAACTATTCACAAGGCCGCGTTACGGACCACCGGATTAACTTTACGCTTTATAACTTGGGTAATATTATGAATGGTGATATTCAGGAAATAATAGATGAGCTACAATTGGTTAGCAATACTGAAAAGCTAATGGAAACCGGCGAAAATTTTTAAAAATCCTATCTTCTGAAATATTTGATTATGACTACAGAAAATTTAATTTCAGAAATACGAAAAAAGAAATCCTTTCTTTGCATTGGTCTTGATGTTGACCTTGAAAAAATCCCTGAATTTCTATTAAAAGAAGAAGATCCAATATTTTCTTTCAACAAAGCCATTATTGATGCAACCCATCAATATGCAGTTGCCTACAAACCAAATATTGCATTTTATGAAGCGTATGGACTGAAGGGCTGGAAATCGTTGGAAAAAACCATAAATTATTTGAACGAAAAATATTCTGAAATTTTCACTATTGCCGATGCAAAACGCGGCGATATTGGCAATACTTCTTCCCGCTACGCGAAAGCATTTTTTGAAGATTTGGGGTTTGATGCCGTAACGGTTGCACCATATATGGGAAAGGATTCAGTGGAACCTTTTCTCGCTTT
This sequence comes from Flavobacteriaceae bacterium, assembly GCA_016649715.1. GTDB lineage: Bacteria > Bacteroidota > Bacteroidia > Flavobacteriales > Flavobacteriaceae > Aequorivita. Next base: position 37,594 of record JAENXC010000024.1, on the reverse strand, counting down.
CAAAAATAAGCATACCATTTTACTGGCATTGACATCGAATGAAGGTGCTTTCGATTTTCAAACCAAAAAAATTGATGGAGAAGAGTTGTACAAACAAGTTTTGAAAACATCAAAACAATGGAAAAATAGTGGAAACTTAATGTACGTTGTTGGTGCCACAAAAGCGGAATATCTCGCAGAAGTCCGCAAAATTATACCCAACGGTTTTTTATTGGTCCCTGGGGTTGGCGCGCAGGGCGGAAGCTTAAAGGAAGTCTGTAAATACGGATTGACCGAAAATATTGGGCTGCTCGTGAATTCTTCGAGAGGAATTATTTACGCATCAAATACCAATGAATTCGCAGAAGCTGCGGCCCGTGAGGCCAAAACCATCCAGCTTGAAATGAAAGCCATACTCGGCGAATTTTTCTGATTGGAAAACGATTATTCGTTCTGGGGAATAGAGATATTTAATAGTTTTGAATAGCATCTAGCCAAACCCTATTACTTATCGTTTTGATGAAGAGAAAGATATTTAATTTCTTGGAACAATTTGTCGGCTAGATGATGGAAATGTTCACTTTTTTCGACATCTTTCAAAGCCGTTTTGAAAGACCGCCTCATTAAAAGAGTATATCTTTCTTTCAGTTTTTCAATCCTGGATTTTTTTCTGAACCAACTTATCATTCCTAAAACTATTGTAGCGACAAAGGTAATTTTGAAAGAGAGAAGGTAGTACTAACGCTAGGTTAATAGTATCATAAAAGGGTGGATATTTAGAGGGATTGTGTTAAAACCATAACTATATCTTAATCCTGCAGTGCAAACACTTGCCTCAACAAGGTTGTGGTTCGGGCGGAGATATTGTTTCTAATATCCTTTTCTTCCACGCTGATCATTTTATAAACACCCTTTAGTGCTTCATTGGTAACATAATCAGTTAGATCAGGATTTACCTTATTTACAAACGGTACGGAGTTGTACTTTGTAATAATATTGTTCCATATTTGGTCTGCGCCCACCTTGGAAAAAGAGTTTTTTATTACCGGGTTAAATTTTGTGTAAAGGGCAGCGTTGGTGCGTTGTTCCAAATAATTGGTGGCTGCATTGTCCGGACCCAAAAGTATATTTTTTGCGTCAGAGAAGGTGATATCTTTTACTGCGCTTACAAAAATAGGTGTGGCTTGTTTCACAGCATCTTCAGCAGCGCGGTTAAGTGCCTTTATACCTTCGTCTGCAAGACTCCCCAAACCGATGTCGCGCAGGGTTTGATCTACTTTCTGCAGTTCTTGGGGCAGCAAGATTTTCACCAATTGATTATTGTAAAAACCATCCTTTTGCGTAAGCTTGGTTACCTGTTTTTCTATACCCAGATCTAATGCTTGTCGCAAACCATTGGCTATTGTAGTGGAATCCATCCCGATACCTGTTCCTGTTTGATTGGGAAGTGTGTCAACCACTTGTTGCAGTTCAGCACAGGAAATAAAAATAAATATTGAACAGAAAAGGAATATTTTTTTGATCCACATAGGTTTTAGATTTTTGTTTTTTCAAATATAAATAAGGCCCTTCAATATTGAAGGGCCTTTGGTAAAAAAAGATTTTAAAAAGTCTTATTTAAGAACCTTAACTGTTTTGGACGCGTTTCCAATAGTTACTTTAACCAAATAGGATCCAGTAGCAAGATCGCTCATGTTGATAGTAGGAGAAATGGTTCCAGGGTTTTCCTGAAGAACTACTTTCCCAAGGATATCATATACAGTTACGTTGTCAACTGCATTTGCAGATTTGATGTTCAATACATCCTTCACTGGGTTAGGGAATACAGAGAATTTGCTGGCCTCAAAATCGTTAGTGCTTTGAGTTATTTCACCTTTGAAAAGAGTGACATCATCAATATACATTTCATTGTTGGCACTTGCTGGGTAAAACTGAAGCGCAGCCAATTCACTAAATACTTGAGAGCCGAAAGCGAATGGTTGATCAAATACGACTTGGATATAATCTATGTACATATCCCAAGTTTGGGCGTCAAGGTCATAGAAACATTCAACTTTAAACCATTGATCTTCTGGATACGTAAAAGACTGATCAAAAGCGGAGCAGTCAATCACTCCAGTCACACCACCAAGACCTCCAGAAGCACCATCACAGTTAAAGAAAACATGACCACCCATCAAAGCTTGGTTCCAAGGAGTTCCATCTGGAGTAAGGGCAGCCTGCATGTTAAAATAACCGGATTTTCCTGAAGGAATTAAAGCGAAAAATTCAATTGTGTAAACACTGTATGTTGGGGCAGATAGAACCAACAACAGTATTTCGTCAAATTCATTTCCTGAAATATATAGGCTCTGTGATCCAGAAAAAGCTTCTTCATTCACAACACTTGCGCCGTCGCCATCAACGCCAGACGAAGATCTCCAATGAGGAGATTGCGAAGATATGGGCCCTAAGGTGTAAGATTCAAAATCATCCGTTAGCTCAGTTTGAGAGTAAGATGCAAAGCTGAATACACTTAAGAGAAGTGCTAAAAGGTATCTTTTTTTCATCTTGTTAAATTTTTAATAAAATAATATTGAGGTATTAAGATACAAAAAAATTATTTTGACATGACACTTTTAATAAAATATCTATTATATCATAATTGACTTTGAGCGTTATTCTGGTTGCGTTTTGGCTGAATTTTCGATTCAGCACAGGAATTAAAAATAAATATTGAACAGAGGAGAATTATTTTTTTGCCCAAATAGATTTTTTTGTTTTTTCAAATAAAAAAAAGGCCCTTCCATATGGAAGGGCCTTTGGTAAAAAAGTTTTTAAAAAGTCTTATTTAAGAACTTTAACAGTTTTAGATGCATCTCCAATAGTTACTTGAACTAAGTAAGATCCTGAAGAAAGATTGCTCATATTGATAGAAGGAGAAATGGTTCCAGGGTTTTCCTGAAGAACTACTTTTCCAAGGATATCATATACAGTAACGTTGTCAACTGCATTTGCAGATTTGATGTTCAACACATCCTTAACTGGGTTAGGGAATACAGAGAATTTGCTAGCTGAAAAATCATCAGCACTACCTGTTTGAGTTATATCACCTTTGTATTGAACTATATCATCAAAGTACATTTCGTTTGCAGCACTAGCAGAATAAAGATCTAAACCTGCCAATTCAATAAATACCTGCGCTCCGAATGCAAGTGGGTAATCGATAACTACTTGAACATCGTCAATAAACATGCTCCAAGTTTGGGTATCTATGTTGTAAACGCAGTCTGTTTTAAACCACTGGTCTTCTGGATAGCTAAAAGGAGCATCAAACAAAGAGCAGTCAATAACTCCTGTTACCCCTCCAGATCCACCAGAAGCGCCATCGCAGTTAAAATAAACGTTACCGCCCATTAAAGCTTGGGTCCAAGCTGTACCTTCTGGAGTAAGTGCGGCCTGCATGTTAAAATATCCGGCTTTACCTGCTGGAATATAAGCCATAAATTCAATGGAATAAATACCATCAATAGGCGCAGTAGGAACCAAAAGTATAATATCACTTAGTCCATTTCCACTAATAAGAAGTGACTGTGCACCGGAAAACGATTCGTTATCGGTAACGTTAGCATCATCAGCGCCACCATCAACGCCAGACCAGTTTCTCCAGTGTGGAGATTGTGCAGAAATAGGACCTAAAGTATAAGAATCCAAATTATCCGTCAACTCTACTTGAGCGTTTGACGAAAAACTAAATGCACCTAATGCAAGTGCTAAAATGTAAATTTTTTTCATAATGTTAAGTTTTAAATTGTTTAATATTGATGACGCAAGATACAAAAATATTGAATAAAAGCAATACTTTTTAGAAATATTTTTAATATCGTTCATCCCCGAAAGCGTTACGTTCGTTACGTTTTGACTAAATTTGCATTTCATATTTATAAGTAAAACACATTATGCAACAGCTAAATCCTTATAAACCAAAGTACAAAGTTCGCATTGTTACCGCTGCTTCCCTTTTTGACGGCCACGATGCCGCTATAAACATTATGCGGCGTATTATTCAGGCCACAGGAGTGGAAGTGATCCATTTGGGCCACGACCGCAGTGTGGAAGAAGTTGTAAACACCGCAATACAAGAGGATGCCAACGCAATAGCCATGACCTCTTATCAAGGTGGGCATAATGAATACTTTAAATATATGTATAATTTGTTGCAGGAAAAAGGTGCCGGCCACATAAAGATATTTGGCGGCGGCGGCGGCGTGATTCTTCCTTCGGAAATAAAGGATTTGATGGATTACGGCATTACTCGCATTTACACACCGGACGATGGACGAGAGATGGGGCTGCAAGGAATGATAAACGATTTAGTGGAGCAGTCTGATTTCGCTATTGGCGAAAAACTAAATGGGGAATTCGAAAAACTTCCGAGGAAAGAAATAGGTGCCATTGCGCGAATTATTACTTCGGCAGAAAATTTTCCTGAGGTTGCTAAAGAAACCCTTGATAAAATTCACATTAAAAATAAAAAATCCATCACTCCTGTTCTGGGAATTACGGGGACGGGTGGTGCGGGAAAATCTTCCTTGGTGGATGAATTGGTTAGAAGGTTTTTGATAGATTTTCCAAAGAAAACTATTGGAATTGTTTCTGTAGATCCTTCAAAAAGAAAAACGGGGGGCGCACTTTTGGGGGACCGCATCCGAATGAATGCCATCAATTCGCCAAGGGTTTATATGCGCAGTTTGGCAACGCGCCAAAGCAATCTTGCGCTTTCAAAATATGTAACCGAAGCTATTGAGGTGCTGAAAGCTGCGGAATATGACCTAATTATCCTTGAAACTTCTGGAATTGGACAAAGCGATACTGAAATTTTGGAACACAGCGACGTTTCGCTATATGTGATGACGCCAGAATTTGGAGCCGCCACCCAGCTTGAAAAGATTGATATGCTTGATTTTGCCGATTTGGTGGCAATCAATAAATTTGACAAACGCGGTTCGCTCGATGCCTTGCGCGATGTTAAAAAACAATATGTCCGCAACCATCATCTTTGGGACACCCCGCAGGATGAACTTCCCGTTTATGGCACTATCGCCTCTCAGTTCAACGATCCTGGAATGAACAAGCTGTACAAAGCAGTTATGGGAAAAATTGCTGAGAAAACAGATTCCGATTTAAAGAGCGATTTCCACATTTCAGAAGAAATGGAAGAAAAGATTTTCGTTATCCCGCCTTCGCGAACGCGCTATCTTTCAGAAATTTCTGAAAACAATAGAGCTTATGACAGAAAAGCTTCGGAACAGGCAGAAGTAGCCCAAAGGCTGTATGGAATTTTCAAAACAATAGAATCCATTTCTGGAAAAAAACCGAAAGTTGATAAAACGGGAATGGTTTCCGAATCGATTGTCAATTCAGAAAACCTGCCTGCCGATATGGTAGGAAACAAGGATTTATTAAAATTGTTGCTCGCTGAATTTGACCGGGAAAAATTGAGCTTGGATCCTTTTAATTGGGAAATAATCACTGGTTGGGATGAAAAGGTAAACAAATATAAAAACTCGATATACAGCTTTAAGGTTCGCGGGAAAGAAATTAATATAGATACCCATACCGAATCGCTGTCGCATACCCAAATTCCAAAGGTTGCACTTCCGAAATATCAGGCTTGGGGCGATATTTTGAAATGGGTGCTTCAAGAGAATGTTCCTGGGGAATTTCCTTTTACCTCGGGGCTTTATCCTTTTAAAAGAACAGGAGAGGATCCAGCCCGAATGTTCGCAGGCGAAGGTGGACCTGAACGTACCAATAGACGTTTTCACTATGTGAGCATGGGCTTACCGGCCAAAAGACTTTCCACGGCTTTTGACAGTGTTACTTTATACGGAAACGACCCAGACCTACGACCTGATATTTATGGAAAAATCGGGAATGCGGGAGTTTCCATCTGTTGTTTGGACGATGCCAAGAAACTTTATTCGGGCTTTGATCTGAGTCACCCCATGACCTCCGTAAGTATGACCATCAATGGGCCAGCACCTATGTTGTTGGGCTTTTTTATGAATGCTGCCATTGACCAAAATTGTGAGAAATACATTAAAGAGAATGGTCTGGAGGATGAAGTGGTAAAAAAAATAACAACTATTTACAAAGGAAAGGGAATTGAAAGACCAAAATATCACGGAGATTTGCCCGAAAGCAACAACGGTTTGGGATTGATGCTTCTGGGCGTTACCGGAGATCAGGTTTTGGATTTGGAAGTTTACGATACAATTAAATACGAAACATTGCGACAGGTCCGCGGTACGGTCCAGGCTGATATTTTAAAGGAAGACCAAGCGCAGAATACTTGTATATTTTCAACAGAATTTGCCTTGAGATTGATGGGCGATGTGCAGGAATATTTTATTGAGAAAAAAGTTCGAAATTTTTATTCGGTTTCCATCAGTGGTTATCACATTGCGGAAGCGGGCGCAAACCCCATAACCCAGTTGGCGTTTACACTTTCCAATGGTTTTACGTATGTTGAATATTATTTGAGCAGGGGGATGGACATCAACGAATTTGGCCCGAATCTTTCATTTTTCTTCAGCAATGGAATAGATCCTGAATATGCAGTTATTGGTCGTGTTGCCCGAAAGATTTGGGCTAAGGCTTTGAAAGAAAAATACGGTGCAAATCCACGAGCCCAAATGCTGAAATATCACATTCAGACTTCGGGACGTTCCCTGCATGCCCAAGAAATTGATTTTAATGACATTCGTACCACGCTCCAGGCTTTGTATGCTATTTATGACAATTGCAATTCGCTTCACACAAACGCATATGACGAAGCAATTACAACCCCTACCGAGGAAAGTGTACGTCGCGCTATGGCAATTCAGTTGATTATAAATAAGGAGTTGGGTTTGGCTAAAAATGAAAACCCGATTCAAGGTTCATTCATCATTGAAGAATTGACAGATCTTGTGGAAGAAGCCGTTTTGAAGGAATTTGATAGTATAACAGAACGAGGCGGAGTCTTGGGAGCAATGGAAACGATGTATCAGCGTAGCAAAATTCAGGAAGAGAGCTTATATTATGAAACTTTAAAGCACAATGGAGAATTCCCAATTATTGGGGTAAACACTTTTTTGAGCAGTAAAGGTTCACCAACAGTGTTACCGGACGAAGTGATCCGGGCAACAGAGGAAGAAAAGCAAGTTCAAATAGAAACCCTTCAAAATCTTCATAAAATGCAAAGAAAAATTGCAACTTCTTCTATTGAAAAAGTGAAAACTGCAGCCATACACAATAAAAATATGTTTGAGCAACTAATGGAAGCCACCAAAGTGTGTTCCTTGGGCCAAATAACAGAAGGCCTGTTTGAAGTTGGGGGACAATATAGAAGAAATATGTAGAAATGCTTTTAGGTAACGACAAAAATACATATATTTGTGTCAAATGTCGTGAAGATGGAAAATTATAAAACCCATACTGATGTAAATTTAGTTAAAGAGCCAGAGGTTTTTTATCTGTTGGAAAACCCCTTTGATAGAATTGTCGGGGTATTGGGAGGGGTAAGTCAAGTAGGCCAAGTAGTAAATAGCGATATAGACCTCATTACTATTACCCGAAAGGGTTTGCCCAAAAGTGTGGTTTATTCTGTTTGTGAAGTTCTTGATGTTTCTATGGATAGATTGAGTGAGCTTTTGCATACTTCCCACCGCACTTTGCAACGAAAATCCGATGATGACCTTTTGGGTGTTTCAACTACAGAACAGCTTTTTCAGATAGCCGAGGTAGTCTCAAATGGAATTGAAGTTTTTGATACGCTTGATAATTTCAGAAAATGGCTACATTCCACTCCTTATATCTTTAATGGGCAAAAACCGTTGGATTTTTTAGATACCCGGTTCGGTATTCAGTATGTTAAAAATATCCTTGGGCGCATTGCTCATGGAATTCCTTCATAGCTGTGCGTATATTCAGGATTGCCAAAACACAGTATATTGATGATTTGTCCGGAGAGGGCGCTAGGTTATATGGTGGTAGATGGAACAAGGTTGGCGATGTCATGTTGTATTTTTCAGAAAATCTTTCGTTAAGTTTACTTGAAATTATTGTACACGTGAACTATGCGGAACTTTCTTTGGATTATTCCTTTGTGGAAGTTGAAATTCCGGATTCCTCCATTAAAATAATACAATCCGTTGATTTTATCAGACCAAAATGGAGTACTGAAGAAGCCGTGAACCAATTGCAAATTTTAGGTTCCAATTGGCTTAAAAAGAAAGAAAATTTGGCTATGAGAGTACCTTCTGCGGTAATGCCCCAAGAGAGTAACATCTTGGTAAACCCTTTACACAAGGACATTGGGGAGCTAAAGATAACTAAGATTGATAAGATGGATTTTGATCCGAGATTGTTGCGTTGATTATTCTGGAGAATTATCTTCTTCATCCCAATCCCCATCAATGTCGTCATCGTCTTCGAAGTCGCCAAAAAATTCATCGGGCAGGTCGCTTGGGTCAAAGGGAATGTCATCATCGGGGTCGTGATCGTCATAATTAATGCCAGGTGGATTGAACAGGCCCCAGCGGTCAATAATGTAATCCCACGGATCGAAGGTTTTTACCCATTCAGCAAAAAGGACACGGAATTCTTCAACTTCTTTCCGTAGCAAGTCCAAATATTCCGTGTCTTTAAAACCGTGCATTTGTATGCCACGCGCATCGGTAATTAGTTCGCGAGCTGCTTTGCGGATGATGGCAGCATTTTCCATTTTAAGATCATAGATTCCCACACCTGCTGCACCGGCTATTTTTGCGGGAATTATCATTGAATTTTCCATCAAATAGTTCAGGTTATGCTCCAGCATTTCCTTTTCACCCGCTCGCTTAAATTTTATATCTGTCTTTTCAACAGATTTTACAATGTGGCGGACCAACTCCGAAATTTCCTCGGCTTTTAAAAAAATGGGCATTTGCCGTACACGATTGTGGCGTTCCATAGGGTCGAAATCGTCTTCTTCATCAAACATATTTTTTCATATTACCATTGTTGTACAAATGTAACAATTGCATATTGATAAAAGAAAAATGTGTTTTGTGAATTAAAGTGTCAATCTCCAGGTATGCTGAAGTTTTCTGAATTTTTTCAGTTCTTTTTGAAGTAATGGTAGAAAATCCTTTCCGTTGCTGTTCACTCTTTCCAGACGTTCACAATTTTTATAAAGCAAATTTGAAAGGCGCATTACCGTGGCTGCGTATTCATGCTTTTCTTCGGAAAACGGACGACTTTCCGCTTTTAATATTTCTGGCCCCAATGAAACAGATTGTTGCACAATATCACCAGTAAAATAGATATTCGGGTCTTCCGTTCCATTTCTTTGAAGAGGTGCAAGGTCGTGGCTTAGATAGTGAGCAATATTTCTCGCCAAATTGAATATTTCTAAAGACTTTTTATAAATAGCAGAATGTGGATTGTTACTAAAGGATTGGGGTGACATTTTCTTTACTTTTTAAAACATATCAAATTTAAAGACAAGTAGTGGCTTTTCACAATCACTTTTAAAGCAAAAGTGTATATTTACTTTAATTAATACATTAATTTTATTTTTAACTTTAATATGAACATAGATCTATTAAACTGGAAAATACTGAATTGTCTTCAGAAAAACGCCCGACAGCCCAATACCGAAATTGGCAGGCAGGTGGGCATTAGTTCGCCCGCCGTTTCTGAGCGGATAAAAAAAATGGAGGATTCCGGCATTATCAATGGTTATTTTACAGTGGTTTCGCCTTATGAGGCCGGCTATCAATTTAAGGCCATTATTACTCTCCGTGCTTTTATGGGAAAATTGAAACCGTTTCTTGAAATTGTAAAAACTTATGATGAGGTCCTGAATTGTTATCGCATCACTGGGAACGAAAATATAGTGATGGAAGTTGTACTCAAGAATCAAAAACATTTGGAAACATTCATTGACCAGCTTATTGTTTACGGTGAAACGAAAACACAAATCGTGCTTTCGCATGTGGTTAAAAATAATGTTTTGAAACAGTTGAAATAATTTTCAAAATGTTAAAAATGTGGTAATTGGTTCCTCTTTAATAGTTGCTTCCGTTCCTTCGGTGTATTTTTAAATATCTAAAAATCAATTTGCATGAAAAAATATACCATCCATTTTTTAATTGTAACAATTCTATCTGCATTGTTGGGTTTTACGGGTTTGGAATTTCCAGGAGACACTATTGTTAGGCTCATTTGTCTTTTTGCAGGAATTGGACTCATGATCTCGTGCTTGGATGCAGTGATTATTAGTAGGAAACAACAACGGGTCAATAAAAAAAATAAATTGAAAGGATAATTCAAATATTTTTTGTTTCAGCTTTTTTCAATAGGAAATACAACCAGATGGCCAAACCAGCAATAAACAGAAGAAATATTGAGAAAAATGTCCACGTTTTAAAATAGCCAAAAGTATTGACCAAATTCATCCCGCCGTTGTGCCCAATTAAGTGCGCAATGCTGAAACTCATACTGTAAAACGCCATATAACTTCCTTTTCTTCCCTTGGGAGCCATTTCCAGGGCGAGCGCGTTTGAAAAAGGGAAACCAACCATTTCGCCCAAGGTCATCAAAAACATGGCGATTACCAAAACACCGTTCCAGCTTGAAAAATTCAAAACCAAAAAGCTCAGGCCCAAAAAGAATATCCCCCAAAATGTGGCCATGGTTTTTGATATTTTCTTTCGGTCCAGCCAAGCAATAAGCGGCATTTCAAAGATGACTATTGTGGCTCCGTTTATAAAAAGTAGCCATCCAATAAGATCTTCGGAAAGAAAATGGGCTTTTTCATAATAGACCGGCATAACTGAAAAATACTGGACGAATGCTAAACTATTTGCTACCATTATGATAAAAAATAATACAAACAGCTTGTTTAAGTAGGGCGGAACACCTTCTTTAATAGTGACGATTTTTTCAACAGTAGTTTCTTTTGGTTTTTTCGGCTTCAGTAGTAGAAAAACTCCAAGTGAAGCAATCATACAGGTAAGGCCATCAATCCAAAAGAGGGAAGTGTAGTTGATATGTGCAATAATCAATCCGCCAACCAATGGACCAATTGAAAAACCCAAATTTATAGCCAGTCGGATAAGTGTGATACTTCGGGTTGTATTTCCGGGCTTGCTATATGTATCCGCAGCCACAAATATTGCAGGGCGTCCCGCATCGGCCATCAACGTGAGTAAAAATATGCCGATGCAAAAACCATAAAATGTACTTATAAACTGAAGCAATATAAAACCAACTCCACCCAAAAATAGACTGCCAAGAATAACTTTATAAAAACCAATGGAATCTGTCAATTTGCCGCCAATAAAGGTTCCGAACAATGAACCAAGGCCAAAGCAGGACATTATCCAACCTACTTGTGGAAGCGTGAAATTCTCAACATTTATAAGATATAGCGACAAAAACGGTATCACCATCGCGCCAGCCCGATTGATGAACGTTACCAAAGACAATAGCCAGATTTCGCGGGAAAGTCCGCGGAAAATTGCTAAATAATTGGCGTATATTTTTTTCATCCTTGGTTGGTATTTATAAATGTAAAACGTCCCGGTTACAGCCGGGACGTTTTTATATTGAATAAACCTATTGCTTTTTAATCAATACATACATCGCCGACATTTCTTTCCAGAAATGACCTGGGTGGTTGGGCAGGTGTATGTTCTATTTTTCATTTTTTGTTTAAATTGAAACCAAATGTAGTGAAAATATTTATTGTCATAATTATTTTTTCATCTCTAATCCAAAACTCTTTTTAGGGTCATCCCAAATCTTACGGCTGCTTTGTCATACATGTTTCCCATTCTTTTAAGGCTTGGCCTTGGAAAACCTTCATTTGCTTTTAAAAATTCTTCGAGCCAATTTGTTGATGATATTCCACTTGTTCCTAATGGGACTTCAGTATTAAAAGATAAGTTTCCTATAACATCGAAACCTTGAGCTCTGTCTACTTCAATTAGAGATACAATTTGAGTAGGGTTTGAAGTTTCATAAAATGTAATTATTAAGTTTGCTTTTGCCGGTTGATTGGCTATTCCCACATCATAACCAAAATACATCCAATCTGTTTGTACTTTCATTGTGTAATTTGATGATTCATCATTTAGAACAAATTTAATAGGATGATCATAATCCTTGATGCGATTATTTATGGAAGTGACAAAAATTTTAGGAAAAATTGAATCCTTGGCATAAAAATATCTTTTTTCCCACTTCAAAGCTTCTTCAGTATTAAGCTTGTTTTCAATCTTTTCTTTTATATAGTTCACAAATTCTGCTTCGGTAAGATTGTCTGCATTGAAAAGGAGACCTTCGTATGTAAATACAACATTTACTTTTTCCTGAGTTGCTAAAAAAGACATTTCTTTCTTATCTAATTTAATGTGTTGTGCAACTGAAAATTGATTTCCAATAACAATAAAAAGTATGATTAATAGGTATTTGGATTTCATAATTTATTATTTTGCTCAAAAATAGAAATAAATGTGAAGTTTAAAATTCTTTTCTATTTTTACTAAAAACTTTATATGAAGTATTTATCGTTACTTTCCTTTATAATGTGCAGCACGGTATTCTCCGCACAGAGCACAGGACTTATTTCCGAAAGCAAAGCCGCTCAAATAGAGCTCAATGAAGAATTTACAAATCCCGAAACCACTATTTTGGAACCGGAGGATTTTAAAGATTTTCACGGTTTGGAATTTTATCCAATTGACGAAAAATTTATTGTTGAAGCCAAACTTGTTCGCACCCCAAACGAAAAACCGTTTTTGATGCCCACAACAACTTCACGTACGCCCGAATATGTGAAATATGGTGAGGCACATTTCAGCTTAGAAGGAAAGGATTTTGTATTGAATCTTTTTAAAAGTGTACAGCCATATGATGAGCCTGGCTATGAGGATTATTTATTCTTGCCTTTTACTGATTTAACGAGCGGTGATGGTTCATACGGTGGCGGCAGATTTTTGGACCAACGGATTCCCGAGGGAGACACTATAATTATTGATTTCAACAAAGCCTACAATCCGTATTGTGCATACAGCCATCGTTTTTCTTGCCCCATTCCGCCAAAGGAGAACGATCTTTTAATTCGAATAGAAGCTGGAGTAAAGGAATTTGGGAAGCATTAAAGTAGTTTCACTAACCACATTCCCATAAAGACCATGGCAAACCCCACTACAAAACTCGCAATGGTATAAAGCGCAAAAGACATAAAATCGCCCGCCCTTAAAAAAACGTGGTTTTCATAAGCAAAAGTTGAAAACGTGGTAAACCCACCACAAAAGCCTGTGGCCAAAAACAATACCGTGTTTGTGGAAATAGTTTCGTTTTTTAGCGCAAGGCCAAGGATTATTCCTATTAACAAACTACCTAATATATTCGCTGCAAACGTACCGTAAGGTATTCCCGTTTCAAAACTGTCCAAATATTTGGAAAGTCCATAACGCAATGTACTTCCCAAACCGCCACCAATAAAAACCAATGCCAGTTGCTTCATTTATATTCCTTCTTGGGTAGGTTCTGGGTGGAAATTATAGGTATGTAAACTTCCGTTAGCCAATTGGCAGGATTGGGAGTTTCTTCCGGATTGGTTGTGTAAACTTCAAACTTTTTCCCGTTAGGGTCAATTTGAAGCGCGTTTTTTTCAATGTATTGTCTTCCTTTGTTGTATGCTTCAGGCAGATGTTCGTAATTTCCTTTCAAAGTTGTTTTCACTGCGGAAACGGGATCCATAAATCCACAAACCACAGGGCTTCCTTCCGGGGTAATAACTTTTTCTTTTACAGGAACACAAGTTGAAAAAATTACGGTGTTGTTGGCTTTGTCCATTTCATTAAATATAGTGAAAGGCTTGCCCGCCATATTTAAATTGTTCTTTGTAATGAAATCAATAACCAGATTCATCATCGGTTTCGTTTTTTTATCAAGTTCGTCCATTTTTGCAACAGAAGTAGTGTACATATAATACCCACCGCCATATTGGGTAACACCATCCACATTTATGGAATATTCTTTCATGGCTTCGGCCACTTCATCGGCAATCCCTTCCAGTCCTACTTTATTCATACTGTGCATTTGTTTTTCAAAATCCATTCCGCTTAGCGAATAATAGGCTTTATCAATCAAAGTGTGTTCGCCCTTCATTCCCCAAGTTACTTTGGTTCCGCCATCCACTTCTTCAAAGTTCCAATACACTTTTGGGTGTCTTTCCCCAGCAGGGGTTTTCAATGTTAGATCTTGTTCTATTTCTTTATTCGGAATAACCTTCGTGGTGGTCATAGAGCCTCTCATATTGCCATCCCAAGAGTAGGAGACACCCTCACCCGAAGTTTTTTCGGCATAAGTAAAAGTTATTGTGGAATCTTCTTTTTTCCAAGGGCCCCATTTTTCCCAGCTTTTATAATCGTTCACTTTGTTGAAAACAACTTCCGGCGGAGCTTTTATGACCATGGAATCCTGAATGTTATAAGTTCCGTCTTTCGTTCCAAAATAAATGGCGCTGCCAATGATAATAAGAAGTACAAGAAAAAATAAATATTTTAAAATTTTCATTTTAGGGGAGTTGTTGGTTGATGTTGCTAAGGTAATGAAAATTCATTGATGCGTTTGAATATCAAGGGATGCAATATTGTTCCAGATTTATTCAATTAATATAGCGGAAATTATTTTAGTACATTTGCGGAAATCTAAAATTTTCTTAAAATGAAAAACACCCTTTTTATTGCGATGACACTGTGCGGTTTGCTCTTTTTTTCCTGCAAGGATAACAAAGAGGGAAAACCTGTGGCTCAAGTGGAAACAGTCCAATCTACCGATTTTGACTATAATGTGGAGCAGTTTGGCGACATAAAAGTTTTGCGTTACCAAATTCCAGGTTGGGAGAAACTTACTCTAAAAGAACAAAAACTTGTCTATTACCTCACCCAAGCCGGACTGTCCGGAAGGGACATTATGTGGGACCAAAACTACCGTTACAATCTTACAATAAGAAAGGCAATGGAAAATGTTTATACAAATTATAAGGGTGACAAAACTACCGAAGATTGGAAGAATTTTGAAATTTATTTAAAACGGGTTTGGTTCAGCAACGGTATTCACCATCATTATTCCAATGATAAAATGAAGCCGGATTTTTCTTCAGACTATTTAAAGCAGCTTTTGACCGACACCAATACAACCTTAGAAGGCGAAGCTTTTGACGTGATTTTCAACGATAAAGATTCCAAAAAGGTTAATCAGGCAAAAGGAGTTGACAACGTGCTTCAAAGTGCCGTGAACTTTTACGGGCCAGATGTTACCAATAAAGATGTGGAAAATTTCTATTCAAAAATGAAATCGCCGGACCCTAAAAAACCACTTTCTTATGGTTTGAACTCTAAATTGGTAAAAGAAAACGGCCAGCTTAAGGAATTGGTCTATAAATCTGGCGGACTTTACGGTCCTGCTATCGACAAAATAGTTGAATGGCTCGAAAAAGCGCAGGGTGTTGCCGAAAATAAAGCACAGGGAGATGCGCTAGGTCTTTTGATACAATATTACAAAACAGGTAATCTTCAAACTTGGGATGACTACAACGTAGCTTGGACCGCCGCTACCGAAGGAAATATTGACTATATAAACAGTTTTATTGAAGTTTATAACGATCCGCTCGGTTACAGAGGTTCCTATGAAACTATCGTGCAGATAAAGGATTTTGATATGTCCGAAAAAATGTCGGTTATTTCGAGTAACGCACAATGGTTTGAGGACAATTCGCCGTTGATGCCAGAGCACAAAAAGAAAAATGTGGTTGGCGTAACCTACAAAGTGGTGAACGTTGCTGGCGAAGCTGGAGATTCTTCACCAAGTACGCCAATTGGTGTGAACCTGCCAAACGCAAACTGGATTCGCGCCGCCGTGGGAAGCAAATCTGTTTCCCTTGGAAATATTATTGATTCGTATAACAATGCTGGAAACACTGGTAGATTGAAGGAATTTGTAAACGACTCCACCGAACTTGAATTGGAAGAAAAATACGGCCAACTTGCCGATAAACTTCACACCGCACTTCACGAAGTAGTTGGCCACGCTTCGGGACAATTGAATCCTGGTGTTGGCGAAACCAAAGAAACACTTAAAACCTACGCTTCTACTTTGGAAGAAGGTCGCGCAGATTTAGTTGGACTTTATTATTTATACAGCCCAAAACTACAAGAACTCGGTTTGGTGGACGATTGGAAAAAAGTGGGAATGGCAGCTTATGACGGTTATATCCGAAACGGTTTGATGACGCAGTTGATACGTCTGAATTTGGGCGATGATGTTGAAGAAGCACACATGCGAAACCGTCAATGGGTTTCTGCCTGGGTTTATGAGCACGGTAAAAAAGACAATGTGATTGAAAAAATTACACGCGACGGAAAAACCTATTTTAACATCAACGATTACAAAAAACTACACGATTTGTTCGGTCAGTTGCTTCGCGAAACACAACGCATTAAAAGTGAAGGCGATTATGCAGCTGTTGAGAAATTGGTGGAAACCTACGGCGTAAAAGTGGATCAAAACCTTCACAAGGAAATTTTGGAACGCAACAAGCAATTCACATCTGCGCCTTACAGCGGATTTGTAAACCCAGTATTAGTTCCAAAAATGGATGCCAACGGTGAGATTGAAAGTTTCACCATTGAGCAGCCAAAGACATTTGCAGAGCAGATGTTGTTTTATTCTGCTAATTATAGCAATTTGCCAGCAACAAACTAAAAGGGAAATATATTATATAAAAAGAGCTCTTCGGTTTTCCGAAGAGCTCTTTTGTCTTTTTATAAAGACCTAAGAAATTAATCTTTTAAAAATGATTTCAGAAAAAGCAAAAGTCCCACAAAAACCAAAAAGCCCACCAAGACCCAAATATTTCCTTTATAGTTTTTTCTATGAAGTTTTTTATCACTCCGATAGCTATAAATCATTGCTATAACGAAAATGATAAAAAATGAAACAGCAAAAACCAACTGGCCGGTAGTGAACATAATTTTGTAATTTTATGGTTGTAAAAATAGAGATTTAAAAGGATATAGGAAACAGGACTGAAGGGAAACAGGACAAATTCTGAAGTTATCCTAAACCGTCTTGGGTCTTGCTTCCCTTCAGTCTTGATTCAAAAAAAATAAATATGAAAAACAAAATAGCCGCCGTTTCCGAATTTCACAGAGCGTTTGGTCTGGGAATGGAGAAAACCCCCACCGCCAATCTGGGGATCAAAAAAAACCTATTGCGTTATGAATTAATGCGGGAGGAAAACGAAGAATATCTGGAAGCCGCCAACAATAAAGACCTTGTTGAGGTTGCCGATGCTTTGGGAGATATGCTCTACATTCTTTGCGGAACAATCATAGAACACGGAATGCAGCACAAAATAGAAGAGGTTTTCAACGAAATACAACGAAGCAATATGAGCAAACTTGGCGAGGATGGAAAACCCATTTACCGCGAAGACGGAAAGGTTTTAAAAGGCCCGGATTATTTTAAACCAAATATTAAGGCTATTCTTGAAAAGTAAAAAACACATTAAAAAGCTCCAAATAAAAAATTCCAAATTCCAAAAGGTATAACCGTTTTGAAATTTGGAATTTGTTATTTCATTTAATGTTAGGTTTTATTTTTCTATAAAACTTCATATCTCCACCCAAACGGATCTTCCCCTCGGTTGTGTTGAATATCAGTCAATTCTTTTTTGAACCGTGCAGCGAAACCGTTTTCCTGCTTTTCAATATCATAATTTTTGTCGTGATAACTGAAAGCACTAACTTGACTGATAACCGCGGCGGTACCGGCGCCAAAAATTTCTTTAAGACTTCCGTTTTTTGCAGCTTCAACAATCTCTGAAACAGAAACGGGTCTTTCTTCAACAGTTATATTGTCTCTTTTGGCAAGGGCAATCACGCTTTTGCGGGTAACTCCATCTAATATTCGGTCGCTTATTGGTGCCGTTAAAAGTGTGTCGTTCACACGGAAAAAAACGTTCATTGTTCCAGCTTCCTCCAAAAATTCATGTTTGCTTGCATCAGTCCAGATTACTTGCTGAAACCCTTTTTCGCGTGCCAAATTTGTTGGAAAAAACTGTGCGCCATAATTTCCTGCGGCCTTTGCTGCACCCACACCACCATTGGCGGAACGGCTGTAATGTTCGGCAATTTCCACTTTAACGTCGCCCGTGTAATAAGCTTGTGCTGGCGATGTCAAAATCATAAATTTATATTCCGTTGATGGTGATGCGCCAACCCCAACCTGGGTGCCCATCACAAAAGGCCTAATATATAAGGAATTGCCAGGACCGGGTTTTATCCAGGCTTGGTCCAATTTTACTAGTGTAGTCAGTGCCTCAAAGAAAATATCACGGGGAAATTCTGGCATCGCCATTCTTACTGAAGACTTATTGATTCGCAAAAAATTCTGTTCAGGCCTAAAGAGCCAAATTTTTCCGTTGTCGTCCTTATACGCTTTCATCCCTTCAAAAACGGCTTGGCCGTAGTGAAAAACCTTCGCGCCGGGCGAAATGGTAAGTGGGCCGTAAGGTTTAATTGCTGGGTTTTGCCACTCACCATCTTTATAGTCACATTCAAACATGTGGTCGCTAAAAGTGCTTCCAAAAGTTAAGTTGTTAAAATCCACTTGTCCAATCCTGGAGGTTACAGCTTTTTGTATATCAATTTTTTGAGTGGTTGAAGTATTCATTAAAATAAGTGTTTATTTTGTAAAAATAGGTAAAATTTAGGCCAATTAGAATTCAAAAAATTATTAAAATTGCAATCACGTATCAATCAATAATTTATTAAACTTTTTAAGATGAAAAAAATTCTGTACATACTTGCACTTTCATTTGTGGTTTTCAGTTGTAAAAACGAAAAATCGGAGGAAGGACCTATTTCCGAAGAGGAAGAAATTGCCGTAAACTATCAAACTTTTGGCGATGAAATTTCCAATGAAAATGTTTTGACCAAAACTGAAATGATGGAAAAATATAATAACTTGAAACCGGGTGATACCGTAAATGCGAAATTTGTCGCCACGGTAAAAGATGTATGCCAGAAAAAAGGATGCTGGATGAACCTCGAAATGGGCGAGAAAGAAGCGATGGTACGGTTTAAGGATTACGGTTTCTTTATGCCAAAGGATATTGCTGGGCAAGAAGTAATTGTAAACGGAAAAGCCTACGTTGAAGAAATGAGCGTGGAAGACCAACGTCACTTCGCCGAAGATGGCGGAAAATCTGCTGAAGAAATTGCCGCAATCACTCAGCCAAAGCGCACCCTTGCCTTTGAGGCCAACGGCGTACTTATTCCCGAAGTGGAGAAACAATAACTTTTTTGAAAAGAATTTTATTAAAAACAGGCGACGGCTCATACACCCTGCATATTCAGGAGTGGGACGAACAATACCACTCTAAACACGGTGCAATAAACGAAGCCCTTCACGTTTTTATAAAAGAAGGACTCTATCATTGGTCTGCCAAGAATCCTTCCCCTGAAATTTCAATTATGGAAATAGGTTTCGGCACAGGCCTAAACGCGTTTCTCAGTTTTTTGGAAACTGAAAAAAGTAATTTCAGAATTGATTATACAGGAGTGGAAGCTTATCCTTTAAGCATAACTGAAATTCAACAACTCAATTACACTTCACTTTTAAATGCTTCCGAAGAAAAGTTTTTACAGCTACACAATGTTTCTTGGGAAGAAAAACATAGTATTTCTGAAAATTTTCTACTTACAAAACAGCAGCAATTTTTTTCAGAAATAAATACTAAAAACAAATTCGATTTAATCTATTTCGACGCCTTCGGAATCCGTGTACAGCCCGAGCTTTGGACGGAAGAAATTTTTCAGAAAATGCACGATGCCCTAAAACCAAACGGCGTTTTGGTAACTTATGCTGCTAACGGTAATGCCCGTCGGGCAATGCAAGCAGTTGGCTTTAACGTGGAACGACTTCCCGGCCCACCCGGAAAAAAGGAAATGCTGCGGGGCACGAAATTCTGAATTAGTATTCTATATTCAAAGTTGAAAATTCAGTGAAAAGCTGATAAACAAATCCCGAATCAACGATTCCCAAATTATCAATTCACAATCTTCCGTTAACTGTCTTTGCTATTCCCTTTTGAATCTCTAATTTTAAAATTATGATTAAAAAAGTGTTGATAACAGGTGCCACAGGTCTTATTGGCAGGGAATTGGTCAAGCAATGCCACGGTGAAGGAATCGTCGTTAATTATCTCACTACCAGTAAAGAAAAAATTGAGAATACCGAAAATTTTAAAGGCTTTTACTGGAATCCCAAAAAAGGGGAAATTGACACAAAAGCTTTTGAAGACGTAACCGCAATTATCAATTTGGCAGGGGCCTCCATTTCAAAACGCTGGACCAAAAAATATAAAAAAGTTATTATTGACAGCCGGGTCCAGCCTATCAACTTGCTTTACGAAACGCTCCAAAAGATAGACCATAATGTCGTTCATTTTATATCCGCAAGCGGTATCAATATATATCCCAACTCAAAAACTAAACTTTATTCCGAAGAAGAAGATGGAGAAGGGGGCACTACTTTTTTGGCGGAGGTAGTGGTTGCCTGGGAAACTGCCGCGGCAAAATTCAAAAATGCGGGAATGGAAGTCAGCAAAGTGCGAACAGGAATAGTGCTGGCAAAGGAAGATGGAGCATTTCCCAAATTAATAGAACCCATCAAACTAGGCGTAGGTGCACCGTTGGGAAGTGGGCAACAGTGGCAATCGTGGATACATATAAAAGACATTGCAAGAATTTATCTCTTTCTTCTTAAAAATCAGTTGGAAGGAAAGTACAATGCGGTAGCTCCAAACCCAGTCCAGAACAAAAAAATGGTAAAAATGATTGCTTCAAAAATGGACAGTCCGCTATGGCTGCCCAATATTCCTGCTTTTGCATTAAAACTTCTCTTGGGCGAAATGTCTGTTTTGGTCCTGGAAGGGCAATTGGTCAGTTCAAAAAAAATTGAGCAGCTCGGTTACCAATTTGAATTCTACAACATGGAAAATGCCTTGCAGGATTTATTGTAAATAAAAAAGAGAGACAAATTGCCTCTCTTTGATTTTTTAAAAATGAGTTTGATTATGCTTTTGTAGCAACTAAAGAAAAAGAAATCTTCATTGTGTCATTAATGAACTTGTCCCCTAAGTTTGGGAAAACAGATTTTGAACCGTAGTTCACGTTCCACTTGGTTCTATCCACTTCAAAAGCTTCACTTTTCAGCATCATTTTGTCGCCATCCATCGATACAGTTGCAGGAAATTCAATGGCATTGGTTTTGTCTTTTATGGTCAAGTTTCCTTTTACCATGTTGTTTTCAATGCTGGTCATTTCAAATTTTGCGGTCGGATATTCTTTTACATTAAAGAAATCGCCTTCTTTACCTTCAACAGTACCTTTCAGGTGCGCTTCCAAATTTGCTTTGTCATCACCCTCCAAATCTTCGTCGTTGATGCTGTTCATATCAATCACGAAGTTTCCGGCTTCCACATTTCCTTCGTTAAGATGAATGGTTCCCGAAGAAAGTTTAATTGTTCCGTGGTGAGTTGCGGTAGGTTTTGAACCTTCCCAGATAATTTGTGAAGCGGCTGAATCAACAGTATATTCTGTGGCCATTTCAGTTGCTTCGGCAGCTTCTTCGGTGGACATGTCGGTTTCTTTTTCCGTGTTTTTGCAAGAAAATGCGCCTACTGTTATAAAGGCCATTAAAGTAATTTTCAAAAATGTAAATTTCATAATTATTTTTTTTTAAGGAACTGCAAACATATGTTTTCAAATGGCGATTTCTCTTAAAGTAATACTAAATTAAAACCTGTGACATTTTGGCAATTTTGAACAAATGGCAGTACTTTTGCTCCCTTCTGAAAAAAATGGAAAGAAACGCTACTATGAGCAAAAATGATAAATTCAAAGAAAACCACGAAGAAGTGGACTTTGACGATGCAGGAATAAACGATCAGGAAATTGCAGAAGAAAACGTAATCGACGCCCTTTCCGAATTACAAAATGAGTTTGAGAAAGAAAAAGACCGTTACCTACGCCTGTTCGCTGAATTTGAAAACTATAAAAAGCGTACCTCCCGCGAGCGGATTGAAATGTTCAAAACCGCTGGCGGGGATGTAATTACCTCATTGTTACCTGTTTTGGATGACTTTGAGCGCGCAATTAAGGAAATTGAAAAAATAGAGGACGATAATCACTTTAAAGGAGTTGAACTTATTAACGCCAAGCTTCTTGAAACCCTTAAAACAAAGGGGCTTCAGTTGATGGATGTGAAACCTGGCGATACTTTTGATGCAGATTCGCACGAAGCCATCACACAAATTCCAGCTCCTGAAAAGAAACTAAAAGGTAAAATTATAGATGTGGTTGAAAAGGGATATATGTTGGGCGACAAAATAATTCGCTATCCAAAAGTGGTTATAGGACAATAAAAAGTTTTCCGCAGCAGCGGACTAAAATATGAAGGAAGATTATTACGAAATTTTAGAAATCTCAAAGAGTGCGACGGCAGCCGAAATAAAAAAGGCATACCGAAAGAAAGCACTCCAATATCACCCCGATAAAAATCCGGGCGACCACGAAGCGGAGGCAATGTTCAAAAAAGCGGCGGAAGCTTATGAGGTGCTCAGCGACCCCAACAAGCGTTCACGTTATGACCAATTTGGTCACCGTGCCTTTGATGGCGGCGGTGGTTTCAGCGGCGGCGGAATGAACATGGAAGATATTTTCAGCCAGTTTGGTGATATTTTCGGAGGAGCTTTTGGCGGTGGTTTTGGCGGAGGCTTCGGTGGAGGTGGAGGCCGCAGAACCGTAAAGGGAAGCAATTTGCGCATTCGCGTGCAGCTTACTTTGGAAGAAATAGCCAACGGAGTTGAAAAAAAGATAAAGGTAAAACGTAAAAAACTCGCTAAGGGCACCACATACAAAACCTGTTCAACCTGCAATGGCCATGGACAAGTTACACGGATCCAAAACACAATTCTGGGCCGTATGCAAACTTCGGCCACTTGTAGCGCTTGCGGTGGCTTGGGTCAGATTGTAGATTCAAAACCCGCAAATGCCGATGCTGAAGGGATGTTGGTTACCGAAGAAACCGTTTCCATAAAAATACCGGCAGGCGTTGTTGATGGCATGCAGCTTAAAGTTTCCGGAAAGGGGAACGATGCGCCAGGCAACGGGATTCCCGGGGACCTTTTGGTAGCTATTGAAGAAAAACCGCATGAAACGCTACAACGCGAAGGCGACAACCTGCATTACGACCTGTATATAAGTTTTTCTGAAGCCGCGTTGGGAACTTCAAAGGAAATAGAAACCGTAACAGGCAAGGTCCGCATCAAAATTGATAACGGCACACAGAGCGGGAAAATTTTAAGGCTTCGCAACAAAGGAATTCCAAGTATAAATGGCTACGGAACGGGCGATTTGCTAGTTCACATAAATGTTTGGACCCCAAAATCGCTTTCAAAAGAACAAAGGGAATTTTTTGAAAAAATGAGCGATGACGAACATTTTCAGCCAAAACCAGAAAAAGATGACAAATCATTTTTTGAAAAAGTGAAAGATATGTTCTCTTAAACAAACGTTAAATAAATATTTTTATATATATTTGAAAAATCGTTTCGTCTTAGAAGCGATAATTTTTCTTTTTCATAGCAATTTTTTTCCCATCCAAAGAATTCATTTTTTGGGTGGGTTTTGTTTTTATAGTCCCTCCTACCGCCCAAAAGGGGAATTGAAACGTTCTTTTTTCTTTCATCTCTTTTCTTTTATCTAAAAAAATCATAAATCTTGCCCCCTTTGAGGGTTAGGGGCTTTTCAATTCAATATATTTACACACTTCAAAAAGAATGTATGGAAAAACTTTTAGAGGTCAAGAATGTTTCCAAAGCCTATGGCGATTTCAAGGCGCTCAACAATGTATCTATCGAGGTGGAAAAAGGAAGTATTTTTGGGCTTTTGGGGCCAAATGGTGCCGGAAAAACAACTTTGATCAGAATTATAAACCAAATCACGATGCCCGACACTGGCTCGGTCATTTTGGATGGCGAACCGCTTCAACCTCATCACATTAAATACATTGGTTATCTTCCCGAAGAACGCGGACTATACAAAACGATGAAAGTGGGGGAGCAGGCATTATACTTAGCGCAGCTAAAAGGGCTTTCAAAACAGGAAGCGAAGGAGCGGCTGAAATACTGGTTTGATCGTTTGGAAATAGGCGATTGGTGGGATAAAAAAATACAAGAACTTTCAAAAGGAATGGCCCAGAAAATCCAGTTTGTGGTTACTGTGCTCCACAAACCGAAACTGTTGATTTTCGATGAACCTTTCAGCGGTTTCGATCCTATAAATGCCAATCTTATAAAAGATGAAATATTAAAACTCCGCGATGAAGGCGCAACCGTTATTTTTTCCACCCACAGAATGGAGTCTGTGGAAGAAATGTGCGACCATATTGCGCTACTCGATAAAGCAAACAAAATACTGGACGGAAAATTGGTGGACATTAAACGCCAATACAAAAATAATGTTTTCGAGATTGGGCTGATAACGCCTAATCACGCTGCTACTTCGGCTTTATTGAAGGAAAAATTTGAAGTGTTTCCAGCTACTTTCAAAAGCATCAACGACGAACTTCAATACAAAGTGAAAGTGCCGGATTCAGTCTCGACTAACGATTTTGTAAACTATTTGACCTCGCAGGGACAGTTGACCCATTTTGTGGAAGTGATTCCAACGGCCAGCGATATTTTTATTGAAACCATCCAAAACAATTAAATCACGATGAACCATCTTCCGCTTATCATAAAAAGGGAATACCTAACCAAAGTCCGCAACAAGTCGTTCATTATTATGACGTTTTTGAGCCCGTTTATTTTTGTGGGAATTTTTGCTTTGGTGGCCTATTTGTCCAGTTTGAACAACGACACCAACCGTAAGATTTCGATATTGGATGAAAGCGGTCTGTTTGCGGATGAATTCAACAGTACGCCGCACACGCAGTATAAATTATTGAAGAATGTTTCCTTGGAAGAGGCAAAAAAGGAAGCCGAAACCGAAGAAATTTATGGCTTACTCTATATTCCAAAAACAGAAAATCTCGACTCACTTTCCAAAGGAATCACTTTTTATTCCGAAGATTCGCCATCGCTTTCCATGATGGGCGACATCAACGATATGCTGGAAACCAAGGTGAATACTTTGAAGCTGAAAGAAGCCGGAATTGATTCGGAAACTATAAAAAGTCTTCACGTAAACATCAGTGCCAATCAAGAGACTTTTAAAGGTAAGGAAACCTCCAAACTCGGTTCCGGTTTGAAGCTGGCCTTTGGCGGCGCCGCAGGTTATTTGCTGTTTATGTTTATCATTATTTACGGCAATATGATTATGCGAAGTGTGATTGAAGAAAAAACAAGTCGGGTAATTGAAGTTATCATTTCGTCCGTAAAACCGCGCGTTTTACTTTTGGGAAAAATATTTGGAACCACGCTGGCTGGAATTACACAGTTTTTGATTTGGGTGGTGCTTATTTTGGTTTTGATGACCGTTGTAACTTCGGTTTTTGGAATTGATACCGCTGCAGGATCCCCTTCGCAACAAATTATTGAAAGTAGTGTTGATGGTGGTACGCAGCAGGTTTTGCACGATATAATGCTGGAGATAAACAACCTGCCAATCGCAAATTTAGTAGTGATGTTTGTCCTTTTCTTTGTGGGCGGCTATTTGCTGTACGCTTCGTTGTACGCTTCCGTTGGAGCGGCGGTGGACAGTGAAACCGACACCCAGCAATTTATGATGCCTATTTTAATGCCGCTTATTTTGGCGGTTTATGTAGGTTTTTTCACGGTGATAGACAATCCGCACGGCACAGTTTCACAAGTGTTTTCATATATTCCTTTCACTTCTCCCGTTGTAATGCTTATGCGAATTCCGTTTGGCGTTCCGCTTTGGCAGCAGCTACTTTCGGTTGTAATACTTTTCGGTACTTTTATCGGAATGGTTTGGTTTGCGGCAAAGATTTATCGAGTGGGAATATTGATGTACGGCAAAAAACCAACCTACAAGGAAATTTTTAAATGGCTTAAATATTAAAAAAATGACTTAAGACGAAAGGACTTAGGACGTAAGACCAAAAAAAATTGTTTGGATAAAAATGTAATTCTTAAAAATAATAATAGTCCTATGTCTTACTTCCTTTCGTCTTATGTCAATTTAAAAAATTGTATTTTTTCAACAGAAATAATGGTTGAATTATAAAACACACCCATCAAATGCCAAGAATACTTATAATAGAAGACGAAGCAGCCATCCGCAGGGTTTTGGTGAAAATCCTTACCGAAGAAAACAAAGGCTACGAGGTTTTTGAAGCCGAAGATGGCCTGGCCGGAATGGAACTCCTCAAAAAGGAAGATTTTGATTTGGTGCTTTGCGATATAAAAATGCCAAAAATGGACGGCGTTGAAGTCTTGGAAGCGGTGAAAAAAATAAAACCAGAAATACCGATAGTGATGATTTCTGGCCACGGCGATTTGGAAACGGCTGTAAACACGATGAAAATGGGCGCGTTCGATTATATTTCAAAACCGCCGGATTTAAACCGTTTGCTGAACACCGTTCGCATTGCTTTGGACCGAAAGGAATTGGTGGTTGAAAATACACTTCTTAAAAAGAAGGTTTCCAAAAACTACGAAATGGTGGGCGAATCCTCGGCCATTTCGCAAATAAAGGAAATGATAGAAAAAGTGGCACCCACCGAAGCCCGCGTTTTAATTACTGGCCCCAACGGAACAGGAAAGGAGTTGGTGGCGCATTGGCTTCATCAAAAAAGCGAGCGTAGCAACGGTCCAATGATAGAAGTAAATTGCGCCGCAATACCCAGTGAATTGATTGAAAGTGAACTTTTTGGACACGTAAAAGGGGCATTCACTTCTGCCATCAAAGATCGCGCTGGCAAGTTTGAAGCTGCTAATGGAGGAACTCTTTTCCTTGATGAAGTGGGCGATATGAGTCTTTCCGCGCAAGCGAAAGTATTGCGCGCCCTGCAGGAAAACAAGGTGCAAAGAGTGGGGAACGACAGGGATATAAAAGTGGATGTACGCGTTATTACTGCTACCAACAAGGATTTAAAAAAGGAAATAGAGGAAGGCCGTTTTCGGGAAGATTTATACCACCGTTTAGCGGTAATTCTTATAAAAGTACCTTCCTTGAACGACAGACGTGCAGACATTCCACTTTTGATAAATTACTTTTCTGAAAAAATTTCAAGTGAACACGGAACTGCCCAAAAGAAATTTTCCGCGAAAGCGATAAAACTTTTGCAAGAATATGACTGGACTGGGAACATTCGCGAACTTCGAAACGTAGTGGAACGTTTGATTATTTTGGGAGGAAAAGAAATCAGCGAAGAGGACGTGAAACTTTTTGCGAGTAAATAAATAGTATGAAAGAAGTAAAAATTGAAGATTTTAAAGTGACCAAGCCCATAAAGCTGGACGGCACCCATACCGATTGGGATTTGGCGGCTACAGAGGACGAGTTGGAAGACCATTTGGAAGACACCCGCAAAAAATTGGGCAAACTGCAAGATACATTATACGCCCACGGAAAATACGCAGTGTTGGTCTGTCTTCAAGGAATGGACACTGCAGGAAAGGACAGTTTGATCCGTGAGGTCTTTAAGGATTTTAATGCGCGTGGGGTAGTAGTTTACAGCTTCAAAACACCTACAGCACTTGAAAAAAGACACGATTATCTTTGGCGCCATTACATTGCACTTCCCGAACGCGGAAAGTTTGGCGTTTTCAACAGAACACATTATGAAAACGTATTGGTAACAAGAGTACATCCGGAATATATTCTTGGCGAAAATTTGCCGAATGTGAATAGTTTGGAGGATATTAATGAAGAATTTTGGGACAAACGTTTTCAGCAGATCAATGATTTTGAGAAGACCATACAACAAAACGGGACGATTATTTTCAAATTCTTTTTGAACCTTTCCAAGGACGAACAAAAAAACCGCCAACTCCGCCGTTTGGACAAACCAGAAAAAAACTGGAAATTTTCTCCCGGCGA
This sequence comes from Flavobacteriaceae bacterium, assembly GCA_016649715.1. Classification (GTDB taxonomy): domain Bacteria; phylum Bacteroidota; class Bacteroidia; order Flavobacteriales; family Flavobacteriaceae; genus Aequorivita. The sequence goes on along the minus strand of JAENXC010000024.1, from coordinate 9,455 downwards.
TTTGGATGAACGTGAACTTTGGGGCGAATACCAAAAATATTATGAAGATGCCATCAACCGCACCTCAAAACCGAATGCGCCTTGGTACCTTATCCCTTCAAACGATAAAGAAACCGCTCGTGTGATTGTTGCGGAAATTATGCTTCAGGAACTCAAAAAATATAAAGACATCAAAGAACCGGAACTGGATGATGACATAAAAGCGAAGATTTCCGAATACCGCGAACGGCTTAAGAATGATTAACTTCTCCTAAATTTCTATTAAATATATTCACAATGAAGACCACTTTTCTCCCCACATTACTTTTCTTTTTAACCATTTCGTCTGTAAGTAGTTCCCAGAACGCAGTGCAGGATTCCATAATGCTGAAAAAGCTTTATACCACAGCTTTGACCGATGGGAAAGCATATGACTGGCTGGACTATCTTTCCAACGAAATTGGCGGCAGGCTTTCCGGTTCTATTGAAGCCGAGAGCGCCGTGAAATATACCGAAGCAGAACTGAACGAGCTCGGTTTGGACAAGGTTTGGCTACAGCCCGTAATGGTCCCAAAATGGACGCGCGGTTTTAAAGAGTACGCTTATATTGAATCTTTAGCTGGAGATAAAACCATTACAAATATTTGTGCGCTTGGTGGTTCCGTTCCAACGCCAAGCCTTGGCATAAAAGCGGAAGTGGTGGAAGTGAAAGGCCTTGACGAACTTTCCGCACTTGGAAAAGAGAAACTTTCCGGAAAAATAGTATTCTTCAATAGACCGATGGATGCCAGTTTGATAAACACTTTTGAAGCCTACGGCGGCGCAGTGGACCAACGTTCACGGGGTGCTTCCGAATCAGCTAAGTATGGCGCCATTGGAGTGATTGTTCGTTCTATGAACTTAAGGTTGGACGACTTGCCCCACGCGGGAGCAATGAATTATGGCGATACGCCAGCCAATATGCGAATTCCTGCCGCAGCCATCAGCACCAATGGCGCGGAATATTTAAGCAGTCTGCTGAAATTGCAACCCGATCTTTTGTTTTATTTTAAACAGAATTGCAAAACCTTTGACGATGTGCAATCGTATAACGTTATTGGAGAAATAACGGGAAGTACAAATCCAAACGAATATATGGTTGTGGGCGGCCATTTGGACAGTTGGGATCTTGCGGATGGTTCGCAAGACGATGGCGCAGGTTGTGTGCAGAGTATGGAAGTATTGCGACTTTTCAAGAAAATTGGTTACAAGCCAAAACACACTATTCGCGCCGTATTGTTTATGAATGAAGAAAACGGTCTGCGCGGCGGAAAAAAATATGCCGAAGAAGTGAAACGAAAGGGTGAAAAACATCTTTTTGCTTTGGAAAGTGATGCCGGCGGATTTACGCCGCGCGGTTTTAATTTCCAGACAAATGATGCCAATTTTAAGAAAGTACAATCTTGGGAGCCATTGTTTAAGCCTTATTTAATTCACTATTTTGAAAAAGGCCACAGCGGTTCCGATATTGGTCCGCTGGAGGGAAATATTGATGTACTCGCCGGGCTTCAACCAGATTCCCAACGGTATTTTGATTATCACCACGCCGCCAACGATATTTTTGAATACGTGAGCAAACGGGAGTTGGAGCTTGGTGCAGCCACGATGGCGAGCTTGGTTTATCTATTTGATATGCACGGAACTAAATAAGTGTTCAGTGTTCAGTGGCAGTATGCAGTTGTTAAGTTATGGGGGTGTAATTCTGATTTCTGAATTATTTTTTTAAAAAACTTTCATACCTTTTAATCCATTCATCCACAGAAATCTTTGTGGTGAGTTTTCCTAATAAATCAAATGGAATATTTTTTGGGTTTTTGAAGCGAATGCAGCTCTTGCCCATATCTAGTTTTCCTTTCCCATAGTTGGGATATTCTTCTGTAAACCATTTTAGCAAATCTGGATCGCTGTATATACCCATATGGTAAAAGGCTATATGGTTTTTTTGTGAGGCTATACTTAAAAAAGGCAGTGCATCGGCAGGTTTGCAATGGTAACCGCCTGGATAGATGCTGTGCGGCACCACGTAGCTTATCATTCCGTATTGCATGGTTTCGGCAAAACCTTTGGGGAGGTTTTTCTTCACCGTTTCGCGTAATTCTTGCATCGCTTTCTTTCGGTCTTCGGGGAGTTCGGCTATGTACTGGTCTGGTGTGGTGGCTTTGGATTGCATAATGATTCATGGTTCAATATTCAATATTCAAAATTCAAAATTCAAAAAAGAGTATTTAAAGGTAAAAATTTATAATTGAAAAATGTAGCAGAATTATTATTAAGGTATTAATGGGACGCCCGTGTGCGTTTCTTTGGTAAGAAAAATTATAATTGTACTTTTCTAAGAAATATGAAAATATGAAAAAACATATAATATTTTCCGTAGTTGTCTTTTTCCTATTGTTTTCCGTGGAAAGCCATTCTCAAGCCGTGCCTGCCGGCAGTCAGGAAATAACCAAGTACGATTTTCTTGAAATCATTGTGGTTCAAAAAGCGAATAACCGCGGGAAGGTGAAACGCATAAAAGTGGAGGAACAGGCGTCTTTGGTAGGGCAGAATATTTCAATTGATGAAATTGAGGATATTGAACAGACTTCCACCTTGCTCAACTATATGAACGCCCACGATTGGGAATTCCTGGACCGCCAATCTGTGGTTTCTGACGATAATGATCCTGTTTGGATGAGTTATATTTTTAGGAAGCGGAAGTAGGTAGTAGGCAGTAGGTAGAGGGTAGTCCTAAGTTTTACTGAAACGTCCACGCAATAAAACGGCTTTGTTTGTTGCCCTGTTCCATGTCTATTATTTTTACTTCTGAAGGCTTGGTTTTGTTGATGGCTCTTTTAATATTCTTTAGGTGTTCCTTTTGCGAAACCAAGACCGTAAACCACTGTATTTGTTCTTTAAACTGTACGCTTTCCGAAGCCATTTTTTTAATAAACGCCTCTTCGCCGCCCTTATACCACAACTCGTTGCTACTGCCTCCAAAATTCAGCGTGTCCGCTTCCTGTAACTCAAGATTGTCCACCTTGCGCTGGTTGTTGCGTTCGGCATCGGTTCGGGTTTTGTAAAAGGGGGGATTGCATACCACCACATCAAAAGCATCCGTTGGTTGGATAATGTGTTCCAAAATACTGTTCTTGAATTTTTGGTGTCGCAATTCAATATCTTTTAGATTACTGTTATTCGCTATTATTTCCTGTGCATTTTTTAGGGAATCGAGATCTACTTCGCTGGCGGTGCATTGCCAATTGAAATGGCGGCTTGCCAAAATAGGGTAGATGAGGTTGGCGCCCGTGCCAATATCCAACAGTTTTACGTCCTCTTTTTGAAGTAGGTCTGCCACGTGCAACAAATAATCCAAACGGCCGGGAATGGGTGGGCAGAGGTTGTTTTCTGGGATGTTCCAATAGGTTATGCCGTACTGTGCTTTTAGCAGGGCGGTGTTCAGTGCTTTTACGGCTTGGTTGTTTGAGAACTTTATGCTGTTGTTGCCGTGCTGGTTTACAAAAACGTATTCTTTTAAAGCGGGGTGATGGGGTATAAGGGCATCAAAATTATAGTCTTTCGTGAATGGGTTTTTTGGGTGCACGGTAGAGTCTTTAGGTTGGTAAAGATAGGGTATGTAGTTGGTAGTGGGTTGTTTTGTACGTCCCTTGTTACGTTCTTAAAATTTTTTCCATTGCCTTGCCTTTTGCAAGCTCGTCTATCAATTTGTCCAGATAGCGGATTTTTTGCATTAGTGGATCTTCTATTTCCTCTACGCGGATGCCGCAGATTACGCCTGTTATTTTTGAAACATTGGGGTTTAGTTGTGGGGCTTCTGCGTAAAAGTTTTCGAAACTGGTTTTGTTGTCCAATTGTTGCTGCAACTGTTTTTGGTCATAGCCGGTTAACCAACAAATTATGGTGTCCAGCTCTTCTTTGGAACGGCCCTTTTTTTCTGCTTTGGCAATGTAGTATGGATATACATTTGCGAAGGGCAATCTGTAGAGGTTTTCGTTTTTCATGGTTAGATTATTTCTATGGAAACACTTTGCAAAGATACGCAAGGGAAGTTTTCCCATATCAACCACATCACAACTTGACTAAATTTGTTCAACAAAATCTGAAAAGACTTTTTTATGAAGTTCAAGATTTAGTTTTGGTGAAAGGGATGCGCGCACAATATAATCCTTATCACCTTCTTTCGTCGTGCCTTGGGTAGATGTTGCTGGAATGGTCCAATAACATCCTTTTAACTGTCCATAGCTCACACAGAATTTGCTCTCGTTGGGGATTTCAGTAATCATTAAGTTGATTAACTTCAAATTCAGCTCCCTTTTATAGCTTTCTCTTTCTGCATCCGTATTCCCTTTGGTTGGGAGATCCAATGAAAATACAGATGGGGTAAAGCCTTGTGCTGCCAATTCTTCTGAAACAAAATTGATTTTCGCGGCTGGTAAGGTTTTGTGGATAAAGTTTACAAACTCACGTGTATTTTTATAGGCATCAACAATCCGTTGATTCATGGATGGCATTTGTTTGGCTAATATTTCATATTGAAGTTCTGTAGCCTCATTGTCGCACAGGGTTAGATGCAACTCTATTTTTTCCATCAAATCCTTCGTTTTTGTATTTCCTACCGCGTAGCCAGCCGTACATTTTCCGCCACTCGGAAATTTAGATCCACTGGCATACGAAATAGCCTTCACGGTTGAAAGTATTTCCCCTTCCCCCAAGAAGTGATAGTTGGGACAGAATGTTTGATCTAAAATAAAAACAGGTTCGATGGCAGTCTCACCATTTGCAGTTTTACGCTCTTTACTTAAAACAGCTTTTAATTTTTGCAAATCTGGAACTTCAACTCTTGGGTTTGTAGGTATTTCCGCGATGATGTAAGGGACAGCATCTTCAGCAGCGATTTTATCTAAAACGGTAGCTATGCTTTGCACCATTTCATTATCGCCATCCACCAATAAATCTACTATTTCAACTTTGTCCAGGCAAGCTGCTACGCGTCTTGCTTGGTCGTTTGTGCCGCCGTAACAATTGGGGGGAACAATAAATTTAATGGCCTTTCCTTTGTGTTTTTCTTGCGCATCGTGAATGAGCCCCATCATGATGGCATATTGAATGGATAGTCCACTGGAAGCAACGAGTGCCTCTGTAGGGGAAGCGGTAATTTCCTTTATAGAAGTTAATACGCTTGTTTTATTTTCATCTGTATTATTTTGCTCAATAGAGGGTTGTTTCCCTATCCACTTTAGGGCAATTAGACAATTGGCGGGCGTCATGGCGATGGTCTCCCTTCTCCGTACGTGTTGAATTTCTGAAATGTAACCTTCGTTCTTTTCGCCGTTTACTATTAAAACACTTCCGAGTTGGCCGTGAAGGCTTAGGAAAAAGTCAATGGTTGTGGTTAGAGAAATAGCACCAATTTTTTCTTTTTGTGAAATGAAGAGGGTGCTACCGTTAAATTCTGGAATGGCTGCTGCTTTCCCCACTTTCTTTAGTTCAAAATTGTAGCCGTAGATACTTCTTACTATTTCAGCGTCAAAAAAGGCTGGTAATTCATCGGTATAAAGAATTTGGGTGTTTTTATTTTCCAACAGATTCTTCCGTAGGATTGCGAGAATAGGAACCGTCTTTGAGGAAAAAGTTATTACATTCTCGGGGGCTACATTATTTAAGTGGGCAATTCCCCATTCCAATATACAAGATAATGGATGGCCAAGGCGAATATAATCATAGGCAGTAGGTAGTTTTTTTAGCGCTGCGATTTCCGCATTGTTGGCATTGAAGAGGGCTTCAAACTGGTTTAGGAACTGCGTTTTCGCTTGGCTTTCATCATAAATATCCAGTCTATGTGTGGTTAGTTTTAACCATGTAGCCGGTATATTTTCCAATACTTCTTTTATGTAATCTAGCACTTTTGTGTCTTCCATAATTTTCACTTTTTGATAGGTCGGCAAGGTACATTAATTAGATTTTTTTAGAGGTGTTTTAAGAGTTTTGTAACACTGTGTTTAACGGATGCAAAAGGCTTGTGGCGCTTCCTGTAGCGTGTACAGTTTTTGCTCTCGTGTGCGGAGTTTGTTCACTCAAGTGTAGCGTTTTACCCAATACGAACTGCGTTTTATGCAATATGTATGAAGGTTTACAAAACAGGGTTGCGGGCACAAGCGTGACGCTCGCGCTAGCGTGGGCTAACACTTATAAAGCTAGTAGCACTAAAGCTTGTTGAAAGGAAAACTACTTAAACCCGGCACAAGCAATAGTCCGTCTGCGTTTATGGAAAAGGAGGTGGTGTCGCTAGCGCCATCCTCATAATCTATGGTCAAGGTGGTTTCGCTACTGCTCCAGCTAAAGGGTCTGAGGTTTGAAATTGCGGTGCCGTCCGGCTGGGCTATGTATTCGGTACTGTAACCTTCACCCTTGGTATTAAAATACAATTTGTAGTCATACATCTCGCTAAAGTTGCTGCTTTGCCATACGCCCAACAGCTGTGCGGCCGGGGTTGTATTGTTGCTTTTTTCATCGTTGTTGCACGATAGCAGGGTACTAATTGCAATAAAAAGAAAGGTAACTTTTGGTAGGCTATACAGTTTCATTAAGCTAGCGCAAGGTTTTTGATTTTAGTTGCTTTACTAGGGTTAAAAGTAAAGAATATAGTTAATATCTATGCGGTGGGTTTAGTAGGTTTATTCTTAGCTTAAATGCAACGCTCAGAATAGGGTGCGCACGAGAGGGACGCTCTCGCTAGTGGGTTATTCTACTATAAAAAAGTAGTTATTTCTTCTTAGATTATATCTAGTATACATATCGCCACAATTTTCAAACTTAATTAAATCATCGAAATTATTATAAGAACTAAAAACCTGTGTGTTTAAATCCAAAGTAGTATCAAATGGATAAATAGAACCAGAAGATATTGCATAATCACCAATCGCTTTTGGAATAATCCCAATTCTAAATTTATACTGAGTTTCGTTATTCGATAGAACTGGAGTTACATAATAAGAATTATGACAGAAACTAGGGTTATAATCAAATCCTGTAGCAATAATATACTGAAAATCGTTTAGCGAAATCTCGGCGTTTGTAGTGCTTCCATTTTTTAATTTTAAAGGGTAAAAGGATTCTTTGAAATCAAATCGATTGTAATTAATTACTGAATCGTTGTTTTGGGTACAATAATCAATAACTTTTGATGAGGCCGAACTATTTATCCAAATAGTATCATTTATTGAATACGAAAGTTGGGTGTTTTCAACAAATAAATCATAACCCGTGAAGTCCGAATATCCGCAATCGTCATCGCCTTCACATTGGGTAGCGGCAAATAATTGAAACATTAAAAGGAAAATAATTGTTTTTTTTACCATTGTTGCAAACCTTATTATGAAGGCAAATGTATGCGTTTAGTTATTATTTTTTAAAAAGTTTTCTTCACTTAAAAATACAAAATTTTGAAATTGATTAGGGAGGGGTCGCATTGCAAATGCTATATATAGAAGGGCACACTTTGCAAAAGCGCGTCAGGGGGAGTTCATCCGGTATATGTCATACTGTATTCATACTTTATCTATGGCTTATCTATGGCTTTAGGTAGGCTTATATAGGGTGAACCTAGGGTTTGAAGATTGACAATTGAACAATTAATAAAACTCCACGAAGAAAAGATTGCCCTATACGAGCGTATGCTGAAAGAGAAGGATGATATGATGGCGCGGTTGGAGAAGTTGATTAAGGGGGGGATTAGTAATTAGCAATTTCGATTGTATTCTTTTTAGTCCTAGGAGTTCCTTTTTCAGATTTGATTATTTAAATTTCATTTTCGCTGGTGCGCGTTTGCAACGCGTACTTTGCCTTTGGCAATAATTTATATTGTTGAGCAGGTTTGCGGGCACACGTTTCAAACGTGCGCTAGCAGGGGGGTAAACTATCCCCAATGTCGTTTAAGGTAATTAACTATATTGTGTATTGTATTAATTATATTATCGATTGTTAGGTAGTATAAGATGATTGTGATTATTACAATTATTGCAAAGTAATTATCAAAATTTAAATATTCTGGCACAAAATAACTATATGGAAAGTATATTAATATTGAGAAATAGAATAGAAATACCGCAATGGAGAACAATGCTTTAATAATCCATTTTATAAATGATTTGATGTAATCTAAAATCTTCACTTATTTTATTTATGTTGCGGGTACATGTTGCAAACGTATACTAGCGGAGGGCAAGTAATTTTTATTTTGGAAGATATCCAAATTCCTCCCAGATTTCTTTTCTTTTCATGAACTCATTACGAAAAGTAGTTTCACCTATCTCATTCTTTACTCTCATTTCGAGTGTTTTTTTTGCGCCGCCCATTTTTTTCAACTTAACTGTTTTTCCTTCTTTCGTTGAAAGAACCAAAATGTCATTATCAAATTTTATATCCAAATAACCATCATCTTGAATAGTATCCTTAATAAATAAATAGATCTTCTCATTTTTTATTCTGTAATAAGCTCCTTGCTTTAAACCAAAATCATCATCATAAGAGATAAAATAATCTTCATCAAAATATGTTTCCACATATTTTATATCTAATACTTTTTTTTCATTATAATTATACCAGTTACCCTTTATATTAATTTGGCTCTCTTGGGAATAACAACAATTACCGATTATTAAAAATAGAAGTATAATCTTATTCATATTTAAAGATAAGTAAAAATTTGTTCTGAGTAATTAGCGGGCACACGTTGCAAACGTGCGTTAGGGGGGGGATATTTTTAATAATTCGGAATCATTTTCTGCTTTACTAAAATGTAAAACCATCTTTGTAAATCGTGAACATATTTAAGGCCGATAACAGGATTCTCTCCATAAACTGAGTCCCTCTTGATTGTTATATAATAATATCTTCCAGTTTTTCGAATAACCCAATCTACTTCTGTCGATGTATTTATGATTTTTGATTCTTCTTGCAAGTTAAACTTTTGCAGCCATTCTTTGTTTAAAATAATTGGTGCCCACTCGTAGTCATTTATCTTTCGAATCTCTCCATTCTTATTTTCTATAGATATTGAAGTTTTATCCATGTTAGTAACTTGATAAACTTCTTCTTTATATTTAACCAATGCCCCATCTACAAATTCGGGATTTAAAATATTCTCGATATCGAATTCTTTCATAATTACAATTTAATTTTTTTTATTTATAAAGTTTTATTTTAATTATATCTTGTCGTTTCTTTACGTTGGCAATAGCTACTTTGCCTTTGTCATAAATTTTCACAAATTGTTGAGTAAGTTCATACATCGCAAAAGTGCGCTGGATAACTCGGATCAAATGGTGCCAGTGATTTCGGTCGGTTAGTGCCAGGCATTTCGGTTCAATTTGTGCCACTTTCAGCTGTTTAGCCGGACCTATAACGGTTCGTTTTGTGCCAGTTGTCTCGGTTCGTTT
>JAENXC010000040.1 GCA_016649715.1 Flavobacteriaceae bacterium | reverse complement strand
TAATTTCATTAGCCACTTCTTCAGCAGCTTCCTTTTTTAAGTCCAAAACAGCTATTTTATGACCTTGCTTTGCCAATGCTTTGGCCAAAGTACTACACAACACACCTCCACCTCCTGTTATAACAACTATTTTATTTTTTGATTCATTAACATTTGACATATCCATTATTTTATTTATTTTTTAATTAGTAACTAGTTTAAAACACTCATTTTTCTAATTTCAATAAATCCTCCAACTTGAAAAGTCATCAGATATATTTCTTTTCTTACCCCCTATAGTTTATCATTTTTTAGCATATTCAGGAAGGTTATTTCACATCGTTTATTATTTTTTTCACTTCAAAGACATGTAAATCCACCTACTTTTAAAACGACCATTGATTTTTAATTACATTTTCCAAGGAACCACTCTCAGGAGTAACATCAAATACAATTTACACCCTACAGATACTTCGGTATAAAAAAACAATAATTGTTGTTGCCCTTTTGCGCTTTTCTTTTAATTTATAAATTCATCAAAAGCCAAGCCTTCTTCTAAACACATAATTTTAGTTAAAGCTAGCGCCTGAGCAAAAAGCTCAGGTCCCGTGTCTCCTCCAAATTGGCCTCCTACTCTCAAATGAGGCTCCATTGTAAGATAACCATTATAATTATCATTCTTTAATTCTCTTAACAACTCCCTTATCTGTCCATCGCCATTACCTGGCATACTTCCAATATCTGTACTACCTAATTTCCAGTCTTTAATATGCACATGTGCAACATAAGGTTTCATAATTGGCCAACAAACTTCTATGTTATTTGTAATATTATCTCCCCAAACAAAATTTGCCGGATCATAAGCAAGTTTTAGGTTGGGAGAATTGACAGATTCCATAATATCAACGCAGTTAGCAGCACTATGTCCATAAATATGTGATTCGTTTTCGTGAACCATTACGACGCCTGTATTATTAAGTAATTCAGCTTTTTTTGCCATTCTGCCAATTACTTCTTCTCTATAATTGTCAATATTTTTTCCTTCTGGGGCATAATAACTAAAAACCCTGATAAAGGAAGTATCAAAATAATTTGCCAGATCAATAGCATGTTTAAATTTTTCGAGGTGTATACTAAACGGCTTGTCTAAAGATACTTTCCCTATGGGTGAGCCTATAGCACTTACAGCGATATCATTTTCCTTTAAGATTCTTCTGGTTTTCTCAAGTTCTTTTTTAGAAAGATCCATGATGTTTTTACCATCTACGAATCGAATTTCAATAGCAGGGACATTTTGTTCTACTAAAAATTTCACCTGATCCTCAAAATCAGAGGTTACTTCATCGGCAAATGCACTAAATTTTATTTTTGACATCCTTAAATAACTTTTTCAAAATAAGTAGGTACAACTGTAACCAAATAATATATCACGCTGGCCAAAGTGGCAAGGATGGCTATTATCATTGCAGTATTCCACCAAAAACGGGTCTTTCCTTTTGGTTTATCTTCGCCGAGATATTTTTCACTATTATTCAATAAGAAAAACCCAATATAAGCAACAGGCAACATGATTAAACTGATAGCCGATGTAGGAATTGCAATCCAGGTTCCCATTTTGCTCCAGAGAATTACTCCTAGAAGTCCGGGAGCAGGAATTAAAGTGGCTAATTTATATTTCCATCCCCGGGGTTCAATTCCAAAAATTTCACAGGCTGCAAATCCGCACACTAACATATGCAGAATTATCGCATTTAGTGCCATCCCAATAATTCCAAGTCCAAAAATAAGCCTAGAAACTATAGGCGAAATCCCGGCAGCTTCCAACATACCAGCAGCTTCAATAGGAGAGATATTGGTAGCTCCTTCCGCCAAAGCTCCAGAACCATAAATAGTTGTTCCAGCGGCAATGATCATTAATCCGGTTGCAATAGAGTAAGGAATAAGCATTCCGGTAAGTAAATCAAAACGTGCAAGACCTGTATGTTCTTTCCCCCATCCTTTAGCAAGATATGTATAGCCAAAAAGAAATGTCATGTTTACCCCTACAGCAGCACTGATGGAGGCAATGAATATAGAAATTCCTCTCGTATCCGTTGGAATATTCCACACAATATCACCACCCTGAAATGTAAAAGGTAAAAAACCCTGTCCTACTTTTCCCCAGTCAATACCATCACCAGAAAAACCACTAATAATTACTACAGCCGCGAAAGCAAAAATTATAAACCAGATAATTCCTTTAATAATATTTTCAAAGAGTTTAATCCCCTTTCTACCCTTCCCATAATTCCAGGTAATTTTTGTTGCTATAAAAAGGAACATAAAACCTATACCAAGAAGCAATAAGGTTTGATTGGTTTCAGATTCTATAGTGAGACCTGTTAAAGCCTTAATAATATCATCCGTCATCCCAGCAGCTAATGCATACTGAGGGAAATGCCAGATAATCGTAGCGATCAATGCAGAAATTGCCCAGGCCCAGGCTACCGCTGGATGAAGAAATTTTTTCATCGCATAAAAGGGGCGGGTTTTTTTCACAAGAGTTTGGTAGGCTAACGCAGACAACATTATAATGCCTAGAAGCATCGCAACAGGCTGTACCCAGAGTAATTTATACTGTAGAAAAGCTCCTGAAAACAAGGAGGCCATGGCGCTTCCACCACCTAATGTCATAGCACTCTGCATCCAGCCTGGGCCAGATTTTGAAAAATACCATCTTAACCTTGCTCCTCTTCCCTTGGTTTTTAAATCTTTTAATTCTGCCTGCTCTTTTGCTAGAATTTCCGGGTCACCAGGAGCGAACATTGGCATTCCCTTTACTTCGTTATCTTGATCACTCATGTTTATAGTTTTGTATTATTTATAAAATTGTTATTTCTGTTTCTAGACCATTTTT
>JAENXC010000008.1 GCA_016649715.1 Flavobacteriaceae bacterium | reverse complement strand
TTTAACTAACTAAACCCCTCGATTTCGATTTGAGTTTCGATTTCGTTTTAACTAACTAAACCCCTCGATTTCGATTTGAGTTTCGATTTCGTTTTAACTAACTAAACCCCTCGATTTCGATTTGAGTTTCGATTTCGTTTTCAAAAAAAATGAAACATAACTATTTGTACAATTACATCCTCACAATAGCTGATAACAGCTTAATTCTCGCACAGCGATTAGGCGAGCTCTGCGGCCACGGCCCAAGTTTGGAAACCGATATCGCGCTGACCAATATTTCATTGGATTTGTTGGGCCAAACGCGAAGCTACTATCAATATGCGGCGAAGGTTGCATCTTCATCTTCCGAAGCTTCAGCGAAGGGAGAAGAAGGCAAATCGGAAGACGATATCGCCTTTCTGAGAATTGAAAGGGAATACAAAAACTGCTTATTGGTAGAGCAGCCGAACACACATTTTGGTTATGTGATCGGACGTCAATTTTTGTTCGATGTTTACCATTTTATGTTGATGGAAAAACTTCAAAATAGTCCCGACGAAACTTTGGCTGCAATTGCAAAAAAAGGCATTAAAGAGGTTAGTTACCACAAACGCTTTTCAGGAGATTGGGTAAAACGTTTGGGCGATGGCACGGAGGAAAGCAATGCTAAAATGCAGGAAGCAATAGACGGTCTGTGGCGATTTACGGATGAACTTTTCTTTATGACCGAGGCCGAAAAAGCAATGGCAAAAGAAGGAATTGGCGTAGCTGTTTCAGAATTCAAAGAAAAATATTACAGAGAAGTTTCCGAAGTTTTAAAAGAAGCGATGCTAACAATCCCTGAAAATAAAAATTTCCTTAAAGGAGGAAAAACAGGAGTCCATTCAGAGCATATGGGCTATATTTTGGCAGAATTGCAGTATATGCAGCGCACCTATCCCAATATGGAATGGTAGTCAATTCTCGATATTCAACTAACAATTTTCAATTTTCAATAACAAATATATTATGGAAAGAAAATTTGATTTGGAAGGTAGATTAATTGGTTTTGCCATTCTATGTATTAAGCTTTTTACTAAAATTGAATATAATTATGCATTGGACCATTTATCAAAACAACTTATTCGTTCGGCAACCGGAGCAGCTTTAAATTATAGAGAAGTCCAAGGTGCAGAATCGGCAAAGGATTTTATTCATAAAATGGGCATTGTTCTAAAGGAATTAAAAGAATCACGGGTAAATTTAAAAATTCAGATAGGTGCGGAACTATTAAAAGATATTGAAAAGGCCGAACAAAGCCTGAAGGAGTGCGAAGAACTTATCGCTATTTTCGCAAAGAGCATACAAACTGCAAAATCTAAGAATCATTGAACATTGAACATTGAACATTGAATATTTAAATATTGACAGTTCTTTAATCGAAACATTATCTTCTGTTTCAGACCCTGAGATTCCAGTGCTTTCAGTTTTGGCGCTCGGAGTTATTCGCGAAGCGATTGAAGAAAACGGAATTGTAAAAATAAAGCTCATGCCAACTTACTCCGGTTGCCCTGCAATGGACGTAATTGCGGACGATTTAAAAAAAGCCTTTTCAGAAATAGGTAAAAAAGCAGAAGTTGAATTGATTCTATCGCCAGCTTGGAGTACTGATTGGATTTCAGAAGAAGGACTTCAAAAAATGGAGGAATACGGCATTGCCCGGCCATTATCTGAATCACGCGACAAAGACGTTTTGCTCGGCGAAAAGAAACTTGTAAAATGCCCGCAATGCGGCAGCACAAATACGCATTTGATCAGTCAATTTGGTTCCACGGCTTGCAAAGCACTTTTTAAATGCGACGATTGCCAGGAACCGTTTGATTATTTTAAATGTCTGAAATAATTTAAAAAAATAGAAAATGAAAATTTTAGGACTTCGCACAGTTGTGTATATGGTTAGTGATTTGGCTAAAGCCAAAGAATGGTACAGTAAAGCTTTTAACGCAAAATCCTATTACGATACTCCATATTACGTTGGATTTAATATTGGTGGTTTTGAATTGGGCTTGCACCCAAAAGAACATTCGGAGGGCGCTGATACGGGTTGCGTGCTAACATATTGGGGGGTTGAAAATGTTCAGAAAAGTTTTGAATCTTTAATTGAATTGGGTGCAACCAAACACGAAGAACCTAACAATGTGGGTGGCGATATTATACTTGCAACCGTTTATGATCCCTGGAAAAACATCATCGGAATTATTTACAATCCCGAATTTAAAATACAAGAATAATCTATGAGTTCAATCACTTCAAAAATTGAAAATAAAGTAGCGACTTTAACCTTAAATCGCCCCGAGGTTTTCAACAGTTTCAATCGCGAAATGGCACTATTGCTTCAAAATGAATTGGATGAATGTGAAAAAAATCCCGAGGTTCGCGCAATCGTAATCACCGGAAGCGGTAAAGCTTTCTGTGCCGGACAGGATTTAAAGGAAGTCACTTCCACCGACTTAAACCCTGGTTTCAAAAAAATCCTTGAAGAACATTACAACCCCATCATTTCCCGAATCCGAAATATTGAAAAACCTATTATTGGAGCAATTAACGGTGTTGCAGCTGGTGCCGGAGCAAATATTGCTTTGGCTTGCGATGTTATAATTGCCTCGGAAAACGCAAGTTTTATTCAGGCTTTCAGTAAAATAGGTTTGGTTCCCGATAGCGCAGGAACTTTCTTTTTGCCGCGATTGATTGGGTTTCAAAAAGCGTCGGCGCTGATGATGCTTGGCGATAAGGTTTCTGCCCAAGAAGCTGAGAAACTTGGAATGGTATACAAAGTGGTTTCTTCAGAAAATTTTATTGAAGAAGTGAATAGCGTTGCAATCACTTTAGCAAATATGCCGACAAAAGCCTTGGGACTTACCAAACGTTTGCTGAACAATTCAATGAAAAATTCTCTGGAAGAACAATTGCATTTGGAAAGCAAACTTCAAATAGAAGCTGCCCAAAGCGAGGATTATGCGGAAGGAGTGGATGCGTTTGTAAACAAACGGAAACCGAATTTTAAAGGAAGATAAAAGTGCCATCGGCACGACCCGATATGGAAACCTCAGAATTCATTCTGAGGCATTAAGCATAACCAACTATGAAAAAAATAGGAATTATAGGAAGCGGAACAATGGGTGCAGGCATCGCGCAAGTGGCAGCTACGGCTGGATGCTTAGTTAAACTATACGATACAAAAACCGAAGCTTTGCAAAAGGCAGAATTGTCATTGCAAAAAATAATGGACCGTTTGGTGGAAAAGGGAAAAATAGATTCTGCAGAAAAAGAACGCATCCAAAACAACATAAAATACGTCAATTCCCTAAAAGAATTGAAAGATTCCGATTTGACTATTGAAGCAATAGTTGAAAATCTGGACATTAAAAAGAACGTGTTTTCCACACTCGAAAAGTTTGTAAGCGAAGATTGTATTATAGCCTCAAATACTTCTTCTTTATCAATAGCCTCCATTGCTTCCTCCCTTAAAAAACCGGAGCGTTGCATTGGGATTCACTTTTTCAATCCGGCGCCATTGATGAAATTGGTTGAAGTTATTCCCGCAATTCAAACTTCCGATGAAACTTTAAAGATTTCTGTGGAAACAATTAAAAGCTGGGGAAAAACGGTTGCAGTTGCAAAAGACACTCCTGGATTTATAGTGAACCGAGTTGCTCGCCCATTTTACGGCGAAGCTCTAAGAATTTACGAAGAGGGAATTGCAACTTTTTCTGAAATAGATTCCGCCATGAAAGAAATTGGCGGTTTCAGAATGGGCCCGTTTGAATTGATGGATTTTATAGGAAATGATGTGAATTACACCGTCACCGAAACCGTTTTTGAAGCATTTTATTACGATCCGCGCTACAAACCATCCTTCACGCAAAAACGTTTTTCAGAGGCTGGGTATCTTGGAAGAAAAAGCGGAAAGGGATATTACGACTATTCTGAAACAGGAACAATGTCAGTTCGAGCGCAGTCGAGAACGAATTCTGAAGGAAAAGTAACTGCTGAAAATATCTTTGAAAGAATTTTGGTAATGCTAATCAACGAAGCCGCAGACGCACTTTTTTGGAATATCGCTTCAAAAGAGGATATTGACAATGCTATGACGAAAGGCGTAAATTATCCAAAAGGTTTGTTGGTCTGGGCCGATGAAAAAGGAGTAGATTGGTGCGTTAAGAAAATGGACGAACTTTACGATGAATATCACGAAGATCGTTATCGTTGTTCGCCTTTGCTGAGGAAAATAAACTTTGAAAATAAAACCTTCTTTTAAATGCTTGAAGCTGAAAAAATACCATTGAAAATGCTCAGTCAAGACGCTTTCAGTTCTTGGCTCGGCATTGAGATTTTGGAAGTTAAAAAAGGTCAATGCAAAGTTGCGATGACCGTTCGCAAAGAAATGCTAAACAGCATGAACAAAGCGCACGGCGGAATAAGTTACAGCTTAGCAGATACCGCATTCGGATTTGCTGCTAACACCCATGGAAAATACGCTGTTTCCATTGAAACTTCAATAAATCATATTGAAGCATTGAATGAAGGTGATTATTTAACAGCAGAATCCGTAATTGAAAAAGTAGGCAATAAATTGGCCTTCAATATTGTTGAAGTGAAGCGAGGCGATGAATTAGTAGCACTTTTTAAAGGCGTAGTCTATAGAACCAGTAAGGATTGGGAGTAATTCAAATTAATAAAAAATCTAACCAATACAATATAAATCATGAAATGGCAAGGCAGAAGACAAAGTGGAAACGTAGATGACAGACGTGGAATGAGCAAAGGCAAGTTGGCCGTTGGCGGCGGAATAGCGTTAACATTAATTGTACTGGCACTACAGTTTTTTGGAGGAGAAACGGGAAAACAACTCGCGCCAATTGTGGAACAATTAGGTAATAGCCAAAGCACGCGACAAACCGAACAACGGGAGCTTACTGCCCAAGAAAAAGAAATGGGCAATTTTATGGCTACCGTTTTGGCAGATACCGAAGATGTGTGGAGTCAAGTGTTTTCAGATAACAATTTGGGACAATATCAAGATCCAACAATGGTGCTTTTTACCGATGCGGTTAGTACCGGATGTGGTAATGCAAGTTCGGCGTCGGGACCTTTTTACTGTCCGGCGGATAACAAATTGTATATGGATCTGGCCTTTTTTGATGAATTGAAAACTCGCTTTGGCGCAAAGGGTGGCGATTTTGCAATGGCGTATGTAACCGCCCACGAAATCGGACACCACGTGCAAACCCTGCTTGGAACTTCCCAAAAAGTAACCAGTTTACAGCGGCAAAATAGAAATGAAGCCAACAAACTTTCCGTTGCATTGGAACTTCAGGCCGATTTCTATGCAGGCGTTTGGGCGCATTACAATCAAAAATATTTGGAAGAAGGCGATATTGAGGAAGCTCTAAGCGCAGCCAATGCTGTTGGTGATGACGCTATTCAAAAAAGAACGCAGGGTGATGTAGTTCCTGATAGTTTTACCCACGGAAGTTCTGAACAACGGATGAAATGGTTTATGAAAGGTTATAAAACCGGCGATATAAGGCAGGGCGATACCTTTTCAGAAATTTTAAATTAGAAGGACAATCATAATGAAAGAAGCATATATAATTGACGGAATACGAACGCCAATAGGAAGCTATCAAGGAACACTGAGCACTGTCCGTACAGATGATCTTGCGGCTTTGGTTATTGCTGAAATAGTAAAAAGAAACCCAAGCATTCCCAAAGAAGCATACGATGATGTAATTCTCGGTTGTGCCAATCAAGCGGGTGAGGACAATCGAAACGTTGCACGTATGGCAGCATTATTGGCAGGATTGCCGGTTACAGTTCCAGGCGAAACCGTGAACCGACTTTGCAGCAGCGGACTTTCAGCAATTATTCAGGCAAATCGTGCTATAAAAGCAGGTGATGGCGATCTGTTTATTTCAGGAGGTGTTGAGAATATGACGCGCGGTCCCTACGTTGTTGCGAAACCTTCAAAAGCTTTTGGAACCGATGCTAAAATGTACGATTCCAGCTTCGGCTGGCGTTTCGTAAACCTAAAAATGGCCGAAATGTACGGTACTGATGGGATGGGAAATACCGCGGAAAACTTGGTGGAGAAACACAATATTTCCCGAGAAGACCAAGATTCTTTCGCCTATAATTCGCAAATGAAAGCTACAAAAGCACAACAAAATGGCCGCTTGGCAAAAGAAATTGTTGCCGTTGAAATTCCACAGCGCAAAAAAGAATCAATAATTTTTAAAGATGATGAATTTATTCGTCCAGAAACGACTAAAGAAGTTTTAGGGAAACTCCGTCCCGCTTTCAAAAAAGATGGAAGCGTTACCGCTGGTAATTCCTCAGGATTGAATGACGGTGCCGTCGCAACAATTATCGCTTCCGAAGATGCTGTAAAAAAATACAATCTAAAACCTATTGCTCGAATTGTAAGTTCAGCAGTTGTGGGCGTAGAGCCGCGAATAATGGGAATTGGCCCTGTGGAAGCTTCCAACAAAGCGCTTAAAAAGGCAGGTTTAAAAATGGAGAATATGGACGTAATTGAGCTGAATGAAGCATTCGCCTCACAAGCTTTGGCCTGCATCCGCGAATGGGGATTGAAGGATGACGACCCGCGAATCAATCCAAACGGAGGCTCAATTGCCATCGGTCATCCGCTTGGCGTTACAGGTGCGCGTCTTGCCTATTCTGCGGCTTTGGAGCTTCAACTTCAAAATAAAAAATATGCATTGATTACCATGTGCGTGGGCGTTGGGCAAGGATATGCTGCAATTATTGAAAACGTTTCCTAATAGGCAAGATGTCTTTTTCTTTTCGCATTTATGAAAAAGAAAACCACTTAATAGGATTAAATTCCAATATGTATTATATTTACAAAAAATAAATATAAAATGGCAACATTCACATCAAGTTTACCGGACGAGCTTCTAGATACTCTTGCAAAGATGGCAAGGGAACTAAAAATGCCGAAGAACAAATTAATTGAAAAAGTGCTTCAACATTATTTTGAGCAAATAGAAAAAACGCAATATGCAAATTCTTTTAAGAGAGCTGCGAACGATCCTGAAATGTTAGAATTAGCGGAGGAGGGAATAGAAGATTGGTTTAGAATATTAGAAGAACTTGAGAACGAATGAAACAGGGCGAAATTTGGAATGTATTTTTTGATCCAGTTAAAGGCAGTGAACAAGCTGGAAATAGACCTGCGGTTATAATTAGTGGTGATACAATGAATAAAAATTCTAATTTACTTATCGTTTGTCCGCTCACTTCCTCTTTACATTATTATAAAGGACACCCAATAATAGAAGCGTCGCAAGAAAATGGGTTGAAGTCCACTTCAGAAGTTTTAGTATTTCAAATTAGAACGTTATCAAAAGAGCGCTTTAAAAAGAAGCTTGGGACTGTTTCTAAAAGTGATGTTTCTTCAATTCACGATACACTCAATAAAATTCTAAAGTATTAAAACACTTTTATAGATGATACTATTTTTTCAATTTGTAATTGAGATGGATTTTTCGAAACAATTGCTTTATAAAAAATAAATAATGAAAAAATTACATAATTACGTAACAGGACAATGGATTCAGGGAAATGGCAAAGGCATACCAATGCACGACGCCATAACCGGTGAAGTCGTTGCGCTTTCGGATACCGAAGGCTTGGATTTCGCTGAAATCCTCCAATACGGAAGAACAAAAGGCGGCGAAGTACTCCGCAAAATGACCTTTCAGGAACGCGGGAATATGTTGAAAAAGTTGGCGCTGTATTTAGTAAAAAAGAAAGCTGATTTTTATGAAATTAGCTATCGCACCGGCGCAACAAAAGTTGATAGCTGGATTGATATTGAAGGCGGTTTCGGAAACTTGTTTGCCAACGCTTCCCTTCGGAAATTATTTCCCAACCAATCCTATCACGTTGAGGGCGACCCAATAGATTTATCGCATGGTGGACGTTTTATGGCACATCACATTATGGTGCCAAAACGCGGCGTTGCCATTCACATCAACGCTTTCAACTTTCCCGTTTGGGGAATGTTGGAAAAATGTGCCGTAAACTGGATGGCTGGCGTTCCCGCCGTGGTCAAACCTGCAACAAACACTTCTTTTTTAACTGAAGCCGTAGTTCGTGAGATTATTGCTTCCAAGATTTTGCCCGAAGGTTCGTTACAACTGATAACGGGCTCTGCAAGAACTATTTTGGACTCCGTAGAATCGCAAGATGTGGTTACATTTACCGGTTCGGCAACCACAGGTAGAATGCTTAAAGCACACCCAAGAATTATAAATGAGGCCGTACCTTTCACGATGGAAGCCGATAGTTTGAACGCTTCGGTTTTGGGGGAAGATGCAATACCAGGAACACCTGAATTTGATCTTTTTATCAAAGAAGTACGAAATGAAATGACCGTAAAATGTGGACAGAAATGTACCGCCATCCGTCGTATCATTGTCCCAGAAAGTTTAATGGAAGATGTTCAAATTGCACTTGGAAACGCTTTGTCTAAAGTAACCATTGGCGATCCGCGGCTTAAGGAAGTGCGCATGGGTTCTTTGGTTAGCAGAGATCAAGTGAAGGAAGTCAGAGAGCGTGTTCAGGAATTATCCAAAACTGCAAGTATTGTTTATGGCGATTTGGATAAAATAGACGTAATTGGTGCCGATGCAAAGAAGGGTGCTTTCTTAGCTCCAATTTTACTACGGGAAGATTATCCATTTAAAAATTTGGCAGTTCACGAAACCGAGGCATTTGGCCCAGTGAGTACAATTATGCCCTACAAAAATTTAGAAGAAGCTATCACTTTGGCGCAAATGGGGAAAGGTTCCTTGGTTTCTTCCATCGCTACAAATGATGATAAAATTGCCAAAGAATATGTGATAAACGCCGCTTCCCATCACGGACGGATTTTAGTGCTTAATCGCGAAAGTGCCAAAGAAAGTACAGGCCACGGTTCGCCCTTGCCAAGTTTGGTCCACGGAGGTCCGGGACGGGCTGGCGGTGGCGAAGAAATGGGCGGAATGCGCGGTATTAAACATTATTTGCAGCGTACCGCAATTCAAGGTTCGCCAACTACTTTGACTGAAATTACAGGTATTTACCAAGCGAATGCAAAATATAAAGAAGCTGAACAACACCCTTTTAAATATCATTGGGAAGACATCGAACCGGGAATGTCTCTGAAAACGCACAACCGTACAATTACGGATACTGATATTATCAATTTCGCAAACCTTACTTGGGATCATTTTTATGCACATACAGATATAACTTCCCTCGACGGAAGTATTTTTAAAAAGCGAACTGCCCACGGCTACTTTATCATCGCTGCGGCGGCGGGTTTGTTTGTTTATCCAAACAAAGGTCCTGTGGCTGCTAATTATGGGTTGGAAGATTGCAGATTCCTTCGTCCACTCTATCATAACGACACTATTTATGTGCGATTGACCTGCAAACAAAAAGTGGATCGCGATGTTGCTTCCGCGGAACATCCCAGCGGAATCGTGAAATGGTTTGTTGAGGTTTTCGATACTGATGATGAACTGGTTGCCGTTGCCACAATACTCACAATGGTTCAGAAAAAACAGGAAACTTTTGTTGAAATGACCGATGAAAAAATACAGGAATGTTTGAACAAATTGACCGAAAGCACTAAACCAAAATGGGGCATAATGACGCCGCAGCATATGTTGGAGCATTTGGAATACACCTATAAAATTGCTTCCGGAAAAATTCAGGAATTTGAAGTTGCAACCCCAGAAAAGATATTGGAAAAAGTGCACGCAAGTCTTTATAATTATGATAAATTTCCGCATAACACAAATTTTCCAACACTCGAAAAGGATAAGTTGGATGAACTAAAATATCCCGATTTAACAACTGCGAAGGAGAAATTTCTTGAAGAAAGAGAAGCTTATAAAACCTATTTCAAAGAAAATCCTGATTTCAAATTAAAGAATATCGTCTTTGGTGAAATGAACCGTTATGAATGGTATTTGTTGGAGCGGAAACATTTGAACCATCACTTCGAGCAATTCGGATTAATATAAATTTTAAAAATTAAAACATGTCTGAACCTTACGTTCACATAAATACCGAAAACGGCATCGCCACTATCGAATTCTTCCACCCAGCGCAAAATAGCCTGCCCGGAGATTTGTTGGCTAAACTTGCAAACACAATCACCGATGCCGGAAATAATGATGCCATAAAAGTAATCATCCTAAAAAGTGGCGGCGACAGAACATTCTGTGCGGGAGCCAGTTTCAACGAGCTCATAAACATCAACGATGCCGAAACTGGAAAAATATTTTTTAGCGGCTTTGCAAATGTGATAAACGCAATGCGGAAATGTCCCAAATTCATCATTGGAAGAATTCAGGGGAAAACCGTTGGCGGTGGCGTGGGCATTGCTTCGGCGACGGATTATTGTATGGCTACGAAGTTTGCCGCAATAAAATTAAGCGAATTGAATGTCGGAATCGGCCCGTTTGTAGTTGGTCCCGCTGTGGAACGCAAATTGGGTGTTAGTGGCTATTCGCAGATTGCCATAGACGCCAATACATTTTACGAAGCCGAATGGGCGCGCCAAAAGGGGTTGTATAATCAAGTTTTTAATTCATTAGAAGAACTTGACGAAGCCGTTCAGAAATTCGCAGAAAATCTTTGCAGTTACAATCCCGAAGCGATGAAAGAAATGAAGAAAATATTTTGGAACGGTACGGAAGAATGGGATGAACTTTTGGCGGAACGAGCAGAGATTTCAGGAAGGTTGGTGCTTTCAGAATTTACAAAAGAAACTTTAAAAAGATTTGAATAACAGATGATATATTCTTTCAAAGGACATATTCCAGTAATCCACGAATCCAGTTTCGTCCATCCATTGGCGGCGGTTACGGGTAATGTGATTATCGGAAAAAACTGCTATATCGGTCCAGGCGCTGCAATCCGTGGCGATTGGGGCGAGATTATTTTGGAAGACGGAGTGAACGTACAGGAAAATTGCACCATCCATATGTTTCCGGGAAAAAGTATTGTGTTGAAAGAAAGCGCCCACGTGGGCCACGGTGCAATAATTCACGGTGCCAATTTGGGTAGAAATTGTTTGATAGGAATGAACAGCGTAATCATGGACGATGCCGAAATTGGGGATGAGTGCATCGTTGGCGCGATGAGTTTTGTGAAAGCGGAAGAAAAGTTTCCAAAACGAAAATTGATTGTCGGCAATCCTGCAAAAGCCATTAAAGAGGTTTCAGATGAAATGATTGCATGGAAAACTGCGGGAACGAGGTTGTACCAACAATTGCCAACAGATTGCCACGAAAGTTTGAGAGCAGTTGAGCCTTTA
Source organism: Flavobacteriaceae bacterium (assembly GCA_016649715.1). GTDB lineage: Bacteria > Bacteroidota > Bacteroidia > Flavobacteriales > Flavobacteriaceae > Aequorivita. The sequence continues at coordinate 131,078 of JAENXC010000008.1, read as the reverse complement.
AGGGATATTCCGAAGGAAAGACCAAAACAGGAAGATTTTTATAAAACGCTAAATGAATTCAAAGAAAAGAATATTAAGCTTTAGCCAAAAAGAATTTGAATTGATCTAAGGTAGATTACATTTATTTTGAATCTAAAATCTAAGTTTATGAAAACCTTATTTCGATTATTTTTATTGGCGATTTTCTCAGTAAGTCTGTTGACTTCTTGTGGATTGCACCACCATGCAGTTAAAACGCATAAATCACCTCCAGGTCAAGTTAAGAAGTTTACAGGCTCTAAAAGTGCAAAACCTTATGCTCCAGGGCAAAATAAAAAGAAGAAAAAACATAAAAACCTTCCATAATGTGAAGGATAAAATTTATTTATGAATAAAACCGAATTCAAAATGCCCAAAATGGGCGAAAGCATTACCGAAGGAACTATCATAAATTGGCTTATTGCCGAAGGCGATTCCTTTGAAGAAGGCGATATTTTGCTTGAGGTTGCAACAGACAAAGTGGACAACGAAGTTCCTGCGCCCGCTTCGGGAAAAATGCTTCAGCATAAATTTAAAGCCCAGGACATTGTTCCCGTGGGGGAAGTGATTGCTATATTGGAATTTTCGGATAATGAAGAAGCTGGGAAAACTGCTTCAAAAATCTCAAAATATGAATCAAATAAAATTAAAAAAGCAACTTCAGTTTCCACCTCAATCTCAATTTCTGCGGTTATTCCCCCTTTGGGGGTTAGGGGGCGTTTCATTTCACCTTTAATTGATAGCATAGTCCGAAAAAACCACATCAGTTACGAAGAATTGGCCAGAATTCCCGGAACAGGGAAAGAAGGACGATTACGAAAAAGCGATGTCTCAAATTATTTGGAAAACGGTCGTCCCTTTCAGTTTGCGCAGCCTGTTCCAGAAGTTTCGGGATTTCAGATTCCCGATTTAAAATTTGATAAAGGAAAAGGCAAAATTGTAGAAATGGACCGCCTGCGCCAAATGATTGCGGATCGTATGGTTTTCAGCAAACACACTTCGCCGCATGTTACTGCATATGTTGAAGCTGATTTGACCGAAATGGTGAATTGGCGCGACAAAAACAAAGCCGCTTTTCAGAAAAAATACAGCGAAAAGCTCACCTTCACACCGCTTTTTATTGAATGTGTAGCGAAGGCGATCAAAGATTTTCCAATGATTAATTCCACACTTGATGGAACAAATATTATTGTAAAGGACGAAATAAACATTGGAATGGCAACCGCGCTTCCTTCGGGAAATTTAATAGTTCCCGTGGTGAAAAATGCCGACAAAAAAGATTTAAATGAACTGGCTAAAGCTATAAACGAACTTGCCGGAAAAGCCCGCGATAATAAACTAAAAGGTGACGACACCAAAGGAAGCACATTTACAATAAGCAATGTAGGGACCTTTGGAAGTTTGATGGGAACACCAATCATTAACCAACCCGAAGCTGCGATTCTCGCAACTGGAATTATAAAAAAACGCGCCGAAGTGATGGAGGGAAAAGACGGTGATAGTATTGAAATCCGCCAGATGATGTACCTTTCCCTTTCCTTCGACCATAGAATTGTGGATGGGTATTTGGCGGGTTCATTTTTAAGGAGAATAGCCGATTATATGGAACAATTTGATATGAAAAGGACGTTTTGAACCACGACGGTTTGAATCACGACGAATGACTAATGACTTAAAGGAATGAGAAAACATAATTTTAAGAAATTACAGATTTGGTTATTGGCTATAGAGTTAATAGATGATAATTACTTGTTTACCGCAACTTTGCCAGATTATGAAAGGTATGGCTTGCGAATACAAATGAACCGTTGTTCAGTTTCAATAGCTTCAAATATTGCAGAAGGTTCGAGTAAGCGAACGGATAAACATTTTATTAAGTTCTTAGACGATAGTTTGGGTTCTGCTTATGAATGGGAAACTCAACTAATAATATGTTTTCGTCAAAATTTTCTATCAGAAGAAACTTTTAAAATTTTAGAGGATAAAGTTCAGGCATTGCAAAGTAAAATATCAAATTTCACAGACACACTCGACCCGAATAATTGAGTAAAAAAACGTTTTGAATCACAGCTTGTCCCGACTTTTTTCGGGAACCGTTCGCTTGCGCTCACTGCACGAAACACGACAGTTAATTCAATAAAAAAGTATTAATATTTTATTTATAAAAAGTCGTGAGTCAAACCGTCGTGGTTCCAATCGTCAAAATTTGAAAAAGTCGTGAATCAAAACGTCTTGATTCGTGGTTCAAAAAGAAGTCGTGAGTCCAAACGTCGTGATTCAAAAAGTCCAACAAAAGACAAATGGTAAATAAAAAAGACAAAATAGTAAATAAAGAAACTCTCATAAAAGCCTTCAGAACCCTCGCCACTGCAAAAGCAATGACCGAGATTTATGAGGAAAATTTCAAGACTGTTTCAAAATATGTACACGCAACTTCGCGGGGCCACGAAGCAATCCAAATAGCGGTTGGCATGCAACTTCTGCCACGAGATTACGCTTTTCCATATTATCGGGACGATGCCTTGTTACTTTCAATAGGGATGAAACCTTATGAATTGATGCTCCAGCTATTGGCGAAAAGAGATGACCCATTTTCGGGAGGCAGAACTTATTACTCGCATCCCAGTTTGAAAGATGACGACAAGCCAAAAATCCCCCACCAAAGTTCCGCTACGGGAATGCAAGCCATTCCTGCGACTGGAGTGGCATTGGGTATGAAATATAAGGAGTCTTTTCCGAAAGGAAATAAGATACAGTTTGAAGTTCCCCCTTTGGGGGCTAGGGGGCTTGTAGTTTGCAGTTTAGGCGACGCATCGGTAACCGAGGGCGAAGTGGCCGAAGCCTTTCAAATGGCGGCGTTGAAACAATTGCCAATCCTTTATTTGGTGCAGGACAACGGTTGGGATATTTCAGCAAATGCCGCGGAAACCCGTGCCCAAAACGCGTTTGAATACGCCAAAGGTTTTCACGGATTGGAAGCCGTTTCAATAGACGGAACCGATTTTAAGGAAAGTTACAATACAATTAAAGATGTAATTTCAAAAATCAGAAAAGAACGCAGACCATTTTTGGTACACGCAAAAGTTCCGCTTTTAAATCATCATACTTCCGGAGTTCGAATGGAATTTTATCGCGATGATTTGGATGAAGCTCGAAGCCGGGACCCATACCCAAAACTTCGAAAACTGCTGCTTGACAATGATTTCAAAAAGGAAGATTTGGACTCCATTGTCACTTCGGCGAATGCCGAAGTCTCATCAAGCCTTTCCAAAGCCCTAAAAGCAGAAGACCCCAAACCAGAAGATTTATTTACCCGCGATTTTGCACCTACGGAAATCACCGAAGAAAAAGGGGAGCGGAGTCCAAAAGGTGGTGAAAAAGTGGTAATGGTAGATTGTGCGCTTTCCGCCATTGAAGAATTGATGGCAAAACATCCCGAATGTTTGCTTTACGGCCAAGATGTGGGCGGACGCTTGGGTGGCGTTTTTCGCGAAGCGGCAACTTTAGCGCAAAAGTTTGGCGATAACCGTGTTTTTAATACACCAATTCAAGAAGCATTTATTGTGGGTTCAACAGTTGGAATGAGCGCTGTGGGACTGAAACCTATTGTTGAGGTTCAGTTTGCGGATTATATCTGGCCAGGACTCAATCAACTTCTTACCGAAGTTTCGCGAAGCTGTTACCTTTCAAACGGAAAATGGCCAGTTTCCATGGTTTTACGTGTGCCGATTGGTGCATATGGCAGCGGTGGCCCGTATCATTCTTCTTCTGTGGAAAGTGTGGTTACAAATATTCGAGGACTTAAAATTGTGTATCCCAGCAATGGAGCCGATTTAAAAGGTTTACTGAAAGCCGCCTATTACGATCCAAATCCAGTGGTGATTTTTGAGCATAAAGGTTTGTATTGGAGCAAAGTGAAAGGAACCAAAGGCGCAACCTCGTTGATGCCTTCGGAAGACTATATTTTACCCTTAGGAAAAGCTTGGCTCTTGCAGGAAATATGGAAACAGGAAGAGGAGGAAACCCTTTCAATCATTACCTACGGAATGGGCGTTCACTGGGCTTACAATGCTTCCCGCGAGTTGAATATGGTTGATAAAATTGAAATTGTTGACCTCCGAACCTTGCATCCCTTGGATTATGAAACCGTTTTCAAAAGCGTCAAAAAATGCGGTAAGTGTTTGATTGTAACCGAAGAACCTTCCGAAAATGGCTTTTCAAGAGGGCTTCAAGGAAAAATTCAAGAGGAATGTTTTCAGCAATTGGATGCCCCCGTGATGCTGATAGGTTCTGAAAATATGCCAGCAATTCCACTGAATTCAGTTTTGGAGGAAACGATGATTCCTTCCACGGAAAAAGTGAAAAAAAAGATTCTTGAATTACTAAAATATTGATTACTAAAACTTAACTTACTATTGTTTAGGATTCATTAATTGGTATAGAATTTAATTTAAAACACATTCTTATGAGAATAATATTTACACTTCTTTCAATATTTGGCGTAACCTTATTGCACGCGCAGTGGATAACCGATACTGATGTGAATACACTTGTGGCGCAATCGGGAGAATTGGATGTGCAAGCCCGTGGCACTTCTGATGGTAAAACCTATGTAGTATTCTGGAAAAACGTTAGCGCTCCCGTCTTTATTGAACTACGCATGCAAGTTATGGATGCTGACGGAAATCGAGCATTTGGCGATGATGGAATGCTTGTAAATGACCAAGTACCAATGAGTACTTCTACGGTAATTATGAATTCAGTAGTTGACGCCGATGACAATTTATATATAGGCGTTACCGGAACTGGTGGCGGAGATCCAGCATATGTATTCAAAATGGACACTGGCGGAAACCAGTTATGGGGTGCAAATGGGGTTAATGTTGGTAGCGGGAATGTAGTTACTATTTTGCCACTCTCTGCTGGTGGTGCCATCGTTAGCTGGTTATCATCAAGTGGGGCTGTTATGCAGAAATACGATGCAACTGGTGCCACAGTATGGCCTACCACGCAACCTATTACTTCTGGTTCTGGCTTAGCCTCTCCTGGCAATTTCTTTGAAATTTCTGGCGGCGAATTTATAGCTGTTTTTCATAAAATACTTAGTGGCATCAACTCTACCCTTTATGCCCAACGTTATGATAGTGATGGTAATCCAGTGTGGGCAAACGCCACCCAAATTTCTAATAGAGCCACCGCTTTTATTCGCTCCTATTCAGGACTACAGGATGGGGATGTAGTTTATATGGGTTATTATGCTTCAGCGGGAACTCGTTTTGATTCTTATTTACAACGAATAAATCCAGACGGAACATTGCCTTGGGGCATCAACGGTTCCGATTTTGATATCAATGAAACCGATTATGAAATGGAAACTGAAATTGCTTTTCAAACGGGGTCACAATATATCTGGGCCGTTGCAACCTACACCAATTCTATCCAAAGTGAACGCGGGGAGAATGTTCAAAAATTTGATAAAGATTCTGGTGCTCGTGAATTGACAGATAATGCGAAAGTAATTTTCCCAATAGGTGGAGATAAGGTCCATGCAGGTTCACTTCATTTAAGAAACAACAGCCCTTTATTTCTTATGGAAGAAGGTGAAAACAACGGAGTTGCACCAACCACTTTGAACGCTGTGTATCTTGACGATAATGGCGATTTTGTTTGGCAGGAAGAAACACGCCCCGTTGCCACTTTTGTAGCTGCTAAAACCAGAGTGAATTTCACGAAAGAGGCAAATATGCAGAATGTGGCTGTTTTTGTTGAGGACAAAGGCACCGGCATGAAAATATACGCTCAAAATATTGAAGATGATACCGTAGGTGTTGAAGATTTTCCAAATGTTTCAATATTCTTTACAAATCCTATAAAAAATGAAATGCTTATAAAAAGTAACTCATCAATTGAAACAATTTCAATATTCAATGTTTTGGGACAACAATTATTTAGTGCTAAATATAATGGTGAAAACGCAATAAATATCAATACTCAAAACTGGACTTCAGGAATTTATTTTATGAATGTTTCCACAAAAGAAGGAATGCAAAAAGGACTAAAACTGGTTAAACAGTAAACTTATTTTTTTCCCCAATATTCTGAAAAGCCTTCCTGTTTATCGGGAAGGCTTTTTTTATCTTTCAGTATTTGGATTTTTTACTTCTTCGTAGCTCCTGGAGGATATTCCGCTAAAATTTTAGAGACTATTTCTCGAATACGCTCTTCTTTTCGTTCCATATCGCTGGTCACCAAATCAGCGCTTCCCATACCTTGCCAAACTAGGTTATTGGTTTTGGCGTCAATCAAATCAATATAAAGCGTGCCTTCGGTGGAACGGGAAACGTTGCTTCCACCATAATAGCTACCATAATACCATGGGTTCCAGCCCCAGCCGTAGCCAAAATTGTTGTTGTAAACATCAACACGCTGGCGTTCTTTTGTAAAAATGCTAACGAGCAAATCTGGATTTTCTGTTTTGGACATTCCTTTTGCAGTAAGGTTTTCTTCAATAGCGCGGAGAATGCGCTTTTTGTCGAGGTCGCTGATTTCAGCTTTGTCAATCCCTGGCTTAAAAAAAGCGAAGGAATGGTATTGGTTAAAATTTGCTTCTTTGTCGAAATCTGTCGCCACTCGAACGGTGGAACAGGAAGCGAAAACAAAAAGCAACAACAGGGGTAAAAATTTAAGTGCTTTCATAAGTTTTTTTTATTTGAATAAATTATCATCGACGAAATTCGGGAGCGTAACCTTTAAATTTGGATTGTTTTTCATCGCTCTTTTAATAGCAAAAACAGCTTCGTCATTTCGTGCCCAACTACGTCGTGCAATTCCGTTGTTCACATCCCAGAAAAGCATGTTTTCCAAGCGTCGTTGTGCATCTTTACTACCATCAAGAACCATACCGAAGCCACCGTTAATAACTTCACCCCAGCCCACGCCACCACCGTTGTGGATGCTTACCCATGTGGCGCCACGGAAGCTATCGCCAATCACGTTTTGGATGGCCATATCTGCCGTAAACCTGCTGCCGTCATAAATATTTGAAGTTTCGCGATAAGGCGAATCGGTTCCCGAAACATCGTGATGGTCGCGGCCCAAAATAACGGTGCCAATCTTTCCTTCGGAAATTGCTTTGTTAAAAGCGGAAGCAATCTGCACACGTCCATCGGCATCGGCATAAAGAATCCGCGCTTGCGAGCCTACCACCAATTTATTTTCCTGTGCACCTTGTATCCAAGTGATGTTGTCCTGCATTTGCTGCTGGATTTCCTTTGGCGAATTTTTCATTAATTCTTCCAAAACTTCTGATGCAATTTCATCCGTCTTTTGAAGATCTTCTGCTTTTCCTGAAGCGCAAACCCAGCGGAAAGGTCCAAATCCATAATCGAAACACATCGGCCCCATGATGTCTTGAACATATGAAGGATATTTAAACTCCTTGTTTTTATCTTCGGAAAAAACATCGGCACCAGCACGTGAAGCCTCCAAAAGAAAAGCATTTCCGTAATCGAAGAAATAGGTTCCTTTGGCGGTGTGTTTGTTGATGGCTTCCACTTGGCGACGCAGACTTTTCTGCACTTCTTTTTTAAATTGTTCTGGATTGTTGGCCATCATTTCATTGGCTTCTTCATACGTCAAGCTAACTGGATAATACCCGCCAGCCCACGGATTGTGTAAGGAAGTTTGGTCACTTCCCAAGTCAATGTGAATGTTATCTTCAGCAAATGTTTCCCAGACATTAACCACGTTTCCATCGTAAGCTATAGAAACGGTTTCCTTGTTGGTCATTGCTTCTTTTACGCGTTTTGAAAGTGCGTCCAAGTTTGAAATAACTTCGTCCACCCAGCCTTGGCTGTGTCTTGTTTCCGTAGCTTTTTTGTTCACTTCGGCGCAAACTGTTACACAGCCTGCAATATTCCCAGCTTTGGGTTGTGCACCGCTCATTCCGCCAAGGCCAGAGGTTACAAACAAACCACCAATAGGTTCTTTCTTAATTTTTCTGAAACCGTTCAGAACAGTAATAGTGGTTCCGTGCACAATTCCCTGCGGACCTATGTACATATAGCTTCCCGCTGTCATTTGTCCGTATTGCGTTACGCCCAAAGCGTTGAATTTTTCCCAATCGTCTGGTTTGGAATAATTCGGGATCATCATTCCATTGGTTACAACCACTCTCGGGGCATCTTTATGTGAAGGAAACAAACCGAGCGGATGCCCGGAATACATCACCAAAGTCTGCTCATCAGTCATTTCCGAAAGGTATTTCATCACCAAGAGATACTGCGCCCAGTTTTGGAAAACCGCCCCATTGCCGCCATAGGTAATAAGTTCGTGCGGATGCTGTGCCACGGCGTAATCCAAATTATTCTGAATCATCAGCATAATTGCTTTTGCTTGCTCACACTTACCTGGATATTCTTCAATTGGCCGAGCGTAAATTTTATAATCCGGACGGAAACGGTACATATAAATACGGCCATAAGTTTCAAGCTCTTTTCGAAACTCGGGCAGGAGCGTGGCGTGATGTTTTGGCTCAAAATAGCGAAGTGCGTTGCGCAACGCCAATTCTTTTTCTTCTTTTGTAAGAATTTCTTTCCGTTTAGGGGCGTGGTTTATATCCTTATCATATTCTTTTTTCTTCGGAAGTTCTGGCGGAATGCCTTGTTTAATTTGGTCTTTAAAATTCATGCTTTGATAATTTTTAAGGCACTAAGTTTTTTTATCAGTAACTAAAATACTTTACTGGATTTGTAAATGCAAAATTCGGCAGTACTATTTTCCACTGCTCTGGGTTTGGAAGAATCTTTGAATGATTAACCAATTGAAAAGACAAATTTTATGTTCACTGGCAGTTCCCTTCGGGGGTTAGGGGCTTCTACCACCCACCACTTGCACCGCCACCACCAAAGCCACCACCGCCAAAGCCGCCACCAAAACCACCGCCTCCGCCGCCAAAGCTACCTCCGCCACCGCCAAATCCGCCACGGCCAAGACTGCTGAGCACAATAATATCAAGCAAACTTCCGCCGCCACCTTTTCCGCCTTTGCCTCCTCTACGGATTAAAGCAAGAATAATGATGATAAAAACGAAGATGATAAAAAACGGAATGTGGCCGCTGTCTTTTTTTCCGAAATCGCGGTCTTCCTTGAATTCGCCTTTCAAGGCTGCAAAAATGGCATCGCTGCCTTGATCTAAACCTGCATAGAAGTTCCCTTCTTTAAATTCGGGAATCATGATGCGGTTTATGATGCGTTCAGACATTAAATCGGTGATCCGGTATTCAATTCCGTATCCCGTATTTATATCAACTTTTCGGTCGTCTTTGGCAAGTGTAATTACAATTCCGTTGTCCTCTCCTTTTTGGCCGATACCCCATTTCTGGCCCCATTCTGCGCCGAGCATTGAAATGTCCTCTCCATTTGTGGAGCCAATAATGATACAAACAATTTGTGTGGAAGTGGAATCGGCATAACGAATCAGCTTGTTTTCCAGTGCAGTTTTTTGTGAAGGCGTAAGCAGATTTACATAATCATAAAGTGAAGTCTGAACGGAAGGTTTTGGAGGAATTTCATATTGCGCCAAAACATTTTCAGACAAAAATGCAATGGCAATTAAAGCAAATAGTATTTTATATTTCTGAAGATTTTTTTTCATTGAAATTTATTACTGCCAACTGCAACAGCCACCTGATTACTTAAAATTACCCCACCGAAATATCATTCGACAATTCGTTTTTATCGTCTTTTTTATACGGGAAATATTTTTTCAACTGTTCGCCGGCCTTTAAGATTCCTTCCACCAAGCCTTGTTTCATATCGCCATTTTTGAAATGGTTGATGATAATGTCTTTGGTGCTTTCCCAAAAATTCTGGCCCACAATATCGTTGATACCCTTATCGCCCATAATTACGAGCGTTCTGTCTTGCACCGCAACGTAAATGAGCACGCCATTGCTCTCTTTGGTATTGTCCATGTGGAGCATATCAAAAACTTCAGCTGCGCGGTCAAAGGCATCAATGCGTTCTTTGGGTTCTTCTGCAGAAATGGAAGTGGGTTCCAAATGCACGCGTATTTCGCCCGAAGTATTTTTTTCAGCAATGCGAATGGCTTCAATAATAGCGACTTCTTCTTCCGAAGTAAGAAAATCTTCAACTTTAGACATGGTTGTTTTGGGTTTTTATAAATCCTAAAATAATTTTCAGCTAACAATACTTTCAGCCGCAACAAATGCCAACTGCTACTGCCAACTCTTGTCCACCAAAGCTTTTTCAGCGCAGGTGGAGATACTTATTTCTTATCTTTTCCGAAGTCAAAATCCACTTTTGGAGCGTTCTCACTGCCGGCATCTGCTTTGAAATATGCTTTTTCGTGGAAGCCCAACATACCCGCAAATATTTTTGTCGGGAATTGATTTAATTTAGTGTTCAATTCTTTAGCAGCACCATTAAATCTGTTGCGTTCAACATTGATGCGGTTTTCTGTGCGTTCCAATTCGTTAATTAATTCCTTGAAATTTTCGTTAGCCTTTAAATCTGGATATCTTTCAAAAACGGCTAACAAACGCGAAAGGGCAGAGGTAACACCTGCTTGGGCTTCTTGATACTGTGCCAGTTGTTCGGGTGTAATGTTTGAAGGATCAATAGTTACGGATGTTGCCTTACTTCGGGCTTCCGTCACGGCAATTAAAGTGGACTGTTCAAATTCGGCATAGCCTTTTGCGGTGCTCACAATATTGGGGATAAGGTCTGCTCGGCGCTGGTAGGAGCTTTCAACATTTGCCCACTGCGCAATTGCATTTTGGTCCAGCACGACCAGTTTGTTGTTTAATCTCGCCATATAGGCGCCAATTAGCAGGATGATGCCGAGAATAATAATGATAGGTAGCCATTTTTTCATGATAAAATTGATTTTTAGAGTTGTTCTTTGATTTTTAAAAGTTCTGCTTTTACTCCTTCCAATTTACGGATAATCGCAAACTGGTCCAGCGTTTTTTGTTTGTTTTCCTTTAAGTGGATTTTTGCGCCTTCAAGCGTGAACCCGCGTTCTTTTACCAGATGATAAATGAGTTCCAGGTTTTGGATGTCCTGCGGTGTAAACTTTCGGTTGCCCTTGGCGTTTTTTTTTGGTTTTAGCGCATCAAATTCCTTCTCCCAAAACCGTATTAGCGAGGTGTTCACGCTAAAAGCCTCGGCCACTTCGCCAATGCTGTAATATAGTTTTTCGGGCAGGTCTATGTGCATTATTTTTAGTTATGAGTTATGAGTTATGAGTTTTGAATTGTTTTTAATCAAGAGATTGGTTTTCCTCTTGTGATTTTTTCAGTATTTCCGCAAATTCTTCCGCGGTTAAACTTCCGTAATAAAAATTAATGGGGTTTATGCGTTCACCGTCCTTAAAAACTTCGTAATGGCAGTGTGGGGCTTCACTTCTTCCAGTACTTCCCACAAAACCGATAATGTCCCCGCGCTGCACTTTTTGTCCCGCACGAACATTGTATTTGTACAAATGTGCATACAGACTTTCGTAACCGTAACCGTGGTCTATCACAACGTGGTTTCCATAGCCAGTGGCAGTATTATCTGCGCGCGCTACTACGCCATCGCCCGTGGCATAAACGGGAGTTCCGCGTGGGGCGGTAAAATCCATTCCGTAATGGAACTTGTGCGCTTTTGTAAAAGGATCGGTCCTGTAACCAAAGCCAGAAGCCATTCGTGTCAAGTCTTCATTTTTCACGGGTTGAATTGCTGGGATTGCAGCCAAAAGCTTTTCCTTTTCCTCTGCAAGTTTGGCAATTTCATCCAAAGATTTAGACTGCACCACAATCTGTTTTGTCAAAATATCCAGATTTCGTGTAGTGTTTATAATCAATTTTGAATTGTCAAAACCCTCCAGATCCTTATATCTGTTTATCCCTCCAAATCCTGCTTTTCGCTGTTCCTCGGGAATGGGGTTTGATTCAAAATAAACGCGGTACAAATTGTTGTCGCGGTCCTCCACTTCTCCGAGAACAGCCTGTGCCTGATTCATTTTTTTGTTTAAAAGTTCAAACTGAAGCTGCATATTGTTCAACTCCCGTTGTAAAGAAAGCTCCTTTGGCGTTTGAACGGAAGGAAGATTTATGTAAACCAAAAGCAGTAAAAATCCGCTCAAAAACATTCCCAAAAGGCTCAGAGCAAAAATCTTGAGTTTTCGTCCCTTTTTCCTTTCTATTTTTCGATACGAAAGCGTGTCGCTATCGTAGTAATATTTAACCTTAGACATGCATTAAAAAATTGCTATTTTTGCGCGTTGCTTGTTTGCGCGAATTAAAGGTAACGTTTTTACAAATATAGAAATTGTTTGCCAGTGCGCGCAACCTTTAATTTTAGCATAAATTTATAAGAAATGAACTCCAAGGAAATACGTTCCCAGTTTTTAGAATTTTTTAAGTCGAAACAACACCTTATTGTTCCATCGGCACCCATGGTCGTAAAGAACGACCCAACGCTGATGTTCATAAATAGCGGGATGGCACCGTTTAAGGAATATTTCCTGGGAAATGGAAAGCCGAAAAGCAAACGAATTGCCGATACCCAAAAATGCCTTCGCGTTAGTGGAAAACACAACGATTTGGAAGAAGTGGGGATGGATACCTATCATCACACCATGTTTGAAATGCTGGGGAATTGGAGTTTTGGAGACTACTTTAAAAAAGAAGCAATAGAGTGGGCGTGGGAACTTTTGACCGAAGTATATAAAATTGACAAAGAAAATCTGTACGTAACCATTTTTGAAGGCGACGAAAACGAAGGTTTGGAGCGCGATACCGAAGCGTATAATCTTTGGAAACAATTTGTGCCGGAAGAACGAATTCTGAACGGGAACAAAAAAGATAATTTCTGGGAAATGGGCGACCAAGGCCCCTGCGGTCCGTGCAGCGAAATTCACGTGGATATCCGTTCTGCGGAAGAAAAAGCTAAAATTCCCGGGAAGGATTTGGTAAACAACGACCATCCGCAAGTAGTGGAAATCTGGAACTTGGTTTTTATGCAATTCAACCGGAAAGCCAACGGTAACCTCGAAAAACTGCCCGCGCAGCACGTTGATACCGGGATGGGTTTTGAGCGTTTGTGCATGGCGCTTCAAAATAAACAGAGTAATTATGACACTGATGTTTTTACACCTTTAATTCGTGAAATTGGAGCAATTACCAATTCAACATACGGAAACGATGAGAAAAAAGACATAGCAACCCGAGTGATTGCGGATCACGTTCGTGCTGTTGCATTTTCAATTGCAGACGGTCAGCTTCCGAGCAATACCGGCGCTGGTTATGTAATAAGAAGGATTTTAAGAAGAGCAATCCGTTACGGATTTACGTTTTTGGACAAAAAAGAACCTTTCATTTATAAGTTGATTGAAACGCTTTCCGCGCAAATGGGCGAGGCTTTCCCTGAACTTATTACTGAAAAAAATCTTATAACAAACGTTATTCGAGAAGAGGAACAATCGTTTTTGCGAACGTTGGACCAAGGTTTGGTGTTGCTTGAAAACGTTATTGAAACGGCAGATTCCAAAGAAATTTCAGGAAAAAAAGCATTTGAACTTTACGATACTTTTGGCTTCCCGATAGATTTAACGGCCTTAATACTTCGCGAACGCGGGTATTCCTTAATTGAAAAAGAATTTGATGCCGAACTGCAACAACAAAAAGAACGTTCCCGCGCCGCCACAAAAGTAGAAACGGGCGACTGGGTTGTTTTGGAAAAAGATGATGTTGAGGAATTTGTGGGCTACGATACTTTGGAAACCCAAGTAAAAATTACCCGCTACCGAAAAGTGGAAAGCAAAAAAGATGGTGAAATGTACCAATTGGTTTTCAACCTCACGCCTTTTTATCCCGAAGGCGGCGGCCAAGTGGGCGACAAAGGCTATTTAAAAGCTACGGATGGTGGCATAACTTATATTGTTGATACAAAAAAGGAGAACAATCTTATTATTCATTTTACAAAAACACTTCCGCGAAATCCTGAATCCTCTTTTATAGCTGTTGTAGATGAAAAACAGCGAAATCGTACCGCAGCAAACCACACGGCCACGCACTTGCTGCACCAAGGCTTGCGAAATATTCTCGGAACACACGTGGCCCAAAAGGGAAGTATGGTGCACAGCCGAAACCTGCGTTTTGATTTTTCACATTTCGCAAAAGTGAGCGATGAGGAACTGAAACAAGTTGAAGATTTTGTAAACGCCCGTATCCGCGAAGGAATTGCTTTGGAAGAAAGACGAAATATCCCATATCAACAAGCGATAGACGAAGGTACAATTGCTCTTTTCGGAGAGAAATATGGCGATGCCGTTCGTGCCATAAAATTTGGAAAATCGATGGAGCTTTGCGGCGGAACGCATGTGCAAAACACGAATGATATTTGGCATTTTATCATCACTTCGGAAGGAGCGGTTGCCTCAGGAATCAGAAGGATTGAAGCTATTACCGGCGATGCAGCGAAACGGTATTTTATGGACAGAAGTGAATCTTTCGCATCACTTCAAAAAGCGTTGAACAATGCGCAGGATCCTGTAAAAGCGGTTGAATCATTACAGGAAGAAAATAGCCATTTGCAGAGACAAATTCAGCAGTTGTTGAAGGAGAAAGCCAAGAATATGAAAGGCGAATTGAAAGCTGAAATAAAAAATATCAACGGTGTGAATTTCCTCGCCAAAAAGATTGATTTGGACGCGGGTGGCATGAAAGATTTGGCTTTCGAAATGGGTGGTGAAACCGAAAATTTATTTTTGGTCTTTGGTGCCGAACAAGACGAAAAAGCATTGTTGGCGTGCTATATTTCAAAAGAATTGGCAACCGAAAAAAACCTCGATGCCGGAAAAATTATCCGCGAATTGGGCGAATACATTCAAGGCGGCGGCGGCGGACAAGCTTTCTTTGCAACCGCGGGAGGGAAGAATCCAGCGGGAATTGATGAGGCTTTGGAAAAAGCAAAAGAATTTATAAAGTAGCAGTTTGCAGTGGCAGTATTCAGTACTGCAAACTGCTACTGTAAACTGAATACTAAAACATGAAACTCCAAACCGAAATACCGCTTAACCCCGAAGAAAATCAAATAGATTATTCTTCAAAAATACTATTGTTGGGAAGCTGTTTTTCTGAGAATATCGGGTCGAAGTTTGATTATTTTAAATTTCAGAATTTGCAGAATCCGTTTGGGGTAATTTTCAATCCGGTTTCCATTGAGAAGTTGATTTATCGGGCGATTGAAAACGAAACCTTTTCCGAAACGACCGTTTTTCAGCACAATGGAATTTGGAAATGTTTTGAAACCCATTCGGAGCTTTCATCTTTGGATAAAACTGAATTTTTAAAGAATCTTAATTCGGCGCTTCAGCATTTGCGAGATGCGCTTTTTTCTTCAACCCATATCATTTTCACTTTTGGAACGGCTTGGGTTTATCGGAATATTGAAAACGGTGAAATAGTTGCCAACTGCCATAAACTTCCGCAGCGGAATTTTACAAAAGAATTGCTTTCCATTGAAACTATTTCAAAAAGTATTCAAAATACAATAGAAAAGATTTCAACTGTAAACCCAAAAATTTCAATTATAACTACCGTTTCGCCCGTGCGTCATATTAAAGATGGTTTTGTAGAAAATTCGCGAAGCAAAGCACATTTACATTCCGCAATCCACGAGTTCTTAAATCGTAAATCGTCAATCCTAAATCGTAAATCCTTCTACTTTCCTTCTTTTGAAATAATGATGGACGAGCTCCGCGATTATCGGTTTTATGCCGATGATATGCTTCATCCCAACAAAACTGCCATTGAAATAATATGGAAGAAATTCTCCAAAGTTTGGATTAATTCGGAAACAGAATCGCTTCAAAAGGAAATTGCTTCCATTCAAAATGGTTTAAACCACAAGCCCTTCAACCCGGAAAGTTCCGAACATATTCAGTTTTCTGAAAAACTACAGCATAAGATTTCTTCTCTTCAAAAAAGATTTCGACACATTCAATTTTAGTTACTGCCTACTGCCACTGAATACTGCCTACTAAAAAGAATACGGCAATTGCCCTATTGTGAAACCTTCCCTATTGCCACAATTTTGCTTCAACAATAATAACGTACCCGCCACGTCGGGACACTAAACCAAAATAAAATGAAAATACTCAACAAAACAATTTTAGTATTGATGGCCGTAACTGCCATAAGTTTAACTTCTTGTAAAAAAGACGATGGCGGCGGCGGCGGCGGATCTGCTGGTGCCGGTACAATTGTGGCCAAAGTGGACGGTAACAATTTCACCTCGCTTGAAATCGCTTCCTACGCAAGCATTTCAAGTGGAAATGGAGCAACAACAGTTATAATTCAAGGTTCCGATGCTTCGGGAAAAGCTATTATGATTGGCATAAATGGCGGTTTTGATGGACCGGGCACCTATGAGATCAGCGATACAAATGTGTTTGTGAATTCTACTTATATCGAGATAGACGTAAACAATCCGCAAAATGCACAATCGTGGAGCGCACCTTATGAGGGCAGCGGGGTTGTAGGCGAAATTAAGGTTTCCGAGAAAACGGATACTAATATTAAAGGAACTTTTCACTATACGGCCAAGAATGTAAATGGTGACCAATCCTTGAAGAACATCACTGATGGTTCTTTTGACTTGAATTTTAAATAGTTCAAAGGCACTTAAGAAAATCTCAGTGTTGAGGTTTTTACGTGGGCCGGGGGCGAAACGCAAGTTTTTCCTCCGGTATTTTTTGAAAAAAGGTCGATAAGTTGAGGAGTTTAAAAGTTTAGAGGTTTTTCAAGATTTCACTGACCTCAGGCCAATGCGTACTGAATTGCCGATTTACTGACTTACTGAATACTTGAAAACTGAGAATACGTCAATTGCCCTATTGATTTCAGCTTTATTATGAAGCAAATTTGTTTAATAATATTTAAGAAATAATCTGCTAACCAGATTATTTTTCAAACCGAGGACGATGTGAGGAGTGCCCAAAGTTCAGAAACCCCATGTTAAACTATGGGGTTTGTTTTTTTATGTACTTTAGAAGCCTCTACAATAATTTTTTATGAAAGGTATTTTGTATGTTTTTTTGTTTTGGGCTTTGGGAATTTCCACCCTCTTTTCTCAATCTGCAGAAAAGAAAATGGACAGCTTGATGCAAGTTGCCAAAACTGCTAACGATTCCACAAGGCTTGCAATCTATAATGATTTGGGCTTTTATTATATTTTTAATGAACCGGAAAAAGCAAAAAGTTTTCTTCAAAAAGGATTAAAGGAAAATACTACGCCAAATACAGCTTACAGTAAAATACGGCTCACCAACACCTATGGAATTTACTATGATGTTAAAGGAATTTATGATTCTGCCCAGTTTTATTTCAAGAAAGCCCTTTTGATGAGTAAAAAATATGGCTTTCCAGACCTTGAGGCAAGATGTACGAACGGTCTTGGAATGTCCAATTGGAACCAAGGAAACTATCAAAAAGCTTTGGACTATTTTTTTCAGGCACTTGTGCTGAACAGAAAATACGGTACACCCGATAAAGACGATACTTTCTTGAATAACATTGGTCTTATTTATCAGGATATGAACATGGCCGATAAAGCCTTGGAATATCATCAAAAGGCCCTTGCAATTCGCCGGAAATATAACAAAACAAAGGATATACCGGTTTCTCTTAACAACATAGCCATTAACCTACAGGATAAGGGAGATTTCCCGGAAGCCAAAAAAATGTTGCTTGAAGGTAGAAATCTGGCCAAAGAAGTTGGGAATCAGGATTTGTATTTTGCCATTACCCATTCCTTGGCTAGCCTATACCAAAAAACGAACAGAACCGATCTTGCCATACCTCTCTTACAAGAAGTGATAGATGGTAGGCTTTCTACCAATATTGGTGTAGATAAAGTGATTACTTCAATCAATAATCTTGCGGAAGCTTATATTCTAAAAGACAATATAAAAGAAGCACTTAAAATACTGAAGAAGGGCGAAAATTTAATCCAGCAATTTCCAGAACAAAAGGTAAGTATTTCTGAATATTATTATGCGGTAGCACAGGCCAATTTCTTGAACAACGACCCAAAAAAAGGCAATGAGTTTTTTATAAAGGCTATTGCATTACGGGACAGTATTTTTTCACAACAAAATGCAGAAAATACGGCGGTACTGGAAACTAAATTCAATATTTCCGAAAAAGAGCGGGCTCTTGCAGAAACCCGCGCAAACTTGGCCGAAAGGGAACTTGAGGTGGAGCAGAAAAATAATCTTATCTTCGGAAGCTTGGGGCTTGCGCTGCTTTTAGGCCTTATCGGTTATCTATTCTACAACCAACAAAAACTAAAAAACCGCCAACTGCAAAAAGAAGGCGAGCTAAAAACCGCTCTCGCAAAAATTGAGACCCAAAATCAATTGCAGGAACAGCGGCTCCGCATATCCCGCGATTTGCACGACAACATTGGTTCGCAACTTACTTTCATCATTTCTTCCATAGACAATTTAAAGTATGGGCTGGAAGGCGCCACTACTTCGGTAACCAATAAATTGGGAAAAATAAGCGAGTTTACCTCACAGACCATTTATGAACTTCGCGATACAATTTGGGCGATGAACAAAACCGATATTTCGGTGGAGGATTTACAAGCGCGCATTTCAAATTTTATTGAAAAAGCCAAAATTGCGAGCGATGTCAATTTTAAGTTTGAGGTGGACAATACCATTTTAAAAGAGATGCATTTTACCTCCGTACAAGGCATGAATATTTATAGAATTATACAGGAAGCAGTAAATAATTCGCTTAAATATTCAGGAGCCACAAACATAAAAGTAAGTATTGAAAAATCTTCCGAAGCAGATAAAGAAGGTTTGAAAGTTGAGATTTTAGACAACGGAAAAGGTTTTGATTTGGAAAATACCGAATTTGGAAACGGCCTTGCGAATATTAAAAAACGCGCTAAAGATTTGGATGGAAGCGTCGCTGTCGCTTCAGAAAAAGGAAAGGGGACCACTGTAAAATTGATTTTTTAAATACGACAATTGCCCTATGTGCTTAAAAGTGAAATACAACTATCTTTAAGTTTTTAAACCAAGCCCAAAAAATGTATTTGCAAATTGCTATAACCTTATTTTTACTACTGTCTGTTATGGTACTTTTTCTATGGTTTTTCAAGAGAAAGAATACAATGTTTCGCATCCACAATCAAAACATTTTGGATTTGGAAGACAGCATTTCCAGAAATCGGTTTCAAATTAATTTTAGAAATTCCAGTCTTAACAGGTACGACTTTTTAAAATATAATTTAAATGAAGCATTGGCGGTTCAACTAGAAATCCAAACATAAACTATGAATCGATTTCTGCTTCAGTTAGCTGTCGTTTTTATTTTCACTTCTTCCTTTTCACAGGATAAACGAACCATTGATTCCATTAACAAACTCTATGTTCAAGGGCTCAATATTCCCCAAGATTCCATTGTTTCTTTATTTCATAAAAATTTAAGAGACGCCGAAAAAATTTCATACGAACTTGGTATGGCCGACGCCTATTCTCAGCTCAGCTTGGTTTATGGGTATCAGGGAAAATATGAGGAAAGCGCCAAAAACACTATTAAAGGCATAAAAATTTATGAGAAACTGAACCAACTTGACCGAGTTGCAGATTACTATGCCGAAATGGGATACAGTATGAAATACCGCGATTTAAATCAGGCGCTTTATTATATGCAGAAGGGAAAAGCAGTTGCCGAAGCGAATAATTTTGAGATAGAATTAAAGGATATTTACAATAATTATGGCGTTTTAAAGGAAATAAACAAAGAGCTGGACAGTGCGTTGTTTTATTTCAACAAAGGCTTGGAAATTAAACTGAAAATCAACGATACCATTGGCATTCCATATAGTTGGAGCAATATGGCCGGAGTTTATGGGCTGCAGGAAAATTATTCAAAATCGAGGGAGTATTTCAACAAATCACTTCTGCAAAGATTGGTATGGGCAGATTCTTTGGGAATTGCTGAAAATTACACCCAGCTTGGTGAAGTTTTTATGGCTGAGAAAAAATGGAAGGACGCAATACCATTTATGCACAAATCATTGCCCATTTCGCTGAAAAAGCAATATCAAAACCTTACGCAGTACAACTTCAAAATGCTTTCAGATATTTACAAAAAGCTGAAAAATACAGATTCGGCATTGTATTATTTTGAACAGTATTCGGAGGTGAAGGATAGTGTTCACAGCTTAAAAGTACAACAAAGCATTGCTGCACTGAATATTGAATTTGAAACAGAAAAGAAACAAAACCAAATTCTGGAACAACGCGCCCAACTGGCCGAAAAAGATTTGGAAGTGCGCCGAAAAAACAACATTATCTTCGGCAGTTTGGGGTTGGCAATTTTACTGGGTTTAATTGGCTATCTTTTCTACAACCAACAAAAGCTCAAAAACCGTCAACTTCAAAAGGAGGGCGAACTGAAAACCGCCTTGGCACAAATTGAAACCCAAAATAAACTCCAGGAACAACGCTTGCGGATTTCAAGAGATTTGCACGACAACATTGGCGCACAGCTCACATTTATTATTTCAAGCATCGATAATCTGAAGTTTGGGTTCAAGGACATCGGCGAGAAATTGGGCAACAAACTAACCAATATTAGTGCTTTCACCTCGCAAACAATTTATGAACTGCGCGATACCATTTGGGCAATGAACAAGGAAATCATAACTTTTGAAGACCTACAGGCGCGTATTGCAAACTTTATTGAGCACGCAAAAAACGCTTCGGAAAAAACTGGGTTTTCGTTTAATATAGATGAAGACGTGGATAAAACACACGTTTTTACTTCCGTTGAAGGAATGAACATTTATCGGATCATTCAAGAAGCAGTGAACAATGCATTAAAATATGCTTCCGCAGACGAAACTGAAGTGAACATTTCAAAAGTAGAAGACCAATTTCGAATTGAAATCACAGATAATGGTATCGGTTTTGACCAAGAGGTCGTTGAGCCCGGCAATGGTTTGAACAATATGAAAAAACGCGCCCGAGAAATTGGTGGAAATATCGAATATATTTCAAAAATAAATAAAGGCACAAGAGTGATTCTAAATTTTCCAGCAAAAGCAACACTAAAACAATGATTTTTTTTTGCCATCTAATCCCAAATCCCTACTATCTGTTTAATACGTCAATTGCCCTATTTCCGGTATAAATCTTAAAACGTATTTTTAGTATCTTTAAACCTCTAACTAACCAGGGATGCTCAAAATTGCAATAGTTGACGATAACACCTTCCTTATAAATGCAATAAAGGAAAAACTTTCTTTTTTTGAAGATGTACAGATAAAACACACATCACTGAACGGCAGCGAACTACTCACGAAGCTAGAAGAAAATCACAATCTCGATTTAATTTTGATGGATATTGAAATGCCCGTCCTCAACGGTATTGAAACTACCCAAATTGTAAAACAAAAATACCCGCACATCAAAATAATCATGCTCACGGCTTTTGATAATGACGAGCATATTTTCAACGCCATAAAAGCGGGTGCCGATGGTTATTTGCTGAAAGAAATCAATCCAAAAGATTTATACGAAGGAATCCAGGAAACGCTGAGCGGCGGCGCGGCGATGAATCCTTCCATCGCAATGAAAACCTTAAAACTATTGCGAAACCCCATAGATATCCAAAACCCGCGGGACCAAGAAGAAATTTCACTTTCCACTCGCGAAGTGGAGGTTTTGGAACAGCTTAGCAAAGGGTTGAGTTACACCATTATTGCTGACCATCTTTTCCTTTCGCCAAGTACGGTGCGCAAACACATTGAAAACATCTACAAAAAATTGCAAGTGCACAGCAAAATTGAAGCGGTACAAAAAGCGAGAAATCATAATATTATTTAAGGTTTAATAAGACCTCACAGGTCTCGAAGACCTGTGAGGTCTGAAATATGATTCCCCCCCTTTGTGTTCTCTGTGAAACCCTTTGCTACCTATGTGATTAAAAAATCCCATGGTTGGTCTCACAAATAATTTGTAGATTTAGATTTCATTTTTCAAAATCACTTAGAAATCTAAAATCCTCATTATGCAGAAGTTACTCTCAATTTTTTTTCTTTTATTATTTTTCTGTTCGGGTTTTTCACAGGAAAAAAATCTTGTAATTGAAAACTTCCAAAAGGAAGCCTACAACAACTCACAACTCGAAATTCTTGGTCACGAATTGATGGACGACATCGGGCCGCGATTGGTTGGAACGCCACAAATGCAACAAGCGCACGATTGGGCCGTAGCAAAATATAAAACCTGGGGTATTTCCGCAGAAAACCAACAATGGGGTGAGTGGAAAGGTTGGGAGCGTGGCATAACCCATATTGATATGGTTTCGCCGCGGGTTCAAACTTTAGACGGAACTCAATTAGCTTGGAATCCAGGCACTTCTCCAAAAGGAATAACTGCGGAATTGATTGTGCTTCCCGAAATTAAAGATTCCATTTCTTTTAAAAAATGGTTGCCGAATGTAAAAGGGAAATTCGTGATGATTGCAATGCAACAACCCACGGGCCGTCCTGATGAGAACTGGAAAGAATGGGCCACGCCCGAATCTTTTGAAAAAATGAAGAAGGAAAGAGATGAAATGACCAAAGCGTGGGATGAAAACATAAAGCGAAGTGGTTATGACAAACGAAGCATCATTCCCGTTTTAGAAGAAGCTGGAGCAGTGGGAATAGTTGATTCCTATTGGTCAAAAGGATTTGGGGTAAACAAAATCTTCGGCGCACGAACCAAAAAAATTCCTACCGTAGATATTCAATTAGAAGACTACACCCTGCTTTACCGAATGGTGGAGCACGGCGACAAACCGAAAATACACGTAGTTGCAGAATCGAAAGATTTGGGAAGAGTGCCCACTTTCAATACAATTGCAGAAATAAAAGGAACAGAAAAACCCGATGAATACGTGATTCTTTCAGCCCATTTTGATTCTTGGGATGGTGGAACTGGCGCAACTGATAACGGAACGGGAACTTTGGTAATGATGGAAGCGATGCGAATTCTGAAAAAAGTATATCCAAACCCAAAACGCACCATTTTGGTAGGACATTGGGGAAGCGAGGAGCAAGGTTTAAATGGCTCCTCATCTTTCGTGGCAGATCATCCCGAAATTGTAAATAACATTCAAGCGGTTTTCAATCAAGACAATGGAACTGGAAGGGTTACGAGTATTAACGGTGCTGGATTTTTGCAATCATACGATTATATTTCACGTTGGTTGAAGGCCGTTCCCGATACTATTCGCAAGAATATTGAAACCACTTTTCCTGGCTGGCCCGCACGCGGAGGTTCGGACAATGCCTCATTCGTGGCTGCCGGTGCACCCGCTTTTAGTTTGAGTTCCTTAAGTTGGGATTATTGGAATTACACTTGGCACACAAACCGCGATACCTATGATAAAATTGTGTTTGACGATGTGCAAAGCAACGTAATTCTAACGGCAATTTTAGCCTACATGGCTTCGGAAGACGATTCAAAAACATCTTGGGAAAAAGTTATCCTACCCATAGATGAAAAAACTGGCGAGCCACAAACTTGGCCTACGCCGAGAGTTCCGGAAAGAAAAGGGGGAATGTAATTTCCATAAAGCATCAAAAAAATAAATCCCAAATTCCAAAAGTACTATTTGGAATTTGGGATTTTTAATTTGGGATTTATTTGGTCCCGATAGCTATCGGGATGGTGTTTGAAAATTGGAATTTAAATTCCAAAAGCTTGCTTCACTTTATCAACATAATCCAACTTTTCCCAAGTGAAAAGTTCCACTTCTCTTTCAATTTTTCCGTTGTAAGGACTTTCAAAAGTTTTGGTAATGAGTTGTGGTTCCCTTCCCATATGTCCATACGAAGCTGTTTCGGAATAAATCGGGTTTCTCAGCTTCAATCTTTTTTCAATTGCAGCTGGACGCATATTGAAAGTTTCTGAAACCTTTTTTGCGATGTCGCCGTCTGAAATTTTAAGGTTTGAGGAATTGTAAGTATTCACAAAAATGGAAGTCGGTTCCACAACGCCGATAGCGTAAGAAACCTGAATTAAAACTTCATCGGCAACTCCTGCCGCAACAAGATTTTTAGCAATGTGTCGCGCAGCATAAGCCGCACTTCTATCTACTTTGCTCGGGTCTTTTCCGCTGAAAGCACCACCGCCGTGAGCACCTTTTCCACCGTAGGTATCAACAATAATTTTTCTTCCCGTTAAGCCTGTGTCGCCGTGTGGGCCACCGATAACAAATTTTCCAGTTGGATTTATGTGGTAAATAATATCATCGTTGAATAATTTTTGAACATATACTGGAAGTAGTTTTTTCACTCTTGGAATCAAGATCCCAACAATATCTTGTTTTATTTTTTTCAGCATCGGTTCGTCTTCATCAAACTCGTCGTGCTGCGTAGAAACTACAATCGCAACAATTTTCTGTGGCACGTTATCGTCGCTGTATTCAATGGTAACCTGACTTTTTGAATCGGGGCGCAAATATTTAATTTCGGAATCTTCACGCCGAAGCGCAGCCAATTCAATTAAGATTTTATGCGAAATATCCAAGGCCAATGGCATATAATTTTCGGTTTCCTTGGTGGCGTAACCAAACATCATTCCTTGGTCGCCAGCGCCCTGTTCTTCTTTGTTTTCGCGATCAACACCTTGGTTGATGTCCTGAGATTGTTCGTGGATCAAGGATATAACACCGCAGGAATCCCCACTGAATTTATAGGCTCCTTTTGTGTAGCCAATTTTGTTGATTACATCACGCGCAATAGTCTGTACATCGAGGTAGGTGTTGCTTTTCACTTCACCCGCCAAAACAACTTGTCCGGTGGTTACTAAAGTTTCACAAGCAACTTTGCTTTCAGGGTCGAAAGCCAAAAAATTATCCAAAAGCGCATCGCTAATTTGATCCGCAACTTTGTCTGGGTGTCCTTCGGAAACACTTTCCGAAGTAAATAAATAGGCCATAAAATGGATTTAAAAATTTATAATTTTCAGAAGATTTGACGAAAGCGCCGAAGGATAGTTTTCACTGCCTTTAGCATTTTTAATCCCGCATTTAGTGCAGAATCTCATCATCGGTTTGTCCGATTCTGAAGAGGTTGCAATCAGTCAAATCTTTCCTCTAAATTTGTCTTGGGCAAAAGTAAAAAAATTAAACGAACCGCAATTTTATTTGGAGTTTTTTGGAGAAAAATTTAGGATTGGTTTAATGCCAACAAGACAGGGTTTATGTTACTAAGGAAAAACACAAGATCGAAGGGACTCTTACTTGTGTAAAAGCTGTTCAATCTTTGATATCAAATCGGTCATATCGAAGGGTTTGGAGATAAAATCGGATGCGCCGGCATTCATACAGATTTCCCGAGCGTTGTTAAGTGCAGACATCATCAGTACGGGAGTTCCAGAAATAGATCCGTGCTCCCTGATCTTGGCGCACACATCGGTTCCGTCCACGCCGAAAATAAGTTTGTCCAACAATACCAATTTTATGTTGTGTTCAATGATATTTTCATTGGTATCGTTAGGTTTTCTTGAGAGCAAAACGTCATAACCGCTGAACCCGAGCATGTCCTGGATCATGATGCCCAAGTTGTGGTCGTCCTCTACTATCAGTATTTTGTTCATATTGGTTACAATTCTTTTTTGATATTTTAAATTTCTTTGCCCAAAACCTTTTCAATCTTTTCAAACAACATATTCATTTCAAATGGCTTTGATATAAATGCGGATGCCCCTGCTCGCAAACATTCCGTTTTTATCTCAGGGTGTGCAGACATCATAATTATCGGGACGTGTGCTGTATGCTTGTTTGTTGTTAGCGTGTTGCAAAGTGACATGCCGTCCAAGCCATCCAAGTACATGTCCAAAAGTATCAAATCTATCTTGTGTTTGATTATGGTATGGTACGCTTCGCCAGCTTGTGCGGTTACCAATACTTCATAACCCCTAAAGTTAAACATATATTTCAACATTTCACCTATTGTGCGGTCATCATCTACTATCAATATGTTTTTCATTTCTCTTTTTTCGATTTAATTTCGGAAACAATGGGAAGGGTAAAAATAAATTCGGATCCTTTCCCCTTTATGCTCTTTACGGCCACCTGCCCTTGGTGTCGGTCTACAATCTCTTTGGCTAAATAAAGTCCGATTCCAAAACCGGTAAAGGTAGTTTCGTCCTTTCTGGTTACGCGGTAGAACCTTTCAAAAAGGTGCTCATGGTCCTTTTTGTCGATCCCGATCCCTTTGTCCTTTACACTAACTGCGGCATTTCCGCCATCTTCTTTATAAAGGCGAACGATGATGTTTTTATCATTGGGGGAATATTTAATGGCATTGGTGATGAAGTTGATCAAGACCTGATTGATCCTGTCCTTGTCGCCATAAACACTGAATGTATCATCGTGGGTTATCTTTATTTTGTATTCGTCGTTGGTATATTTTAAATCCTGGACACTGCTTTCCACGAGTTCGTTCATGCTGAATGTTTCCCGTTGCAACTCAAGTTTGCTTTCATCCATGCGCGAAAGATCCAAAATTTCCGAGATTAGACGGGTAAGTCGTGATACCTGATTTTCTATACGCTCCAGAGCAGGAACTAAAGGAATGGTGTCAAATTTTTGCTGCCCCCCATTTTTTAACATGCTCAACAATAATTGGGTATATCCTTTAATGGACGTAACAGGGGTTTTGAGCTCGTGGCTCGCCATTTTCAGGAAATCCTCTTTGATTTTTTCCTCTTCTTTTATTTTCTGAATTTCGGTATTGGCGCCTAACCACATAATGATTTTCTCGCTACCATCTTTCACGGGGATGGCGCGGCTTATATGCCACTTAAAATCGCCGTTTTTATCAAGAATCCTTAATTCCATTTCAAAATTGTCTCCCGTTTTTATAGCTTGCTGCCAGTTGCGTTCCACTGCTTGCAACTCTTCTGGGTGCATCAGTTTCCCCCAGCCTTCTTTTTTTATCTTTTTCGTACTCCATCCCGAAAAATCGGTCCAGACTTTGTTAAAATAAAATACTTCTCCATCCACGTTTGCATTGAATATCATGTCTGGAACCAGATCGGTCATTTGATGAAATCGGGCTTCGTTTTCCCTTATTTTTTTATGAAGTTCGGCTTCCTCCGTTACTTCTGTTGCGATAATGGCCACACCTTCAATATCTCCGTATAAATCTCTTTGGGCCTGATAAACAAAATTATAATAAATGAGTTCTTGTTTTCCATTGCGTACAACCGTTGCGGGCATTTCATGGGCGTGGTAAGCTTCTCCCGTTTTAAGGACCCCAAGCAAAATTTTGTCAAAACCTTGGCCTTTAAGTTCGGGCAAGGCCTCCATCAACGATTTACCAATGGCGTCTTTATCTTTGCCCCAGGATTTTAAAATAGCATCGTTGGCCGTGGATATTATTAAATCTTTTCCTTCGAGGATGGCAATCAGCGAGGGGGAAGAGTGGATCATCTCATTATAGCGTTGGGCACTTTCTTCCGCTTTTTTTCGGGCAATTACTTGCTCGGTTACCTCGGTAACGATAATCATAAGGCCATTAACGGTTTTGTCTTCATTCAACAGGGGCTGGCACACAAAATCATAAAACCCCTTCCTGCTTTTTTTCTTCCGCGAGATAATCACTTCTATTTCTTCGGCATGATAGGCTTCCCCACTTTTCATCACGGAATCCAACAATTTCTTGATCCCTTGTTTTTTTAGCTCGGGCATGGATTCAAAAAGGGGTTCGCCCACAATACTGTTATCTTTTTCCACGAGTTGTAGATAAAAATCGTTAGCTAATTCCACATGATAATCTTTGCCTTTTAAAAACGCAATAGCAACAGGGGCCTGCATAATTAAGTTTTTGAATTTCGCTAAGTGTTCCTGTTCTTTTGCCTGAAGTTGTTTTTGCTCAGTAATATCCTCAATGGCCAAAAGGATTAAGTTTTTGGATCGGTCCTCTCGCTGGATCTCCTTTGCATTTAGGCGCATGGTGCGTTCTCCTATGTTTTCAAAAGTGTGGATTACCTCAAAATCGTCAAGGCTATCTTTTTTGGGTAGGATTGTTTCAAGCAACCTCCGTAGTTCGGGGATGTCCCATTGGTTGTTGCCAAGGTCATAGATCAACTTGCCTTCCGTTTCCTCTTCTTTAACACGGAAGGTTCTATAAAAAGCACTGTTGGCGGTGGTCACTTTTAGGTTCTTGTCTAAAACCATCAAGGGTTCATGGATGGTTTCCACGATGGCTTCGGCATAATTCCGCTCTTCGGTTACCAGCTCGTTCAAGTTGATGAGCTCGTGGTTTATTACCGTGATCTCTTCATTGGTGCTCTGCAGCTCTTCCTTGCTGGTTTCCAGTTCCTCGTTCAGGCTTTGCAATTCCTCGCTTCCGCTCAGCAGTTCCTCGTTGGCGCTTTGCAGTTCTTCATTGGCGGCCTCTTGGTCCTCGGTGGTGCCGCGCATATCTTCAAGGGTCTGCTCAAGCTCTTTTTCCAATTGCTTGATGCGCAGGTCCTTTTCGTCATTTTTGGAAGTTTTTTTATTTAGGGTAGGATCTTCCAGGGCTGCCAACCGCTGGTGAAACAATATCAAATAATGCGGTTCCACCACATTGGGAAGCGGCACGGTCTCTATGCAGATCATCTCCTGAACGTCGTTTACAACAAAAGGGATACGTTCCTTTGTAACCGAAGTGCCACTTTTTTTTACTTTATGGATGATGTTTCGCAACTCAAACGCCAAACTTCCTTTTGCCATCTTGATAAGGTTGTGGCTGGGTTTGCCACCTTGCTGGCCCAAATAGCTGTTGGTATCGCCGTGAAAAAGAACAATCTCCATAGCTTCGTTCACCACGATGCTGGCAGGAGTGTAACGGCTTAATAACAATTCGTCCGCTATTTTTTGAAAATCGGTGCGTTTTTTTTCGGCTTCGGGCTCAATATCATTATGCAACCTATGTTCGCTATGCCTCGCGGATGACTTCATAGCAGATGTTGCTGTGTTTTTCCGCATAAATAGCTTGTCGTTTTTGTTTACTAATGTAAAATGATCTGACTTGCTGCTGTCTGTTTCCGATTTTCCAAGCAGCAGATACCCGCTTTCATTTAGGGAGTAATGAAAAGTACTAAGGGCCTTTTTTTGCAAATAGGGCTGCAAATAGATAAGAACATTTCTGCAAGTTATAATGTCCATATTCCCAAAAGGTGGATCTGTTAGGAAATTGTGGACCGCAAAAACGCACATCTCCCTGATTTCTTTGTTGAGCTGGTACCCTGTTTTGGTTTTGGTAAAAAATTCCTTCAACCGCTTAGGGCTTACGTTTTCCAATTCGCTTTTGGTGTACATTCCCTTTCGCGCCTTTGCTATAGCGGGTTCACTGATGTCAGTAGCAAATAACTGTATTTTAATGCCTGCAATACCTATTGAGTCGCCATTTAGTGCCGGGTTTGCATTTAGGTATTCCTTCAAGCAAATAACAAGGGAGTAAGCTTCTTGGCCGGTGCTGCATCCTGCCACCCAAAGCCGTATGGAATCATTTTCCTTTTTGTGCTGCATCAGTAGTGGCATCACGCGTTCACATAGATTGTCAAAAATGTCCACATCCCTGAAAAATGAAGTTACTGGAATCAACAAATCTTGGTACAGCACATCCTGCTCGTTCCTGTTTTCCCTTAAATAGGTAAGATATGTTGCAGCCTTTTTGTTTTTATTGATGGCCATCCTGCGGAGTATCCTTCGGCGGATAGTGGTCTGTTTGTAATAAGTAAAATCCGTTCCCTTCCGGATACGCAACAACGAAAGTATCTTTCTGAAAACATCTTCTTCCTGTTGTGAAATGTCCTCTTTCTCAAAACCATTTCCATCAATAGTGCTTACCAGCTCTAATAGTTTGGCGGGTATTTCCTCGGGCCTGAGTATAAAATCCACCACGCCCGCATCTACAGCGTTCCTAGGCATATCTCCCCATTCGGCTGA
Organism: Flavobacteriaceae bacterium; assembly: GCA_016649715.1. Classification (GTDB taxonomy): domain Bacteria; phylum Bacteroidota; class Bacteroidia; order Flavobacteriales; family Flavobacteriaceae; genus Aequorivita. The sequence goes on along the minus strand of JAENXC010000008.1, from coordinate 101,028 downwards.
TTGTTGGTCTTGCGCAAAGGTAATTCCGCCTCCTTCTTTAATAGCTCTTAGTCCTGCAGTTCCGTCTGCACCCGTGCCAGAAAGCACTACGCCCAAGGAATGGGTTTGGTGCACTTCTGCCAGCGAACTGAAAAAGAGATCTATGGGCAGGTTTCGTTGGATCTTATCGGGAGTAGGCCGGGGGCTAAGCTCCAGAACCCCATCATTGGCCAGCAGCATTTTGTTACTGGGGATGATGTATATGTGATCAGATTCTACTTTAATATCATCCGAGATCTCCAGCACCGGGATTTTGGTTACCTTTTGCAGCAGCTCCGGCAGCAGGCTTTCGTGGTTGGGGTCTAGGTGTTGTACGAGCACGAAGGCCATGCCCGAATCTTCTGGGATTGCTTCCAAAAATTTCTTAAATGCGCCAAGACCGCCTGCCGAGGCACCTATGCCCACTACGGGAAATTTGTTCGCAGATTTGGTAAGATTTTTTTTTGGTTTGCCCAAAATGTCAGTTTTGATGGTTCAATTTCTTTTGTTAATTTTCTTGTAGAAAAAGGACGAATTAACTCTGAAAGATAACTGACAATAAATACGTTTTATAATAAACTTATGTTAATTATCCAATGGCGCAATTGAATTCGTTAAGTGTTGGTAACCAATATAATTTGATGGGATCCATTTGATATGGGATGGCCAGTCCTACATTTTTCTAAAAATTTTTGGATATTAAATTTTTATGACATTATATTTGCGCTCACAAAGTTCAAACCTTTATTGAAATGTTATCAAGAAAGGCCGAGGGAATAGACCCTATGACGCCTTAGCAACCTCCCGATTAATCGGGGAAGGTGCTACATTCTACAACGATTCTGAAATTTCAGAATTGACGATAGATAACGACAAGACAATTTTTCGTTCCTGAAAAATCGCTTTCATTCTTTTTAACATTTTTCTATTGTCCCGAATTTATTTCGAAATTGACTTTTGGTTTAATCTATTTATTAACTCAAAAAAATTAGAAAAATGAGTGCAACAAAAATTATCCATTCCATTCCAAGTGATCCGTTAACGGGTGCCATTGCTGTACCGGTTTACCAAACTTCAACTTTTATTCAAGAAGCGGCGGGCGTCAACAAAGGTTTTGATTACGCCCGAAGCAATAATCCAACACGCAAAGTGCTTGAAGATATGGTCGCAAAACTTGAAAACGGCTATTCTGGCTTTGCCATTGCAACAGGTCTGGTTGCCATTGATTAGGTTTTGTAATTTCCAATAGAAAAAGGATTTACAGAACCTGACCCTCGTGAAGACCTTTGCGGCTATGACGTTGGACGAAAATTGCTTATCTTGGCTCGTGAATTGGATTTGCACAACGAGTTTGCAGATATTTCTATTCAAAACCTAATTCCAAAGGATTGTGTTTTTAGATACGTAGCAGATTTGCACGGTGACCTTTCAAAAGAAACGGGTGCAATTTTAAATGCAAACTTGGTTTCGGTTCCCAAAAATAGTATGTTGGGCGCTCTTCGCGGCACCGATTCAATTTTTGAAATATACACCGTAAGCTATGGCGACAATCCAATTGTAATCCAAGGCGCAGGAGCCGGAGCAGCTGTTACAGCTCGAGGGGTTTTTGGGGATATTTTGAGAATAAGCGATAAAGATTGAAAAAGGCGTAAGACCGCTTCGCTATAAGATGTAAGACATAAGACAAAAAAGAGTCCTGCATAATTTAGTCATACGTCCTACGTCTTATTGTCCTATGTCATTTCAAATCATATTATAAACAAAATTTAAACAATGAAAGTTTCCCTGAACAGAATAAACGACAACTATCTATTTGAAGCAAAAGGTGCTTCCGGCGTTTCGGTTTTAATCGATAATAAAACCGACGAACCCCTGCCAAACGGGCAGGCAGGCTCAAAAGGTGCAAGCCCAATGGAGCTTTTGTTGATGGGTGTTGGCGGTTGCAGCGCGATAGATGTAGTTTCAATTTTGAAAAAACAAAGGCAGGAAATCACTTCCTATAAAATGGAAGTGGAAGGCAAGCGAAAGGAAGTTCGCGATGCCAAACCGTTTGAGGCAATACACGTTACCATTTATTTGGAAGGTAAAATTGACGAGGCAAAAGCCATCCGTGCGGCGCAACTTAGTTTTGAAAAGTACTGTTCGGTTTCCATCACGCTGGAGGCTTCGGTGAAAATAACGTATGGCATTGTGCTTAACGGGAAGAAAATTTAAATCGCAAATACAAATCCTGAATATGGCTCTATTTTCCTTCCAATTTCAGGATATGTAAAAATTCAAGTAAAAAAGATAGCGGGGGATACCCGCAATTTTTTACTTATGCACTTTAGGAAATGGATTTCTAATTTTGGAATAAACCACTCAAATAATCATTCGTCCCTTTTTTGTATATCTATTAAATTAATGGGATTCGCTTTGTCGCAACGGTTCATCCTCCTTAATGGGGAGAAAGTGAACCATACTTTCATTCCATCTTTTTTGAAAGCGTTGTCCAGGTTTATTGGATCAAACATTGTAGTTCCATCTTCAAGCACGAGCACGTATTCGCAATCACTTTCTTTGTCGGAATACAAAACAGTGCCTTTGCTAAACCCTTCTTGTATCATTTTCTTCGCCATATTTTGAGTTTCAATTTTAGAAGTGTTTTCGGAAACAACGTTATTCTTTTTTGTGGAACAACAGGACGTGAAGCCTGAAAAGGCAAATATCAAAAAGGAAATTTTGTAAATAAATGGCATCATAATGTTTTATATTTAGTTATTCCAAAATTAGCGAAAACAGTTTAATCACTTAAAAAATAACTGAATGAATACAGCTAACATAAATTCTGTAGCAACAAAGAGGTTGATGCGTCAAATAATTTAAATAAGCAATAAAGAATAGAAAAATGAAATATTATTTCTTCCTAAAATAAACCGTAATCGGCACCCCCGAAAAATCAAAGTTTTCACGCAATTTATTCTCGATGAAACGCTTGTATGGGTCTTTCACATACTGTGGAAGGTTACAGAAAAACGCAAAACTTGGGTAGGGCGTAGGCAGTTGGGTACAGAATTTTATTTTAACGTATTTCGCTTTGTAAGCTGGCGGCGGATAAGCCTGAATTATTGGAAGCATCACTTCGTTCAGCTCACTGGTCTTAATCTTTTTGCTTCGGTTTTGGTAAACTTCAACAGCAGTTTCTATGGCTTTGTAAATGCGTTGTTTTGTTAATACCGAGACAAAAACAATCGGCACATCCACAAAAGGTTCGCACTGCTGACGGATGTATTTTTCGTAATCCTTCACGCTACTGGTGTCCTTATCTTCCACCAAATCCCATTTGTTGGCGATGATTACAATACCTTTATTATTGCGCTGTGCCAGCCAGAAAATATTTTCAACCTGCCCGTCAAAACCGCGGGTGGCGTCAAAAATGAGAATGATTACATCGCAATGCTCAATGGCGCGAACGCTTCGCATTACGGAATAAAATTCCAAATCTTCCTTTACTTTGCTTTTTTTGCGAATCCCGGCGGTATCAACTAAATTGAACTCAAACCCAAAACGGTCGTACTTTGTATCAATACTATCACGGGTTGTCCCTGCAATATCGGTGACAATATATCTGTCCTTGCCGATTAACGCGTTGATGAAGGAAGATTTTCCCGCATTTGGACGCCCAACAACCGCAAAACGTGGTAGTTCGCTGTTATCTTCTTCTTCGCGATCTGGCAATGCTTTTACCAAATCGTCGAGCAATTCCCCAGTTCCGCTGCCGTTAATGCTGGAAAGGTTGTACTGGTTTTCGAAACCGAGCGAATAAAATTCCAATGCATCGTTTACGCGTGAAGCTGCATCTACTTTATTGATTGCTAAAAATATTGGTTTTTTTGAACGGCGAAGCATTTTGGCAACGTCTTGATCCATTCCGGTTACGCCGCTTTCCACGTCCACCATAAAAATAATGGCATCGGCTTCATCAATGGCAAGCTCTACTTGTTTGTCTATTTCGGCTTCAAAAATATCGTCGCTCCCTTTCACATAACCGCCTGTGTCTATCAACGAAAATTCCTTTCCGTTCCAATCGCTTTTTCCGTAATGACGGTCGCGCGTAACGCCGCTCACGGCATCCACAATGGCTTCCCTGCGCTGAATCAATCTATTGAAAAAAGTGGATTTCCCCACATTCGGTCTTCCCACAACGGCAACAATGCTCATAATCTTGATTTTAGGGTGCAAAAATAGGTTTTTGTTGGCAGAAAAAATACTATTTTAACTGCTTAAAAAAACAAATAATTTGATGCAGCTTTCCAACGAAATAGCATTGCGTCCTCGCTTCCAAATGGAACTGGAGATGCCCTATCCACAGATGCTTACAAGGTTTTCGGAGGTGAAAAAATCTCAAGACAAATTTGTAGTTTCCTGTGTGGACGACCAAATTTTTATAAAGTTCCCAAATAGCCAACAGCACTTTTGGTCGCCACAGTTGCATTTGGAACTATCGGAAATTTCTGAAAACAAATGTTCGCTCCACGGTTTTTTTGGACCCAACCCAACCGTTTGGACGATGTTTATGTTTTTGCATGTGGCGGTGGGAATCCTCTTTATGGTGAACGCAACTTGGCTGTATTCAAACTACAATTTGGGAAACCCCATCGGGCTTCAAATAGGCATCGCAATTGTGTTGGTTTTGGCTTGGATGTTGCTCTATTTTTCGGGAGCAGTCGGAAAGAAAAAAGGAAAACCGGGAATGAGGCAGTTGTATGATTTTATGGTGGAAACACTTAAAAATTCCAATAAACAAATACCAAATTCCAAATAACTCCCAAACTTCAAAATTTTAAAAACAGACTAATCTAAATTAAAGTAGAACTTGTTTAAAAAAACCGCTCAATCCCTTTGGGAAAGCTGGAGTTGTAATTTGAAATTTGTTTTTTGAATTTTATTTGGAATTTGGTGCTTGAAATTTGGAATTTTACTTCTGATTATACCCAAATCTTCGCAACTGCCGCTCGTCGCTGCGCCAGTTTTTATTCACTTTCACATAAAGTTCGAGGTGGATTTGCTTTCCGAAGAACTTTTCCAAATCCTTTCGGGCTTCCGTACCAACTCTTTTTAAGGCCGAACCTTTATGACCGATGATGATTCCCTTTTGAGTTTCGCGTTCCACCATAATTACACTTCGGATGCGGATGATGGTTTCGTCCTCAAAAAATTCCTCCGTATCAATTTCTACGGAATATGGAATTTCCTTTTTGTAGTGAATCAATATTTTTTCGCGAATGGCTTCATTTACAAAAAACCGCTCGGGCTTGTCCGTCAATTGATCTTTTGGGTAGAATGCTGGCGATTCTGGAAGCAGTTCAATTATTCGATTAAAAACTTCTGGCACCCCAAAATTTTGAAGTGCGGAAATGGCAAAAATTTCAGCATTCGGAACCTTTTCCTGCCATAGTTTCAGCGCTTCAGCAAGCAGTTCTTCGTTGCCAATGTCAATTTTATTTATAAGAAGCAGTACAGGTATTTTGGAATTGGTTATTTTGTTGAAAAACGCTTCGTCCTTCAGTTCCTTTTCGCCCAGTTCCACCAAATACAGAAGGATATCGGCATCTTCAAAAGCAGATTTTACAAAATCCATCATGCTTTCCTGTAATTGGTAAGCAGGTTTTATGATGCCTGGCGTGTCGCTCAAAAGCACCTGAAAATCGTCGCCGTTCACAATCCCCAAAATGCGGTGGCGCGTAGTCTGCGCCTTGGAAGTGATTATGGAAAGTCGCTCGCCCACAAAAGCATTCATCAGGGTGCTTTTGCCAACGTTCGGGTTTCCAATAATATTTACGAATCCGGCTTTGTGTTTTGTCATTTGCTTGAAATTGAAGTTGTAAAATTACGGTTAATTTAGGCGAACTAACTGTATTTGAACCGCAAAACCCAAATTAACCCATTTTGTTTGGTCGTGAAAATTTTAATGCCGAAATCCCTACTTTTGCAACATGCTTTTCCCAAAGAAAAAAATTGAAGAGGAAGAAGGCGATTATTACCTCACTCCCGAAGGCTATAAATGTTTTACAGAGCAATACCATTTAAAGCGTGGTTACTGCTGCCAAAGCGGTTGCCGCCACTGTCCGTATGGTTTTGACAAAAAAACCGGAAAGGTAAAACCCCAATAAATCAGCTGGTTCCTCTGTTTCTTCGAAATCAATCCAAAACATAAAAATTTATTAGTTCCGCAATATTTAGGGCAGTATAATTTTGTATTGACAATTTTATCCCCTTACTTTGCAGCAGTTCATTCACACAATGAAAAAGTTATCAAGAAAGGCCGAGGGAATAGACCCTTTGACGCCTTAGCAACCTCCCGAACTTTCGGGGAAGGTGCTACATTCTATCCTTAAATCAATTTGGGAATAGATAACAAAAAACAGGTTTTTCCTTCACCTTTTCTTGATATATTTTTTTTATGGCGTGCCCCGCGAAAAACGGGTCGGGCTCTCGGCACTCGCTTTTATTTTTATTTTCAAAAAAATAAAGAGCTCAAACAAAGCCTCCATCCCTCACGCAGATTTGAACTAAAATCAAAAATTGAGAAATGAACAAAATACAACAAGCACTTCAAAACCGAATATTGATCCTCGATGGCGCAATGGGCACGATGCTGCAACGCTATAAATTTTCGGAAGAAGATTTTCGTGGCGAACGGTTTAAGGATTTTCACAAATCTGTAAAAGGAAACAACGATTTGCTTTCAATTACGCAGCCTCAGGCAATTGCCGAAATCCATTCAAAGTATTTCGCCGCCGGTGCAGATATTGTGGAAACCAACACATTTTCCAGCACCACCATCGCAATGGCCGATTACGATATGCAGGATTTGGTTTATGAACTCAATTATGAATCTGCCAAAATCGCAAAAAAAATAGCGAATGAATTCACTTCAAAAGAGCCAAACAAACCTCGTTTTGTAGCTGGTGCCATGGGCCCAACCAACAAAACCGCAAGTATGAGCCCCGATGTAAACGATCCAGGTTTTCGTGCAATTTCTTTTGAACAATTGCGAATTGCATACAGACAACAGGCCGAAGCATTGATTGACGGCGGTGTGGATATCCTTTTGGTGGAAACTATTTTTGATACGTTAAATGCAAAAGCAGCACTTTTCGCAATCGATGAAATAAAGGAAGAGCGAAATCTCGATATCCCAGTAATGATAAGTGGAACAATCACCGATGCTTCCGGACGAACTCTTTCCGGCCAAACGGCAGAGGCATTTTTGATTTCCATTTCACATATTCCACTGTTGAGCGTAGGTTTCAATTGTGCTTTGGGCGCCAAACAACTCACGCCCCATCTTGAAGTGATAGCAAACCGCACCAATCTTGCCGTGAGTGCCTATCCAAATGCTGGCTTGCCAAACGCGTTCGGCGAATACGATGAAAGTCCGTCACAAATGGCGGAACAGATAAAAGAATATTTGGACAAACAGTTGGTAAACATCATCGGGGGCTGTTGCGGCACCACGCCCGAACATATAAAAGCCATTGCTGAAATCGCCTCACAATACAAACCGCGTGCTGTTTTTAATGTTGAAAATGCCGAAATATGATTCCCACAAAAAAAGAAGTTGAGGAAGCCTGTGAACGTGTTAAACCTTACGTTCACAATACGCCCGTGCTAAAATCAACTTATCTAAATGAACTTTCTGGCGCGGATGTTTTCTTTAAATGCGAGAATTTCCAAAAGATGGGTGCCTTTAAAATGCGGGGCGCAACCAATGCCATTTTGCAAGCCTGCCTGCCAAACGGGCAGGTTTCCGAAGCGCAGAAAAAGGTTGGAGTTGTAACCCATTCCTCGGGAAATTTCGCGCAAGCTCTTTCGTTGGCGGCGAAAAATTTGGGAGTAAAGGCGTATATCGTTATGCCAGAAAATGCACCGCAAGTAAAAAAAGATGCGGTTAAAGGTTACGGTGGAATCATCACAGAATCTGCATCAACCCCAATTGCTCGCGAACAGGAAGCGGAACGAATTCAAAAAGAAACAGGTGCTACTTTTATTCATCCCTCAAACGACAGAAATGTCATTCTCGGAAATGCAACTTCCGCAGCGGAATTACTGCAATCCCATCCAGATTTGGATTACGTATTCGCGCCCGTCGGCGGTGGCGGATTAATTGCAGGAACTTCACTTTCAGCAAAATATTTCGGCACAGATTGTAAAACCATCGGCGGCGAACCTTTTGAAGTTGACGATGCTTTCCGAAGCCTTAAAAGTGGAAAAATTGAATTCAACGAAACCACAAACACTATCGCCGACGGACTAAAAACTTTTCTTGGCGATGTAAATTTCCCAATAATAAAAGAATTGGTTTCAGAAATAATTAGAGTTGAAGAAACCGAAATTATTTCAGCAATGAAACTCATTTGGGAACGAATGAAAATAATCGTTGAACCCAGCAGCGCCGTTGCATTTGCAGCGTTGCTTCGCGAAAAGGAACGATTTAAAAATAAAAAAGTTGGGATTATTATTTCCGGCGGAAATGTGGATTTGAAGAATTTGCCATTCTAGAAATCTCTGTGTCCTCTGTGCCTCCATGTGAATATAAATCACAGAGACACAGAGAACGCAGAGGAAAATGAAGTTGAAATAAAAAATAAAAAATATCTAAAATTATCAGGCTTAGAGCCTCTAATCATCACCCCTGAAAGCAATTTCATAAACGTAGGGGAACGCACCAATGTGGCGGGTTCAAAGAAATTTCTTCGACTTATAAAAGATAGAAATTTTGAAGAAGCCCTTTCCGTAGCCCGTGAGCAAGTTGAAAACGGGGCTCAAATTATAGACGTGAATATGGACGACGGTTTGATTGATGGGAAAGAGGCGATGGTAAAATTTCTAAACCTAATTGTTGCGGAGCCCGATATTTCACGAGTTCCAATAATGATTGACAGCAGCAAATGGGAAATCATTGAAGCCGGATTGCAAGTGGTGCAGGGAAAATGTGTGGTGAATTCCATCAGTCTAAAAGAAGGTGAAGCAGAATTTATCCATCACGCAAAACTTATAAAACGCTACGGCGCCGCGGTAATTGTAATGGCTTTTGACGAAACTGGCCAAGCAGATAATTACGATCGACGAATTGAAATTGCCAAACGCTCCTATGATATTTTGGTGAATCGAGTAAAATTTTCTCCTGAAGACATCATTTTCGATTTAAACATTTTTCCCGTTGCCACAGGAATGGACGAGCATCGTAGGAACGCAATCGACTTTATTGAAGCCACGCGCTGGGTTCGTAAAAATTTGCCGCACGTTAGCGTGAGCGGTGGCGTGAGCAATGTTTCTTTCAGTTTCCGTGGAAATGATCCCGTTCGCGAAGCGATGCACTCGGTGTTTTTGTATCACGCCATCCAAGCTGGCATGAATATGGGCATTGTAAATCCCGCGATGTTGGAGGTGTATGACGATATTTCAAAAGATCTTTTGGAACGCGTGGAAGATGTAATGTTTGACCGACGCGAAGATGCAACAGAGCGTTTGCTGGATTTTGCCGAAACCGTCATTGGAAAATCAAAAGAAAGCAAAATTGATTTGTCTTGGCGGGAAGAACCATTGCAAAATCGTATTACAAGGGCATTGGTAAAAGGAATAGACGAATTCATTATAGAAGATATTGAAGAAGCGAGACAAAGCGTTTCCAAACCGATTCAAGTTATTGAAGGACATTTAATGACCGGAATGAACGTGGTTGGCGACCTTTTCGGAAGCGGAAAAATGTTTTTGCCGCAAGTGGTAAAAAGTGCAAGAGTAATGAAAAAAGCGGTGGCGTTCCTTTTACCTTTTATAGAAGAAGAAAAATTAAAAAATCCGCAGATAAGCGATTCAAAAAACGCTGGAAAAATTTTGATGGCAACCGTTAAAGGCGACGTTCACGACATCGGAAAAAACATTGTTGGCGTTGTATTAGCCTGTAATAATTATGAAATAATTGACTTGGGCGTGATGGTTCCGCCGGAAAAAGTAATAGCAACCGCAAAGGAAGAAAACGTGGACGCTATTGGTTTAAGTGGATTGATAACCCCTTCATTGGACGAAATGGTTTTTTTGGCGAAGGAAATGCAACGACAAAACTTTAAAGTTCCGTTGCTGATAGGAGGTGCTACAACAAGTAGGGCTCACACTGCTGTAAAAATTGACCCGCAGTACGAATGTGCCGTGGTTCATATAAACGATGCTTCACGAGCAGTTACAGTAGTTGGCGATTTGTTGAAAAAGGAAACTTCGGAAGCCTATAAAGAAAACATTAAGCAAGAATATGACACCTTCCGAAAGGATTTCCTGAAACGTCAGAAAGTAAAAACCTATTTGACAATTTCCGAAGCTCGGAAAAACAAGTTTCAAATTGATTGGAAAAATTCAGAAATTGTTAAACCAAATCAATTAGGTGTTCACGTTTTGAAAAATTTCGATTTAAACCTTCTTCGAGATTATTTGGATTGGACCCCATTTTTCAGAAGTTGGGAACTTCACGGTCGGTTTCCAAATATTTTAACCGATAAAATTGTGGGCGAACAAGCTTCGGAATTGTTTGCCGATGCGCTGAAAATACTTCAAAAGATAATTTCAGAAAAACTATTGACCGCTCGAGCGATTTTCGGAGTTTTTAAGGCGAATACAGTTGATGATGATGATATTGCGGTTCAAATCCCAAATCCCGAATCCCAAATCCCAAATCACATTTTCCGAACTCTACGTCAACAATCCCAAAAAGCGGCCGGAAAACCTAACATCGCCTTGGCAGATTTTATTGCACCAAAGGAAAGTGGCATTCAGGATTACGTTGGCTGTTTTTGTGTAAGTACTGGTTTTGGAACTGCCGAATTGGCTGCAAAATATGTTGCAGAGCATGACGATTACAACGCCATAATGGTAAAAGCGCTGGCTGACCGCTTAGCTGAGGCTTTTGCGGAATATCTTCACAAAGAGGTCCGCACCAAATATTGGGGCTATGCTTCCGAAGAAAACCTGACTAATGAAGATCTGATTTCAGAGAAATATAAAGGTATCCGCCCAGCACCGGGCTATCCCGCCTGTCCGGACCATTTGGAGAAACGGACCATTTGGGAAGTCTTGAAAGTTAAGGAAAACATAGGCGTTGAGCTTACGGAACATATGGCCATGTGGCCAGCGGCTTCGGTTTCGGGCTATTATTTTGCCAATCCCGAAGCGCGCTATTTTGGGCTTGGAAAAATTAAGGAAGACCAAATTGAAGATTTCGCAAAGCGAAAAAACATGAATTTTGAAGAGGCCACGAACTGGCTCAGACCAAACCTAAGCCCCTAAATCCCCGAAGGGGGACTTTTATAAACTGAATGAAAAATAAAAATAAAATAATGAGAAATTTAAAATCAAAAAGTTTAACCGCATCCATTCCCCCTTCGGGGGCAAGGGGGCATAGTTCCCCCTTCGGGGGTTAGGGGGCTTATGAAAGTAACCGAACACATAAAAAACGGAAACGGGAAAACCCAGTTTTCCTTTGAGATTTTACCGCCATTAAAGGGTGAAAACATTCAGGCCATTTTCAATAATATTGACCCGTTGATGGAGTTTCAGCCTCCTTATATAAACGTTACGTATCACCGCGAAGAGTACGTTTTTAAGGAATTAAAGGATGGGTTGATTGAAAAGAAAGTCGTTCGTAAACGTCCGGGCACGGTTGGTATTTGTGCTGCAATTCAAAATAAATATCACCTTGATGCCGTGCCGCACATACTTTGTGGTGGATTTACGAAAGAAGAAACCGAAAACTTTTTGATAGACCTTCAGTTTTTGGGCATTGATAACGTGATGGCCCTCCGTGGTGACGCGGTGAAAAGTGAGATTTATTTCACTCCTGAAAGAAATGGACATAAATACGCTTGCGACCTGGTTTCGCAAATAAATGCTTTGAACAAAGGCGGGTATTTGGATGACGAACTTCAAAATACATTCCCGACCGATTTTTGTGTGGGTGTGGCTGGATATCCCGAAAAACATATGGAGGCGCCCAGCAGTGAAAGCGATATTCATTTCCTTAAAAAGAAAATCAAAAATGGCGCGGAATACATCGTTACCCAAATGTTTTTTGACAATGAAAAATTCTTCAAATTTTATGATAAATGTAGGGCAGAAGGCATTACCGTCCCCATTATTCCGGGGTTGAAACCACTTTCGGTAAAGTCGCATCTCAACCTAATTCCGCACCGGTTTAAAGTGGATTTGCCCGATGCGTTGGTTATGGAAGTGGTGAAAGCCAAGGATAACAAAGCCATTCGGCAAATCGGGATTGATTGGTGCGTGCAGCAAAGCAAGGAACTGGTAAAAGCTGGTGTTCCGTTTCTTCATTATTATTCTATGGGAAAGAGCAGCAATATTAAGGAGATAGCTTCGCAGGTTTTTTAAATGGGAAAAGAAAATATTCGTCTTTTATTCATTTTTTAAAGATTAGTTTATCTTTACCGGCGTTGAAAAAATTATGAAGCATCTTCTTTCCGTATTCACAGTTATTTTTTTAAGTTTTCCACTCTTTTCACAGGAAAAGGAATTGAAGCCCGTTTCCTTAGATGCCGATTTTTTCTACGGAAGTATTCTTGAACACAACCCAGATATTGAGCATTTAATAACGGGGCATCCTGCAGGTTTTTTCCTTTCCTATAACCGAAAAACGTATGGTTTCAATGAATGGGAGCGCCGCTACAACTATCCCGATTGGGGTTTTACGGCTGCTTATCAGGATATGCACAACGAATATTTGGGAAATGTGGTGAGCGTTTATGGGCACATGAACTGGTATTTTTTAAACAGAAATTTAATGGTACGTGTGGGACAGGGAATTGCCTATTCTGTGATTCCGTATGACCAAGAAACCAATTATAACAACAATGCATACGGAACCCATCTTTTGAGCACCACTTTTTTGAAGGGAAATTTTGTGCGCGAAAATATTTGGAAAGGTCTCGGTATTCACGCTGGGTTTACGTTTATTCATTACAGTAATGCCAATTTCAAGTCGCCAAATACCAGCACCAACACTTTTGCGCTGAATGCGGGAGTGAGTTATCAATTGGATTATAAGAAATTTCCTGAATATATTCACAAAGTAGATTCGCTCTCCAAAACCCACGCGGAACGGTTTAAATACAACTTAGCTTTTAGAACAGGAATCAACGAAAGCGATGTAAACGGCCTTGGGCAAGAACCATTTTATGAATTGTCTTTTTTTGTGGACAAACGTTTAAATTATAAAAGCTCACTTACAGCAGGAGTTGATGTTTTCTTTTCCACTTTTTTGAAGGAATTGATAAATTATCGTTCCATTGCCTACCCTGAAGATGGGCTTTCAGGTGATGAAGATTACAAACGCGTTGGCCTTTTTGTGGGCCATGAATGGCGTTTCAATCGGGTTGCGTTTGTTTCACAATTGGGTTATTATGTGTATTGGCCGTACGCTTTTGAAAATCGCATTTACAACCGTTTGGGATTGAAGCGTTATTTCTTTGATGATAAAATATTCGCCACCGTAACCGTGCACGCCCATTGGGCCAAAGCGGAGGCTGTGGAATTTGGGGTGGGATATAGGTTATAAGCCCTAGCCCCCAAAGGGGAATAGGAAAATGGAAATATTATGAAAAATATAGTTTATATAGTAACGATTCTTCTTTTTGCAGGGTGCAATACTGACAATAGTTGGGACTGTTTCCGAGAAGCGGGGACTATCATTGAGACTGAAATACCCGTTCCTTCTTTCACAAAAATCCTCGTTTGGGAACGCACCAAACTTTTTGTAAAGCAGGGCCCTGAACAGAAAGTGGTGGTGGAAACTGGAGAAAATCTTTTGAGCGATGTAACGGTGGTCGTCACGGGCGATAAACTTGAAATTTACAACAACAACCGTTGCAATTTGGTGCGCGATTATGGGCTGACAAAGGTGTATGTAACTTCTCCAAATATAACCGAAATACGCAGTAGCACCGGCTTGGAAGTGGAAAGTATCGGGGTGCTTCGGTATCCATCTTTAACGCTTCTTTCCGAGGATCAGGAAAATGAGGACCAATATCACACTGATGGTGATTTTAAACTAGATTTGGAAGTAGGGTATTTGGAAATCGTAGCCAACGGTCTTTCAAAATTCTATTTAAACGGAAGTGCTAACAGTGCCAGTTTTGGACTTTATGCTGGAGATTGTAAAATATTCTCCCAAGACTTGATAGTCCAGAATTTAGAAGTTTATCACAGAAGCACAGGCAATATGGTCGTGAACCCACAACAATCCATCATTGGAAAAATAGTGAGCTTGGGCAATGTTATTTCCAAAAACAGACCACCGATTGTGGAAGTGGAGGAGCTTTATCGGGGACGGCTTATTTTTGAATAGTTAACTCGCTGAACAATTTTTCTAAAGTAGTATTCTTTTGATGCAACTGAAGAATCTTCAATCCATTGTCGTGTGCAAAATCAAATACTTTTCCGCGCATATCCTGATCTGTTTCAAAATAGAGTTGATAAACAAAACCTATTGAGTTTTCAATCTTTTCAATCTTCGGAAGTTGCTGAAGTGCCAATTCTTCCACGCGATAATCGAATTCTACTTCTACAATCTGCTGCTTGTTGTTCTTTAAATCTGAAAGTTTTTTATCGAGAACAATTTCGCCTTTGTTTATAATTATTACGCGGTCACAAATTGCTTCAACCTCCTGCATAATATGTGAGGAAAGAAGAACCGTTTTTTCCTTTCCAACATTTTTTATTAGCTGTCTAATTTCTATCAATTGATTGGGGTCCAAACCTGTTGTGGGTTCATCGAGAATTAAGACTTCTGGATTGTGAAGCAATGCATTTGCAAGCCCAACACGTTGCCTATACCCTTTTGAAAGCTGACCTATTTTTTTGTTCGCTTCGGGAGTCAACCCTGTTTTTTCAATCACACTTTCAACTTCTGTTTTTGGAATATTATAAATCCCAGCATTAAAAAGAAGGTATTCCCGAACGTACATATCCAAATAAAGCGGATTGTGTTCCGGCAGATAGCCCACACTTTTTTTCACGGCAATATCGTCTTTGTTAACATCAAAACCGTTCACAAATGCCACACCTTCCGAAGCGGGTATAAAAGCAGTCAAAATCTTCATCATGGTAGATTTTCCAGCGCCGTTGGGACCGAGAAAACCAACGATTTCACCTTTTTCAATAGTAAAGGAAACCTTGTTCAGCGCTTTTTGTTCGCCGTAGGTTTTGGTAATATTTTCTACTTGTATGGACATGTTTTCAGAAAAACAAAACTACATAAATTTTCTTCCAAATTAGATGGGCTTCATTATATATAATTTTTCATAAAACGTTCTCAAAATCACAAATATTAGCTACTTTAGTGGCTATGTTTGAAAATCTTATTTACAATCTTTCCAAAGCTTGGTGGCACATGTTAAACAACATTCGCTAAAGGGATTACTGTATTTTTATAGATACTTTGAAAAGTTCCTTTTGGGGCTTTTTTTTTTGAAATTGAATTTATGGAAAATAATAAAAACCTCCGCAATTGGCTGAACAAAATGGAACTTACCCACCCAATTGTAATAGCTGGACCTTGCAGTGCCGAAACGGAAGAACAAGTTCTAAAAATAGCACACCAATTAAAAGAAACGGATACCACGGTTATGCGGGCCGGCATCTGGAAACCCCGAACCCGCCCCGGAAATTTTGAGGGCGTGGGAGCTTTGGGATTGAAATGGCTCCAAAAAGCGAAACAGGAAACTGGATTAATGACCGCAACTGAAGTGGCAAACGCCAACCACGTAGATTTAGCGCTGAAACACGATGTGGATATTCTTTGGGTGGGTGCGCGCACCACGGTTTCGCCATTTATTGTGCAGGAAATAGCGGATGCTTTAAAAGGCACTGATAAAATTGTTTTGATAAAAAATCCAGTGAATCCTGATTTGGCACTGTGGCTGGGCGCTGTGGAACGTTTCTATGCTTCGGATGTGAAAAATCTGGGCGTAATCCACCGCGGGTTTTCAACCTACGAAAAAATGCGCTACCGAAACAATCCGGAATGGCAGATACCGATTGACCTTCAAAATAAATTTCCAGATTTGCCTTTAATTTTGGATCCATCGCACATTGCGGGGCGCAGGGATATTATTTTTGACCTTTGCCAAACCGCGCTGGACTTGAATTATGACGGCTTGATGGTGGAAACACATTTTGACCCAGACAACGCTTGGAGTGATGCCGCACAACAAATTACGCCCGAAACCTTGAAACAGATGACGGTAGATTTAAAAATTAGAAAGCAGGAAGGCGACGCGGTGGAATTCAAAAATAAACTGAACATGCTGCGAACAAGAATCGATGTGTTGGACCACCAATTGATTGAATCTTTGGGAAAACGCATGAAAATTGCCGATGATATTGGGTTGTTGAAAAAGAAAAACAATGTTGCCATTCTTCAAACAAAACGCTGGAACGAGATTTTGGATAAAATGATCTTGGAAGGCGATGAAAACAAGCTGAGTGAGGAATTTATTTTACGGATTTTCAAGGCCATCCACCAAGAATCCATCAATCATCAGAAAAAGGTAATCAATGATTAGAGGTTACTGGCATAATCCACTCTTTGGCTTAAAACACCAACAATAAATACTCCGTAATCTGTTGGCAAGAAAAAATGGTATGGGCTTTAAATGAAAAACGTTTCAACTGCGGAATAAATTCGGAGGCATCCCTTCCGAGTTCAGCATTTTGGGATAAGAGCTTAAAAAGCTCCTCCATTTCAAAAAAATAATTTTGGGCTTGAAGCAATCCGAATTTTACAATGCCGTATTCGTACATCTCATCGAGGTCAATTTCGGCATTTCCGGATAGTTTATATACGCCCATCAGCTTTCATCCGTTTTTCAACCGTTTCCATTATTTCTGGGAGTGATTTGTTGCTTACACCGCTTTTCAGCCCATCAATGAGTTCCTGTTTAAGGGCCAGAAACTGGGCATTATTTGCTTGGTCCTGTCGCACTAGATTTCGAAGATATTCGCTATCATTGGTAAATTCACCCGCTTCAATTTGGGCTTTTATCCATTTGTCTTGCTGCTCTGTAAAGGTTACTGTTTTTCGTATTACCGCCATTTTTTTTAATTTAAGACTTATGACAATAGGACGTAAGACGTAGGACTAGTTTATTATAATTTAAAATCTTTTCAAATGAATGGATTTTTTAGTCTTTTGTCTTACGTCCTAAAGTCTTACGTCATTTTTTGAATATGTTTATCATCATACTATTGGTGCAATTTATGAAATATTATTTATCCCAACAATTAAAAGATTGTCGTTTGTTTTAATTTTCGGATTTTTGCAGCAATGAAAGGCCTCGTCTATAAATCTACCGGCAGTTGGTATTCCGTGAAAGCGGAAAACGGAACTTTTTACGATTGCCGTATAAAAGGCAAATTCCGCATTGGGGGAATTAAAAGTACAAACCCCGTAGCTGTTGGCGACCACGTGGGTTTTGATATTGAAAAAAAGAGCGATGAAACAGTGGGCGTTATAAAACATATTGACGCGCGCGAAAACTATATCATCCGCAAATCGGTAAACCTTTCCAAACAAACCCACATTATTGCGGCCAATATTGATGTTGCTTTTTTATTGATTACATTGAACAATCCGCCAACCTTCACCACTTTTATTGACCGTTTTTTGGTTACTGCGGAAGCATATCACATTAAAGCCGTACTTCTCTTCAATAAAATTGATACCTACAACGAAGAGGAACTGCTCGAAATAAAATTCCTTGCTGCGCTATACCGAAAAATTGGTTACGAATGTATTGGCATTTCAGCAACCACGGGGAAAAATATTGACAAAGTGATAGCTTTGATGAAGGACAAAGTAACCATGTTTTCCGGCCACAGTGGTGTTGGGAAATCAACTTTGATAAATGCCGTGGAACCGGGCCTCGACCTTAAAACCTCGAAAATTTCTGATCAACATCTGCAGGGCCAACACACCACAACTTTTGCCGAAATGTTCGATCTTTCCTTTGGCGGACAAATAATTGACACGCCCGGAATAAAAGGTTTTGGGGTGGTGGAAATAGACAAAGAGGAACTGGGCGATTACTTTCCAGAGTTTTTTAAAAGGAAGGAAAACTGCAAATTCAACAACTGCCTGCATCTCGAGGAACCACAATGCGCCGTTAAAGAAGCGTTGGAAAACGAAGAGATTGCTTGGTCGCGTTATAAAAGCTATATGCAGATTTTGGAAGGGGAAGAGGAAAATTTTAGGAAGGATATTTATGAAAAATAATTTTCAAGATTCAAGATTCAAAATTCAATATTGAGTGCGCAATAGTCAGTTGCAGTAACTCAATAATCAATAACACGAAAATGCGCGCACTAATCCAAAGAGTAAAAAGAGCATCCGTGACCATTGATGGGAAAATATTTTCTGAAATAAACCAAGGGTTGCTCATTTTGTTGGGGATTGAAGAGGAAGACAGCCAAGAGGACATCAACTGGTTGGCAGGAAAAATTGCACGTTTGCGGATTTTTAGTGATGAAAATGAGGCGATGAACCTTTCGGTGCAGGATATTTCTGGCGATTGTTTGGTGGTAAGTCAATTCACACTTCACGCGAATACAAAAAAGGGAAACCGCCCTTCATTCATAAAAGCTGCAAAACCCGAAATTGCCATTCCTCTTTACGAAAAATTTGTACTTCAACTTGAAAATGAAACATCTAAAAAAGTAAAAACGGGAACTTTTGGGGCAATGATGGATGTGTCTCTCATAAACGATGGCCCCGTTACTATTTGGATAGATTCAAAAAAGAGAGAATAATCTCTTTAACTTTTTCTTAACCTTTCAGAAATTTTATATATTGCCAGTCTATAAGCTGATTGCATGAAAAAGATTTTTTGTTTTATTATATTACTTAGCTCTGCCTATATATATTCTCAAAAAGAATATTCCATAACTTCAATAAATAAGGAACTTACGGAGTATTCCAATAGTGTTTTGATTGATGAATTGGTTGAAATTGACGTCACCGACATCAACAAAATGAAAACCAAAACACATACTGTTAGGGCTGTGCTGAACAAAATGGGCGATAGCGACACCCGTCTTTATGAATATTACGATGTAAATTCGCGCGTAAAAAACATTGAAGTCTGGGTTTATGACGCTTTTGGGAAAGAAATAAGCCATTTCAAAAAGAAAGATTTTACTGATGTAAGCCGCACGGGAATCAGTATTTATAGTGATGACCGTGTGCTGTATCTGAATTATACCCCAACAACTTATCCCTACATTGTAGTCTATGACAGTGAAACCGAAAGTGGGGATTCTGCATTTATTAAACCTTGGTACCCGTTGGATGATTATGCCGAAAGCACTCAAAAAAGCATACTAAAAATAAAATTCGATCCCGCAAACAAACCGAAATACAGACCCCAAAATTTGGAAGGTTTTGATATTTCAATATCTGAAACGCTGAATGAAATTACTTTTTCGGCTTCAAATTTAAAGACAATCCGATATGAGGAGCACAGCCCTTCACGGAGCGATATTTTGCCGAATGTACTCATTGCACTCGATGCGTTTAAGCTGAAAGGAACTTCAGGCTCTGGCAAAGATTGGCAACAATTTGGAAGCTGGATGAACAAAAGCTTGCTTTCAGATGTTAACTCTCTTCCAGAAGGTACGGTGGCACGTGTAAAGAGCCTCGTAGCCAACGAAACCACAAACGAAGGGAAAGCGCGAAAAATTTACCAATTTGTGCAGGATAAAGTCCGATATGTCAGTATCAGTATTGGTATTGGCGGCTGGAAACCGATGCTCGCATCAGAAGTGGATAAGCTGGGCTATGGCGATTGCAAGGCGTTGACCAACTATACAAAAGCATTGCTGGATGCCGTTGGCGTGCCCTCCTATTACACCGTTTTATATGGTGATTCCGAGGAAAGGGATATACTGCCGGATTTCACATCTTTTCAGGGAAATCACATTATTCTTGGAATTCCAGAAGGAGACGAAATAACTTGGTTGGAATGCACAGATCAAGATATTCCCTTTGGCTACTTAGGCGATTTCACAGACGATCGCGATGTGTTGATGATTACCCCCGAAGGTGGAAAAATTGCCCATACCAAAATTTATGAGACCCAAAAAAACACACAAACCAACACTTCAAAAGTAAAAGTGGATGCCGAAGGAAATGTAACCGCAGCTTTTGAAAGCGTTTCCAAAGGGCTTAAATATGATGATAAATATTTGCTTCCGAAGAAAAAAAAAGAAGACATAGATGAATATTACAAAAACCGATGGAGTTATATAAATAGGTTTTCACTGAACAATTTTGAATTCAACAACGATCGTGAAAACATAGTTTTTACTGAAACTATTGCTTTGTCCATTCCCAAATACGCAAACCCCGTGGGCGATGACTATCTTTTCTGCCCCAATATATTCAACCAAAGTCAGCACATTCCGCCGCGCATTGAGGACCGAAAACAAAATCTCTATTTAGGCCATGGCTTTGTGGATTTGGATTCTGTTGAAGTTGAAATCCCCGAAAACTTCAGTATTGAAGCCTTGCCCGAAGCAAGTGTTTTGGAAACAAAATTTGGAAAATACGAGATAGGTTTTAGCAAAACTTCTGAAAACAAATTGATGTACAACCGAAAACTGCGCATCAATAAAGGCGAATACCCTCCTTCAGAATATGAAAATTATCGTGAATTTTTAAGGTCCATTGCGCGATTGGACAAAACAAAAATACTTTTAAAACAGAACTCACAATAAACAACTTGACTCAATGAAAACGATTATCCTCACAGCAATTACATTTTCATTCTTTTTGAATGTTTCAGTTGCCCAAAATTATAAATTCGGAAAAGTTTCCAAAGAGGAATTGCTCCAAAAAGAGCACCCAACTGATCCAACTGCAGACGCTGCAGTGCTTTACCGTGAAACCAAAACCGATTTCCAATACACACAGGACTCGGGTTGGTATATGGTTACCGACTATTTTGAGCGGGTAAAAATTTACACCAAAGAAGGTTTTGAATGGGCAAATGCAACAATCGATCTTTATAAAGGAGATGGCGAGGATAAGCTACTTGGGCTGAAAGGGTACACTTATTATTTAGGTGCAGACGGCAAAGTGGAAGAAGTGAAACTTAAAAGCGATGGTATTTTTGAAGAAGAGACCAACAAATACCTTAAGCAAACAAAAATTACCATGCCCGATGTTCGGGAAGGTTGCATTATTGAATATAAATACACTGTCAATTCGCCCTTCATCTTCAATATAGATGAATTTAAGTTTCAGGAAATCATTCCTGTTGATAAAATAAAAGTGCTTTTCACAACCCCGGAATATTTCGTTTACAAAACTCACCAAAGGGGCTGGGTTCCTTATAAAGTAAATTCGGAAAGAAGGGAACGAACAATGTCTTACAGGCAAACAGAGCAGCAGGACACAAAGAGTTTTGGAATTGGTATTCCAGAAACCACATTAAGAGAAGTGAAGTTTGAAGAAGACACCTATACTGTAGAACTGGATAACGTTCCAGCACTTAAAGATGAAGCTTATGCGGGAAACTTAAATAATTATACCACTGCATTACAGTTTGAAATGAGTTATATGGATTTTCCCGGAAGTCCTTTGAAAACCTATGCCACTACTTGGGAAGACGTTTCAAAAAGTATTTACAGAGTAAGTGAATTTGGTACAGAATTGGAGCGCAACAATTATTTTGAAGCTGATATTGATAATCTTTTGAGTGGCGTTACAAAGCCCGAAGAAAAGATTGGCCGAATATTTTCGTACGTTTTGAACAAAATGACTTGGAATGGCTTCAATGGCTTTTATACCAACGAAGGTGTTAAGACTGCATACAAAAAGGGTTCTGGCAATGTTGCCGATATTAACCTAATGTTGGTGGCTATGTTGCGCCACGCAAAACTGGATGCCAATCCGGTTTTGGTGAGTACAAAAGAACACGGCATTCCTTTGTTTCCAACTCGAAACGGTTTCAATTACGTAATTGCAGCTGTTGATCTTCCGCAAGGAACATTATTGCTGGATGCAACCAACAAAGATGCTGAAATAGGCGTTTTAAAGTCGAATATTTTAAACTGGCAAGGACGTGTTATACTAAAAAATGGCACTTCCAGTTGGGTTTCTTTGAGTTCCATTGTTCCTGCCGTAAAAAGTGCTATGGTGAATGTTGAAATCAAGCCAGATATGTCCGTTAGCGGAAGTGCGAAGAATAGGTTCACGGGCAATTACGCTTTTCAATACAGAACAGAATATAAAAGTTTGAACGAAGACGCACAGCGAAAAGCGATAGAGAAAAACAGCAGCCAAGCCGAACTCACCAATTTGCATTTTGAAAACTTGAACTCCATTGGAGAGCCTGTTTCATTGGAATATGATTTTGAAGCACTCGATGCGGTGGAAGATGTTGCCGGAAAACTCTATTTTTCACCAATGGTTTTTATGGCAACCAAAGAAACCCCATTTAAGTCCGAAACGCGGCAGTATCCGATTGATTATGGATTTCCTATGAAGAATCGGTACATCATCAACATTGCCTTGCCCGAAGGCTACAAAGTGGAATCAATGCCTGAAAATGCGGTCTTTAATTTGGGTGAAAAAACGGGAAGTTATCGTTATCTTATTTCCCAAGTTGGCAACAAGCTGCAGCTTTCGGTGGAATTTGCAATAAACCAATCTTTCATAGCTGCGGAGGAATACGGCAACCTTAAAAAATTCTATGAACTTTTAATTGCGAAGGAAAACGAAAAAGTTGTACTTTCAAAGACATAATGGATATAAAAAACGCACAAAAAGCAGTTGATGCCTGGATACAGGAACACGGCGTCCGTTACTTTAACGAGCTGACAAATATGGCGCAGCTCACTGAGGAAGTGGGCGAGGTGGCGCGTATTATTGCCCGTCGTTACGGCGAACAGAGTGAAAAGGAAAGCGACAAAAACAAAGATTTGGGCGAGGAGCTTGCAGATGTTATTTTTGTAGTGCTTTGCCTCGCCAACCAAACTGGGGTGGACCTTGAAAAAGCTTTCGAGAAAAAATTGGAACTCAAAACCAAACGCGACCACGACAGGCACCACGGAAACGAAAAACTTAAATAAATGTTCAAAAGAGTAATAAATACAAAAGGTTTTTGGAAATCGGTAATTTCATTGGCAGTAGTTTTTGCGGTTCTTTTTGCAATCATTAAATGGGCCATTGAGGGTTTTGAAATAGCTTATTTTACTGAAAGGAATCCTTGGATGTTTGTATTAACCTTACTACTTGCGGGTTTTGTTTATGGGTTTTTTGTGACCTTCGGAAAGTTTCGCGCGAAGCTTAAGGAAAAGGAATCCAGACAATGAAAGCCATACTCAAACGTGGAAATTTTCCCCAAAAAAAGATAAAAATCAATATCAGCGGCTCCAAAAGTGAATCGAACAGATTGTTGATTTTGCAGGCGCAGTTCCCAAATATTTCAATAAAAAATCTTTCCAAAAGCGATGATACCGTTGTACTTCAAAAAGGTTTGAAAACAAAAAACGGAATTGTCAATGTGCATCACGCGGGAACGGCAATGCGTTTTTTAACGGCCTATTTCGCTGCAAAAGAAGGAGCAGAAATAACGCTTACGGGAAGCCAACGGATGCAGGAACGCCCCATCGGAATTTTGGTGGATGCGCTAAAAAGTTTGGGTGCGGACATTGAATATCTCAAAAACGAAGGTTTTCCGCCCCTAAAAATAATAGGAAAAAAACTTCAGAAAAGCGAAGTGAAAATCAAAGCCGATGTAAGCAGTCAGTACATTTCAGCGTTAATGCTAATGGCGCCATTGCTTCCCAATGGTTTAAAGATTTTTTTGGAAGGAAAAACCACTTCGGTCCCCTATATTGAAATGACACTTTCACTTTTAAAAAACGTTGGAATAAAAGGAAATTTCAACAAAAATGAAATCACAATTCCTTCAGCAAAAAAAATTGACGACTCAACGTTGATAGTTGAATCAGACTGGAGCTCGGCTTCCTATTTTTACAGTTTGGTAGCACTTTCCAACTTGTCTGCAAACGAGGACGAAAATTGCAAAATCACTTTAAGCAGTTTTTTAGAAGATAGCTTGCAGGGCGATGTAGCTTTAGCACAGATATATGATTCCTTGGGCGTGCAGACGGTTTTTAATACTTTGGCAAAAACAATTACACTTTCAAAAAAGAACACGGAACTACCAGATTCCGTGCTGCTCGATTTATTGAACACACCAGATTTGGCCCAGACAATAGCTGTTACCTGCTTCGGCTTGGGTATTGGTTGCAAACTCACAGGACTTCATACTTTGAAAATTAAAGAAACCGACAGACTTTTGGCTTTAAAGAATGAATTGGAAAAGCTGGGTGCCAAAATTCAAGTTGACAACAAATCCCTAAATCTCGAAAAAACTTCAAAAATCCATTTCAACAAAACCATTGAAACCTGCCAAGACCATAGAATGGCGCTGGCTTTCGCTCCGCTGGCTTTGAAGACAAACCTCACTATAAATAATGCCGAAGTGGTTTCAAAATCATACCCTAACTTTTGGAAAGACATTCAGCGAACGGGAATTGGTTTAATGCTTATGAATTTAGAGAGTTAAGGGATTAAATTTTCTAATAAAAGGATTTCTTATTCCTTGTTTAGCTCCTGTCATCGTGCCCCTGTCTTACATCAACCAACATTTCCAAATAATAAACCTCTATTTACTTGACAACGCCTGTTTTGAGATTGTATATTTGCAGCCTTTTGAAACGACTTAGGACTTTATGACTTAAGACGTAGGACAAAAAATCCTAACTCTTAAAAAAACAATATTTATTATAACGTAATAGTCATATGTCTTAAGTCCTTTAGTCTTACGTCATACCAACAATAATATTTACCAACGATCATAAAATAGACACCACGAATTATGGGAATGAAACTTTCAAATTTCAGCTTTAACCTTCCAGAGGAATTATTGGCAGAATATCCGGCTCCAAACCGCGACGAATCCCGCTTGATGGTCCTGAACCGAAAAAACAAAACCATTGAGCACAAAACCTTCAAGGACCTTATTGATTATTTTGAGGAAGACGATGTTTTGATTACCAATAACACCAAAGTTTTTCCCGCGCGTCTCTTCGGAAACAAAGAAAAAACGGGTGCCCGTATTGAAGTTTTCCTTTTGAGGGAATTGAACCCAGAAACCCGTCTTTGGGACGTTTTGGTAGATCCAGCACGAAAAATCAGGATAGGCAACAAGTTGTATTTTGGCGATGACGAAACCCTTGTAGCTGAAGTGATAGACAACACCACTTCCCGCGGAAGAACGCTTCGTTTCCTTTTTGATGGTTCTTATGAAGAATTCCGAAATAAATTGACCGAATTGGGTGAAACCCCACTTCCAAAATATATAAAAAGAGAAGTAGAGCCCGAAGATGCGGAACGCTATCAAACTATTTTTGCCAAAATTGAAGGTGCCGTAGCCGCTCCAACCGCAGGTTTGCATTTCTCAAAACACCTTTTAAAACGTCTTGAAATTAAAGGCGTGAATATGGCCGAAGTTACCCTTCACGTAGGTTTGGGAACCTTCAGTTCCGTTGAGGTTGAAGATCTTTCAAAACACAAAATGGATTCGGAGGAAATGAGTATCCTCCAAGACGCAGTAGATATTATAAACACCGGTATCAAAAAGAAAAAACGTGTTTGTGCTGTGGGCACAACCGCGATGCGTGCTGTGGAAAGTTCGGTTTCTTCAAACCACACTTTGAATGCTTATACGGGTTGGACCAATAAATTCATTTTTCCGCCGTATGATTTCAGTATTGCAAACGCAATGGTTACCAATTTCCACACTCCAAAATCTACTTTATTGATGATGGTTTCCGCTTTTGCGGGACACGATTTTATAAAGGAAGCTTATGCCGAAGCTATAAAGGAGAAATACAGATTTTACACCTACGGCGACGCTATGTTGATTATCTAATAAATTTCATATAACCCATAAAAAATCCTGATGAAAATCGGGATTTTTTTGTTAATATCCACTTGGGTTATGAATTATAATATGACGTAGGACAGTAAGACATAGGACGTAAGACAAAATAGTACTGGACCTAAAAGTAAATTTCAAAGTGTTTTAGTCCTATGTCTTACGTCCTTTTGTCCTATGTCAATTTTGTTATTTCGTTCTGTTTTAAAGAGGAGCCTTTTTTTTTAATCGTTTGGTTTTCAAATGTCAAAATAAAAATTTACCTTAGTCATCCTTTAATTGAATGCCAACCAGCTATTTGAATGAAAAAAACAATACTTTTCTTCATTTTAAGTTTTATCTTCTTTACCGCCTTTCCACAGGGCGGGTCTGATGATTTTCCAGAAAGTTGGGATTTGAATATAGAGGAAGTTCCAGGCATTGTTCGCCTTCCGCTTTTGGATTTTGAAAATATAATTCAGCAAGACAGCATCAACGATTTGGACAAAACATTGCCTTGGCGGTATGGCATTGAAAGGCCTGTGGAATTCAACATGCAGAACGGCGGTCTTTGGACGGTTTTGCCCGATGGCGGAAAAATTTGGCGGGCAACCATTCAATCTTCCGGTGCCCTGAATTTAAGCGTAAATTTTGATAATTTTTTCTTGCCCTCAGGCTCTCGGCTCCAACTTTACAACAATGACCATACGGATATTACTTCAACCTTTACCAGCACGCAAAACAGGGCTGAAGGCCAATTGGGCACTTGGTTCGTGGAAGGTGATATTATTTGGATAGAGTATTACCAACCCCAGGGAATTCATGGTTCCCCGAGGCTTCAAATTAATAGCGTGATCCACGGTTATAGAATGGGAAGGGTGAATGTGCTTGTTGATGACAATCGCGGATTGAATGATTCCGGGGAATGTAATTATGACGTTAATTGTCCCATTGGTAATGATTTTGACCAAAAGAAAGATTTGCTAAAAAAAGCAGTAGCACTTTTGAATTTGGGCAATGGCCATTTGTGTTCGACATCGCTTACAAACAATGCTAAAAACGATAAAACTCCCTATTTACTTACCGCAAACCATTGTTTGCAAAACAGCAATCCCGCCCTTTGGTCCGTCCGGTTCAATTGGGTAAGCCCAACTCCTGTTTGTGCTACTGGCGAAGAAAGCGGCGATTTGCAGACAAACTTCACCATAAGCGGTGCAGAATTAAAGGCGAACAACAGTTTGAGCGATTTTGCATTGGTAAAACTTTTCGACCCAATTCCAGGATCTTGGGATGTTGCTTTTGCAGGTTGGGACAATTCTGATACCAACCCGCAGTTTGAGGTGGGAATACATCATCCCAACGGCGATATTATGAAAATTTGCCGCGACAATTCCGGCGCACAAAAAGTGGATGCCAATGGCACACAAGTTTGGCTGATTGGTGGAGGAACCCACGGTACTGGCAACGGCTGGGAATTAGGAACTACTGAAAGTGGTTCTTCGGGCTCACCTCTTTTTGACCAAAACGGAAGGATTATCGGGCAATTATATGCAGGCCAATCTGCCTGTAACGGTTTGGAGAACAATCACGATTATGATATTTATGGAAGGTTTGGCATTTCTTGGAATAATGGAAATTCTCCCGAAACACGTTTAAAAGATTGGTTGGACCCTGCAAATACTGGGCATACTACTGTGGAAACGCTTCAAAATTTATTGACCGTACCAGATTTTCAATTAATTGGCGAACTAAAAATTTATCCCAATCCTGCAAGTACTTTTATTACCGTGATGAACAATCGCTATCCGCATTTATCTTACGTATTTTCAAATGCAGTGGGGCAGCGCATCTATTCAGGTTCGCTTTCAAATACTATGAACACCATTGCGGTTGACAATCTTTCAGAAGGCGTCTATTTCCTTCATCTCGTTGATGAAGACAGTAAGGATTCCATTACCAAAAAAATTATCATAAAAAAATAAACCATAATTCTATGTTATGTGTTAAGCCTCTATTCTGAAAAGGAAAGAGGCTTTTTCCTTTAAAATACAGTAATTTTGCACGATGATTTCAGAAAAAAAGGACATACGCGCACTTTCAAAAGAAGAACTTAGAGACTTTTTTGTGAGCATTGGCGATAAAGCCTTCCGCGGAACGCAGGTTTACGAATGGCTGTGGAGCAAAGCCAGCCACAGTTTTGACGAAATGACAAACCTGTCAAAAGAAACCCGTGCGCATTTGAACGAAAACTTCGTAATCAATCATATAAAGGTTGACTTTCTTCAAAAGAGCAACGATGGCACCATCAAAAATGCAGTGAAACTTCACGATGGCTTGGTGGTGGAATCGGTTTTGATCCCTACAAAAAAAAGAACTACCGCCTGTGTTTCATCCCAAGTGGGTTGCAGTTTGGATTGTACATTCTGCGCCACTGCAAGGTTGAAACGAATGCGGAATTTAAACCCCGATGAAATCTACGACCAAGTAGTAGCTATAGATAAAGAAAGCCGTTTATATCACGATAAGCCCCTTTCAAACATTGTTTTTATGGGGATGGGCGAACCGTTGATGAATTATAAAAACGTACTGGATTCCATTGAGAAAATAACCAGTGATGAAGGTTTGGGAATGTCGCCAAAACGAATCACGGTTTCCACTTCTGGCGTACCGAAAATGATAAAGAAATTGGCCGATGACGAAGTGAAATTCCATCTTGCCGTTTCGCTTCATTCCGCCATTCAGGAAACGAGGGAGCAAATTATGCCTTTCGCCAAAAACTTTACTTTGGAAGACCTTCGCGAATCCTTGGAGTATTGGTACAGCAAAACGAAGCGGAAAATAACTTACGAATACATCGTTTGGAAAGACATCAACGATAAATGGGAAGACATGGAAGCCCTCGTAACTTTCTGCAAATACGTGCCCTGCAAAGTAAACATTATTGAATACAACCCAATTGACGACGGCCATTTTCAGCAAGCTCCATCAACCGTTATTGATGATTATATTGAAGTGCTGGAGCACGCTCATATTCCCGTAACCGTTCGCCGAAGCCGTGGAAAGGATATTGATGCCGCCTGCGGACAGTTGGCGAACAAGCAATAAAAAGAGCGGCTTTTGGCCGCTCTTCTCAAATCAATACTAAACGTAATTTAGTTTTTTACGATTCTGAAAGTTTTGCTTGCTCCTTCAATAGAAACAGTAGCGATGTAAACACCAGCCTGCAAGCCAGAGAGATTGATAGTTTCGCTACTGCTATTTAGTTTTTGTGAGACAATTTGTTGACCCAACATGTTGTGAAGCACAACTTTTTCCATTGCAGTATTTGCGGAAAGGTTCAGTTGGTTGTTTGTAACGTAATATTTGAAGCCTTCAAACATTTGTTCTCCAACGCCCAACGGACCTTTGTCTCCTGCATTTATTGCCATATCTGGAGTAGATTCATAGGCAAAATCCATTACAATAAAGTTTGAACTGTCTGCTATGTCCACTCTAACCCATCCGTAATGAGTGCTTCCACTCAAGTCGAACTGAACACCTATATAACCTGGTCCGGCTCCACAAAATTGGCTGCCAGCGTATCCAACACCAGCACAAAAGGATCCAAAACTTCTAAAAGCTCCTGCTCCAGCATCAATAGGAGTACCATAAGCAATATTGGAAGCGTAGAAGTAACCGCCGTTTGATGCGGCCAAAACTCCGTTAGTTGAGTAAGGCATTGCCTTTACCAATTCATAGTTACCATTATTTGATTGTATTATAGTTACGTCATTCACACTACCGCCATCAAAATCGACAGCAAAACTATCTGTAAGACCACCAACAAAGTCTGGATTTACATCTGTGTAAATAATTTGTCCAGAAGCATCGGCAACACCAGCAATCGCTAGAGACAAAGCACCGTACTGTGCCAATCTTTTTGAAAGATTGTTTTTTGTAATTTTTTTCATAATTCTTAAGTTTTAACGATTAACTTTTTGTTTTTTTACAAAACTTTAATCTTAGATTATTGAAATGTAAGATAAATATAATAAATATATCATCTAATTTCAAAATATATTAAGTTAACTTTTATAGGTATGGATAAAAAAATAATAAAAAAGGAAGAAAAAGTAAAAATAAATTTATCAGAAATACCTTTGAACAGTTCCTTGGGATTTTTAGCATACGGTGATATTGCTTTTAAGGCATGGAGAAAAATAAAAATTGAAAACCGAGAAAGAGAAAATGGGAAAAAATAAGTTAATACTAATAGGTTGGGACGCAGCAGACTGGAAAATAATAGGTCCTTTGTTGGCCAAAGGTTTGATGCCTTCCTTAAAAAAATTAATTGACACTGGTGTGTATGGCAATATGAGCACTATGAACCCACCCTATAGCCCTATGTTATGGAGTTCAGTTGCTACTGGTAAAACCCCAGATAAACATGGAGTTTTGGGGTTTGTGGAAGTGGTACCCAATAAAAAGGCTTTGAGACCCGTAACCGCAAATTCAAGGAAATCTCGGGCTATCTGGAATATTCTTCACAATCAAGGTTATAAAAGTAATGTTGTAGGATGGTGGCCAAGTTTTCCTGCGGAACCTATAAATGGGGTGGTGGTTTCCGATAAATTTCAAAAGGTAAGCCCAGATCCATCTAAACCGAGTCCAGTTGTTAAAGGCACCATCCATCCTGAAAATTTGGTGGATGAACTTAAGGATTTAAGAATGTTTCCTTTTGAGCTCACCAAGGAACATATACTTCCTTTTATCCCTAATGCGGCAGCGATTGTTCAAAAAGAAGAGGGTAATGGACTCGTGCCGCTTTCAAGAATACTTTCTCAAAACGTGTCGGTACATAATGCTGCCACCTATCTATTACGTAAAACAGATTGGGATTTTATGGCGATTTATTATGATCTTATAGATCACTTCTGTCATTCTTTTATGAAATACCACCCACCCAAACTTTCCAAAATCTCACAAGAAAAATATGACCTTTATAAAGATGTAGTTGTAGGTGCATATCGTTTCCAGGATATGATGCTGGGAAGGGTTATGGACTTAATTGATGAGAGCACAACAGTAATAATAATGTCTGACCATGGTTTTGAGTCGGGGAACAAACGAATTTTAAAAATGCCAAAGGTTACCGCGGCCCCTGCACTGGATCATAGACAGTTCGGGATTTTTGTGGCTAGTGGTCCAAATATTAAAAAGAATGAAAAGATATTTGGACTTGGATTAATAGATGTGGCACCCACCATATTGCACCACTTTGGTTTGCCCGTAGGGGAAGATATGGATGGGAAAGTAATTCTCGATATTTTTAAAGAAACTCAACCCTCGAAGACAATAGAAAGCTGGGAAAATGTAAAAGGAGATTTTGGAGAACTTGAACAGGAAGAAGTGGATGCTCTTTCTGATAATGAGACCATGGAACAGCTTATTGAACTTGGATATATTGAAAGACCTGATGAAAAAATAGAGGTTGCCATTTTAAAAACAAAATGTGAATTAAAACACAATTTGGCCCGAGTATATTTAGGAAAGAAAGATTTTGAAAATGCAAAAGACATATTATCTGAGTTAATGCTGGAAAAAGAACCAATTGATGTCGCACCATATTACATAGATATGATGAATGTTTGCTTAGGTTTGAAAGATTTCGATCAAGCAGATACCTATTTAAAGAAATTTAAAACGATCAAAACCGAAGTTAAGTTCAATATCCATTTTATTGAAGCCGATATACTGGTAGGAAAAGGCAAAACCAAGTTGGCCCTTAAGATTTTGGAAGAAGCCAAGGATATAAAACCAAACGCAGAAGTTTGGTTTAAAATTGGGAACTGTTACTTCATCCTCCAGAGATATGAAGACGCTAAAAAGGCATTTGATTTTGCTATAGAGATGGAACAAGATAGAGCTAAATTCCATAAAGCAATGGCCGAAACTCTTTATGAACTTGGGGAATATCAGGAAAGTGCGGAGCATGCTTTAACCAGTATAGAGCTGATCAAATATTATCCCGCGGCACATTATATGTTAGGCAAGGCGTTGGAGAAAATGGGTGACCTTGAAAATGCAAAAATAGCCTATAAAACTGCCGCAAGTTTAAAACAAAAAACGTATCACAGGGCCGAGAAAGCCCTTGAGAATGTTGAGGAAAAACTTAAAGCTCCAAAAGATTTTAAAGATAAAAATCAATTCAAATACAGAAAAGACCAGATAGTTGTGGTTTCCGGTTTGCCTCGTTCCGGTACTTCATTGATGATGCAGATGCTCGAAAAGGGAGGGATGGACATACTAACAGACAAAAAAAGAGAAGCAGATGAATCCAACCCCAAGGGCTATTATGAATACGAACCCGTAATGTCTCTTCATAAAGACAATGCTTGGCTTGATAAGGCAAAGGACAAAGCTGTAAAAATTGTAGCTCCATTATTAAAGCGCTTGGATTTTCAATACAGGTATAAAATAATCTTTATGAATCGGGATCTGAATGAAGTTGTAAAATCACAACAAAAAATGATAGGAAGAGATCCTGAGACATTTCCGGTCAAACTCTTCAATGCATACGTGGAACAGTTAAAGACCATAGAAAAATGGAAAGAAAAAGAACCGGGCATAGAATTGATTTACGTTGATTATAAAAATGTGCTCGAGAATCCAGAGGAAATGATAGACAAGGTTGAAAAATTTGTAGGATTAGAATTGAATAAAAAAGAAATGGCCAAATGTATTGATAAATCACTCTACCGAAACATAGCGGTTAAAGCGAAGGATAAAACTTAATTATTTTTCCGCAATTTAAAAAAGAAACCAGACTGATAGCTCTTTATTTGTTTACAGATAATCATATACATAAAACCCACCCCATTTTCCCTATCTTTGAACCTTTATGAAGATAGTTTCGCGCATTAAACTTCCCATTGAAAAGGAAATGGAGCTTTTTGAGAAAAAGTTCACTGCTTCCATGTCTTCCAAAGTTTCGCTACTGAACAGAATCACACATTATGTAGTGAACCGAAAGGGAAAACAAATGCGACCCATGTTCGTTTTTCTCATCGCAAAAATGACCGGCAATGGCGAAGTGAACGAGCGCACCTATCGCGGAGCCGCAGTAATAGAACTTATCCACACCGCCACCCTCGTGCACGATGACGTTGTGGACGACAGTAACCGCCGCCGTGGATTTTTCTCCATAAATGCACTTTGGAAAAACAAAATTGCCGTCCTCGTTGGCGATTATTTGCTTTCAAAAGGATTGCTACTTTCCATAGATAACGATGATTTTGATCTGCTGAAAATAATCTCCGTCGCCGTTCGCGAAATGAGCGAGGGCGAACTGCTTCAAATAGAAAAAGCCCGAAAACTGGATATAACTGAAGAAATTTACTTCGAAATTATTCGTCAAAAAACGGCCACATTGATTGCTGCTTGTTGCGCAATGGGCGCCCGCTCCGTAATGGCCCCGGACGAAGAAGTTGAAAAAATGCGTAAGTTCGGGGAGCTAATCGGTACTGCTTTTCAGATTAAAGATGATTTATTTGATTACGGAAACGAACACATCGGCAAACCAACAGGCATTGATATTAAGGAGCAAAAGATGACGTTGCCTTTAATATATGCCTTAAATAATTCTACTTTCGAAGAAAAAAAATGGCTCATCAATTCCGTAAAAAACCATAACAAAGATAAACAGCGAGTAAAGGAAGTCATCACTTTTGTGAAGGAAAACGGCGGCCTTGATTATGCTGTTGAAAAAATGAAGGAATACCAACAGGAAGCTCTTCAGCTTTTGGAAACCTATCCGGAGTCGCCCTACAAAGAATCTTTGGAACTGATGGTGAATTACGTTATTGACCGCAAAAAGTAGCAGTAGACAGTTGCTGTTTACAGTAGGAGTATGCGGCTGCAGTTATGGTTTAGGTGTGATGCTTTCTGCCTAATGCTAAAGTAATATCTTTTAAAAGATATAGAATTATTTATCCTAAATTTGCGGTGATTATAGATTTGCGTTTTCATTTTTTCACATTTACTAATCCCTAATCGCTAATCTCCCAAAAACCAAATCCCAAATATGTACATAAAACAAGCCTTTAAATCCCTTCACGAATGGTGGCGCTATCTGGTAGGTTTCATTATTATTTTTATTGCCAGCCAGATTGGTTCTATTCCCTTAATTCTTGCAGTGGCACTAAAAATATTTTCAAACGGAGGTGACATAAATGAACTCCAAGACCAAACAGTATTGATGACTGTGCTGGATTCTAACCTCACGCTGTTTTTGATGTTGCTCAGCTTTGCAGTGGGTTTATTGGCTATTTATTTGGTGGTGCGATACCTTCACAGACAACCATTTGTTGAACTTACAACCTCCCGCAAAAAAACCGATTGGGGCCGCGTATTCTTTTCATTTGGCCTGATAACCATTACCACCCTTGTGGTTACGTTGCTGGATTACAATAGCAATCCAGAGGATTATGTTTTGCAGTTTGATTTGGTTCCCTTTGTGATTCTCGCCGTGATTGCCGTGATTATGATTCCGTTGCAAACCAGTTTTGAGGAATATCTTTTCCGTGGCTATTTGATGCAGGGCATTGGCGTTTTGGCGAAGAACAAATGGTTGCCTTTGGTAATTACTTCCGTAGTTTTTGGAGCACTTCATTTGGCAAACCCCGAAGTGGATAAATTCGGAAATATTATAATGATCTACTATATCGGTACGGGATTCTTCCTCGGAATTATGACGTTGATGGATGAAGGAATGGAACTCGCCCTCGGTTTTCACGCCGGGAATAACTTGATTACGGCACTTTTGGTAACGGCAGATTGGACTGTTTTTAAAACCCATTCGGTTTTGAAAGATATTTCGGAACCCTCCGCAGGTTTCGACGTTATTGCTCCGGTATTGATTTTATACCCTATTTTTCTGCTCATTATGGCTTGGCGTTATAAATGGCGCGATTGGGGCGGAAAACTTTTCGGGAAGGTGGAAGCACCCATAGTTGTAGCCCAAGAAAATAACCAGAATTCAACTTTTATCGAATAGTGAAACCATTGTTGCATCCCAATTTCAAATTAAACGGCGAAGCATTTTATACTGCGGAAGCTTTAAAGTTGCACGCAAATCATTTATTTGAAAAAGGAAAGGATGACGAAAGGGCTATTGGAAAATTCATTTTGGAATGGCTTGACGGAAATGGTTTTATAACCGTAAAGACATCTGGTTCCACGGGAATTCCTAAAGAAATCACACTTCAAAAAGAGCATGTTTTCAACAGTGCGGAAGCTACTGTGAATTATTTCGATTTAAAGGAAAACACAAAAGCATTGCTCTGCCTTTCTTCGGAATTTATTGCGGGTAAAATGATGCTCGTCCGTGCAATGACGGCGGGTTGGAATTTGCAAATTGCTGTTCCCGAAAAAAATCCACTTGAAAATATAGACGGCGACTTTGACTTTACGGCTATGGTTCCGTACCAAGTTTTTCATTCATTGGCAAGTTTGCACAAAGTGAAAAAACTTATTATCGGCGGCGGGGCGGTGCCGTGGAAGTTGGAAGAAAAACTTCAGCAAATTTCCACCAAAGTTTTCGCAACTTACGGAATGACTGAAACCATCAGCCATATTGCGGTGCGACCGTTGAACGGAACTGAGGAATCGTTCGTTTTTTCGGCACTTCCAAAAGTGAATTTTTCGCAAATTGAAAATGGTTGTTTGCAGATTCATGCTCCCGAAATTTCAGAGGAAACAGTTATCACCAATGATGTGGTTGAATTGCTTTCCCCAACTTCCTTTAAGTTTTTGGGAAGAATTGACAATGTTATAAATACAGGCGGCGCAAAAGTGCATCCCGAAACGGTGGAAGAAAAACTATCTCTTCACATAAACCTGCCATTTTTTATTGCTTCTGAAAACGATGAGGCTTTGGGAGAACGGGTAATTCTGATAATTGAGAGTGAAAAACAATTGCACTTTGAAAATTTTCCAGATGCTTTTCTCACATTAACTCCTTATGAAGAACCCAAGAAAATCTACTCGATTCCAGAATTTCATTACACAGAAACCGGAAAGATAAAACGGGCGGATATATTGAAAGAACTTAGGAGTATTTAAAATTTGTTTGCTTTTTTTTACTGGCTTTATAAATATTGAATTTTAAATTCCCTTAACTATTCATAAATAGCTCGCACCACTTTGTTATGTATAGGCTTTATGGTTCGAAGATATTCGTATATAGCGGCAGCTTCCTTGTCCGTGAGTTGAATGTATGGCGACATGGGTGAGGTCAGTGCAACATCGTTTTTTACAATTCCATTTTTTAGGGAATTTACAAAATCTTCCCGAGTCCAATTTCCTATTCCGGTTTCCTTATCAGGGGTTAAATTTGGGGTCGGCTTCACTCTACCTTGATCGTCCAAGGGTTTGTTGCCGCCACCAAAATAACCTACACTCAATTCGGGATTTAAATAATCGTCGCTTTTGAAATCGGCAGAATGGCAAGAAAAACATTCTAGATTATAGGCCAAGTATTTTCCTAATGCCTGTACATTGGTGGTGTCCGGCATTGGGATTGGTTTTGTGGGCAACGCGTAAGGTTTAAACGCGATACGGGCTAATATTTTGGTCAGTAGGGATGGCCGTGGCGGTATATCGGGAGTGGCATCTGCGGTTACCATGGGATTGTCTGATTTCAGGAAGGCGATGATTGCGTTGATATCTTCATCTGCCATATTGGTGAGTTTGTTCATATACGGAGGGCTGTATTGCCCGTTCCTCTTTATCCCGGTTCTCAGCAGATATACCAATTCCCCATCGGTCCAATTCCCGATACCATATACTTTATCTTGGGTTATATTCTGCGAATAAATCTCCCCAAATTCTGTTGGAACATCCAAGAGCCTTCTTCCCACGAGTTTTCCAGTTTCGTGGTTGAGATGGCAATGGACGCAGAGCATTTGTGCCAGTTTTTCACCTCTTTCAACCGTTTGTGGAGTTGCCTTTGCTTGGAAGGCTATTTTTTCCACATCGTAATAGGGAATGGGGGTTGCGTAAATATAAATTACAAATACGCCAGCCAAAAGTAAAACTGCGGCAATACCAATTCCCAAAAATTTTAAAACTTTTTTCATCATTTTAAATTTTAGATAAAACAAAAACATTCTGTTGGACAAATTGGGGATATGTAAATTATGGTCACTAATCAATGAATGGGCTAAAAAAAAACAATTTTTGGACCTCGTAGGTTATGCATTCTCAACGAAGGTCGAATACATTAATTTTATAATTTGCACTAATATTTTTTAGGGGAGAAACCAGATTTTGAAAATTGTAACTCATCTATTTTCAAATAGTTAACTTGTTTATAAGAATAAAATTATAAAAAAATAGTATTGAAAAAATAAATGGGAGCGTTTTTTTTCTAAAATAAAAATTGGGAAAAGAGACTAATTATTCATCAGTTTCCTCAATTAGGTTCCATTTGTAGGATCCTATTATGGGTTAACAGCAGATTGTTTCCCGTCCCCAAGTTGCGAATTCGCAGGCAGGGCAAGTACGGCCCGACAGTGGAAGTGAGTTTTTTTGGTAGTTTGCGCTTAAATATAATGAGAACGGTGAGTTATCGATAATACCCAGCAAAACATAGAAACGTGTGGAAAGTTTTAAACTTGAATAACCCCCATATTAAAAGCCTTCTCAATAGGTGCATGGTTTGCCGCTTCAATGCCCATCGAAATCCACTGGCGAGTATCCAACGGGTCTATCACGGCGTCGGTCCAAATTCTGGATGCTGCAAAATAGGGGGAAATCTGCCTGTCGTAGCGGGCCTTGATTTTGTCATAGAGCTCTTTTTCCACTTCAGGGGTTATTGTTTCACCTTTCTTTTTAAGCGAAGCAGTTTCAATTTGAAGCAAAACTTTTGCAGCGCTGTTTCCGCTCATAACCGCGAGTTCAGCACTTGGCCACGCTACTATTAACCGTGGATCGTACGCCTTGCCGCACATAGCGTAATTTCCGGCGCCGTAACTGTTGCCAATTATAATTGTAAATTTAGGAACAACGCTGTTGCTCACGGCATTCACCATTTTGGCACCGTCTTTAATGATGCCTCCGTGTTCGCTTTTGCTACCTACCATAAAACCTGTTACGTCCTGCAAAAACACGAGTGGTATTTTCTTTTGGTTGCAGTTTGCTATAAAGCGGGTGGCTTTGTCAGCACTGTCGCTATAAATTACGCCGCCGAACTGCATTTCGCTGGGTTTGGTTTTTGCCTTGGTAGTTTTTACCAAAGTGCGTTGGTTGGCTACAATACCCACGGCCCAACCGTCAATACGCGCATAACCTGTTAGGATTGTTTGTCCGTAGCCTTCTTTGTATTCCTCAAAATCACTATCATCCACGAGGCGTTTTATTATTTCGCGCATATCGTACTGCTCGGCGCGCGATTTTGGGATGATTCCGTAGATATCTTCTTGGTTTTCCTTTGGTTTTACCGCCTTTTCACGGTTGAAACCAGCTTTGTCAAAATCGCCTATTTTGGAAACTATGTTTTTTATTTTATCGAGGGCATCTTTGTCGTCTTTGGCTTTGTAATCGGTAACGCCACTAACTTCACAATGTGTTGTTGCGCCGCCAAGTTCTTCATTATCGATGCTTTCGCCAATGGCAGCTTTCACCAAATAACTTCCCGCCAGAAAAATACTTCCGGTTTTGTCAACGATTAAAGCTTCATCGCTCATAATGGGAAGATATGCACCACCAGCAACGCAACTGCCCATCACGGCTGCAATCTGCGTAATGCCCATACTGCTCATTACGGCATTGTTACGGAAAATTCTTCCGAAGTGTTCCTTATCAGGGAAAATTTCGTCCTGCATAGGAAGGTAAACCCCCGCACTGTCCACCAAATAGATGATGGGCAAACGGTTTTCGATGGAAATTTCCTGGGCACGCAGGTTCTTTTTTGCGGTAATGGGAAACCAAGCGCCTGCTTTCACGGTAGCGTCATTGGCAACAACAATACATTGTCTTCCCTTCACATAACCAATCTTCACAACCACGCCACCGCCGGGCGCGCCTCCGTGTTCTTCATACATTCCATCGCCGGCAAATGCCCCGATTTCGATACTTGTTTTTTTTGGATCCAGTAAATATGCAATCCGCTCGCGGGCAGTGAGTTTGCCTTGCGCGTGCTGTTTGTCAATTCGTTTTTGGCCACCGCCAAGCTTCACTTTTACCAGTTTGTGCCTTAATTCTGAAACCAGTAGTTTATTGTGGTCTTCGTTTATGTTGAAGTTTAAATCCATTGAAAAAGTATGTTTGCGCTAAAATACAAAATGCCGTGAACCCACTTTGGGAATGATGAGAAAATATTGAAAAGTTTATGGAAGCTGGACTGAAGGGAGTCACGACTAAAGAGAAACAAGACTAAAGGGACTGGAACGAAAGGTTATTAGTCTATAATTTTCGTTTTTGAAGACGAATCTGTCGTGGATCTTGTAGTGAAGCGGTCGTGGTTCGTGGTTCTCTTTTAAACTATGACATTTTGTGTAAGAAAATCCATTATATATTGCCGATATTTGCCTTTCCGCGTAAATTTGCAACTTGAAATCAACCAAACAGAAATAGATTATGGGAATGAACAAAAATACCGTATTGGCCTGGGCCACTTTTATAATGATTGTTGTGGGCTGTGCCTTGATTGCCTTGGGCGCTTTTAGATATGACGATGTGGCCGGCTGGGGGTTTGCCTCAGTGGGCATTGGCTTCTTTGCCATTGCTTGGGTTTTTAATGCACTTAAGGGGAGGGTGTAGCCCCCTAACCCCTGCCTACGTGCCACTTCGGCAGGCAGGCCCAAAGGGGGAATTCAGTAATCAGTGTTCAGTAGCAGTATTCAGTAACCAATGTAAGAATCTACGAATCCCGAATCTGCCTGCTGGCAGGCAGGTTAACAAATCCCGAATTAACGAATCAATGTCCGAAGAAAAACAATTACGTGAAAAGTTGGCAAATCACCTCGAAGGTGGCGAGGCATTTATGCCCGTGACGGAAATGTTGAATAAAATTTCTTTTGAAGACATAAACACCCGGCCAGGAAACTTGCCTTATTCACTTTATGAATTGTTTTATCATATCGTCTTCACCCAAAAAGACATTGTGAAATTCACTTGTTCAGACGATTATACCGAACCTAGATGGCCAGATTATTACTGGCCGAAGGAAAAAATATGTAAGTATAAAGAGGAGTGGGAAACCCTAAAAGCTGAATATGCTACCGATCGTGAACGATTGAAATATTTCCTTTTAGATGAAGAAAACAAACTGATGCAGCCTGTAAAAAATGGCAAAGGCGAACAAACCCTTTTACGCGAAATAATGCTCGTCATTGAGCATACTGCTTATCACACGGGACAGATGTTAGTAATTCTGAGATTATTAAATCTTCATTAAAAAACACGAATTCCCGATTAACCATTCACCAAATAACATTTAACGATTAACCAAAATGAGCGACGATAAAAAAGTAATTTTCTCAATGTCTGGGTTGACCAAAACCTACCAAAGCGCCCAGACTCCAGTTCTTAAAAATATATATTTAAGCTTCTTCTACGGTGCCAAAATTGGTATTCTCGGTCTTAACGGAAGCGGGAAATCCACCTTGTTGCGAATCATTGCAGGCGAAGAAAAAAACTATCAGGGCGATGTGGTCTTCGCACCAGGTTATACCGTAGGTTATCTTGAGCAGGAACCAAAATTGGACGAGTCCAAAACCGTGCTTGAAGTTGTCAAAGAAGGCGTACAGGAAGTGGTTGATATTCTTGATGAATACAACAAAATAAACGATATGTTCGGCTTGCCGGAAGTTTATGAAAATCCTGCGAAGATGGACGAATTGATGGAAAAACAAGCAAAACTTCAGGATAAAATTGACGCCACAAACGCTTGGGAGCTCGATACCAAACTTGAAATTGCGATGGACGCTTTGCGCACTCCAGAACCCGATAAATTGATCAGCGTTCTTTCCGGCGGCGAAAAAAGAAGGGTTGCGCTTTGCCGACTTCTTCTGAAAGAACCCGACGTTTTGCTGCTCGATGAGCCAACAAACCATTTGGATGCCGAAAGCGTGCATTGGTTGGAACATCACCTTTCAGAATACAAAGGAACGGTGATTGCCGTAACGCACGACCGTTATTTCTTGGACAACGTTGCCGGCTGGATTTTGGAATTGGACCGTGGCGAAGGCATTCCATGGAAAGGAAATTATTCTTCTTGGCTGGACCAAAAATCGAAACGACTGGCACAGGAATCAAAACAAGCCGGTAAACGACAAAAAACCTTGGAACGCGAGTTGGAATGGGTACGCCAAGGTGCAAAAGGGCGTCAAACCAAACAAAAAGCTCGTTTGCAGAATTACGATAAACTGTTGAGCCAAGACCAAAAACAACTGGACGAAAAACTGGAAATATACATTCCTAACGGTCCACGGTTGGGAACCAATGTTATTGAAGCCAAAAATGTTTCAAAAGCGTTTGGAGATAAATTGCTTTACGAAGATCTGAATTTCAAACTTCCGCAAGCGGGAATTGTGGGAATTATCGGGCCAAACGGTGCCGGTAAAACCACTATATTCAAAATGATTATGGGTGAGGAAACGCCGGACAATGGCACATTTGAAGTAGGTGAAACCGCAAAAATAGCGTATGTTGATCAAGCACATTCCAATATAAACCTAGAGAAAACCATTTGGGAAAACTTCAGCGATAGCCAGGAATTGATTTTGATGGGCGGACGGCAAGTGAACTCGCGTGCCTATTTGAGCCGTTTCAATTTCAGCGGAAGTGAGCAGAACAAAAAAGTCTCGATGCTTTCCGGTGGGGAACGAAACAGATTGCATTTGGCAATGACTTTAAAAGAAGAAGGAAACGTCCTGCTATTGGATGAACCAACGAACGATTTGGACGTAAACACCCTTCGTGCACTTGAGGAAGGTTTGGAAAACTTTGCAGGTTGCGCGGTGGTAATTAGTCACGACCGTTGGTTTTTGGACAGGATTTGCACACACATTCTTTCTTTTGAAGGAAACAGTGAAGTGTACTATTTTGAAGGCGGTTTCAGCGAATATGAGGAAAACAAAAAGAAACGTTTGGGTGGCGATTTGATGCCGAAACGAATTAAATACAAAAAATTGATACGATAAGTTATGTGGAAAAATATAGTGATTCTTGGTTTGCTGATAACATTTGCTTCCTGCGGAAGTAAGAAATCCGCAATAAATTCTTCAAAGGATTCCAAAGAAGTGGTTTTGAAAAAAACGACCTCGGTTTTATATAAAAGTTTAGGAAATGGCGTTGCTTCCATATCGTTGGAACTTTATGAAAACAATATGTTCAAATTCGATTTTAAAAGTATTCCGCAGCCCGACACAGACGAAAAGTCTGTGAAAATTTCCGAAAAAGGAACTTATACATCTGATGGAGATTGGAAAACATTATATTTTAAAAATCCCAAATTTTCACTTGCCGCAATTTTCGACAAACAGTATTCCAGTGTGTCAGATTTTAAAGTAATTGACGAAGAACATGTAATGATAAACACGGCAAAAAATGCGTTGCCAATTTGGGGCGTGGTTTGTGAAAAACAGTAGTTTATCCTGAACGTAGCCGAAGGACTCGACCAGACATTATTTCTTGATTATCAATTTCTTCGTAACAAATTGCTTCCCACTATTCACTTTCACAAGATAAATTCCTGCGGCAATACCGTCAGTTTTCACTGTGATGTTCTTGTTTGTGCTAAAATTTCCACGGAACAAATCCTTTATCTTTTTCCCCGAAATATCAAAAAGCTGGATACTTCCTTCCGAGGATAAAGTTTGCGAAATGGTAAATTCTGAAGTCGCAGGATTGGGATATAGTATGATGGAACTCGCTTCAAGTCCATTGTCATCAATGCCCAGACAATAATTAATCACATCGTCAAAGCTGTGCATCGCTCTTCCAAAGGTTCCGGCATAAAGCGTTTGCGTTGGTTCGTGCAATTTCAAGTCCATAATTACTGTCAATGGTAGGTTGTTCCCCAATATGGTCCAACTGGCGCCGTCATCTTTTGAATACCAAACATTCAAATCTGTCGCAACAAAAAGAATGTTTTCCGCAGAATAAGTTATTATGTCGTTCACAGGAATGTTTGGCAGGTTTGAAGAAATATCCGTCCAGTTCTGTCCGCCGTCCGTAGTTTTAAAAATGTGCGGTGTATAATCCAAATATTTGAAACCGGAAACCGTAACATAAGCAACCATATCATCACTCGGAACCATAGCAATGGAAGTAATGTATTGGTCAGGCAGACCAGTACTTACATCCGTCCAAGTTGTTCCGCCATCAAAAGTCACGTTTACGTTTCCATCGTCACTTCCTGTATAAATCACGTCGAGATTGTTATATGAAGAAGCAATTGCGGTGAGCGTTCCAAAGGCCAAAGACCCACTGGGGTGAAGCCCATCGGTCAAATCTGGGCTGATTACGGACCAGTTTGAAGCTTTGTTTGAAGTGTATAATTTGTTGGTTCCGTAATACAGTATTTCGTGATTGAATGGCGAAATAATCACGGGTGTGTTCCAGTTGTTCCGGTCGCTACCGCTGATTCCGTTGGTAGCATTATTGAAACTATTTCCGCCGTTCGTGCTGCGTCCCAAGTTTCCGTATTGCGATTCCACATAAATATAATTGTTGTCCACGGGATCCACATTTACGTGGAAACCATCACCGCCCCAAATAGAGTTCCAATCGCTTGCGCCGCCAGTTATTGTTCTAATAGTGTTATTGTCCTGCGTTCCGCCATAAAGTCTTTGGGGTTGGGTTTTGTCAACTTCAATGTTATAAAATTGAGTAATGGGAAGGTTTAAAAACTTCGTCCAACTATTTCCTCCATTGTTAGAAATATAGGCTCCACCATCATTTCCGGACAACATAAAATTGCTGTTGGTTCTCGAAAAATCCAGCGCGTGATGATCCACGTGCATTCCGTTCAAGGTGTTCCAAGACGCACCGCTGTTGGTAGATTTTGCAATATCAAATCCTACAATATATACTTCCGAAGAATTTGTTGGATTCACCCGCACGTTTCCAAAATACCAACCAAAATTAGCGTCAATCCCGCTCAAAGCGCCTGCTGGAGTTACCAACGTCCAATTGTTGCCATTATCGGTTGATTTATATAATCCATTAAATTCATTGGTGATTTCATTCGTGGTGAAACGGGCATAAACAGTTGAAGGATCAGATTCTGAAACTGCAATGCCAATTCTCCCGGTTTGTACGTTTGGAGCGGGCAAACCATTTGCCGCACCCAATTGTGTCCAAGTATTTCCCCCGTCCATAGATCGATGGATTGCAGAAGTAACGCCGCCGTAATCGCGTTCCCAAGGTTTGCGGGTGCGCTCCCACATTGCGGCGTAAATAATATTTGTATTGGCTACATTCATTGCTACATCAATAGCTGCAGTGGAATCTGTAACAAAAAGAACTTTATCCCAGCTTCCACCGCCGTTGGTGGTTCTGTAAATTCCGCGTTCAATATTTTTTC
This sequence comes from Flavobacteriaceae bacterium, assembly GCA_016649715.1. GTDB lineage: Bacteria > Bacteroidota > Bacteroidia > Flavobacteriales > Flavobacteriaceae > Aequorivita. The sequence continues at coordinate 56,409 of JAENXC010000008.1, read as the reverse complement.
CGTAGAGTTGTCCTGTTGCAGCAGCAAAAACTCGGTCTGGGTTTGTGGGGTCAACCACAATTCGGCCAATGTGATTGCTTTCAGGCAAACCGATGTTTGTCCAAGTATCGCCTGCGTTGTTGCTTCTGTATATTCCATCGCCAAAATAGGCGCCGTCCGTTGCGCTTCCGTTGGCTTCGCCCGTACCTGCATAAATTATTTGAGGATTTGAAGGTGCAATTGCAATATCACCAATGGAAAGTTTGGCTTCTTCGTCAAAAATTGGGGTCCAGTTGGCACCGCGGTCATAGCTTCTGAAAATACCGCCCGTTGCTGTTGCCACGTAAAGATGATCGTCGTTGTCGGGCGCAATGGCAACGTCCGTAACGCGTCCGCCGGTGTTCAAAGGACCAACAAAAGTCCATTCTCCAGCCGCCTCCGGCGACCTGTTGGCGAGAATTTGTTTGGTTTGAAGTATCGCTTCTTTGTAAGCTTCTTTATTGATGTAATTGTTAGGATAGGCGCGCTGGTTGTACATCCACTCTGCGGGATATTCCATTTTTCCCGTTTCTTTTTCTGCAACGTTTTCTTCGGAATTGTTTTTACAGCTTGAAATAAAAAGTGCGGAAAATAATAGTATAATAGCAGGTAGGTTGAAGGGGTGTGTGTAGTTTTTCATCAATAAAGATTTAGTATTATAGATTTAATGGAATGAATCTGGCAATTCATTGATTGTAAATATCGTAATTATTTTTTTGGAGGCAATCCAATGTGATAATTTTAGGATTCAATTTTGAGAATTTATTTTTTGGATTTTATAATCTACTTTGCCAAAATATCACTTACCAAATACACAATCACTTTACTTACGTGGTTCGGAAAAATCCCTGCTGATGGCAAACCTTCACAAATAGGAAGATAGCTTGCGTTAGATTTTTTTGAGGAGTGCGGGACAAACTTTGAAGATACCAATAGACAGCATTGGCAGGATTCACTTTTGCAATTTTTGGTGGCGTGGTGGCTTTGCGCAAATTGCAAATGTGTATGGCTTTGAGCGTTGGCGTTGTTCAGACGAAATATTCCGCAGTAACCATATTTCTTTTTGCAGTAGGTATAATTCTTTTGGAAGTTGCTATAATCTAAAGTGAAGTTGCTCTAATTCTAATTGCAGTAGCGATAATCTAAAATGAAGTTCGGTTATTCTTGTTTGAAGTTTGAATAATTCTTTCGGAAGTTGTTATAATTCCAATTGCAGTTGATAATTTTCTAACTGCAATTGGAATATTCTTAAATGGGGTAATGGGATGTCCTTTTGGGGTGTGCTTAACTCTTGATGTTCTTAAAAGCTATTCCTTTTACCTGTCCGAATTCTGGACTTGTTGCTCCGTAAACCGATTTGATGTATTTCTTTACTTCGGTGGCGGTGTCAACTAATCCGCTGTCGTCTTTGTATAACGTTTTGTTTCTGTCAATTCTTGCGTTGCTTACGGCTGTGTATGCTGTTGAGACTTTGCTGTTTTTATCTTTTAAGTCGTCTGCTTGTGCGTTTAGGGCAGTTGCTTTTAAATCGGCTTCGTTTGGGGCGTAACTTGGTTCAGATTCCAAAACAGAAATCAATCCCTCAAAATGTTGGATTAATTGGTCGTAAGATTGTTGGCTTGAACTAATTGTTTTGGGTGCTGGTTGGTTTGGGTCAACTGGCTCTTCGATTTTAGATGCTCGTTTGCCTTGTAATTTACGATTGAAACCTTTTGCATCGTCAATTTTTTCCTTGTTGGCGTTTGTAGTTTCTAATGCGTTTACCAATCTTGTGGATAATGAACGCAAACCATCAAAAGCTTCAACACGGTCATTTACTGCATTATTATATTCGGTGTTTTTGTTAACGACTTTCTGCAATGCGGTTTCTGAATCTGTATATAAGGAATTCAGTTGTGGTAGTTTTAAACTGTTCTTGCTTGGGTTGTAGGTTGCTCCGTAACCATCTACGAATGCAATGAGGTCTTGAAAGTTCGCTACGTTCTTTGCGTGACCTACTTCTGATGTTGATGCCATAGTATTTGATTTTAAAAGTTAAGTAGAATAAATGTAATAATTTAACTTTTAAAAATAACAATGACAATTAATAAAAACTGCTAATAGAACAGAATTATAAAAAATTATATATGGATTATTAAGGTTTTTATTTCTGGGATTTTTTTAGTTCTTGTTCCAATTCCAATATTTTAGGATATAACTTATCTGTCATATATTTATCAAAACCCCTATCAAAACCGTGTTTGATTAATATTTGTGCAAATTCACGGTCTAACACATCAAGTAGTTTTTGATTTTTTGTGTTTTTAATAGTGCCGTTGTTTAAAAGTTTTTTTTGATACCCAGTTTGAAAAATGTGCGAAGCACTGTGTCTTTTATACTCTATAAATTCAAACTCCGATTCTGAAAATTCAGATTTAAGATTTGTTAAACTCTGAAATATCTCTTTATAAAATTCTATATTCTTTAGGTTTTCACTACCCTCCAAATGAGTTAAAATGCTTTTTGTATAGCCGATGCCAACATAAATTAATTTATAAAATGTAATGTAAAATGAATTTTGATAAATTGTATCATATTCCTTTTGCAAGGCATTATTCAAATAGAAAAATTTACCTAACCATTGACCAAATAATGCTTCATCAGCCATTATATCTAAAATGTGGTCAAATTTGAAATTGTCAAATTCTTTTTTATCCATTTGTGAGAGTTTTTAAAATGAGTTTTCAGTTTTAATAACTTTGAACAATCATTTATTTTAAGGAGTTTGGTTGCACCAAATTCATATATTTTTTTAAAGCAATTATTGTCTTTTCTAAATCAATGTCAATTACTCCACCAGTAATTTTGAAATAAAGACCCAACCAATCTTCTGAACTGGTTTTCATATGAATCAGTTCACGTCTTATTTCGTATAATTGAATGATGATTGCAATAATTTTAGAATGTTGTTTAGAGAAATGAGGTTTCTTTATTAGTTGAGACATCACATCTGTTAACTTTACTTTGAAAGTTATACTTGAACTTTCAATTTGCTTTTTATTAAAATTATAAGGCTTATCTTTTTTAAAGCCTTTGTAAATAAAATCATTAGGTATAACCTGATTTAAAAATGCTTCTAACGCAGTTATCAAAGAAACTACTGCCGTAATCTTGAATTTAATTAGGTTATTGAAATTTTGATTGGTATTGTCATTCCCTAAATTTAATAAATGAACGCCTTTATTATTTTCCTTTAATTGACAATCATTTTTAAAAAGACCAAGAGTGATTACGGAATTATTATAATTTTCTATACCAACGTTGATTAATAAATGAACCGGATTCGGTAATGGTGCAATAAAGACTTCATTTTTGTAGCTAATCGTCCTACTATTAAATATTATTTTTTTTCCATCATTTAATTGAGCAATTACAAACAGCTCATTCGTTAATTGTGATTGTTCTGCTAAAGGTTGGTGCTCGACTTTACTACCATCGGCATAACTAACCGTGGGAATAGAATTTTGAAAAAATAATGGTTTGTTCTTTATTTGTTTCACGATAGATATTTTGCGCTCAAGATTTTAAAATGTTCTTCTGTATGTTAACAATATCTTCGGGTTGCATTTGGTAAAGACTGAAAACAATGTTGTTGATTTCGTTTTCGGCTGTGATTATTGTTTTGTCGGTTTCGCTTAATTCTTTTGTAAGTTGTATTTCCCTATCAAAATTATTTTCTGCAATGGCAGTTTGTAACAGTTGCGTGTAATCTTGTTCTTTTTGTTTCCCTTCAAGTATTAGCGTTACGAGCGTTGCGATTTGAGTTTGTATTTCCTCGGTTGGTTTTAGGATTGGCAAATTCATTAATGGGCCTTTGTCCACTTGGTACAAATCGCCTTGCATCTTCCCTTGATATTTTAGCCAAAATGCAATAAGGTCTGAATTTAACAGGCCTGTTAGGTATTTTTGGTCAAGGCGTTCTGTCAATATTACATTAAAGGTCAACATTACATAGCATTCCGCATTTGTAAACGAAAACACAGGTCTATTTATACACTTTCGTAATGAAATAATTTTAGACCCTTTTGAGAAAAACCTCTCGTCTCTTGGCCAATGCAAATTATAATACTTTATCGAACCACTTAAATTTTCTCTTCTTTCTTCCATAATAGGTCGAAAATTATCTAAATGCTCTAAAATATGTAATTCTGGTTCTTGACCTTTTGGTATATATATAAGTTCCTTTGTGTTATTTGGATTATGATAGAACCTTTCAAAGTTTTCAGGTTCATATAATGGTTTAATAAATTTACTACTTCCTAATTTTCCTTTATCGAGTACAAAGACCCCTTCGCCAACTTGAATGTTCTTTGTTTCAATTAATTTTTGAGATAATTTAGCAATATTCCGTGAGTTTACAACATCTGGATTAGGTACAACGCCTTGCGCAATTTCGTTTTTGTCAAACTGAAAGTTTTGCTGTTCTCTAATTTTGTCAACTATTAAAGTAAGTGTTGCGTTTACGAAATTTATAGGATTGTCGAGATTTTCTTTTTGGTCTATGGATGCTGTAAAATATTCGTAACGTGGGTCTTTTACCTTTTCTAAAAACAGTTGTGCATCTTCGTGCTTTATGCGTTTGTCTGCAACTTTTGCGTAATCGAACTGATAATTTAGATTATCAGCAGACCTTTTCATTATATAAATCATTGTCTGAATACCTGCGGAATCAAAAACCTTGAAATCGCCAAAGTCTATAAACTCTGTGATTTTGCCGTTTTGCAAAATAATGTTCCTGAATTTTGATGCGCCTGAATTGGTAATCCAATTGTTTGGGGCAATGTAGCCGATAAGACCGCTTTCTTTTTTTACAATGTCCAACGCCAATGCGCCAAAGAAATACCATAAATCCATTTTGCCCTGATAACAGTAATGGTCGTGCAGACCATCGAACGCTTGGCGGTTTGTGTATTCCTTTATATATGGTGGGTTACCGATAACGACATCGAAACCACCGTTTTTCATTATTTCCGGAAACTCTTGGTGCCAATCAAATTCGGTTGCCAAAAGTGAGTTTCCACATTTTATATTGTTGTTTAGTTTTGAGAGCTTGCGGTCTTTTCTTGCTGTGCGCAACCATAAAGAGAGTTGGGCAATTTCAACACTTTCTTCGTTGATGTCAACGCCAAAAAGGTTGTTTTCAAGAATGTTTTTATCTGTATCAAAAAGACGTAAAGGCGAATTGGTTAACTCTGCGATGATGTCGTCTATTTTTTCGTGTTCCTCAATTAAGAAATTTAAGGCTTGGTTTAAAAACGCACCACTACCACAAGCTGGGTCAACAATTTTAAGTTCGCGCAACCAATTTTTATATTCGGTCAAGGTTTTGAACAGTTTTTTGCCCTTACCTTTTAAAGTGCCGTCCACTTTTTTGAAAGTGTCGTCAAATTCAATTTCCTCGATGTCAAGTTCTTTTCGTTTGTTCAAGCAAAGTTTGCCTACTGTGTGGGCAACAATATATGTGGTGATGTATTTTGGCGTATAGAAAACACCGTCTTTTTTACGTTTTGAACGTTTTTTGTCTGAAACCGTTCCTTCTATTTCGGCTGTTACTTCTTCAATTTCGTTGAGCGAATGCTCAAAAATATGACCGAGGATGTTTACGCCTACTTCTGTGTTGAAATCGTAGGTTGATATCTTTTGTAGGTCGTCAAGCAATGCTTCATCGTCAATCGTGAGATTGTCGAGCATTAAATCTTGGTAAAACAATCCGCCATTATAGGCTGGAATGTTGTCGTTTTCGGTTTTGCCTTTTCGTCCAATGTTCATATACCCGAAATATTGTTTGAATATTTCGTAAAGTGGTTTGTAGGCATCTTCATCCTTTAGGATTTGGAAACGCTTTATGATTCTTGAAATTGAGTTTGGCGGTAATAGCCCGCTATCTTCTGCAAATAATATGAATAGGAAGCGGTCTAACAATTTCTGCGACTTTTTAAACAATAATAGTTTGTCGTTGTCGGGATGGTTTGCGACAAGGTTGTCAAACAATCTGCTCTTAAAGTTTGAATAGTCGTTGTAAAGGTCTTCGGAAATTTCTTTTTCGTGAAACTGTGTTTCTTTTTTGAGCTGTATTGGCAGATTTGCAAATATGCTTTCTTGGTGTAGGATTAAATACAAAACCTCGAAGCGTTGGCGGTCGAGGAAAAAGAGGTCGAACTCTTCAAATTCGGTAGAGTAGTCTATGTAAAACCGAAGTTTTTGGAAGTTTGATGTTATGACGTATTTACATTCGGGTTGGTTGTTTTTGTAGTTGAAGGCTTGTTGGGTAATTTTGGTCAGGTCTTTTGTTTTTGTTGACTTTAACTCGATTACCGCAATTGCGTTTTCGTCTTTAAGGATTGCGCCGTCTGCTTTTTTTCCGTCGGTTTGGTTTTTGAATTCCCTTTGTAGGTCGTAATTTTCGTTTGGACGAAGCGTGTAGCCCAAAACATCTACAAATATTTCCCTTAGGAATCCGTCTTGGTATTCTTCTTCCTTGAGGGTTTTTATCTGTTCAATCTTTGCGGGATTGTAATTTAGTCGGAATGTTTGGAAAGCATTTTCTACTTTTTCCTTGTCAAGGTTCGCAAAGTGTTTTTGCAGTACGGATTTTTGGAATATCGGCATTTAGATTCGGTTGTTTTCTTTGGGTCTTAAAGGTAGGACTTTTTGTGCGTTGGCAAAAAACAGCTTCCCGAAATAAATTCGGGACAGGCATTTTATTTTTTGGTGCGTTGGCTTTTGCGTTGGAAAAAAACGAATGTGCTATTTGTGCGGCTGGCTTTTTTAGTACGATGTTTAATGGTTAACACGATTTTTCAGCATTATTAACAACAATAATCAACATTGGCAAGATTTACTTTTACAATGCTTTAAGAAAATCGAATTTACATCTTGCCATCTATATATTCAATTGTTTCTTGTTCGATTTTAATGGCGGCTTTATAAATTTTTTCGGCCTTTTGTATAATTTCATCCGCAAATTTTCTGTCTTTTATATCCTTAGCGTTGATACGAACATTGAAATAGGCTCCAATTACAGCGGTCCTGGCACATAGAATTCCTACTCCCGCATCAGACAGAGAATTTTGCAAACCATCTTTTAACATTGCTTGCATTACTTCCATAGATTGATAGGCGGTTTCCATTACTTGAAAAGGAATTTGAGTTGCGTATTTAGTTGCTTCTTCAATAGCGGCTTTCCTGTCGTTTATTTCCTTTTCAGAACCTTTTGGCATTCTGAAACCGTCAATAATTTTGTTGAAGGCGTTGGTGTCTTCATCAACCAAATACAACAATTTGTTTTTATAAGCCTGTCCTTTTTCTGCCCAATCTGAAAAGAACTCCCATTTTTCGTCCCAACCCGCTTTATGTGCAGAAAGATTTGCGACCATGGTTCCCAAGGCAACTCCCAAAGTGCCAACATAGGCAGCAATAGAACCCCCGCCAGGGGCTGGTGATTCCCCGGCGGTTTCATCGGCAAAATCGTTTAATTTAAGATCGACCAACTTTTTTTCACCTTTATCAAGCATGTATTCTATGATCTTTTCCTGTGGATTGAAAGGTTTTAAATCGTCCAGCCCCAATGATTTGATGGCAATTTTTATCTTTTCACTTTCTGAAATTCCCAAAGAGCGTTGTTGCTTCACTAAAAAATAATCTGCGGCATCGAGCATTGCTTGCAAGGGAATTAATCCGATGAGTTCAGACCCTGTTACCCGTAAACCACGTTTTTCGGCTTCCATACAGGTTTCGTCAAAGGCCACGTGCATAGAGGTAATCGAAATATTGGTAAGGTTATACGAAATTTGGGCTATGCCATATTCTTCAATATACCAACCAATACCTTTTACGGCTTTTAATTTTCCAGGGATTCGAACTGGTTCGCCATTTTTGTCCAAAACCTCTTTTCCAGTAATCGGGTTTCCTTCCCGTTTTACGCGTCCGGCTTCGCGAATATCGAAAGCTATGGCGTTTGCCCTTCTTGTGGAAGTGGTGTTGAGGTTTACATTGTAGGCTATTAAAAAATCCCGAGCCGAAATGGACGTAGCACCCGTTTTTGCAACTTTATCACTGAATTCAGCCGGTCCAAAATCGGGTTTCCAATCCTTATCGACCAATTTTTTAGGTAGGCCTTCATATTCTCCTGAACGGCAGTTGGCTAAGTTTTTACGTTTTTCCTCTTTCGCGGCCTTTTCATAAAAATACCCTGGAATCCCCAGCTCTTTTCCCACTCTTTCACCTAATTTATGGGCGTATTTGGCAGTTTCTTCCAAAGTAATGTTGGCAATTGGCACCAAAGGGCATACATCGGTTGCGCCAAAACGGGGGTGCGCACCACTGTGTTTGGACATATCAATAAGTTCCGAAGCTTTTTTTATTAACCTAAAAGCAGCTTCAATCACGGGTTCAGGTTCCCCAACAAAAGTGATCACGGTTCTATTGGTTGCCTTTCCTGGATCAACATCCAAAAGTTTTACGCCTTCAACCGTTTCCACAATTTGGGAAATGGCTTTGATTTTTTCAGCATCTCGGCCTTCACTGATATTTGGAACACATTCTATTAACTGCTGTTGCATAATTTTTTATTTAGTGATATTTTTTTTGAATTCTAAGCTATTATATCTGAAATTAAAAACGAAATGGTTTTTCCTACCTGGGCAGGAAAATTTCCCAATTGAGGCGCGCCTTCACAAATATGAAAATAAACGCAATGTTCCTTTTTTGAAAAATACGATATAAACTTTCGGGCATCATTAATGGAAAACCCACCAGGCGTCATAGCGCTACTACCCATATCCTCGATGGCGTCCAGATCCAGTTCCAATCCGAATGATGCGTTGCATACAAACATTTCCGCCTCTTGAATACCTTCGGAAAAGGAGAATTTTTCATTGATGGCTATATCTTCAAAAAGACTGAATTTTATACGGTCTTGTTGCTTCACAAGTCTATCGAAAACAATTTGGGGGGTATAATTACGATGAAGCCCGAATATAAAATAACGGTTGAGGTATCCATCTTCAAAAGCATATGAAAATCCGTTGCCACTATGGCGGTGGCCCAATGCCCGGAAATCTGTATGTGCATCAAAGTTGAGACAATTCGCTGGAGTTTTCAGAGCTTCAGTAGTTCCTTTTAAATTTCCATAGCAATTGTTGTGGCCGCCCCCAATAATTATTGGAAATTTCCCAGACTCTATAATTGTTTTCACGGTAATGGAGACTTTATGGTCTATTTGCGAGACAAGTTCGCCAAGTTTTTCAACATAATGTCCGTCATCTGACGACAGATTTTCTGCCTCTCGCATTTGTGAATCACAATCAATTTCGCCTAACAAAATCACATTTTCGGCTTTTGCAAAGTCGTTTTCCTGAATGTTTAAAAAGCTTTTTAATGCAGCTTCCCAAGCCTTTGAAGTCCCAGGATTCCCATAATTGGCCCGCACCCCGATGTCTTCAGGGATTCCCAATAAAACATATTTTGAAGAGTGGTTTTTTAAATTATCCATGCTTTCAATAAAACATACCTTTTCCCCAAACTTTGTTTCCCCAGCACGGGTCTTTATAAAACGATCGACATCTTTTTTAGAGTAAATTTTTATGGAACTCATTTAATTTCTTTTCCGTTGATAATTACAGTATCTATCAAATCGCTGCCGAAAGCATAGGGCAGATATCCATAAGAAGGAATTTCCTTTGTGATAATGAGGTTTGCCACTTTTCCTTTGGTAATGCTGCCGTGGGTTTTGCTTAAACCCATTGCATAAGCGCCGTTGATTGTAGCAGCGTTTATGGCTTCTTCGGGCGTGAGCCGCATTTTTATGCAGGCCGTGGAAACCACAAAATTCATATTTCCACTGGGCGTGGAACCAGGGTTGTAATCTGTGGCGAGCGCTAATGGTAAGCCCGCATCAATCATTTTTCTTCCCGGGGTGTACGGAATGCTTAAAAAATAGGAGCAGGAGGGAAGAGCAACCGGCATGGTTTCACTGTTTTTTAATGCTTCCAAATCTGCATCGGTCAAAACTTCCAAATGATCGACGCTCAATGCATTGTGTTTTACCGCTGCTGCAATTCCACCAATGGAGTTGAATTGGTTTACGTGAACTTTAGGAGTGAGATTATATTTTTTTCCTTCGGAAAGAATACGTTCCATATCTGCCACGGAAAAATAGCCTTCCTCACAGAAAACATCTATGTATTCGGCGAGCTTTTCCTCGGCAACTTTCGGAAGCATTTCATTGCAGAGCAAATCCAAATAACCGTCTTTGTTGTTTTTATAATCCGAGGGAATTGCGTGTGCGCCCAAAAAGGTAGTTTTAATGGTGATGGGATATTCTTCGGAAAGTTTTTTGGCAACACGGAGCATTTTCAGTTCGGCTTCCGTAGTAAGCCCGTATCCACTTTTTATTTCAATGGCGCCCGTGCCAAGGCGCATCACTTCTTCCAAACGGGCGGCCGATTGATGGTATAAAGCCTCTTCCGAAGTTTCTTGCAGTTTCTTAGCGCTGTTCAGGATTCCGCCTCCCTTTTCAGCGATTTCTTGATAACTGAGCCCGTTGATTCTATCTACAAATTCCTGTTCCCGATTGCCGGCGTAAACGATGTGGCTGTGGCTATCGCACCAAGCGGGCATAACGATTTTTCCACTGCAATCCAAAGTTTTAAAACCTTGGTGTGGACCCATTTTATCCATGGTTCCATAGGCTTCAATTATACCGTGACTTATAAAGATCCAAGCATTTTTAAGCGTTGGGAGTTTTTTCATGTCTTTACCGCTGAGTTTTGCGGGGCAGTTTTCGCGGACTTGGAGCAGTTCTTTTATGTGGGTGAGCAGTAATTTCATGGAATAAATTTAATAGCGAAATTTTTTATAAAGATAGAAAAACTAAATGCCAAAACGGAAGTGTCAAATTTCAAATTTGGGATTTATTTGGGATTTGATTTTTGATATTTGGGATTTTCTTCTCAGTTATTTATACCTTTAACCAACTGAAAATTGCTTTAAATGAAATCAAAAAATTTAGGAATCAATACTATCTGTACTCACGTTGGTGAGGTTGAGGACAAACAGTTCAAAGGGGCCATTTCGCCATTGTATATGTCCAGCAGTTATGCGTATGAAGATGTGGACGTAAAACGCTATCCACGCTATTTCAACACCCCAAATCAGGAAGCGCTCTGTAAAAAAATTGCAATGCTCGAAAAGTGTGAAGCTGCCCTTATCTTCGGAAGTGGAATGGCAGCCGTAAGCACCACTATGCTTGCGTTTTTGCATAAAGGTGACCACGTGGTACTTCCGCAGACTTTGTACGGTGGAACGTACAATTTTGTGGTTGAAGAGTTTCATAAATTTGGAATTGAATACGCCTTTGCCAAAGGTTTTTCCGAAACAGATTTTTCTGAGAAAATTCAGAAGAACACTAAAGTAATTTTTGTGGAAACCCCTTCCAATCCTTTGATGCGAATAACCGATTTGGAAATGATTTCAAAATTGGCAAAACAGCGCGGCATTGTAACAATGATTGACAATACTTTTGCTTCCCCAGTAAATCAAACCCCGACCGATTTTGGGATTGATATTATGATTCACAGCGCCACCAAATATATGGGCGGCCACAGTGATATTTTGGCGGGAGCCGTTGCAGCTTCTGAAGAACATATAAAACAAATTTGGAATCTCGCTAAAAATCTGGGAGGAAGCCTTAGTGATTATACAGTTTGGCTTTTGGAACGCAGCATGAAAACCATGGTGCTCCGCGTAAAGGCGCAAAACAAGAACGCGAAAAAAATGGCAAAGTGGTTGGAGAAGCACCCTTTGGTAGAGAAAGTTTATTATCCGGGATTGAAAAGCCATCCGGAATACGAACTTGCAAAAAAGCAAATGAATGGTTACACGGGAATGCTTTCCTTTGAAATAAATGAATCTTTGAATGTGGGCAATTTTTTAAAAGCATTGAAAATGATAAAACCTTCAATGAGTTTGGCAGGTGTGGAATCTACCATACTGTCGCCTGCAAAAACATCACACGCGCTTCTTTCTGCCGAAGAACGGAAACGGCAAAACATCAGTGATGGGCTGCTTCGTTTTTCAGTGGGAATTGAAGAAGTGGAAGACATAATTGCCGATTTGGAAGGAGCATTTAAGATGGTTTCAAAAATGGAAAAAATTTAAAACAGGTTTTATGAAGATTGATATACTCGCCATTGGCGCACATCCTGACGATGTGGAACTGGGATGTTCGGCAACCTTGGCAAAAGAAATATACAACGGAAAGAAAGTAGGGATTTTAGATCTTACCCGTGGGGAACTCGGAACTCGCGGCACGGCTGAAATTCGCGATAAGGAAGCGGACGATGCTGCGAAAATTATGGGTGTAGCCTTTAGGCACAATCTTGAATTTTCAGATGGATTTTTGGTTAACAATGCTGCATCAAAGCTTGAAATAATTAAAATAATCAGAAAATATCAACCGGACATTGTGCTTTGCAACGCCATTTACGACCGCCATATTGATCACGGAAAGGCCAGCCAACTTGCCAGCGACGCCTGTTTTTTAAGCGGATTGCAAAAGATTGAAAGCATTTATGAGAGCAATCACCAAAAGGCTTGGCGGCCAAAACACGTTTATCACTACATTCAATGGAAAAACATTGAGCCGGATTTTGTGGTGGATGTAACGGATTTTATGGAAAAAAAACTGGAAGCGGTTTTTGCATACAAAAGCCAGTTTCACCAAAAAGAAGCAGACGAGCCGGAAACGCCAATTACCTCAACCAATTTCAGAGATAGTATTACCTATCGGGCGCAGGATTTGGGAAGACTTATTGGCACTGAATTCGGCGAAGGTTTTACAACAGAGCGTTATCCTGCCGTTGATTCCATTTTTGATTTAATATAGGTCCAGCATAGATATCTCACTGAAACCAACCGATAAAAATGTTACTTTGAGGTATTGCATAGCCATAAATATTGGTTTATATTTGCATCCGCTTAACAGCATTGTGCTTTTAGTAGTGCAAAATGGTGGTTGTAGCTCAGCTGGTTAGAGCGCTTGATTGTGGTTCAAGAGGTCGCCGGTTCGAAACCGGTCTTCCACCCAGGACAAAAGCTTCTCAGAAATGGGAAGCTTTTTTTGTATTCAAAATGTTTAATTGACTTGCCGGGTGAGAAGTTTATCCTGAGCCTGTTGAAGGGAACCCGGTCTTCTACCCGAAACATAAGCTTCTCAGAAATGGGAAGCTTTTTTGTGCTTAATTTTAATTACACTTTTCGGGAGAGATTCATCCTGAACCTGCCTGTCCTGCACTTGTCGAAGGGGGGGAAAGAATCCAAGTTTTCCACCCAAACTAAGAGCTTCTCGAAATTAAGAGCTACTTTTTATTCTACTTATTCATATAAAAATTCTATGGAAGTCCTTTATTTTAATCTTCTCGGCTACGCATAATTTAAACCCTCTGGAAGAAATCCAGATTAAAACCATCCATATTTTTAAATTTAAATGAAAAAGTACCTTGACAGCAAAAAACTACTTTGTTTAAAAAAAAATATTGCAGTTTTCATTATGAATGAAATTTTTATTAATTCTGCTTATCTTTTCCAATGCAATCATAATTGTGTTCCATCTTATAATTACTAGTATATATTCAGAATTTTGAAAAGGGATCAAACTAAATCATCGAACTTATGGGAAAAACTTCAAGCGGGTAACGTGGAGGCCCTTGGAATGCTCTATGACATTTACATTGATGATTTATTTACTTACGGGAGAAAATTTTCTGCGGATAAATGTTTGGTTATGGATTGCATCCACGATTTATTTTTGAATCTGTATAAATATCGAAGAACTCTTTCCCTTCCAGCACGAGTTGATTTTTATTTGATGCATTCGTTAAAAAATGAAATCGTAAGGCGAATTCAAAGCTCAAGAATAGAAATGGCAACAGATCAAACACAAATCTCTCTTCTTCAAATAGCTCCAGAGGAAAGTTTGTTGTCCGATGATTTGGAAATAGAACGTTCCCAAAAACTGGCGAAGGCTATAAAAATGCTCAGCAAAAAACAGCGCACAGGATTGTCGCTACGGTTTAATGACAATCATTCTTACGAAGAAATTGCTACAGTAATGAATATTTCCGTACAATCTTCAAGAACCATGATTTACAGGGCCATCAAGGCTTTACGCAAGCAAATGCAGTTTTTTATCCTTTTCTAATTGCAAATATTTTATTTTTTTTCAAATTAAAGTGTCTATATATTATAAAGTTCTTACTTATAGTAATAACAGCTCTTGTGATTTAAATTCATAGATGCAGCTCTACATTTTTATATTCTTTTTTGAAAATATTCATGGAACACTACAAAAAGGGTAACCTAAATCTCGAAAAACTTTCCAAAAAGGATAAATCCCATTTAAGAAAGCGGATTTATAATTCTATCTACTCCTTCAAACGTAGAAAGCGTATTTTAAAATTTACCATCGCCGCATCTGTTGTTTTTCTTATAGGTTTCGTCACTGTTTCATTAGTCAAAACTAAAGTTGATCATTCCGCAATTGAAAAATTTGCCGAAACCCAGAATGAATCGATACATACTAAAAATATTCAACTCGTATTGAGTGATAAAAAAAGTATTGCGATATCAGAAACAGATGCCAAGATAAGTTATTCTAAATCTGGTAAAAAAGTGAACGTAGGCCATTCCAGTTATGTGGAGCAGGATGCCATTTCTTCAGGAGAACCTGTTTTCAATACTTTGATTGTTCCTTTCGGAAAACGATCTGAAATAACGCTTTCAGACGGCAGTAAAGTTTGGCTCAATTCGGGTTCAAAACTTATTTTTCCAGCCCGCTTTGCTTCGGATAAAAGGGAAGTTTATCTAGAAGGCGAAGCAATTTTTGAGGTGAGCCATAACAAGTACTCCCCATTTTTTGTAAAAGCCAGAAATCACGAAATAAAAGTGTTGGGAACCATTTTCAATCTTAGTAATTACAGCGATGACGATGCTGTCTATACTGTCTTAAAAAGAGGAAGTGTTCAGATAAATTATACTTCAAACACGCTATTCAATTCTGAAAAAAAGATCACGATGAAGCCAGGGACTATGGTAACATATGAAAAGGCCAAGTATGCTGTATATGAAACCAATGTAAACACAGAGCAATACTTTTCCTGGAGAGATGGAATTTTTATCTTTAAAAACGACTCCTTAAAATCCATAATGAAAAAAGTAGCTCGCTACTATAATGTGGAAATCATCATTGTTGACAGTGCAAGGGCCAATGAAACTTTTTCGGGTTATCTAGATGTGAAGGATAGTATTGAAAGTGTTTTGGCAACCATAAAAGAAACAGAGCCATCAGGATTTGAGTACACATTCTTAACAGATCATAAAATTATTATTAACTAAAAAATCAGTCTTTAAAATAACCTGAGTAATTAAAAAGCTAGAAGATGCGTCAACACCTTCTAGCCATTAAAAATCAATACCACTGTAACCACAGCAATATTAACCAACTAACACAAAATTATGAATAAAATTAAGAACCCTTACCCCATTCCGCGGGTAAAATCTTTCAGTTATTATCTGGTGCATATGACACGGACTTTTTTACTTTTAATCAGCCTTGGAATCAGTTCAGCTTTCGCAAACATAACCGAGGCGCAGACCAAGATGGATATTAAAGTGACCAATGTGAGTTTGGAACAGCTTTTCAAGGAAATCCAAAATAAAAGCGAATACATTTTCTTCTATAAGGATGATGTATTGAAATACAACATTACGCTGGAAATGAAAGAATCTACGGTCTCCAAAATTCTTGATAAGGCCTTGGCCAAAACAGGATTAATTTACAAGATAAACGATAGACAGATTGTTATTAAGAATCAAGTGGATTTAGATTCCAAATCTCCTTTCTCAAATCAACAAGAGCGCGAGATTGCCGGAACTGTTATGGACGCATTGGGAACACCTTTGGTGGGAGCCACAGTAATCCTTAAAGGAACATCCAAAGGTACGGCTACAGATTTTGATGGAAATTTTAAGATGAAAGTTTCCAATGATGCGAGTATTTTGGTGGTATCATATGTGGGCTACAAGGATCAAGAGGTTTCAATCGTAGGATTATTAAAGGTTAATGTCACTATGGTTGAAGACAGCAATGCCCTTGAGGAAATTGTGGTAATTGGTTATGGCACCGAAAAAAAATCATTGATAAGTGATGCGATGACCACAATTAATTCAAAGCAAATTAAAGATTTACCATTGGCATCGGTTGATGGTTTGCTACAAGGACAGGCTGCAGGAGTGCAGGTAAATCAAAACTCCGGAACGCCAGGAGGTCAAATGTCTGTTCGTATTAGAGGGCTTACCTCAATTAGTGGCAGTAGCCAACCCTTATATATTATTGATGGTATTCCTGTTACCACGGGCGATTTTGGACAAATTGGCTATTCCGGCCAAGGCTCTAGCGCGCTTACAGATTTAAATCCCAACGACATAGAATCCATTAGTATATTGAAAGATGCTTCTGCCACCGCAATATATGGCGCAAGAGGATCTAACGGTATTGTTTTGATTACCACAAAACGTGGTAAGGAGCAGGTAACTACTGTTGCCGTAAATATCTATTCGGGTGTTCAGCGCGTTTGGAACAAGCTGGATATGCTAAACGCGAGGGAGTGGAAAGAATATCGAAACGATTTAACAAATAGCACCGTTTTTACAGACGAGCAGATAAACGATAATACCATAGATACAGATTGGCAGGATGTTATTTTCCGTACCGCACCTATAAATAGTTATGAAATTTCCGCTACGGGAGGTTCAGAAAAAACACAGTTTTTTATAAGTGGAACGTTATTTCAGCAAGAAGGTATTTTGATTGGGACGGATTATGACCGCTTCAACTTTCGCACAAACTTAGACCACAAACTATCAGATAAGTTTAAGATAGGCAGCAGCATAGGCTTAAGCTATGCACATACTGATAGGGTGGAAGGTGACCAGACATTGCACGGCCCTTTGCCAAATGGTATTTCAACTCCTGCCATATTTCCGGTTTATAATGCGGATGGTTCATACAATCAAGATGGCCCTTATTCAAATCCGGTATCCATCGCGAATGAGGCCATAAATGAAAACTTTTCGTATCGCACAAACTCGAATATATATATTGATTATAACATTTTTGAAGACTTAACTTTTTCGTCCAAATTGGGCGTGGATTTCCTAAACTTTCGGGAACACGGTTACGAATCTACAAAAACAGTTCAGGGCGCCAAGTATAATGGTTTGGGTTTTGAAACATATAGCAATATTTCAAATATTGTCTCCAACAATTTGTTACAGTACAGCAAACACTTTAACAAACATAAACTTGAAGCGTTAGTGGGCTACAGTTTTGAAAAAAGAAACTTTAGGTCCTCCTTTATTAGGGGCCAAGATTTTGCTGATGACGATTTAGAATATATAAACTCAGCAGCAACGATTGTTTCTGCCAGTGCGAGCGCTTCAGACCAGGGTATTCGCTCTTATTTTGGCAGGGTGAATTATAACTTCAGCGATAAGTATATTTTTACTGCTACAGGCAGATTTGATACTTCATCAAAATTTGGATCGAATAACAAAACAGGTTTCTTCCCTGCAGCTTCCTTGGCCTGGCGAGTTTCGCAAGAGGAATTTTTGAAAAATGTAAAATTTTTATCAGATCTTAAATTTCGTGTAAGTTATGGCTTAACAGGGAATGACGATATCAGTCCGTTTCTATATTCTGAACTTTATGGGAATACTTCTTATGGCGGTTCTCCGGGCATATACCCAAGCAATATTCCAAATCCAGACCTAAAATGGGAAAGTACGCGCCAGCTCAATATTGGTTTAAACCTTGGCTTGTTCAATGACCGCATTACATTAACGGCCGATTATTATGACAAGCAGACCAATGATCTATTATTAAGCAGACCTTTGCCCCCCAGTTCAGGATTTTTATCCATTACCGAAAATGTGGGCAAGGTGGAAAATAAAGGAATTGAGCTTACCCTATCAACTCAAAACTTGGTTGGAGAATTTACATGGAATACACAATTTAATATTGCAGGCAACCGCAATAAGGTGCTCGAACTTTACAATGGACAACCAATTGATGATATTGGGCGCGGCGGAAACCGTATTATGGAAGGCCAACCAATTGGTGTGTTTTATAGTTATCAATCTTTGGGGGTAGATCCCTCCACAGGCGATATTGTGTATGCAGATACAAATTTTGACGGAGAGATAACCTCTGCAGACAGAACCATCGTGGGCAATCCGCATCCTGATTTTGTGGGCGGTCTCACCAATAACTTCGCCTATAAAAACTTTGATTTGAGTATATTCCTTCAAGGCTCTTATGGCAATGATGTTTTCAATGGGTCGCGATTGTATTTGGAATCACTACAAGGCGGGGACAACCAGCTGGAATCGGTAACCAGAAGGTGGAGACAACCGGGGGATATTACGGATATCCCAAGAGCAACCACAGACCCTGTTGCCGCTGCACAAAACAAACGTGTTTCATCTAGATTTATAGAAGATGGTTCTTATTTAAGGTTTAAAAACGTAACCTTAGGCTATACCTTGAACCAAAAGAACATGAAGAGCAGATTTTTTAATTCAATGAGAATTTATTTAAGTACACAAAACTTGTTCACATTTACAAATTATTCGGGGCTCGACCCAGAAGTTAACTATAGGGGCGACGACAATGCGGTCATTGGGACTGATTTCTTTACCTATCCGCAAGCACAATCTTTCACTTTGGGTGTTAATCTAAAAATATAACAACATGAAAAAGTTACTATATATTTCAATAATATGTCTTGCAGCATTTTCCTGCAATATCGTGGATGTTGAACCACAAAATTCAATTTCTGCCGAAAATGCCTTCAAAACAAAAGAAGATATCGATAAGGGTATTTTGGGAGCGTATGCCTCATTGCAAAGCCTTAGTTATTACGGAAGAACATACAGCATATTTGCAGACTTGGCAGCAGATAACCTATCACATCCCGTAGATGCAACCGCTTCTGATTATGCGGAGGTAGACAACAACAACATGCTTCCCGAGAACGGCAGCAATAGTAATATGTGGGCCATAATGTATGACGGGATCAATGTGGCGAATAACGTTATAAGCAAGGTGCCCATCATTCCAGATATGACGGAGGAAGAAAGAAATGCGGCCTTGGCAGAGCTATATTTTATAAGGGCCTTAAATCACTTTAATTTAACCCGTTATTACGGTGCAATTCCCATAAAATTAGAACCTACCGTTGGGGTGAATGGTTTGGATGCACCACGGGTGCCCGTGAATGAGGTTTATGCACAAATTATTACCGATTTAAACTTTGCTGCTGAAAATTTACCGAACTCAAGAATTAAAATTCGGGGATCAAAATTTGCGGCCAAAGCACTTTTGGCAAGAGTCTATCTGTATCAAGGCAACTATCAACAAGCAGCAACAATGGCTTCGGATGTATTAAACAACGGCGGCTACACACTACTTTCAAACTATGCCGACGTTTTTGCAGATGAAGAAAATGCGGAATCCATTTTTGAAATTTCATTTTCGCAATTGGAACGCAATAGAATAGCCGAATACAATTTTCCAAAGTCACTTAACGGAAGAAGGGAAGTTGAACCTACACAAGATTTATTAGATGCCTATGAAGCTGGCGATACGCGTTTTGCTGCCAGTGTTGCTTTCGCAGATAATTTGGCGTATGCCATAAAATACGACGATCTAAACTTAGGTGCAGATAACTTTATAGTGATACGCTTGGCAGATATGTATCTAATCAGGGCAGAAGCTTTGGCAAAAGGTTCCGCTCCAGATGCCAACCAAATAAAAGCTGATTTAAACACTGTAAGAACGCGGGCTGGCTTGTCTGGAATAACATCCAATAGCATTGATCAATTAATAAGCGCAATTGAAAAAGAACGCCGTGTGGAATTTGCTTTTGAAGGCCATAGATGGTTCGACCTTGTAAGAACGGGCCGGGCAATAGATGTGCTAGTTAATGTAACAAGCATTAACCAAACCTTGTTCCCAATACCTTTTGACGAATTACAGACCAACAAAGATCCCGGGATGTTTCAAAATCCAGGATATTAACAAACTAACTAGTCTAAAACAGATATTATGAAAACAATTCTTAACAGACACAGTCTTTTTGCTTTCGTTCTTTTGACCCTTTTTTCGTGTCAGAAAGATGACAACCCAGTGCCTCCGCAGTCACAGGCAGAATTTACAGCGAGTGCAACTGAAGTTGCCATTGGCGAAACAATTCAGTTTACAAACAATTCCCAAAATGCCACGGCCTATAAATGGAGCTTTGGCGACGGTACAACATCTACACAAGTATCGCCAACAAAATCCTATACCAGCAGCAATGTGTTCTTGGTAAGTTTGGTTTCAACAGGGGCGGGAGGTTCAACCATTTCTAATATGGAAATTACCGTTACGCCATTAAGTTCTTTTCAAGTAGAAGATGCAGAGAACCTGGTGGCTGGCATTCCGGTTCATTTTACAAATTCATCTGTTGGGGCCACAAGTTATACGTGGAATTTTGGAGATGCAGCCAATTCAACTTCAACTGCTGAAAATCCTGACTTTACCTATTTGGCTGAAGGAACTTACACAGTGTCGCTTACCGCTACAAATGTTTATGGATCAAAAACTTCAACGAAAGAAATAAATGTTGGCCCAGGTCAGGCTACACCTGCCTCATTGTATTACATTGCTTATGGCGATGAATATATAAGAAGCTTACTGTTGGATGATTCCGGCACGACTACCGATGTGCTAAACCTTGTGGGCAAAGTTGGCGTTGGTTTGGCCTATGATGCTACGAATCAAAAAATTTATTTCAGTGATTTTGACACCTATCCTCTTGGAAATATTTGGAGAGCAAACTTAGACGGCAGCAATCCTGAAATGATAGTTAGCAATATTGGCGATCCTTACGGTGTGGCTGTAGATGAAATGAACAGTAAAGTGTATTGGGTGGATGATGACGGAAATGTTTCAAGAGCAAATCTTGATGGCTCTTCTCCAGAGATAGGCATATTGAATTTAGCTGGAGCACAATGGAGAGCCATTGCCTTGGATGTGGAAAACAATAAAATGTACGTCTATGAAGTAAATTTGGAAAATCTTTACGTCGCCAATTTGGATGGTACAAATCCACAAGTACTTATTGCTGGAGTGTATGGATATGCCGTTGCCGTTGACACTGTAAATGATAAGATTTATTTTGACGACCAGAACGGTGCGGTTTTCAATATAGCCAATCTTGACGGCTCAAACATACAAACCATTGATCCTGATGGAACCCGTATTTACGGTATTCAAATAGACAACGATATCAACAAACTATATTGGTCTGGTCGTGATACCGGCGAACTGTACCGCGCAAATCTTGATGGCTCCGCCCGTGAAGTCCTCGCAACAGGAATTGCCAGCCCAAGAGGAATTGCTTTAATAAAATAAGATACAGATGAAAAATATAATAATAGCAATACTATTTATAGGTTTTGGGAGTATTTTCCAATCCTGCTCTGACGACGGTTTTCCCGTACCGCCAGCCAGTACGGTGCCTCAATTTACTTATACAATAGACAATAACGAGTTTGCACCAGCAATGGTAATTTTCACAAATACATCGATTGTTCCTGCAACAGTTGGGGAAGCCAGATTTTATTGGAATTTTGGCAACGGCGATTCTTCAGTGGAAGAAAATCCAACCTATACTTATACTGAACCTGGCGCTTACCAAGTTAAACTGGTAGTAACTACCTCAATATCTTTGGAAGTGAAAGAAACTACAAAAACCGTGGTTATAAAAGATCCGAATGCAGTGGGTATCCCTATTTATTATACAGATGGCAGCGCAGTATATCAAGGCTTGATAAATAATCAGACAGCCATATTTGCGCCCTTGTCGGGTATCACGCTACAGGCGTCTTACGAAATGGTTTTGGATACCCTTACCAACAAATTGTATATAAGCGATTTGGATACGGGCAAAATCTATAGAGCCAACACGGATGGCAGTGAGTTTGAGGATTTCAGAATAGGTCTGGATTCACCAATTGGAATGGCAATAGATTATTCCGGCAATAAGCTATATTGGTCCACAAGCAACAGTATTCAAAGAACCGATTTGAGTTCTACCGATGTTAATGCGAAGGAGGATTTCGCAACTGGCCAAGTAAACGATCCAGAAGGCGTCTCAATTCACTTTGCAAGCGGAAAAATATTCTGGGGCAATTATGATGGCGGTATATGGTCCAAGAACCTTGACGGTACTAATGAGACCTTAATTCTGCCAGATGTTGAGTCAGGCAGTATTATAGTCATAAACGACCGTATTTATTATGATGAATATGTGGCCTCTGGCGATATACGTATAAAATCGGCTGCTTTGGATGGTACAAACGTTACAACTATAGCTACCGGAATTGGCAGGGTTGTTTACGGCATTGGTTATGATGCCTCTGAAAACAAAATATATTGGGGAGACAGAAGCACCGATGCCATGATGCGGGCAAATCTGGATGGTTCAAACACGGAGCTATATTACCAAGCCACCAGTGATACCCGAGGTATCGTGATTGGGAATTAATTATGAAACTTTTAAATTATTATATCCCCCTTGCCTTAATCGGTTTTGCTGCGCTTCAGTTTTCAGCTTTTGCGCAGCAATCCGACGGCAATGGTAAACTGGTAATTATTGGCGGTGGCTCAAGGCCCGAAGCCATGGTGCAACGCATTATTAAAGAAGCGCAGTTGGATAAATCTGGCTATGGCATAATCTTGCCAATGTCCAGCGCCGAACCGGATTCAGCCGTTTATTATGCCAAAAAGCAATTCGTGGAAGCGGGTCTTACTAATATAGTTGGTCTTCAGATCTATAAAGATGAAAATGTGTCTAAATCTAAATTAGACTCAATCAAAAATGCCAAAATGATTTACATATCCGGTGGAGACCAAAATAGATTTATGGACATTGTTGGCGGCACTGCTGCGGAAGAGGCTATTCACGAAGCATTCAGCAAAGGTAGTTTGGTTGCTGGCACAAGTGCAGGAGCTGCGGTTATGAGCAAAATGATGATTACGGGTAATGAACTGAAACATACTGACTACGCTGCCACTTTCAGAAATATAGAGGAAGAAAATATCGAAATTAAAACAGGTTTGGGAATGCTAACGGGTGTTATTATCGACCAACATTTTGTGAAGCGAAGTCGGTACAATAGACTCATTAGCGCGGTGATTGAACATCCACAACTAATGGGCATTGGCATTGACGAATCTACCGCCATTCTAGTTGAAGGTAATATGGCTGAGGTTTTAGGCGAATCGCAGGTTATCGTTCTTAAAAATCCCACAGAATCAAAAAATGAAAATAATGGAAAGCTTGGCGCACATAATCTTTCATTGAATGTCTATTTGCCGGGCGAAACGTTTGCTATAAATTAGATTGATGAGTTTAAAATTGAAATTTGAAAAAATAATCATTTTGATGTTGCTGTCCTTCGGTACTTGTACTTTGGCACAAAACACCAAGATGGAAAAGAGCATTGTAAAATCGGTAGATAAAAATCTCCCAGCCTCTATAGAATTACTAAAAAAAACAGTGAATATAAATAGCGGCTCTTTAAATATTGAAGGTGTTCGGAAAGTAGGTGAAATATACAAGGCCGAACTGGATAAGCTAGGTTTTACAACAGAATTGACATCTGGCGAAGAGTATGGCCGTGCCGGACATCTTATTGCCAAAAAAGAAGGTAAAAAGGGCCCTAAGTTTTTATTGATCGGTCATTTAGATACGGTTTTTGAATTGGACAGCCCGCTTCAAGAATTCTCGATGCTTAATGATTCAATAATGAAAGGTCCTGGAGTAGCAGATATGAAAGGGGGTGATGTAATAATCATTTTGGCAATGAAAGCATTAAAAGAATCTGGGGCTTTAGATGATATGTCCGTCGAAATAATAATGACTGGCGATGAAGAAAAAAGCGGTTCTCCAATTGAATTGTCAAAAAAGGATTTAGTTGAAGGCGCAAAAAGAGCCGATATTGCCTTGGGATTTGAAAATGGCGACAACAACCCAAAAACAATTGTGGTTTCCCGAAGAGGGTCTGAAGATTGGCAGCTAACAGTGACTGGAAAGCCAGCCCATTCCTCACAAATATTTACAGAGAATATCGGCGCAGGAGCCATATATGAAACGGCTCGTATTTTAAATGAATTCTATCTACAATTGGCGAAAGAGAATGACCTTACCTTTAATCCGGGCTTTATTTTGGGAGGAACAAACGTAGCGCCCAATGAAGATTTAACAGGCGGTACTGCCTTCGGAAAAAATAATGTGGTTGCCCAAAAGGCAATTGTTCACGGCGATTTGAGAGCTGTTTCACCCGAACAGTTGCAAAAGGCGAAAAGAATCATGAAGGAAATCGTCTCTAAAAATTATCCAAAAACATTGGCAGAATTATTATTCGACAATGAAGGATATCCACCATTGGCGCAAACGGAAGGCAATATGAGATTATTGGAACATTTCAATAAAGTAAGCCAGAATTTAGGTTTTGGAGCTGTGGAAGCAGTGAATCCGAGAAATGCCGGCGCAGCCGATATATCATTTACATCTGGATATGTTGCTATGGCTTTGGATGGTTTGGGGCTAACGGGCGGCTCGGGCGACCATACAGTTGAAGAAATGGGAAACCTTAATACAGTTGGTGTTCAAGCGAAGATAACTGCAGTGTTGATGTACCGAATGATGCAACAAAATATTAAAAATTGATTAAGATTGAATTATGAAAAGGATACTACTATTGGTGGCATTAAGTTTTTCAACCCTAATTTTTGCTCAAGATTATACCGAATACATTACAGGCAGTACCACCGATGTCAATACAAACCACCAACCCGGAATTTGCTTAATGGGTGGGTCTTCAGAAAATGACGAAGCGATGGTTTGGTTTCTGAATAAGGCCGATGGGGGCGATGTTGTGGTATTGCGCGCTTCAGGAGATGATGGTTACAACAATTATTTTTATAGTGAATTGGGCGTAACCCTTAATTCGGTCACTACATTGGTTATAAATAATACAGATGGTGCTACAGATCCTTATGTATTACAGAAAGTAGCGAATGCAGAAGCAATTTGGGTTGCTGGTGGCGATCAATGGGATTATGTATCCTATTTTAAGGACAACGCGATGGAAACCACCCTCAATGAGTATATAAATATAAAACACGGCGTAATTGGTGGCACGAGCGCGGGAATGGCAATTATGGGCAGTACTTATTTTACGGCACAATACGGTACCCTTGAAAGCAATGTCGCCCTGAGCAATCCATATCATCCAAGGGTTGCATTAGGATATAACGATTTTTTGGAGTTGCCATTTATGCAGAATCTTATAACAGACACCCACTTCACCGATCGTGACAGACAAGGTAGGATAAGTGTTTTTTTAGCACGATTTATACAGGATAATGGCCCAAGAAGTTTTGGCATAGCTTGCAATGATTATACAGCAGTTTGCGTAGAGCCTGACGGAAAAGCATTCGTGTATGGCGAATATCCTGACTATCCGGAATATGCCTATTTTCTTCAGGCCAATTGCGTAACGGAATATGCTCCAGAAGTAGTTGTGGCTGGCACACCTGTAACTTGGAACCGTAATGGAGAAGCTATAAAGGTTTATAAAGTTCCTGGCACTTATGGTGGCCCTAACTATTTTGACCTTTCAGATTGGGAAACAGGCACTGGCGGAAGTTGGGAAAATTGGTTTATTGAAAACGGTACTTTAAGTATGGAAGCTGGAGAAAATCCAAATTGTGGTCAATTAGCAATTACAAATAACGATACAGATCTTATTGGCGTTTATCCGAACCCGTTTACAGATGAATTGTTTATAGAATCAAAGCTTCCACTAAAAGATGTAGGTTTATTTGATGTGTTGGGCTGTGAAATAAAAGTTGAAGTTCAAGATAATTTCAAAATTGAAACTACAACATTAAGCGCTGGGACGTATATTCTAAAAATACAAACAGAAAAATCACAACAAACTTTTAAGCTTATTAAAAATTCATTGAATTAGTCATACTTTGAAAGTTATTAAAAAAATCCTCCCTTTTGTGGAGGATTTTTTCGTTTCGGTTTCAAGGTTTCAGGTTTCAAGTTTTATAGATTTTTTCGAAAATTCAGTCCTGTTTCCTGTTTCCTTCAGTCTTGCTTCTTTTATTTTTTATCCACTGTAATTCTATGATCCCGATTAGCAAGTTCCCAAGCAGTCAAAAAGATTAATTGGGCGCGTTTTGCCATTAAATCATATTCAATTTTATCGGGCGTGTCGGTCATTTTGTGGTAATCTTCGTGAACGCCGTTGAAATAGAAAATAATAGGAACATTGTTTTTTGCGAAGTTGTAATGGTCGCTTCGGTAATAGAAACGGTTCGGATCGTTGGGATCGTCAAATTTGTAATCCAGCTCTAGCTTTGTGTATTTGTTGTTCACTTCAGTAGAAACATCCTGCAATTCTTGGCTCAACATGTTGCTTCCTATTAAATAGAGATAATTTGGATTGTCCTTTTTGTCGGGGTCAATTCTGCCAATCATATCAATGTTCAGATCGCAAACAGTATTTGCCAATGGAAATAGTGGGTTTTCAGTATAATATCTTGAACCATAAAGCCCTATTTCTTCACCTGTAACGTGAAGGAATAAAATCGACCTTTTTGGAGGATGTCCGTCTTTAACTGCTTGCTGAAAAGCTTGGGCAATTTCTAAAATTGAAACCGTACCGCTTCCGTCGTCATCCGCACCGTTGAAAACATTTCCTTTGGCATCCATTCCCACATGGTCCAGATGGGCAGAAATTACAATTATTTCATCCGGTTTTTCGGAGCCTTTTATAAAAGCCACCACGTTTTCGGATGGCTGAGGATCCCTTCTTCCGTTAAAAAAGCTGGCGGGGATTTCCTGAAAATAATTATTGGTTCCGGGAGCGGGCTTAATGCCTTCCTTCACATAAAAATCGCGAATGTAATTTGAAGCCATATGCTGGCCTTTTGTCCCTGTCATCCGGCCTTCCATTTCATCTCCTGCATAAATGTAGAGGTGTTTTTTAAGGTCCTGGGCGGTTATGGTGTTGGCGTAATCAACGTTTGTTTTTTTCGGGCCGTTACTGTGCTGGGTAGCGTTGCAGGAGAAAATAAAAGACGAAAAAATTAAGAAAAGGATAATCTTCATACGGTTGAATGGCTAAAATTATTCAAAAGAAATGAGTTCGTAATCTTCTGGTGCCAACCCACCTTCACCCGTTTTTTTATACGTCATAGTATGTGTTTCTATAATTTCGTTGCCATCGCTATCTTGCGATTTTACGGTTAATTTTACCAAATAGCTTATCCCGATGGATGCTTCGCCAGTTTCGGTTTCGGTTACTTCCACATTTTCATTGCTGAATTTTGTGCCTTCGGGAAGTTGCAATTTTTCAACGGCGTCTTTTTTGGCAAGTTCGCGGACTACGGCTTCCTGTTTGTTTTCGGTTGAGCAGGCCACAATCAAAAACGATATTACTATAAATGCAATTTTTTTCATAATCAGATTTTTTGAGGTTAATGGGTAAAGATAAAGTAAGTTGAAATTCTTAATGCAAAAGTTTTGTGAAAAATGCCATTTTGAATATTTCGTTTAAAAAGTTTAGGGAATACAATGCTTATATTTGCCAAAAATAGAAAAACGATGAAGGTAGAACAGATTTACACAGGCTGTCTTTCTCAAGGGGCATACTATATTGAGAGCAACGGAGAAGTGGCAATTATTGATCCTTTACGCGAAACAAAGCCTTATTTGGAACGTGCAAAGAACGACAACGCCAAGATCAAATATATTTTTGAGACGCATTTTCACGCCGATTTTGTGAGTGGACATTTAACGCTTTCGCAACAAACTGGAGCTTCTATTGTGTATGGACCACACGCAAACCCTTCTTTTGATGCCTTATTGGCCAAGGATAATGAGGTTTATAAATTGGGTGATGTTACCATTACCGCAATCCACACGCCCGGCCACACCATGGAAAGCACTACCTATTTATTGAAAGATGAAAATGGAAAAGATTACGCAATCTTCAGCGGTGACACACTGTTTCTGGGAGATGTGGGACGTCCCGATCTTGCCCAAAAAGCCAATGAAATGACACAAGAAGATTTGGCGGGAATTTTGTTTGACAGCCTTCGTAACAAAATTATGCCGTTGGCAGATGATGTAATTGTTTATCCTGCCCACGGCGCAGGTTCCGCCTGTGGAAAAAACATGATGAAGGAAACCGTGGATACTTTAGGCAACCAAAAAAAGATGAACTACGCATTGCGGGCCGATATGACCCGTGATGAATTTATAAAGGAAGTAACCGATGGTTTGGCACCGCCACCGCTTTATTTTCCTATGAATGTGAAAATGAACCGCGAAGGCTACACCGCTTTTGATGAAGTTATTGCCCAAGGAACGAGACCGCTTGACCCAGAAACTTTTGAAAGAATGGCAAATGAAACCGATGCCGTTGTGCTGGACGTGCGCAATCAAATTGAATTTATTGACGGCCACATTCCACGTTCCATATTTATTGGATTGGATGGCGGTTTTGCACCGTGGGTTGGTGCTTTGCTGGCAGATGTGGAACAAAAAATACTTTTGATCGCCCCTCATGGAAGAGAAGAAGAGGCCGTAACTAGATTGTCGCGGGTTGGTTTTGACAGGACTCTTGGCTATTTGATGGGAGGAATTGAAGCTTGGAAAGAGGACGGAAAGGAAATAGACACTTTAGAATCCATTGAAGCGGAAACATTTAAAAATAAATTGGAAAACAAGATTCCCGTTTTCGACGTTCGCAACGATGGCGAATATGCCAATGGCCGAATATCCTGCGCAGCGCATGCCCCGTTGGGATTTTTGAGCCAATACGTCAGTGCCTTTCCCGATGGCGATAAGTGTTACCTATATTGTGCAGGAGGATATCGTTCGGTTATTGCAGCTTCAATATTAAAAAGTCGCGGAATCCATAATGTTGTGAATGTTGCAGGGGGATTTGCCGCTATTAAAAATGCTGGAATTCCTGTAGAAGCTTAGTTATAAAAAAATCATCGAATAATTGGAAAGCCTTGAGACAATGAAATCCCAGGGCTTTTTCATTGTGCTGACTTTTCTTTTTCTTAACGATCAATGGATGTTTGCGACTGTTGTTTTAGCTAGTGTTTCAAAAAAATTATTTTTCAATTTTCTTTTCAACTTCCAATACTCTGAATTTCACTATTTCTTCAATCAAATTATAAGGTATTTCTTCATCAAGCTGAAATTGAATTGAACCTTTGCCAGTTTTATAATTTGAAAGTTTCTTTTGAAAAGCTTCATTTCCCGAAGGAAGCGCATAAAAACCGATGTGGTTTTTATATCCACAAAAATAGACCAACGGCTTCCCTTTCAACTTAAAAGCAGGCATTCCATAACTTGTAGATTCCTCGGCATTTGGGGCAACATTCTTTATTGTATTATGAATGCGTTCCAAAATAGCTGCACTATTTTCTGGAAATTGGCTTATATATTCTTGAATGTTTTTAGGCTTTGAAATTTGCATAATTGTGACAGTTTTTCATACCCGCCTACCGGCGAGGCAGGTCCAAATAAAGCATATTCCAGCGATGACCATCCAAATCACTAAAAGCGAAGCCATACATCCAACCTTGAATTTCTTGGGGTTTGCTGAAAACATCTCCTCCTGCTTTTTCTACTCTTTTTGCCATTTCATCTACTTCTTTTTCGCTTTCTGCATCAAAGGAAATTATTAATTCCGTTCCTTTTGAAGTGTTTGAAACCTTATTTTGCACAACATTTTCGAACACATTCTCTTCAAAAAGCATAATAGGCATGGCTGCTTTACCAACCAATAAGAAGATCATTGTGCCCGTTTCGCGTTTGGTATTGAAAGAAAACCTATTTCGGTAAAAAACTTTTTAGATCGCTTCACATCCTTTATGGGAAGGTTGATCCAATATTCTTTTGTCATAATTGATTTTTTATGGTATTGTATGTTAGTTCTTAGTGTGGATTTGTTAACACATAAAGCTATAAAAATATATGCGAGTGTTGAGATTGCTTATAATTAACTTAACAATAGTTTTTAAAATCTATGGAATTCGTTTTAAGACTTTCCGTGCCCGTGCTTGGTAGCCTGCGCTTTTGTTTGGGGCGTTTTCAGTAAGAATATTTCTTAACTCGGGATAAATCCATTTGCCAAATTTATCTTTCCCCAAATAATACAGTGCCCCCATCGCAGGTGCTTGGCAGGCAACTTTTTGGTCAGTGATGAGCCAATCAAAGCAGCATTCGGTCATTATTTTTAGATAGTTTTCGCTCAAAATATCTCTAAAATATCTGCATTTAAGCATATAGTGTTCATAACAGAGCATTTCACAGATTTTAGCACAAGAGCGGAGGGCAGAATCATTTTTTATACTTGGCAATCTTTCAAAAAAGATATACATATATTTAAAGAAGAGTTTGGGTTTGTGTTCGCAAATAATTTCCAATACCCAAGAGGCATTGACCAAAAGTTCACTTTCGGGCGTAAAGCACCACTGTAGGGTTTCGCGAACGTAATGTGGCTTTTTGACTATCCAAGAAGCGACTTCCTGTCTTTTTTTTCGACTGCTGTCAACCTCCATCAATTTTTCTTTTAAATCTTCGGGAAGCATGATGTTTCTATTTTAAAAGTTCAACAACCTTTGGAACACCTGTCGATGCATTTTCAGCAAGAACAGTTATTCTTTTATTTTCTGAAATAGTAGGTTTTGGATCCACAAAATAAATATGCGCATCCATTTTGGCATATTGCACCAAACCCGCTGCCGGATAGACCTGCATAGATGTTCCCACGATTATTAGTACATCCGCTCTTTCCACAACTTCGGCGGCGGTTTCAATCATCGGGACCATTTCGCCAAACCAGACAATGTGTGGGCGCAGTTGGTGGTTGTGTTTGCAGCAATCGCCCAGGTTCAAATCGGTTTTCCAATCTAAAATCAAATCTTCGTCAAAGGAGCTTCTCGCTTTCAAAAGCTCGCCGTGCAGGTGGATAACGTTGGTGCTTCCCGCGCGTTCGTGCAGATCGTCCACGTTTTGGGTAATGATTGTAACATTGTGGTTTTTTTCAAGTTCTGCCAAAGCTAAATGTGCGGCATTTGGCTGAACGGTTACTAATTGCCGCCTTCGTTGATTGTAAAAATCCAATACTACTGCAGGATTGCGTGCAAAACCTTCGGGCGAGGCAACTTCCATCACGTCGTGGCCTTCCCACAGCCCATCACTGTCCCGAAAGGTTTTAATCCCGCTTTCCGCACTTACGCCAGCGCCTGTGAGTACTGCTATTTTCATTATTGAGATATTTAGTTACTAAGTTATTCAAAATTGCTGATTTAAGTAACAATCTATTAAACCAATAACTTTTATCTTAGCGAAATTGAAATCGCTCATGTCAATTCAATAAACCTAGTAAATAACTCAATAACTCAATAACTCAGTAACTTTGTCAACTTGGATTTAGAACTTTTAAACCACCTTCAAACTTACCTTACGGAACACAGAAATACCCGTTTTCAAAAGGTGCTTTCTGAACGGACGCGCCATTTTACTGTGGTTACGGAAGATGTTTACCAACTTCACAACACCAGCGCGGTAATGCGAACTTGCGATGTTTTTGGCATTCAGGATTTGCACGTGGTGGAAGAAAAAGTGAGCAAGCGCATAGACAAGGAAATTGCAATGGGTGCCCAAAAATGGGTCGATTTTAAAAGATACAGTTCCATAAAAGACTGCATCTCAAATTTGAAAAATTCGGGTTACCAAATCATCGCCACTACGCCCCACGACAATTCCACCATGCTTCACGAATTTGATGTTTCAAAAAAGAGCGCATTTTTCTTCGGAAAGGAAAGTGATGGCTTGAGCGATACGGTGATGAACGCCGCCGATGGTTTTCTGAAAATCCCGATGTACGGTTTCACCGAAAGTTTGAATATTTCGGTTTCTGCGGCCATTATTTTGCAAAGTGTGGTTTCAAAATTGAAGCAGAGCAATGTGAGCTGGCAGCTTTCCGAAGAAGAGAAATTTGAGATTGAAATGAAGTGGTTGAAGAAAACTATTAAGGCTTCGGAGGAGATTATTCAAAGGTTTGAAAAAGCCAAATTTCAAAAACCAAATACCAAATAATAATTCAAAATTCAAGGTTCAAAATTAAAAGTTGAGCACCCTGTCCAAAGCCTCTAACGTGTCACGACTAAAATCTACAATCTAAAAATGAAACTCGTCTTCGCCACCCACAACCAAAACAAATTCACAGAAGTAAAAGTAATGCTTCCGCACCACCTCGAACTGCTTAGTTTGGACGATATTGGTTGCGATGAAGAAATTCCCGAAACCGCTGACACCATTGAAGGCAATGCAATTTTAAAGGCAAATTACGTACGCGACAATTACAATTTAGATTGCTTTGCGGACGACACAGGTCTTGAAGTAAAATCGCTCAACAACGAGCCTGGCGTTTACAGTGCGCGCTATGCGGGCGAGGCTCACAATGCTGAAGCGAACATTCAAAAGCTGCTCAAAAATCTTGATGGCAAAGAAGACCGTTCTGCAAGGTTTAAAACGGCAATAGCGCTTTCCATGAACCATTCTAAAATTATGTTTTTGGGAATCTGCGAAGGCGAAATTATAAAAGAGCCCCGTGGCGAATCAGGTTTTGGGTATGACCCAATCTTCCAGCCCGAAGGTTTTAATACAACTTTCGCCGAAATGACGCTTATCCAAAAAAGCGAAATAGGCCACCGCGGAAAAGCGATGGGGCAATTGATTGATTATCTTTCTAAATGATTTTCTATTTTGGATTAACGATTAACGATTTTTGATTTATCCTCCCATTATATTACTATTTTTACCATCTGCTGTGTTCAATTAACATTTTACAAATAACTTGATTTCCAGGACCACCATAGACAACGTTTTCGAGACTGCCCGAGTAGAGGAGGTGATTGGCGATTTTGTACAATTGAAAAAATCCGGAAGCAACTACAAAGGCCTCAGCCCTTTTACCGATGAGCGTTCGCCAAGTTTTATGGTGAGCCCCGTGAAACAAATTTGGAAAGATTTCAGTAGCGGAAAAGGCGGAAATGTGGTTGCGTTTTTGATGGAACACGAACATTTTACCTATCCGGAGGCTATAAAATTTTTGGCGAAAAAATACGGAATAGAGGTAGAGGAAACCGAACAAACCACCGAGGATAAGGAACAGGCCAACGAACGTGAAAGCCTCTATTTGGTCAGCGAATTTGCGAAAGATTATTTTCACAACACACTTTTAAAAACCGAAGAGGGAAAAGCCATCGGCCTTTCCTATTTTAAAGAACGCGGTTTTACGGATGAAACCATCAAAAAATTTGAGCTCGGCTATTCGCCCGATTCTTGGGATGCTTTCACCAGCCACGCCATAAAAAAAGGGTACAAACTTGAATTTTTAGAAAAAACGGGTCTGTCTATTGTAAAAGAAGAGAAACAATTCGACCGTTTTAAAGGAAGGGTGATGTTCCCAATCCTCAGTATGAGTGGCCGCACGCTTGGTTTTGGAGGACGAATTTTGACTTCGGATAAAAAAGCGGCGAAATATCTAAACTCCCCCGAAAGCGACATTTACCATAAAAGCAAAGTGCTCTACGGAATTTTTCACGCCAAACAGAGCATAGCCAAAGAAGATAATTGCTATTTGGTTGAAGGTTATACCGATGTTATCCAGTTTTACCAAACGGGCATCCACAACGTAGTTTCGTCTTCGGGAACGGCTTTGACCTCGGAACAAATTCGGCTAATAAACAGGCTTACCAAAAATATCACCGTCCTCTTTGATGGCGATGCGGCAGGACTTCGTGCATCACTCCGCGGCATCGATTTAATTTTGGAACAGGGAATGAACGTGAAAATTTGCACCTTTCCGGAAGGAGAGGATCCGGACAGTTTTTCGCGAAAAAATTCTTTGGAGGAACTTACGCTTTATTTGGAAGAAAACGCCAAGGATTTCATCACTTTTAAAGCATCCTTGCTCGCAAATGAAGCAAAAAACGACCCGATAAAAAAGAGTGAGACCATTCACGATATGGTGAACAGTATTGCCAAAATTCCTGATGTAATTAAACGCGAAGTGTATATAAAGGAGTGTTCGCGCATTATGGATATTTCGGAACAGGTTCTTTTTAACACGCTTGCGCAAATTTTTCAGAAAGAAAGAAAAGATAATGCAAAAAAGGCAACCATTCCGCAGGAAGCTTTTGAGGTAATTTCTTCTGAAAAAATCCTTGAAAAAGTAGATATCCAGTTTCAGTTGGAACAAAAAATTATTGAATTGTTGCTGCTCTACGGAAACATTGAGGAGGATTTTGAGGAAATAATAATAGATACCGATGAAAAAGGCGAAATTATTTCAACGCCTGAAAACCAAAAGGCTCGCGTTTTTGAAAAAATATACCTCGATTTGCAGGAAGACGAAATTGAATTTTCCAATCCGGAATTCAAAGCGCTGTATTATGAAGTGGTCAATCGTTTCAACCAAAATCCAGAGGCTAAAGCTGAAACTTTTATAAATGAACTGGAACCAGAAATGGCTTCTGCCGTTACGAATGTTTTGATGGAGGAGGAACGCTATGTTCTCCACAATTGGGAACGAAAAGAAATTTTTGTGAAGGAAAAAGAACAGACCATAGCCCAAATGGTCAGTGAAACCATCCTCAACCTCCGCCGATATTTGGTTTCGCAAAAAATTAACGAACTTTCCGAAGCCCTAAAAAAAGAGGAAAATCCTGAAAATGAAAATGGGCTGCAGGAAATTATGGATTACATCAGTCTTAAAAAAATACTTTCCAATAAACTGAATCGCGTGCTTTAATCAGGTAAACTGAAACATCCGTGCTTGGTCAATCAATGCTGCCAAACTTGTAACGTTTAGTTTTTTCAAGAGTCTTGTTTTATATGTGCTCACGGTTTTTTCATTTATCTCCAGAAGCGTGGCGATGTCTTTATTGCGTTTACCGCTGGAAAGTAGGTTCAGTACCTCAATTTCACGGGCTGACAGTTTTTTATAGCGGCCTGCTAAGGTGTTGTCGTTAACGGATTTGCTGTTTAAAGCTGCTCCAATTTCTTCGCTCAAAAATACACCGCCCAAAGCAATGCGTTTAATGGCTTGCAGAAATACTTCTTTTGTAACTGTTTTTGGAATATACGCTGCAGCGCCCGATTTTACGGAGCGGAGCGCATAAATTTCCTCTGGATGTGATGAAAAAATGGCAATCTTGGTTTTTGGATAGTTTTCACGAATCTTTCTAAGCACATGAAAACCATTGATTTCAGGGATGTCCAATTCCAAAATCAAAATATCGGGACGTTCTTTTTCCAGACATTTCAGTAATTCCGACCCGCAGGATACTTTTCCGACTATTGTGTACTCATCTGTGCCATCGAGCAGGACCTCAACCCCTTTTGTGGTTACTGGATGATTGTCTGCTATTACTACTTTTTTCATCTTTGTTGAATTAATTGATTCTTAAATGGATAAAACCTTCAAATTTTGGAAAGCCTTCGATTTAGCAACGTAATATTAATACTACATGTTGAATTTACAGCAAGTTGAGCAGTACATTAATGCACCTTTTCGTTCATTGGTTAAATTATTCGATAAATAACAAACCTACTTCAGTTCCTTCGGGATTTTGCACGCAGGAATTGGCGTCATTTTGTGCTGGTTGGTTTTGTTGAGTTTATTATAGATATCAAAAACCACTTGTTGTCTTCCCGAAAAATCGGTGTTGGTTTTGCCTGTTTCTTTCATCTTCATGGCCCATTCCAGTTCGTCATAACTTGCGCCCAGTTGGTCCTCGTCCGTACGGCTATCACCAAAAAGACCGTCAGTTGGCGCAGCTTTCATAATTGAATCGGGAATGTTCAAAGCTTGTCCAAGTTTGTAAACCTCGCTTTTCATTAAATCGGCAATTGGGTTCAAATCCACACCACCATCGCCATATTTGGTGTAAAAACCAACGCCAAAATCTTCCACTTTATTTCCGGTTCCGATCACCAAATAGCGGTGTAAACCTGCGAAGTAATAGAGTGTCGTCATCCGCAAACGGGCGCGGGTGTTGGCCAGAGAAAGGTCGTGAAAGCTATCGTCAGTGGTTTGGCGAACTTCATTTTTAAATTGTTCAAAAACGGAGGTCAGGTTTACTTCGGTGTTGCTGACATTCGCAAATTTTTCTTTTAAAAGTTGAATATGTTCCCGACCGCGCGACACTTGGTTGGGCGCTTGATGAATCGGCATTTCCACACAAAGGGTCCGCAAGCCGGTTTTTGCACACAGCGCAGAAGTTACTGCGGAATCAATCCCACCGCTTATTCCCACCACAAAACCTTCCATCTTCGCGTTGGTGGCGTAATTTTTCAACCAGTTTACAATGTGTTTAATAACTTTTTCTGTCTGCATTTTTTTTTAAAATTTAACTTTGAAACATACTTATTGATTTTTTACTTTTCATAACTCATAACTCATAACTCATAACTCATAACTCATAACTCATAACTCATAACTAAAAACTAAAAAGTACCTTTGCGCCGCAAAAGTCTTTAAAGATAAAATTAATAAAAAGGAATGGCGTTAACCAACAATAACATTTTTTCGATTATGAAGTTTTATGTATTGATTCTTTTTGGGGTGCTTCTTTTTTCGTGCAACAACGAAAGCAAAGTTGAGAAGGAAATTGAAAAAATTCCGATGAATGTTGAAATCATTCGTTTCGACAAAAAGTTTGCAGATGCCACTCCTGCAGACCTTCCGAAGCTGAAAGCGGAATATCCAGCCTTTTTTCCGAAGCAATACAGCGATAGTATTTGGGTTGAAAAATTGACCGATACCCTTCAAAAACAGTTGGAAGACGAAGTGCTGAAAACTTTTCCGAAAGATGAGGCATTGGAGGAAGTTTTGGTCCCGCTGTTTCAACACGTAAAATACTATTTTCCGAAATTTCGAACTACGGTTGTAGTAACCACAACTTCCGATGTTGATTATCGCAATAAAGTGATATTGGCCGACAGTATTTTGGTCATCGGTTTGGACAATTATTTGGGGAGTGGCCACCGTTTTTATGAAGGCATTGATAAATATATCACCAAAGAAATGAAACCTTCGCAATTGGGTCCCGATGTTGCGGAAACGTATGCAAGACAATATATAAAACTCCCAAGCGAAGCTTCGTTTTTGGGACAAATTTTGTACTTCGGAAAAGAACTTTATTTGAAAGATTTATGGCTACCAAACATTTCTGATGCTGAAAAAATAGGTTATACCGAAGAAGAATTCAAGTGGGCAGAAGAAAATGAAGAGTACATGTGGCGGTATTTTGTGGAAAATGAATTGCTTTATAGTACCGACCCTAAACTTGGCGCACGGTTTATAAATCCAGCGCCATTTTCAAAATTTTATTTGGAAATTGATAACGAATCTCCCGGAATGTTGGGCCGCTATTTGGGCTGGAAAATTGTGCGGGCTTATATGGAAAACAACAAAACAACCGTTCAGCAATTAATGGTTATCGATGCTGACGAACTATTTAAAAATTCAAAATACAAACCAAAGAAATAATGGCGATAAAACACACTTCAGAAATAAAACTAAACGTAAATCTTGACGAAAATAAAATTCCCGAAACCATCCATTGGACTGCGGAAGATGGTGGTATTTTAAACGAAAGGACCAAGGCAGTGATGCTTTCTGTTTGGGACAGTAAAAAAAAGGAATCACTTAGAATAGATCTTTGGACCAAAGACATGCCCGTTGATGAGATGAAAATTTTCTTTCACCAAACCCTGAGCGCGATGACAGATACTTTTCAACGAGCCACTAATGATGATAAAATGAGCGACACTATGCGCGATTTCTGTGACTATTTCGCTGAAAAACTGGAGTTAAAGCGGGAATAGCGTATTGAACCTCACAGGTCTCAAAGACCTGTGAGGTTTTGGTTGAGTTCATCAATATATTTCAAAACTTCCTCCCTTCCCGTGGAATCGCTGGCCGAGGTAATATAATACAGCGGCATTTCTTCCCAAGTTTCCAGCATTTTCTCACGGTAAGCGGCAATATTTCGTTCCAAAGCTTTTGGCTTCAGCTTGTCTGCTTTCGTAAAAATAATATTGAAGGGAATTTCGCTTTCGCCCATCCATTCCATAAATTCCAAATCTATGGGTTGGGGCTCGTGGCGGCAATCTACTAAAACAAAGGCGAGCACCATTTGCTCCCTTTTTTCAAAATAATTGGTAATAAATTTCTGAAATACCTTCTTGCTGCTTTTTGAAACACGAGCGTAACCATAGCCTGGCAAATCTACCAAATACCAGTTTTTGTTGATGAGAAAGTGGTTGATAAGTTGTGTCTTTCCTGGTCTTCCCGAAGTTTTTGCCAAGTTTTTGCGAAGCATCAACATATTGATGAGGGACGATTTCCCCACGTTGCTCCGGCCAATAAAGGCATATTCTGGCATGCGGTCTTTGGGACATTTGGCGACATCGCTGTTGCTCATCACAAATTCCGCGGATTTTATTTGCATTGTTTTAGTTTTGAGTCTTTATGATGTGAAAAGTGAGTTTTTAAGAACCTTGAATCTTAAATCTTGAATCAATATCCTCGTTTTTGCAACCAAGAATATAGCAGTTTATTAAATTCATCGGGATGCTCCATCATTGCGGCGTGGCCACATTTGTCAACCCAGAATAACTCAGAATCTGGTAAAAGTTCGTCAAATTCTACGGCAACTTCCGGAGGAGTAACATTGTCATTTTTCCCCCAAATAATACAGGTTGGGGTGCGCATTTTCGGCAAATCCTTCGACATATTGTGCCTAATGGCACTTTTTGCGATGGCAAGCGTGCGTATCAATTTATTTCGGTCGTTTACCGCTGCGTAAACATCGTCCACAATTTCTTTGGTGGCGACGGCGGGGTCATAAAAAACGTTTTCGGCTTTTTGTTTTATGTATTCGTAATCGCCGCGTTTGGGGTAACTTTCGCCCATCGCACTTTCATAAAGGCCCGAGCTTCCAGTAATAATCAATGCCTTCACTTTTTCAGGATACATTTTTGTACACAGCAAACCGATGTGTCCGCCCAATGAATTTCCCAAGAGAATCACTTCTTCAAAACCCAAATGGTCAATGAACTGTGAAACGTATTTCGCGAAATTTTTCACATTGGTACGCAACAAGGTCATTTTGTAAATGGGCAGTTCGGGAATTAGAATTTTGTAGCCTTTCAGCGGAAAGAAATCTGCAACGCCATCAAAATTGCTCAACCCGCCCATAAGTCCGTGAAGGATGATTATTGGAGTGCCTTCACCTATTTCTAAATATGAAAATTTCCCTTCTTTCTTTAAATTTTTGGACATGCGGTGGTTGATGCAATTTAGAATGACAAAAGTAAACAAAAATATATCATGCTTTCTACTTAAAAACTGCCTTTGTTTTTTCAAATTTTTCAAAGTGGGTTATCTACAAAGTGGTAAAACTTATCAACAAAGTGGTAGAATGTGGTAAAATGTGGTAAAAGTTATATATATTTGAAACTATAAATTTCAAAGCGGAAATTTCCACAATGCACAATCTGATAGGCACATACGAATGTAAAGCTGACGTAAAGGGACGAGTCATGATGCCTGCGCCTTTAAAAAAGCAGCTGGCATCGGTTACGCCCGAAGGCTTCGTTATAAAACGTGCCGTGTTTCAGCCGTGCTTGGAAATGTACCCGATGAAAGAATGGGATGCCTTGATGCTAAAAATGGGCGAACTCAACCGCTTCAACAGAAAAAACAACGACTTCATAAGAAGGTTTACCGCAGGTGTAAAAACTGTGGAACTTGACGCTACGGGCCGATTGTTAATACCCAAAGACCTGCTTTCTTTCGCGGGGATAAACAAGGAATTGGTGATTTCATCCGCTATAAATATTGTTGAAATCTGGGATAAAGATAAATACGAACAGGCCATTGACGATGCCGCAAACGATTTTGCCGATTTGGCCGAAGAAGTAATGGGAAACAAAAGCAATGATGGTGATGGAATATCATAATCCGGTTTTGCTACACGAAACTGTGGAGGGGCTAAACATAAAGCCGGACGGGGTTTATGTGGATGTTACTTTCGGCGGCGGCGGTCATTCCCTGGAAATATTGAAACACTTGGGCCCAAAAGGAAAACTCATCGCTTTTGATCAAGATAAAGATGCTTTAGAAAACACCATTGATGATGACAGGTTTTTACTCATCAATCAAAATTTTCGGTTTTTGAAACAATTTTTGAGGTTTCATGGCCATAAAACGGTAGATGGAATTTTGGGTGATTTTGGCGTTTCTTCTCATCAATTTGACGTTGCCGAAAGAGGTTTTTCAACCCGTTTTGAAGCCGATTTGGATATGCGCATGAACCGCGACACAAATTTTTCGGCATATACGGTGGTCAATAAATACGAAGAAGTTCAATTGCGAAATGTGTTGTCAAATTACGGCGAATTGCGCAATGCGGCAGGAATGGCACGGGTAATCGTTGAAGCACGTCAGGAAGAAAAAATAAAAACCAGCGAACAACTCAAAAAAGTGCTCAGGAGGTTTTTGCCAGCACATAAAGAGAACAAAATTCTGGCCCAAATCTATCAAGCCATTCGGATTGAAGTGAACCAAGAATTAGAAGCGTTGAAGGAATTTTTGCTTCAAACAAATGAAGTCTTGAAACCAGGTGGACGGATCAGTTTGATAAGCTATCACTCGTTGGAAGACAGATTGGTGAAACGTTACATCCGCAGTGGAATGTTTGAGGGCGAACCGGAAAAAGATGTTTTTGGTAGGGTGGAAGTGCCTTTTAAAGCCATTGGAAAATTTATAATCCCTTCCGAAGAAGAAATAAAACAAAACAACCGCGCCCGAAGTGCAAAGCTCAGAATCGCAGAAAAGATATAATTTTTTCAGAAAAAAGAATAAAGGGAAAACCCGCCTGCCGGACGGGCAGGGAATAAAGAGAGATAAAGTAAAAAGGAGTCAATTAACGAATCCCGAATAAACGAATCCCAAATTTTGAAAGACGGTTTTTACAACATAATAAAAGGAAAATTTCTAGTGAGCGACGACGCCCTGAAAAATTGGCGTTTCATCATTTTCCTTTCTGTTTTGGCTTTGATAATGATTGCCAGTTCGCACAGTGCGG
Source organism: Flavobacteriaceae bacterium (assembly GCA_016649715.1). Lineage (GTDB taxonomy): Bacteria > Bacteroidota > Bacteroidia > Flavobacteriales > Flavobacteriaceae > Aequorivita. The sequence continues at coordinate 14,978 of JAENXC010000008.1, read as the reverse complement.
ATAAAAAAGTGCACAAAATCTCAAAGTTGAATGCCCAAGTAAAAGAGTTGAAAAGCGAATATGTAGACGTGCGGATGCTGTTGATGCAAGCCCGAATGGAAAGTAAAATAATTGCAGCAATGGAAAACCGCGGCCTACAGCCTTCCGTAACGCCGCCGAAGCGAATTCGAATTATCGAAAAGAAAGAATAAAGAACACAGAATAAAGAAAAGAGACAATACAACTGAACACTGAACACTGACCACTGAGCATGCCTTTCGAAGAAAAAAACATACTAAACCGTTTGTACATCATCGCTGGGTGTATGTTTCTCTTTGCGCTTGCCATAAGCATCAAGTTGATGAATATTCAGTTTGCTCAAGGCGAAAAGTATCGTGAGTTGGCGAAGGAAAACACCATCAAAAATTTCGTGATTCCCGCCAATCGCGGCAATGTGTATGCAGATGATGGCAGTCTTTTGGCCACTTCAGTACCCAAATACGACATCCGTTTTGACGCGGTTACGGTTACTTCCGAAGACTTCAAAGAAAATTTAAAACCACTTTCCGAAGGCTTGAGCAAGATGTTTGGGAAGCCAGTTTCCTATTATCAAAATATGTTTAGAAAAGCCCGTGCCGATAAAAATCGGTATTTGTTTATCGTAAAAAACTTGGGCTATTCAGATTATATTAAGGTGAAAAATTTACCGCTTTTCCGCAAAGGGCCCTACAAAGGTGGAATAATTGTGGAACAGCGCACCGTTCGCGAACACCCCATCGGAAAAATTGCGCAACGCACCGTGGGTGATGAAGCTTTTGACCGTCCGGGCTATTATGCCGTGGGCTTGGAAGGCGCTTTTAACGATTTGTTGACAGGAAAAGAAGGCCACCGCCTAAAGCAAAAAATAGCCGTCGGTCAATGGAAACCCATTTCCGATGATAACGAAATTGAGCCACAGGATGGTTATGATATCGTTTCTACCATAAATGTGAATATTCAAGATATTGCGCACCACGCTTTGCTGAAACAGCTTGAATATTACGAAGCAGACCACGGAACGGTCATAGTGATGGAAGTTGCGACGGGTGAGATAAAAGCCGTTTCAAACTTGGGCCGTACTTCAGATGGCACTTATTACGAAAAACTCAATTACGCCATCGGTGAATCGCACGAGCCAGGTTCTACTTTCAAGATTATGGCTTTTATGGCCGCTTTGGAAGATAAGGTTATAGACACCAGTACCGTGATTGATACCGGCAATGGTATAAAAGTTTTCTACGGAAGAAAAATCTACGATTCCCATCGAGGCGGCTTCGGAAAAATCTCTGCTGCGCGCGCTTTGGAAGTTTCTTCAAACATTGGTTTGGCAACAATTGTGAATGACAATTATGCAAAAAACCCAAATAAATTCATCAACCGTTTAAAAAGTTGGCACCTAAATGAAAAGACGGGCGTGGCTATTAAAGGCGAAGGAAAGCCAATGATTCCAGAGCCAGGCGACAAAAAATGGAGCAAGAACGCTTTGCCCTCTATGGCCTATGGCTACAATTTACGACTTACGCCTCTGCAGACTCTTACCTTTTACAATGCCATTGCCAACAACGGGGTAATGGTAAAACCCCGTTTTATAAAGGAGGTACGCGCTTGGAATGAAAAAGTGACTACTTATAATACAAAGGTTATAAACCCAAAAATCTGTTCGGATGAAACCTTGAAGGAAGTAAGGGAAATCATGAAAAATATAGTGAAACGCGGCACAGCGAAATCACTTTACTCTCCCGATTTTTCAATGGCTGGAAAAACAGGGACCGCACAGACCGAATATTGGATGCCAGACTGGAAAAGCAACCGCCGCTATATTTCTTCGTTTGCGGGATTCTTTCCAGCGGAAAACCCAAAGTATTCCTGTATCGTAATCATTCATAAACCAAGCACCAAAAAAGGATTTTACGGAGCGGATGTTTCCGGTCCGGTTTTCAAAAGAATTGCTCAAAAAATATTTACCGATTCTCAAATTATTGATTCTGTGGAAGGGGTTGAAAAAACCGATCCTGTGATTGAAAATGACTTTGAACAGTTTTATGCAAAATTGCAGCAACCGTCCAAAACCATTCCCAACGTTACCGGAATGGCGGGAATGGATGCTGTTTCACTTCTCGAAAACCTTGGGCTGAAAGTGAAAGTGATTGGCAACGGAACCGTTTTAGACCAATCCATAAAATCTGGGGAAATTCTTAAAAAAGGACAACAAATAATCTTGAATCTGTCGTGATATATTTAAAGGACATATTGTACAAAGTTACCCTCGAAAAAGTTGTGGGCAGTACTTCCGTGGCCATAAACAATCTGGAATTTGATTCCCGAAAAGTTTCGTTGAACGACGTTTTCATCGCAATAAAGGGTACGGTTTCCGATGGGCATCAATTCATAAAAAAAGCTTCGGAACAAGGTGCTTTGGCTATTATTTGCGAAACCTTGCCAGAGCATATCGTAAACGGAATTACATACGTTCAAGTTACGGATTCGCACAAGGCCTTGGCAATTATGGCAGCCAATTACTACGGAAATCCTTCCGAAGAGTTGAAGCTCGTGGGAATAACTGGAACCAACGGAAAAACAACAGTTTCTTCTTTATTGTACGAACTTTTCAAAAAGGCGGGATTGGAGGCTGGCCTGCTTTCCACCGTAAGAATAATGGTGGGCGATGTGGAACACAAAGCCACACACACAACTCCCGATTCGTTGACCATCAACAGCTATTTACGCGAAATGGTAGATGCGGGCGTGGAATTCTGCTTTATGGAAGTGAGTTCACACGGAATTCATCAAAAACGTACCGAAGCGCTTCATTTTGTCGGTGGCGTTTTCACCAATCTTTCACACGATCATTTGGATTATCACAAAGATTTTGCGGAATACCGCGACGTTAAAAAATCATTTTTTGACGAATTGCCTAAATCTGCTTTCGCATTGGTAAATGTGGATGACAAAAATGGCGTGATGATGCTTCAGAATACAAAGGCGAAAAAATACACCTACGCCCTAAAAACATATGCCGACTATAAAGCGCAGGTTTTGGAAAGCCAATTCACCGGCCAACTTCTTAAAATAAACAATCAGGAATTGTGGGTGAAATTAATTGGCGGTTTCAACGCGTATAATTTGCTCGCAATCTACGGAACAGCGCAACTTTTGGGATTAAAGGAACTTGAAACCCTTCAAATTATGAGCACTTTGGAAAGTGTGAGTGGCAGGTTTCAATATTTAATTTCGGAAAAGAAAATCACCGCAATTATTGATTATGCCCACACGCCCGATGCCCTAAAAAATGTATTGGAAACCATAAACAGCATCCGCATCGGCAACGAAGAAGTTATTACGGTTATGGGTTGCGGCGGCGACCGCGATGCACAAAAACGCCCAATAATGGGGAATATCGCCGCTGCGTTGAGCACAAAAGTGGTTTTTACGAGTGACAATCCAAGAAGCGAAAGCCCTGAAAAAATCATTGAACAAATTGAAGCTGGCGTGCCAGCGGAACATTATAAAAAGACCATTTCAATCACAAATAGAAAAGAGGCGATAAAAGCCGCTTGCCAAATGGCGCAGGAAAATGACATCATTTTAATAGCTGGAAAAGGCCACGAAACCTATCAGGAAATTAATGGTGAACGCTTCGATTTTGATGATTTTGAAATAGTGAACCAACTTTTAACAACCCTAAACAAATAGCAAAATGCTTTATTATCTTTTTGAATATTTGGATAAAACATACGATTTGCCGGGCGCGGGCTTGTTCAATTTTATTACGTTTCGGGCTATTTTGGCGGTTATTCTTTCGCTATTTATTGCAACGGTTTACGGTAAAAAGATAATCAATTACTTAAGAAGAAAACAAGTTGGTGAATCCATTCGCGACCTAGGTCTGGACGGTCAAAACGAAAAAGTGGGAACGCCAACAATGGGCGGAATTATCATAATTCTCGCCACGCTCATTCCCGTGTTGCTTTTCGCGAAGCTGGAAAATATTTACGTAATCCTGCTTATTGTAACTACGCTTTGGATGGGAACCATCGGTTTTATTGACGATCACATAAAAAAATTCAAAAATGACAAACAGGGATTGCCGGGAAAATTTAAAATTATTGGGCAAATAGGTTTGGGGCTTTTCGTGGGTGCAACCATGTATTTACACCCAGATATCATCGTTCAACGAAACATTGCCGATCCGGGAACAGAAACTGAAATAATTGCTAAAGGACCTACCAACGAATTTTATGTGAAGGACAAAGCAATGCTGACCACCATTCCATTCGTAAAAGAAAACGAATTCAATTATTCGGAATTGATAAGCTGGGCGGGCGAAAATTATAAAAGCTATGTGTGGCTCATTTTTATTCCCATAGTGATTTTTATCATTACGGCAGTTTCAAATGGTGCAAATCTTACTGATGGAATTGATGGACTTGCTGCGGGAACTTCCGCGATCATTGGGCTAACGCTTGCACTCTTTGCATGGGTCTCGGGCAACGTCATTTTTGCGGATTACCTGAATATTATGTACATCCCAAATACTGGTGAAATGACCATTTTCATCACGGCATTTGTCGGGGCTCTTATTGGATTTTTATGGTACAATGCCTATCCGGCACAAGTGTTTATGGGCGATACAGGCAGTTTGACTATTGGTGGAATTATAGCCGTTATCGCAATTGCCGTTCGAAAAGAATTGTTGATTCCAATTCTTTGCGGAATCTTTTTGATGGAAAATCTTTCAGTGGTTTTGCAGGTTGGTTGGTTTAAATACACAAAGAAAAAATTTGGCGAAGGAAGACGAATTTTCAGAATGTCGCCGCTGCATCATCATTATCAAATAAAGGGTTTTCACGAAAGTAAGATTGTAACACGGTTTTGGATTGTGGGAATTTTTTTGGCAATTATCACCATTGTCACTCTAAAAATTAGATAAGGTGAAACAGCGATTGGTGATTTTAGGAGGAGGTGAAAGCGGAGTAGGAACGGCCATTTTGGGAAAAAAGAAAGGGTTTGAAGTGTTTGTTTCAGACTTCGGAAAAATAAAAGAAAAGTACAAACAAGTTCTTATAAATAATGAAATTGAATGGGAAGAGGAAGGTCATTCCGAAGAGAAAATCCTTTCAGCAGATGTTGTAATGAAAAGTCCGGGAATTCCCGATAAGGCGCCAATCATTAAAAAGTTGCACGAAAAAGGAGTGAAAGTAATTTCTGAAATTGAGTTCGCTTCAAAGTACACGAAAGCGATAATTGTAGGAATTACCGGTAGTAACGGAAAAACTACCACCGCAAGTTTGACCTACGAATTGCTGAAAAACGGTGGCTTAAATGTGGCTTTGGGAGGCAATATCGGAAAGAGTTTTGCTGAACAGGTTTCTGAGGGAAAGTATGAAAATTTCGTACTCGAACTCAGCAGTTTTCAACTTGACGGAATTGAAACCTTTGCGCCACACATTGCAGTTTTGACAAATTTGAGTCCGGATCATTTGGACAGATATGATTATAAATATGAAAATTATATCGCATCAAAATTCAGGATAACGATGAACCAAACGGCGCAGGACTATTTTATTTATGACGCAGATGATGTGGAAATACTGAGATGGCTTTCACAAAATACAATTAAATCGCAACTGCTTCCTTTTTCAACCAAAAAAGAAGTGAAGCAGGGAGCATTCAAAAGAAACAACGAAATAATAATAACAATAGATAATAATCAATTTACTATGCCAATCGCAACAATAGGAATACAAGGGGAACACAACGTAAAAAACGCAATGGCCGCCAGTATGGTTGCCACATTATTAAAGGTGAGAAAACAGACCATTCGTGAAAGTTTGGAGGGTTTTCAGGGCGTTGAGCACAGACTTGAAAAGGTTTTGAAAATCAATAATGTGATGTACATCAACGATAGCAAAGCCACAAATGTAAATGCCACATTTTATGCCTTGGGCTGTATGGAAAATCCCACTGTTTGGATTGTGGGCGGCGTGGACAAAGGCAATGATTACTCAGAGCTTTTACCATTAGTTAACGAAAAAGTGAAAGCGATAATCTGTTTGGGCGTTGACAATGAAAAGATAATAAACGCCTTCGGAAATATTGTGGATACAATTATAGAAACCGATTCCATGGCAATGGCGGTTCAAATAGCGTACAAATTGGCTGATCGCAACAACACTGTTCTGCTTTCGCCAGCCTGCGCGAGTTTTGATTTATTTGAGAATTACGAAGACCGCGGAAGACAGTTCAAGGATGCAGTTAGAAATCTATAATTTTTTGAGAAACTAGAAACCAGAAACCAGAAACTATAAACTTTATAAGTGAAAAACATTTTTCAATACATACAGGGCGATAGGGCAATTTGGGGCATAGTATTCCTTTTGGCACTGTTCTCCTTTTTGCCCGTTTACAGCGCGAGCAGCAATCTGGCATACTTGTATGGAGATGGAAGTACGTTGCCATATCTGCTTACGCATTTTGCACATTTGGTATTGGGGATAGCCATTTTGTACGGCGTCCATAAAATTCCGTATAACTATTTTCGGGGCTTGTCTATTATTGCAATTCCCGTGATTATTCTGCTTTTAATTATCACAATGGCTGAAGGAACGACCATTGAAGGAGCCAACGCCAGTAGATGGATACGCATACCGTTTGTTGGGGTTACGTTCCAAACTTCAACTTTGGCTGGGGTGGTTTTGATGACGTATGTGGCGCGCTATTTATCACGGATAAAAGACAAAACGGTTACTTTCAAAGAAACCATTTTACCGCTTTGGGTGCCAGTTTTTATTGTCCTTGCATTAATACTTCCTGCAAACTTTTCCACCACGGCTATCTTCTTTTCAATGGTTGTGTTGTTGGTTTTTATTGGCGGCTATCCTTTAAAATATCTGGGAATAATCTTGGGCGTAGGATTGGTTTTTCTCACGCTGTTTGTGATCTCCGCGAAAGCATTTCCCGGCGTTTTCCCGAACCGTGTGGATACTTGGATTAGTAGGGTTGAAAATTTTAGCGATAACAAAGACACCGAAGCGGATTACCAAATAGAAAAAGCTAAAATCGCCATTGCGTCCGGCGGAATAACTGGTGTAGGGCCTGGTAAAAGCGTTCAGAAAAACTTTTTGCCGCAGTCGTCTTCAGATTTTATTTACGCAATAATCGTGGAAGAATTCGGCCTATTGGGCGGCCTGTTTTTAATGGTGCTGTACTTGTTTTTATTGTTCCGAATTGTGGTGGTTGCACACAAATCAACTTCCGTTTTTGGAAAGCTGCTGGTCATTGGCGTGGGCCTACCCATTGTTTTTCGGGCGATGATAAATATGGCAGTTGCGGTGGAATTATTTCCGGTAACGGGACAAAATTTACCATTGATCAGCAGCGGAGGAACATCTATATGGATGACGTGTTTGGCTTTGGGAATGGTGTTGAGCGTAAGTGCAAAACGAGAAATAATAGCAAAAGGAGAAACAGAAGAAAACCCATTGGATATTTTAAGCGAAACAATTTGAAACCAAAATTCATCATAAGCGGCGGCGGAACCGGAGGTCACATTTACCCGGCGGTTGCCATTGCGAACGAGTTAAAGACCCGTTTCCCCGATGCTGAATTTTTGTTCGTTGGCGCCCAAGATAGAATGGAAATGGAAAAAGTGCCACAAGCTGGTTATAAAATTATAGGTCTGTGGATTTCTGGTTTGCAAAGAAGTTTATCGATTCAGAATTTGGCTTTTCCCTTAAAACTGGTTTCCAGTTTGCGGAAATCCCAAAAAATATTAAAAGATTTTAAACCTGATGTTGCAATAGGAACGGGAGGTTATGCCAGTGCTCCCTTATTGAGAATGGCAGCCTTGCGAAAAATTCCGTGTGTGATTCAAGAACAGAACAGCCACGCTGGAATCACAAACAAGTGGCTGAGTAGTAAAGTCCAAAAAATATGCGTGGCTTATGAAGGGATGGAAAAGTTCTTCCCTTCTGAAAAAATAAAGCTTACAGGTAATCCAGTTAGGCAGGATTTACTGGAAATTTCTTCAAAAAAGGAGAAAGCAATGGTTTTTTTCAATTTAAAAAATGATAAAAAAACGCTCTTGGTTTTAGGTGGAAGTTTGGGTGCGCGAAGGATAAACCAATTGATTGAAAAATCACTACCGTTTTTTGAAAGGAACAATTTGCAAGTTATTTGGCAATGCGGAAAATTTTATGAGGAAACCTATAAAAATAAAGCGACGAAAACTGTTCAAATTCACGCATTTTTAAATAGAATGGATTTGGCGTATGCCGCGGCCGATTTTATAATTTCGAGAGCGGGCGCGCTATCAGTTTCGGAATTGTGCTTGGTTGGAAAGCCCGTTGTTTTTATCCCGTCGCCTAACGTGGCGGAAGACCACCAAACCAAAAACGCGATGGCAATTTCAGAAAAAGATGCTGCGTTGCTAATTAAAGAAAGTGATTTGGAAACCACTTTTGAAAGCGAATTTTCAGAATTGATTGCTTCTGAAGAAAAACAAAAAACACTTTCAGAAAACATTAAAAAACTCGCAAAACCGAATGCCACAAAAGATATAGTTGAGGAGATTGAAAAATTATTGTCTCCCTAACTCCCAAAGGAGAATTTTGAACGATTGATATTTTTTTTTTGAAACCTGAAACCTGAAACCTGAAACCTGAGACACTGAATTTTGAATAATTTAAGTAACATACAAACCTTTTACTTCGTCGGCATCGGCGGCATTGGGATGAGCGCGCTTGCGCGTTATTTCAAGATGCAGGGAAAGGCTGTTTTTGGGTATGACAAAACTGCGACCGATTTAACCAATGAATTAATTTCCGAAGGAATTCCAGTTACTTTCACTGATGAAATTTCGGAGATTCAAGAAAAAGTACTTGCTAAAGCTGTGCCCGCCGATAGGAGGGAAAATGTTTTAGTCGTTTTCACACCTGCAATTCCGAAGCACAACAAGATTTTGAATTATTTCTTTTCGGAAGATTTCCAGATCGTGAAACGCGCAGAACTTTTGGGTGAAGTTTCCAAAAATACACTTTGTCTCGCAGTTGCTGGAACACACGGGAAAACAACAACTTCGGCAATTTTGGGACATTTGTTGGCAGAATGTAATATGCCGGTTACCGTCTTTTTGGGTGGGATTGCAGAGAATTACAATTCAAATTTCATATATAAAGGCAGCGAAATAACCGTTGTGGAAGCAGACGAATTTGACCGTTCGTTCCTTCAGCTAAGGCCCGATATTGCTTGCATAACCTCTATGGATGCGGACCATTTGGATATATACGGCGATGCGGCCGAAATAGAAAATGCGTTCAGAACTTTTGCACAATTGGTTGAAAAGGAGGAAAATGTTTTCATAAATAAGAATCTTCCGCTGGACGGAATGACCGTAGCAGTTGAAGAACAAGCCGATTACGAAGCACAGAACGTAAAAATTAAAGATGGTGCATACCTTTTCGACTTAAAAACCCCGAACGGAATTTTGGAGAATCTAACCTTCAATCTTCCCGGACGTCACAATCTTAAAAATGCCATTATGGCTTTGGGCATGGCTATTCTCGCAGGCTCCCCAACCGATTGCCTGCCCAAAGCTTTGGCAACTTTTAAAGGTGTGAAACGTCGTTTTTCCTATAAAATTAAATCAGAAAATTTGGTTTTGATAGACGATTATGCACATCATCCCACCGAAATTGATGCGCTGTTTCAGGCAGTGGATGAAATGTACCCGAACGACCACAAACAGATTGTTTTTCAGCCACATCTTTTCAGTAGAACGAGAGATTTTGCGGAAGATTTCGCAAAAAGTCTTTCTCAATTTGATGAAGTGGTACTGCTTGATATTTATCCCGCACGCGAAGAACCCATTGAAGGAATTACTTCAGAATGGCTTTTGGACCAAATAGTTGCAGACAAAAAAAGTTTGGTATTCAAATCGGCTTTGCCCGAAGTATTGTTGAAATCAAAATGCAGAATAAAACTGCTTGTAGGTGCCGGAGATATTGGTGCGGAAGTAAATAAACTAACCAAAATATTGAAGAATGAAGCGCAGTCTTGAAATATTAAAATTTGTGGTATTGCTCGGGTTGATTGCGTTTCTTTTCAGCTTCACCAAAAAGCGAAATGACGCCAGAAAAATCACGAAACTAGACGTGGAATTTGTGGATGAAAACAGTCCATTTATCACTTATAATACAGTTAATAAATTGTTGATACAAAATCATGACAAGGTTACGAGCATAGGTAAAGAAACTTTAGTTTTGAAGGAGATGGAACGCAGACTGCTTGAAAACCCTATGATTCGTGATGCACAGGTCTATCTGTCTGTGGACGGCACGTTGGGCGCAAAAATAGAACAACGCAAACCTTTGGGCCGGGTGTCCGCTTCGCCGGATTATTATTTGGATGCAGACGGAAAGAAGATGCCGTTGTCTGATGTTTACTCGGCAAGAGTGCCAATAATTACAGGCAGTTCGAAAAATAACTTCAATGAAGTTACGCCGCTTTTGCTGAAAATTGAGAATGATGAATTTATGAAAACAAGCGTGGTGGGAATAAACCGAAAAGCAGATGGCGATTTAGAATTGGAATTGCGAAAAACAGATTTTAAAGTGCTTTTCGGAAAACCGGAAAACATCGAAAAAAAGTTTCAAAACTTTAAAGCTTTTTATAAAAAAACAAAACAGGACAGTACGCTGTATAGCTACAATATGGTAAACTTGAAATTTGACAATCAGGTAATTGCCACAAAAAAGTAAGCCCATGGAAAACGATAATATTGCTGTAGGATTGGATATCGGAACTACTAAAATAGTTGCAATGATTGGTAGGAAAAACGATTACGGCAAAATGGAAATATTGGGAATTGGAAAAGCAAAAAGCCTCGGGGTGCACCGTGGCGTTGTGAACAACATTACCCAGACCATTCAATCCATCCAGCAAGCGGTGCAGGATGCCGAAACCGCTTCGGGGATGAAGATAAAAGAAGTGGTGGTGGGTATTGCCGGCCAACACATACGTAGCCTTCAGCACAGTGATTACATTACACGTCCCAATGGTGAAGATGTTATCAGCGAAGAAGATATAGACCGTCTTTGCAACCAAGTGCACAAATTGGTAATGCTTCCGGGCGAAGAAATACTGCACGTTTTGCCGCAGGACTTTAAAGTGGATGGCCAAGCCGAAGTAAAAGAACCCATCGGCATGTACGGCGCGCGATTGGAAGCCAATTTCCACGTGGTGGTGGGGCAGGTTTCTTCAATTAGAAATGTGGGCCGCTGTATAAAAAGCGCTGGATTGGAACTTTCGGCAATCACTTTGGAACCGTTGGCCTCTGCAAAAGCTGTTTTGAGCCAAGAGGAAAAAGAAGCTGGTGTTGCCTTGATTGATATAGGAGGTGGAACCACGGATTTGGCAATTTTTAAAGACGGTATTATTCGCCATACGGCGGTAATCCCATTTGGTGGAAATGTGATTACCGAAGACATAAAAGAAGGCTGTTCCATTATTGAAAAACAAGCGGAACTTCTGAAAATAAAATTCGGTTCAGCGTGGCCGGGAGAGAATAAGGACAATGAGATTGTTTCAATTCCAGGCCTTCGCGGAAGGGAACCAAAGGAGATCAGTTTAAAAAATCTTTCAAAAATAATCCATGCGCGGGTCATCGAGATTATCGAACAAGCGTATTTGGAAATCAAAAATTACGGTCACGAGGATCCAAAAAAGAAACTTATAGCGGGAATAGTACTTACCGGAGGCGGGGCGCAGCTTCAGCATATTAAACAATTGGTGGAATACATCACTGGAATGGATACTCGCATTGGCTATCCCAACGAGCATTTGGCAGGCGATAGCGATGCCGAAACCACCAGCCCAATGTACGCCACGGCAGTAGGTTTGGTGCTGAACAGTTTGGAAAGCAAAGAGAAATCTTCGCTGATGAAACGTTTTTCGCACGATGAATCCATTAAACAAAAAGAAGAGGAATCGGACGGGGTAGAAACTAAACAGGAAACTGGAAAAAAAGGGAAAAAGGAGAAAGAAAAAGAAAAGAAAACCTCAAAAGGGTTTTTTGATAAATGGGCGGAGAAATTCAAGGAATTTCTCGATAACGCGGAATAAAAAAGTATTCAGTAGCAGTACGCAGTAAGAATAAAAAATAAAGAATTGCAATAAAAAATAAAACTATGAGCAGCAAAACAGAATTTGACAACATTTCATTCGACCTGCCCAAGAACCAATCAAACGTGATAAAGGTGATTGGTGTTGGTGGAGGTGGAAGTAACGCCATTAACCATATGTTCAGCCAGGGCATAAAGGGAGTTGACTTTGTAATCTGCAATACAGATTCACAAGCATTGGAAAACAGCCCAGTGCCAAACAAAATCCAATTGGGTGTTTCCCTTACGGAAGGTCTGGGAGCTGGTGCAAACCCTAAAGTGGGCGAGCAATCTGCCGTGGAAAGCATGGAGGAAATCCGCAGTATGCTTACCAGCAATACCAAAATGATTTTCATCACAGCCGGAATGGGCGGTGGCACAGGAACTGGTGCGGCCCCGATTATTGCCAAAATGGCCAGGGATTTGGACATTCTTACCGTTGGGATTGTTACCATTCCCTTTCAGTTTGAAGGAAAAACAAGAAACGACCAAGCCCAGATTGGGGTGGAAAAGCTCCGCCAAAATGTGGATTCGTTGGTGGTTATCAACAACAACAAATTGCGCGAAGTCTATGGAAACCTCGGTTTTAAGGCTGGTTTTTCAAAAGCTGATGAGGTTTTGGCCACCGCTGCTCGTGGTATAGCCGAAGTAATCACCCATCACTACACCCAAAACATTGACCTTCGCGATGCCAAGACCGTACTTGCCAATAGCGGCACCGCCATTATGGGAAGCGCTACAGCTTCTGGTGCCAACAGGGCGAAAGAAGCCATTGGCAGGGCGTTGGATTCGCCATTGCTCAACGACAATAAAATTAAGGGAGCCAAAAACGTATTGCTGCTTATCGTTTCCGGTTCCGATGAAATTACCATTGATGAAATTGGCGAAATAAGTGACCACATTCAGGATGAAGCTGGCCATGGCGCCAACATAATTATGGGTGTTGGCGATGAGGAAAGTCTTGAGGGCTCTATCTCTATCACTGTAATTGCAACAGGTTTTAATATGGAACAACAAAACGAAATTGTAAATACCGAAACCAAAAAAATCATTCACACCCTAGAGGATGACCAAAAGGCAGAGCAGGACCTTACACCAAAAGCGACTGCCACAGCTGTTCGGTTACCTGAAACACCCTTAAACATTAAGCACAAAACCGAGGCTCCAATTGTAAAACACACACTCTTTGATGAAGTGGAAGTGGAGGAAAAACTACCCTTTGAAGGCTATATCAAAACTTCGGAATTGCTTAAAAAATTAAATGTTTCTTATGAAGAAGTAGAGGTTGAGAAAATCGAGGAGTTCAACCAAGTGGAAATCAATAAAATAAATGTGAACGAGTTTGTGATTATTGAAGTGCCTAAAAAACTGGAAACCGAAAAAGAGAATACTGCGGAAACCATTTACGAAGAAAGTGATGAGCAGATACTGATGTTTGATCTTCCTATAAATTCCACTTCTAAAAAAACAGTTGAAAAGGAAGAAAAAGAGGAAGCGGTTTTCTTCAATTTAAGTGAAATAGAAGTTCAGGACCACGTTGAGATTGTTCCAATTACCGAAGTTTCCGGCGATGGAATAAAACGCTATAGTTTGGATGATTACCAAGAAATGGAAAACCATTTAACCAGCGCCAAGCCTTCAAAAATAGCTATTGCGGACAATGATGATGACGAAGAAATTGTTTTTGAAAAAAGAACCGTTTCAGAGCCGAGCTCAAAGGAAACGGAAATTAATGGGGAAGAAGACCCGCTGAATTCACCAATATCAAAAATATTGAGCGACCGCACCGAAGAGCGCAAGAGGAAGATGAAGGAGTTCAATTATAAATTTAAAAACAGTCCTTCCCGCATTGATGAAATTGAAAAACAGCCGGCCTACAAGCGTATGGGAATTGACCTAAACGAAACCAAAAGAGAACCTAATATTTCAAGAACTTCAGTAAACACAGACGAGGATGAAATTGAATTGCGCAAAAACAATTCATTTCTTCACGACAATGTAGACTAAGTGCTATTATTATCACTTAAAGCAGGGGCCCAAATTTTCTTTATTGAGATTGGGCCTTTTTTTTGAGTACTACTTTCATCGATAAATCTATTTATTCGGGTTTCGCGTTTCAGCTAAATTGAGTATCTTCGTATGCTATTAAAAAACAAAGAAATGAGCTTACAGGACAAAGTAATGGACGCGATGAAAACCGCAATGAAAGCGAAGGATGCACAGTCTTTGGAAGCATTGCGCTCCATTAAATCAGCCTTGCTTTTGGCACAGACCGAAACAGGTTCAAAAGCCGAATTGAGCGAAGAGGAAGAAATAAAATTACTTCAGAAACAAGTAAAACAACGAAAGGATAGTGCAGCAATTTACACGGAACAAAACCGCCTAGACCTCGCTGAACCAGAATTGGCACAGGCAAAAGTAATAGAGCAGTTTTTACCGCAACAATTAAGTGAAGAGGAAGTAAGCAAAATTGTGGAGCAAATCATCACCGAAACCGGAGCGTCGTCAATGGCAGATATGGGCAGGGTGATGGGCTTGGCAAGTGCAAAGCTCGCTGGAAAAGCTGATGGTAAAACAATCTCAACGGTAGTAAAGACGAGACTTTCATGAATTTCAGTTATCAGTTATCAGTTATCAGTTATCTGTTAATAAGTTATTTAGTTATTTAGTCTGAACAAATCCAAAAAAAATATTTTTGAATACTGAATACTGAATACTGAATACTGAATACTGAATACTGAATACTGAATACTGAATACTGAATACTGAATACTGAATACTGAATACTGAATACTGAATACT